>NZ_CP051144.1:1200000-2400000 GCF_012317385.1 Romboutsia sp. CE17
CAGGTGACTATGAAGAATTCTACACAGACAAAAGGCCTTCATTTTTATATTCAATCTCAGAAGTTAAAATAAGGAACATATGTTCTAATTGCGTAATAAAAGCAGATTTTTATCACGAAGTTCTATTTTCTAAATCAGTAGTCTTGAGTGGTGTTTTAATTCAACCACTAATATTAAATTCAACGCCATCTTCTTTCAATTTAGAATGTGAAGAAACTAATTTATATTCAATATCTGGCAAAATTTGTTTTGATAACAATGATAATATAAAAAATAAAATTGTTACAATTATAGATTCTGAGGGTAATAAATATTATAGTACTACTGACTTACAGGGAAGATATAGATTTAATAATTTAAAAGAAGATAGATATACTCTATTATTTCCATTTTTAAATGATTATGAATATATAACTCCTAGTTTATATGTAATAAACTTAAAAGAGAAGAAATCTATAAATATAGATGCTTTTATTTCTCCAAAGTAGTATATAGATTAATTTTAAAAGAATCTAAGTATATCTAATTTAATTTAAAATATTTGATTCTTTATCATAATAGTATATAATATATATATTCTAAACAAATATAGAGAGGAAATGATTTTATGAAGGTTACTTTACCACAAACAGCAATTGATACACTAAACAAAATAGTAAGCGAAAACCAAGATAAACCAACTAACATAAGAATATACTTTGCAGGTTTTGGATGCAGTGGTCCATCTTTTGGTTTAGCTTTAGATGAGCAAAATAGTTCTGATGTAACTTATGACTATGATGGATTACATTTTATAATGGATCAAGCAGAATATGCACAATACGGAGATGTTACAATAGAAGATACTGGATATGGATTTAGAATCGTTGTTGAAAACATGCCTGAAGGTGGCGGTTGCAGCGGTTGTGGCGGTGGTTGCAGCTGTTAATTATAAAATAGAGTATTGGCTATGCTAATACTCTATAATTATTTATATTACTATTATTTCAACTAAGGAGAATTACTGTGAGAAGAAGAAAGAAAAAAGGATCTGATGAAAAATTAATAAGCTATACAGATTATGTAATAAAAGATGATATTGAAAAATTAAAAAATAATTGGAATTTAAAATTTAATAATCAAAATCCTATACATGTAGAGTTTGGTACAGGTAGAGGTAAATTTATAACAACATTAGCTAAACAAAATCCAGATATAAATTATATAGCTATGGAAATTAAAGAAGAAGTTCTTTTAAAGGCAGTAGAAAAAGCTAATGATGCTAATCTTAACAATATCTTATTTGTATGGGGAAACGTAAATAATATACTAGACTATTTCGGTGAAGGTGAAATAGATAGAGTATATGTTAATTTTTGTGATCCTTGGCCTAAGAAAAGATGGTCAAAAAGAAGATTAACACATAAAAACTTCCTTAATAAATATAAAGAAATATTAAATCAAAATGGAGAAATTCACTTTAAGACTGATAACCAAGACTTATTTGAATTTAGTTTAAACGAAATAGCTTCAAATAATTGGTTGTTAAAGAATATATCATTAGATTTAGCTAAAAACAATGATATAGAAAATGTAACTACAGAATATGAAGATAAATTTATGTCACAAGGCATGAAAATATATAGATGTGAAGCTTCAAAAAGAGATTAAAAAATATATAATAGAAGCTTAAATTAAATAGAAAAGCTGATTATAGTATTATTTATAATCAGCTTTTCTATTTTATAAAAAGTTATTTTTTTTCCTTGTTGAGTAAACACCTAAAATCACAATTATACAATAAAGCGAATAAAGGAATATTTTAATTTCCTGTATAGTTATTGATGACTCTATAGATTCTGGTAAAACTACAAGTATAGCAGATATAGCTATTAATAATGGATTAATTACAATTTGCTTATCTGTTCTAAGTATCATTATTTTACCTATCCATACAATAGTTAAAACGATAAAAGCAATTTTAAGAATAAACTCTGTTGTATCTAACATAATAAATACGCCCCTTACTATATTATTCTATTTATTATTTACATATAAGTATAAATATAATGTGCATTAAGATACATTATAACTTAAATATATATTCTTTTTAAGTATATAAATTATAATATTTTTTTAAGGAAATATAAATAGTAACTTTAGCATTAAATATAATTAGATATATTTATTAAATATAAATCATATTATTCTATATACATATTTATTAGAGGAGGATAAAGATGAAGTCTCAATTCTTAGAATGGTACACGCAGGCCATAGGAGGTATAATAGGTGTATTCGTTTGCATATATTCATATTTAAATGGATGGATGTTTGTATATGGTAATATAAATCAAAATTTTGATCATCTTAATTTTGGAGGAGTTATATCTAGTTATTGTTTATTGCCATTATGTCTAATAACATTATTTTTAGGAATAATTAAAGGCTTTTCTATGGATGTAAGTATATGTAATATTCATATAAGTAGTATTAATAAAGTAATTTCTATAATTACTGTAATAGTTGGGATATTAGGTGCTAAGTTTTACTTCTTTATACCTGCAATTTTTATATTATTCTACTTATATAAACCTATGATTAAAGTAAACGGACAATATAAACCTAATCCTGAGATAGAAGATTACAACGAAACAGAACAAATGTTCTGTACTAAAGAATATATCAACACATCACTTGATTCAGATAATATTTTAGCTTTAGAAGGTAAATCTATCAATTCCCCACAAAAAAATATAAAATATTTAGAAACAAGAAAAATAATGGCTTTAGAATTACTAGATAAAAACTCAGATCTTGAATTTATTATGGAACTAACTGGGCTTACTTTTGATGAAATACAAGAGCTAAAAAAATAGAAATAATGTCGGATATATTATAATATTATTTTTTTAGATAAAATATAAACTTTATATAGAATTTAGAAGATGTTTGGAAAAAAATAAAGGTTTTTATTTATTAATATAGAAGTATACCTTAAAGCAAGAATGTTTTAGTACTGTAGATATTTTAACCAATCCAAGAGGGGGATATTGAAATGGAAGTATTAAAAGTTTCATCAAAATCTAATCCTAATTCTGTAGCAGGAGCTCTAGCAGGGGTACTAAGGGAAAAAGGTAATGCAGAAATACAAGCTATTGGAGCTGGAGCTTTAAATCAGGCTATAAAATCAGTAGCAATCGCTAGAGGTTTTGTAGCACCTAGTGGCATGGATTTAGTTTGCATTCCAGCATTCACGGACATAGAAATAGAAGGTGAGCAAAAAACAGCAATAAAATTAATAATTGAACCTAGATAGCCATTAGGATATCAGATAAAAGCAACAGGAATATTAACCTGTTGTTTTTTCATTTGTCTAAATTATTAAATCATCGTAAATGTTTATATGTATAAATTATACTCTAGTGGCAATTATAATATATAGAATAAATCAATGCTAATTAGGAGATCTATATGCAATTAAGAAGAGCAATGGAAATTATAAATTCTAAGGATTCAAATGCCAATCGTAAAAGTAAAATTTTTTATAAAGAAAACCAAGTTAATCTACTAAGTGTTGATAATAACATAGGTACTGCCTATGTTGAATCTATGGATGGAAGTTGCAAATATGAAGTAGATTTAAAACAATTAAATGAAGTTACATATTAACTATCTATATTGTTGTAACGAATTAAAGTAACATAATTTACAGAAGCTTAATTCATTATAACAATATTATATAAAATATAAAAAGAGATTATTATTAAAAGCACACATAATAATCTTTTTTTTATGCTCTAAATTACAATAAAGAAGTAGGTTAGTAGAGAAGTAGTATAGATCTCATTACTATCTAGGTCATTTAGATAATACTGATACAAATCAGTTTATGTATCTAGAAAGAAGAGATGGATATAACACTAATAACCCAATAGAGAGACAAGTAAATCAATTTGCAGCAGAAATAGAAAAACAATAGAAGAAAAGTTTAATACATTAAAAGAAATAGATTTACCAATAAATTCTATAGAAGGCATATTAGCAGATATGTTTGGAGTATCTAGACAAAGTGTTAAATTCGGATTATGATAAAAACAAGTCAGACACTCAAAGAAGCTTATTATTAAATGATAAAAATAATAATTAATAATAATAGATATTTTACAAAAGCCATAGATATAAGATACTAAACAATTAGCGTTTTATATCTATGGCTTTTATTATTATTCAAGTTAGATCTAAGGATATTATATATGTGATCATATTAATTTATTAATTTCAGCTTTGAATATGCTTTAGCATAAATAATATTAGTATGTGTGCATATGATATAAATTAATAATTTAATATTTTTATTAATTTATAATTTACATCAATATCATATATTTAAGTATACGAAGAGTGGTATAACTTCCAATATATAACTAGTCTCTAAATGTATATTTAGGGAATAGTTATATATGTAATTAAATATATATACTATATACCTATATATATTTGATTTTTTTACAATTTTTATAATATAAACCAAATCTATTTTTTTACTATTCTCTTTTTGTTTTTATAATTTTATTTTTTTATTTATAACTTTTATTTCGTTTCAGTGAAATTCTTTAATTATATCTAAATAAAATCTCAATTCTTATAAGCACTTATTTGAGATATTTATTTAGATTTTAAACCTTATATCCTTTTTTATAATACTTATTTATATAAACCTAAACAAAAACGCTCCTAATACCATTTAAATCCATTTTTGTATATATAGTTATTCATATATTATTTAAGCTTCATTAACTTCTTTATTTACGTTATTTGCATAAACAATCCCCTAAATAATAATACTTTAAAGTCTATACCCTATACTTTTATTTAAACCTAATAAGTTGAAAGAAAAAATTTATTATGATATTTTAATATTATTAAAATACCTTATATTTAAAATCGGGAGGATTTATTTTGAGTGATAATAAAATTTTAAAAATTAATAATAAATCAGATAAACCAGATAACATAGTATTCCGAGATAATGATATCATGGAAAAATGCATAAAGGTTGAAAGTAAATTGCCTAAGTTTATGAAAGACTACTTTATATATCTTAAAGGATCTGTAGCTGTATCAACTAGGTATGCTTATTTAGAAGATATTCACTTCTTTTGCAATTATCTTGTAGAAATGCAAGAACTTACAAGTGCACAAAATACAAGTGAGATTACATTAGAAGAATTTAATAATATAAAGTCGCGTGATGTTAACTTATTCTTAGGTGATTACTGTAGTAGATACTATAAGCATACAGAGAAAAATACATTAATTTATGAAAATAATAATAGGGCTCTAGCTAGAAAAAAATCATCTATCTCTACTCTATTTAAGTTCCTTTATAGAAATGAACAAATTGACAATAACATTACAGATGGTTTTAATCCAATTAAGCTTCCTAAACCTCAGCCAGATGCTATAAAAAGACTTGAAATCGATGAGGTTGCTAGGATGCTAGATTCTGTTGAAAATGGTGAGGGTCTTACTGAAAAAGAAAAAGTATATTGGAAAAAAACAAAGCTTCGTGATAAAGCTATATTAGCTCTTTTTGTAACTTATGGTCTAAGATTAAATGAGTTAAGAGAATTAAATATTTCCTCTTTTAATTTTTCAAGAGGCGAATTTAAAATATATAGAAAACGTGGTAAAGAAGTTTTAATGCCTATAAACCATACTTGTGAGACTGTAGTAAAGGATTATATATATAATGAAAGGCCTGAAAGTGAATCTTTACCAGAAGATACAAAGGATGCTTTATTTTTATCTCTACAGAAAAAAAGATTAACTCCAAAGGCAATAAGGCAACTAGTAAAGAAATATACGTCAATATCTATGGATACATCAAGAAGTAATGGATATAGCCCTCATAAGTTAAGAGCAACTGCTGCGACTTCATTAATTCAAACTGGATTTTCAATTTATGATGTACAGAATTTATTAGATCATGACAATGTAACTACTACACAGCTTTATGCTGCACATAAAAAGAATGTAAAGCGTGATATTGTAAATAATTTCGAATGGGTAAATGATGATAAATATGAAGATATAAAAGAAATTGAGTCTGAAATAAGTGATAATTTAGATTTATAAAATATAATTTTGACAATTTAGAACAAACGTTTGTGTAAATATACTTATTATGTTAAAATATAATTATAGACATTAATTATTTTGGAAATTTAGTTTTTTAATATAATTTACATATAATAGAAAGGAGTTGATATAATGTATTTAGATTTAAGTGAAAAACAGGTCTTGGTACTAGAGTTTATAAAAGAACAACTTATGACTAAAGGTTATCCACCTTCTGTAAGAGAAATATGTACTGCTGTAAATATAAAATCTACATCAACTGTACACGGTTATTTAAATAAGTTAGAAAAATTAGGATATATTAGAAGAGACCCTACTAAGCCTAGAGCAATAGAAGTTTTAGATGGAAGTTCTTCTTATGGTAATGTATCAGGGTTAAATCAAGAGATTATAAACCTTCCTCTTGTTGGTCAAATTACAGCAGGTGAACCAATATTAGCTCAAGAAAATATTGAAGAATATATACCTCTTCCTGCTAACTTACTTAAAGGAAGCGACAATTTTGTTTTAAGGGTAAAGGGAGAAAGTATGATTAATGCAGGGATATTAGATAATGACTATATTATTGTAGATAAGAAAAATATAGCATCGAACTCCCAAATTGTTGTAGCACTAATAAATGGAGAAACTTCTACTGTTAAAAGATTCTTTAAAGAAGGTGGCTTTGTAAGATTACAACCTGAAAATGAATTTATGGAACCGATAATATTAGATTCTAGCTCCGTTGAAATTATTGGAGTTGTTACAGGTGTATTTAGAACTATAAGCTAATAAAAAAGATATGATTAAAATTAATCATATCTTTTTTTATGTAATTAAATTATTTATATTTATGCTAATTCTAAAGCAATTTCCATCATTTTAGTAAAAGCAACTTGTCTTTCATGAGACGTTGTTTCTTCTCCAGTAAATGGACAGTCTGATATTGTTAATATAGTTAATGCATTTACACCTGCTCTTGATGCATTCATATATAATGCTGCTGCTTCCATTTCAACACAAAGTACGCCCATTTTTTGCCATTTACGTAGAGGTTCTAATCCTCCATCATTATAAAACGTATCTGATGATAATATATTTCCAACTGTAACTTCTGTTCCCTTTTCTTTAGCAACATCTACAGCTTTTTGTAGTAATTCATAACTAGCTATTGGCGCATATGTTCCTGGCAATCCATACTGATCTGCATAATTAGAATTTGTACAAGCTCCCATTCCTATAACAACATCATGTACTTTTAGCTTCTCATTAATTGCTCCTGCTGAGCCTACTCTAATTAAATTTTTAACTCCATAAAAATGTATTAATTCATATGAGTATATTCCTATAGATGGAATACCCATTCCACTTCCTTGAACTGATATTTTCTTACCTTTATAATAACCTGTATATCCAAACATACCTCTAACTGTATTGTATTGAACTACATCTTCTAAGAAAGTTTCTGCTATAAACTTTGCTCTAAGAGGATCTCCTGGTAATAAAACAGTTTCTGCTATATCTCCAACCTTCGCATTATTATGTGGTGTTGGAACTGGTGATTTACTCATTAAATATACCTCCTAAAATTAATTAAAATCAATAATCAAAATTATTGCATTGTATAGTATACTATAATTATAAAAATAAGTATATATTTAGTATAATGTTATTTTAAATATTATACGGGGGTGTTATCTTGTCTAAGAATTATCAGTGGCTTGCTATTCTTATTCTTATTCCCATGTTGCTATTTACATTTATAGTCACCGTTAAAACACAATCTTATTCTAATAATCCTACAAAAATTATATATAATTATTATAATTTTAAAAATCAAAAGGATCTAAATAGCATATCAAATTTATTATATAACCAAGATGAATTAAGCAAAATTGAGCTTCAACTATCTTCTCTAGATGAAATTAACATATTAAGCGTAAAAGAAGATAATAATTCTAGTATTTTAAATTTATACTATAGGTCTAATAAAAATTTAGATGATATTCATGAAGTTAAAGTCTATAAGGTTATATACAACGCAACCTATAATAATCAATCACAAAATATATATAAAGATGGAAAGTATGAGACATGGTGTTTTTTAATTAAAGAAAATAACTCAAATGAGTGGTTATTAGATGTATGTGATAGCTAAAATAAAATAAAGTAGTCATATACAATGTATAATGACTACTTTATATTTATAAGATAATATTATACTCAGCCTATATTCACTGAAAATATGCTTTTATCTATGATAAAATAAGATAACTCTGTCTATAAAAAATACTATAGGGAAGTATTTCTTTATTTTTATTACCTTGATAAATAATATGAATCTTTATAAAAAAATGTTACTTTTAGTTTCAAAGAACATTTGTTCTTTTCTCTTTAAATCATCATATTTTATTTTAAATCGCTAATATTATTATCAATTGTTAAATACTTAAGTATATTAGCTAGTGGAAGTCTTTTTGCTTCAATTCCTTTTCCAAAATCTTCAAAGCTTCCTACTATATCTTTTCCATAAGTACTAATTATTCCATCCTCTAACTCAGATATATGCTTAAAGATATAATCTTTAACCTCTTCTAAACTCTTAAGATTTTTTATTTCATTTCCTCTTAAGACATGTTTAAATATCTCAAAACCTTCTCCTCTTGATGTCCATATAAAAATTCTAAATGTAATTAAAGATTTCTCTATAAATAATCCAGAACTAATTGAATTCATATGATTTATATCCTCATATAAATGCTGATTAAAATCAATAAATCCACTTGGACAAAGATCATATGATTTTGCATCACTGTATTCTATATTATTGTCTAAAACTAATTGATGAAAATCTTCATATCCATTAGCATTTATTAAAATATCTGAAAAGTTTGTAGGTTGAATAAATATTTTTTCTTTAGTTATAAATTTATTTTGCATAAAAACCTCACTTAAATACTTAATTTTTATAATCTATTTTAACACATCGAAAAAATTATTTAAATTACTTATTTTACTATTTAATAGTCAGCATACTTGTTCAGTAGATTCAATAATACCATTGTTTATATTTATAACTTTATCAACAACTTCTTTTGCAAAATCTATATCATGAGTAATTATTAAAATTGTCATACCTTGATTTTTTAGTTTTTTCATTATTTTTATTATATTTTGAGTAGTTTCTTTATCTAATGCTGACGTAGGTTCATCAAAGCACAGAACCTTTGGCATTAATGCACAGGCTCTAGCTATTGCTACTCTTTGCTGCTGACCTCCTGATAATTGAAATGGATAAAAGTTTCCTTTATTATCTAAATCAACTAATGTAAGCAGCTCATTTGCTTTTTTTATAGCTTCATCATTAGGTATTTTAAAAATACTTATAGGTGCCTCTATAATATTTTGTAATACTGTCATATGAGGAAATAGATTGAAATTTTGAAATACCATTCCTATTCTCCCCTTTTTACTTTGTATATCATTACTGTTATTTAAAACTTCATTATCTATTACTATCTCCCCAGAATCAAACTGCTCTAGTCCATTTAAACATCTAATTAATGTTGTTTTCCCTGCTCCAGATTTACCAAGTATAACACCTATTTCACCTTTTTCTAAATTAAAAGATATATTTTTTAATACGTGGTTATTTTTAAAAGATTTATTTAATTTTTTTATAACTAGCATTTGCCTTCCTCCTATCTATAATAAGAATACTTATTTTCTAAGATTTTAAATCCTTGAGTAATTATACTAACTAATATTAAATAGATAATACCAACTTCTATTAAAGGAAATAGACTTACTTCTCTTATTGACTGAATTTGAGCTAATCTTAAAATATCATTCAGCCCTAAAATATATACTAAAGATGTATCCTTTATTAAAGTAATTACTTCATTTGACATTGGAGCTAATATTCTTTTTATTACTTGAGGAAGTATAATTCTTTTATACATAGTTATTTTATCAAATCCTAAAACTAAAGCAGCTTCTCTTTGACCTTTATCTATAGAATCAATTCCACCTCTAAATATTTCAGCGAAGTATGCTGCGTAATTTAAAAAGAAGGCAATTATACCTGATGTAAATCTATCAAATGTAATTCCTAGTAAGGGTAATCCATAAAATATTACGATTAACTGTAAAAGTAATGGTGTCCCTCTCATAACCAAAATATAGAATTTAGATATATATTGTATTAATTTTATTTTGGATCTTCTTAAAATAGCAATTAAAAAACCAAATGGTATTGATAAAGCTAATGTTATTATAAAAAACGATAAAACTATTCCTAAACCATTTATCATGATATTCCTCCTTACAAACTCTTATTTTCTATTTAAACCACTTAGAATATATTTCATCAAATGTACCATCATTTTTCATTTCATTTAACGCAGAATTTACTTTATCTCTTAACTTTGTATTATCTTTTCTAAATCCAACTACAAAGGCTTCTTTGCCAAAATCTTCTTCAAGTATATTATATATATCCTCATCTTTTTGACTTATATAGTATCTAGCAAGAACCTCATCAGCCACTAAAGCATCAATTCTCCCTATTTCTAAATCTCTAAAAGCTTTATCAAAAGTATCATATAAAATAGGTTCTTTATTTTTAATAGTTTCAACAAATGAAGTATCTTTCAAAATTGCTTCCATACCAGATGAGTCTGATTGAGTACCAACTGATTTTCCTGATAAATCTGATTTAGTATTTATATTGGAATCTTTTAGAGTTACTATTATTTGCTTATTATCTAAATAAGGATCTGTATATGATGTATTTAATCTTCTTTCTTCTGTTAATGTATATCCATTCCATATTGCATCAATATTGCCAGAGTTAAGTTCAGCTTCTTTCATAGACCAATCAATAGATTGGAACTTAATATTCATATTTAATCTTTTACCAACTTCTTTTGCTATCTCAACATCAAAACCTGATGTTTCTCCATTTTCATCTAAAAATCCCATAGGAACAAAGGTATTATCATATCCTATTACTATCTCTTCTTTAGATTCATCTAATTTATCTGATGTATTAGAACATCCTACTAAACCATTTATACACAATATAGTTGTTAATACTAAAGTAAATTTTTTTAATTTATTTATTTTCATAATTTTAATCTCCTTTTATTATTTGAAAATTCCGAATATTAATTTTACATCTGTATGCTTAGTAATTTAATATTTAATAATTTTGGGCCCTTAAAATTATTTATATATTAAAAAACTCCCGTCTATAGCCTAAAGCCATAGGACGGGAGTTAACTCACGTGGTTCCACCTATTTTTATTAATGCCTCGCGACATTAACCTCATCAAGTACTGCAAGTTAAATTTGCTAATACTCTAGCACGATAACGGGTGCAAGGAATCCGATACAGCCTACTAAAATTATTTTTCGGTGTATTGCTCAAAGATGTGTTCAATATATTATCAATATTTCCTTTCACCTAGCGGAAACTCTCTGAAAAAGATATATATATTTACTATTTCTTATCACAGCATTTAAAATAACTTATTTAATTTATGTTTAAATATTAAGTCATTATTTTTAAAATGTCAACTATTTTTATTATTATTATTTTATTATTATTCTATGATTTATAAGACTTAAATGATACTATTAATAAAATTAATGGAAATAATTCTAACCTTCCTGCCAACATATCAAAAATTAAAGTAAGTTTAGATATATCTGATAATGAGGAAAAATTTCCAACAGGCCCTACAATTTCCCCAAGTCCTGGACCTACATTTCCTAAACATGTGACAACAGATGTAAACATACTTACAAGATCTAAAGAATCAAGTGACAATAGTATAATAGATGCAATTAGTATTATTACATAAATAAAAAAGTATGTCTGTATTCCATCAATTGTATCTCTATCTACATATTCATCATCAACTTTTATAGAGTTAATAGAGTGAGGATAAAATATTCGTTTTAAATTATTAATTGAAGACTTAAAAAGAGTTAGTACTCTATATACCTTAATACCACCGCCTGTTGAACCTGCACAAGCTCCAGTTAACATTAATAAAACAATAAGAATTTGAGATAGTTTTGGCCATAAGTTGTAGTCTGCAGTAATAAATCCAGTAGTTGTTATAATTGAACTTACTTGGAAAAAAGCATCTCTAAACGCTAAGCCTATATCCATATATGTAGGAATTATATTAAGAGTAATTATAATTGTGAAGAATGTTATAATACCTAAATAACATTTTAATTCTTCACTCTTTAAAGCCTCTTTAAAACTACCTAAATAGAATAAATAATACAAGTTAAAGTTAACTCCGAATATAATCATAAAAATACCAACTACATAATCTATATATGCACTATTATAAGCTGCTATACTTGCATTAGTTAATGAATATCCACCTGTACCCGCAGTAGAAAATGTTATTAGTATACTATCAAATAAAGGCATATTTCCTAGCAATAAAAATCCAACTTGAAATAAACTTAAGGTAAAGTAAATTAAGCATAATATTCTAGCATTCATCTTAACTTTAGATACGAACTTTGTTAATATAGGACCGGGTACTTCTGCTCTCATTAAATATATATCTTGTCCATTAGATTGAGGTAGAAATGATAATAAAAACACTAATATTCCTATTCCCCCAATCCAATGGGTAAAGCTTCTCCAAAATAGTATTCCACGACTTAAATTTTCCACATCTGTTAAAATGGTTGATCCAGTCGTTGTAAATCCTGATACTGTTTCAAAAAGCGCATCAATAAATCTTGGTATTTCACCACTTAAATAAAAAGGAAAAGCTCCTAATATAGACACTATTATCCAGGATAACGACACTATAATGAAGCCTTCCTTTGCATAGATTCGATGTTCTTTGCTTGGTATTAAGAATAATAAAATTCCTACACAAGCTGTAATTATTATAGATTTTATAAAATAGATATAAGAACCATCTTTATAAAACAAAGACACCATTAGAGGCAAACACAATAATAATGCCTCAAATAATATTATTTTTCCTGTTGTTTTTAATATTAATTTTATATTCATTTGTTTCTTCCTCCTAAAAGAACAAACTATCAATTTTTCTTAAGTTTCTATTATTTGTTGTTAAAAAAACTATTTTATCATTTATTTTTATATATTCATCTTCTGTAGGAATTATGATAGAATCATTTCTAATAATAGCTAATATCAATACTTCTGGCTTATTGTATAATTTTTTTAATGTTCTTCCTACAATATTATCTTTTTTAGAAATATTAATTTCCGAAACTTTAATTTTATTATGTAAACTATTAGATAAAAATTCTTTGAAATTTACATTATCTTTTTCTACATATTCAACAATTTCTTTTGAAATAATATCTTTCGGAGAGATAAAATTATTTAGATTACTAAAATTTAATAAGTTTTTTATTGATATGTTATTAACTAAAGTTATTACTTTAGGAACATTTAAATTACTAACATACATAGAAGTTATAATATTTTTTTCATCTAAATCTGTCATTGAGATAAATACATCTGTATTATTTATACCTTCTTCTAATAAGATCTCTTGACTAGTACCATCTTCATTAATAACTCTAGCTTTTGGAGCTAGATAAGTTATTTCTTTACATTTATTAATGTCTTTTTCTAGAATTTTTACTTTTATACCAAGATTTGTTAATAAATTGGCTAAGTAAATCCCTTCTTTTCTATGGCCAACAATCATTACAGATTTAATATCATTTTCTAAAACTCTTATATTGTGTAAAAAATTTTTAATATCTTTATCTAAGCCAATTACGATAATTTTATCATTTTCTTTTAACATATAATCTAAGGGTGGAATTATTATATCGTTATTCTTATCTAAAATGCATATTTTAACATTTGTTTTAAATATTTTATTTATTTCACCGATATGATAATTTATCAATTTATTATTATATTCAAGTTCTATATTTAATAGACTTACTTCTAATTTCTTTAAATGTTGAATTTTAAGCCAGGATGGATATCTAATAATTTTCATAATTTCTTCAGCAACTAACTTTTCTGGATTTATAATTAGGTTTAAGTTGAAATGCTCTCTCATGAATTTAGATTGATATGAATAATCTATATTACTAACTCTAGCTATTGTATTACAACATCCTAAGCTTTTAGCAATTATAGATGATACTAAGTTTACTTCATCAGATGATGTTACTGAAATTAGTAAATCTGATTTACCCACATCTGCTCTTATTTGATTTTCATAAACAGCTCCATTTCCAAATATAGCCCTAACATCATAATTATTTATTATTTTTTGAATCTTATTGTAATCATTATCTATCACAACTATATTGTGGTCTTTTTCAGATAACTTTTTAGTTAAAGCTTTTCCAATATTTCCGTTTCCGATGATTACTATATTCATACTATTCCCCCACTTTATAAGCATAATTAAAATGTTTATTAATTTACTCCTTTATAATAATACTATGATAATATAATCTGCTTTATTCTATATTAAAGAATCAATAATAAAGGGATATGCAAGTATTATTGCATATCCCTTTACTACTAATATTAAATAATTATATTTCAATATAAAATTCTTGATTTTTATGATTTATACAAATAATCTTATCTTTATATGTATTAGAATGACTTGATTCTAATAGTTTTTTTATTATTGAATATTTACCCCAGCAATGCATAGGGAATACTATTTTTGTATTAGTATTTTTCATAAAAGTATCAAACCCTAAGTAATATTGTTCTCCTTGTCTAGGGTCTAGTGGTACAAAAGCTATATCAAAATGATTATTTTTAATTTTATCAATTTCTTTTTTAAACATTGATTCAGCTTCTTTATTTTCTTTATCTGAATTTTCACCTTCCCAATGCCACCAGTTTAAATCACCTGCATGATATATAGTTTTACCCTCAACATTAACTATAAAAGCAACACCTATATCTGAAGATTCTAATGTTTTTATTTCTAATTTATCTAAAGATATGTCCTCATTGACATCTATATATGTTATATTATTAGCTTCTTTATTTATAATGTTCTTTATATCACTAGATAATATGTATTTTATATCTTTATAATTAGATTCTAAATCAAATATTACTGAATTAAAGTGGTCATGATGACCATGGCTTGAAAAGACATAAAGTTTTTTATTTTTATCAAATTCTGGTATTTCCCCTTCAAAACAATCAAATAATAATGTACAGTCATCTAGCTCAATAGAAAAGCTACTGTGGTTAATATATGTTATTTTCAATTAAATCACTCCTTTTATTAATATTATAGAAATAGCTTCACTTACTTAGTCGTTAGTACCCAAAGTGAATATTTATTTATAATTTATATTTTATAAAAATTATTATCATATTTCTATGATTTTTTTATATAGCTACAAATCGCATTAGTAAATTCTTCTGTACTTGAAGTACCACCTAAATCAGCGGTAAGCACATTCCCATTTATAAATACCTGTTTTAAAGAATCTTCTATTTTATTAGCATATGAATATTCCCCTAAATGCCTTAGCATCATTATTGATGATTGTATAATCGCAGTTGGATTTGCCTTTCCACTACCAGCTATATCTGGTGCACTTCCATGAACAGCTTCAAATATAGCGTATTCATCTCCTATATTAGCACCTGGTATAATTCCAAGACCTCCTACTAATCCAGCACATAAGTCAGATAAAATATCGCCATATAAATTTGGCATTACAAGTGTATCGTATTTTTCAGGATTTAAAACTAAATTCATTGCTGCTGCATCAACTATCAAATCATCATAGTTATTTATGCTATTTTTCTTACATAAATTCCTAAAAACATCTAAAAATAGACCATCTGATAATTTCATTATATTTGCTTTATGGACACATGTAAGTCTATTCCTATTATTATCTTTTAAATAATTACATGCAAAATTAACTATTCTTTCACTAGCTTCTTTAGTTATTATTTTTATACTTTCAGCACCATAATCTCCTAGTTTATGCTCTATTCCAGTATACAAATCTTCTGTATTTTCTCTTACAATCACCAAATCAATATTATTATATCTCGATTTAATACCTTTAAATGATTTTATAGGCCTTAAGTTTGCATATAAATTTAATTCCTGTCTTAGTGTTACATTCACACTTTTAAACCCCTTTCCTACTGGTGTTGTAAGAGGTCCTTTAATAGCAATTTTATTTTTCTTGATGCTATTAATTACATGTTTTGGAATAGGTGTTCCATATTTATCTATACAATTTAGACCTGCATTTACTACTTCCCATTTTATATTAATTCCAGTAGCCTCAACTACTTTTACCATTGCATTAGACACTTCTGGTCCTATCCCATCACCTGGTATTAATGTTATATTGTACATATTTTCCCCCTTAATATTTATTTAGTAAAATACCTTATTTAAAATTTATCTTATTTTTTATATAATTTAATTTTCCACCAGCTTTGATTATCTCAATGTCTATATCAGATAAATCAACTGATACCTTAAACAATGTATTTTTAGTTATATTTTTAACCTCTAAAACTTTGTTGTTTAAGTTTTCTAATATATTTTCTATTTCTATTTCTATTTCATCAAATAAATCTAAACTGTTATAATCTTTTTCATCTAAAAAATTCATTGGAACTATGCCACTATTAATTAAATTCGATTTGTGTATTCTTGCGAAGCTTTTAGCAATAACACCCTTTATTCCAAGATATAATGGCACTAAAGCAGCATGCTCTCGACTTGAACCTTGACCATAGTTTTCTCCTCCTATTATAAATCCTCCATTATGTTCATTTGCTCTTTTAGGAAATTCTGAATCAAGGCTGTTAAAACAATATTGTGATAAATAAGGAATATTACTTCTAAATGGTAATAATTTTGCATTAGATGGCATTATATGGTCTGTAGTTATATTATCATTACATTTTAGAAGTATTTTACCATTAATTTTATTTTGTAATGATTTATTTATTGGAAATGATTTTATATTAGGTCCTTTTATTACTTCTACATGGTCATTATCTTTTATTGGTTTAATAATCATACTATCATCTATTATAAATTTAGTATTTTCTAAATTTTTAAACTCTATATTCAGTTCTCTTGGATCTGTTAATTCACCTTTTATTGCACTAGCTGCAGCAACTTCAGGACTAACTAAGTAAATATTAGATGATAAAGTTCCACTTCTTCCGTAAAAATTTCTATTGAATGTTCTTAGGGAAACTGAATTTGTACCTGGAGATTGACCCATACCTATACATGGTCCACATGATACTTCTAATATTCTTGCCCCTGAACTTATAATATCTCCTAAAGCTCCATTTCTAGCTATCATCTCCATTACTTGTTTAGATCCTGGAGCAATAACTAAACTTATATCTTTATGAACTTTTCTATCTTTAAGTATTGTTGCAACCTTCATCAAATCTTCATAAGATGAATTTGTACAACTACCTATAGCAACTTGATCTACTTTAATCTTTGGAACGTCTTTTATACTTTTTACATTATCTGGAGAGTGTGGTAGAGCAACTAATGGCTCTAATTCTTCAAGATTTATAGTTATCTCTTCATCATAAGTACAGTTATCATCTGCTTTTAATTCTATCCAATCATTTTCCCTATTTTGTTGTTTAAAATACCCTAGTGTTTTTTCATCACTTGGAAATATAGATGTTGTAGCACCTAACTCTGCTCCCATATTAGATATAGTAGCCCTTTGTGGTACTGACAAATATTTTACTCCATCTCCTCCATACTCAAATATTTTTCCAACTCCACCTTTCACAGTAACTTTCCTTAGCACCTCTAATATAATATCTTTTGCAGAAACCATATACTTTAATTTGCCCAATAAGTTAACCTTACAAACCTTTGGCATTTTGATATAATACTCTCCTCCTGCCATTGCTATAGCAACATCTAGACCACCAGCTCCAATTGATAGCATTCCCACACCTCCTGATGTTGGAGTATGGCTATCTGATCCTAAAAGAGTATCCCCTGGAGTTGAAAATCTTTCTAAAAATACTTGATGACATATTCCATTACCTGGTTTAGAAAAATATATTCCATGTTTTTCTGCAACTGTTTGAATATATTTGTGATCATCTGCATTTTCAAATCCTTGTTGAAGCATGTTATGGTCTATAAATGCAACACTTCTTTTTGTTTTAACCTTATCTATATTCATAGCTTCTAGCTGTAGATATACCATTGTTCCCGTAGAATCTTGAGTTAAGGTTTGATCTATTTTTATACCTATAGATTCATCTTTTTTTAAATCTCCTTTAACTAAATGTTTTTTTAATATTTTATAAACTAAATTATCTCCCATATTTGCCCCCTATTCAATTAATTAATTTATATTATATGATTTTGTCTTTTATTATATCGTTATATAGTTGAACTAACTCTTTGTCAAATAAAGTTCTTTTGGCTCTTATGCAAAGAGCTCTAACTGATTCAAGCATAATTGATGCATCTTCATCATTTAAATTGATATCATACTCTTTAAATTTATTTACGATTGCTGCTTTCCCTGAATGTTTTCCTATAACAATTTGTCTTTCAAGTCCAACCTCTTTAGGATTAAAAGCTTCGTAATTAGTTGGATTTTTCAAAGCTCCATCGGCATGTATTCCAGACTCATGTTTAAACATATTGCTACCTACGATAGCCTTCCATGCAGGTAAATCTCTTCCAGATGCACTTGAAACGTATTCTGATAAATCTTTAAATTTCGTAGTATCAATGTTAGTATCATATCCGTGAATATATTTTAAAGCCATCAAAACTTCTTCTAAAGCTGCATTTCCAGCTCTCTCTCCTAAACCATTTACTGTAACGCCTACATAGTTAGCCCCACCAATTATTCCTGCTATAGCATTAGCTGTTGCAAGACCAAAGTCATTATGAGTATGCATTTCTATATCAAATTTTGTTTTATTATAAATTTTACTAATTTTATCTTTTATAGAAAATGGATCCATAATTCCTACTGTGTCACAATATCTAAATCTATCTGCACCTGCTTGTTTTGCTACTTCAATAAATTCTATTAAAAAGTCATCATTAGCCCTAGATGCATCTTCCCCATTAACAGATACGTATAGTCCATTTCTTTTTGCATATTCAACTGATTTAACCATATTCTCCAAAACCCACTCTCTTGAAGTCTTAAGCTTATTTTGTATGTGTATATCAGATACAGATATTGATATTGCTACCGAATCAACACCACAATCTATAGAATTTTCAATATCAGATATTACTGCTCTATTCCAAGCCATAATACTAGATTTTAGGTTTCTTTTACATATTGATTTTATCACCTCTTTTTCATCTCCTCCCATAGCCGGTATACCAACTTCTATTTGATTTATACCTAAGTCACTTAACATTTGAGAAATTGCAATTTTTTCATGATTTGCAAATACAACGCCTGCCGTTTGCTCTCCATCTCTTAGGGTAGTATCCACTATTTTTATGCTCTTTAAACTTTTTCTATCAATTATACACATAATTAAAATACCTCCAGATTTTTATTGAATTTCATTTTAAAATAACAAATATGAATTTTTTTATTTATAAGTTTCATTTTTATTTATATAATTGCAATCAATTAAATCTTTTAATATATTATATTCACATTATTTCAACAATGCATTAGTATTATTATTTTTTTATAAATAATTTAAATGCAAGATTATTTTTATAAATTTCATTTACATATTATCACTTAAATAATTTTATAGAATTTTCAGAAAATATGTAGACAAATAATTCATTTTATACTATAGTTTAAATATAAAATATTAATAACAATTAAATAAGCCTTATCAAGAGAGGTGGAGGGACTGGCCCTATGAAACCCAGCAACCAGTATATTAATTTATACATGGTGCTAAATCCTGCGGCATTATGCTGAAAGATAAGTATAAACTAAAAACCTGAGTTTATACTCAGGTTTTTTTATTAATTTCTTTTATCTTATATAAAAGGGCTTACTTAGTAGTTAAATTAAGGGGGAAATTATATGTATCAAAAAAAATCATTATTAAAAAAAATATTAGGGTTTACTTTATCTATCTCACTAGGTGTATTTTCTATAGGTTGTTCTTCTACTTCTAACACTAGTGAAGAAAATGATAAGAAAATAGTAGTAGGTGCTATGCAGGTTCCTGGGGGAGAACTTTTAAATCACTTAAAGTCAGATATTGAAAAAGAAGGGTATGAATTAGAAGTAGTTATATTTAATGACTACAATACTCCTAATACAGCGCTTGCAGAAGGTGATATAGACGCTAACTTATTTCAGCATAAACCATTTTTAAATGAGTGTATAGAAAAGCAAAACTTTGATTTAACACCAGTTGTAGACTTATATGAAGTACCTTTACAAGCATATTCAAATAAAATAAAATCTTTTGATGATTTAAAGTCTGGTAGTAAATTTGCTTTACCTAATGATCCTACAAATGGCTCAAGAGCATTAAAAATGTTAGAAAATGAAGGTATAATAAAAATAAAAGAAGGGGTATCCTTACCATCAGCAAAGGATATAGTAGAAAATCCTAAAAATATTGAATTTATAGAAGCTGAAGCAAATCAATTACCATCATTATTACCAGATGTTGATGCAGCCTTTATAAACGGTAACTTCGCAGTAGCTGCAGGATTAGATGCAAGTAAGCAAAGTATTTATGCTCCTGAAACTGATAATACTTATGTAAATATACTAGCTTGCAGAACTGAAGATAAAAACAGTGAAAAAATACAAGTATTAAAAAAAGTATTGTCATCTGATAAATCAAGAGAATTTATACAAGAAAACTATAAAGGAATAATCATACCTGTATTTTAAAAATAAAAAAGCAAATATAAGTTTATTGATAAGCTTATATTTGCTTTTTATTCTATTATATCTTATTTAAAGATAGATTTATTTATATTTATTTAGCTTTTTTCATACTTTGTATTGCTTTTAAAGTTCCCATTTTTGAATGGTCAAAAGTAAGTCCACCTTGGAAATACACATTATAAGGAGGTCTTATAGGAGCATCAGCACTTAATTCTATAGATGAACCTTGAATAAATGCACCTGCTGCCATAATAACTTCACTATCATATCCTGGCATTGCCCATGGTTCAGGTCTTACATAAGAGTCAACTGGAGCTGCTGCTTGTATTCCTTGACAAAAACTTATAACTTCTTCTGCATTATTAAGTCTTACAACTTGTATAATATCACTTCTTACATCATTATATTTAGGTAGTACCTCATACCCTAATTTTTCAAATGCTCTTGCACAGAAAATAGCACCCATAACAGCTTGAGAAGTAACATATGGAGCCATGAAGAATCCTTGAAGTACTGTTCTAGTAGTTCCAAATGTAAGACCACATTCTTTTCCAATTCCTGGAGTAGTAAGTCTATATGATATCATTTCTACTAATTCTTTTTTACCTACTATATAACCACCTGTTAGTGCTAGACCTCCACCTGGATTTTTAATTAAAGATCCAGCCATTATATCAACACCAACTTCTGTAGGTTCTTTTGTATCTAAGAACTCACCATAACAGTTATCTACCATTACTATTATATTTTTATTTATAGATTTTACTGTATCTACAGCTTCTTTTATATCTTCTATTGTAAGAGATTTTCTCCACGCATATCCTTTTGATCTTTGTATCATTACAAGTTTTGTTCTATCATTTATTTTACTTTTGATTCCTTCTAAATCTATGTTTCCGTCTTCTAAAAAATCAACTTGATCATATGTAACTCCAAATTCTTTTAAACATCCTTTTTCTTCTCTAATACCAATTACACCTTGCAATGTATCATAAGGAGCCCCTGTAACTGAAAGTATTTCATCTCCAGGACGTACAATACCTTGTACGCATAAACTTAAAGCATGAGTTCCATTTACAATTATAGGTCTAACTAAAGCATCTTCAGTTTTAAATACATTTGCAAATATTTCTTCTACTTTCTCACGCCCTATATCATTATATCCATATCCAGTAGTCCAATTAAAGTGATTATCACTTAAATGAGCTTCTTGCATTGCCTTTAATACTTTATATTGGTTAAATTCTCTTATCTTTTTTAAATTTTCAAATTGAGGTTCTATGTCTTTCATTACTTCTTCTGCTAATTCAAAAGTCTCGTCGTCAATTCCATAAAAACCTTTTAAAAGTTCTTTAGTTTCATTAAGCATTTTATTCACCTGTCTCTTTATTTATTTCAACATCAAAATTTTATCATATCGCATATATTACTGCAAGTTTATCAACTGTATCTCATTATTAAGCTCAAAGTTATTTTTAATAGTATCTTTAATAGTAATTAATTATTTTTAACTATTAGTTTGGGCATATTAAATATAATCTACTTAAAACTTAGGAAAAAGAGGATATTATAATATGATTAACATAATTGGATTAATTTTATCATTATCTTTAATAATTTTCTTAGCATATAAAGGATATTCAACTATTATAACAGCTCCATTAATAGCTTTATTAACAGTATTAATAATAGGTGGAGATTCTAATAAATACTTAATGTTAACTTATACCGAAATTTATATGAGTGGGTTTTCAAGCTTTGTCAAAAATTATTTTCCAATTTTTTTAACAGGTGCTATATTTGCACGATTGATGGAAGAAGCATTGTATGTAAGATCTATAGCAAACTTCATAACCAATAACTTAGGTAAAGATAAAACTATTATATCAGTAGTATTAGCAGGTGCTTTATTAACTTATGGAGGTGTTTCCTTATTTACAGTTGCATTTGTTTTATATCCTATAGCAAATACGTTGTTTAAAGAGGCAAATATCCCCAAAAGACTTATACCTGGAACAATAGCTCTAGGAGCATTCACATTTACTATGACTGCTTTGCCTGGTACACCTGAAATTCAAAATGTTATACCTATGAGATATTTTGGAACAGATACATTCTCAGCCCCTATTTTAGGATTGTCTGCAAGTTTACTTATGCTAATATCTGGAATTATTTGGCTTACATATCGTGTAAAACAAGCAGAAAAAAGTAATGAAGGGTATGGAGATTATAATATTGATAATTCTGATGTAGGCTCTAATAGTCTCCCAAATATATATTTATCAATTACTCCAATATTAATTATTTTTATTAGCAATTTATTTTTCTCAAAAATATTTTATAAGCTTATTGACGGGTCTTATTTGGATAAATACAATTTAACTTTAGATAATGTTTCTGGAACGTGGAGTGTAATTATTTCCATAGCAATATCAATTTTATTTATTTTAATAATTAATTATAAAAAAATAAACAACTTAAATAGCGTACTAAATAGTGGAATTTCTAATTCTTTTTTACCCTTACTTAGTTCTAGTGCTATTGTAGGGTATGGAAGTGTTATAAAGTCATTACCAATTTTTATTACATTACAATCTATAATACTTAATATATCTTCAAACCCTATTGTATCAGAAGCTATATCAGTAAATATTATATGTGGTATTACAGCTTCTGCTTCTGGAGGGCTTACTATTACATTAGATGCTCTAGCACCAACCTTTATAAATATAAGTCAATCACTTAATATACCATTAGAAGTAATGCATAGGATAGCCTCATTAGCTTCTGGAGGATTAGATACCTTACCTCATAATGGAGCAGTAATTACAACTCTTGCTATATGTGGATTAACTCATAAAGAATCTTATAAGGATATTTTTATAACCTCTGTAATAATTCCTATATCAGTTACTGCTTTTATAGTTATAGCTACATCTATCTTCTTTGTGTAATATATAAATATTTTTAATAATAAAATAGAGATATACAAAATAAATGTATATCTCTATTTTATTATTTATTTAATTTTATAATTATCTATTATTACTTTGTACTTGGTTATTTTGTAAGTTTATAGATTTAGCAGGTAGTATAGTAGATACTGCATGCTTATATATCATATTTTGTTGTCTGTTATCCCCTTCTAATAAAATTATATAACTGTCAAAGCCTTTTACATAACCTTTTACTTGCACTCCATTCATTAAGTATATTGTTACAGGTATTTTCTCTTTTCTTGCGTTATTTAAGAATAGATCCTGTAAATTTAAAACTGAATTTTTCATTGCCGAATACCCTCCCGAGATAAATTAAATTTAAATTATTTATGTATATATTTTTTTATTTTATACAACTCTTCTATTATATTTTATACAAGTTTAATATTATTTTCAATAAAACTTAATATTTCTTTTTCAAGTATATCAAAATTATGATATTCATCTAAATTAAACCATTTAGCACTGTCATATCTTCTAAACCAAGTTATTTGTCTTTTAGCATATCTTCTTGAATCTCTTTTTATAATTTCTATAGCTTCATCATAGGTATACTCACCATCTAAATACTTTATAATCTCTTTATATCCTATCCCTTGCATAGATATTAAGTCTTTAGTATATCCCATATTAAGTAAGCTTTTTACCTCATCAATCAATCCATTTTCTAACATTATATCGACTCTTTTATTAATTCTTTCATATAAATGATCTCTTTCTCTATTTAATACTACTATAATTGGTTTATATTTTGGGTTTATCTTTAGATCTTTAGAGAAATCATTCATTTTTTCTCCACTTAAACATACCTCTAGCGCTCTAATAACTCTTTTAGTATTATTTTTATGTATTCTTTCTGCTGCTTCTGAGTCTAATTCTTTTAATTTATTATGCATATGGTCTATTCCATACTTTTCAAGCTCTAACCTTAAAGATTCTCTTAACTCATCATTTGCATTTGATTTTGCAAAGTCCATATTATAAATTAATGAATTTAAGTAAAGACCTGTTCCTCCTGTAACTAAAGGTAATTTACCTTTAGTTGTAATTTCATCTATATATAGATTAGCTCTTTTCTGAAACTCAGATACGGAAAAGTTATAATCAGGTTTTACTTCATCAATTAAGTAATGAGTGACATTATCCATTTCCTCTTTTGTAACTTTTGCACTACCAACATCCATATATTCATAAATTTGCATAGAGTCTGCTGATATTATTTCTGCATTTAATTTTTTTGCTATTTTTATAGATAAATCTGTTTTACCAACTGCTGTTGGACCAGTAAGTATAATAAGCGGTATTTTCTTCATAATAACCTTCCTTAAATTACATAATTCTTTTAAACATTTTTTCAATTTCTTTCATTGTTATTTCAACTATTATAGGTCTTCCATGTGGACATGTAAAAGGATTTTTACATTGATTTAATTGTTTAATTAAACTATCTATTTCTAGATTATGTATTTTATCATTTGCTTTTATAGCAGCTCTACAAGCCATTGAAGCAAATTTTTCTCCCTTTAACTCATAGTTGTTTTTTATCTCCTCAATGTTATCTATTATTTGAAGAATAAACTTTTCAGATTCTGGGACACCAAAAACTGTTGGTACACATCTTATCATAATATGATTATTACCAAATATCTCTATTTCAAAACCAAACTTCATAAATAAATCTAAGTTATTCTCAACATGTAGCATATCTACATTTGATAGTTCTAATATAATAGGATCTAATAACATTTGCATACTTATATCATGACTATAAAATTTGTCCATATATCTTTCATATAAAATTCTTTCATGCGCAACATGTTGATCTAATAAATACATAGAGCTTCCTTTTTGAAGTATTATATAAGTATCAAATACAGTTCCTACTACATTGTAACCACTTAGTAAGAATTTATTAGTTTCTTCTTCAAAGAAGTTTTCTTGAGTACTATCTACTACTTTTTCCACGACCATATCTTCAAATTTATTGGTTTTGCTCTTTTTATTTTTATCAACTTCCTCTTTATCTAACTTCTCTAAGTCTTCAACACTAAAACTTTTACTTATATCCACATTACCATCAATAATAAATTCGTCTTTATTATCAACTTTACTTATGTTTAAATTTTTAGATGAATTCATTTTTAACTCTTCTTCATCCTTAAGTAATGTAAACTCTTTATTTAATATTAAATTTTCTAACTTTTTAGTTGATAAACTATCGTCTTTTAAAACTTTATCAAATTCATTAAAACTATGGTAATCTATATTATTGGTATTTTTATTATCATCAAAACTTAAACTATCATTAAATTTTTCTTTTTTATTACTAATAGATTCGTTTATCATATCTGTTATAGATTTAAATTCTTCTATATTTTCACCTTTAGATATTTCAACAATCTCTATATCTTCATAGCTTTCTTTTACTTTATCTAATTCATTATTAATCTTTAAACTTGGATTTGTATTTTTTCCATAGTATTCATATTTACCTATTAAATTTGAACTTAATAGCTTTCTTCTTAGGTAATCTCTAAGTTCTATATATAAATCTTTTTCATCTTCAAACTTAACTTCTAATTTAGTTGGATGTATATTTACATCTATCTTAGATGGATTTATGCTAATATTTAAAAAACATATTCCATGTTTTCCAATTGGTATTATAGATTTATATGCTTCTGCTATAGCATCTAATACTACCTTACTTTTCACAAATCGCTTGTTTATATATGTATGTTGCAAGTTTTTATTAGATCTATAAACATTGTTATTTCCTATAAATCCACTCATTCTAAAATAATCACATTCAAACTCTACAGGTATTAAATTTTCAGTTATATCTTTTCCATAAATACTTCTTATTGCATTGTTAAGTTTACCATCACCTGGAGTATTTAGAATTTGTTTTCCATTATTTATATATTTAAACTGAACATCTGGATTTCCTATTGCAAGTTTATTTATTAAATCACTGATATTTATAGTTTCTGCATGAGTTGATTTTAAGAATTTCTGTCTTACTGGAGTATTAAAGAATATATCTTTTATTATTATAGTCGTACCATTGTTCGTACCGATTGGCTCCTTAGATATAATCTTTCCACCTTCAACAATTATTTTAGTTCCAACAGATTCTTCTTTTGATTTTGTTATCATTTCAAGTTTCGAAACTGCAGATATAGAAGCTAATGCTTCACCTCTAAATCCTAGTGAATATAAATCATACAAGTCATCTATATTATTTATTTTACTAGTTGCATGTCTTAAAAAAGACTTTTCAACCTCGCTTGATAAAATTCCAGAACCATTATCTGTAATTCTTATATACTTCTTCCCACCATCTGCTATATCTACTATTACTTTATTTGATTTTGCATCAATAGAGTTTTCCACTAATTCTTTAACTACAGAAGATGGTCTTTCGACCACTTCTCCTGCAGCTATTTTATTTATAGTTAAATCATCTAATATATTAATTCTATTTGACATAGTTTACCTCCATGAGGTTATTTTTTTTCTTTTGCTTTTTTTTGAAGATTGAACAAAGCATTCATTGCATCAAGCGGAGTCATAGATAGTATATCTAAACTAACTATTTCATCTAATAAACTAACATCATTTATAGAATCAAATGATATTTGAGTTATAACACTTTCTTTAACTATATTACTATCTAGTTTTTCGCTTAATTCTTTATATTCTTTATTTAATTTATCATAATCTTTCTTTATATTCTTATAGTCTTTAACTAGCTCTGTATGCTCAATTTTTAATGATTCATACTCATTTTTAAAGTTATTTAAGCTTAACTTTTCTAATTCTTTTTCCAGTTCATTTATTTTATTTTCTTTAATAGCATCCGTTTTGATATATGCGTTATCAAAATTATTTGTATCCATTTTAATATCATTAGAAAAACTATCTTTATTAAGTGTAACACTATTATTAATATGATTTTTTTCCAAATCTTTTAAAATTTCTTTGGATCTATTTATTACTTCTTCAGGAAGCTTAGCAAGTTGGGCAACATATATACCATAACTTTTATCAGCACCTTGTGGTATGATTTTTCTTAAAAATACTATTCCATCACCATCTTCTTTAACTGCAATAGAGTAATTCTTAACTTCTTTAAATTTGTTTTCTAAATCTGTTAATTCATGATAATGAGTAGCAAATAATGTTTTACATTTTATATATTGCTCAATGTATTCAACTATTGACCAAGCTAAACTTATTCCATCATAAGTACTTGTACCTCTACCAATTTCATCAAGGATGACTAAACTTTTATTAGTAGCATTTTTTAATATATGAGATACTTCACTCATTTCAACCATAAATGTAGACTGACCTTGAGATAAATCATCACTGGCTCCTACTCTCGTAAAAATCCTATCACATATTGGGATATTAGCATACTCTGCAGGTACAAAAGATCCTATATGAGCCATTAAAGTTATAATTGCAGTTTGCCTCATATAAGTAGACTTACCTGCCATATTAGGCCCTGTTATGATATTTATTATATTTTCTCCATTATTTAAATAAGTATCATTAGGTACAAAGTTTTCCTCTCCTACAATATTTTCAATAACTGGATGTCTACCATTTTTAATATCTAATTTATTTTCTTCATTTATTAATGGTTTAACATAATTATTCATATATGCAACAGTGGCAAATGAAACAAATACATCTATATTTGCTATTATCTTAGCAACTTTTTGTATTCTATCAATATTTTTATAGATAGTTTCTCTTATATTTACAAAAATTTCATACTCTAATGTTTTTATCTTTTCTTCTGCATGAAGTATTTTATCCTCAATTTCTTTTAATTCTGATGTTATAAATCTTTCAGCATTACTTAAAGTTTGCTTTCTTATATATCCATCATCTATATTAGCAGTATTCAAATTAGCTTTAGTAATTTCTATATAGTATCCAAATACTTTATTAAATCCTATTTTTAATGACTTTACACCTGTTTTTTCTCTTTCACGGTTTTCTATTTCTTTTATCATAAAAGCACCATTCTTAGAAATATCCCTAAGTTCTTTTAGCTCATCATTAAACTCTGATTTAATTATATTTCCATCTTTTATAGTTATACTTGGTTCTTCCTTTATAGATTCTTTTATTAGATTATATAAATCGTTCAAATCATCCATATCATCTATATAGTTTTTTAATATTTTTGCATTAGATGAATTAATAATATTATTTAGTTCTGGCAACTTTTCTATTGAGTTCTTTAAGTGAATCATCTCTTTCGGTGTAACTTTTTCAAATGCAATTTTCCCACATATTCTTTCAATATCATATACATTTTTTAGTATTTCATTTAAGTCTTCTCTAAGAATAAAATCATCCTTTATTTCTTCTATAACATTAAGACGCTTTTCTATTCTTTTTTTATTTACTAAAGGTTCTTCAACATACTTTCTAAGAAGTCTTCCTCCCATAGCTGTAGAAGTTTTATCTAAAACATGAAGTAATGACCCTTTCTTTTTACTTCCTCTAATAGTTTGAGTAAGTTCTAAATTATTTCTAGTAAACATATCTAAAACCATATATTCACTTGAATTATATATATTTATTCTATTAATATTTGAAGTTACTTGCTTTTGAGTATTATAAATATAGTTTAATAAAATACATAAACTATTTTTTATTAAATCATATTCATCAAACTTTAATTTACTTAGGTAATCCTCATCAAAGTACTTATTTAATATACTTTGATCTAAGTAATTTTCATCAAAAGTTTCATTTAAGTAAATATTTCCTATAGTAGCTATATTTCTTAATTCCTCTTTTAAACTTAAATCATTTAATATAATTTCAGTAGGATGTACTTTAGCTATTTCTTCGATAACTTTATCTTTAGTTAAATAAGTTGCATTCGTTTCTCCAGTACTTATATCTACATAAGTAAGTCCTATATTATCATTGACTTTATATAGTGAAAGTAAATAATTATTTTTCTTATTTTCTAACAAACTACCTTCAAGAACTGTACCTGGTGTTACTACTCTGATAACATCTCTTTTTACAATTCCTTTTACAGTTGCAGGATCTTCTAATTGTTCTCCTATTGCAACCTTATAACCGTTCTCTACTAATTTAGATATATATGAATTTGCAGAATGGAAAGGCACTCCACACATAGGTGCCCTTTCTTCTAAACCGCAAGATTTTCCCGTTAAAGCTATTTCTAAAGTTTTTGAAGCTACTATAGCATCTTCAAAGAACATTTCATAGAAATCTCCTAGTCTAAAAAACAATATACAGTCTGGATACTTATCCTTACAATCAAAGTATTGTTTCATCATAGGAGTTAATTTACTTCTATCTATTTGCATCTTTCAACCTCCTTTATTTCTAAGTTATTATTATATCATATGGATGGTTTATTATTAAGGGTATAAGGAAGAATCCTGCATCTAAAAATATAGTTATTTAATAGATATACTACTTAATATAAAATAGTTTAACACAAAAGCAAAAAAGGTGGAATTTTCAGTTTAAATACTCTTGAAATTCCACCTTTTTATTATATTTGGCAATATTTTTCCTGCATCCATTTAATTTTAAGGTGAAATAAAATATTGTAGGATTTTCTAAATTTAATAATATAAATATAATGAATTTACTGAATAATATTAGAACTTATAGTATAATAGTATATATCTTAGTTAATTAGTTAAATATTGAAATTTAAACCTTCCTTTAATTAGGAGGACTTTTATGAAAGCTTTAAAAATAGGAAATTTAGTTGCAAAAAATCCAATTATCCAAGGTGGTATGGGAATTGGTATATCTCGTTCTAATCTAGCATCATCAGTTAGTAAAAATGGAGGTATTGGAGTTATATCAGGTGTAAATATTGGATATGATGAATTAGACTTTGCTAGTAACACTTTAGAAGCTAATTTAAGAGCTCTAAAAAAGCATATATCCATAGCAAAAGAAAAATCCAACAATGGTATTATAGGTGTGAATCTTATGGTAGCAATGACTAATTATGAAGAGCATGTAAAGGTTGCAGTTAATAGTGGTTGCGATATTATAATATCAGGAGCAGGTCTTCCTTTAAAACTACCTAGCTTAGTTAAAAATAGTAATACTAAGATTGCTCCAATAGTATCATCTTCAAAAGCTGCTAATGTAATACTTAAGATGTGGGATAAAAAAGATAATACAACTGCTGATATGATAATTGTAGAAGGTCCAAAAGCTGGTGGTCATTTAGGTTTTACTAATGAAGATCTAGATAACATAAACTCTATTGATTATGATAATGAGTTTAAAGAGGTTTTAAAAATAGCATATAATTATGGAAAAAAATACGGAAAAGAAATTCCGGTTATTGCTGCTGGTGGTATTTCTTCTAGTTCCGATGTAAAAAAATATATAGATATGGGAGCTAGTGGTGTTCAGGTAGGTACTAGATTTGTAACAACCCATGAATGTGATGCCGATTATAATTTTAAAAATGCATATGTAAATGCTAAAAAAGAAGATATAAAAATAGTAAAAAGCCCTGTAGGACTTCCTGGAAGAGCGATAAAAAATAAATTTATAGATACTATTTCACTTGCAAAGCCCAAAATAAGTAAATGTTATAATTGCTTAGTTCCTTGTAATCCAAAAGAAACTCCTTACTGCATATCAACAGCTTTAATAAATGCAGTAAAAGGCAATATTGATGATGCTTTATTATTTTGTGGTGCAGATGCGTATAAAATAAATGAAATCCAATCAGTAAGTGAAGTAATAAATGAATTAGTTAGTGATTTATAGTTATATAAAAAAGTAGTGTAGAAGTTTATTTCTACACTACTTTTTTATATAATACATGTTTATGATATTAAACTTTTATATTATAAAAGCCTCCTATTGGAAGCTTTGATATTTTCTTTCAAAGAATCTATTTGCTTTTCCTAGAGCTTTTGTTAAAACGTCTAATTCTGATCCTTGGAAGTTTTCAAGTATTGCATCTATCATTTCTTTATGGAAAATACTATGCACATCAAAAACTTCTTTACCCTTTTCTGTTAAACTAACAAGAACAACTCTTCTATCTTCTTCTATTCTTTTTCTCTCAGCGTATCCTTTTTTAATAAGTCTATTAATAGCTGTTGTAAGTGTACCTACAGTTATTCTTAAATCATGTGCTATTTCTCCCATAGTTCGATTTCCTTCTGTTCCAATAGCTTCTATAGTATGAATCTCTGTAATAGATAAATTAGTAAACTCTGTATTTTTCATGGCTTTTTCTTCTATATGCAATATATCGTTAAATAATTGTACCAATAATGTATTTAATATTTCTTCTGTTGTATTTTTCATAGCATCAGCTCTCCATCAATCTTATTCTAAATGTATTATAATAAATTTTTTAAATAAATTCAATTGGTACTATGTATTAAATTAAAATTATGGTTATTATTTAGCTATAAATATTATTTTCCTATTTTTCTAAATTTATTATATCTATTATTTAATAATTCATCATAATCTATACTTATTAATTCCTCTAAATCATTTAAAATATGCTCTTTAATATTTTTAGCTATTTCTTCTGGATTTTCATGAGCCCCATTTTCTGGTTCATAAATTATATCGTCTATTATATTAAACTCTTTTAAATCCTCTGAAGTTATTTTCATAGCAGATGCTGCCTTCTTAGATTTACTTACATCTTTCCATAATATAGAAGCAAATCCTTCAGGGGATAAAATAGAATATATTGAATTTTCTAACATATAAACCTTATCACCAACAGCTAGTGCTAAAGCTCCACCACTTCCACCTTCTCCAATTATTATAGAAATAATAGGCGTTTTTAAACTACTCATTTCCATTAAGTTTTGTGCAATAGCATACCCTTGACCTCTCTCTTCTGCTCCAAGCCCACAAAATGCACCTGGCGTATCTACAAAACATATAATTGGTCTTTTAAATTTTTCTGCTTGTTTCATTAATCTTAATGCTTTTTTATATCCTTCAGGATGAACCATTCCAAAATTTGTTTCTATATTTTCTTTAGTATCTTTACCTTTATTTATACCAATTATAGTTACATTAAAATTATTTATCTTGCCTATTCCACCTACTATCGCTTTATCATCTCCAAATGATCTATCTCCATGAAGTTCAATAAATTCATCGAATATATTTTCTATATAAAATCTAGAATTAGGTCTATCTTTATGTCTAGCAGTGTTTACTTTATTCCAAATTAAATCATCTTTATTTTGCATATTCAACCACCTCATGTAAGCTAATTACTTTAGATAGAAAATTTCTTAAATCTCTTCTTTTTACAATAGAATCTATAAACCCCTTTTCTAATACAAATTCAGCACTTTGAAAATTTTCCGGTAAAGTTTCATTTATAGTATTCTCGATAACTCTTCTTCCTGCAAAACCTATAAGTGCATCTGGTTCACTTATTATTATATCTCCTTGCATTGCAAAGCTTGCTGTAACTCCTCCAGTAGTAGGATTTGTAATAACACTAATATATAGTAATCCAGCCTCATTATGTTTTGCGATAGCAGCAGATGTTTTAGCCATTTGCATTAAAGAGAAAATTCCTTCCTGCATTCTTGCTCCGCCTGAAGCTGTAAATATTAAAAGCGGTAGTCTGTTCTTTGTTGAATATTCTATTGTTCTAGTTATTTTTTCTCCAACAGCACACCCCATACTTCCCATCATAAAATTGCTATCCATTACTGCTACAGCTACTTCTTGAGAGTTTATTTTTGCAATACCAGTCAAAACTGCCTCTTCCAGTTCAGACTTTTCCTTATTTATATTCAATTTATCTTCATATCCTTCAAAATCTAGAGGATTACCAGATTTAACTTCATTGAACATTTCAATGAAGCTATCTTTATCAAATATTTGTTCAATTCTTTTTTTAGCTGAAATATTAAAATGATTTCCACAATTTGTACAAACATTATAGTTTCTTTCTAAATCTTCTTTATATATTATATTTTTGCACTTATTACAGCTAATCCATTTGCCATTAGGTATATTAGGAACTGATGAGTTTTTTTCTAAAGCTCTAGTATTAACAGTTATATACTCTCTTTTTCTAAATAAATTTTTAAGCATTATAATTCACCAACTTTTCGTCTATAAATGAAGTTGTATAATTTCCATTGACAAAATCTTCATGCTCTAATATTTCATATTGAAAATCTATATTAGTTGTTACACCACCAATTGCAAATTCATCTAAAGCTCTTTTCATTTTTATAATCGCATTTTCTCTATTATCACCATAGGTAATTAACTTTCCTATCATAGAATCATAATATGGCGGTATTTCATATCCACAATATATAGCACTATCAACTCTTACTCCAAGTCCTGATGGAACATATAATTCACTTATCACTCCTGGGCATGGTCTAAAATTATTATTTGGATCTTCAGCATTGATTCTACATTCAATAGCATGACCTTGTATTTTTACATCATCCTGAGTAATTTCTAATTTTTGGTTAGAAGCTATTTTTAACTGTTCTTTAACAATATCAATATTAGTAATCATCTCTGTTATAGGGTGTTCTACCTGAATTCTTGTGTTCATTTCCATAAAATAAAATTTTCCATTATCATCAACTAAAAATTCAATAGTTCCTGCATTTTTATAATTTACAGCTTTAGCTGCCCTTACTGCAACCTCACCCATTTCTTTTCTTAACTTATCGTCTAAAAAACATGAAGGTGCTTCTTCTAGTACTTTTTGATTATTCCTCTGAAGTGAACATTCTCTTTCTCCTAGATGAATAACATTACCTTGTTCATCTGCAAGTATTTGAAATTCTATATGTCTAGGATTTTGTATATACTTTTCTATATATAATTTATCTTCTCCAAAACAAGCTTTAGACTCTAATTTCGCAGCTTCATAGTTATGTTTGAATTCTTCAGCATTATAAACTATTCTAATGCCCTTTCCACCGCCACCAGCTGCAGCCTTTATCATAAGTGGATAACCTATTGTATTTGCTATTTCTAATCCATGTTCAATAGAATTTATATCTCCTTCATATCCTGGAATAACTGGTATATTTGCACTTTTCATTATTTCTCTAGCTCTAGCCTTGTCTCCCATAAGCTCTATAACCTCAAAATCAGGTCCGATAAATTTTATATTACATTCCTTACATATTTTAGCAAACTTTGGATTTTCTGATAAAAAACCAAATCCTGGATGTATTCCTTCGCATCCAGTTAATACACATGCACTAAGTATATTAGCCATATTTAAATAGCTATCTTTACTAAGAGGACCACCTACACAAATAGCTTCATCTGCCATCTGTGTATGTAGTGCATCTTTATCTCCTTCAGAGTATATTGCCACAGTTCTTATATTAAGCTCTCTACAAGCTCTAATTATCCTTACTGCAATTTCACCTCTGTTTGCTATAAGTATTTTATTTAGCATAAATATCACCTACCCAATAGCGAACATTATCTCACCTTCGCAAACTATTTTACCATCTACACTAGCTTTCCCTTTTCCAACTCCAATGCTACCTTTTAGCTTTGTTATTTCTATTTCTAAATCTAGTCTATCTCCTGGCATTACTTGTTTTTTCCATCTAACTTTATCTGCACCAACTAAAAATCCTATTTTACCTTTAAAGTCTTCCGTAGATAGTATACATATAGCTCCCATTTGAGCAAGAGCCTCAAGTATTAATACTCCAGGCATTACAGGATACTCTGGAAAATGTCCATTGAAAAAATTTTCATTAATAGTTACATTTTTATATCCCTTAGCACTTTTACATTCTACTACTTCTTCAACTCTATCTATCATTAAAAAAGGATATCTATGTGGTAAAATATCTTTTATTTCTTTTACAGTTAACATCTATATTCTCCTTATCTTGAATAATGGATCTCCATACTGTACCATTTTTCCATTTTCACCTGATATACTTATAATTTCACAATCAAACTCTGCACTAATTTCATTCATTAACTTCATTGCTTCAATTATACATACAACCTCTCCCTTGCTGACTTTTTGTCCTACACTTACGAAAGGTTCTGAATCAGGAGATACAGACTCATAAAATGTTCCTACTATAGGAGACTTTATAAATTCAATATCATCTTCATTTGAATTTTTATCCTTATCTTTATTTATATTATTTAAATTACCATCTAATGTTAATAAATGTGTATTGGGTGATTCTAATTGTAAATTATCATCTATATCAGTAATAGCTAATTTACTTAGACTTCTAGAATCAATTACCTCATTTGATGCACTTGTATAATTTCTAGAAATAGACTTATCCATTTTTATATATTCTTTTCCATCTTGCATTTCAAAATAAGATAAATCAGAGTTATTAATTAATTCTATAAGCTCTTTTAATTCACTATAATTCATATTTACCTCCAATTACTCCCACTTTTTAAATAAAAGTGATGCATTATGTCCACCAAAACCCAATGAGTTATTTATGGCGTACTTTAAATTACATTTTCTTCCTACATTAGGTACATAATCTAAATCTAATTCCTCTTCACTTTCACTATAACCTATAGTTGGAGGTATAAATCCTTCTTGTAAAGCTTTTATACAAGCAATTGACTCTACAGCTCCAGCTGCACCTAATAAGTGTCCAGTCATTGATTTAATTGATGATATAGGTATATTTTTAGCATCTTCTTTAAATACTTTCTTTATTGCCCTTGTTTCAAATAAATCATTATAAGGTGTAGATGTCCCATGAGCATTTATATAGGAAACCTCATTAGGTCTAATATTAGCTTCACATATTGCATTTTCCATAGCCTTAGATGCACTTTCTCCTTCTGGATCTGGAGATGTTATATGGTATGCATCGCAAGTTGATCCATACCCAACAATTTCACATAGTATATTTGCATTTCTATTTAAGGCATGGTCTAAACTTTCCATAACTAAAATTCCTGCACCTTCTCCCATTACAAAGCCACTTCTATCTTTGTCAAAAGGTATTGAAGCTCTTTGTGGGTCATTATTAGAATTTAATGCCCTCATATTATTAAATCCTGCTATTGCGATAGGTGTTATAGAAGATTCACAACCACCACTTATCATTACATCTGCATAACCATGCTTTATATATCTAAAAGCATCACCGATATTATTTGTTCCTGTTGCACATGCAGTAACCGCTGATGTACAAGTAGCTTTAGCATTATATTTTATTGCAATATTAGCTGCAGCTGCATTTATTATTGTCATAGGTATATACATTGGAGATATTCTTTTAGGTCCCTTATTATATAAGGTACTAAACTCATGTTCATGAGTATGGAATCCACCTATCCCAGAACCAACCATTACTCCAAACTTATTTTTATCAACTTCATCTATGTTAAGACCTGAATTTTTTATAGCCTCTTCACTTGCTATAAGCGCATATTGCGTAAACCTATCAAGTCGTCTGCTTTCCTTTTTATCTAAGTAATCTTCAACTCTTAAATCTTTTACTTCTCCAGCAATTTTTACATCTAGATTTTCTGTATCTATAGATTTTATAAAATCAATTCCTAGTTTACCATTTTTAGCATTTTCCCAAAATTCATTTACATTATTACCAATAGGGGTTACTGCCCCTACTCCTGTTATAACTACTCTTCTACTCATAAATTCCTCCTACATTGCCATTCCGCCATCGACATGAATTACTTGACCTGTTATATAATTAGATTTATCACTGCCTAAGAATACGGCAAGATTTGCAATATCTTCTACTTGGCCAAGTCTTTTAAGTGGAACTTGAGAAATTATATTCTTCTTTTGATCCTCACTTAATATTCTAGTCATATCTGTATCTATAAACCCTGGAGCTATTGCATTTACATTTATGTTTTTACTTCCGATTTCTCTAGCTAAAGATTTTGTCATTCCAATAACTCCTGCTTTTGATGCTGAGTAATTTACTTGCCCTGCATTTCCAATAACACCAACAACAGAAGACATATTTATTATTTTACCTTCTTTTTGCTTTACCATTATAGGAGATACTGCTCTTAAACAATTAAATGCCCCTTTTAAATTCACTTCTATTACACTATCAAAATCTTCTTCTTTCATTCTTATTATTAAAGTATCTTTTGTTATACCTGCATTATTAACTAAAATATCTATTTTACCAAAAGTATTTTTAGCTTCTTTTATTAGATGCTCAGCTTCATCAAACTTACTTACATCTGCTTTGACAATCAAAGTTTTAGATCCAAGCTTATCAAGTTCTTCTTTTAACTTAAGTGCCTCTTCTTCACTTTTTCTATAGTTAAGTACAATGTTTGCACCTTCTTTAGCATATTTTAATGCTATTTCTCTACCAATGCCTCTTGATGCACCAGTTATTACAGCACATTTTCCCTTTAACATTTAACTTCCTCCTTTTTAAATCTTAATAATCTATATATTAGCTTTTATAAGATTTAAATTACATACAGTTTCTTTTAGAGATTTAATATCTTCAACATTATAAACATTTACTTCTTTATCTATCTTTTTAACAAACCCACTTAATGTTTTTCCAGGCCCAACTTCTATAAAAGTATCAACACCTTTATTTATAAGATCTCTTATGCTTTTTTCAAAAAGTACTGGTGACATTATTTGTAATCTTAATAATTCCCTTATATCATCTTCTTTTTCATAAGGTTCACCTTTAACATTAGAGTATACTGTCTTTGTTGGACAATTTATATTTGCCTTTTCAAGCTCTCTGTAAAATTCATGACTTGCTTTTTCATACATAGAACTATGGAAAGGTCCACTAACTTTAAGAGGAATTGCAATGCCTTTTAGTTCCTTAGCAATTTTTACACTTTGTTTTATAGCTTCATGTTCCCCTGAAATTACAACCTGACCTGGACAATTATAGTTAGCACCCTCAACTAATCCGAATTTACTAGCTCTGTTTATTAAGTCTTGAACTTTTTCTTCGCTTAATTTAAGTACAGCTGCCATAGTACCCTCTTCAGAACTTACTGCAGAGTCCATTATTTCAGCTCTTTTCTTTATAAGTCGTAATCCATCTTCAAAAGAAAGTACACCTGAGTATATTAACGCTCCGTATTCGCCTAGTGATAATCCAACTGTATAATCAGCACTAATTCCTTCAAGCTCCAAAGCCTTTTGACAAGCTAATGAAGTAAGAAGTATTGCCGGCTGACTATTTTTAGTTCTTGTCAGCTCTTCATTTGAACCTTCAAATATTAATTCCTTTATGGGCATACCTAATATTTCTTGACCTTTATCAAATATATTTTTACATTCTTCTATATTTTCATAAAGCTCTTTTCCCATATTTATATATTGAGATCCTTGACCTGGAAAAAGAAATGCTATATTTTTGCTCATTATACCCTCCTAATTGCTTCTTCTAGTTCGTTTATTAGTTCAGTAATAATTTCTTTACAACTTTGCTTTTCTTTAATAAGTCCAGCAATTTGTCCTGCCATTACACTTCCATTATCTACATCTCCATCTATTACAGCTTTTTTTAAAGCTCCTTTTCCTAAAGCTTCAATTTCACTTGTATCTGCATTAGACTTTTCTAATCTTAAATATTCTCTAGTTAATTTATTTCTTAATACTCTAACTGGATGTGACGTTGATACTCCAGTTATTTCAGTATCTATGTCTCTTGCATTTATAACTTTATTTTTATAATTTTCATGAACCTTACATTCATCTGCTACTAAGAACCTTGTTCCCATTTGAACTCCACAAGCACCTAGCATAAGAGACGCTGCTATGCCTCTACCATCTCCTATACCTCCTGCTGCTATTACTGGAATTTCAACAGCATCTACTACTTGTGGTACAAGGCTCATAGTAGTTAGTTGGCCTATATGACCTCCTGCTTCCATCCCTTCAACTATTATTGCATCTGCACCGAATTTTTCCATTCTTTTTGCAATTGCTACAGAAGGGACAACAGGTATTACTTTTATATTATTTTTTTTCCATTCATTCATATATCTACTAGGACTTCCAGCACCAGTAGTTACTACAGCTACTTTTTCTTCGCATACAAGTTTAGCTATTTCATCAACATTTTTTCCCATAAGCATTATATTAACGCCAAATGGTTTATTAGTAAGCGATTTAGCCTTTTGTATTTCACTTCTAACATCTTCAGTAGATCCTACTCCACTAATTATTCCAAGACCACCTGCTTCACTAACTGCTGCAGCTAATTTTGCATCTGAGATCCAAGCCATACCACCTTGAATAATTGGATATTCTATATTAAGTAAATCTGTTATCCTTGTATATTTCATAAATCCTCCTGTAACTTTACGATCTTAAGAGTTTATTTTTTCTTTAGTTTTTTCTTCTATGTAATTTACTACATCTTTAATACTCTTTAAGTTTTCTGGTGATTCAACTTCTATTCCAAATTGTTCTTCAACTTCTATAACTAATTGGAATGTATCTAATGAATCTATACCTAATGATTCAAATGTACTTTCTAAAGTTATTTCATCTCTTTCTATTGATAAGTTTTCTTCCATTATTTCTTGTAATTTTTCAAATATCATTTTATTTTCCTCCATAAATTTAAATTATTATTTTTGTTAAACTTCAGTTTTTTATTTATTACCTTTTATTACTTCTAAACTTTTAATTAATCTTAGTTATATCTTAGTTATATATTTAGAATTAAACTTTCCTTTTTTATTAATTTAAATTTTCATTTATATAGCCCAGTTAATTAAAGTAGCTCCATAAGTTAGACCTGCTCCAAAACCGACTAATATAATTTTATTGCCTTTTTTTAATAGTTTTTTTTCATGCATTTCACTTATAGCAATTGGTATTGATGCTGCAGATGTATTTCCATATTCATGTATATTTATGTAAAACTTATCTATTGGAAGTTTTAATTTTTTTGCAGCATAATCAATAATTCTTGTATTAGCTTGATGAGGTATTATATAGTCTATATCTTCTATATTTAAATTATTATCTTCTAAGATTTTGTTTATAGATTTGACAATAGTTGAAGTTGCAAATTTAAATACTTCATTACCCTTCATCTTTAACTTGGAATTTCTAATTATTTTATCTTTTACAAAAGGACTATCTAAATCATTTCCTTCTATTGTTATAGCATCCCATTTAGTACCATCTGATTTGCAGAATGAATGTCCTATACCTTTTGTATCGCTAATGGATAAAACGACTGCACCAGCTCCATCTCCAAATAATACACATGTAGATCTATCCTTCCAATCAATAGATTTTGAAAGATTCTCTGCTCCAACTACTATTGCATTTTTATAATTATTTGTAATCATAAGTGATTTAGCAACATTAAGTCCATAGATAAATCCAGAACAAGCTGCGCCTATATCAAAGGCTACTGCATTTTCTGCACCTATAATACCTTGAACTAAGCAAGCTGTAGATGGTGTAAACATATCTGGAGTACAAGTTGCAACAACTATCAGATCAATATCTTGAATTGATATATTAGCATCTTTTATGGCATCTAGACTTGCACGAGCAGCCATATTAGAAGTATCCTCTCCTGATGATACATATCTACTTTGTATTCCAGTTCTAGAACGTATCCACTCATCATTTGTATCCACCATATTGCTAAGTTGTTCATTGGTTACTTTTCTAGAAGGAGTATATTTTCCAACACCTCCTATAATTACTTCTTTCATAAATTTCTCCTCATTATTTTGATCTTATTATAATTTGAAAATCAAGATATATTATCAAAAAAATAATTTAAACCTAATTGGTTTAAAATTATTTATTCGATAATCAAAATATATTATATACAAAGTAAAAAGTCAACTATTTTTCCAATAATAATATTTTTTTATATATTATTACATTTAAATTAAAAACTTTATGTTAAATATACTTTGATTTCTAATAATTATTTATAATAAAAAAGATGATTTGAAGAAAACTTCTACAAATCATCTTTTCATTAACTATTCAGTTATAGAACTATACATAAAGTATTTAAAACCTAATGGATTAGTGTAGAATCCTTCTAACTTATCTGATTTTAAGTATAAATCAGTATAATAGTAAAGTGGTATTATTGGCGTTTCTTCTGCTAGAATATTTTCAGCCTCATGCATCTTAGCATATCTTTCCTCTTGATCTGTTGAAGATTTTACTTCTGAAATTAATTTGTCATATTCAGCATTAGACCATTGAGAATCATTATTTCCGCCATCAGTTACCCACATATCTAAGAATGATATTGGATCATTGTAATCAGCTAACCATCCATGACGTGCAACTTGATAATCACCTTTATTTCTTGTATCAATAAATACGTTCCAATCTTGAGAAGATATAGTTACATTTAAACCAAGATTTTCTTGCCACATATTTTGTATTGCTTCCATTATTGGCTCATGTCCTGGGTTACACATTAATTCTATAGTTGGAAGTCCTTTTCCATTTTCATAACCAGCTTCCTTAAGAAGTTGCTTAGCTTTTTCAATATTACCTTTGTAATCTTCTAAATCATACCATTTTTCTGATTTATCATGGAATTTAGTTTCTCCATCTACATCTGTAAGACCTATACCAACAAATCCATCTGCAGGTATTTGACCACCTTTAGCAACCTCTTCAACTATAAAATCTCTGTCTATAGCAAGAGAAAGAGCCTGTCTTACCTTAACATTATCTAACCCTTTTTCTTTTACATTAAGGCATAAGAAATAAGTACCTAATTGTTCTTCTATATATAGACCATTATCTTTCATTGCTTCTATTTCTTCAGAAGGTAAATCATCTGCAAATAAAATTTCTTCGTTTTTAAATGCTGCTAACATTGTGTTTTTATCTTCCATAAGCACAAAGTTTATTACATCTGGTCCTAAATTTTCTACATCATAGTAATTTTCATTTTTTTCATAAACCATCTTAGATTGATGTTCCCAAGTTTTTAAAACATAAGGTCCATTACCAATATATGTATCTTCAGTAGTAGACCATGTATCAGGATTTGCCTCTACTATATCAGATCTTACTGGGTATGTTGCTGGGAATGCACAAACCTCTAAGAAATATGGTGTAGCTGTTTCTAATGTTACTTCTAATGTTTTTTCATCTATAGCTTTTACACCTAATTCTTTAGGATCTTTTTTACCAGCCATTATATCCTTTGCATTAGCAACCATATCTATCATATAGTTGTAATCTGCACCTGTATCTGGATTTACTAATCTTTGCCAAGAATAAACGAAATCTTCTGCTTTTACAGGCTGACCATCTGACCATTTGGCATTATCACGTATTGTGAAAGTATAAACTGTTTTATCTTCACTTTCCTCTACTTTTGCAGCTTGACCCTCAACAATATTTCCTTCCTTATCTAATTTCATTAACCCTTCAAAAGCGTGGTTTATTAATGTACCACCGTCCACTGCTGTATTCTTTGCAGGGTCTATGCTTTCTGGTTCTGGTCCTACATTTACATTGATTTCATATCCATCAGATGATCCAGTTCCAGAATCTGTTCCTGAACTACTACATCCAGATAGTACTGTTGATAGTGCTAAAGTTGAAGCTAAAATTACTGCAATTTTCTTCTTAAATTTTAGTATCTTCATACTATTTTAATCCCCCTCATTATTTAATTTTTATATAATACCCTTGGTAATTATATATCTAATATAATTTAAAATTTGTCTATATTATGACATGCAACAAAATGACCATTATTATATTCTTTTAATACTGGTGCTGAATTTTTACATTCTTCTGTTGCATATGGACATCTAGTTCTAAATGTACATCCACTTGGTGGATTTAACGGGCTAGGTATATCCCCTTCCAATACTATACGTTTTCTGGCTCTACTAGTTTTTGGGTCAGCAATTGGAATAGCTGAAAGTAGAGTTTGAGTATAAGGATGCATAGGATTTTTATATAATTCATTACTATCAGTTAACTCTACTAAATGACCTAAGTACATTACTCCAATTCTATTACTTATATGTTTTACTACTGATAAATCATGAGCTATGAATAGATATGTGAATCCTCTTTCAGCTTGTAGATCTTCTAGCATATTTACTACCTGAGCTTGTATTGATACATCTAAAGCTGATATAGGTTCATCACATACTATAAACTCCGGATCAACAGCAAGAGCTCTTGCTATACCGATTCTTTGTCTTTGTCCCCCTGAAAACTCATGTGCAAAACGATTAGCATGTTCTTTATTTAATCCAACTGTCTCAAGTAAACTATAAATCTTTTCTTGTCTTTCTTTTTTATTACTATATAATTTATGGATATCTAATGGTTCACCTATAATATCTCCAACAGTCATTCTTGGATCTAATGATGCATATGGATCTTGGAAAATTATTTGCATCTTTTTCCTATACTGTAACATGTCAACCTTTGTTATATCTTCTCCATCATAGATAATTTTTCCTTCAGTAGGTTCATGAAGTCTTAATATTGTTCTTCCTAGTGTTGTTTTACCACAACCACTTTCTCCAACAAGACCTAATGTTTCCCCTTTTTTTATATGCAAAGTAACATCATCAACTGCTTTAACATAATTGGTTTTAAAAAGACCTTCTTTTACGGGGAAGTATTTTTTTAATCCTACTATTTCTATTAAGTTGTCATTTTTTGATTCATTCATCATAATGCTGCTACCTCCCTTTCATATTCCTCTTTTACCATTAACCAACAACTAGCTTCATGCCCATCCTCGACATGATAAACAGGAGGTATTTTTTCCATACATATATTCATACAATACTCACATCTAGGAGCAAATGCGCATCCTTTTGGAGGATTAATTAGGTCTACAGGGTTACCTTCTATAGGAATTAATCGTTCATGATCATCATTATTTATTTTAGGTATAGATTTTAGTAAGCCTAAAGTGTAAGGATGTTTAGGATTATAGAAAATATCATCAATGCTTCCTCTTTCGATTATATTTCCTGCATACATAACAGCTACCTTATCACAAATTTCAGAAATCACACCTAAATCGTGAGTTATAAATATGATAGACATGCTTATTTTTTCCTTTAGTTCCTTTAGCAACTCAATTATTTGAGCTTGAATTGTAACATCTAGAGCAGTTGTAGGTTCATCTGCTATTAGTAATTTCGGATTACATGCAAGTGCCATAGCTATCACAACACGTTGTCTCATCCCTCCAGAAAACTCATGTGGATATTGATTAAGTCTCTTTTCTGGTTGATTTATACCTACTAGTTCAAATAACTCTATTATTCTTTCTTTTCTTTGTTTTTTATCTAAATTAGTATGTTTTTTTAAACTTTCGTCAATTTGGCTTCCTACAGTAAAAACAGGATTCAGAGAAGTCATAGGATCTTGGAAAACCATCCCTACATCTTTCCCTCTTAGCTTTAACATCTCTGATTCAGATAAAGAAGTTATATTTTTATCTTCAAAATTAATATTTCCACTAATTATTTTACCTGGCTCGGGAATTATACCCATAAGGGCATATGACGATACTGATTTACCACTTCCAGACTCACCTACTATTCCCATTGCTTCTCCATACTTTAAATCATAAGAAACTTTACGAACTGCCTTAACTTCACCTGCATGAGTAAAGAAAGAGACTTCTAGTTCATCAACATTTAATAATACATCATTCTTTGTTTTCTCCATTAAATTCTCCCCCTTTATTTCTTTAATCTTGGGTCAAGAGCATCTCTTAGACCATCTCCAAATAAGTTAAATGCTAATATTATAATACTTATTGCTGCTGCAGGGAACATTAATCTATATGGATATGATGAAATTCCATCTAAAGCATCAGATGCTAATGATCCTAAACTTGCAAGTGGCTTACTTACACCTATACCTAAGAAACTTAGAAAAGCCTCAGTAAATATAGCCGATGGTATTTGTAACATTGTAGTTACAACTAATTGTCCTATACAGTTTGGAAGTAAATGCTTCATTATTAAGCGTTTATTATTTGCACCAAGTGCCTTTGCTGCATTAACATATTCCATCTCTTTTAATTGTAATACTTGACCTCTGACAATTCTTGCCATACCTACCCAATATAATAGACCATACACTATAAACATGGCTAAAATACCTGGCCCTAAGGTTTGAAGTACTCCAAGCGAATGACCAGAGTCAAAAGCTTTTGTTAGTGGTTCGTGTAAAACAATCCTTAATAATATTATAACTAGCATATCTGGTAAAGAGTATATAGTTTCAACTATTCTCATCATAGCTGCATCAACTTTACCTCCAAGTAATCCAGATACCGCTCCATAAATAGAACCTATCACTAGTACTATAAGAGCTGATCCAATACCAATTATTAAAGATATTCTAGCTCCAACCATTGTTCTTACAAGTAAATCTCTACCTAATTTATCCGTTCCAAATGGATGAGCTAAACAAGGAGTTAAATTTTCATGCCCCCTAATTTGTTGATCATATGTATAAGGACTTAAATAAGGTCCTATAAATGCAAATCCTATAAATAATATAATTACAACTAATGATATCATTGCAATTTTATTTTCTTTTAATCTTCTCCATGCATCTTTCCAGTAACTAGTATTTTCGCCCATAGTAATTAAGCTTTTTTGCTGCTCTTTCGTAACTGGTTTGAAATCATCTGGAGAGAATTCTATTTCACAATTAAAATTTTTGCTGTTTTCTAAAATCATAACAGATATACCCCTCCTATTCATCTAACTTAATTCTAGGATCTACTAGCTTATATAAGATATCGCATACTAGATTCATGACTATTATAAAAGCTGCTAAGAATACAGTCATTCCCATTATCAGGTTATAATCTCTAGCATCTATTGCTTTTATAAAGTATCTTCCTAGACCAGGAATATTAAACACTTTTTCAACTACAAATCCTCCAGTTAATGTAAATGCTACTAAAGGACCTAAATAAGTGATTATTGGTATTAAAGAGTTCTTTAATGCATGCTTGAATGTAACTACAAATTCAGACATACCTTTTGCTCTTGCTGTTCTGATATAATCTTGACCTAAAGAGTCAAGCATACTTGATCTCATCAGTCTAGTTATATAACACATAGGATAAAATCCTAAAGTAAATACTGGTAAAATGTAACTAGATGGTTTACTTAATCCATATGTCGGTAATAATTTTAGTTCTATTGCAAAAATTAACATCGATGCAGTTGCTATTACAAAGGAAGGCACTGCTATACCTAATGTTGATACTACACGTATTACACTGTCCTCCCATTTACCTCTTTTTAGTGCTGATACACACCCTAAAGGTATTCCTATTAATAATGCGAATATTATTGACATTACACCTATTTTAGCAGATATAGGGAAAGATTCTTTGATTATTTTTGTGACTGGTACATTTTTTTGAAGCTTATAACTTACTCCTAAGTCGCCTTCTAATAATTGTTGTAAGTAAATTTTATATTGAACTAATACAGGCTTATCTAATCCATACTTTTCATTTAATGCTTGCTGAGCTATTTCATTTGTTTTCTCTGAAGCAAAAGGACTTCCTGGGACTAGTTTCATTAAAAAGAACGTAATAGTTGCTGCTATAAATATAGTAAATATAGCCATCAATATACGTTTAAAAATATATTTTGCCGTATCCATCTTTTTTCCCCCTTTTTAAATTTGTGATTTTCCCTTTTTACCTATACCTACACTATAAACCTTATCATTTAATAATTATCTAATTTTTTAGAATTATGATACATATGATTAAGTTATATACATTTTAATTTACATCCCTTCAAAAGTCAATCTATAAAAAATTTTATGTTAATTTAAACTTATTAAAGTAAAGATCATTTTATACACCATATTTTTAAAGAGTTTTATTTATTTTACATATATTAAAATTATATTTAAAAACAATATGCTTTATTTTATAAATATAAATATCAATTCATAATTTTTTATAAAATGCAATTTATACTTTTCCATTGTCATTTTTTTAAAATTTAATACAATACTTTTCATTGTTTATTATTTATAACTTACTTCATATCTACTTTTATTTAATATCAAATGTAATTTTATTCATTTACAATTTTAATATAATATTTTTTATAATTTAACAACTTACATTAATTTTCACTAATTATAACAATATAATATATAATAGTTGTATATACTTTCTTTTAATAATTCAAACAAAGGAGGAGTCAAAATGTTAAAAATTATAAAAAATAAATTTGAAAATTATAAACCTTATATAAATGGATTTGAAAGTATGAAAAGAGCTTCTATTTTAGTTCCTATAGTGAAAAAGGATAACTCTTATTATATATTATTTGAAGTTAGGTCTAAAAATTTAAGAACACAACCAAGTGAAATTTCTTTTCCTGGCGGGAAAATAGAAAATGGTGAAACCCCTTTAGAAGCAGCTATAAGAGAAACTTGTGAAGAAATTGGGACATCAAAAGATAATATAGAAGTTATATCTCAACTAGATTTACTTATAACTCATATGAATTTAATAGTTCATCCTTATGTTGGAATTTTAAATAGTATAGAGAATTTAAATATAAATTCAGATGAAGTTGACCACACTTTTTTAGTACCTATAACTTATTTATTAGAAAATAAGCCAACTTATTATAAAAATAAGCTTGAAGTTATACCTGATGATGAATTTCCTTATGAAATAATTCCTAATAAGGAAAATTATAAGTTTCAAGAAAGCAATTATCCTGTAATTTTTTATAAATATAATAACTACGTTATCTGGGGTATCACTGCAAGAATATTAGAAAACTTTCTTAAAGTCCTAAATGATTAAACATATAAATAACCCTATATAAATGAGATTATATAGGGTTATTTATATAAAGAATTCAAAATTAGTATAATTTACTTTCTATTTTTTCTAATCTCTCATATACATCTATAAACTCTTCTGCTAATTGTTGAAAGTTTATAGCGTCCATTAAATGATCTTGTGAATGAACTAAGATTACACTCATTTCAGTTTTATTACCCATTGCTTCATTTTGAATTAATTCAGTTTGATATTTATGAGCATTTTGTATAGTATTTTTAGACTCTATAATAAGTTCTTTTGCTTTACTTATGTTTCCTTTTTTTAGATTCTCTTATAGCTTCATAGGCCATACCTTTAGCATCTCCTGAAAATCCAATTATTCCAAAAGATATTTCTATCATCTTATCATCCATAGTACTTCCCCCTAAATATGTCTATAATTCGTAATATCAATATTATTTTCTTCTAAAAATTGTTTCACTTCATTCGAAGTAAGTATTTTATGCTCTTTTGTTCTATAGGTAGTATAAGAAGTAGAGTTTAATATAAAGTCATCTAAAAAAGCAGGATGACACATTATATCAGATATATCATAACTCTTTATATTATCTATATTATTTATAAAATAATCCTCTCCAACATTTTCCTTATAAAAAGTGTCTATAAGTCTTACTACTTTTTTATAATCCATTTTGTATTCAAATCCACCTCTAATAGGTAAATTATATTTATCTAAAATCTTTTCAATTACAGGTTTAAGTCCTTCTAAAGTATGCACATGATGATGACTATCTAAATGACATATATTTATACCACAATTTTTCACTTTTTCTATTTGAGCACAAAACTCTCTATATACTTCATCTAAATCCATTTTTTCTAAGAGTTGATTGGTTATTCCTCTGTAAAAGTTACTATTTTCATCTATTATACTTTTTAAGTCTTGCAATAGAGGCTTATAACAACTTATAGTTAAATGTACTCCACAACTTAAAGATGGATTTTCCTTAAGAAGCTTTACTCCATGCTCCACACCAGGCATGTTTGCCATCATAGTTGTTGAGCTTACAATTCCATTATTATGAGCTGAAATTATACCATAATTTACAGCTTCACTATATCCAAAATCATCTGCATTTATTATAAGCTTGGTCATATCATTACCTACTTTCTAAATTGAGGAAGATATTCTTTATGAGCTTTTAGCATCTCATCTAATATAGTTTTAGCTAATTCATCAGACGGTATAAGAGGATTTATGCATAGCGCCAAAAGTGCAGCATTATAATCACCTGTAACAGCCGCTTTAGCAGCTAGTAATTCAAACGACTTAATTTGGCTAACTAACCCATGAACTGATTCAGGTAAATACCCTATTGATAATGGCTTAGGTCCATTTTTAGTTATTATACTGCTAATTTCTACAGCTTGGTCATCTTTAAAGTCTCTAATTGCACCATTATTTAATGTATTTACAACTTGGATATCTTTTTTGTCATTGTATATAGAACTAATTAAATTACATGCAGCATCACTATAGTAAGCTCCTCCTCTTTTTTCTAGTTGCGAAGGTTTAGTGTCTAAATTTTTATCTTTATATAATTCAAATAATTCTTTTTCTAACTCTTTAACTACTTCACCTCTACATTTACCTTCTTTAAATTCTTTAATCTCATCCTCAAGCATTTCTTTAGTCTTATAGTAATATCTATGATATGGACAAGGTATTACACCTAATGATTTTATAAAGTCTGAATTAAATTCTATTGCTTTTATATTTTGCATAGTGACATCTGAAGTAACAAATCTACTAATAGCTTCTTTTGTAACATCTTCCCCATCTAAAAATACATTAAGTCCATAAACCATGTGATTTAAACCTGCAAAATCCATACTTATTCTATTACTATCTGAATTAAACAGCTTAGCAATATCATTTTTTAGATGTATAGGAACATTGCATAATCCAATATATTTCTTAAATTTTGTATATCTAAATACAGCTTCACTTATTATCCCTGTAGGATTAGTAAAATTTATCACCCAAGCATTTGGACAATACTTTTCAACATCATTTAATATATCAAATATGACAGGTATAGTGCGAAGGGCTTTAAATAGCCCTCCTGCACCATTAGTTTCTTGGCCAATTACACCATGAGATAAAGGAATTCTTTCATCTTTTATTCTAGCATCTAAAAGGCCTACTCTTAACTGTGTTGTTACAAAGTCTGCACCTTCAAGTGCTTCTTTCCTATCCAATGTAAGATGTATTTTCATATCTACGCCAGATTTATTAACCATTCTTTTTGCTAGATTTCCTACTATCTCTAGTTTTTCTTTTCCATCTTCTATATCAACGAGCCATAACTCAGAAACAGGTAACTCTCTATGCCTTTTTATAAACCCTTCTACTAATTCTGGGGTATAGCTAGACCCTCCACCAATTGTAACTACTTTCAATCCTTTTCCCATATAATATACCGCCCTTATTACTTATTTAATTAGCAGACTTTTCTGCCTTCTTTGCCTCCATTTTTTCTGAAATAGTAACAAATGGCAAGTATATAAGTACTGATATTATTAAGTTTATTGCCGCTAATACACCACCACTCCAATGTCCAGTAGCCATAATACCTCCTAATATTGGTGGTGTTACCCATGGTATTTTAGGCATTATTACTGGAGCTACTATTCCAAAATCAATAGCTAGATATGCTATTGCTGAGCAAACAACCGGTGCAAGTACAAACGGTATCATAAATATAGGGTTTAAAACTATTGGTAGACCAAATATTACAGGTTCACTTATATTAAATATTGCTGGTGGTCCACCTAAAGCTATCATTTCCTTACGTCTTCTACCTGCAATTAATAATGCTATTATTAATCCTAAAATCATTCCTGATCCACCTAAATATACAAATGCATCAAAGAATGATCCTGCAAGAACATGGAAACCTTCTGTTGCACCTTGTTCAACTAAAATTGCATTATCTCCACCTAGCTTCATAAGTATTGTTTCAGTAAATGGTAATGCTATATTAGCACCATGTAATCCAAATATCCAAAGAAAATGTACTAAAAATGCAATTAACATTGTGAATCCTAAACTATCTGCAAAATTAGATAAAGGTTTTCCTAAATAGGTATTTAATATATCAGTCAAGAATTTGCCATCTGTAACTTTTGATATAAATATTCCTAAAAAAGTAAATATAGCTATAGTTAACATTCCTGGAATTAATTTAGCAAATGATCTTGCAACTTCTGGAGGTACTCCCTCTGGCATTTTAATTGCTAATTTATTTATTCTAGACAGTCTTACAAATATTTCTGCAGAACCCAAACCTATTACTATAGCTGTAAATAATGCAGTTGTATCTGTGTAAAGTTTAGGTATGAATCCCCATCCAGTTACAGCTTCTGAAGCTCCTTCTGGAGTAAATGTAGCAACTTGAGGTGCTAATATGAAAAATATACTAAGAGCTATTATTCCTGCTTGAAATCCATTTTCATCATATGATTTTGCTAAAAAGTATGCAACTCCTATAACTAGGAAAATTGCCATTGTTGCTATAGATCCCCACCATAGGTTTCCACCAAAAGAAGTCCATCCTTCTCCAAATATATTTGCCATAAAAGCTTTATACCCCTCTGATGGTAAGTTATTTATCAAAGTTCCTAATGCACCTACCATTGTTATCGGTATCATCGCAATAAATGCATCTCTGACTGCAACTAAGTGTCTTTGTGAGCCAATTTTAGCAGCAATTTCCATAAACTTATTCATAATTATCCCCCATAACATTATTAATTATTTGTTATTATATAATTCCATAGCTCTATCTAAAATAGCCTTCCCATTGCATTTTCCATAGTCCATCATATTTATAACTTCAACTGGAATATTATAAGGTTTTGCCATTTCAGTAGCTTTACCTATAATGTATCTAACTTGAGGTCCTAAAAGTAAAACATCACACTTTTCAATTTCATTTTTTAAGTTCACTTCTGATATAGCCCATATTTTAGCCTCTATATCGTTTTCCTTTGCTGCCTTTTCCATCTTTGTAACCAATAAACTCGTAGACATTCCTGCTGAACACGCCAACATTATTTTTATCATTTTTCTTCACTCCCTCCACTTTATACTCCCTCATTTATGTCATTTCCTGTTGTCATATATATATTTTTATCAAATGTATATACATTTGCTTCTTACTATTATTATAGATTAAATGTATATACATTTGCAACAATACTTTTCATATTTTATTACTATTCAGATACTGCATTTAATGTTAAAGTGTAACCATTATGATATGTATGTGAGTATTCAAATATTTCTCCATTTTGAAGCCTACAAACCTGGCTTATATACAATATTGCTTGTGGAGTATCTAATTCTAAACTCTCCATTATTTCTTCATCTGAAATTATTGCCTGAACTTCTCTTTCTGAAAAAGCTATTTTTAGTCCACATATTTCTTCTACAAAAGTATATAGGGATTTTTTACAATAATCTTCATTTAAATTTGGGAAAAGTTTAACAGGCATATATGTAATCATATAAGATACCTTCCTATTATCAGCTAATCTTACTCTTTTTACTTCCCATATATTGTCTCCTACTTCTATATTTAACTTATTAGACAATAATTCATCAGCTTGCACAATGTTTAACTCAAGTAAAATATTAGATACTTCATACCCCTTTCTATTCATTTCCTTAGTAAAGCCACTAATCGCTGATATATTATCATAAATTCTACTTCCAATCACAATACTTCCTACACCTCTTTGCCTACTAATGTATCCATCTTTAACTAAATTATTTAAAGCAGATCTGACAGTCATACGACTTACATTAAACTCTTCACTTAATTGATTTTCTGAAGGAATTAAATCTCCCTTTTTAAGTTTATCTGAATTTATTAATTCTTTAACATAATTTTCTATAACTTTATATATTGGTTCTTTCATTATTTATTCTCCTTTATATTTATTATAAATGTATATTTTTATATAAAAAATATATATACATTTAAAATAAACCACTTTATCTTATTTATCAACTATTTTTTAATCTAAATAAATTATTTATAAAATAATATCATTAAAATAAATTTGAATAATAAAAAGGTATTGAATTTTAATCAATACCTTTTTATTATTTCAATATTTAATTAAAAGCACAAATAAATCTAAACTATCGTAATTATATCTCTTTACCTATTAAAGAGAATCCCGTAGCATCAGTTATCTGAACATTAATTAACTTACCTACTAAGTTTTCACTTTTTGCGTCAAAATTAACTAGCTTATTTTGTCTAGTTCTTCCCATAAATCTATTATCATCAGTCTTACTCTTACCTTCAACTAAAATTTCAACAGTTTTTCCTAAATAGCTTTGATTTATTTCTCCTGTGATTTTATTTACCTTTTCTAAAACTCTGTTAAATCTTTCATGTTTAACATCTTCAGGTATTTGGTTTTCCATTTCTGCAGCTGGAGTTCCTTTTCTTTTAGAGTATATAAATGTAAATGCAGAATCATATCTTACTTTTTCTACTACATCTATAGTATCTAATAAATCTTCTTCTGTTTCTCCTGGAAAACCTATCATTAAATCTGTTGAGAATGCTATTTCTGGAACTTCTTTTTTAGCTTTATCTATTATATTTAAATATTGTTCCTTAGTATAGTGTCTATTCATTACTTTTAATAATGAACTACTTCCACATTGTACTGGTAAATGTAAAAATTCACAAACTTTATCACAATCTCTTATAGCATATATAACATCATCCGATATATCTTTTGGATGAGAAGTCATAAATCTTATTCTTTCTAATCCTTCTATTTCATTTACCATTCGTAGTAACTCTGCAAAAGTCATAGGATTTTCTAATGTTTTTCCATAAGAGTCAACGTTTTGACCTAATAGTGTAACTTCTTTAGTTCCATTAGCAACAAGCTCTTTTATTTCATTTATTATATCTTCTGGAGTTCTACTTCTCTCTCTTCCTCTAGTATATGGTACTATACAATAAGTACAGAAATTATTACATCCATACATTATATTAACAAAAGCTTTTAACTCAAATTTTCTATTACTCTTAAGCCCTTCTACTACTTCACCATCTACATCCCAAACATCAACTAATATATTTTCAGACTCCATTGATTTAGTTAGTAATTCAGGGAATTTATATAAATTATGAGTTCCAAATACTAGATCAACGTGTTTATATTTGGATTTTATTTCTTTAACAACATGAGGTTGTTGCATCATACATCCACATACTGCAATTTTTAAGTCTGGATTTTTTCTCTTAGCTAATTTTAAGTGTCCTAAATTACCAAATACCTTAAGTTCTGCATTTTCTCTAACTGCACATGTATTGTATATGATTAAATCACATTCATCAACCATCATACCTTGCTCATATCCCATGTTATCTAACATAGCACAAAGCTTTTCTGAATCATGCTCATTCATTTGGCATCCAAAAGTCTGAATAATATATTTAGGCTTTACTTGATGTATAGCATAGTATCTCGAATTTTGTTCTGCTAGTGCTTCTATAAATCTATCTTGTTCCTCTATCTTTTCCATAGGAACTTGTACTTGTTTTCTCTTTGACAAAGTTGATTCCTCCTTAAAACGTTTAAAATTACTAAATATAAAAATAATTATATCAAATTAGTTTGAATATTTAAAGATATTAGTTTTAATCTATTAATATATTAATGAATTCTTATTAACTTAACTGGAAATAATACTTAAGATAATTAATTAAAGGAGAAATATAATGTTAGTAGTTTTAGTCAGAAGTATTTTACTTTATATATCAATTTTAATTTCCTTAAGAGTTATGGGAAAAGGTGAAATAGCAGAAATGAATTCGTATGATCTAGTTATTACTTTATTAATCGCAGATGTAGTATCTATGCCCATGGAAAATAATAATATACCTTTAATAAATGGTATAGCTTCTTTAACAGGATTAGTATTAATGCAAACATTAATTTCTTATATTTCATTAAAAAGCCGCAAGTTTAACTCTTTTTTATCAGGGAGCGCTACTATTTTAATAAATAAAGGGAAAATAGATCAAAAACAACTAAAAAAGGAAAGAATTAGTATTGATGAATTATTAGAACAATTACGAGTTCAAGGCTTTTTTAATATTAGAGATGTTCAGTATGCAATATTAGAGAGAGATGGTAATCTAAGTATCGTACCAAATAGTACTTATAATAGTACACCATCTGTTAATTTTAAACATCTTCCTATACCCATAATAATTGATGGAAGAATTATAAGAGAAAGCTTATCGTCAATTAATAAGGATGAAAATTGGCTTTTGGGAATACTAAAATCTAATCATATTGAAAGCTATAAAAATGTACTTATATGTATATTAGATGAACATGACAAAATATTTATTCAAGAAAAAAATAATTAAAATTTTGGAGTGAAGTCCTATGAGATCTTTAATTTTTGTTTTAATATGGACAGTAATATTTACTTCATTAGGAATTTATACTAATGATGAAATAGGTGATTTTGCTGATAAATACAATTCTAAATTTGATCAAATTGAAATATATATAGAAGAAAATAATTGGAAAAAGGCGGAAGCAGAACTAAAAACCTTATCAAGTGAATATTATAATGAAAAAGAAATTTGGTATAAATTATTAGATCATACTTATTTTGATGATATTAGTTTATATATTAATATCTTAGCTAAATCTATATATACTCAAGATAAATCTCAATCTTTTGAGGAAATTGAGAAAATAAAAAAGACTTTAGATAATATATTAGAAACTGGTAAGTTTGACTTAAATCATATTTTATAAACAATAAAAAATGATTTAAGTCTATATCTTATTATTTTTATAAAAAAAGCCTCTTAGTTATTAACTAAGAGGCAAAACATCAAATTATCAATCTAATATATGAGACATATTATATCAGTATTTAACTTTATATAAGAATAACCCTTTTGCCGGTGCTGTATCAGATGCTTGTGCTCTATTTTTTAATTCTAGCATTTTTTTTATATCTTCAGGAGTTTTTCTTTTTAAGCCAACATCTATTAATGCTCCTGTAATAATTCTAACCATATTATATAAGAATCCATTTCCCTCAACATAAATTTCAATAATATTATTATTTTCTTTTATATCTATTGAGTATACTTCTCTTATATTACTTTTTTTCTTAGATTTAGATGATGCAAAACTTGTAAAATCATGTTCTCCTAGTAAATATTTACTTCCTTCTCTCATAAGATTTAAGTCTAACTTTTTATCTACATGATGAGCATATTTTCTATTAAATACATTATGATATTTATTATTATCAATTCTATATAAGTAAACTTTTGACTTTACATTATATCTTGAATGAAATCTATCTTCTACCTCTTCGATATTCCTTATAACTATATCTTCAGGTAAATATTCATATAAATATTTTTTCATTTTCTCTATAGAATAATTATTACTAGTTTTAAAATTTACAACTTGTCCATATGCATGAACACCCATGTCAGTTCTTCCTGATCCAATTATTTCTATAGTTTCATCTGTCATCTTAGACAATACAGTTTCTATCTTACCTTGTATTGTCATATTATTATCTTTAAGTCTTTGAAATCCTTTATATCTAGATCCATCATATTCTACCGTCATTTTTATATTTCTCATTTTTAAATTTTCCTTTTATTAAATTCTTTTTAAATAGATTCGAGTATTTTATTTTTCAAAGTAAAAGTAATAATAGTTCCTACATCTTTTTCACTTTCAATGTGAATCTTACCACCATGCAGCTTTACTATCTCATTGCTAATTGCAAGACCTAAACCACTTCCTGATTTATGGAAATCTTCTTGGAAGAACTTTTCTAGAACCTTTTCTAAGTTTTCAGACTTTATACCTGTACCTGTATCTTTTACTTTTACAGTTGTAAAGTCTTCATTTTGAGATACTATAATTTCTATATATCCTTCTGGTGGTGTAAACTTAATTGCATTTTGCACTAAATTAATTAAAACTTGTCTTAATCTATTCTTATCACCTTGAATTGTAACTAGATTTTCTACTTCAAATCTATAAGTTAGCTTAATATTATTTTCAATAGCTTTTACCTTAAGTTGATTTACAACACCTTTTGTCAAAGCTTCTATATTTACCATATCAATTTGTAGCCTAATTCTATCTGAAGAAAGTCTAGAAAAGTCTAATAACTCTTCTACTAGTTTAATAAGCCTTTCAGTCTCATCTTGTATTATACCTAGTCCTAAGTCTAATTCATCCTTAGATATATTTTCATAACCTAAAGTTTCACTCCATCCTTTTATAGAGGTAAGAGGTGTTCTTAATTCATGAGATATAGATGAAATAAACTCTTCTTTTAATCTTCTTGTTTTATCAATTTCTCCAGCCATATGTTCAAAAGTTTGTGCTAAATCACCAATTTCATCATTTCTTATTTTTTTATTTTTAAGCTTAATATTATAATTCCCATGAGCAAGTTCATTCGCAAACTCTTTAAGCTCTCTAAGTGGTTGTATTAAACTTTCAGCAAATCTTAAACTTATAGAAATAGTTATAAGTAATATGAGTACTCCTGCAAGAATTAGCCCTAGTACAAGCTTAAATATAGTCTTATCTATTTCATTTAATGATACTGTATATCTTACAACACCTTCTATTACATTATTTACTTTTAAAGGAAAAGAAATACTCATTAAATGCTCATTAGTATCAACAATTCTATAATTATATGGAACCAAATTACTTGAATCAGCCAATGCTCTATTTACATCTTCATACTCTACTTTTTCATTAGTTCTTATACCATATTGATCAATAATAAGATTTTTATTTTTATCAATAATTTGCACAGAAAACTTAGAATTTGCCTTCATATTTTCTTTTTCTATAACACTATTTGCTTTAGTTTCAAAGCTACTAGACTCCGTATATATTGTATTATAGCTATCTCTTGTATATGCAGCATGACTAGTTAAGGACTGTTCTACAGAATCATAGTAGTAATTTTGTATATAGAAAATGAACATACCTTCAAATAAGACTATTGTTATAATAATTATTGTAAAATAATATTTAATTATCCGTCTTCTAAGTCCTTCAAAATGTAACACTACTAGTCTTCCTTTCTAAAACTATATCCATATCCCCAAACTGTTTGTATATATTTAGGCTTAGATGGATCATCTTCTATTTTATTCCTTATTCTTCTTATATTAACATCAACTATTTTAAAATCATATAAATAGTTGCTTCCCCACACTTCATTTAATATTTGATCTCTACTTAAAGATTGACTTCCATTTGTCATTAAGTATTTAACTATTGAAAATTCTGTTGGCGTAAGTTCTATTTCTTTGTTATTTTTGTACAACTTTCTTTTATCTATATCTAGTCTGAAAGGATTTGATATTATTTCATTAGTTTTTGCTTTAGCATTATCTTTTTTTACTCTTCTAAGTAAAGCCGAAACCCTTACTAATAATTCTTTTATACTAAATGGTTTTACTATGTAATCATCAGCACCTGATATAAACCCTTCTATTTTATCTTCTTCTTGTGACTTAGCTGTAAGCATTATTATTCCAACTTGGTCAAAATTTTGTCTTATAAATTTACATATTTCTATACCGCTCATATCTGGTAACATTACATCTAAAAGTGCTATAGATATGTCATCTTCCTTAGATAATTTTTCTATTGCTTCGCTTCCTGTGCCTGCTTCTATTATTTCGTAACCTTCTCTTTTTAAATTTATGCTAACGAAACTTCTTATTCCTATCTCATCTTCTAATATTAATATTTTTTCCTTCATAAAAATCCTCCCATAAGTTATTCATATATTAATGAAAAATACTCTTTTAAAGATTCTACCGTTAAATCTAATCTATTTAATTGCTCAGTGTCGACTATAGTTAAAATAAAATTATATTTGTCAGTTTCCTTAAGGCTTATCCCAACTTGATTTTGTAAATTTATATTTTTAGATTCATCAACCACTATATTTTTACTATGTGCCGTTATAGTAAATAAAGTTTTTGAACCTTTTTCTTTTTCATCATAATAATTAAATTTAAATATTACATTATCAGAATTAGTTTCTTGTTCTACATAAATTTTATTAGCCAAATTATTCTGAATAAGAAATTTATAATTATATTCGTAATTATAATATACTTGAATTGTAAATAATAATCCAGAACTAGAATCTTTTTTTCCATTCCAACTATACCAACTTATATTCGCAGATGACTTAGACGTATAAGTATTTTCATTTAAACTTCCATTTAAAATAGGTATGTCTATAACCTTATCTTTATTGATATCTTCTACTGGAATATAATATGATTTCATAAGAGATTTATCATTATCTTCAAAAGCTTTTTTTAGATTATCATCTTCAAAATACAACATTTGTGTAAAGTAACTACTCTCCTTTGTCATAGGTATATCTAATACTATACCTTTAATATTAGAACCTTTAGCTTGTGATGCTATATTCCCTAATGTTATATACAGCTCACTTATGTTTTTTACATTATCAAATTTAACATAGTCAATAAGTTCAACTCCATTATTTATGCCATCATAATTTATTACACTCACATACATTCTACTATTTCTACTATCATAGTTTGCCATTAAAATATCTAACTTATTATCATTATTAATGTAGCCAATTTCTATCTTCATATCAGTTAGGTTATATCTATCATTTATCCATGTAGGTTTAATTTCAATAGATTTTTTTATTTCACCATCAATATATTTATATACATATAGAGTAGTTTTAATTTGTCCTTTTGCAGCAAGTATTATTTCTTTGTTTCCATCATTATCTAAGTCATAAAAATTAGCATACTCTATGGACTCACCAGATATTGATTCTTTTGATATTTTTTCATAATCATCTTGCTTTTTATTTAAGATAAAAAATCCAACTTCACTTTCGTTAGTATTAAGATTCTTACTTTTTTCAAATACAATAACTTCTTCAATACCATTATTATCTAAATCAACTTTATTTATTTTTCCAACATCTTGCAAATTTGCTGGGAGCAATAATGATGCTGAACTTCCTACAATACGATTAACACTTTCATAAAGTTTTTTATTATTTTCATTATAAATTGGCTTTTGATCAATTAATTGTTCAGGTGACTCACTGCCTAATGCACATCCTGTTAACGATAGCATTAAAAATCCTAAAATAGCAGTGCTTTTAAAAAATTTCATTAATTTCCTCCTATGTTAAAGCATTATCACAATAATGTTTAAATCTTTCTATTCTATCTTTTTCTAACTTAATAGTTTCTTGATTTAGATTTCCTCTACCTAATCTATCACATAAAGATAATAATGCAACCTCTTTATAATCACATTCTTTCAGCATTTTATCTAATTCAAAAAACGGTAAGTTTTTATCAAAAAAAAGAGGTTGCATATGATATCTTACTAATTTAACAACTTCTTTTTTAAATTTTTCATCGAATCCTAATTTACTCAAAAATTTATATGCTATATTTTCACCTTCTATATCGTGATTATAAGATGTAATTCTTCCTTTTCTTAATTTTGTCGTTGTTAGTTTTCCAATATCATGTAATAAAGCTGACCACATAAATACTCTTTTATCTTTACTTTCTTCTTTAAGATTAGCTGCTTCATCTACAACTAATAATACATGATTTAAAACACTACCTTCTGGGTGATATTTTTTATTTTGATCTATTTTATCCAAGTTTTTTATAAGATTTAAAGGTTCATTATCCATCTTACCATCTTCAATCAATCTTAATAAATCTTTTGAGGGTACATTGCTATTCATTAAAATATTATCAATTTCAAGACTTATATCTTTTGTTGTCATATAATTCATCCTTTCCTTATATTATCATAAAATCTACTTAATTTACTATATTTACAGTATAAAATATTACTATATAAAAAATAAAAGCTTAGTATTTTAACTAAGCTCTTATTTCTATTTTAACACTATTTAAATCATTTATTTATTTTAATTTTATTATTTAAATAAATTTTTAGATATAAATATTATTAATCTCTATCTTTTAATAAAATTTTCCTTAGACCAAACTATATTTTCAAGTTTATTACTTTGTGATTTAATATCTTCAGTTTCTATAGATTGCTCTATTGTATTATTACTTTTTTCTGTTAATTCAGTTTCATAACTTCTAAAATTTAAACTCTCGTTATCTACTTCTTCTATATTTTCTAATTCATCTTTAATTTCTAGATTTTGTTTAACATCTAAAGATTCATCAATATCAGGTTTTTTTATTCTTTTTTTGTTAATATGGTTATTTCCATGAGGTCTTTTTGAATTCTTAGTATTATTATCATGTTCTACATTATCTACTTTATTATCTATAAGTTCACTTTTAGATTGTGGCTTATTTGAGCTTTTTTTGTTATGAGACTTCTTAGAATTTTGTTCTTTTTCTTGAGATTTATTCTTGGACTTTTTACTTGAAAATGATTTTTTACTTGATGTGCTTTTGCTATTTTCCTTTTTTTTATTTGACTTTTGATTATTATTAGTATTTTTGTTAGATGTTTTCTTCTTACCTAAACCAAATCCTTTTCTAGCTTTAGGTTTTTGTGAAGATTCTTCTAATCCAAATTCTTCTTTTTTATCATCTGGAACTAATTCATTTAAAATAATTTCATTATAATTCTCTTCATATTCAGATTTTTTTTCAATATTTTTATCATTTTGGCTTGAGTGTTTTTTTCTATTACTACTTCTTTTATGATTATTATTTTTCATTCTAAGCATTATTACACCCCCTCGAAATACTCTTTATAATATTTATATTCTTTCGAAGGGGAAATTATTTTTATTATTTGTAATTAATCATTATTTCTTGGTGGTCTTGGTCCTGGGTATTGATATAAGTTAGTTTTTAACATACCATTGTAAAGCTTTCTTTTTCTATCTGCATCTTTACCAAACTCTCTTTCAAAATCTTCAAAAGAAGTTATTAGATAATAAGACCAGTTCTTTAATTTTCTAAACGTATATCCTAATTCTTTGTAAAGCATCTTTACACTATCAGAGTCTTCAAGTCTTTCTCCATATGGTGGATTAGTTATTATAAACCCATACTCTTCATCACTCTTAAAGTCAACTGCATTTGCCACATTAAATTCGATATAATCTTCAACTCCTGCAAGTTCAGCATTTTCACGAGCTATATTTATTGCTTGTTCGTCTATATCATAACCATATATCTTAAAAGGCTTACTTTCATCAATTTTATCATAAGCTTCTTTTCTTACATCCCACCAAATTTTCTTATCCATAGTTCTCCATTTTTCAGAAATAAATTCACGATTAAGTCCTGGTGCCATATTTATTCCCATCATCGCAGCTTCTATTAAAAGAGTACCGGAACCACACATAGGATCAACTAAAGTTCTACCTGGCTTCCATGGTGTAAGATACATTATAGCTGCAGCTAGCGTCTCTCTTATTGGAGCCTTATTAGCTTTTTCTCTATATCCTCTTTTATGAAGAGCATCTCCTGTTGTATCTATAGATAAAACTACCTTGTCTTTATGTATAAAAACATAAATCGGATATTTTTCTTTGTCCTCTTTTAATAACCCATCTTCTAAATAGCTTTTCTTTAAACTTTCTACAATAGCTTTTTTTACTATTGATTGTATATGAGGTGTAGAATGTAATTTTGATTTTATAGATGATGCTTTAGTTATTGGAAATTGTGCACCGTATGGTATATATTTTGCCCAGTTTATTCTTTTGGTTCCTTCAAATAGTTCATCAAAAGTTTTAGCTTCAAACTCAGCTACTTTAAGATGAACTCTTTCTGCACATCTTAGCCACATATTAGCTTTAGCTATACCATATTCATCAGTTTTATATGTAACCCTTCCATCTTCAGTTTTAACTATTTCAAATCCTAAATCTTTAATTTCTCTTGCCAGCATTTTTTCTACACCAAAAAAACATGGTGACATTAACGTATATGTCTTCATATAATCCTCCTACTTTTTTATGCGAGATTAGTACTGCCCATTTTATAGCCGCCCATATCTAAAGTCACATATTTAAATCCAAATTCTTTAAGTTTATTGTTTGTTTTTTCTAATATATCATTACTAAAAAACTTATTTATCTCATCTTTTCCAACTTCTATTCTAGCTATATCATCATGAAGTCTTACCCTAAATTGATTAAATCCTATACTATTTAAGTATTCTTCACCCTTTTCTATCATTCTAAGCTTTTCATTAGTAATTTTTGTTCCACATGGTATTCTAGTAGCAAGACATGCGAATGCAGGTTTATTAAATGTTTTAAGGTTCATCTCTTTAGATAAAGCTCTAATATCTTCTTTGGTAAATCCACATTCTTTTAATGGACTTATTACATTTAATTCCTCTATTGCTTTAAGTCCTGGTCGATAATCACCCAAATCATCTAAATTAGTTCCATCTGCTACATATTTTATATTGTTTATTCTAGCTACATCTTTAACTTTAGTAAATACTGCATTTTTACAGTAGTAACATCTCTCTGGTCCATTTTCAATGAACTCCTTAATATTAAAGTCATCTATTCTAACTACTATATGCTTTACATTAAATGTCTTAGCATATTCTATAGCTTCTTCAATTTCTCTATTTGAATGCATCATAGCATGTAATGTCACAGCTATAGCATTTTCTCCTAAGGTATCACTTGCAACCTTAAGTAAAAAATTACTATCTACACCTCCAGAGTAAGCAATTGCTACACTACCTAAATCTTTTAGCATCTTTTTTAGTTTTTCTAATTTTTTACTCAACTCCATAATATACCTCCCACCTTTATAGTAAATTAATTATATAAAATATAACTGTATAAATCAAACTAATTTATTAGAAAATCAAGTTTTATTGATTATTTATTGTTTGAACTCAATATATCTAACTATATTATTTGAAAAAATATATAACTTATTGTAATATATGATTATATAAAAAGGGGGAAAATAGAGATGAAAATAGACTACGAGATATTAAACAATTTATTAAAAAATAATAAAGGGATAAAATTAATTTATAGAGAAAATACTAATATATTAGATATATTTATATCTAATACTCTTATATCTACTTTAGAATTAGAAAGTAACAATATAGAAAGCCATAGTGAAGAAATTTATAATGCTATAGTAAACTTAAAAAATATTAATTTATATATTCCTAAAATTTATATAAAAGAAAATTGATAAATTTAAAAAAATATAAAAAAACTTCTTTTGATATTTGAAAATATCAAAAGAAGTTTTTTTATCCTCTTAATTTAATATTAAAACTTTTAGATAAAACCTTAATTAAGTTCAATATATATTTCATTTCTTTACTTTTATAAAATATTATAATAATTATTATATTAGGTATTATTATGCATACTATAAACTTAATCAATACGTTAATAAGTGGTGTGTAGTTCACTAAACTGCATAAATAATACGTCGGTAAACTAGCTATAAATAATACTATAATATAAAAAATATATTTTAAAAAATATCTACTAGAACCTTTTCCAAATCCAATTTTATATACTACATAAGGATCGTACCATGTATTAGTTAATAATCTAGCTATGGCAGTTGATAAAAGAACTCCAAAAAGTCCCATTATATTACCTAATATAAAAGATAGTATTAGATTTATAGCTGCTGTTAGTAACAACAAGTATCTACCTTTTTTAAATATTCCCATAGTGTTTTTATATGTCCATACTGCATTTTGCATTCCAACCATATAAAAATTTATAGCAAGCATAATTGCTATTGATGAAGGTAAAATATACTTTTCTCCTATCCATAAATGTATAACATCATTTATTAATAAAATTATACCTATTGAAGAAATTCCAAATAACCAAAAATTGCAAAAGTTTATTATTTCAAACATGCTTTCTTTTCTTTCATTATTTTCTTTTGCATTTAAATTGCCTATACTTGCAGTTATACTATTAAACAATTGCTGTAATACCCTATTAATAGCACTTACTATCATTGTATAATTTGATAATAATCCAACAATAGATAAACCTGAAATATATGTAATGATAATATTATCTGTATTCATAACTAATACACTACCTAGTTTTACAAGTACTAAAGCTCTAACATCTGCAATCAACTTTTGTTTTGATTTTTTACTTATTTTAAGCCTTTTATACTTTTTCATATATGGATACATTTTATCTGCAATAATTGTAGTAATAATATTTTGAAGTATTACACAACCTGATTGAACAATTAGATATAATATAAAATTTCTAGTAAGTAATAGTACAATTATCTGCAAAATAGTTTGTACAAAATAAACTCCATAAGTAATTAGAGTTGATATATAGCTCTTTTGATCAGCAATTATCAATGAACTTTTATATGATGCAAAATATGTAATTGATGTATTAAATAAATATATCAAATATATTATATAAATACTCTCTTCTATATTAGGTTTTTCTCCAATTATTATATTTAAAAATGGTAGTAAAGCTAATCCTAGTATAAATACAATTACTCCAATAGATGTATATGCTTTAGAGTAAAAGTTCATTAATTTTGTTATTTCTTTCTCATCTCTATAAGCTAATGGTTTATATAAAGCATATATTATTGCTGTACCTATACCTAAATCAGCTAAAGATAGTATTGATAGTATATTAGTAAATAAACCATTTACTCCTAAATATTCAGATGATAAACATTGGATAAAAATACCCCTATTTATAAAACCAGCAAGTATATATATAAATTGTCCTACAAATCCTGCAACTATATTTCTTATCGAATTAAATGTCCTTGAGTCTCTATTCATGTTATATCTCCTGTTTTTTATTTCATATAAAAATAGTGTGTACAAAATTAAAATTGATACACACTTTATTTTAGCTTCTTTTACTTCTAATAATATCAATTATTATATATGCTACAACTATAACTGTTATTATTATTACTATATTTATTATCCATGAACTTATATGTCCACCATATCCAAATGCTCTAAATGGGTTGAAGTATCCTCCAAAAAATCCACCTCCTGAAATTGATCCACCTGGGTACCCTCCATCCGAGCTATAATCTTTATTATTTGACCCACCCGAATTGCTACTACCATCATTGTTACTATCTTTAGGAGGCGTGGTTGAAAAGTTTCCAGAGTCTGGTTTTATAGTACTTGAATTACTATTAGAGCTACTCCCACTATTAGGGCTTGTTGTAAAACTTCCTGAATCTGGCTTAATAGTGGTTGAGTTATTCTTTTTATTACTACTACTTTCAGAATTAAAGCTACCAGAGCTTGGTATTTTCATACTATTTAATTTATAACTCTTAGGCCTTGGGCTTTTTGACGTTGCACTATTGTAGATCCCCGCTGACGAAGTAACTGAATATAAATTTACAGAGTTTAGTTCATCTGCATAACTAACTATATCACTAAGTGCAAAACCAATAGATGTAAATAATATAGCAAAGATAATTAAGAAACTTATACGCTTCTTTTTGCTTCTTCTCATACTATACTCTTAACCCCATTTCTATAAACTTATTATTTATTCTCACTAATTCATATTGAGTGTTATCAGTTATTACAGAATCATAACTTTCTTCTCCCTTAAACTTAGAGTATTTTAATATATGTTGATTATCATAATCCTTACTATCTATCAAATATACATATCTAATATAGTTATTATTTTCATCCTTTTCAATTAAGTATGCCTTAATATTAAATAGGATTGCTTGATTTCCATTGTATAAAGTCACAGTATCAATACAATTAGTTAATAATGAATCTGATTTATTGCAATTTAATACGTATTCATTCTCTCTACAATTAAAACAGTGATCCATAGTACATTTACTTATACAATTTATACACTTACACTTACTACATTTTTCTAATTTTTCTAAAGCTATAATTTTATCATTAGTTAAATATTTATTTATTTTTGTATCAATATCTTCTTCTTTACTAAATAACTTTGTAAATAATCCTTTCTTTCTTCTATTGTCTCTTTCTAATATTTCTAAAAAATTCATATAATCTTTTAATATATCTACTCTAGATAGAAAACTTCTTTTCTTTAACTCATTCTCATCTAGCATTTGATTTAAATCATCAGATGCAAATACTAAATCAGTATATAATTTGTTGTACTTATTTTTTTCTTCTTCAATTCTTGTGCTCATTTAAATAAAGCCCCCTCAAAACTACTTATTCTAATAAAAGGTAGACAGTAATAACCATCTACCTTTTATTTAAGATATTTATATTAAATGACTATTATATTTTATCGAAAATTATTTTTCCATTTCTTTTTTTATTCTCTCTAATTCATCACTAATCTTTGAATCTACAGTTGGTGAATTATTTATATAATCATCTAGCATAGCATCTTCATCTTTGAGTTTTAAATCCTCTAATGCTTTCCCATAACTCTCTTTTTGTGATACTTTCTTCTCTAACTCATCTAAGTTTATACCATCATTATCATTAAGACCTGCTAAAGTTTCATTTATCTCATTACTTATTTCTGCAATATCAAGTCTAGTAGCTAATTCCTGCTTTTTAGATTTCATTTTGGATATTTCTATTTCTAACTCTTGTATTTTATTTTTTATTAATTGTATCTTTTCATCATGATCTTTTATTCTAGAATTAGTTTGAGATATTTTTTCTTCTATCTCTATTTTTTGTTTCACAAAATTTTGAGCTTTTTCAGTATCTTCCTTTAATATAGCCACTTTTGTAGCTTCCTCATATTTACTTGACTTTTCTTGTAATTCAGCTTTTTCTTTCCTTATATTATCTACAGTTGCAATAAAATTTGCACATTGTTTTTTTGCATCTATTAATAATTTCTCTTTTTTACCTATAGATAATTCTAATAATTCAATTGGATCTTCATGTTTTTCTAATGCTTTATTTGACTTAGCACTAACTACATTTTTTAGTCTTTTAAAGAAACTCATTTTTAATCTCTCCATTTCATTATTTAAAATAATCTTAACAATTATGTAATAATAACATATTATATGTTTATATACTATCATAATTAATTTTAATTTAAAAGAAAATAATATTTGCTGTTTTATCATATTAAATTCATATTTGTGTATAATTAATATTATATTATAAATATGAATTTAATGTGAAATTTAGGAGGTTATTATTTTGAGATATGTATTAGTAAGTGTAGTAAAAAATGAAGCAGGTAATTTTAATAATAATTTAAGAAAAGATATTTTTAATAAATTTAAAATTAAATCCTCTAAATTACCGGCACACTTTACGATTAAGTCTCCATTTGAAGCAAGTAATATTATAGAATTAGAAAATACTTTATCTGAATTTGTAAAAAAACATAAAAGTCAATCTTATATAATTAAAGAATACGATAAATTTGATAATAGAGTCATTTTTATGAAAGTATTTATGAGCAAGGAAGGAAAGAGGATTCATGATGAACTAATAGATTCTTTACAAGATATATCTTATATAAATTTTGATAAGTATGATGGAAAGGATAAAGTATTCCATGTAACTATAAGTAGTAAAAATATAAAAAAGAATTTTTTTGAATTATGGCATTATATAAACCAATTTCCTTGTGACTTTAAATGTAGTTTTGATAATATATGTATTTATAAATGGTTAGATAATAATTGGATATTGCATAAAGAGTATAATTTTTAAATTTTTATATTTATTCCTACTAGGAATTTTAACTTATATTTAATTTTCAACAATAAAAAATATAGTTGACTTATTACACTAATATTTTTAGTCAACTATATTTTTTATTTACTCAGACTATATCATCTATTTTCACTTTCCAAATCTAATAAAAATTGTTTTATCTTTAGACCTCCTGCATATCCAACTAACTTTTTATTACTTCCAATTACTCTATGGCACGGTATTATAATAGGTATAGGATTTGTGTTATTAGCTAGACCCACTGCTCTGCATGCTTTAGGATTTTCTATGCTAATAGCAATATCCTTGTAACTATTAGTTTCTCCATATGGTATTTCTAAAAGCCTATTCCATACACTAAGTTTAAAGTCTGTGCCATTTGGTTTTATTGGTAAATTAAATTCTTTTCTTTTTCCATTTAGATATTCATTTATTTGGACACTTGCTTCTTTTATAAGGTCTGTTTCTAGAATTTCATAGTTATCAAGATTTAGCTCTTTGTTTTCAAAATATATATTAGTTATATATCTATTTTCCTCTGCTATTCTAATTCTGCCAATCTTAGTATTATAGCAATATAAAAATTTCATTTTTTTCTCCTAAAAATATTTTTAATTAATTCTATTCAAATAATATTATATACAATTTTATATTAAAAAGCTTTATAAAATTACTTTTATCAAGTTAGTAATAACAATTTAACACATATAAAAAAGCGAATTGTAGAACTCTACAATTCGCTTTTTTTATTAAACACTTACAGATTCATTTACTGCTCTATTTGAAGTTATAACTTGCGTAGCTATATTTACTGAATGATCAGAAACTCTTTCTAAGTTACTTATTATATCTAAGTATATAACACCAGAATCTATGCTACAAACACCTTCATTTAATCTCTTCATATGACTTCTTCTATAAGAAGTTTCCATGGCATCTACTTGCTCTTCCATTTTTATAACTTTACAAGCTAAGTCAATATCACCTTTTTCTAAAGATTCTAATGCATAAGTATATGTTTCTATAACCTTATTATACATTTCTAACAATTCCGCTTTACCATCTTCAGACATATTTAAATCATTATTTATCATACTTTCAGCTAATTCAGCTATATTTTCAGCATGATCTCCAACTCTTTCTATATCATTTATTGTATTGAATAGTTTATCTATCCCTTCTATACAATCATGACTTATAGATGTTTTAGATAATTTTAATAAATAATCTAATATAATTTTTTGTAATTCATTTATTTTTTGTTCTTCTTCAAATACTACTTTTACTTTTTTATCTGACTTTTCTAATAAACCATTCATTGCATTAGTTAATGCTTTTTTAGCTTTATTACCCATTCTTATTGTTTCTTTAGCAGTGTTAGATAAAGCTATTGATGGTGTTGTTATCATTCTTTCATCTATAAATTTAACAATCTTAGTATCTTCTACATCATCTTCCTTCTCTGGTATAAGTTTCATAGTAAGTTTTACTATAAGCTTAGAGAATGGTAATAATATTATTACGTTTACTAAGTTGAATAATGTATGTGAATTTGCTATTTGTCTACTTACATCATTTGGATCTAAGTGAGTAACTACCATAGTTATTGGCTTAGTTAAAACTAACATAAACACTAATGTACCTATTATATTAAATACTAAGTGCATAGTTGCAGCTCTTCTTGCATTTTTGCTTGCACCTATACTTGATATTATCGAAGTTATACAAGTTCCTATATTTTCTCCATATAATATAGGTAATGCTGATGCTAAAGGTATTAATCCTTGAGAAGAAAGTGCAAGTAACATCCCCATTGAAGCACTTGAACTTTGAACTATTGCTGTTATACCAAATCCTAATAGTATACCAAGTATTGGATGATGCCCAAAAGAAACTAAAGCATCTGTAAATCCTTTAAATTCTGATAAAGGTTTAACTGCATCTTTCATAAAGTCCATACCTGTGAATAATATACCAAATCCAATTAATATTTCCGCTATGTGCTTAGTTTTAGAATTTTTTGCAAATAAATAAAGTATTATACCTATTCCTAATGCCATTGGTGCTATACCAACTAAATCAAGCGATACTAATTGAGCTGTTATCGTCGTACCAATGTTAGCACCCATTATAACACCAATCGCTTGAGGTAACGTCATTATACCTGCATTAACAAACCCTACGACCATTACTGTAGTTGCACTACTACTTTGTATTATAGCTGTAACTAAAGCTCCAACTAAAACACCCATTACTACATTACTAGTTAAAAGTTCAATTATCCTTTTTAATTTTGCTCCTGCTGATTTTTGAAGACCATCTCCCATAAGAGTCATACCGTATAAGAAAAGACCTAGTCCTCCCATTAAATTAATTATGATTTCCACTACTATTTCCTCCTAAATATCAATTGCTAAAATTAAATTTTTGTTTTATTCGCTTATTTAGTACATTTTTATTCTACCAATAAATTTAACATTTGTTGTTAAATTTATGTTAAGTTATTTCATATTCCGTTAATTGAAAGTTAAGCAAAAGTTAAATCTAAGTTAAACAATATAAAAATAAAGTTATTATTAAGTTTTAATGTTAAATTTTTACATCATTTTATGTATATTGTTAAATTTTTTATTTATATAATGTATTAATCCTTGATTGAATTTATCTAAAGAATTAAAATAAAGTAATAATAAACTTTACTAAATATTCGAAAGGAAAATTGATGAAAGAAATCTACTATGAAAATTTATTAAATATTAATACTTTTGGAGAAGAAAAATGGACAGATAAATTTAAACACTATCATCCTTATCAGGCAACATCATATTCTGCTTTAGATGAATTATTTCGCAATTATCAAGTAAATGAAAATGATTATATAGTTGATTTTGGATGTGGTAAAGGTAGACTTATTTTTTATATAAATTACTACTTTAAAGCAAACTGCTGTGGTGTTGAAATGAATGTTGATTTTTATAAATCTTGTTTAAATAACAAATCTTTATACTTAACAAAAAATAAGAACTCTAAGTGTAAGATTAAATTTGAAAATAAACTTGCTCAAAATTATGAAATTAGTTTATATGATAACAGATTTTACTTCTTTAATCCTTTTTCTATACATATTTTTATTAAGGTTATAGATAACATACTAAACTCATTAGAAAAAAATATGAGACCTGTAGAATTAATTTTATATTATCCATCAGATGATTATATTTATTATTTAGAAAATAACACTCCATTTATTATTAAAAATGAAATAATTCTCGATAGTCTATATAAAAAAGATAATAATGAAAGATTTCTAATATATAAACTAGCTTATTATTAAAATTAAAATAGGAGCATATCATGTGTTATAGTATCCTGATATGTTCCTATTTTTGTGCTTTGCTTTATTATAATATAATTTATAATAGCTATTTACTTAATTCTTTAAATAATTCTTCTTCAGATTGTTTTATTGTAAGAATTCCATCTATTTTAACAACAGCCTCTTTTTTATAAGATCTGCATTGTCCTATACAACCTCTTTGAATTTTTTCTGTTCCTACTACTTCTGCTAATTTATCTAAGTCCACATTTGAACAGTATGGGCAAACTCTAATCACATTTATCATGTCTAAATCCTCCTAAGTAATTATCATTACTTATTTTATATCCCTTATATACCATCATTAAACAGTTTTTAATTATTATTTTAAATAATTTCTAATTATCGATTATATAATATAAAAGAATCTCCTTAAATTTAAGGAGATTCTTTTATATTTAAAATATTTTTATATTTATTTTTCTATCTGTAAACCTCTAATCGAGTCCTTTATCTCTTCTAAACTCTTTCCAATACTAGATTCTATTGATGCTACAAATGCACCTTCTACCAAACTAACCTTACAAATTTCTACTTTCTCACTAATAGATTCATCTAACATATCTATAGCTAACTCTGCATTCATAAGTGCACTTCCTATGTCAAAAAATATTAAAACACCATCATCACTATAAGCTTCTTCTATTGCTTTCATTATTTTTATAGGATCAGTACCTATTCTACCATCATCAGTACCACCTGCAGTACATATTTTTACACCTGAAGCCATCTGACATATAAGTTCTTTTAAACCTTCTACGAGTTTATTACTATGTGATACTAATACTACTCCAACCATAATTATTCCCCTTTTATATATTCATATATTGTTCTTATTATTAAATAACTAGAAGTAGCACCAGCATCTTGATGTCCTATACTTCTATCTCCAAGATAACTTGCTCTACCTTTAGTAGCTTTTATATTTTTTGTTTCTTCTACCCCTTTATATGATGCCTTTTGAGCATTATACAAACAATCAACTGTAGATAATCCTTCTTTTTTAGATTTAATTAAAGAATCCAGCGCTGGCTCTATTGAATCAATCATAGTCTTTTCACCAACTACAGCTTTCCCTCTCATTTTTATTCCTTCAAGAGATGCTTTTAATACATTTATTAAGTCATCTAAATTCATTTCATTTTTATTGTTTAGAACTTGTGCTGATTTCATAAATGCAGTTCCATATAATGGTCCCGAAGCTCCACCTACTGTTGAAACTAAAGTCATGCCTATCTTTTTAAATGTATTTCCTAAATTTTCCCCATTATCATCAACTAACTTTTCTCTTACAGCTTCAAATCCTTTACTCATGTTAAGACCATGATCTCCATCACCAATAACTGCATCTAGCTCTGTTAGATATAATTTATTTTCACTAATTACATCAGATATCTTATTTATTATCTTAATTACCTCATACCCTTTTATACTCATCAATAATTATCTCCCTTCAGATGAAATACTATAATACTTTTAATCCTAATGTATCTGCTTTAGCATCTAATAGTTCCTTTAGCTCATCATCAAGTTTTAATATACTTACTGAATATCCAGCCATTTCAAGAGACGTCATATATTCTCCTATAAATGTTTCGTAAATTCTTATCCCTTTGTTAACTAATATTTCATTAACTGTTTTATTAGCAATATAAAGCTCCATAAGAGGTGTTGATCCTAAACCATTTATCATTACAGCGACTTCTTCGCCTTTTTTTATTTCTATATCAGCTAATATTTTTTCTACTAAATGAGTAGTTATATCATTAGCAGTTGATATTTCTTCTTTATGCGTTCCTGGCTCCCCATGTATACCCATACCTATTTCTATTTCATTTTCTTCTAGTGTAAAGTTTGGCTTTCCTGATGCTGGAACTATACAAGGGCTAAGTGCCATTCCCATACTTCTTACATTTTTAATAACTTTATTGGCCACTTCCTTTACTTCTGATAATGGTGCGCCACTAGTTGCTTTAGCTCCTGCTATTTTATGTACAAATACAGTTCCAGCTATTCCTCTTCTCCCTGCTGTATATAAACTATTTTCAACAGCTACATCATCATTTACTACGACATAATCGACTTCTATACCATCCATTTCAGCCATTTCTTTTGCCATTTCAAAGTTCATTACATCTCCAGTGTAGTTTTTAATTATAAGAAGTACCCCATGTCCGCTATCAACCTCTTTAATAGCTTCATAAACTTGATCTGGCGTTGGAGATGTGAATACTTCTCCACAAACAGCAGCATCAAGCATACCATATCCAACAAATCCACCGTGTGATGGTTCATGTCCACTTCCTCCACCACTTACTAAACCAACCTTTCCAGATACTGGAGCATCTTTTCTAACTAATATATTTCCATTATCACTTTTTCTTATATAGTTTGGATGTGCTAATACTAACCCCTCTATCATATCAGCTACAACATTATTTGGATCATTAATTATTTTTTTCATTATAAAATCCCCCTTTGAAAACATATTCCTTTTATAATATTATATCACTAATGATTATTTTGTAATTAACTATCTTTCATAAATATTATTTTCAAAGCTATCAATAGCTACTATTAATTTAAGATTTTCAACTTCTAACCTTCTTACCGCTTCTGCACCTAAGTAATCATATGCTATAATTTCACAAGATTTTATTGCATTATATAATTTGATGATATTATCTTCACTAACTTGTCCCCCATTATTTTTATTTATCTATAAAAATTTTATTTTTTTCACTTTAGACATATTAGTTTCTATTGCTACTTTAGCTACTTCCTGCGCTACTCTTGATGCTACTCTTTTATCAAAAGCACCCGGTATTATATAATCTTCACTTAACTCTCCTTCACTTATTATAGAAGCTATAGCTTTAGCAGCTGCAATCTTCATTTCCTCTGTTATATCACTAGCTCTTACGTCTAGTGCTCCTCTAAATATTCCTGGGAAAACTAATACATTATTAATTTGGTTTGGAAAATCTGATCTTCCCGTTGCCACTATTCTAGCTCCACCCTTTTTAGCTTCTTCTGGCATTATCTCTGGAATTGGATTTGCCATTGCAAATATTATTGGATCATTTGCCATAGTTGAAACCATCTCACTAGTTACACAGTTAGGTGCAGATACCCCTATTAACACATCTTTATTTCTAATTATTTCTTTTAAACTTCCTCTTTCATTGAACTTATTTGTTATTTTAGCCATTTCCATTTGTGCTTCGTTCATCCACTCTTCACCTACAGCAATAGCGCCTTCTACATTTACAAGAACTACATTCCCAACCCCAAATTGTAAAAGTAGCTTACAAATTGATATTCCTGCAGAACCAGCTCCATTAATAACTACATTAATATCTTCCATTTTTTTATTAACAAGCTTTAGTGCATTTATTAACCCTGCTGCAACTACGATTGCTGTACCATGTTGATCATCATGAAACACAGGTATATCTAGTTCTTCTTTAAGTCTTCTTTCTATTTCAAAACATCTTGGTGCTGATATATCTTCTAAATTTATGCCTCCAAAAGTAGGGGCTAAATATTTTATTGTTTTCACTATTTCATCTACGTCTTTAGTATTTAAACAAATAGGAAATGCATCAATTTGTCCAAATTCCTTAAATAAAATTGCCTTTCCCTCCATAACTGGCATCGCTGCCTCTGGTCCAATATCACCAAGACCTAATACAGCTGTACCATCTGATACTACGGCTACTAAATTTCCTTTTGCTGTGTATGTATACACATCATCTTTATTTCCATGTATTTTTTTACAAGGTTCTGCAACACCTGGAGTATATGCTATACTTAAATCTTCTCTTGTTTTAACTCTTATCTTTGAAATTACTCCTATTTTACCCTTGTTATCTTTGTGCATTTCTAAGCTTAATTTGCTATAGTCCATATTTTACTCTCCTTTGATGTAGAAAATTTCACTCTGTATTTATAATTATAACAGATATCATTTAAGTAAACCTATTAATAATAATATTAAAACATATCCTTTTTTCATTTGTAAAAATTTTAATGTTGTGTTATAATTAATCAGTTATCAAACAATAAGGAGGACAATTTAATATGTCAACAAAACATAAAGTTATTAACATCGCAGTTATAGCCCACGTTGATGCTGGTAAGTCAACTTTAGTTGATGCTTTCCTACATCAATCTGGAACATTTAGAGATAATGAAGTAGTTAAAGATTGTGTAATGGATAGTAATGACCTTGAAGCAGAAAGAGGTATAACAATATATTCTAAGAACTGTTCTATAAACTACAAAGATTATAAAATAAATATAGTAGATACACCAGGACATAGTGACTTTTCATCTGAAGTTGAACGTGTTATAAAAACTGTTGATACTGTTATATTACTAGTAGATGCTAGCGAAGGTCCAATGCCTCAAACAAGATTCGTTTTACAAAAATCATTAGAAGCAGGTCTTAGACCAATACTATTTATAAATAAAATAGACAAACAAGATCAAAGAGCTGAAGAAGTTGTTGATGAAGTATTTGATTTATTTGTTGATTTAAATGCAAATGATGAGCAATGTGAATTCCCTATAATATACGGTATAGCTAAGCAAGGTATAGCTAAAAGAGAGCTAGATGATGAAAGTACTGACTTATCACCTTTATTCGAAACTATAACTGATCATGTTAGTGCTTATCCTGATTATGATAGTGAGCCTTTACAATTACAAGTTTCTGCTCTTGCATATGATGATTATGTTGGTAGACTTGGTATAGGTAGAGTTTATAAAGGAACTGTTAAGAATGGTGAGCAAGTCTCTATATGCAAAGCTGATGGAAGTATCGCTAGAGGTAGAATAACTAAGCTTACAGTTTATGAAGGATTAAATCAAATAGAAAAAGCTGAAGCTTATTCTGGTGATATAGTTGTTGTTGCTGGTATAGCTGATATATCTATAGGTGAAACTATATGTAATTTAGAAAACCCACTACCAATGGAAATGATACACATAGAAGAACCTACTCTATCAATGAATTTCTTAGTTAACGACTCTCCATTCTGTGGTAAGAGTGGTAAATTTGTTACTACAAGACATATAAAAGATAGATTAGATAAAGAATTAGAAGTTAATGTTGGGCTTAAAGTTGAGCCAATGGATACTACTGATGGATATAGAGTATCTGGACGTGGAGAACTTCATTTATCTATCCTTCTTGAAAACATGAGACGTGAAGGTTATGAAGTAGGTGTTTCTAAACCAGAGGTTTTAATGCATAAAGAAGACGGCAAGTTATTAGAACCTATGGAAAGAGTTATTGTTAACTGTCCAGAAGTTTACTCAGGTACTGTTATAAACAAATTAAACCTTAGAAAAGGTCTTATGGAATCTATGTCTATAGAAGGAGATTACGTAAAAATAGAATTCATAGCTCCAACTAGAGGATTATTAGGTTATAGAAGCGAATTTATAAATGATACTCGTGGTGAAGGTACTCTAGTTCGTTCATTTGAAAGATATGAAGAACATAAAGGTGAAATACCAGGAAGAAGTAATGGAGTTTTAATAGCTCAAGGTGCAGGAACAACAATGGGATATGCTCTTAATGCTTTAAGTGAAAGAGCTCAAATGTTTGTAGATCCAGGTGTTGAGGTCTATGAAGGTATGATAATAGGAATGAACTCTAGAAAAGAAGATATGGTTGTTAACCCTTGCAAAAATAAAAAGTTAACTAACGTTCGTGCTTCAGGTTCTGATGATGCTATAAAATTACAACCTGCAAGAATATTTACACTTGAAGAAGCTCTAGAATTTATAGATGATGATGAATTAGTTGAAATAACTCCAGATTCTATAAGATTAAGAAAAAGATTCTTAAATGAGCATGATAGATTAAGATATAACAAATCTAGACAATCTAAATAATATATAATAAAAGGAATGCATGTTTATGCATTCCTTTTATTTTCTCATAATATATATTAACTTTAATTGATAATATCCTCTATGTAATGTCATTTAATTATTTTCATCTAACAAGTTGTTTTCAGAAACATATGATAGCAATGTAAGTCCATACATTATAACAACTAATACTGCACTTATAAGTAAAATCATTCTTTATTCCTCCTTTTGATATTATTATATCCATACTATGTGAATTATTTATGAATTTAATTTGAATAATTTTTTTAATTATATATAAATATTTGTAATTATTATAAATTTATCTTAATTGTAAGTTATTATTATATTTTATGATATATAAATTTTATAGTACTATTTACTTTATTATTTTATACAATTATTTATAGTTATATAATTTAATTTTTATAATTTATTTTATTGACACATTATTTTATTTACTCTACTATATTAAAATAATCATTATTAAAAAATCTAATACTTAATAATATAGAAGATTTTTAATAAAAATTAAACACTATACTTAAACTAATATATAGTATTATGAAGGGGGGGGATTTAATATGAAATTTATAAGTACTAGAGGAAATAAAGAAAGTATTACAGCATCTAAAGCTATTATTAAAGGAATTGCTGAAGATGGAGGTCTTTATGTTCCTTCTAAATTTCCAAATTTTAGAGATGAATTAAAAGAACTATGTAAGCTTGATTATTGCCAACTTACATTTTACATATTGCGCAATTTTTTAAGCGATTTTACAGATGAAGAATTAAAATATTGTATTAACTCTGCATATAGGTCAACGTTTTCTACTGAAGAAATCACACCTATTACTAAAATAGATAAAGATTACTTTCTAGAGTTATACCATGGTCCAACTCTAGCTTTTAAAGACATTGCTCTTTCACTTATGCCCTATTTGTTAGAAGTAGCAATTAATAAAAATAATTTAGATAAAGATATTCTTATATTAACTGCTACATCTGGAGATACAGGAAAAGCCGCTTTAGAAGGTTTTAAAAATCTAGATAGGATTAAAATATCAGTATTTTTCCCAGAGGATGGTGTTAGCGATATACAAAAACTACAAATGAAGACTCAAGAAGGTAAGAATGTATTCGTCTGTGGTATAAAAGGAAATTTTGATGATGCCCAATCAGGAGTAAAAAATATTTTTTCTAATCTCGCATTTAATAAATATTTAAATGAAAATGGATATCTACTATCTTCTGCTAATTCTATTAATATCGGAAGATTAATCCCTCAAATAATATATTATTTTTATTCTTATTTTAAATTATACAATAAAAATGAGATTAACTTATTTGATAAGGTTAACTATGTAGTACCAAGTGGTAATTTCGGAAATATCCTTGCAGGTTACTATGCTAAAGAAATGGGACTCCCTATAAATAAATTAATTTGTGCTTCTAATGAAAATAAAGTATTATATGACTTTTTTGAAACTGGTCAATATGATATAAATAGAGACCTAGTATTAACAACTTCTCCATCTATGGACATACTTATATCAAGTAACCTTGAAAGATTATTGTTTGAATCTTGCAATAGAGATTCTAAAATGATAAATGCACTTTATAAAAGTCTTTATAATAATGGATTTTACAAAATATCAAATCTTATGAAAGATAATTTAAAATCCTTTTGTAGCTATTATGCTTCTGAAGATGATGTTAACAAATCAATTAAGCATGTTTTTGAAAACTATAACTATCTTATAGATACTCATACTGCAGTAGCTTATTCGGCGCTTCAAGAATATAAAAGTTCTACCCAGGATAAAAGTAAATCTATTATTTTAAGTACAGCTAGTCCTTATAAATTTTCAACTGATGTTCTAAATGCTATAGGATATAAAGTTAATGATGAAAATTATTTTAATTCAATTGATAAACTATCTATTATTACTAAGACGGCTATTCCTAATCCTATAAATGATCTTAAGGGTAAAAAAATAATTCATAATAGTACTTATGAAAAAAATGATTTAGAGTTATCAATAAAAAACTTTTTAGAAATTTAGGTGATTATATTGTTAGAAATAATTGTTCCTGCAACGAGTGCTAATATTGGTCCAGGATTTGATACTCTTGGTTTAGCATTAAATATATACAATAAATTTTATATAACTGAAATAAATGAAGGTCTCGAAATTATAGGTTGCGATGATAAGTATAAAAACGAAGATAATTTAGTTTATAAATCAATACAATATTTTTATAAAAAAGTAAAGCCGCATAAAAATCTATGTGGGCTAAAAATTGAAATTGTAAATGACATTCCAATATGTAGAGGTCTTGGCAGTAGTGCTACTTGTATAGTTGCCGGTATTCTAGCTGCAAATATATTATCTGAATCAAATTTAAGTAAACATGAACTACTTAAAATAGCTACAGAAATAGAAGGTCATCCTGATAATATTGCTCCAGCTTTATTTGGGAATTTAGTTGTATCTATTATGGAAAATAATGATGTGTATTATGACATAATAGATTTTCCTGAGGATCTTAGTTTTTGTGCACTTATTCCCGATTTTGAATTATCAACTTCTTTATCTCGCGATGTTCTTCCTAAAAAAATTAAATTTAGTGATGGTGTTTATAACTTAAGTAGATCCTCCCTACTAATTTCTTCTATTATGAATAGAAATTTCGATTTAATTAAATTTGCTTGCAAAGACAAATTACATCAGGATTATAGAGGTCCTTTGATTAATAATTATGATGATATAGTAAGTGAATCTATTAATCTAGGATCTTTAGGAGTATTTTTAAGCGGTGCTGGACCTACAATTCTGTGTATTATCAAAGATGCAGACAATACATTTATAAATGATATTAAATCATTTATTTCTACGCTTGATTCAAAATGGGAAGTAAAGCATCTTAAGTGTGATAAAAGAGGATCTATAGTAAACATATTATAATCTTTATTATTGATAAAAACTAAAGAAAGTTTGATATTTACTAATTTTATCTAACTCTCTTTAGTTTTTTATTCAAAATATGCAAAACCAATTTTTCTATAATGTCTATATGTCATGAGTCAATAGTTTTCATATTGACTATATTCTATATATAATAGTGCATTTCTTTTTTATTAATTAAATTATTATAATTCCCTTTAGATTCATCGTAAAGTTAAAATCCAATACATCTAATACTATTTTTTTATTTTCTCAATAAATTAAATAATCCCATACCACCTTTATTTTCAGCCATCCATATTATCAATTTTACTGTGATTTATATTAGATAAAATAATATTTAAAGACTTAATTAAATAAACTAAGTATCAATTCAAATTTTCTTTATCTAAAAAATATATTGAAACTCTTCTCTAAAAATGCTAAATTAGATAATGGAATACTAATTATTCTTAAATACTAAAAATAAATTGGGAGTGATGATAAATGGACCATAGTCCCTGGCGGGCTGTTTCATTCATCATTCAATATTATGTAGATAAATACTAATTCATCTTTTATTTTATATAAATTAGTCATTTAATACATAATATTAAATGATGAGATTTGTATAAAACTGAATAAAGGATGTGTTGCCATGATAAGATACTATAAAACTATTGACTCTAAATTAGAAAAACTTACTTCCTTTGAAAGTGGATGTTGGATAAATCTTGTTGAGCCTAATCAAAGTGAAATACATGAAATATCAGAATTATTGAACCTAGATGTTGATAGTATAAATGCTGCTCTAGATGAAGAAGAACGCTCTAGAATTGAAGTTGAAGATAATCATACTCTTATTCTCATAGATATACCTATTGATGAAAGTGATGCATCATCATCTCATTATAGTACAATACCATTAGGTATTATTATGTTAGATGACGCCATTTTAACAGTATGCACTGCACAAACAAAAATCTTAAATGACTTTATTGTTGGTCATATAAGGGATTTCTATACTTATATGAAAACACGTTTTATTCTTCAAATACTTTATAAAAATGCTACTTATTACTTGTTATATCTAAGAAGAATAAACAAAATGACTACTGTTATTGAGCGTGAAATCTATAATTCAATGCAAAATAAAGAACTAATTCAATTATTAGAGCTTGAAAAATCTTTAGTATATTTCTCTACGTCATTAAAAGCAATAGAACTTGTTCTTAATAAAATGGTTAGAACTCCTAGTATTAAGAGATATGAGGAAGATGAAGATTTATTAGAGGATGTTATAGTTGAAAATAGACAGGCTCTAGAGATGGCTACTATATATGGAGATATATTAAGTAGAATCATGGATGCCTTTAGTGCAATAATAAGTAACAACCAAAATACTGTTATGCAATTTTTAACAGTTGTCACATTAATTATGGCTATTCCAACCATTGTTTCTGGTTTCTTTGGAATGAATGTACCAGGAATACCATTTGAGAATAATCCTAATGGCTTTTGGATTACATTACTTATTACATGTATAATTTGCTTGATTATAACTTTATTTATGTCTAGAAAAAAATTATTGTAAAATATAAGTATATATACTTGATAACAAGACCTTCAAGACAAATTATGATTTGTTTTAAAGGTCTTATTTAGTTTTATATATCGTCTATATGGTATATTTACTTATAGAGGATTTATTTAGCTTTTTATTATCATTTCTTTTCTAATGCCATTAAATTCATCCTCTAAATTTTCATTAACTTCTAGAACGTATCCAGGAACATATTCTTCTTCATCTTTATCTTCAATTTTTTTATTTTCATCAAAGTTTACAATTAATACTTCATCTAAATTTATATTAATATTTGGCATAGAATCTATAATATGTTTACTTTCTAAAAAATTTTCATTTGATAAGTTTTTATAAATATCAAAACTTTTCTTATAATAAATACTAGCTAACATATATTCACATTTCTTATTTCCAAGCTTCATACCTTCAGCATAATACTTTTCAGCTTCATCATAGGAATTTAACTTAAAGCTAAGTTGACCTAAGTTAAATATAGATTCAATGCAACCATTATTTCTTGCTTTATCATACCAAAATTTTGCATTAGTATAATCATTGTAATAAATATGATAAATTACACCTACCATGTGCTGAGAATATAAATTATCTTCATTTGCTGTAACTTCAAACATCTTTTTAGCTTCTTCATAGTTTTCTTCTTCATAATAAATTCTACCTAAATGTATTCTAGAATTTAAATGATTATTTTCTACAGCTTTAATAAAATACTCTTTGGCTTCTTCCTTATTACCTTGTTTTTCATATATACAGCCTAATTTATAGTTTGAAAATACATCATTATTATCAGATGCTTTCTTATACCATATTATAGCTTCTTCAATTCTATCAATTTCTTCATATATCTTAGCTAATTTTATTTGACAAGATATCGAATCAAAGTTTCTTAAATAATAAGAAATCGCTCTTTCAATATCATTTATCTTATAGTATAAATCAGCTATATTTTCTATTGATATTTTACATCCATCCGCTATAGCATCTTCATAATAACTAATAGCCTTTGTATAATTTTCTTCTTCAAAATATAAACCTGCTAAATTATTTTTTGCATCTATATAATTGTCATTAGATGCCATTTCATAATACGTCTTCGCACTCTCAATCTCATTCTCTCTATTGTATAAATTAGCTAATTTAAACTTTGCCAAAGTATAATTACCTTCTATTGCCCTTTCATAATATTCTATAGCATCTTCTATACTATTTTCTTTATCATAAATTCCAGCTAATCTATATTGAGACTTAATATTCCCCCTATCAGCAGCCCTTTTATAGTATTTCTTAGCCTCTTCATAATCCTTTTGAATCTCCATTATAAGACCTAAGTTAAAACATGCTTTTAAATCAGATTCTTTGTAAAGTTGTTTATATAAAGATATAGAATCTTTTATATCTTCATCTTGGTTTAATACTGCTAAATTATATTTACAATTATTCTCTTGTAAAACCGATCCTTTTTTATAAAATTCTTTAGCTTCACTTAGCCTATTTATTAAATTATATAAAAGCGCTAGGTTAAAGCATGCAACACCCAAATTATTATTAGCAGCTTCTTTTAACCACTTTTCGCTTCTCACATAATCCTTTAAATAAAAATGTACAACGCCTAAATTATTTTGACCTGACAAGTCACCTAATAACGCTATTTTTTCATACCAATAAAGCGCATATTCATATCCTTCTATATCATAATACATATTTCCTAAATCAAATGCAGCCTCTTCATATCCATTTTTATATGACATTTTTAACCATTTTTCAGCTTCATGATATTGTTTTTTATTCTTATAAATATTACCTAAAGTATACTGCGCTTTTACATGACCTTCTTCTGCAGCTTCTTTATATATCTCTATTGCTTTATCTAATTTTCCAACTTTTTCATAAAAAGCTCCCTTAGCATAACCTAACTTCGGATCATTAGGTAATTCTTTTATCTTTTCTATAGAAAACTTTGTATTTATCATAACTAACTCCCTACTATTATATCTTTTAATATACTTATTATATAATACATTTTATAATTTCATATCTTTTTGATTTTTTTGTAAGAATATTGTAATAATCCGCTTATAAAACATTTTATATACATATTCTATGTAATTAAATATATTATTATAAAACAAAATAGGAATATTTCAAGATTAATTAATATTAAATAATTAACTTGATATATCCCTATAAAATTAATAAAATCAAACATATTTAAGTGCTATCACTATATTTATTATATACTTATAAGATTTAAATATTAATCATTTTTTACTTTGAATTTATGTATCAACACTTAACAACTAACTTAAACTTTGGGCCTATACATAATAAGTAAAGTAATTACTATAAGTCTATAATTTAACACACATCTAATAAATCAATTATTCTGCAAATAAAAACTCTTCTTGTTCATTTATATTATTTACTTTTGTACTACTACCATCATATATTATGTATTCTGTATCAGATTTATTATGATTATTATTTAACTCTATGTACTTATCAACTTTATTATATCTTATTCTTGTCAAAACTAATTCATTATTATTATTTTTTTCAAATGTTAAAGATACATTATCTCCTTCATACTCATCTTTTAAAGTAATTTCTTTATCATTTTCATTTATTTCATATTGATATCCAAAAGTATCTAAAATTGCATAAAATTCTTCATAGTTTACATATCCTAAACTATATGCATATGATCTATATAATTTTTCATAAATATCAGTAGTAGTTATTTTTACTTCGTCTAACTTTTTCTTCTCTTCTTGTAATGTTTCTATATAACTTATTACTTGTTCTTTTTCCTCTTCATTTAAATCTATAAAAGATTTATTTTCTTCAATTTTTTTATTTAGCTCATCTACTTTATCATTTGCATTAGTTAACTGTAATTGTATCTTCTCATTAATAGCTTTAATTTCTTTTAACTCTGACTTTTTAACGTGCCCTATTGGAAGTATTAATCCTATAATTAACCCCACTATTAAACCTAAAGAACCCACAGTTAGCAAAATTTCTATTCGTTTTTTTACTATTTTTTCCCTATTTATTTTCTTTTTTTTATTATTAACTTGTCTGTTTCTTTTATCCAAAGTTGAAATCCTCCTAATTATAAACTACTTAACTAATTATACTAAATTATAAAATATTTTTGAAATAATTTTTTAAAATTTTACTTTTTAATTAATAATTCTTTTATATATTAATATAAAATCTACATATTAGTTACAAATTTAAAATAAATTAGAAATTATAACCTAACTATTATATAATATTTATATATTTTAAATATATCTCAAATTAATTTGATAGGAGGAAGTTTTATGGATATTAGCTCTATTGATATTAATCTAATATCTAGATTATGTATCTTTATAATTTTATTTGGTCTTACGATTAAGGCTATAAAACTTATTTCTGGATTAACCTTTAAAATTGCATCTATCATATTAATATTATTACTTTTATATAAAATGTTCATATAAATTAGGAAAATAAAATGAGTTTATTTATATTATGAAACTCATTTTATTTTTTAGTCTTTATCATTAAAATTTTTGATAAAATTGATAGCTGCATGTATGTAACTTTAACAAATATCATATTTAATTTAATATCTAATACCATATCTAAAGCTAGATTACCATAAGAATTTTAATATTTTGAAGAAATACCTTTTTATTGCATATGTTTTGAGAATCAAATTTTTTTATTTACTTAATACAAATCTCATGTTAATATAAAATTAGATATACTTATTGGAGGTTTTGACATGATTAAAATAGTTTGCGACAGTATATCGGATTTACCGATAGAAATAATAAAAAAATATGATATAGAAATAGTTCCACTTACAGTACTATTTAACGGAATAGAATATTTAGATGGAAAAAACTTAACTTGCGATAAATTTTATAAAATGCTTAGAGAAACAAGCTCTATGCCTAAAACATCTCAAGCTACATATGCTCAATTTAAATCTATCTTTGAAAAATATACAGATGATGATATAGAAGTTCTATACATAGCAGGTTCTTCTGTAGCTTCAGGGACTTATCAAAGTTCTTTACTAGCTAAAAATGATGGGCATAATAATGTTACAGTTTTTGATACTTATAATGTGTCTATTGGAAGTGGTTTGTTTGTTATTAAAGCTTGTGAAATGGCTAACCAAGGATTATCTGTTAAAGAGATTGTCTCTAATTTAGAATTATTAAAAGGTACAGAGGATGTAGTTTTTTCAGTTAATAACTTAGAATATTTAAAAATGGGCGGTAGAATTTCATCTACTAAAGCTACTTTAGGAAATTTATTATCAATTAAACCTATTTTAGAAGTAAAAGATGGGTTAGTATCTCAAAGGTCTCAAGTTAGAGGTAAGAAACAAGTTTATTCAACATTAGCTAATTCTATCATTAATAAGTATGGAAAAGACTTGACTGACAGAACTATTATAATTGGTTGTGGAGATAATGAAGATGATTTAAAACTTCTTAAAGACTGTTTATTGAAAGAAGCCACTATAGGAAACTTATATTTTGTTAATATAGGTTGTGTTGTTTGTTCTCACTCTGGTCCTGGTGTTCTTGGTATAGCTTGTATATAATTAAATATTTTATATAAATAATTATCACTTTAAATGATTAAAATATATAAAAATTCTTATTAAATCAAAATAAAAAGGAGCAGATATGCTCCTTTTTTCTAGTTATTACTTATACTTACGTTACTTTTTATTTCATCCATATTGCTTAATACTTTTTTGTAAAAAATGCTAAACGATATTATAGTCGTAAGACATGCAACTATATCAGCTACTGGCTCTGCAATTAATACTGCTTGCAATCCATTTTTCATAAACATTGGCAATATAAATATTAATGGAACCAAAAGTATAACCTTTCTTAAAAGAGCTAGCAATAATGATATCTTTGCTTGCCCTAAAGCCAAGAATGTTTGCTGGCATGCAATTTGTGCTCCAAATATAAACATCCCAGAGAAATATATTTTTATACTCCATGAAGTTATTTCTACAAGCTCAGGCTTATCATTGAATATTCCAACAAAAAATTCTGGGAATATCATTAATAATACTACCATTACTGTTGAATACGTTAAACAAGATATTAAAAGAAGTTTGAATGTTTTTTTAACCCTATCTATGTTCTTAGCCCCAAAGTTATAACTTATTATAGGCTGAGCTCCTTGTGTAAGCCCCATAAGAGGCATAGTTATCATCTGCATAATACTACTCATTATAGTCATAGCCCCTATAGCTAAATCTCCACCATATTTTGATAGTTGATTATTTAAACTTATTAAAACTAAACTTTCGGTAGCTTGCATAATAAATGGAGCAACACCTAAAGAAACTATTGAAAAAATTATTTTTTTATCTATTTTTAGATATTTCTTTCTAATTTTTAAAATTGTTTTTTTCCCAAATAAAAAATTCAATACAAATACTGCTGATACTGCTTGAGCTGTTATAGTAGCTAATGCTGCTCCTTTAACACCCATATTAAGACCAAATATAAAAATAGGATCAAGTATAATATTTATAACTGCCCCAATTGCTACTGTGAACATTCCAATTTTAGCAAACCCTTGTGTATTTATAAATGGATTCATACCCATTGAAATCTGAACAAATATAGTACCTATAATATATATTGATAGGTAATCAAGGGCATATCCTATAGTAGCTTCACTACCTCCAAAAGCCCAAAGAATTGGCTCTTTAAAAATGAAAAATACTATTGTTAATATAACCCCTACTATATTTAACATAGAGAAACTATTACTCATTATTTTTTCTGCACCATCATTATCTTGTTCTCCCATTTTTATAGCAGTAAGAGGTGCACCACCCATACCTATTAAAGCACTAAATGCGGAAACTAATAAAATTACTGGCATTGCCACTCCAACACCTGCCATAGCTAATTCACCATTAGGCATCCTACCAATAAATATTCTATCTACTATATTATATAATAGATTTACAATTTGAGCGATTATTGATGGAATTGCCAAATTCACAAGTAACTTCCCAATACCTCCATTACCTAAATCAACACTTTTCTTACTCATAATACTCTCCTTACTTATTTATATTTAATAGTATGTTCCATAATAATTATATATATTATATCTATACTTATAATGTATATTTAATACACTATAGTATAGTATATCAAATATTCAAAATAATTTAAAATATTTTTCCACTAGATAATTGGTAGGAAAATATAAGTATAAATTTTGCATTATCAAAATATGAATTTCTAGCTTTTTGCACTTAGGTGCCTCCTTATATTATTATGATAATATCATCATAATAACATAATTTAATAGTAAGCTTAATATAAGATTTAATTTTCATGGGCTTAGATATACTCGTGTTACTATATAATTTAAAATGAATCTAGATTCAATCTAGCTTGGATATAGTAGACTTTCTAATACAATGAATACTTACTCTCATACTACAGAAAAAATGATCCGTGAATCTTTTGATATATTTGAAATGCTATAAAATAAAATGCTACCATAAATTTATTGATGGTAGCATTTTATTTTATTTAATCACTTAAAGTATTGGTATTATCTAATTTACACTATTTAAATCAATATATGCTTCAATTTGAGGAATGTATAACATATTATTATTTATATGTGTATTTCCAAATTCCTTTAATTCTATACCTTCTTTATCCTCGGTTATTTTATATCTTACAACCTTGCTATCCTCACTTATAGTAAAGTGAAAATACATACCTTCATATTGTTTAAATCTAAAATTAAAATTATCCCTTGTCAGTTTTACTTTCTTTTCTTCCATTATTAACCTTCCTTAAAAACAAAATTTATTTATAAAATATATTATATATTATTAATATAAAGTTTTTAATATATAATATATTTTTAATTATTATATATTTATCTTATAATATATGTATATGCATTTAATTAGGAGAGGTATATGAGAAAAAAAATTAGAATTTTAATCTTTATGTTATTCCCATTAACATTAATTATTAACTATTTAGCGTCAAAATTTCCAAGCTTTATAGAAACATACTATACTAGAAAAATTAATAAATTTACTGTTCAAATTTTAAGTAATATAAGTGGTTTATTTACTTTCTCAATTTATGAATTAATAATTTATTTGTTAATAGTAAGTATAATTACTTTTTTAGTATATTGTTTTGTATTATTTATAAGATTTAGATATAAATTTTTTATATTTTTAAAAAAATCACTTTTGAATATACTCTCATTTATTTCCATTTCATATTTTTTATTTATTTTACTTTGGGGAATTAATTATAATAAAACACCTTTGAAATATGTACTATTAAAAGAATATAATGACTTTGATAATATAAATATTAATTATAATGTTGAAGACTTAAAAAATCTCTATAATTTTCTCATTATAAAAACTAATGAAAGCAGATGTAATGTTCATGAGGATATTAATGGTATAATGAAATTAAATACAAACTATGTAGGAGTAATAGAAAGAGCAAATATAGGATTTAATAAAATATCTCATATAATTCCAAATTTAGATGGAAATTATTCTAATGTAAAATATGTACTCTCTTCAAACTTAATGTGTTATACAGGTATTACAGGAATATATTTTCCTTTTACAGGAGAAGCAAATATAAATATTTCTACTTTGGATATGTCGATTCCTTCTACAACGCTTCATGAGATGGCTCATCAAAGAGGCTATGCTAGTGAAGATGAAGCAAACTTTATATCATATTTAGCTTGTATTAATCATACTGATACTGATTTTATATACTCTGGTTATAAATTAGCTCTTACTCATACAGCCTCTACTCTAAAAAGGGTAGACTATGATTCTTATTTCGAATTAACAAAACAACTCTCAAATGATGTTATCAATGATATTAATGCTAATAATAAATTTTGGGAGAAGTATGAGGGTAAAATTAATGATATTTCTAATAAATTTAATGACTCTTATTTAAAATCAAATGGAGTTACTGAAGGTAATAAAAGTTATGGAAAAATGGTTGACTTACTATTAACATATTATAAACTTAATAACACTCTTTAAGTAAAAAAGTGTAAGCATATACTATATTTATATAACATATACTTACACTTTTTTTACTTATAATTTAGCCCTCAATACATCTACTTCTTTTAATAATTTATTTTCTTCTTTATTTAATATATATAACCTATCTTCTATTTCTTTTCTATATGTTTTTATATAAATTTCATCATCAATATCTATATTAAACGGAAATATATCTTCCATAGACTTTATCTCTTTTTTTAGTTCATTAATTTCATTTATTAATTCTTCTGAAGTATATACTTTGGTTGGCTTATAGTTATCCAATAATACATTTGATATCATCTTCAACTTGCCTATATCATTATAAATATATGCTAATTCAGTTTTCTCCCATAATCTCTCTTTATTCTTATCCATCTTATTAAAAATAGGACTTATTCTTACTAGCATTTTTTTATATAAATTTGAAAATTCTGTTTTATAGTAAAAATTCTTTTCATAACTAATTATATATGCCCTTGCTTCTTCTGCCAAATTATTAATAACTAAAATTTGCTTAATTAAAGGAGAAATATTTTTATTTATAATATTATTCATATTTTCTTCATCAAATATCAACTTCGACTTTAGGGTAGACTTCACTATACTTTTTTCTATATTTAATTTTTTAATCCTTACCTTCAATTCTATTTCTTTTATCATTAAGTCAAAAGACATACATATATGTTTAGCATCTAAGTATATCTGTTTCTTAAGCATTAAAAAATCTCTTTCTTCTATTGTATCAATATACTCTTTAAGTAACTCATTATAATTATATTTATAAAAATCATGTATATTTTTTACTGAATCACTCATTTGAATGTCCCCCCAAAACCCTTTTTTTATAAATACTACATTATTTTGCCTTACTCCTCTTTTCTTTGTTGTATTTATTCATTAAATAAAAAATTCTATTACTATATGTCCCACTTTATTTTTTTTATCATATAAATATAATACGTAGATATACTACTAAAATAATTAACATGGAGTGTCATATTATGGAAAGAAACTGTACAAATAAAATTAATTCATGCAAATGTAATCACTGTAACCAATCTTCATGTAAGGAATTAAAAATTGACAAAACATGCAAAAATAAAAAAGTTTATTGCTCTGGAAAAATGAATCCTTCATTTTGCCCTATGTTTGTTATTCCTGTGAATTGTGAAGATTTCCAAATTTTTAATATACTACGTAGTTGTATTGGCAGAACAGTAGGACTTAAGTTAGACTGTAGTGACTGTATATTAAGACTAAAAATTTGCCAAGTTAATCAATGCGTAGTTACTGGTAAAACATCATCTGGTAAAGGGCCTATCTATATTAAATTAAGCTCTATCCAGTATGTTGATATTGGTAAAGAAGTTTATATAAATCCATTATGTAATTTAGGAGCTGGTATACAAGGCCCTCCTGGTCCTATGGGCCCTAAAGGACCTAAAGGTGATATGGGGCCTGCTGGTCCTATGGGTCCTAAAGGATCTAAAGGTAATATGGGACCTGCTGGTCCTATAGGTCCTATGGGACCTAAGGGTAGTATGGGGCCTGCTGGTCCTATGGGTCCTATGGGACCTAAGGGTAATATGGGGCCTGCTGGTCCTATGGGTCCTGTTGGTCCTCAAGGCAATATTGGCCCTGCTGGTCCTACTGGTCCTCAAGGCAATATGGGGCCTGTTGGTCCTACTGGTCCTCAAGGTAGTATGGGTCCTACTGGTCCTACTGGTCTTCAAGGTAGTATGGGTCCTACTGGTCCTACTGGTCCTCAAGGTAGTATGGGGCCTGCTGGTCCTACTGGTCTTCAAGGTAGTATGGGGCCTGCTGGTCCTACTGGTCCTCAAGGTAATATGGGGCCTGCTGGTCCTGCCGGTCCTAAAGGTAATACGGGTCCTGTCGGTCCTACTGGAGTCGTTGCAACTCCAGAAAACAAAATAAAACAGACACCTAAAAAAGTACCTTATAAAAAATAGCTTACACTTTATAAAAAGATAAGTTCGTATTATGAACTTATCTTTTTATAATTTTATTTAATATTACCTATTTATTTTTTATTTTTATTAAGTATAGTTTTATTATTAATATTTTTTATACCTACTAGGTATTCTTCCCTATTTTCTAATTCTTCTAATAAAAGTTCCGGATTCTTAATAATTAAAAGTTTTTTATTTCTATTAAATTTTTTTATATATGATTCTAACTTCATTGCCTTACTTTTCGAATTACTAATATAGTAAACCTCTAAATTTTTAAATCCTTTAGCTCTAGTATACTTAGAATTAATTCCTTTTTTATGTTCTAAAATTCGTCTATTTATATCACTAGTATATCCTGTATATAGTGACTCATCTTTGCATCTAATTATATAAGTATAGTACATCATAAAATTAAATATTGAAATTTCAATATTTAAACCTCCTATCTTTTATTTTATATCAGTAAATTATCAATTTAATATTAATCTACAGTTTTTATCAAAGTTATTAATAAATTATTCATAATATTAAAAAGAGGGTTATACACCCTCTTCTTATTTATAATATAGAAAAAAATTATTTTTTACAATAAAACATTCAATTTTTCATATTTTCGTCAAATTTAATATGAGGATATCATATGTACTCTCATTTTAGTTTGTATATATTACATGACTATCTCTGCATCTCTAGAGCTTCTTTATAAATTAAGTGAATTAAAGATTAAGCATGATTGGTATAAATTAAATGAATTTTAGAATATAGTAATTAGTTTATTTAAATTCTAAACTAATACCTTATCTCTCTTATGTAATAAGAAAAACACAGAAAACTTTAACTGTTAAAAATAATATTAGATATATAAGAATGCATAGTTTAATAAACACTCATTCTCTTATATTACTTTTATATGAAACAGAGTTTAAAACTATATTTAATAGACTGGGACATATTGACATAAAAGTTACACTAAATAGATATTCTCATATTCTTAAGGAAATAAATTACAATACTTATAAAAAATATATCAAGCATTGTGTTTAGGAAATGTTATCAATTCTGTAAGTATACATTAAAATATTTTAGTGTATACTTACAGTTGGATTTATGTTTATTTAAACTTACTCTACTTCTATAGCATCAACTGGACAACTTTCAGCTGCTTCTTTAGCTGAATCTTCATATCCATCTGGCACTGGATCTGCAATAACATGAGATTTACCATCATCTTTCATCTCAAATACTTCTGGACATACTGATGGGCAAACTCCACATCCTATACATGTGTCTTGATCTACTCTTGCTTTCATAAATAATTCCTCCTATCTTTATTTTATGAATCTTTACTTCATATCTAAATTTATTATTCCCTCAAATAAAAAAAATACCCAAAATATTAGGTATTTTATTATTTTATATTTAGCAGTCCAGTCCTATTACATTTTCTAGTCCTTTTTGAATTTTAATTTTGGCTGGTATCCCAACTGCAGTTGAGTTATTAGGAACATCTTTTAATACAACTGAGTTTGCACCTATTTTCACATTATTTCCAATAATTATTGGTCCTAATATTTTTGCTCCAGATCCAATAACTACATCATTTCCTATTGTTGGGTGTCTTTTCCAATCTCTTTCATTACCAGTCGCACCCAATGTTACTCCATGATATATTGTTACTCTATCACCAATTATTGTAGCCTCTCCTATAACTACACCCATACCATGATCAATTAAAGTAGATTCTCCTATAATCGCACCTGGATGTATTTCAATTCCTGTAAATAACCTAGCTATCTGAGATATTAATCTTGCTATAAAAAATATCTTTTTAGTATGAAAAAAATGAGAAATTCTATACATTATCAATGCATGAATTGATGGATATAGTAGAAAAACTTCAAACTTATTTCTAGCAGCCGGATCATTTTGCATTATATAATCTATATCTTTTTTTAAATGATAAAACAAAATGTATCATCCTTTCTTTTACTTAAAATATTTCCATAGACATATATTTTTCAATTCCATCTGGTGCTACTGTTAGTATTTTTTTATTCTTATATTTTTTAGATAATTCTATTGCTGTAAATATATTTGCTCCAGAAGAAATACCTAGTAAAATCCCTTCAACTGATGCCATTAATTTAACAGTTTCAAAAGCATCATTATCTTTTACAGTTATAACCTTATCACAAATATCACTATCAAAATTTCCAGGTATAAAATTAGCTCCTATTCCTTGTATCCTATGACTCGAACTTTCACCTTTACTTATAAGTGGTGATTTTTCCGGTTCAATTCCGATTATTTTTATACTAGATTTTTGTTCTTTCAAGTATTTTCCTACTCCACTCAATGTTCCACCAGTTCCTATTCCACATGTAAATATATCTATATCTGGTAACTCTTTAAAAATTTCGACTGCAGTTGTTTTATAATGTGCTAAAGTATTATCTGCATTATCAAATTGATTTAACGATTTATAGTTATTTTTTTTAATTAACTCCTTTGCTTTTTCAACAGATCCATTCATTCCTTTAGAACTATCTGTTAGTATAAGTTCTGCTCCATAAGCTTTTACTAATTGTCTTCGTTCAATGCTCATACTCTCTGGCATAATAATTATTACTTTATACCCTTTTAATTTTCCAATCATAGCTAATCCAATTCCTGTATTTCCACTAGTTGCTTCTACCAAAGTGTCTCCTGGTTTTAATTCATTTCTTTCTTCAGCTCCTTTAATCATATAATATACAGCTCTATCCTTTACACTACCTGCTGGGTTGTATTTTTCCAATTTAACATATACATTAGGATATCCTAATTTATTTAATCTAACTATTGGAGTATTTCCAATTAAGTCTAACACATTTTCATATATCACTTTCATTCCCCCTTTTTTTAATTATCAAAATGATAATTATAATTCTATTGTATTATTATCATTTTGATAATGCAACAACTTTAACTATAATATTTATTTTTTATAAATAAATATTATAGTTAAAGTTGTTTTTCATTAGTATCAGATTTATAACTAAGAAATTATAATCATAGTCATACTTACAAAATAAATAGGATGGATTCAATATTAATTATTAATACTAAATCCATCCTATTTATTTTACTATTCATTTTTGGCACATAAATTATTCACATATTCTACAATATCAATTACAGAATTTTTATCTGTAAAATCTATCATAGTATAAAAGTTTTTTAATAAAAATTTATTATACTCATCTAGTTCTTCTAATCTTTTATTTTCTAAAACTTTTTTTAAACCTTTTATCATTATTTTATCTAATAAACCTAAATTTTTATAATCTAAAGCTCCCCTAAAATAAAATAACTTAACATGATTAGAGAAGTCTTCACTAAAATTAGACTCTATTACTTTATCAATGGTGCTATTTTTATTTTCTGATAGTCCTACAACAAAAACAATTATATTTTTATTCTTTATTTTTTCATAATTTCTTGTTATGAAGTTTATCCCTCTTATTTTTTCTGCATATAATGATGATCCGAATATGATAGTATCATAGTCAGGTAAATCTCCACTTGTTATATCTGATATCTCATATAAGTCTGCATCTAGTTTAATAGCTATCCATCCTGCATATTTCTTAGTAGTTCCATACTTAGATTTATATATTATAGCTATTTTACTTTTTTCCTCCAAGATAATCCCTCCTAATTAAATATATAACTAATAATTAGGACAAATATTTTATATTTCCTTTTATATTATAAGAATAACTTTTCTCCAATTTCCGCAAACATTTGTAGTATTAAAAACGCTTTTATATCTATTTCTTCATTTTCTTCTAACATCTTACATGCATCATTCTGCGAAACTAAAATAGCTTCTATATCTTCATCATCTTCCAAGTATTCTTTACTTATTTCTCCATCACAAATACAGTTAACAAATGCAACTGATTCATCAGTCATACCAGGAGATAAATAAATTTTATCTTTACTTTTTATATTATTTATTTTTAAAAGATTAAGACCAGTTTCTTCTTTTAACTCTCTTCTTACTGTTGTTTCTATATCTTCTTTATTATCTATCAAGCCTGCTGGAAGCTCATATATATAATTATTTATCGGTACTCTAAATTGTTTTATTAAAACTAATTTATCATAACCTTTATGATATGCTGCAATAACTACTGCGTCTATCTCTCCTTCTTTATCATTTAGATATATTTCACCTAATTCTTCTTTACTTTTTCTTGATGCTACCATCCAAGTTCTATCATTGCCTAATTTATTCTTATATTTTACTTCAAATAATCCTACAAATTTTGTTTCAACTAATGTTTTAATTTCTTTGATTTTATTATTTTTCATCTATATTCCCTTCTTTCTTAGTCTAATATAATATATAAATTCTCTTTATTTAAAATCCCATTCTAAATAAAACTCTTCTAGAAATTTCTCCATAAATTTATGTCTTTTGACTGCAATTTCTTTTGCAGTATTTGTGTTCATTAAATCCTTCAACTTTAATAATTTTTCATAGAAGTGGTTTATTGTATGATTATTTTTATGTTTAACATCTTTCAATGTTTTAAATTCAATTGGATTTATATCTGGATTATAAATAACACGATTTTTAAAACCACCGTAAGTAAATGCTCTAGCTATTCCTATAGCACCAATAGCATCTAATCTATCAGCATCCTGTACTACCATACCTTCTATACTATCTTGAGTTGAATCTACTAATCCACCTTTAAAAGATATCCTTTTGATAATAGATAATATTTTTTTAAACTCAACTTTATCAACGTTAACTGACTTTAAAAATTGTTCTGTTTTTGTAGTATCCTGTTTATCAGAAAATTTCCAATCATCGATATCATGTAAAAGTGCTGCCATTTCTACAATAAATAAATCTGCATTTTCTTTTTGGGCTATATATTTAGACATGTTATATACCCTTTCAATATGATACCAATCATGTCCACTACCTTCATTGCTTAGTTCTACTTTTACAAATTGTTTTGTTTTATTTATTATGTCTAATTTATTCATACTTCTCCTCATAATTTTCTTTACTTTAAATATATATATAACTTATATCTTCGCTTTTTTCAATGTAGTTATAAATAATATTTATATAATCTATATTCGATTTATCTATTTTTTTCATGCTATTTTCTTTATATTTAATTTTTTTTATACTAATATTTAAAATAAGTTCATCCTTAAAATTATTATTAATTTTAGTTATATCAATAATTTCACTATATACAATTGATCCATTTATAATTAAATATAATTTATATACATTTTCATTTAAATTAATCCAGGCAAGTATATCTTTATTTTCATTTAGTTTATTTATAATTTTTTGCTTTTTTAGTATACTTGAAATTAGATCTATATATTTTTTTATTTCATTAGCTTTTTCAAAGTTTAATAATATTGTTTCTTCTTTCATTTTATAATTAAGATTTTTTAATAAATCTAAATTAAACTCTTCAAAATTACTTGAAATACTTTTTAGTATTTCTTTATATTTCTTTTCATTTTCAATATTTCTACATGGTCCTATACACTTATTTAAATCATATCTTAAGCATTTTGTGTGTTTTTTACAATTTGGTAACTTATAACATTCCTCCACAATTTTTTTATATTCTTCTAGCTTTTTATCCATAGTATATGGACCTAAATATATACAGTCATCTCTTATATCATCAACTATATGTATACCTAGATTTTCATGTAAGTCAATCTTTATATATTTGTAATTTTCGTATTTTTTCATTAATGTATTATACATAGGCTTTATTTCCTGTATTTTTTCACATTCTAATATAAGTGCATCTAGCTCAGTATCTGTTATAACTATGGATATATCAGATATATTTTTTACCATTCTCTTAATCTTCCTAGAATGGCTATCCGTATTAATAAAATAACTTTTAACTCTATCTCTTAAAGATTTCGATTTTCCTACATATATAATATTTCCATTAAGATCTTTCATCATATATATACCTGGCTTTTTAGGTAATTTTTTTATTTTTTCTTTTATACTACTCATGTCTTCTCCTTTAGTGAAATATGATAATTTAAGATAATTCTTTGATTCTCATCCTATATGAATAAATCGCGCTTTCACCCAATTTATCTATTAAATTTCCATTTACATAAAAACCAACTACCGCTCCAATTCCTGGTAATAACTGAAAAAACTTTGCTAAATCTATATAATCTCTATATTGTTGTTGAAAATTTCTCCAGTCAAAATCATTAATATTATTTGGAAGAATGTTTTCATATTCAGTCCAATTTTCCATTTGTTCAAATATAACCTTTCTATGCTCTTTAGATGAAAAAGCTACTTGCATTATATTTAATATATATATTCTCTCTTTATAGTCTTTAACGTCATATCCATATATTGCTGCTATGTCATATAATAATTTTACTTTTATTCCCAGTAATAATGGAAAGTCAGTTAATCCAATAAAAAATCCTCCTGCACCAGTTCCTGCTCCCTCCAATCTGGCAGTTTTTTTATATTTTTTTATTTTTTCTCTAACTAAATTTTCTCTATCTTCTAACGAAATGTCTTTATGTGGAGATTTCGTGATATATTTATATCCAAAGAGCACAACTTTTACCATATTTTTGATTGCTAAAGTCATTAATTCATGATATTTATTTGGTAGTAAGTCATTGAATTTATTTTGAACTTTACTTGTTCCTTTATCTATTATAGATGGATTTTTTCTCATTTTTCTCTTCCATCGTATTAATTCTTGCTTAGCATTGCTCTCATAATTGTTCATTTATCATTTCACCATCCTTATTTTAATTGATAATAAAATTATATAACAATTTATACTATGATAATATATTTTAATAATTTAATACTTCATTATTTTATAATATTTATATTAGTATAAAAATATTTATAGATAATATTTTTTTATAATGGTAATATAAATATATACTTTACATATTGGAGGTGTATTTTCATGATAACTATGACTATAGAAGAATTATTTGAAGTGGGGACTAATTTTGAATCTTCTGTTGGATATGGTAGTAAAAGTGAGAGATCTAGAATACCTAAAAATTATTCTAGAATTAACTTAACAGAAGAAATGATTAAAACATTAACTGAATTTGATAAGGAAGTTAACTTTTTAGTTTCAGGCGAAATTTGGTGTCCTGATTACCAATTAAATATAACTGTTTTAAAGAAATTTACTGAATTAAACCCTAATTTAAATATTTCAGTTATTTCTATGTCTAGAGGTAAAAAGTTTTTACCTCCAATTCTAGGAGTTTCTGAATTTAAATGGCCTATGGTCATTGTACTTGATAAAGACTTTAATATATTAGGTACTTTTGAAGAAAGGCCAAAATCTGTTAAGTCAATAGAGAACTTTGAAGATATAAAATTAGATTATTATAAGGGTAAATATTTATTAGATTCAGCTTCTGAATTTTTAGAAATAATGAATACAGCTAAATAGTTAAAGGGGACTGTAGGTAGTTTTGTGTAAATACAAACTTACCTACAGTCTTTTTTGAATGTAAAATTGGTAAGTTTGGAATAATATTCATATTAAACTTTTGGAGGTAAAGAAATGAAAGATCAAAGAGAAATAATTATTCCAGATTTAGACTACCAAGCTGAAGTAAGAAAATGTAAAACCATGGAAGATGTAGTTGGTAAAAATGGATTAATGCAAAAGCTGTTCAAAGATATTATCCAACAATTGCTAGAAGCAGAAATGGAAGAACATCTGGGAAGAGAAAGGCATGAAAGAAGTAATGAAGCTAATCCAAACTATAGGAATGGATATAGTTCTAAGACTATTGAAAGTAGTTTTGGTGAAGTTGGCCTAGATATACCAAGAGATAGAAAAGCACAATTTGAACCGAAGGTTGTTAAAAAGTATGAAACTGTATGTAATGAACTAGATAAAAAAATAATAGGTCTTTATGCCTGTGGTATGAGTGTAAGAGATATCCAATCTGAAATGGAAGAACTATATGGCATTGATGTGTCTCCTGCAATGATATCTAAGATAACAGATAAGGTTGTAGAGGCTGCCGCCGAATGGCAAAGCAGAGAACTTGATGAAATATACCCAATCGTATATATGGATGCTATGCATTTTAAAGTAAGAGATGATAATAAAATAGTTTCAAAGGCAGCATATATATGTATGGCTTTAGATATGAAAGGAAAAAAAGATATATTAGGTATTTGGATTGGTGAATCAGAAGGCGCAAAATTTTGGCTATCAGTTTGTAATGATTTGAAAAATAGAGGCGTAGATGATATTTTAATTGCATGTATGGATGGTTTAAAAGGTCTACCTGAAGCAATTAAAACTGTATATCCAGATGTAAGTATTCAAACTTGTATAGTTCATCAAATTAGAAACTCTCTTAAATATATAGCATCAAAAGATCAGAGAGAGTTTATGAAAGATTTAAAAAGTGTTTATAGGGCATTTAACGAAGAAACAGCACTTAAAAATTTAGATATTCTTAAGGAGAAATGGTATTCAAAATATTCTGTTGTAATAGATTCATGGTACAATAACTGGAGTAATCTGAATACGTATTTTGAATATCCACATGAAATTAGAAGAATTATTTATACTACAAATGCTCTTGAGGGATTTAATAGACAGTTAAGAAAATATACTAAGGTAAGAACTGTATTTCCAACAGATGAGTCACTAAGAAAATCACTATATTTATCTACCATGAAAATTATGGAGAAATGGACCTCTCCAAACCAAAATTGGGCGTCTACTTTAGGACAGCTTACAATTATGTTTGGAGAAAGGATACCTAACTCTTACACAATATAAATTTTTTTAAAATTATGGAAAATTTAGTGTATAAATAACTAAATTAAACACATAATAATTGTGTAAAGAATTCCAGTATTAGTATTTCTCAAAAATAAAAAAATATTACTGGAATTTGAAATTTCCAGTAATATAAATTATAAAAAATCTTATTTACACAAATCTATAGACATTCTCGACAGTTATTATGTCTAAAGCACTTAATTTTTTACAATAATGCCTTTTTAATTCGCATTATATAACAATTGTGAACTTTTGTTATACATTCTTAATTGCAAGAACTTACTTCTACTCCCTCAGTAAGTGTTAGCTTCTTAAAGTTTCTAAAGACTAATGTTAACGACAACACACATGCCATAAAGTCTGCAATAGGCCCTGCATATAACACCCCGTCAATACCGAATATCATAGGTAGAACAAATAACAATGGAAGTAAGAAAAATCCTTGTCTTGATAGAGAAATAACTATTCCTTGTCTCACATTCCCAATACCTGTAAAGTAGTTCACAGATAATGGTTGTATACCATAGATACATGTCATCATCATAAAAATACGTAAATAGCGTTCTGCAAACTGGAAGTAAAGTTCATCTCCCGTACCAAATATACTCGTAATCTGTCTTGGGAATAACTGGAATGATAAAAATGCTAATACACTAATTACTAGTGCAAAAGAAACTGCTTTTTTGTAAGTTTCTTTCACTCTATCATAATTCTTTGCACCCATATTGAATCCTAAAATCGGTTGGCATCCCTGAGATAGACCAACTGCAAAGGCAGCCAATATGCTGTTTAGTTTAGCAATGACACCAGATACAGCCAAAGGAATATCACTTCCATAAATCGATAATGCCCCATAATGAGTAAGGGTATTATTCATAACTATATTTACTACCATCATAATTGAAAGATTGATAAAGTTTGATGTTCCGAACTTTATAATTTTAATTACGTATTTTAAGCGTAAACCTAGCATCTTCATCTTGATTTTAAAAGTCTTAAACTTTAAAAAATAACCTATACAAAGTATAAATGAAACAATCTGACCTATAATTGTAGCTACTGCTGCACCTTGAATTCCCCATTTGAAAACAAACATAAATAACCAGTCTAAAAATACATTCAGTATTGCTCCTACTAAGGTACACATCATAGAATATGACGGGCTTCCATCAGCACGAATTAAATTACTTGCAGATGTTGTAAAAAGTAAAAACGGAATCCCAATAGCTGTGATACCCAAATAAAGCTGCGAATAGGAAAGTACATTCTCTGTTGCACCACATAGCATAAGTATAGGTGTTTTGAATAATAGAACGATAAACATAATTACAATACCCAAAATTGACATAAGCGTAAGCCCTGTACCAACAAATCGCTTTGCTTCCTCTTCCCTTTTTGCACCAAGGCTAATGTTAAAGTTTGATGCCGTACCTATACCAATTAATTGTGCAAATGCCGTAGTAAGGGTAACTACTGGAAAGGCAACATTAGTAGCTGCATTTCCAAGCATACCGACAACATGACCGATAAAAATTTGATCTGTTATATTGTAAGCTGCATTAACCAACATACTGATAATAGATGGAATGGCAAACTTACCAATCAGTCTTACAATAGGCTCTTCCCCAAGGGGATTTACCTTTCCTTGAAATGTGTCATTCATTTAATTCACCTCTCTGTCCTCCTTGCTCTATTTCTTCACTTTTCTTATTTGAAATATGAGCAAAGTTCTCTTCAATTTTTATTAATGCCGAATAAATTAAATCTAAGCTTTCTGGGTCAATCCCTTGTGTTAGCATATCATTAAAGTGAAGAAGTTCACTTCTTACGGCTGATCCTAACTGCTTTGTTATATCTGTTGGATAAATCCTATTCTGACGTCGGTCTTTTTTATCCTGTATTCGTATCAGATATCCTTTTTTTTCTAAAGATTTTATTGCACGAGCAGTTGCCGCTTTATCTACACATACAATAGCTGTGAGTTCTTCTTGTGTTACACCTTCATGGTGCTGTAGTGCCATAAAAAAAGGTTGCTCTGCAGCAGAAAGATTATATTTGCTCAATGCACTACCAATATAACTCTGGCTCTTTCTAGCCAGAAGTGTAATCATTCGAACTATACTTTTATCCATTTCTATCACCCATATAGATTATGACAAATATTAGTTGATATGTCAACTAATATTTCTAAATAATAACCTAATATTTCGAGTTTCTTATATTCTTAGCAAAATGATATCATAAAATAAAACTTTGGACATTTGTCCCTAACTTATTACAAAGCCCTTGCGCCTCAAAATTATAGTGATATAATAAATATACTTTATTCAAAACATTAATAAGGAGATTTAAAATGAACGACTTATCTTATTATTTAGACATTTGTCCTGACTTTATAAAAAAACAATTTATAGATATAGAGTTTAATACTTTTGATAAAATTCTTAAACAAAATGATACTCCTTCTTTTGTATATATTATAAAAAAAGGAAAGGTTAAAGTTTATTCCTTGGCACCTACTCAGGTGAAATATTTAGAGAGAATTTATTGTGAATATAATCTCTTTGGTGAGTTGGAGGTATTTGTCAATAAGCCAATCCTAAACTATGTTGAAGCTATGGAACATTGTGAAGCTGTAAAAATTCCTAAAAGTGCTTTTCTGGAGTGGATTAAGTACGACAGTGATTTTTCCTTATATATACATGTTCAACTTTCTACTAAAATGTATCATACTTCTGTCAATAGCAAGACAAATGTGGCTTATCCTCTCAAAGCTAGAATTATCTTCTTTATATGGAGTTTTCTAGATGATCATAAAGTAGATACTGTTCACAAAGACATATTGGTAGAAGGTGTAGGCTCTAATATCAGAAGTATTAATAGGATTATCAAAGAGTTGGTAAATGAAAACCTTATTGAATATAATAAAGGATTTATAAAAGTCAAAGATATGGATAAGCTAGTTGATAAAATCTTCCCATTAATTACAATATATTAAGTTTAGACAACATGGAGGAGAACAATGATAAATAGAAAATTACTAATCGAAAAAGCTTTTGAAGCACAAAAATTTTGCTACACACCTTACTCTAAATTCAATGTAGGTGCAGCATTACTTTGCGATAATGGAGATATATACACAGGATGTAATATAGAAAATGCAGCTTATACACCAACAAACTGTGCTGAGAGAACAGCTTTCTTCAAAGCAATTTCTGAAGGTCAAAAGAACTTCACAGCCATTGCTGTTGTAGGAAACAAAGAAGGATTAAATCCAGGAGAAGGTGATTTCTGTGCTCCTTGTGCTGTGTGTAGACAAGTCATGGCTGAGTTTTGCGATTTAAAAACTTTCAAAGTTATAATTGCAAAAAGTACTGAAGAATACTTAGAATATTCATTAGAAGAAATTTTACCTCTTGCATTTACTGGCAAGGATTTAGATAAATAATAAGAAAACCACTGAGTAGATCAGTGGTTTTTTATATGCTAGTTTTGTGATTTGTTTAATAGTTAATAATGTATTATTATTATTCATAACTTATATTTAAATATTTCATCTTAATCCCTATAAACTTTAATAAATAATTTACTACCCAAAATGTCACTAGATAATAGCATACAAAAAGAGTTGTGTTCGTCTTATTGTAAATAGCTACACTTTCTAATATTAATAAAATACAATTGGATACACAAAATAATAATTGTAATTTATAGTAATTATCTTTTGAAACATTTATCTTTTCACTGCGTATAGTATAGATGATATTTTTCTTTTTATACGATATTATGCTATATATTAAGAAAATCAATGCTATACTGATATAAACTATAAATACTAGATCTCCCATACTACTACCCCCTTTTTCTTTAATTCATATTGTACACCTTATTGAATAATTTACAAGCTAAGAGATAGTCATATTTATTGATTTTACTCGCTTTCTTTTGTTAAATTAATATTTTCTAATTCCAATACCTTTTGAATACATTTATCATCTTCAAAATTTTCAGTTCTAGTTACGTTGCTAATCTTATAATCTGGTGTAGTTTTAAACTCTTCATTACATATTCCTTGACCTGTTAGATACATATCACTAGCCATCCTAACTATAAGACCACTGTTCTCTAAATCAAATAATATAGGGTCTATTCCTCCCCCATCTCCACCTGTTCTTTCTCCGATTAAAGTTGCAAATCCACTATCTTTGCAAAATATTGCAAATGATTCAGATGATGAATATACCATACCATCGACTAAAAGGTATATATTTCCTTCAAATTTAGAATTATTATCACTTTCTATAACTACTTTAGATTCCATAAATTCACTAAAATCAGTCATAACTTCTCTTGGTGCATTTTCTAATAAATCTTTAGGTAAATTCTCTATTGAGTCTACTATAATATTTCTTTTATCTAGATAATCTTTCATAATTTTACTATCACTTCTGAAAGCCAAATATCCTTTGTTTTCTATATCATCTGATACGATTTTAGAGACTACACTTCTCCAATACGCATCAGATCCACCAGAATTTCCTCTTATATCTATAATTAATGCTTTATGATTTTCTAATGTATCTATATAATCACCTATTATCTTCATATCAGATTCAATATCTTTTTCTGTTATGTCTCCATATACACCATACATTTGTGGCAAGTATATATATCCTACTTTTTTATCTACTACATCCTTTACAATTACATCTTTTTTTACCATAGTGTTTTTAGTATTTTCAATATTTCCTTTCATAGAATTATATCTACTTACTACTTTTTCATCATCAAAAAAATCATACCATCCAGTTTGATTATATCCACTCTTGAAATACTCATATAGTTCCTTGCTATTTACAAGATGAGTGTGATCATTGTTTAACTCACTTAATATTTGATTAATTGCTCCTATAAATTCTTCGTCATTTGTAGTATTTTTTATTTTCTCTAAATACTCTTCTTTATTAGCTACCCAATCTACATTATTTACTCTTTTGTTTACCTCTAAAAATGGATATGCTTCTTCTATAGTTTTAAACATATATTCAAAATCTTTTATCTTTTCTTTTTTAGTTAATTGTTTAACTTTCGTAATCTCCCCTGTTTCTTTAACTTCTGTATCATTACATGATACTAAACTTATACACATTATCGATATAAGTATCATTGATATTAGTTTTCTCATAATTATCACCCATGTTATCTTTTTAAAATAGTAATATTCCCTCAAAAATTTCTATTTATCTATATAATATCAAAAGTTCTGTTATTTTGCATTATACTAAATTTTAGTGTAATCATTCGAACTATATTTTTCTCTATTTCGATCACTCGTATAAATGAATTATCTAAAAATATAATTAGTATTAAATAAGGCTATTGTTAAATATGCTAGATAATTTTATGATAAAAAATAACTGTACCTCATAAGTTCAAATAGTTTAAACTCTTAGGTACAGTTATTTTAAAATGTGAATCTACTCTTCAATATTTAAATCTATACTTATTGATTTATCTTCATATTCGATTCTATGATGATACTTAGGATTATCAGAATTTTTTTCTATATAATAGATATATGGTAAAATCTTTATACTTTCAAGTTTTTTGTTATTTTCTAAATTTCCTTCAAGAGATCCTTCTATAAGACTTCCATCTTCATTTTCACTAGCTCCTCCTCCAACGTTTATGTAATTTCCATGTTGGTCTAATAATTCAATATAGATATTTTTATCATTTATTTTATCATTTAACGGATATTCCTGTTCAATATTCATTGCATATGTCAACTTTACAGAAATAGGAGAAACTCTTAATTGTTTAATATAAATTTTAGCTTTTAAATCTTCATCATCTATATTTATTTCCTTATTTATGTTGTATACTTTTATTTCTCTCATAATATTTTTTCCATTAACAGTGAATTTAAATTCCCATTTACCCTTTATAAATTCAAATTCATCATCTATAACTCTTGGTATAAGACCAATTTTATGAATTCCAACCTCATCAAATACAACTTTAATATTATAATCTTTATTAGGATCAATATTATCAAGTATCTGATAATCAGTAATATCAGCTCTACCATCATCATTTTCATCTACTCTTTCTAAGTTAAGTGAAGTTAGAAAATCCTGTTGATTATTCTTTTCTCTCTCATATTTTGTAGCTCCTCCAGTCTCTACAAACTTCTTTCCATCCATATATACAGTAGCTGTTGGCAAGTAATAATTTTTATTTAAATATAATCCTTTCTTCAAACCACTCTCATCAAAATTTGAATGGTCTAAATTCATACTTAATAATATATTTCCATCATCTAGTAATACTTCGTGTAAACTAAGTTTTATTCCTTTATCTTCTGAAACTTGATTTACTGATATTTTATATCCAGTGTATTCATTTTCTTTTTTACCTAAATAACTTTCTATTTGTTTACCTATAGACTCTACTAATGCCCATACTTTCCCATTATTTAATGCTACATTTGAAATTGATAAGCATAATATTATTACTATTGCTATTTTGCTATATTTCTTATTACGTATATTCTTTTCTAATTTAATATTTTTAGAAACATTAATAAATATATTATCCTTCTCCATCTGAGAAAGTTTATAGTTTTCATAATCTTCATCTTGCATATTTATTTCATTGAATAATTCATATTTATTTTTCATACTTCCTCCTTATTATTTGTACAATTCTCTTAATTTTTTCTTGCACCTAGATAATCTACTGTAAATATTAAAAGGCTTAGTTTTTAAATTTTTTGCTATTATTTCTACATCTAATTCTTCTATATAATACTCTTTAAAAACTTTTTTATCTTTAGGTTTTAAGCAATCTAATAATCTGTTTATTTCTTCTTCTATTTCTATTTTTAGTAAGTTGTTATCTGTAACTAAAATTTCATCATTTAAACTTTCATACGCACTCTCTTTTAAATATTTTCTTTTATAATCTATTGTTTTGTACTTTGATATAACTCCTATCCAATTTTTTAAGGTATTCTTTTTATTATCAAAACTGTTGATATTGTTCCAAATTGATAATAGGATATCATTTATACATTCTTCATGATAATAACTTAGTTCTTTTAAATTATTTTTTACTATTGTGTTTATGTAATCACCATAAGTATTAATTAATAATCTTAATCCTTCTTCTTTTTTATTTTTGATATATTTGATTATAATTTTATCTTCCAATGTATTTCCTCCTTGTAAAAGCCCTTACATTATAAACATTCGTTGTTGTTACACTTTTTCTAACAATTTTCAATAATTTTTATAAAAAATTCGCTTCGCTCATGTCGCCAACGACTTCGTCCGTTGCTCAAAATTATTTTTTACGCTCAAAATCAGTACATTGATATAACTAGATTAGAGGATTTATCCACAGTTTTTGAGGTAATATAATTTCCTTAAGCGTAAAAAAATAGAAGCATATGCTCCTATATTCAACTTTGTATTATGTAATAATTTCAGACTTCTTATATTATAAACCTTATTGAATAATTTACCAGCTAAAAAATAGTTGTATTCAAAGCTCTATTTATAAGCTCTTTAGCTGTCTTAGTAAACCTTTTTATCTTTATAAGATTATACTTAATTTTATGCAAAAATAAAAACTAGTCCATTGACTAGCTTTTATTCTATAATTTATTAAATAAAGTTGTGCTATATTCTTTTATATATCTTTGATATATTTTTACATTGAATCACTTATTAATCTACCTATAGCCATTACATCTATTCCTTTTCCTAGTTCAAACTCATATTGAACACTACCTATAACTAGCTTTACTTCACTATCTAAATCAAAAGTACCAGAACTTTCTATTGCATAGCTATTTATTTTGTTGTAATGGAAGAATCTAAATTCTTTTTTCTTACCTGTTATTCCTTGAATATTTAGCATTATTACTCTTTTATTTGTGAATATAAGCTCATCTCTTACACCTTTGAATGAGTATATTATTTCTTCATTAGCCCCTAAAAAACCTTTAAATCCTTCATGCTCTTTTCCTTCGTTTTTAAATCCAAAAAATCCCAATTTTACTATTGTCATATTCAATCTCCATATCTTTTGTTTATTTTAGTATTAGTTAATCTTTAATTCTATAATATATAGTCATTTTCATACTTACTTATATATTATTTTGCTGTAGAACTATCAAGCTCTTGTGCTTTTCCAAAAATAAGTCCCATAAAACTTTCATCTTCAGTATTTATTTTCCACTCTTTTTCATCCTTAGATAAAGTTACAGTACCAGTTCTAGTTTCTACTTTTCCACTTTTTACTTTTTCAAGTACACTATTACTAATTTCTTCATCGCTCATTTCTACTCCGCTAAACGCACTAGATAAGCTTTCTTGTAATACTTCTAGAATAATATTTGAAAAATTAAGTCCACTTACTTCAACTTCAACAGTTGCCTTATCTTTCTCAATATTTTCAGATAATACTTTTGCATCTATCTTTGAAAGATATAACTTCATAGCTTCTTCCATTTTAGGATCTGCTTGATTTTCATCACTATCAGTACTGTCTTCTGTAGATTCTACACTTTCTAATAGATACTCTGTAACCTCAGCATTTTCACCTTTTTTTATTTCATCAAAATAAGAATTTACAACTTCAGTTGGACTCTTTGTTCCACATCCTGTAAGTATAAATATTGATAAAATAGCCATCATCATTATTTTTAATTTATTCTTCATAGTATTCTCCCTCAAAAATTATTTACTTTCAAACCAATCAGTTGTTACAACTATACTTTCAACACCTTCTTCAAATGGTGTAAGCTTTACCTTTTGCTTAGATTGTACATCAAAATTTTCTAAGAATATAATATCATCACCTATTACTATTCCATCTTTGTCCTTATATTGAACTTTGTATGATAAATTTTTAAAATCTATATCTGATGTATTTTCTACAATAGTGCTAAACTCTACATCTCCAAATTCACCAGTACTCTTTTCAAAAGTCATTTCACTTGCTAATTTATCAGCAAATGCTTGTGATTCATTTTCTTTATTTATAATAGTTGCTTGTTCTTTAAAATCTTTGTATGTTTGTTGATGTTCATCTTTTATTTTTATTCCATAATCATCAACCATTGCTATTAATGCTGGTTTTCTTAACTTATCTGATTCTTCTATATATTTGTATTGTAATTCATAATCATTTGTTTTTTGAGCTTCAATTTGCTTTTTAACACCTTCTATGTAGTTATTAGCAATTTCTTTTAAATCTTTATCTTTTATTCCTTCTTTATATTTTTCTAATGATTCTATTTCATTTTCTAAAACTTTTATAGTGTCTTGTGTGTATTGCTCATCTGTATAAGATGTATTTGTTGCAAATTTTTTCTCTAACTTATTTTGTTCATCCCATCTTTTATTTATAGCTTTCTCAAAACTACTTATAAAATCTTCATCAGTTGCTACTTCTTGATTTTGGCTGTTTGAATTGTTACTCGTACTTGAGCATCCCACTACTCCAACTGATATAATTGTTAATAATATTAATCCTATAATTTTTTTTCTGATTTTCATAATACTAGTCTCCCTCAATATTTGTTAATTTTTTACATTTTTTCTTTCCAATTAATATTATATACATACTTCTTGTCTAATTTTGTAGAAACTTGTAATATTTATATATTTTTTTAATATATATAAAAATTTTATTCACTATTTTGATAACTATTAAGTCCTTTGTTTGAGTTTTAATGTTTTAATTATTGATTATATTAGCTAACTTTTTTATAAATATATGCAAAAAAATAACAGTACCTTAAGAATGTAAATAGTTTAAATTCTTATGTACTGTTATTTTTTAATTCTATGTTAGTCTACCTCGTGATAAATTACCGCTAATTATTCATAATATATTGAAATTTATCTAAGTTTAATAGGATGTCTAATTACAGTTTTTTGTTTACTTACATCACATTTACGAGGATCAGATATATAAATTTCGTGATGATATCTATCATCTGTTATATCTAATAAGTACCCATTTTCTTCTAAATATTTATGCATTTTTTCTACCGTAATAGGTTCATCATCATAAGGACCAATGTGCATACATTGTACGCATAGTCCTTCATCATAAGTAAAGAATTCTACCTTGCTAAAATCCATTTTTTTCTTTTTACTTGCCGTTTCTATAGCCCAGTCAAAATCTTTTTTGGTTATAAAGTCAGGTAATCTAATTAGAGAAATAAATTTGAAAGAGTCCTTATTTGAATAATCTACTCCTTTTATATTCTCTTGCCACCAAAAACCCTCTAATGGTGGAACAATATATTCAAAAAATCCATTTATTTTATAGTCTGTTTTATAACTCATTCTCAAAGTATATGCAATTCCATAAAGTAATTGTATTGATTTTACATATTCTCCATCTGGATTATTTGGATTTCCTTGTCCTCTAACTGCTAAATAATTCATTTTGGGAACATTTACGATTACTGGTTTATCTTTTGGTAAATAAAGCTCTTTATGCTGTTTTTTAAAATCATATGCCATAATACATCACCTTTGAAATTTCTATTTTTCTATATGATATCAAAAGTGTCATTATCTAGCAATATACAAGGATTGCAAGCTTTGATTACATTTACATAACACTTGAGAACTTTTCATCTATAAATTTTCTATTATATTTAATTACATCCTTCCAATCATCATTATTTACATACCAAAATTCAGTAGTAAATCTTCTTACTCCTAAATCTAAAGAAACTTTTATAATTTCTTCAAAATTAACATGCCCAGTTCCAAATGGTATTTCTCTAAACTTTCCTGGAATAGTTTCTTTCAAGTGAACTGCAGCTATGTGACCTTTTCCAAGTATAAAATCATCTACTGCTTCAGTTCCATATTTTAAAGTAGCATTGGTTACATTTCCACAGTCAGGATATACCTTTAGATATGGTGAATCAATTAATTTAACATATTCCATAGCCTTCTCAACAGTATTCATAAACTCAGTTTCCATAGTTTCAAAAGCTAATATAACTCCCTTTTGTGCTGCCATTTCAACTGATTTTCTTAGATTATCTTCAAAATATTTTTTAGTTTCTTCATTTCCTTCTTCATAATAAACATCATAACCAGCAATTTGAATTATCCTAATACCTAAGTCACAAGCTAAGTCTATGGCCTTTCTCATAATTTCCATACCTTTATCTCTTATTTCTTTATTTAGACTTCCTAAAGGGTACTTTCTATGTCCACTTAAACACATACTGCTTATTGGAATATCACATTCAAACATAGTATCTAAAAGTTCTTTTCTTTCTTCCTTGCTCATATCAAGCCTACTTAGCTTTTCATCAGTTTCATCAATGCTAATCTCTATATAATCATATCCACATTCTTTTGCACATAATAATTTTTCTTTCCATGATAATGTATTTGGCATAGATTTTTCATACAATCCTAATATATATTTTTCCATATTATCCCCCATTTAAATTAAATAAAATGCTATAGAAGTAATAAAACATACCATAGCATTTTATTTAATAGAATTTTAATTTTAAATTATTATTTTAATTTTCTATAGCTAAATGCTTCCACGTATCTTTTAATGAATCAACAACTTTTCTATATGCTCCATATTTTCTTTCATATATCTCCTTATATTCAGCTCTTGGATATACTGTTTTTGATATTTTAACAGTTCTTTCAGCCGCTTCTTTATAACTTTCATAGGCACCAACAGCTATTCCTGCAGTCATGGCAGCCCCTTGAGCTCCAAGTTCTTTATCTTCAACAACTTCTATAGGTATTTGTATTACATCTGCGAATATTTGTACCCACTCATTAGAATTTGCTGCTCCACCTGAAATTCTTATTCTATTTGGTTTCTCTCTATTTTTAAATAGCTTATTTAAGTGACTCATATGTGAGAATACTACACCTTCATATACTGCTCTAGCTAAATGAGCTTTAGTATGATAAGATGTCATACCTATAAATGTACCTCTTCCAAGGGCATCTTCATTTGAACCATTTAAGAAAGGTAAGAATATAACATCACTATCTTTTGGCTCAATACTTCCTACTTTTTTATTAATAACATCATATATTGATACATTTTCTTTTTCAGATTCCTTTAAATAACCATCTAACATATTTTGTATTACCCATTCTAAGTTCCCCGCTGAAGTTGGGCTACTTTCTTCTATTAAATAATATCCAGGCATACAGAACATAGAGTTTAGTGCTACACTCTTATCTGTAACTGGAGTTTTTGATATGTATTCATTTATACTCCAAGTACCAGCTATCATACATAACTGCTCTTCATCAACCATCCCTGTTGCTATACCACAAGCATCTATATCAAACATTCCACCTGCTACTGGTGTACCTTCTAATAAACCAGTTTTTAAAGCCGCTTCTTTAGTTATATGTCCACATATTTCTGCTGAATATTTTAACTTAGGTAATTTATCTATTAAGTCTTCAATTCCAAAATATGAAAGTAGTTCTTCATCATATTCCTTTGTAATCATATTTACTAAATTGCCACCAGAAAAATCTGTATATTCTGCATAAGCCTCCCCTGTTAACATATATCTAACATAGTCTTTTACAGAGAATATCCATTTTACTTTTTCTAATACTTCTGGTTTATTATCTTTAAACCAAGCTAATAAAGCTACTGGTTGACATGCCATTATACTTTGGAATGTTTTTTTAAATACCTTATCACTAGTTCCATCTTGATTCCATTTTTCTACATACTCCCAAGCTCTAGTATCTGTGGAAACTATACCATTATATATTATAGGATTATCATCTTCTCCTATCATATATAACCCTTTTCCATGACCTGAAATTGAAACCCCCATAATATATTTAGGATCTACTTTACTATTTTCAATTACTTCTTTTATACTTTTATAGTTTGCTTCCCATAATAAATTCATATCTCTTTCTGTATAACCTGATTTTGGAGTTATTATTTCAGTTTGTTTACTTGATACTCCAATTTGGTTTCCATCTAAATCAAATAGTGCTGCTTTAGAGAAAGTTCCCCCATTATCAATTCCTAAAAGATACTTTTTCATTTTTATCCCCCTTATGAACTTTATTATTAAAATATTAATATTTTTTAGCAATATTATTTGATTATGATATTAAGTTTTTTGTCTTATCTTGGAAATTTATTGTGAAAGAAATTACTAGATTTTGATATTTCATGAACTGCTTATGTTTGATTATTATTTTGTTATTTTTTATTTATTTTTTGTATTTTTATTTTATCGTTTGTTTATTATATTTTATTTATTATATGATAATTTTAGCTAACAACATAATTTATGTCAACGTTTTCCTTTATTTTTAATAAAAATAGAGTATGGATAATTATTTCTATAACTATCTATACTCCAAATGTAAATACCTTCAATTGAAACTTAAATACCTAACATGGTAGAAATGAATATGTAAAGTGTAACAATAAAAATAAATATCTCAGCCATTAGATAAGCATTTATCTTACCAGTTTCCTTATAATGCTTAATTGAGTTTTTTGTTTCAGGAATAAATGCAATTAATAACCCAACAAGATCAATTGGATATTTTCTATAAAAAAATCCTGATATTATAAGTATTATTCCTACTACTAAAAAAATGTTGAATTTGCCTTTAGTTGAAAAGAAGTTTTCCACTATATCACCCCTATATGTTTTTTATTTATATTCTTTCCTTTGAATTATTTAGTAATTGCTAATTTTTATTATATATGATATTTAAGTGATTTCCAATTATAAAGCTGTTTTATAGGTGGGATAAGTAAGGTCTGTTGTGGAGTTGCTTCTATTTATGGGTATCTTGGTTTGTATTATTTATTAATTCCTACTCGGTAGTATTTTGTTTTATTGTTTGAAGATTAATATAACTAAAAAGGACTATGCTCTTTTTAGCATAGTCTTTTTGTACGACTCCCTTAATTTATTAATATTGCGAATTATTTTTGATATAAATTTTAAGTGCTTTTATAAGTAATATAAGTGCATATATTCCCAATCCTACAATAGTTATAATAGCAGCTATATATAATATAAGTATTATTGACAATCCAGACTGTATTTCCATATAAAATCCTCCCTTATTTCCGTGATAATATATTATATAAATACTTAATAATTACAATATTTCTATAATACTAGTAAAATTACACAATTTGTTTCTATCTATATTTATAACTATGTATCAATACACATGTATAACCTATAATATCGAATATATTTCTTGTCATAAGACCTATGAATAAAGAATATATCATCCATCCTCTATGATCTTCTTTAAAACTTTTATATCTCCCAAGCCACACTAACACTAACATTGTAATATAGAAAATCATAGATAATGAATCTGTAATATGATCTGGTATCATGCACAATAATATAATTGTATTAAAAGCTGCACTAATTAACGTTAAAACTTCTGATATCAACAAAATTGTAGATTTTCTATAAACATTAGCACCTCTACGCTCAGTTCTTCGCCTATAAGGATATACTTTATCTGCTTTTAATCTTTTTTCCCATTCCTTAGTTATTTCATTAGAACGTCGTTCTGGTTGAACTGTATAACTATTATATTTACCTGACACATCTAGCCCCCCAATACTATATAAATCCATGTTAAGTTTTAATTAGCATCAATATCAACCCGATTTTCCTCAAATCCTGTTATTGCTATTTTCCCACATACTTTTTGCTTTATATGTAAATTATACCAAATTTTTTCAAATTTTATAATAAGTAATATATACATAAAATATCTCACCAACAAATTTCTCACAACTAACAATATATAAATACTTGTCCGTATAGAAGGTAAACTTCATACTTATTAATACATTAAAAGAGATATATTGAAATACTCTAATATAGTATCATATAAATATATACTAAAATATAAGGGGGAAATTTGGAATGGATATAGAGAGCAAGTGTAAAATAAAAGATATTTCAAAATGTTTAGTAGATGAATTTAAAGCATATGAAATTTCTGTAGAAGAATTTTTAAATTTAGGTAGTAATATCTCCACAATAGAATTAGATAATAATCCAATTATATATAAAATAGATGACTCAGATTTTATTCAATCCCTATTAAGCGAAGATGAAAAGTCAGAGATTAAGGTAGCCATAGAGCATTTGAATAAAAATATTGAGAGTGTAGAGTGTTCTTCTTATGAATATAAAATAAGTACAGGAAAACTAATAGTTATTATCTTAGAAAGTATAGATGGAGATACTTTATCTGGTTTTAGAATGGATGGAGTTGGAGAATTTTTATTTAATTGTTTATCAAAGTTTATTGGTTATGATATTGAAAAAACTGAAAATCCTTTAGATGAAGTAATTGAAGAATTAAAACAATTTAGACCATATGGTAAATTTTTTAAATAAAAATAGTAAGTTAGTGAAAAATGATTAGAATTAAGATAGCCACATTCTGTGCATATATATGCTATTATATTTGAACCAAATTACATAGTTAAATTAAAAAATAAATAATAAGAGGTACTCAAGTATTAACTTGGGCACCTCTTATATTAATTATCAAAGAATTATATTTACACAAATATATGTATTCTCGATTACTCTTGTTCAATACAGTTAATATTTACTATATTAATAAATTCAAAATCCTAATATCAGCTTTATCAGATCGATTTCAAATTTTTAACTAATTACTCTTCTTATTTCAAAAACTATACCATCTATCTTATAATAAAAAGCTCCATAAATTCGTAGCTTTAATCCTAAATACAAGACTTAAAGCGTTATTAATTTGATTTTGCTATTGTATAATTTTTAATTCATCCGAACTATACTTTTATCCATTTCCATTACTCATATATATTTTTTATATTATCTATATGAGATTTTTTTACCTTTACACTTGCATTAGCATATTTATTATGCAAGTGCTTATATATATCTATTACTTGTTCATCAGAAAAAACTCTACTTTTATCTTTTATTAATAAATCTATATAGTTCTTTAGTTTTTTAGGCGTTACAATCTTTTGGTAGTAATTATCAAAATTTGAATTATATCTAGATTTAACGTTATTACAATTCATTACTACTATGGATGTATAACAATCGTGAGGATACTTGCTTCCTAATACATTTTTTAATGCTACTATATGAGATAAATTTTGTTTTAAAGGATTGTACATTTTTCGTCTATATTGGTTACTATATATACAATTCCATTGCATTTCTTGTTCATCACCTATTATCTCCATTGCTCTTATATCTTTACATTCTATCACATATATTCCTGTGTTATGTACAAATACTACGTCTATCTCCGTATTAGTGTTATCTCCCTTATCTACATATAAATCTGCTAATACTTTACCTTCATATCGATATAATATTTCAAATACCTTGTACTCTAAATATGTACCATTTTTGTGATTAGTAGAAAACGTAGTTTTACCTGTTTCATACTTATATGCTAATTTTATTTCCTTCAATGAGGCTAACCTAGAATTTAATTTATTTTGAATTGAATCCTCTATCTTTTTATCTTTTTCCTTTTGTGACTTCTCGCTAACTATATATACTACTATGAAGATTATTATAGATATTATCATTATAAGTGTGTTAAAATTCATACTACTTCTCCTATAAGTATTTTATTCTTCACTTTCTTCCTTTGTTAATTCTTCAATCTTGTCAATAACTCTTTTAATTTCTTTATCTCTATTTTTCCACCAATCTCTAGACCATATTCTTATAAAATTCCATCCCTTTCCCTCTAATAGCCTTTGTCTATATAAATCTCTTTCTTTTGCTGTTTTGCTTGAATGGTATGTAGCACCATCGGCTTCTATTGCCAATAAATATCTATTAGAATCTCTTGGATTAATTACAGCAAAGTCAATTCTAAATCCTAACTGCTCAACTTGTTGATTTAAGCATATATCTTTACTAATTAAAGCTTCTCTTATTTGATTCTATACTTAATAATTTAATATATAAGTTACTTGTATTTCTAAGTAACATGTTACTTAATATTGATAAACTTGACTGTATATTACTCATATTGAACTCCTTAATAATGTAATTTTATAAGTTTATATACATTAATTTATTATTAGTTAAATTTTATATATTATACATATCTATCTACAAATTACAAAATTTGTAAGTATAAAGTCTGATTATAAAAATAATCTTTTGCAATATGCACATTTATTTTTAAATTTTTATATTTATTATTTAATAATTTCTTCATCAATAACTCATACACCCTACAATTTTTATACCTCTTAATCTCTATGATAATAAACCTGATCAATAATATTTTGCTTAATCCTAACAACACTATCCCTATACCCCATGTACAAAACACCGACTCCCCTATCAATAAGATAATTAGCAATAGCCAAAGACAAGTGGGTCTTACCTGACCCAACTTGTCCCATAAATATAATATATAAATTATTCAATCAAGTTTATAATATAAAAAGGTTCATAGTTGTTATAAAATTTGAAATAAAGATATTTTTGATATTATATAGATAATTATGAATTTGATATTAAAATTATCTTCATATATAGTAAACTAAACAAATTATAGGAGCTGAAAATTATGATTGATTTTATTCTGATTATTTTACCATTGATAGTTGCTGGAATTGCAGTGGTTTTATTAATAAACAGCCTTAAGAAGAAAAATGAAAAATACAACGAAGACCAACAACATATAGAAAAAGATTATATGTCATTAGGAATGTGCTTTGGCATATCAATAGGTTCAATTTTTATGAATACCTTTGGTATAAATTCTATATAATACTTAATTGAGTTTTTTGCTTCAGTAATAAATACAATTAATATCTCCATAAAAATTATTTAATAATTGCGAATTTTGATTATATTATAATTCCTACTAGGTAGTATTTTGTTTTGTTTTTTGAAGATTAATATAACTAAAAAGGACTATGCTCTTTTTAGCATAGTCCTTTTGTACGACTCCCTTAATTTATAAACTACATTCCTGCTACACATTGAAGTTTAACTTGCTCCATTACATCTTCTATAGCCTTTTCACTTTTATTTGGTGGATAATCATACTTTTTAAGTAGCTTCTTTATATGCATTCTCATCTTGGCTTGTGCTTGCTTTCTTTCATGCCATGCTGGACACATATTTTCTTTCACCGTCTTAGTCAAATTCTTTGCTATCTTTATAAGTATATCATCTTCCATTGAAGCTATAACCTCTGGGTCTGCTGTCAATACATCAAAGAATGCTTTCTCTTCATATGTTAAATCTAATTCATCCCCTGATTCTATAGCTTTAAGTAATTCATGCTTAAATTCTACTAAAGCTTCTAATACTTCAAATACATCTTTTTCATCATTACGATTATTGTACTTTTCTATTATCTTTTGAAGTTTTTCACTAAAAGCTCTACTTACAATTATATTTTTCTGTTTAACTTGCTCTACTTTATCCTTCATAGCTCTCATTAGTATATTTGTTGCTATATTTTTTTGTGGTAAAGCTCTTAATTTACTTATATTTTCATCATTTAATAAGTCAAAAGTCTCCTTAGACCCTGCACTGCTTAAAACTATTACTTCATCTCCGACTATAGCTTCTTCTAACATTTTCGAGATTCTAGCATTTACTTCTTTTAAATCTGGTGTACCTACTTTTGTAGTTTTCATAATAAAAGACCTTACTGCCATAAAGAATGCTATTTCATCCTTAGTTCTTTTTGATAATAAAGCAGTACATATTTTATAAACATCTTTTAGTTTTTTAGTTTGCTCCATAAATAGAGTTTTTCTTGCTTCTATAAATTGAACAAACTCTGCACCATCCCTTATTAAGGTATATCTTACTTTGTCACTATCACCAAAGAATCCTTCGTAATCAAACTTATGAAACTCATTTCTAAGTATTTCTAATATATCTAAGGCTATCACTTTAGCTTCTTCGTTTTCTTGTATCTTATCCTGATCACGATTTGTATAAGTTTTTAATGCATCAAATAGTTCTTTTTTAAGTCCTATATAATCAACTACTAATCCTCCACTTTTGCCAGGATATACTCTATTTACACGAGCTATTGCCTGCATTAAGTTATGTGATTTCATTGGTTTATCTATATACATAGTATCAAGAGAAGGCACATCAAAACCTGTAAGCCACATATCTACTACGATAACTATTTTAAACTCACTATTTAAATCTCTAAATTCATCTTCACGCTCTTTTTGAGTTTTCTTAGTTCCTATTAGCTTTGCCATTTCCTCAGAATCTTGATTATTAGTAGTCATAACCATCTTCACTTTATTTACCCAATCAGGCCTTTGATTAAGTAATTCTTGATACATCATATAAGCTGCTTTTCTAGAGTATGCGACTATCATAGCCTTACCCTCTACTAGATTTTCTCTATCTTCATAATGCTGTATTATATCTTTAACAACTTGCTTTATTCTATCTTCATCACAAATAATTTGCTCCATACGAGACATTTGCTTTTGACTTTGCTCTACAATATAATCTTCTACACCTTCATTAACTTGCATATTATAATATTCATTATCTATTAAATTCATTTGATAACTGTCTAATTTTACCTTTGCAAGTCTTGATTCATAATATATCTTAACAGTAGCTCCATCCTCCACAGCTTGAGTCATATCATATACATCTATCAAATCACCAAATACTCCATAAGTTGACTTGTCAGTTGTTTCTATTGGAGTACCTGTAAAAGCTATATAACTTGCATTAGGTAAAGATTCTCTTAGGTATTTTGCATACCCATACTTAATCTCACCTGTATTTGTATCTAATTTACCATCTATATTATATTGAGTACGATGAGCTTCATCCACCATTACAACAATATTATCTCTCTCACTTAAAAGCCCTGTTTCTTCCACAAACTTTTGAATAGTAGAAAATATTACTCCACCAGTTTTTCTACCTTCTAGAAATTTACATACATCAGCTCTACTTTCACACTTTATAGGGTCTTGTCTTAAAAATTCATGCGCTGATCCAAAGGTTTCATATAACTGACCATCTAAATCATTTCTATCTGTAATTACTATTATAGTTGGATTATTTAGGTCATTATGCTTAACTAAATTCCCTGCTAAGAAAGTCATAGAAAAACTCTTACCACTTCCTTGAGTATGCCACACTACCCCTGCTCTACCGTCATTCTCTACTGCATGAATAACTGACTTTATAGCTTTTTTCATACCATAGTATTGATGATATTGTGCCATTATCTTACCTTTGCTAGTAAATAGTATAAAGTTTTTTATAATATCTAGTAATCTGTTTTTATCAAACATTCCATATAGTAATGTATCTAGATTTTTATAACTTATAGAAAATAAATCATTGATTTCTTCATCACCATTAATTTTTTTCCATGCCATAAATCTATCTATTGGAGCAGTTATTGTACCTGCTTTTGTATTTACTCCATCGCTTATTACTAAAAAGGCATTATAATAAAATAGTTTTGGTATATGGACTTCTTTGTAGTTCATTAGTTGCTTATAAGCATCTTCAATATCTACTTCTTCACGTGAAGTACTTTTTAACTCCATACATACTATTGGTATTCCATTTAGGTATACTATTACATCAGGTATTTTTTTATTTCCATCTTCAACTATTTCTAATTGATTTACTACTAGAAATTCGTTGTTTTCTATATTTTCAAAGTCCACTAATTTTACTGTATAATAATTTGTTTCTCCATTTATAAAGTCTGTTACTTCCACTCCTTCTGTAAGGTATTTGTGGAATAGTTTGTTATTTGTAAATACATCATTAGTTTCAAATGTATTTATTTTTCTTATAGCTTCTTTTATTGAAGTTTGCGGTATATCTTTATTTATATTTATAAGGCAGTCCTCTAGTTTGTCTAGTAGTAGGACTTCTTTATGTTCTCTTTTTAGATTACTTCCCTGTATGTATTTGTAGTCTATTTCTTTTAGGTATTCTATGACTACATTTTCTAGACTTTCTTCTGTAAACATTTTTCTCCCCCTAGATTATGTGTTTATATTATGATTATACAATAATTTACACAAAAATAAAAACTAGTCTAATTTGACTAGTTTTATTATAATATCTTATTTATTAATCCATATTATATATATTTCAAATCATGTGCATATTCGTAGGATATTAACTCTTTATCTTTTGTCTCTATCCAAGCTTTTTCCTTATGAGATAAGTCTGATATTTCACCTACATTTTTATCTTTAAATACTTCTATTACTCTATCAATTATTTCCATTTCTTTGTCTGAAAACATACTTATATCATAATTATCTTTGCTTTTTATTTTAGTTATTTCACTTCTATAAGACTCTGTTACTTCTTTTTCAAACTTATTCTTTAAATTTAATATCAACTCATAATCCATATCTTCAATAATTGGCCCAAATGTATATCTCATATATCTTAATCCTGTAATAGATTTTAAGTTATATTTATAATTTGAAAAATCTATATACCATAAATATTTATTGAGACTTGTTTTATATAAATTATTTACTTTTGAAGATATATATCCTATTAAATTTTCTAATCTATCTAAATCAAATTTTTTAAATCCGTTATATATGTTCACTTCATTAGATAATCTTAATTCTATAAGCTTTTCTAAAATTGATGTTTTTTCTTGATCCATAGAAAAATGCATATTATTATAAGTTTTCTCGCTTATTCTTCCATTTTTATATGCATCTTCTACTTTTTCTCTAAAATAGCTTTCTTCTTTAATTATAAGTTTTAATATATCACTATGACTTTGATTTGGTAAACTACCTCTTTCATATCTATTTATAGTCATTTTTCCCCAATCAAGTATAGCAACAAGTTCTCTTTGAGATATATTGTATTTTTCTCTAAAATTTATAATATCCTGTGGCGTAACTATCCCTGTTAATTCTCTATATCTTGAATATAATTTATCTAAATTTATTTCTTCTAGTTCAGTGACATATAGCCTCTCTCCACATTCTGAACATATACCTATATTTTGCTCTATATTTACTTCAACACCTTTATACTCTTTTTTTATTTCACTTATAATATCATAATCAACTTTTTTATTACATTTTTCACAATATACTTTTCTTGTTTCTTTGTTCATTTTAAATACCTCCTATTCAAATAATTCATCCTCATGAAATGATATACAAACTAATTCTTCTGGAGGATTGTATCTAATTTTTATGTATATATTTATGATAAAATCTTTATCTATTTCTAAGTCATATCTAAATTTCCATACATTTCCTGAAAACTTTAGATTATGATCACTTTCAGGACCCCCTATGTGATGATCTTTATTTAAATCTAGTAATATTTCTTTTATATCTTCTATTTTAAATCCATATTCTTCTATAAAATTTGCATTTTTTTCTCGATTACCTGCAAAATCAAATCCTTTTGTAGTTATATGTTTTTTGATTTTTTCTAGGTATTTATTTATCATAAGATTTTTAATGTTAAAAACCTCCTTATGTTAAATATTATTGCCATTAATTAGAGGCAGTTATACTATAATAATATAATATTTTTTAATAAAAAGATAGATGTTATATATACTAATTTAAAAAATAAAAAGGAGAAATAGTTTTAATAAACTATCACTCCTTTTTCTATATATTCCTGCCATATAACTTTTATATACAAATTAGAATACTAAGCATCTTGGCCAGAACTTATTACTTACCTTTATATTAAATTACTCTATTTTTTTTATATTTAATTTTATATTTTCACTTATATCTATATATGACTCAATTTCCTTTGTAACTCCATGTATACCTTCTAAATATTCTTTACTATTTAGATAAGTAATCAATTGCTCTGATTTATATCTATATTCTGTGCTAATATCTACAGGTAATTTGTTCTCTTTTATGTATGATATCAAGTTCTCTTTCTTATATGACTTGGCTCTTACTTTTTTAGTTATTTCTAATTCCAAATCATTTCCATCTAATACAATATGCTTTTTATCTAATAGAAGCATTGCATTTGATATTATTCTTTCTATATTTTTATTTTCTTCTTTTAATCTAATTATTTCAATTCTATTTTCTTTATTTAGCTCTTCGGCTTTTTTAAATATCTCCTTTTCTTGTTTCTCTAATTCTAATTTTTTCAAATTATTATTATGGTATTTATCTAATAAATTACTATCAATAAAATTATATATATCTATCATAGTTGTATTTTCCATATAATCTCCCCTCTATTATGTAGAACCTAATGTTTACCTTTTATTAGAACTCTCTTTCTAATCTATAAATTTGATTATCTATATTCTCTATGTCATTTTTTAACCTATCTATTTCACTGCTCATACTGTATATATCTGACTTTATATTATCGACATTATCTTCTAAACCATTTATCATTTCATCTTTACTATAAATATTATTTATTATACTTCCTACTTCACTTTCTAAATAATATACCCTATTATCTATATCACTGATTGTATCCTCTATATTATAAATATTATTTTCTACACTTTCTATAGTGTCTTTAATCAATAATATTTCTCTTACACTTCTGTCTATTTTATTCCCTTCTCTATCCACATAATATTGTTTAGGTTCTCCTTTACATTTTGTACATTCAATTTTTATTATTTCTTTATCACCGTAATCGTATCTTCTTAATTTAAATAAATCATTTTCACAATGGCTACACTTTTTTTCATAGGTTGTATATTTTCCAGCATTAAAATATATTACATTATTGCATTTCTGACATATTATTTCAGCATCTTCACAAATAGAATTAATTTTAAATATAACTTCTCCACATCTATCACATGATTTAGTTTTTGCCATAGTATTCCTCCTACACATAGTACTTATCATTTAATATCAATCTATTCTATTTAATAAGATATTATAACTAATTTAGTAGAATAAAAATTTTTTAATTAAAGAAAAAGTACTAAAATTAAATTATTTAAAATTTAACTCTAGTACTTTTTAGTAAAACAATATTAATTTATAATATATAGTTATTTACATATTGGCTTATATTAATTCTCTCTTCACCTGTACGAACTCTACCATCATAACAAACTCTACCATAAAAATGAGGATAAATTTGATAATCTATATCTCCATCTTTCTTTTTCTTTGAGTTTAATGAAAAATGATTTTTTAGCTCTTCTTTTGTAAACACTATTGCCTTATCAACATCTTCACTACTTACAAATACAATATAATCAAAGTCAGGATTATCTATATCTTGACTAGATATAGTCTGCCAAAGATATGTATTTTCATCATTTTCTTCTTTGTAATTTTTACTTGTTCTTATTTTTACTTTTTTTATTCCTTCTGTTGTTGTAAGTGTTATGTTGTTTGCTTTAGTTGATACGTTTTCTATTTTTTCCATGTTGTTTTCTATAAATTTTGATAGTATTGCCATTGTTATGTTTTTTCTATTTAATTTCATATATTCTCCCCGTGATTTTAATATTTCCTTATTTATATTTATAAGGTTTTCTTCTAGTCTATCTAGTAGAAGAAAGCCTTTGTTGTCTCTTCTTAATTCTCTTCCATGTATAATTATATATAAATTAGACAAAAAATAAAAGCTAGTCTATTTAACTAACTTTTATTTTTATTAAGGTATAATTATCTACATATTTCATCTAATCTTTCTATACTCCAAATTTCCTTACATAAATCTTTGTATAAATTATTTCTCTCTAAAAGTTCCTTTTTATTAAACTCATCATAATACTTAAAGTTAAAATTTTTCTCATTTATAAATCTTAAAAATATAGGATTATTTTTATAACAATTAGGATTTAATGTTCTCGCTAGTAAGTTTTCACTGTCATACTTCTTAACTTTATCTTCATACTTCATATCTTTTAAGCTTCTATTTTTATCCTTAGGAAGTATTAGTAAACCGCCAAACTTATTTCTAAAGTGTTTAAACTCTTCTTCTGTTTCAAACTCATTTTGATGATTTCCTTGATTATAGTTATTAGACCATATATGCTCTATATCATAACTATTTTTTTGAGATCGATTGACATAATTATCAAAACTAGAATTAATACCACTATTACTTTCTAAGTAATATGTCATTCTAGAAATAATATGTAACATATATCTAGCTGTAAATTGATTTAGATAAAAATTATCTATAGCCTCTAATGTTTGCTCCATATTATCGATCTTACTTTTTAAAATATCCTTTAACTTATCTAAGCTTTTTCTTCTTACATCTTTAGTTATATTAAACATAGTATATCTAACAGAAGAATAATTAACTGTTTTAAAATTGAATACCCTTCTAGATATATATTGATCTATAAAACATGATATCAACTTTATTTTTTTATCTATAATTTCCTGACTATCATCTAGGCATATAGATGCTAATATTATTTGATATTGTAAATTAAAATCCCTATCTGCATTATAAAAAACATACTCAAAATCTGCATTAAATTCACTAGAGTATACTTTTAGTCTCTTATATATATTTGAAAATAACTTAAACTCTTTTAATATAAAGTTTTCAAAAGATGAACTATTAATAAGTCCTATACTTTCCCTATTTTCTCTTATCCACTTATGAAATGACTGACCTATTATTTCATAATCCTTATCTTCTGCACTTTTTTTCCTTCTCTTATAGAGTCTGCATATTGACTTCTTATCCAATGCTTTATAAAATCAGCTTCTCCATCTTTTTCTATTTCCTTAAGCTCAAGTATAGTCTCTTGCCATAATTTATTAGCAATGTTTCTAGTTTCATCATCACTTATTTCTGATAGTAAGTATCCTTTTAACATCTCTGATGGTGTTAATCTAAGACCTCTATCATTCATAGTGACAAATACAGTATGTGCATCTTGCTCTGTTGTAGTTGTTATCTTTATTAAAGTTACTTTGTATATTAACCATTCTATAAATAACGGCAATATATCACTTTTTAATTCTTGAGGAAATATTTTTTCAATATCCTTATATCTATTATATAAATTTATTACACTTTCATTTTTTTCATTCTCTATATCATAAGTTTCATTTTCATATAAACCTTCTAAACAAGCTTTTCTCTCTTTTACATCTATACAAAAAGTCTTTTTTCCAAACTTTTTAGTAAATATCAAATTTTCAATATTAATTTGATTTGTATTTATATTTTTTTGAAGGTTGTTTAAATACATTAATAATAATGTAAGTGATGATAATCTTTGCTGACCATCAATTATTTCATTTTTATCAGTTAATATTATAGGACCTAAGAAATAGCCTCCATAATTTTCTACATCATCTTGTGTATCTCCATCTTTATAATAATTCATAAATTCATTTACTAGATCATATACAAGTTCTTGTATTTGTTTTGTTCCCCAGTTATACTCTCTTTGATAGTATTGAACACTGTATCTATCATTAAATAAATCGTTTATCTCTATTGGATTACCTGTTATTCTATTCATTATACCCCCTCATTATACTTATTTTACTTTATATTTAATATTTACATATGATTATTTAAACTTGTAATATATTATACATAATATAAAATTACTTAATAATAAATTTATTTTACTCTTATTTCTCCACTCATAAGTTTTGGAAGTAGATTATCTCTTATATTGGTAATTAACTCTGTATTATTATTATTTTCAATAATTTTATCAACTATAGGCTTCGCTATTTTAGCAAAATCTTTTATTCTTTCATAATTTATAGATATCTTTAATTCTTTTAAATCCTTAACTGTAACATGACCTAAACCTGTAGTTTGCTTATTTCTTGCTATATTAGTAAATGTAGTTTTTAAGTGTTTTAACATTAAATAAATAAATGAATATCCGTCTTCTATCTTCGGTATAACTTTAAATATATGTTGATTTAAAATTGCATCACCTTTATACCATATAAATGTATCTATTGATGTATCTGGATTTCCAGACCATGAAAATAATATATCTTTATTTTTCAGATAAAATTTATTATCTTTTTCACCAGCAAAAAATTTAGTTCCTTCAGTTATTCCATTTTTTAATTCTGCTATTTTTATTATAGGCAATCCACTATCTGAATAATCTTTAGCTTTAAATGACGTTCCATTTATATATTCTGCTAAGTCATATATACAACTTACTTCCCATCCCTTAGGAATCATCCCAAGCTCACTTTCAACCATCTCACCATCACTAGACTTATAAGGTTCTCCATTCTCATTAGGAAACTCAAAATCAACAAACCATCTCTTAAAAAGAGCCTGAGCCATTTCTTCTAAAGTCTTGTTCATCTCATTATTTAACTCAATCTTATCATCTAAAGAAGATAAGATATTAGCTATCTTTTCTTGTTCTTCTAAATCAGGGCGGTCTATTTCATAATTACCAATTATTCCAACATTAAGATTTTGTTGGGCTGCACCATTAGCTAGGTTAATTAGGTTTTCTCTATTATATATTAAAGAATAGTATAAAAACTTATAATTACATACTTTTTCATTTAAAACCATATTGCAACAAGCTTGATTTGTTGATATATCATCTCCTAATATACCTAATTTACCCACTGTAGCACCATACATAGCCATAACAACAGTGTTTTTAGGGAATATTTTTGCAGATGATTTGCTCAATGCTTCTTCTGTTATCTTTTCTTCTGTATCATAAATTATCGTATCGTTTAACTCTTTAGTTTTTAACCATTTTACACTACCACATTCATAATAAGATTTATTTTTTCTAGATGGAGTTCCTCCACTTCCTATTTTTATACATAAATCTTTTATTTTACAACTCATATCCTATTCCTCCAAGTTGTCTTCTTATCTCATCCTCAAGCTCTCTAGACTTCTCAAACTGCATCGCTAAAGTACTAGTAAGTCTTTCCATCTTCTCCTCAAAAGGCTCACCATCATCTTCTACTTCCTCAATTCCAACATATCTACCAGGAGTAAGAATAAAATCATGCTCTCTTATCTCATCAATACTTGCTACCTTACAGAATCCTTGAATATCTTCATAATTTTCTTCATTTTGCCAAGAAATATAAGTATTCGCTATTTTTTTAATATCCTCATCACTTAACTCTCTTAGCCTTCTACTTACCATCTCACCCATCTTACGAGCATCTATAAATAAAGTTTGTCCCTTATGTTTTTTATCTCTATTAAAGAACCATATACACACAGGAATTCCAGTAGTATAGAATAACTTATCAGGAAGTGCTACTATACAATCTACTAAATCATCTTCTAATATTTTTCTTCTTATCTCACCTTCATTAGAAGTATTAGAAGAAAGTGATCCATTAGCAAGTACAACTCCTGCCTTACCTTTTTGACTTAACTTATCTAGCATATGCTCAATCCAACCATAGTTAGCATTTCCAGCTGGAGGTGTTCCCCATTTCCATCTAGCATCATCTACAAGTAATGGTTGTCCCCAATCACTTTGGTTAAATGGTGGGTTTGCTAATATAAAATCAGCTTTTAAGTTCTTATGTAAATCTTCATGGAATGTATCTGCATTTTTACTTCCTAAATTATTCTCAATTCCTCTAATAGCTAAGTTCATTTTTGCTAATTTCCATGTAGTAGGGTTTGATTCTTGCCCATATACACTTATATCAAAAGCACTTCCACTATGTTCTTCTACGAATTTAAGTGATTGAACAAACATACCTCCACTTCCACAAGCAGGGTCATATACATATCCTTTGTATGGTTCTATCATTTCTACCATAAGTGTAACTATTGATTTTGGTGTATAGAATTCTCCTCCACCTTTTCCCTCATTAGCTGCAAATTTTCCTAGGAAATATTCATAAACTCTACCTAATACATCTTTTTCTTTTCCTTCTTTTCCACCTACATTTATATTAGTGAATAAGTCTATTATTTCTCCTAGTATTCTCTTATCTAACTCTGGTCTAGAATAATTTTTAGGTAATACTCCTCTTAGTGAGTCATTTTCTTTTTCTATTGCATCTAGTGCATTATCTACTACTTGTCCTATTTCTGCTTGCTTTGAATGTTTTGCTATGTATTCCCAACGAGCTATTTCTGGTACCCAGAATACTCCTTCTGCTAAGTAAGCATCTATATCTTCTGCAAACTCTTCATCTTCCTTAAGTAATTCATTGTATTTTTCCATGAATGTATCTGAAACGTATTTTAAAAATATTAATCCTAATACTACGTGTTTGTATTCTGCTGCATCCATATTATTTCTTAATTTATCGGCACTTGCCCATAACTTTTCTTCAAATCCTATTGTTGCCATTTTTCCACATCCTTTTTACTTTATATATAAATTATAACAAATTTTATTAAATTTTATAATAAATAATATATACATCAAAGATCTCACTAACAAACTTCTCACAGCTAGCAATATATAAATACCTGTCCGTATAGAAGGTAAACTTTATAATTATAAATATATTAAAAAGGATATATTGAAATACTCTAATATATTATTATATAAATATATACTAAAATATAAGGGGGTAATTTGGAATGGATATAGAGAGCAAGTGTAAAATAAAAGATATTTCAAAATGTTTAGTAGATGAATTTAAAGCACATGAAATTTCTATAGAAGAATTTTTAAATTTAGGTAGCAATATATCTACTATTGAATTAGGTAATAATCCAATTATATATAAAATAGATGACTCAGATTTTATTCAATCCCTATTAAGTGAAGATGAAAAGTCAGAAATTAATATAACTATAGAGCATTTGAATAAAAATATTGAGGGTGTAGATTATTCTTCTTATGAATATAAAATAAGTACTGGAAAGCTAATAGTCATTATCTTAGAAAGTATAGATGGATATACTTTATCTAGTTTTAGAATGGATGGAGTTGGAGAATTTTTATTTAATTGTTTATCAAAGTTTATTGGTGATGATATTGAAAAAACTGAAAATCCTTTGGATGAAGTAATTGAAGAATTAAATCAATTTAGACCATATGGTAAATTTTTCAAATAAAAATATTAAATTAATAAAAAATGATTAGAACTATTGATATATTCTATAAATAGCTCTAATCATTTTTTATACATTAGTTCTTAATATATTAAAATCGTATGCTAATATATACTTTATATGATATTCAAGTATCTTCCAATTACAAGTAATTTCATTAATCACATACTAAAAGTTTAATAATGACTTTTTTAGATGAATGTAATTTAAAATCATCCTAATATTTCTAAAAATTGTTTTCTTTCGTCTATATCTTTAAATGCTGAGTAAGGAATAACTTGAAAATATTTATATCCATTAAAAAAAATATAAATATTATACTCATTTTTAACAATTTTACATATATCATTTAAATTAACTTTTATATCTTCATTTGAATTATTAGAAAATATTAAATAATCATCTTCTATTGTTATAGATTTCTTCCCTAAAATATAAGGTTTTTGCTTTATCAGTTTATTTAAGGATTTATTTAAGTTTATAGCTAAAATGCTATCTATTAGTAAATATCCAGCTAATCCAGTAAATAAGCTAGGTAATATATAGTTATATACATATGAAAAGTCTTTATATATTATATATGTATATAGCAATCCGATTACACAATATAAAAATGCTAAATATCGAGCATAACCAAAATAATGTGTCATATGACATTTATACAACTCTTTCTTATCAAATACAAATTTATATATTTTATTTTTCATAATAAACTTATTTATCTCAATATAATCTTCTTTTGTATTACTATAATATATAATCATAAAAAACTCCTTCTTTATTTTTATTGATTTTAATTAAATAATACCATATATTGGAATATATAGGAGGGGATTTTTGGTGAATTATACTGTTTTTATAGTTTTAGTTTGCTATTTTGTGTATTTTCTTAGAATGGCGTACTTAATTGGAGTTAAAGAAGAATTTAGTTTAATTTATTCAATTGATCAAGTAAAGATGTTGCAAAATGATTCTAAGAAGAGATTAAAAATTGCAAGATATATAGCATTAGTATATGTAATTATAGCTATTGGGCTACTAGTAACTGGATATAATGATTTAATAAAAAGCTAACTTATAAAATAATAAAATATATAGTGAGAATTAATATACCTATATTGTACAATAAAATACATAACAATATTTGTCACAGTAATAAAGTCCAGTAAATTATTATCTAGACTATGTTAGCTTATTTCGTGATAATTATAAGATAAAAATAACCACACTTTAGTATTTTTAGGCTACGGTGTGGTTATTTTTCTATATTTTGTTCGTAATATATTGAAATTATGTATCAACTCTATTCAATAAATTGAAATTTATCAATCTACGGTATATCTATACCTAAAGCATCATAATACTCACTTGTAAATTTAATTTGTGAATAATCAAATTCGGATTGTAGTTTTTTTACATATTCATAAGGAGTTTCAAACGGAATTAAATTTAATTTTTCTTGTAAATCATTTAAAACTTCTTGTTGTTCAGGAAGTATAGCATTATCATCTGATACAATAAATTCTTCAAACTTTTCTTTACTAAAACAAATAATTTGTTCAATAGCTGTAACACCATTTGTAGCTAAAATTAATTGAAGAAATATTTTAAAATTTTCTGCTAAAGGATATACATTCTTCTCTTCACCATTATCATCAATTAATCCATTTGGATTAACGGCAAAAACTATTTCATCAAATCCATTTATAAAGCAATAATGAATGCCTCCACTTTCCCATCCAATAACTTTAGCTCCAATAGGCGTACAAAAATATCCGCCTTCTGTATCACCTTCTTCTAGTCCTATATATGACTTATCAAGTTTAAGTTTTTGATATTCTTTATATATATTCATATTTATATCTCCTTTAATAACCCCTATTCATCTATACGATATTAATAATGTCATTACTTCTCATTATATAACAATTTCGAACTATGATTATATTATACATAATATTTATTTTCTAATGACAAAACAACTTAATTGAAGAAATTTAAACTAAGCTAAGTAATTATTTATATACTTTATAGATATACCATTAAAAAGTAGCCTCTTTGCATATTTTATTATCAAAGAAGTCACCCATACACCCTATAATTAAGCCTCTTCCCCCTAATCTCAACAGTACTCCCCTTACACATCTCAACCAACCTACTCCCAACCCCCTCATCAACACTCAAAATCTCACCAATTCCCTTCTCACAACTAACAATAACTGGTAAATTATTAAAATACCTATGATTAATAATCTCAAACATATTTTATATAGTTATAATCCCAGTAATGATGTTCTATTCTTTCATTTTAGTGATGTGATATTTCTATTTTGCAAGTATAATCAATACTATATTTTTATCTTATTTTTTCATATTCATCCAAACTTTTAAGCTCTATATCATTAACTATGTTTAATTCTTTTTTATATTTTTCAAACTCTGACTCTGAAAGATACTCTAATAATGTTTCTTTTTCTGTATCTAATATATAGTACATATCTTTATTAGTCTTAGCTAATATATACCTATTATCTTGTCCTATTTTTTCTACTGACTCTGAGTTATACTCATCTTCTTTATCCTCATAATATGGAGGTATTATAGGAGCTTTTCCTGTTGTATCTTTAGTATCTTCTTTGAATATCTTTACATTATTAGCAGACATTCTAACAGCATGGTAATCATTTATTAATTTTATTTCATAATCTGATGCTCCTGCACATCCAGTTATTGTTAACATTAATAAAGCGATATTTAAAATACATATAAGTTTCTTCATTATATTCTTCCCCCTTTATTTGATTAGTTAATTTATCAGTGACTTTACACATATTGATCTATGTATATTATAATCTACACGATAAGTATACACTAAGTTACTCTAGATAATTAGATAATCATTTGCAAAACAATTTATTATCTACTCGGTAGTAATTCTTATAACTGCTTATAAGTCTATGCTAAAATATCTGGTTAGTGATGAATTACCTCAAAATATAATAAGTATGAAATAGGGAGTCAGTAAATATGACTCCCTTATCTTCAAAAAATTTTTACTTATTATACTAAAATTTAATTTTCTATCTTTAATAGAATTATAAAACATTATAACGATCTTTATAATCATTTTTTACATTTTTAATACTATTTAAAATAACATAACTCTAAAACCAAAATATAACTGAATCATAAAATTACCTAGTTTTAATACCATCTAAAATAACATAACTCTAAAACTAAGTGGAGTAGTTGTTGCGGCTGCTCCATGTTTTAATACCATCTAAAATAACATAACTCTAAAACAATAGTACCTATGGTATTTTAAAAGACCAAGTTTTAATACCATCTAAAATAACATAACTCTAAAACAAGAAACCCCTTCACTTACTGAAAACGCTAGTTTTAATACCATCTAAAATAACATAACTCTAAAACTATTGCTTCTTTTTCTTTATGCTTAGCTTTGTTTTAATACCATCTAAAATAACATAACTCTAAAACTCCAAACTATAATGGATTATACTTTAACGCGTTTTAATACCATCTAAAATAACATAACTCTAAAACCGTGACTAAACGGCATTCCTGTTTTCATAGGTTTTAATACCATCTAAAATAACATAACTCTAAAACTAACCCTTCCATTAATATTACCGCTTGAATGTTTTAATACCATCTAAAATAACATAACTCTAAAACAATCTCCTTTTATATTAATTAAATGAATTTGTTTTAATACCATCTAAAATAACATAACTCTAAAACTACAGTCATAGATTCATTATCTATACTAAAGTTTTAATACCATCTAAAATAACATAACTCTAAAACGTAATTCATAATCAAGAATAGATATAGTTAGTTTTAATACCATCTAAAATAACATAACTCTAAAACTCAAACTTAATATACATTAATTTATTTTATAATGCAATCAAACTAGATTTATAGAAAAGACACATAACAAATCCCTGCTATAATAGACAATATTTTTATTTTTTTAATACAAATTCATCAAAGTCAGTATCTATATATAGTTTACTCTCATATTCAAGTAATTCACTTTCATCACTATAATCAATTAATAATAATTTTATATCTCTATGTAATGCTGATTTATATATTTCTATTATTTCCTCATCACTAAAAAATGATTTTACATTGATTAAAGCTATAACTTTATATAATTTAAATAATGATACTAAATCAAATAAGCAAATTAAATTATCTAATGGATTATCATAGTAATATTCATTAAACTTAAGTCCTATACATTTGAGTAGCTCTGATATCTTTATCTCTCTTTTATATTCTAACTCAAAATCATAAAAAGATAAAGTTTCATGTAAGTTTCTAAATATGTTCTCTAAATTAATAAGTAAGTTTTCTTCTCCATGCTCATAATTATACTGTATTTCTATCTCCTTGTATAAAGATTTTATGATTTTATTAGAATTTATATCAATATTATAAAAATCATTTACTACCAATATATTTTTAGATATTTCTAATCTATTATCATTTTCTAATAAGACTATCTCGTTACCTTCCTCTATATTTTTGCTATACTTGTTTACTATGTATGTAATCTTTTTAAATAGCTCTTTTTCTGAAATTTCTAGTACATTTATATACCTTTCATCAAATACAATTAAATTTTCAAAACCTGCAAACCTCAAAGTAATCAAAATACCACCAACCTATTAGTATTGTCCAATACCTTATTTTGACTATTTCCTACAACATATTCTATACCTGCAAACTGTTTTTCTGTAATAACCATCATTTGTATAATGCCATTAGGTGCTTTATGCTTTCTTACTCTATCTTGTATAAGCTTTGCTGTAGTAGAGTTTAATGCTATTTTACTATAAACAGATTCTTGCATCATTATAAAACCTTCATTAAGTAAAAATTTCCTAAATTTAGTATAGCTTTTACGTTCCTCATAAGTTGTACTTGGCAAATCAAAAAATACAATAACTCTCATATACCTGTAACTCATAGCACCTCCACCTTTAAAATCTGTTCTATATCATTAGATTCTAATGCCTTTATAATACTATTCAGATATAGTGATATAGCATTTGATAAGTAGTAGTTTCCATTATTTATTTTTACCTTAATATTTAGTATATCAACTAATTTAAGCTTAAAATCTTTATCAAAATAGCATTTTCTATTCATATAGACAACATCATCAACTACTGGTCTAAATGGCTCCATTAAATCTGATGATAAATTGAAATAATTAAATTCATTTTTATGATGTATACCAAGTTGAGTTAAATATCCATTAGCTACTATTTCCTTATTAAAACTAGATAATAAAATAGAGTAGCCATAATCTAAAGCTGAATTTATATCACAGCTACTATCTCTATTAAAGTCTGTCCCAAATAAACTATTAAAATAAACCTTTGCACTATGCCCTTCTCTGTTGGTTCTATCACCAAATTCAACTTGCTGTGAATATTCTAATAATTTATCCCAGTTTTCTTTTCCATGTTTTTTTAATATATAGCTTTGATTATTTATTTTATGTTTTATTACCTGTGTCCAAACTTCATCTTTTATATTATCTGCCCATTTTATTTGTGTCATTATTTTTTTACTAGTATTATGCGATCCATAATACTGTACCAATTCCCCTTTAGGATTATGTCTTTCATCACAAAATACTACCTTTATCTTTCTATCCATCAATTCACACATCAAAGTGCTAGTAATAGATACAAGTGTTGTATCTATTACTATTGTATTTATTTCTGATAAATGTACCATATTTAAATTTTCATTTCTTACTATCATATAGTTATTTTTATAACTTAATTTACATTTATTAGATATTACTATAGTTCTCCAACTCATAACTTAGTATCTTTCCTCTCTTACAAAAAGCCCTGTTATTGATGGATATATAAATGTAGTATCTTCTATATTCATATTTCTATTATTTAATTTTCCAAGTTCTTTTGACTCTTTAATTAATCTCATATCTCCCTTTTGAGCATTAGCTTTAGTTAGTTTTAATAATTCTTTGATTAGTTTAACTTTATCATCCATAGAAAAATTTATAAACATATCCCTTTTATTTTTTATTTTTTTTACTATGTTAGAGTATATATAGTAATGAGATTCTATCTTTTCTATAATACTGTCGTATACGTATATTAACTGTTCCTCTTGAACTTCTTTATTATATTTCTCACTAGTCATCTTATAAATTATTTCTTCTGATTTACTATCTAATAAGAGCTGTTTTGCATTGTGCCATTCACTAGGTGATGCTAAGTAAAAAATTCCTTTTTCATTTTTAAATAACTGATATTTAAATATTTTTCCTTTAATTATATTTACATCTTCTAAGTTTTGTACTTTTTCAAAATACTCTTTTAGCTTTTCTTTTGAATTACCTATGCCATTACTATATCTTATAGGAACTCCAATTAAAGCTTTAACTCTTTTGTTGTCTTTTTTGTATTCTATTATTGATGAATATGCAATATTTTCACTAGTATAATATCCATATTTACTGACATCTAAATTAGATTTTATAGGAATAGGATTTTTTACTATTTTACTACCATCTAACTTTGGGTAAATAGTAACGTTAAATAATTCTCCTTTATTTTCACAAACTCTCTTTGTAATACTGCAATCTTTATAATTTAATTGTTTCTTTATTTTATTTATAGATTTATTTTCTACCCAAATTTCCTTACCATTTTTTTTAAAAGTATTATTCATTGAACCTATAATAAACCCATATTTATTTGTTCTATTGTTATTAGAAAACTTATACTTTTTATATTCACCATACACAACTTCTTTTTCTAAACTTGGAAATCTATTTAATATATAATTTCCTATTACACTTACAATAAAAGCATCTTTAGCATGGTGATAGTCATTTATTTCTCTATTTTTATATATGTCAAACTGCTTTCTAAAATCATCTACTAAATTAGCTTTGATCGGTACTATTTTTGTTCCTTCTTTTTCATAACAGTTTATCAATATATTTGTTACATGTTTTGATATCTGTCTAGTTTCAACTAGTTGCCTATTTATAAACCCTTGTTCTTCATATTGATTTAGCTCACGTTTCATTAAGTTGTTATATTTCTTACTACTTATTAGATTTTTATCTTTTAAGTATTTCCACCAAGTTTTTATATCATCTGAAACAAAATTAGCAGGCATTACTTTATTCGATCTATTTTGATTTTCTTCCTTTTTAACTAATACCATGTTATCTATGCTATTATCTTTTACTAAAGATTGATATATAATATGATCTATTTCATATAGATGAAGTTGATCAAAATTTAATGGTTCTCCAGTATACATACATTTTCCAAGTTGCATAAAATATAATTGTTTTCTTTTATTGTCTATAGTCGTATTTTTATTTTTTAATAATTTCTTAGCATCTGCATGTATATATGAACTATCTACTTTACCTAGATCTGCATATAGCTTTTCCAGTTTATTTTTCTTTGTGTTAGTTCTTTTAGATTCTGCATCCTCTCTTGCAAATTCTATAAATATATTTTTAGGATATCCCCTCATTATTTTAACTATTTCTTCAATTAGTTTTATACTTTGCCATATACCTCTTTTAATCTTTGGTGATCCTTGCAAATCTTTTACTAAGTTATCATAAGTTATTTTATTGCTAAAATCTAACTTATTTTCATCCATTATTTTTTTATCAAAACCATACGTTTTATTATTTATGATTTGCATGAAATTTAAATCTGTATCTCTTAAAATATCTATTATAGTTGATTTTTTTTGTGTTGAATCTATTGTATATATTTCATCTAGTAGTTTTTTAGAAAATCTAGACCATCCTTTATATTTTAATTTTAGTATTTTATTTATTTTCTCTTTATCATTTGATATATCAGGATATACCTTATCTATTTTACTTTTTAATGTATTTTTATCTTCAAATACAGTTATCCACTCTATAATTTTTTCTATTTTTTCTCTATTAAAACGATTTACTTCACCAAATATGTTTATAAAGTCTATATACGGTGCTAAAGATGATGCAGCTTTTTTATCGCCTTGTAATCCCTCTACCTTACATTCATTGTTTGTGTTTTGATAATTATTTTCATACCAATTTGCTATATCTTTTTCAGATACAGTTTTTTTCTTTAAAAACACCTTTTCTCTTAAATCTTCTTTAAGTTCTTTATCTATTTTTTTACCATTAATTCTAATCTTATTTATTTCATTGTAGTACATATAATCAGCAAATAATAAAGAATTTCTAGGAATAACATCTTCGTTTATTAAGTAAGTACATTTGTTAGTCATTCTTTTTATAAATTTTTCTGCTGATGCATCTATATCTACTATTTGATCCATATTCCAAGGATATATTTTCTCATTTTCCATGCCTTTTATTTTTTGAACCCAGGCAAATTTACTTTTATGGTTTAATGGACCTACATAATATGGTACTCTAAAGTTTAAAAGTTTTAATATTTTATCTTTATTTTCTAATATATCTTTATAATACTTTCCTTGATTTTCAAGTATTTTTATTAGCTCTCGTTCATTTAATTGATATGGTATTGCTGAATTATCTTTAGTATTTTGTATTATTAGAAAATTATCATTTTCAATTTCTTTTAATATATACTCTTTTTCTGACATCATATATTGATCATCTAAATAGCTTTCTATAGCTTGTTTGATTTTATTATAGAAAAGTTCTCTTACTGTCTTATTTTTTATACTTTTATTTTTATCTTTTATATAAGTTATGTAGTTTATCCCTTCTATGTTTGACTTGAATATTTCCCTATATAGTTCATAATCATAGTGAGATATTATTTCTTTCAGCATTTTTAATTCTTTTTTATATTTTTCAAATGACTCTACCTTTGCAAAAGATATATAAGTTTGACCACTTAATATACTTCCCATTACTGACCAACTATATATTTTTTGCATTATTTCAAGTAGAATATAATCATCTCCTAATATATCTTCTGCTTTATCTAACTTTTCATCTATATCATCATCTGAAAATTTAAAACTAATCTCTTCATCAAAAACTATATCTTTAAATATTTTACTTAAATCTATTTTTAAACCAACTATTCCATTAAATATATTTTTTAACTGATTTTTAGATATCTTATCACCATTAATTAATAAATCTACTTTTTTTGTCCTACTAATATTTTTATCAGATATTATATCTTGTATTTTTGTTATAGATAGCTTTATATCTGCTATTTCTAATCTATTTACTTCATCTATTAATTCTTGAATAGTTTCTTTTATATCTCCTGTAATATTTTCAAAGTTTTGTCCTTCATATAAAAAATTTCCTCTATACTTAATTATGTGATGAAGTGCAAGATATACTAATCTTATATCTTTTTTTTCTGTATTTTCTATAAGCTCTTTTCTTAAATGATATATTGTAGGATACTGTTTATAATAATCTTTATCTGAAAAATTTTTTCCTACAAATAAATTTGACTTGTTAATTTTATCTTGTCTTTCATCTATATGTAAAAAAGACTCTTTTAGTCGTATAAAGAATGTTTTATCTACTTTTTCTATTTCTTTTCCTAATAACATTTGTAATAATGCTATTCTTTCTCTTCTCCTATTAAGCCTTCTTCTTGTACTTCTATTAGTTCTTCTAATTTCTGCGGTTTGACCTTCATCAAAAAGACGTACTCCCCACATATTTTGTTTTTTAAATTTTAATATATTATAATTTTCATCTGTTACTGCCCATCCAACTGAATGTGTGCCTATATCTAACCCTATATTATAGTTTTTATTCATTTTCCCTTGCGCTCCCTGTTTAAAAATAATATACTATTAATAGATGTTAATACCATCTAAAATAACATAACAAAGTTAAAATAAGTCTTTAGACTAATTGTCTTTTTATTAAGACCATCCTTTAGAGGATTAAAAAGTTGCTCACGAGAGCAACTTTTTTTGCATTTCTACTAATAATTATATATAAAAACTTACTTCATTGCACAATATTATATCTGAATTTTTATATTTTTATATAAATTTAGTAAAATCGATAAATATAATAATTTTTCATCAACCATACACCCTATAATTAAGTCTCTTCCCCTTAATCTCAACAGTACTCCCCTTACACATCTCAACCAGCCTACTCCCAACACCCTCATCAACACTCAAAATCTCACCAATTCCCTTCTCACAACTAACAATAACTGGCAAATTATTAAAATACCTATGATTAATAATCTCAAACATAATATTAACATCACTCCCACTAATACTTCCCTTAAACAAATCATCAACAAGTAGCACCCTACAATTTTTATACCTATTCATCTCTCTATGGTAATAAACCTGATCCATAATATTTTGCTTAATCTTAACAACACTATCCCTATACCCCATGTACAAAACGCCGACTCCCCTATCCATAAGAGCATTAGCAATAGCCAAAGACAAGTGGGTCTTACCTGACCCAACCTGTCCCATAAACATAATAGAATTATTCTTAACTTTCTCTATATCATCAAAATCCCTAACATACTTAGTAGCGGCCCTATAAGCATTCATAAGCTGAACATCACGAGTATAATTAAAGTTATCAAAAGTCTTATTCCTAAACTCACTACTTATACCACTTCTTCTTAGTATATCTTCAGCTTCACGCAAAGCCCTACACTCACAAGGAATTGCCACCCCATCATCTATAATAAAAGTCATATCCCTACACTTACTGCACTTATACTTACTATCACTCTTTAAAACCTTCAAGCTCTCTGTTAAACTTTCTGATTTCTTCATCTGTTGGTTTTCTATAAAGTTCTTCATCCTCATTTTCAAAGACGTTGGCATATTTAAGCTTTGTATGCTCATTCTTATATCTTCCATAATTATCTCCCCTATTCTTAAAACTTAATTCATAAGATTTCAAATCACTTATACACCTAATGTTATTATCATTCCACTGCTTTAAAATCCCGTTAATATATCCTTTGTTGCATTTTCCTTTATCAGTAGCAATTTCTATAGCTCTTTTAAAAAGTTCATAATCAACCCTCTCGCAAACTTCAATTAGCCACTCTCCTACAATAGGGTTTATTAGTCCAACGTTTTCCTCATACAAAGTTTTAAACTTTTTCAAATCACTTTCATGCTCATTACATACATCATCTATATACTTATTACATAAATAACCATTACCTACACCATTATTACAAGATTCATTATTACAGACCTTATTATTAAAAGCATCTTTTTGACTACTTGAATTTAATCTATTATTTTTATTTTTATTTTTATTTTTATATTTTTCTTTATATTTTTCTTTTTGTTTTTCTTTTTCTTTTTCTTTTTCCCCATAGTGGTTGTTCAAGTTGCAATCAACTTCAGATATTGGTTTATCTATACTATCTATACTGTATCCATACTTATTACATTCATTTAAAAACAACTCTTTAAGAAGATCACTCTTAATATTAGCTAACTCTTTTTCTATACACTTTTTTACCTTAGGACTATTAGCCTTGTTATGCTTCATCCAGTTTTTTATAAATATTTCTTTAGTTTCATTACAGTAAACTATCTTTTTATAATCTTCAAATCTATTAATAAGCTTCTCTACCGTTTCTCTGTTATATCCAGTTTCCGTTTCTATAATTCTTTTTGGAAGTTCATAAATACCACTTTGACTTGTTTTTGAATTGGTCATTAGATAAATATAAAAATACTTTTCTTCAGGTGTTAAATCAAGAATAAATCCATCTTGCCAATAGTCTATATGAATATGCCTATAAACAGCCATAGTAAGTTACCCCCTTTTTATTTACTCAATTTGCTTATATTTAATCTCATACTTATTTGATTTTAGTCTTATATTTAATTATAAATTTTTTCATCCTTACTAAATTCTAAAAACTCTTGAAGTAGTAGTTTTCATATACTTACTTGCTATTTCTGGGTGATCTTGTTTTAATTTCTTTGTATCTATAGTGTTTCTAACTTGCTTTTTCCAAGTTATTTTTCTATCTCCTAAATAAGCTACTTCATAATCCTTCATTTGCATTTGTAAATACTGCTCTATTGCTTTTCTCTCCATATCTAAATTTTTTACAAATTCACGTACATCATCATACCTTTTTAATAAATCTCCTTTTTCAAATAGTATAAGTTCTTCATCAACACTATCTTTATAAAGTACTTGAAGTACCTTGGAATAATCTTCACTTCCATCAGGGGAAGGCAATTCTTCTCCTAGTATACACTTGTCCCAAAACATTTTTTCTAAATCCATTATTTCATTTATAATTTCTTCATTTCTATCTATTTTGTGAATTACAAGCTCTTCATTACCTATAAGAGCTGCTATATAGCAATGCGTTGCTCCAGTTATTGCCATATAATGATAGCATTGTATTTTATAATAAATTGGAACTTCCTTTTGCCATAATTTTTTTGAATAGCTATTTGTTATCTTACATTCTAAAAACGCTTTCTCTCCTATTACAGCTCTATCTATATTTGCAAGTGCAAAAGGGTATTTATCATTTTTTAGGATGCCATTTATACTTCTAACTTTTTTACCAGTCTTTAAAACAAATTCATTTGCTATAAAGTTTTTTAACTTATTACCTAGCTCCATTTTGTAATTTACTTCTTTATCTATTGCTAATTTATCTTTTATACTTTCATGTTTATAAATATCTCTTATACTTTCATCCTCATAAATGTCTTTTAATTTATTACATACATGATTAGTACTAATCTTATCCATATACACCCTCATAGAACTTTTATAAGGATTAAGACCTAAAACACTAGCAGCATCACTTCCTCCAATACCTTCTCTTCTAGCTTTTAGCCATTTTTCTTTTGAGATATTTTTAGTATTATAGATTACATTAGCATCTAAATATTTTCTCATTACTTACTCCCCCTTAGCATATTTATTTTTTATATTTTAGTGTTGTTATATTAGTGAAATTATAGAATTGCCTTGATGAAATTTATTAAAAGTCAAATTTATCTATGAAGTACAGTTGTCCTTTACCTGTAATAAGCGTTGTTGTAGATATTACTTCTCCTTCTGATGTCATTACTAATTTTTCTTCAACTTTAAACAGCCCTTGATTTATATAAACTTGCTTTGGTATATTTTTCTCTTTTCCTTTGCATATAAAATATCCCTTATCTCTAAACCATTTATATAATCTGTTTCTGCCTATTCTTTTATCGTTATTATTTAGTATTTTAGCAAATTGCCCTATAGTTATTGCATCCTTTGATGCTGCTATACCTTTTCCAAAATCCGTATATGGTTTATCTATGGCTATAGCTTCTTCTAATTTTTCTGCTTTTTTAAGAGCTAATATTTTTTCTTCTTTTTCCTTTTTTAGTTTAGTTGCCAACTTTATTATAAAATCTGGATCTTCTAAAGTTTTATTTATTACATCATCACTCATATATGCTCCATGATTTCTTATGCTTGGCATTACCTCATCCATTATCCATCTTTCAAATCTCTGTGCACTTGGTAATTTAGACCTCATAATAAGTCTATACATATTACCTTCATCTATAAATTTTTTATTAACATATTGAACTATATCGCTATTATCATTTCTTTTTCCTGTAACTACCCCTACGTCAGAAAAAATTACCCCTTCTTTCGTGCAATGTCTAATAATAGCATCCCTAGGATTTGAATATCCAAGTATCATTGCAACTTGTATAGCTTCAATGTACTCTTTATTATCTTTTATAATTACACTTAGTTCCCCAAACTCATTATTTTTAAATATTTTTAATGAATTCATATTACACTCCCCTACTTTTATTACCCTTTGGTAATTTTATATGCAAAAATATATCATTTACCTCTTCTAAAGTAAGCTTTAAAGCTTCACTTATCCTAGCAACTTCCTCTAGTGAAAATCTGTTTTTTCCATTTTCTTTTAAGTTATAACTTTTAGTATTCATGCCGATTTTACTAGCTATTTGTTCCTGAGTAAATCCCTTTAAAACTCTTTTTGATTTTAGAAGCCTCTGTTCCATTTTATTTCCCCCTAATGCTTATTTTGTTTTTTTTTCTTTATTTTATTACCGTTTTTACAATTACATAATATTACTATTTTTTACTAATGTCAATTACCCTTTTTACAATTATTTTCAATATAAACAATATTTTTACAATTTTATTACCGTTTGATACAATTTTATTTCCTTTATGGTAACATTATGTTACTATTAAGTTACCAATTTAAATAAAAAAATTTTTTTTATTTTTATATAAAAAGTACCTTTTAAACACTATAATTTTTTATTTTTAATAAATCTTAATCAAATCTAATGCAGTTAAAGGAGTGGTTTTTATTGGAAACGATAGGATACAGAATCTCTAAAGCTAGACGTCATATGAATATTAATCAAAAAGAACTAGCCTTAAGAGCCAACATTACAGAAGGAAGTTTATCTAGATATGAAAATGATATAAGAGAACCAAAAGCCGCTGCTATTACGCAACTTGCTGAGGCTTTAAATGTTTCCACTGATTATTTATTAGGACTTACTGATGATATGGAAGTTCAAAATAATAGATTAGCTGATAAATCAGATGAAGAGTTTGAAGAAATATACGAATTAATTAAACAAAGATTTGAATCTGGTAATATAATGTTTGATGGAGAACCAGCTTCAAAAGAAGCTATAGATAGCATGCTAAAAGCAATGAGAATGGGGATGCTTTTAGCTTTAGAAGAGCAAAAGAAAAATAGAAACAAAAATAATAAATAATAGATAAATATACATTATAAAAGGGGAGATTTATATTGTGTAGAGGTGCAAGAATAAAGGAAATGGTTAGGAAATTAAAAATACTCTATAAAAATGAAACACCGCTTGATGTTATACATCATAGAAACATCGTTGTATGCTATTTAGATAAAAACTGTGTTTCAAAAGGTGCATATGAAAAGCTTTTTGGAGCTCAATTTATTTATATAAATACAAAGCTATGTGATTATGAATCAAGAATGACCTATGCACACGAACTTGGACATTCAATACTTCATCCAGATATAGATACATTTGAGCTAAAAAGAACTAACCCTCTTTCATTAACAAAATATGAAAATGAAGCTCAAATATTTGCAGCAGAGTTTTTATTAGATGATGATATTTTAGAAAAATATCCTGATAAGACTATATTTGATATAGCAAGAGAAGAATATGTTTCAGTAGAATTAGTAAAACTTAAGATTGCAAATTTACAAAAGCATAATAACTTCTATGAATTTAATAATTTAAAAGAATCTAATTTTGCTGACTATTATACAATTTAATAGATATTTTAAATGATGCAGATGTAATAAAAAAGAAGCTAAATAGTTTTTTGGGACTGTAGGTAGTTTTGTGTAAATACAAACTTACCTACAGTCTTTTTTGAATGTAAAATTGGTAAGTTTGGAATAATATTCATATTAAACTTTTGGAGGTAAAGAAATGAAAGATCAAAGAGAAATAATTATTCCAGATTTAGACTACCAAGCTGAAGTAAGAAAATGTAAAACCATGGAAGATGTAGTTGGTAAAAATGGATTAATGCAAAAGCTGTTCAAAGATATTATCCAACAATTGCTAGAAGCAGAAATGGAAGAACATCTGGGAAGAGAAAGGCATGAAAGAAGTAATGAAGCTAATCCAAACTATAGGAATGGATATAGTTCTAAGACTATTGAAAGTAGTTTTGGTGAAGTTGGCCTAGATATACCAAGAGATAGAAAAGCACAATTTGAACCGAAGGTTGTTAAAAAGTATGAAACTGTATGTAATGAACTAGATAAAAAAATAATAGGTCTTTATGCCTGTGGTATGAGTGTAAGAGATATCCAATCTGAAATGGAAGAACTATATGGCATTGATGTGTCTCCTGCAATGATATCTAAGATAACAGATAAGGTTGTAGAGGCTGCCGCCGAATGGCAAAGCAGAGAACTTGATGAAATATACCCAATCGTATATATGGATGCTATGCATTTTAAAGTAAGAGATGATAATAAAATAGTTTCAAAGGCAGCATATATATGTATGGCTTTAGATATGAAAGGAAAAAAAGATATATTAGGTATTTGGATTGGTGAATCAGAAGGCGCAAAATTTTGGCTATCAGTTTGTAATGATTTGAAAAATAGAGGCGTAGATGATATTTTAATTGCATGTATGGATGGTTTAAAAGGTCTACCTGAAGCAATTAAAACTGTATATCCAGATGTAAGTATTCAAACTTGTATAGTTCATCAAATTAGAAACTCTCTTAAATATATAGCATCAAAAGATCAGAGAGAGTTTATGAAAGATTTAAAAAGTGTTTATAGGGCATTTAACGAAGAAACAGCACTTAAAAATTTAGATATTCTTAAGGAGAAATGGTATTCAAAATATTCTGTTGTAATAGATTCATGGTACAATAACTGGAGTAATCTGAATACGTATTTTGAATATCCACATGAAATTAGAAGAATTATTTATACTACAAATGCTCTTGAGGGATTTAATAGACAGTTAAGAAAATATACTAAGGTAAGAACTGTATTTCCAACAGATGAGTCACTAAGAAAATCACTATATTTATCTACCATGAAAATTATGGAGAAATGGACCTCTCCAAACCAAAATTGGGCGTCTACTTTAGGACAGCTTACAATTATGTTTGGAGAAAGGATACCTAACTCTTACACAATATAAATTTTTTTTAAAATTATGGAAAATTTAGTGTATAAATAACTAAATTAAACACATAATAATTGTGTAAAGAATTCCAGTATTAGTATTTCTCAAAAATAAAAAAATATTACTGGAATTTGAAATTTCCAGTAATATAAATTATAAAAAATCTTATTTACACAAATCTATAGACATTCTCTATTTTTCTAGTATAGTAACTCTTGTTCCACTCTTTGAATTTATACTTCCTGGTACTCTTAGAATTCTTGTTACATCTAGTGCTTTTCTGTCTGCTCCAAATTCTTTTAATTGACTATATAAATACTCTTGAACTGCTTTCCATAACGACAGAGCCTTATATGGTACTTTCTCAATACTCCAAACCAAAGTTAATCCTCTTCCACTATCAATTATTAAATTTGGTATTGGAATTGATCTATTAAAATAATTTTCTTCCAAATTCATAAGTATTTGAGTTTTAGTGAATTTAGTATTATATGTATCAAGGTCTATGAATAGACTTCCTATTTCTTTTATCGTTTCAATCCGTCTCATTGGCTTATAAAACGTACTCATAGAAATATAAATATTCTCTTTATCAAAATCTTGTTTCAGCAAATCTCCTACAAGATAATGCCACTGGCTAAATTCTTTATTTTTATTTATTTCAGCCTTTGTTATCCACCCTTTACTATCTCCATGAATTGTATCTATATATTCAATACTCTCATCAATATCATCTACTTTTATTAATGTATTCCTCATTATCTCACCCCCTTACTTGTAGATAATATCAATATTATATCATATTTTGTATTTATTTCTCTTTTCTTCCTTAAACAAGATAAAATAAAAATAGTTAAATAATTATATAAAGAAGGTATACAAATAATTTGAAATAGTAGAAAAGTTATAGTTAATTAAGTCCACTGTAAGTAAATACTATAATAAAATTGAATTGTGTAACTTTAATTACTCTTTCAATACGTTATTTATCAAGTTAATATCTTTTTTGTTTTCTTATTTACAATTAATCCACGAAAAAAATTACAAACACTAAAGTAGTACATATATCGAATTATTTCTTAATAAAGCATGTTATGTGGTAAATTTTATTGAAAATATATATTTAATCTTTTATTATAAAAATATATAAAGGAGGTGTTTTATTTGAAATTAAAAACATTTGTGAAGACTTTGTTTGTATTAACTATATTATTGGGATGTGGATTAGGTACTTTTATATTCGCATCAAGTAATAATAATAATGTACATGAGACATTAGATTCATTAAGAGGGTATTTTTTGAAAAATGATGATGGACAAACATATGGAACTCATATAGATCATGGAAATGGTGAATTTGAAGAGCCAGATCTAATTGCCGTTGTAGGAGAAGATAATGTTGAGGGATATGTAAAAAAATCAGATTTATATAATGATTTAGAAACACCTTCAACACCTGAAGAGGCTATTGAATATACGAAAAAAAAGGAAGAACAGGGACCAAGATTTATACCAGTTTATACTAATGATGGTAAAACTATAATAGGTAAATATATGGTAAATTAACTTATATTTAAATAATTTTGTTAATTAGTAAAATCATTTAAATATAGTGTCTCATATTAAAATATAAAGGGGAGAATTATTATGAAAAAAGGAATAAATAAAAAATTATCATTAGCTTTAACGACATTTATATTATTTTCAAGTAATGTATACGCTAATGAATCAGTTAGTGTAGAAAATAGTAAAGATACAGTTTTAACTAAATCATCGTTATCGAGAGCATCAGTCACTAGTGAATGGAATTATAAAACTCACGATGGTAGAAGTTATAAAAATCAATCATCGACTACTTCTAATTCAGGTTCAGTATGGGGGAGTAATTTTATAAGATCTCGTTCAGGAAATTTACCTGGAGGTACTATGGGGACTCATGTAAACCTATACAACTCTTCTGGTAAAGTAGTAAGAACTTCTGACTGGTATTACGAACCATCTACTTCAGCAGGGTTCACAAGACTAACTCCATCATATAAGGCAAGTTCCGGAACTTTCTACACAAAATCTACAAACCATTTATACACTAGGTCAAACGGTAAATATGTTCCATTTTCATCAATACCGTCACCTAAGCTAAGTCTAAGAAGTTTAGAAATCACTTTATCTGAGGAAGAGTTAAATGAGAGAGACCATTTATATAAAACTAAGAATATGATTCCAGCTGTAGGTGAAAATGACATAGAAGGATATATAAGTATAGATGACTTATATGGTGAAATTCCAGAATCACCAAAAGATGCTATTATGAGGCAATTAGTAAGAGCTAAATCATCAAAGCAATATAGAATGATACCTCTTTATCATACAGATGGAGAAACTATTATAGGGGAGTATCGAATAGATTTCAACTTAGATGGTGTTGAAAATATAATAGTAGAATAATATATGGGTCATAAAATATAGAAAACTGTATAGAACGATATAATAGATAGAGTGATGATTTAGTGAAAATAACGGTTAAGTAAAATCATCACTCTACTTCTATAAATAAATTTTTAAGGACTAGTTTTTTCAAAAATGACCACAAAAACATACGATTTAATAATCATATTTACACAAATCTATATACATTCTCCACATAAAGGGTGCAGTTCATAATCTCATAAGTGCTTTCCCATCTTTTAGCTATATGTTACAGTAGCATTTATACCAAAACCTACTTGAGTACTATAACTTGGTACATATTTTGTATACTTTGCACCGTAAGAAAAGGTATGAGAGTTTGAAGCATATCCAACTTTTGTCGCTGAAAGCTTTCTAGTTGCTTTACTTGTGCCGCCTTTTCCAACATACGATCCCTGAGATGCTGCTCCAAGCGTTGTAATATATCCATTGTAATTAACTTTATTGGAAATTGCGATTGAAGATTTTAATTTTTTTGAAGCATTAGCTGCAAATGTTCCTTTTGATGTTAATGAAACTATTTTTTTATTACCATCATAAGGATTTCTTATTATGAAATTATGAGTGATAGTTGTAGGATAGTCAAACCATACAGTAATATCTTTCTGCAATCTCGTATTCAAATCTCTTATCATCTCTGATTTGTAATTTGCACTTAATAATCCTTCTTCTACTAAAACATCACTATTTTCTATTTCTACATCTACAACTTCAGATTCAACTATAAGCTCATCTAATTTTAATAGCTTCCCATTAGCGTCCCTTATTTCCATATCATTAGTTAAACTTTCTCCAACATCTACTTCACTACTTGCTGCATCAGAAGTAATTCCTAAAGGTGCAATCATAGAAATGCTTAAGACCCCTGATAAAACTAAACCTCTGAATTTTTTATTCATAGTTATCCCCCTTGTAATTAAAAACTTAATACCATGTATTATATCTTTTTATTTTTTTTAAAAGTAAATAAAAAGATTCCTAAAATAATAATAACAACAAACATAATAATTATTAACTTATATGGAATTAGGTTCAAATATATAGTACTAGTGTCATCCATAAAAACCACCTCTTTTTTATGAAGATATAACATATAAATATATTTAGACATTTATAATCATTTCTCCTCCAAAAATACTTTTTTATTTATAAAAAACTCAAATTATATGTTATAAAGTTAATATTGAATTTTTTTAGTTCTTTTATAACTTGAGATACTCTACCTTTACTTAATTTCAATTCTTTTAGTTTTTGCAATTAATTGAAATTCATTAATATGACCAAATTTACTATGAAAATCATTTTTTGAATTTTTATAAATATTATTTAAAGACATGGGTCTTGAATTTAAAGAATCTCCTCCTAGTAATAATTGTTCATTTACATAATTTTAATACTTCAAATAAATCATAACTAAATAATTAATATATAAATTCAAAAATATAATTATCGAATTCTAACAAGTCTTAAAATTTAGGTTTAGGGATTAGTTGTATTAAAAAAGAGTGAACATATTGGAATTACTATATTCCTCTACATTCACTCTTTTTTTAATTTTTTATTTTTTGTTAAACTTTATTTTTTTAATTTTTGTAAATTCGATATAAATTAATTTACTTTATACTTTTACTTTATTTTTATCTGTATTATTTGTATTTATTATGTATTTTACTTTATTTTTTTATTACAACATTTAATAAATTTTATAAAGTATAATCCTATCTTACAACATACAAATTATCAGTTTTACATATCAAGCCAAGTAGATGATCCAGAGTATATAAATTCTGTATGCTTACACTTCGGACATACATAAATCTTAAAAATTAAATGTTCCTCTACATCAAAAATAGCTTTAAACAACCCCCTATTTTCATCTTGTGAATCAAATCTATACTCTTTCAAAAAAATTAATTCTTCTTTACATCTTAAACATTCCATTTTGTATTCTCCTCCCCAAAATCAGTTATCATGTTTATTATTTTTCATATACTCATATAATGCCATAGATAATATATCTTGTACTTTATAATTTGAATTTTCTTTGCAGAATTTACTAAATTCTTTTTGAACTTCTTCATAAAGTCTATAACATCTTGATACTGTTTTTCCTTCAAACTTTTTTATATTTCTCGAATTATAATTATTTAATTTATTCTCTATAGCCTCTATTTTCGATTCTAAGATTTGTATTTTTTCTTCTAATGCTTTTGTATTATTATTGCATTTATTTTCTTCCTCTTCCTTATTATTTAATTCTAAAGAACATATATATTTATTCTGAATTTTATTAAATTCATATCCTTGTTTTAAAAATCTTTTTCTTATTGTAGCCCTAGATATATTTATGTCTTTACATATTTCCGTTAAACTTTTTTTATCTAATTTTTGATTTATATATTCAACTTGATCCTTTATTTTTAATTTATTAAATTCTTCTTTTTCCATAAAAAATATCCCCCTAATACAATAAATACTTTTGTATTTATTTTTATTAAAGAGATTAAATTTCCTCTAAAAAATAAAATACTTTTGCATTTATTTTGAATTATTTTTTATGAAAATTTATTTTAAAAATAAGTTTTGAGTGAGCGAAAAACTTACTAAATTTAAAAAACTTGTTTTTTTAAAAAAGAGCATAAGGAGTTTTTGTGCCCTTTTTCAAAGGTCAACTAGGCAAAGCCTAGCAATACTCTAAAAGTTAATAAATTAACTTAGGCACAAAAAAAATACGATTATCACACCTTTTATCACACTCATGTCCCAAAGTTGTCACACTAAATCACACTTTTTATCACATTCTTTTTAGTTAGATTTTCATAATAAATAAATTTTTAACAATGAATTTTATTTACTAACGCACCACTAAAGTGGCTTGTTGCTAACGCCCTCCTTATTTATTTTCCATTGAAGAAAAATCACTTCAAGCTAAAATAAAACGTCAGTTGTTTCTATATATTTTTTATTTGTTATAAATAAAAAAATCAGTCTTACATCAAGATATTTTTTAATGCAAAACTGATTTTTATTTTTATAAATTCTATAATTTTTTTTATTATTTTAATATAAATTTATTTCCTATTTTTGTACTCATCAAAACTAAATACATTGTTTTTATAAACTCTTTTTTCTTCAACTTTTTCTATTGGTTCTTCCTTAGATCTTCTCTTGTTTAATCTTTCTATAAATGCATTTATTGCTTTTTCTTCTAACTCTTTATTTACTTCTACATACTTAAATGTTTGCTTATCTAAATACCTACGTACACCATCATCTTCTATATCATCTGGTAAAACATAATCTAAATAATCCTCTAAAAGTTCTTCATTACTTCTACTTCTATCATAATCTTTTAAATAAAAAGTAATGCTGCCACTTATCTTTTGCCATAACTTTTTTTCATCCATAAAAACACCCTTTCTAGTAACAGGTACTACGTACCCTATAATACAAGCCGAGAAAATTTGGCACCTCAATATTGATTGAATTTTATTCATTTTTATCTTATAATACTAAAAGAACAAGGTTATATTAAACCTTGCTCTTTCAAAAATTTAATATCACGAATACAATTTCGTTTAGATATATTTAAAACTCTGCATATATCTTTTTGTAAAAGTCCTTCGGCCAAAAGGGCTTTTATTTTTTGTCTTCTCTGTGATATTTTTTCTTTTTCAGAAATCCTTCCAGATGATTTTAATTTTTCTAAATACTTATTTCTTTGATACTCTCTATCCCTTCGCTTGTACTCTTCTTTACCAATAATAATCTTCATGTGAGTTTGTTCATACTCTGATATTTCTAAAAGTTCTATAAGAGTTTCATTTTTGTATTTATACTGCTTGTCCTTTGATTTAAATACCTTCTCTGCACTATTTGTTGCCCTTATAAGCTCTTTCTCACTTAATGGTTGTATAAACTCCTTATTAAGTTCTAAAACGTCTTCTAAGGCTTTTTGTTCATCTTCATAGAAGTAACATAAATAATATCTATACAAGAATAATATTATTTCTCTTTGACCTTTTATATCATAGTTTCTTAACTCACATAGCTTTACTAAATCTAATATTCTTCCTTGATACAAGGAACGTTCCCTATGAATATAAACTACTTTTTTAGGTCTTCCCTTTTTCTTTTGTCTATTTTCATCTAGATCAGGTAGAAATTCACTTTGTATTTCTCTCAAAGTATACTTATATTCATTTTTCGGGACTGTAGGTAGTTTTGTGTAAATACAAACTTACCTACAGTCTTTTTTGAATGTAAAATTGGTAAGTTTGGAATAATATTCATATTAAACTTTTGGAGGTAAAGAAATGAAAGATCAAAGAGAAATAATTATTCCAGATTTAGACTACCAAGCTGAAGTAAGAAAATGTAAAACCATGGAAGATGTAGTTGGTAAAAATGGATTAATGCAAAAGCTGTTCAAAGATATTATCCAACAATTGCTAGAAGCAGAAATGGAAGAACATCTGGGAAGAGAAAGGCATGAAAGAAGTAATGAAGCTAATCCAAACTATAGGAATGGATATAGTTCTAAGACTATTGAACGTAGTTTTGGTGAAGTTGGCCTAGATATACCAAGAGATAGAAAAGCACAATTTGAACCGAAGGTTGTTAAAAAGTATGAAACTGTATGTAATGAACTAGATAAAAAAATAATAGGTCTTTATGCCTGTGGTATGAGTGTAAGAGATATCCAATCTGAAATGGAAGAACTATATGGCATTGATGTGTCTCCTGCAATGATATCTAAGATAACAGATAAGGTTGTAGAGGCTGCCGCCGAATGGCAAAGCAGAGAACTTGATGAAATATACCCAATCGTATATATGGATGCTATGCATTTTAAAGTAAGAGATGATAATAAAATAGTTTCAAAGGCAGCATATATATGTATGGCTTTAGATATGAAAGGAAAAAAAGATATATTAGGTATTTGGATTGGTGAATCAGAAGGCGCAAAATTTTGGCTATCAGTTTGTAATGATTTGAAAAATAGAGGCGTAGATGATATTTTAATTGCATGTATGGATGGTTTAAAAGGTCTACCTGAAGCAATTAAAACTGTATATCCAGATGTAAGTATTCAAACTTGTATAGTTCATCAAATTAGAAACTCTCTTAAATATATAGCATCAAAAGATCAGAGAGAGTTTATGAAAGATTTAAAAAGTGTTTATAGGGCATTTAACGAAGAAACAGCACTTAAAAATTTAGATATTCTTAAGGAGAAATGGTATTCAAAATATTCTGTTGTAATAGATTCATGGTACAATAACTGGAGTAATCTGAATACGTATTTTGAATATCCACATGAAATTAGAAGAATTATTTATACTACAAATGCTCTTGAGGGATTTAATAGACAGTTAAGAAAATATACTAAGGTAAGAACTGTATTTCCAACAGATGAGTCACTAAGAAAATCACTATATTTATCTACCATGAAAATTATGGAGAAATGGACCTCTCCAAACCAAAATTGGGCGTCTACTTTAGGACAGCTTACAATTATGTTTGGAGAAAGGATACCTAACTCTTACACAATATAAATTTTTTTAAAATTATGGAAAATTTAGTGTATAAATAACTAAATTAAACACATAATAATTGTGTAAAGAATTCCAGTATTAGTATTTCTCAAAAATAAAAAAATATTACTGGAATTTGAAATTTCCAGTAATATAAATTATAAAAAATCTTATTTACACAAATCTATAGACATTCTCGTTGCTCTTTTTTTTATTACTAATATAGTTTAACTAATACTATTATACTTGGTACTAAACTAAAGTCTTTAAATCTTCAAGTACATTTTGTATATCTTCTATTATTAATTCTTCAGTTAAATGATAACGTTCATATAAAACTTCTAATGGTACACTATCTGTAAACTCTTTAGTAGCACCAAAGTTTAATACTCTCATAGATTTATTTCCATAGAATCTAGATATCTTTTCACCAAATCCACCATCAAGTATTCCATCTTCTAGCGTTATTACTAGCTTATGATTTTCTTCTAATTTATTTAATAATTCTTCATCTAATCCAGTTATAAATCTTGGATTTATTAATGTAGCATTTATTCCAACTTCTTTTAACTTATCTTTTACTCTCTTACCTAAGCTAAAGAATGATCCAAGCCCTATTATAGCTACTTCATTTCCTTCTTCAACTGTAACATATTTATTTAATTCATCAAAGTTAGGCTCAACTTCAACTCCAGTAGATACAACTGCTGAATTAGGAACACGTATAGCTACTGGATGCTTATCTTGGCCTATAGCCCAATCCATCATAGCTAAATGTTCTTCTTTAGTTGTTGGAGCTAAGTACACTATGTTTGGTATATTTGATATTAAAGGTATATCAAATAATCCTGAGTGAGTTACATCTGAATCACTTATTCCTCCCCAATGAACTAATATTGTTGCTGGGTTATCATTTATTGCAAGGTCTTGAGATAATTGGTCATATGTTCTTTGTATAAATGTACTTAAGAATGATGCTACTGGCTTTCCACCTCTTTTAGCTATTCCTGAAGCTAATGCTATTGCATGTTCTTCTGCTATACCAACATCTACATATTGATCTTTTAACTCTCTTCTTATTCCACTTAAAGAAACTATCTCTGGTGTAGCTGCTGTTATACCAACTATAGTTTTATCCTTACGTGCTTTATCTAATAAAAACTCATCAGTTATATCTCCATAAGATTTTTCATATTCACCAGTAAATAATGGTGCTTTAGTTTCTAAATCAAATGGCATAACCCAGTGAAATGCTTCTTTATTTACTTCTGCATCTTCATATCCCTTACCTTTTACAGTATGCATATGAATTACAACTGGATGTTTTTTATCCTTAACTTTTCTAAAAGTTTCTATTAATGACTCAAGGTTATTTCCATCTTTAACAAAGTGATACTCAAATCCTAATGCTTTAAATAAGTTTAGTTCTGCTTTTCCTTCAGTTTCACGAAGTAAAGCTAAATTTTTGTAAAGCCCACCATGATTTTCTGCTATAGACATATCATTATCATTGACTAATATTATTATATTCTTTCCTGATGCTGCTGCATTATTTAGTCCTTCGTAAGCTTCTCCTCCACTTAGAGAACCATCCCCTATTATAGCTACTATATTTTCATTTCCACCTACTACATCTCTTCCTTTTGCTAAACCACAAGCTAAGCTTATTGAAGTTGATGTATGACCTACTGTGAAAAAGTCATGCTCACTTTCTTTTGGTTCAGTATATCCTGTAACAGTACCAAACTTTTCAGGATTTATAAAAGATTCTTTTCTTCCAGTTAGTATTTTGTGAGTGTATGATTGGTGAGATACATCATATACAAACTTATCTACTGGTGAATTAAACACATAATGAAGTGCTATTGTAGCTTCTACCATACCTAAGTTTGGTCCAAAGTGTCCTCCTGTTGTACTTACTTTTTTTATTAGTACATCCCTTATTTCTCCTGATAATAAATTTAATTCTTCTATTGATAAAGTTTTTAAATCTTTGGGCTCATTGATTTTATGTAATACATTTAATGACATATTTTTACCTCCTAGGTGCTTTTTTACACATTTTTCCTGTATTATTGTAAAGTATACTACTTAGAGTTAACTCCAACGCAATAGTTTTTTTATTTTTACTCTATATTTTTTAAAATCTTAGCTGGAACTCCTCCTACTAAAGTATTTGCTGGTACATCCTTAGTAACTACTGCTCCAGCAGCAATAATTGCATTATCACCAATTGTAATTCCTGGTACCACAGTTACATTTGCACCAATCCAAACATTTTTCCCAATTATAATTGGTGATGGAATAGTTGTACCACGCTTCGTAGGTTCAAAATCATGATTTAAAGTACAAAGAACTACATTATGTCCTATTAATGATCCATCTCCAATAGTAATTCCTCCTTGATCTTGAAAACGACAACCAGAATTTATAAATACATTCTTTCCAACAGTAATATTTTTACCACAATCAGTATAAAACGGTGGAAACATTCTAAAAGTATCATCTACTGGCTTTCCTATTAATTTTGAAAATATCTTTATTATTTCTTCTGGCGTATGATAAGATGCATTTAATTCACATGTAATTTGCATAGCTTCTTGGCTAAGTTTTGACATATAAGCATGAATCTCTGAATTTGCCTCAACAGGTAATTTACTATTAACATGCTCTAAAAAAGTTTTAAGATTTATTTCCATATCATTCATTCCCCCCTATATTTATGCTTATAAAGTTTTATTGACTTTATTATAATCTTAATTTTTTATCATAACAAATACTTATATCGAATACTTTCCTATGCTTAAAAGGCATATTAATATATAATATAATCATATACAAAGGAGGTTTTAAAATGGAAATTAGAGTTTTACGATATTTTCTTGCTGTGGCTAAAGCTGAAAGTATATCTAAAGCAGCAAGTTTATTAAATATATCTCAACCAACATTATCACGCCAGTTAATGAATATGGAAGAAGAACTTGGCAAGAGTCTGTTTATTCGTGGAAATCGAAAAATTACACTTACAGAAGAAGGAAAATTTCTCCGTATACGAGCTCAAGAAATTATAGATTTAATAGATAAAACACAGTCTGAGTTTAATACATCAAATGAAATAATTAGTGGTGATATATATATAGGTGGTGGTGAAACTGATGCTATTAGGATAATTGCAAAATGTGCTCATAGTTTACAAAAGAAGTATCCTAATATACGCTATCACTTATTTAGCGGAAATGGTGATGATGTTACGGATAAGTTGGATAAAGGTTTAATAGATTTTGGAATAGTAATTGAGCCCTTTGATTTAAGTAAGTATGACTTTATTCGTATTCCTCAAAAAGATACTTGGGGCTTATTAATGAAAAAGGAAAGTCCCCTTGCATCAAAAGATTTTATTGAACCATCAGATTTACTTAATATTCCTATTATTACATCAAGTCAAAGACTTGTTGAGTCAGAAATATCAAAATGGTTTGGAAAAGATTTAAGTGAATTAAATATTGTAGCTACGTATAACCTAGTGTACAATGCATCCTTACTAGTAGATGAAGGTATGGGCTATGCACTTTGTCTTGATAAGCTAATTAATACAACAGGTGATAGTAACCTTTGCTTTAGACCATTATATCCACCACTTGAAGCAAGTTTAAATATAATCTGGAAAAAATATCAAGTATTTTCTCGTGCATCTGAGACATTTTTAAGGCATCTACAAGAGAATTTGAATAATTAAAGGAAATGATATTAGATTTTTAAAGATTTCTTTTTTATAATCTAATTAAGAATACCATAGTTTATGTGAATAACCGTAAAAACATCCATAAAATAATTCCTATTCCTCTTATCTCTTTTCTTCTTCATTTTCTGGTATCATCACAGTAAAGTGTATCATAAGTTCTGGATAACCTACTACTGGCATCCAGCCTCTAACACGGTCATGTAATACTCTATCTGTCTGTGCATGTCCAGTCTTAAACATTTTTACCATCTTACATCCCTTATGTGTTTCAGGTAAACCAACCTTTGCACATGTATTTCCTCTTTCAAACCCTTTCTTAGTTTGTATTTATAAAATAAAATTTATTTTCTGCTGGCAAAATACTAAACTTCTTCATCTTTTTTCCATTTGATATAATTATAAATTAATTGCCATATGTAAATTATAACTAATAATATAGGCGCTATTCTATTAAAAAATAAGTTTTTCCCTACGAAAATTAAAAGCCCAATTGCTAAAAAAACTAATGGAGTCTGCCATAAAGTTCTTATAAACTTTCTTCTATAACTTAAATTCCAATAAATTAATTCAAACCCCTTATCAACTTTATTTTTCATAATACTCCCCCCATATTATATTTAATCTTCAATACTATTATAAATTTATTATAATCCCAAATTATTTTATTTGCAAAGTACAATTCATTTAGCATTGTATTAAAATTAAGAACATAAATTAAATATATTTATTTGTTTTTATAGATATATAATATTCTCCTGATACTGCTGCATTAAAAATCAGTAATTAAAAATCAAGACTGTTTAATGTGTGGACACTGCACCTCGATATGTCCAAAGAAAGCTATCACAATGACTGGTTTTGATGAACCTCCAATAGAAATTACAAATAATCAAAAACTAGATTCAGATGAATTATTAATGGCAATTAAATCTAGAAGAAGTATACGTAAATTTAAAGATAAAGATGTTCCTTTAGAAATTATAAAGCAAATTATTGAAGCAGGTAGATATACACCTAGTGCTAAAAATTCACAAGATGTATCATATATTGTTTTAGACAATAAAAAAGAAGTGTATGAAAAGGAAGCAGTTAAATTTTTTAGAAGAATAAAACCTATTGCAGATATTGCCGTTAAACATTCAAAGGAAGTTACGATTGATGATAACTTTTTCTTCAAGCATGCTCCTATTTCAATAATGATAGTTACAAAAGATAAGATTAGTGGCTCACTTGCAGCATCAAATATGGCGTTAATGGCAGAATCTTACGGTCTAGGTGTTTTATTTAGTGGATACTTTTCAGATGTAGCAAATAATTCTCTAAGATTAAAAAAGCTTTTAAATTTAAAGCAGAGAGATCATGTTGTTACTACTTTAGTAATTGGATATCCAGATGTTAAATATAGACGTACTGCACAAAAAGAGGCAGCAAATGTTAGATATTTATAAGATATGGAGGATTTTATGGAAAAAGAATGTCAAGAAAGGATAGTAGAAATAGCATCTAAATTTAAAGATTGTCGTAAGGCTATTTCTGCTATTGGTGATGAAACTAGACAATTAATTTTAATTACGCTCCTAGAGAGTGATTTTAATGGTATACGAGTAGGAGAAATTACAGAAAAAACACATCTTTCTCGTCCTGCTGTATCTCATCATCTTAAAATATTGAAAGAAGCAGAAATTGTTAATATGCGTAGAGAGGGAACAAAAAACTATTATTATCTTGATTCAAAAAAATCACAATGGAAATCATTAAAAGATCTAATAAATCTTATATTTGTTGGAATAGAACATATTGGTGAGAATGATTTAAGAAAAGGTGAATAAATCCTAAGAAAGGTATTATTTTAAATAATACCTTTCTTTATTTTGAGTCTTATTTTTATATTCAATAGCCTCAGTAGGGCAACCACAAATACATGCCATACAATGAGTACAATTATTTTTCCAAACAGGCTTTTTATCTTTTAAATTAATATTATTTAGAGGACATAGCTCTACGCATTTTCCGCAGCCAATGCATTTATCAGTATAATGAAATCCCTTGGCATTAACAAACATCTTATAAAAGGCTACATTTGTTATACCACTTTTAATTGTGCCACCTAATCCACTAGGGGTAATAGTTTCAAATTCATTTTCAGCATTTATATCAGAAATGATTTTATCTATTTGTTTATCTGCTTCTTTAATAATTTGTTTTGAAGTTTCTTTATCTGGTACAGGAAATAAAGCTATATAATTCTCTGGCATTTTAATTTCTGCCATGCCTTTTAGTTGCCAGTTTTTATATTTACAAAGCTTTTGAATATAGTTTATAGATTTTCCTGTATCTTCTCCACAAGTCATTATAAAGTAGACTTTATTACTTCCTGAAAATTTTGTCTTTTTTATAAAATCTGTAACTACTATTGGTAATCTCCATGCATAAGTAGGACATACAAATATGAATGGCTTATCTGTTGATGTTAATTCATCTGTTTTTTCTTCTTTTATAAGTTGATTTAGTGATATCAGTTCATCATTTAATTCTTGTGCAATTTTGCGAGCTACATATCGGCTATTACCAGTACCGCTAAAATATAAAATCATAATTATATCTCCCTAACTATTTTTTAGTTTAATCCTTAATAATTTATTAGTTTAAATAAAATTATAACATATTAATATTTTTTATGTTTATTTGTAAAGAATTATATTCTCATTAGCTTCTAAATGAAATGATCAGAGATTTTTGAAAACTGCTTTAACGGATGAGGAATTTGAATATATTCAAAATTTATATAATTATTTAATGAAAGAAAAAGTAATAAAATATAAAATATAAATAAAAGACTTTATAATCTAAATTAATAGTAGCACAAATTATGTAAATGGTAATAAATAGGTTGAGAGAATGCTATAATAAAAATAAGTACGCAATTGTTATAGATTGTGAATTTTATTTATAAACAAGGTTGATTAAGGGATGAAATCAAAAGGTAAAAAAATAGTAATATCATTAGCTGTAATAGCAACTATTGGACTTATTGGAATTAAAGTTTCAGGTTTCCAATTTGCTGGTCCAGCTGAATTTGCAATATTTAGTATTAAGTAATAATCTTAATAAATTTCGAACTAAATAAAAATAAAAAAGGTGTATCAAAACGATACATCTTTACTACACAACACCAAAATTACAATCAAAATTAGATCTTACTATAACTAAGTCTTTAGTTGAATTTATAGATAATGAAATTGATATTTATATAATCGAAGTTCTCAATTGTTTTAAATTGTAACTTAAAATCTTGGGGGTGATTTAATTGAAGTTAATCTCATATATTATTTTAGCTTGTGGAACACTATTACTTATATCTTCAATTATCTTTGATTTTATCGGTATAATAGGCTATTTATCAACATTATTAGCAGTTATTTTAATTGTTATTGGTATTTTAATGAATAAAGTATTGCGAGAATTTTTTATTAATATATTTATAAATTTCTTTTAATTACTTAAATTAATTTCAAACAATATCTTTCAAAAGTTCATCAATACAATACTTTGCCCACTGTGAACTTGTAGAATTCTTATCATTTATATCATAAGTGATTAGAGCCTTCCAAAGAGCCCAACCTTTTGCTCTATTTAAAGTTTCTTCATCGCAATTTAATTCGTCTTTAAAAAATTGTCTACTTTCACTATCAAAAAATGTCCACGCCATGACATAATCACAAGCTGGATCACCTGTACCAAGTATTCCAAAATCTATAACAGAAGATAGTTTACCATTCTTTACAAGTAGGTTTCCTATAGCCACATCACCATGAACCCAAACTGGTTTATCTTCATATTTAGATTTCAATGCAGTATTCCAAATATTTTCTATAATATCTATATCAAATACATCTTTTAACTTTTTAAGTGCATCTCTAGTTTCACAATCATAAACTTCTAACGAACCCCCTCTATAGAAATTATGTTCCCCAGCTAATGGTCCTAAGCTAGCATCTATTGATTGTAATTCTTTTAAAAATCTTGCTAAATCAACTGCTAATTCTTTTAAATCACATACATTATCATAATTAACAGTTTCTCCTTCTATCCAACTATTTATAGCCCAATTAAATGGATATTTAGAACTAGGCTCACCTTTAGCAATAGGCGAAGGAATAGTTAAAGAAATATGATTTTTAAATATAGGAAGCCATGTTAATTCTTTTTCTATTTGTAAAGCATAAGAAGGACCACTTGGTAATCTGACTGACATATTATCACCTAGATGAAAAGTTCTATTGTCATGACCCGATTTTTCCACCATTTTTATTTCTAAATCAGAAAACTCAGGGAATTGATGAGCAATTAATTCCTTGACTAAATCTACGTTTATATCCATAATTCACCCCTTAAGTATAGTTTAAAAATTTGAATTTATTCATAATATATAACAATTGCATACTTATTTTTACTATAACATTTTTTAATTTCTTAATAAATAAAAACACGATAAAACTAATAAAATAGTAATATCGTGCTTTATATCATCTATATAGTATTATTCTTAAATATATATGTTTTTTAGTCTGCTAATACATCTCTTTGTGCTTGTTCTTTTATTTTATTAACAGAATCTAAATTTACATATCCTCCTTTTAGTCTAAAATAACTTATTGCAAACATACCTAAAGTTATTATAGACACCATTATTCTATCGCTTCCAGTAAGACCAACAAATAAGTTATAAGATATAAATATATTGCAAACAACACTGATTAACATTATACCTACATATATAGGATATGGCATATGAAATACACTTTCTTTCCATCGTTTAGGATATTGTTTAGGAACCTTTATCATCCAGAAATTACATAAACCACATACTACCATAGATGGTATCATTACGTAAGATACTAAAACATCTAATCCAGTACCTAAAATTATTGGAACTACTGCCACTAGATACATAAATCCCATTATTATATATGGATAACCATCTTTAGTCTGTTTACCAAATACCTTAGGCATCCAACCATCTCTTACAGTAGCTAAAAATGGATGTTTTATCATTGTTATACTACTTATAAGACTTGTAAATATTGCAAACACTGCTCCACCTAGTATGAATATAACATATACACTTCTAGGGAATATACTCTCAGCAACTAATCCTAGACTTTTACCTGCTACTGTTCCAATAGGTAATACACCAGATGCTACTACCCCCATTAATGTATATACTATACATACTATTACAGTACTTATCATTATACCTATTGGTATCGTTTTCTTAGCATCTTTAGTCTCTGCAGCTACAGACACAGTGGACATTGTAGTTCCTTGACATGCCCAGCTCATAATAGATACTGCAGCGACAAATCCAGGTAATCCACCTCTGAAGAAATCTGGGTCACTTGTATTCATATATACTCCAAAATCTACTTGAGGTAAACCACATACTATAAATACACCTATAGATACAAATAATATAATAGCCATGATACTTTGAATAGATGCTAGGAATTTAATACCTCTTATAGTAGCAGCAAATAATACAGTTTGTATTAAAATCGCTATTACTTTAGTATATGGAACTATATCTGGAAATACTACACCTACATAATCTACTATAGCTACTGCATACATGGCCATTCCTAAATTACCTACAATAGTATTTACAGCACATACTCCAGTTAATAATGGTGGACATAATAGTGCTTGTTGAGAATACATACCTCCATCTAATTTAAACATAGATGCTAACATAAAATTATATGTGTATGCAAGTAACATCAAAATACAACCAGCAACTAGCGCTATAGATATGGACTTACCAGTTAAATCTATCCCAGTACCCATCATTACAAATATACCAGATCCTATAGCACCTCCTGCACCTAACGATATAATATTAAACAAGTTTAATTCTTTCTTATTGCTCGACATAATAGTTCCTCCTTAATTTTATTTGGGGTTGTCGACTTAACTTAATTTAACTTAACTTGTTGTTACTGCTTAATATATCTATTACCTTATTAAATTTTTGTATAAATAAGTGCATTATATTCTCTATAACGCACCTATTTATTGCCTATAATTACTTACCTTCAAATCCTACCTTTATTCTATTCATGCAATCCTCTATTATACTTCTAGGTGATGCAACATTAATTCTCTCAAAACCTACGCCCTCTTCACCAAAGATATATCCTTCATCTAATAATACACCTGCTTCATGTAGCATTACATTTTCTAACTCTTTAGAATCTAAGCCATACTCTCTAAAATCTAACCATACTAAATATGTTCCCTCAGGCATTACCATTTTTACTTTAGGTAAATGTTCACTTACAAAGTCAGAAATATATCTTATATTTTCATCTATATACTCATTGACCTCATCTATCCAATCTTCACACTCATTGTAAGCTGTCTTTGTAGCTTCTAAAGCAAAAGGATTTGGTAATCCTATAGAAAATTTACTGTCTGTAAGATCTAACCATTTAGCTCTTATTTCTTCGTTATTTATTATTATATTAGATATTTGCATACCAGCTAAATTAAATGATTTACTTGGTGCAGTACAAGTTATTATTCTATCTTTATAATAATCACATGCTACCTCTAACGGTGTATGCTTTTGATTAGCCCTTATTATATCACAGTGTATTTCATCAGATATTATCCATAAATCATGCTTTTTACATATATCTACTATCTTTCTTAATTCCTCTTCTTTCCATACTCTACCTACAGGATTATGTGGACTACATAATATAAATAGCTTATTATTTTTATCTCTTGCTAAAGCTTCAAATCCATCATAATCCATTTCATACTTACCATCTATGTACTTTAATGGACTATTAACTACCTTTCTATTATTATTTTGTATCTTAGCTTCAAATGGATAGTATACAGGTTTTTGTATTATTATCCCTTCTCCTTCTTCTACTAAGATATTTATTAGAAAACTTAAAGCAGGAACTACACCAGGACTTATAAATAAACTATCTCGATTTATATCCCAACCAAAACGTCTACTAAACCAACCACACACAGCATCATAATAATCATCTGTTTTATGAGATGTATAACCATATATTTCTCTATCTACTCTCTCATGTAACTTGTTTACTATCTTATTACAGCATGCAAAGTCCATATCTGCTACCCATAATGGTAATGCATCTTCTGGAGCTTGTGGCATAAAAGTAGTCTTTAAATCATACTTTAAGCAATTTGTACCTTCTCTTTCTACTACCCTATCAAAATCATATCTCCCCATATTTACCACCTCAAATTTTATTTTAGACAATGCTAAATTAGCATTATCTTATATACATTATATAATATTTATTTAGTCACTAAACTATATTTAAATAGTAGCAACATGATTACGTAAACTTTTCCCATTTAAAAAAAGTAGAAACATCTGCTCCTACTCATTTTTATTCTTAATATATTAAGATTATTCATCTACTCTATACTCCAATTAAATATAATATTGATTCAAATAATATAAGTACTATTTTTACTTTTTTCTATTTTATTTTAATCTGTAATTAAATCCTTAACTAATTATATGCTTAAATAAAGTTTTCTCCTATGAATATATAGTTAGTCAACTTCAAAAACTGTTATGAAAATGGAAAAATTTTTTAATTACTGGCTATGTTAGCTAACTTTGTTGTAATTTTATAATAAAATAACCATACCTTTGTATTTTCAATTCTTGAATTATAAGGTATGGTTGTTTATTTGATTTTATATAAATTATTTGTAATAACTAAAGTTATAAATTATAAAACTACTTTTTCAACTTCAGCAACTAATGCTTCAATATCATCTTGGTTTGGATGATTTACTGATTTTTCAAGACTATCCTTCATTAATTCATATTTTTCAGGATAAACTTCTTTTATCCTATTTTGCATAGTTTCTGATACTTTACCTTGACATATATATGTTCCAATTATAGTATTGCATGATGAAACGTGAGATTTTACATTGTTTAAGATTTCATCGAAGTATTCTTTAGTATCAGAAAATCCTACTGTTCCAAATATAAATATCTTTTTATTTGAAAGTTTTTCGATAAAGTTTTGCACATCTTTTGGGCAAGAGTTACCAGTAGCCCAGAATCCTACAAATATAACATCTGCTCAATGAATATATTTTTAAGGCTATGTTAGACAATTATGTGATAAGATAAATATAAAAATTACTGTTAATTAGTCTTATGTAATTTCATGTATACTACCAAATCATTTAGATTATTATTACCTATCTCAAATTCTCCATCAATATTTAAACCTTCAGTAATCCTATTTTCTCCGCCAATACTATATACAGCTATGGCAACTTCACTATCTAAATTAAAGTATTTATCTTCATCTAAGATTGACATAGCCATACCTATGTCATAGCCATTCTTTAAACACTCTAAAGTATAAGTTCCATATTCTGAATCATTTATTATAACTTTAAGGCTAGAATCTGATTCTTCCCCATCAGCAACTCCAATTTTTAGTGTACTATTGTTCCCAATATGCTCGATAGTTGATTTGTATAATATATGCTCTTCTTTTAGAACACCATATTCATATTCTTTAGCAGTAAATTCAATTTCGTAATTCCCGTCTTCTAGATTATTTATAAAGTATTTTTTCCCCATTCCAGTCATATTATCAGAACAGTTTGATAAATATAAGTCGTCTGAATTTTTTAAGCTTGAACAACCAACAATAAACATTGTTGATATTACTACTAGTGATATCATTGTTATTATTTTTTTCATAATATATCCCCTTTTTATTTTCTAAAAATATTGCAACAATGGTTCATAATATATAAAATTACGAACTGTAAAGATTAAACATATTTAAAATCTTTACTACTATTTATAAATATTTCTATGTAGATTATATCAAAACTTGTATATTCATTGATATAATCCTTGGTTAAAGCTCTAAATATCTATTTAAAATAAAAAGAGCTGAGATATAAGTTTACCTCAACTCCTCACTTCTAATTTGAATATGAAATACTATCTTCATATAATGTTTCTGGATCAATATCGGCTTCATTTGGCCATTCTATGGAATCAAAACTTACCTTTACTGCTTTAAATAAATTTTCATCCTTTAATTCCTTAAAGATTCCTTTGTCTAAATACGGTGTCATATCAAATAATTTAACTTCATTATTTTCAAAAGTTAATATTAATTTATAATTATCTATAGGTTTAACTTCTTTTACGCCTAAATACATATATTCACCTCTTACTTTAATGGTTCTATTTTGAATGGTAATTCACTATTCATAGCTAACTCCCAATTTGCTAATAGCTCATCCTGATGAAGTTCTGCCCAAGCAAGAACTAACCTTAATTGCTTTTTAGGTAAACTACCCTCTGTTATTTCACATGTTTTTATATCAATTACTGCTTTATAATCTTGGTAGTATGCATGAAAATGTGAAGGTGCGTGTTCTTTTGGTGCACAATACATTCTTATTATTATTCCGTAGAACATACTTATCGTTGGCATTTTTATCAATCCTTTTCTTTTATATTTTATAACTTTTTCTTTATTTAAATATATCTAATTAAACTTTTATTTTCAATCTAAAATTTATTTAATATCTTTTCATGATATTATTTAAATCTATTTTCGTCAAGTTTATCGGCTTAAACTTAACTATATTTGCTTATAAATATCATATCAACTTATACTATTACATCTTTCCATAAACATCAATATATAAAATACTTATTTAGTTCAATCAGATTGTCTTTTTTATTTATGAAACGCTCATATTTGTCATTCTTCATTAATGATAGTGCATTATATAAAGATATATAAATGTTATTATTGATATAATCCTTAGTTAAAGACCTGGAATATAAAAAATCATAAATTTATATGTCTATTTTGTAATTTTAAAATAATTAAATATTATGTATAATGTAGTCAATGTTTGCAACTTTTATATAATATTAATTAAAATGAAAGGATTATTTCGTATGGTGGATAAAAAACAGCGTAACTTAACTAAGATTTTATTTGCAGTCTATTTTTTCATATTAATATGGATTCTTTTATTCAAAATGAGCTTTTCACTTGATGAACTTTACAAAGATAGGAGTATTAATTTAATTCCATTTCTAGGTTCGGCTATAGTTAATGGAAAAATAGATACTAGTGAAATTATTAATAATATAATTGTATTTATTCCTGTTGGAATTTACATATGTATGTTAAAAGAAAATTGGTCTATTCTTAAAAAGATATCAGTATCCTTTTTCATTAGTTTATCAATTGAAGTTTTACAATTTATTTTAGCTATTGGAGCAACTGATATAACAGATCTTATAGGTAATACTTTAGGTGGGGTAATAGGTATTGGAATATTTTATCTATTTTCAAAAGTGTTTAAAAATAAGACTACTAGTATAGTTAATATACTTGCTTTGATTTCTACTATTGGATTAGGGAGTTTAATATCTATTTTATTATTGGTAAATTAATATAATCTAATTTTTATTTATATAGAGAAGTAGCTATACTACATTTGTATAGCTATTTCTCTATTTTATTTACTTTTACTAAAAGTATTATTAATTAAAATAATCTAATTAGAGCAGGTATGCCCGCTTCTGGAAGAAGATATACAAATACCGTAAATAAAATTTCAACAATACTTATTAATATAAATAAAACTTTGAAATTTCCTTTATTTATAGCATTTATAATACTTAAAATCAAACTTATTATTCCTATTATTATACTTGCCCAAAATGTATAATAGATATTATCTATGATACTTGTTGCAAAAAATAATAAAATATAAAGTATTTGTAAGCTTATTATTAATTTCTGAATCAATTTATTATTTATACTTTTTCTCAATGCAATTCCCCTTTATTTTATTTCCTTTCTATAATCATAAATTTCATTTTTAACATTTAGCTCTACTTCATTTATTTTTATAGTATCATCACTTAACCATTCTATATCAGCTTCTTCGCAATGATACTGCCAATAAATGTTTTTTGTTTTACCATTTTTATTATTCTTTAATGTTGCTAAAACAGCATAATCTGTTGTCGCTCCACCATTATTTAAATAAGCAGTTACAGTATATTTACCATCTGGTGAAGTTGATTCAGTAATATATTCTTGTCCATTAATTCTTTGGATATCAGAAAATGACCACTTAATACTATAAACTATTCCAATAACTACAATAGCAATAATGACACATATTATTATATATTGTTTTCTTTTTTTCATGTATCTCCCTCCTCTATGCTTTTTTGTAGATCATTTATTTTTAAATTCATTATACATCCTTATAATATATTAACTTAAATATCTCTATAAAGATATACAAATATCTACCAAAAATTAACAATATGATATAATATCTTTATTAAAATAGGGAAAAACAAAAATCAATATCAAAATTGGGAGGGATTATGAAAAAAATAATAGTACTATTCGCAATACTCATCTGTATTTTTTCATCAGGATGTTCAAAACAAGAAGAAAGAAAAGTTGAATCCTTAGAAGACGCATATTTTTATGCTGTTGAAAAAGTCGAAAGTAAAGAAGAAATAAAAATTGAAGATATAAAAGAGTTACTAAAAGAATATAAGTTTGAACTAATAGATATGTCAGAAAACTCAGGGTCAAAACAAGATATAAAAAAATATGCTTATTCATTTAGTAATGATAAGAGGGAAAAACTTGTAATTTTCACTAAAAAAAATAACAATAATGAAACTGAAATAATTGGAAATATAAACTATTTAATTGAAGAAGATAAAAATTCAAATGAAACGCCATTTAGAATATATTTAAGTTATGAAAATATAGATAATTTAGATGAATTTACAATAGATTTTAATACTTATGATATAACTAATTTAAAAAAACTTTCTAAAGTCATATACAATAAAGATTCATTATTCTTAAACACATATAATAAAATTATTGAAAATATGTGTACTACAAATGATTTAACTTTAAAAGATATAGAAAAAATAATTAATATGAAACCAATTTCAGATAGTCATTTAGAAAGTTTCAGTGATATTAAAAGCGATAAACTAGAAATATCTCGTGACACATATAAAAATGATTTTGAAGAATTAAGTATTAATTATATCAATGATAAAGATAAAATTGGCAGAGTTCTATATACAAAATCAGATACAAAAACAGATATAGATTATAATTTAACACTAATAAAGTCTGCTTATATTGAAAACATTAATGATAACAAAATAAATTTTAGTATTGGTGGAAATGTCAATAGTCTTTCAGTCCAAGAAAAATTTTTAGATCTGGCTTTAAAAAAATAATCTAAAAATATAATAAAAATGTTATGTGGGGGAAGGGATAATATGAATAAAAAAATATTTATATCTATAGCAATAATATTAATTATATTTACTATAGGATATAATAATTTTAATTCTTATAAAAAAGAAACGAAGTCTGAAATATCTACAAATACTAATTATACTAAAAAATATCATGAGGAATTTAATGAGGATGAAAGAACTTGGAATATATCATTTGAAGAATTTAAAGACACTGTCAAAAAAGAAATTTCTATTGAAAATGGAGATATATTAAATATTATAGGTAAAAGAAATTCCGGTACTATAAGTCTTATTATAACCCAAGAAGGACATGATAAAGATGATAAAGATATTTCTACAGTACCTATGGATGGATCTAATACTAAGTACGCTATATTTAATGATCGATGGGACTTAAACAAAAAACTCTCGCTAGAATTAACATCTAAAGATGCAATTCAAGGTTATATATCAATAAGTTTAACAAAACAACAATAATTAAAACAGCTCCTTTATAGTTCTATATTCTAATCATTACTATAAAGGAGTTATTTGATTAATTTTACCAATTAGCTCTTACTATCTCTTCAAGATTGAAAACTATAATTTAAAACAAAATCCTAGATACATATATTCGTTTTTAAAAAATATTATATATACTCTTTTTGGATCTTCAGCTTTATACGCTAATTTACTAAAGCTGAATGCTCTAACTTATGATAATTTACGAATACGCTGGATGTGGATTAGTGAAATGCTAATATTTCGTGCCTCTAACGAGGCTATAAGTCATAAGATCAAAGGTAATCTATATGAAATATATTATTTTAGAAATTAAGTCCATTATATCTCCTTTTTCTTTATAATATCTATTTCAATAATAATATCGTTCTTATCTGCTTTACTCTATACTCCTATATGATTTTTATTTTTAAAATCTATTCAACTTCTTCTTTGAAAATCCGTACTTGCTACCTATCTTAAGTTATAGTCCTTTTATTAATTTAAACACAAAAAAAGACACACAATGTGTCTTTTTAACGAACATATATATTATAATATAGTTACGTTTTCTGCTTGAGGACCTCTAGTACCTTTAACTATATTAAAGTTTACTCTTTGACCTTCTTCTAATGATTTAAACCCATCAGTTTGTATTGCCGAAAAATGCACGAATACATCATCTCCGCCTTCTGATGATATGAAACCAAATCCTTTTTCACTGTTAAACCATTTTACTATTCCATTATTCATAAAAAATACTCCTATAAATCTATTCCTAGATTTTCCTTAATTTATTTGTATATTACTACATATATTATTATATGCATTTAATAATTATTTGATACTAGTTTTTTTATTTATTTTTCATAAACAACTCAAATAGTATTTTTTATTTTTAAATTGTTAAATATTTTATATTTATATCAGACTTAACTTCTATTAATTTCATATGTAACTACCCTCTTTTATAAATATTAATAACATTATAATAAAAAACAAAAATAAAAGTACCTAACAATTAAGTTAAGGTACCTTTACTATGTACTATCCTTTCAATATTAAAAAGTATAGTTTAAAACGTAGTTACATATAGTAACCTATAATCCCCACGAATGTATCTAATACTAAATCATCACTGTTCTACCATAGTAGAATTTATTTAATAAAACTCAATATAGATATATTTATATTATCTTCAAACTCAATATTATTTTTTTTACAAATATTTATTTTTGCTTTTATTATTTTTATTTCCAACTATCTTAATTGTAAAAAAGAATATAATCCAATCTATAGATCTTGTAATTATATTCCAAAATGATCTATTTAATACCTCTAGCATACTATATCACCGAGTATATTGGTCATTGCCAATTTTAAATCTTTAACCCTGTACTTGCTTATAGGTATATTTTTTCCATTAATTCTTAAAGTTTTTCCATCCATTGATTCTACTAATTTTAAATTAACTATATAACTGTTATGACATCTAAAAAATCCATACTCACTTATAATTTTTTCCATTTTAGAAATACTCATTCTTGTAGTATACATCTTATCATGTGTATAAATTAATATATTAGGTCTATCTGTTTCAATATAAATAATTGACTCTATTTTAATTCTATCTATATAATTTTTAGCATGTATAGTTATATAACGATTTCTTTTTTTCATTACTTCTTTTATACATGGTAAAATATTTTCTTCAATTTTTCTTTCACTTATAGGCTTTAATATATATCTATATGCTTTAACCTCATACCCTTCTTGCATAAATTCTGGAAATGAAGTCATAAATATTATTTCTACATTTGTATCAAACTCTCTTATTTTTCTTGCTGTATCCATTCCATTAATTAATTTCATTTGTATATCCATAATTAATATATCTAAATTTTGGGGATAATTATCTAATAACTCTTCTCCTGATGAAAATTCATAAATATTATAATTTATAGAATATGAGTTTAATAATGGACTCAAAATATCCTTAATCTCTGTTCTATAATATGATTCATCATCACATATTGCTATATTAATCAAAATCAAAACCCTTTCCTTGCTTATTAGTACAGTTATAGTATATATATTACTTCACTCTATACCTTTTTACCATATTTTACCATATTTTCCCTTTATTATATGCCAATTATAGCATTTTGGATGTTAAATATTACTTTTTGGATTTTTATATTTTTAATATCTTCACATTTACTGTATTAATGCCTTATAATTTAAATTCTAATAAATATTTTTCTCATATTTATTAGGTTTATAAAAGCTTTAGATTTGTTTTAAATCTTAACTAAAATATTTAAAATAAATCTGGTACAGGAATTTATTTCCAGTTAAATTTCCACCATTTTCTAGTAAAATAAAATTAAAAGATTTACTACTGGAGGATAAAAATGGCAGATAAATTTAAAGACTTATCTTTAGGAACTGAACGAAGTATTGATGATTTAGGAAGAATTGTTATACCAAAAGGAATGAGAGATAAATTAAAATTTAAAAAAAATCAAAAAGTTAATATAAAATTATTTAAAAACCATATCCAAATTGAAAAATCGGAATTAAGTTGTTGTTTTTGTAATAGTGAAAAAGATATAGAACATTATAATAATTTTCCAATTTGTAGTTCATGCTTAAAAGAAATAATTGAAAAGTTTAGTAAATAAATACATAAAGTAATTTAAACTAAAAAAAATGCTTATTCTAAATGATAAGCATTTTTTTAGTTTAATCAATTATTAAATTATATTATTTTTTAAATCTTCTATTGTTTAAAAATACACCAGCTATAGCAGCTACTCCTAATCCTGCAAATCCTAATATACCAGCATCACCTGTTTGTGGATTAGATGGCTTAGTAGTATTTGAGTTGTTTGAATTATCTTCGTTATTTGAACCTTGGTTTGTATTATCTTCATTATCTGAAGTATTTCCACCTTGGTTTTCATCATCACTTCCAGTATTTTCATCTCCTGGAGTAGTAGTTTCATCTTCTATTTCTTTATTTATTTCATCAACTAAAGCATTTACTTCTTCAACTGTAGCATCTTTTACTTCTAATGTAGCTACTAATTCTTTAGTTTCATCATTGTATATTTTAACTACTGTTTTTCCTTCTTCACTTACGTTTACTGTGTATCCAGCTTTCATAGCTTGTGATAAGATATCTTTTAAGTATTCTTTTTCAACTTCTACTTTTATAGCACCATCAACCATTGTACCAGCAAGTATTCTACCTTGTTTAGTGTAGCTAACAGTTCCTAAAGTTTTTATAAAGTTTGCTAGTGATTCTTCTAATGAAGAATATTCATTTAATGTTGGAATATCACCAAAACATGGATAGTCATCTCCACCAGCTGCCATAAAGTCATTTGTTGCTACTGTATAAGTCTTGTTCATATCTAAAGCTTCACCATTTATAGTTAAAGATATTATTCTATCTCCAACTGCTCTACTTGGATCTACTACAAATTTTATACCAGCTACATGTGGGAATCCACCTAAAGATTCTCCATAACTTCTTACACCAAATTCAAGAACTTCTTTTATTTGAGCTCCTGTAAGTTGCTTTGTAACTATAAAGTTCCCAAATGGTAAAACGCTTACTACATCACCTTTAGTAATATCTCCTGCTTTTATACTAGCACGTATTCCTCCACCATTTGTTATAGCTAAGTCTGCACCAGTTTCATCCATCATAGCATCAGTTATTAAGTTACCTAAGTTTGTTTCACCAAATCTTACGCTATTTCTATCTCCATCTAGGTCTATAGTATTTGTACCTATTACTTCAGATAATACTTCACCTTGTGCCTTATCTATTTCTGCTATTTTAGCAGCAACCTTTGCATCTTGAGTTACTTTTAAAGCTTCTTCTTTAGTTATAAGGCTTGCAGTAGCATTTACTACTTCGTTATTTTCATTTAATTCTATTTCAACTTTACCAAGATTTGATAAGTATTCTCCTGTACTTACTAGTAAAGTACCATTTACATCTTCACCATTTTCAAATGTTGTATGACTGTGTCCATCTACGTATACATCTATACCCTCAACAGAATTTATAACATCATATGCAGTAGGGTCACTACTTTCATCAGTTCCAACATGTGATAAAGCTACGATTACATCTGCACCTTGCTTTTCTAATTCTGCAACTTGTTCTTTTGCTGCATCTATTGGGCTAGTAAATTCTATTCCTTTAACATTGTTAGGATTTGTTTTATAAGCTGTTTCTTCTGTAGCTATACCAAAGAATCCAACTTTTACAGTTTTTCCATTAACTTCCATTTCCTTTATGTTATTAGATTCGAATACAGATTTTCCATCTTTCTTTATGTTAGAAGCTAATAATCTAAGCTTATTTTCACCGCTTTTTAATGTTACACTATTTTTGAATAATTCAACTAATCTTGAATATCCATAGTTAAAGTCATGGTTTCCTGGAACTATATATTCGTATCCAGCTGCATTTAATAAATCAACTGCATCTTGACCTTTACTTAATGTTACGAATGGTAAACCATGTATAGTATCTCCTGCATCAACTAATATTGAGTTTTCAGTATTATTTTTTATTGCTGCAACAGTGTCTATACCTATTACACTATTATCTGCTTTTAATCTACCATGAGTATCATTTGTGTGTAATATTGTTATTTTGTTTGTACCTGCTTTTTCCTCGGTACTTGATAAGCTCTCTTCTTCTACTTTATCAGTTTCTGATTCCACTTTTGTTGTTTCCTCAGTTGAAACTTCATTTGTAGTAGTTGCTTCACTTTCAATTGTTACAGTTTCTGTTAAGTTTTCTAATGCGTAAGTAAATTGTGCATTTTGTCCAATTAATGCTACTGCCATAGCTATAGCTGCTATACGTTGTCCATTTCTTTTTATCATACAGCTCTCCCTCATATAATAATTTTCAAATATTTTCGAACAAAATATAGAAATTGTTCGTTTTTTCATTAATATAATAACATATTTTGCTAATTAGTCCATACTATTTCTTATATTTTTTTAAATTTTTTTATATTTTTTTATTGTTTTATGTATATTCGTGATACTTTTTGCTATTTTATATTATTCTTTTTAACTATATTAGCTAACTTTATAATCAACATAACAAAAATACCCGTATATAAGTAAACTCATGTTATAGTTCTTTTATAATAAAAAAAGCTTTAAACCATTTTAAATTACTGGTCTAAAGCTCTTTAATATTATGCTATAACATTTTCTAACTCATCATTTGATTTCTTTTTATTATCCTTCATAAATATAATAGCTATTACTAAACCTATTAATATAAGCACTGCTGATGAAAGGAATGAAACATTTAAACCTTTTATATTGGCAAGTACTGGTGACATAGTTTTAATATGTGATGCTGATACAGTAGACATTATTGACATAAACACTGCTAAACCTAGTGATCCACCTATTTGACGAAGTGTAGAACCTATGGCACTACCTGATGGTATATCATCAGCTGGTAAACTATTTATACCCCAAGTTGTAACTGTCATTAATACACATGCTATTCCTAACATTCTCATACCATACATTGCTGTTAAGTACATTACTGGAGTATTAACACGTAAAAATGAGAATGATAAAGTACCTATAGCTAAGAATAGAATCCCTGGTATTATAACTTTTCTAGGTCCATGCTTATCAAAAGCCTTACCTGCTATTGGACTAAATATTGACATTAATATTGATCCTGGTAACATTAATAATCCTGTAGATAAAGCTGAGTATCCTCTCATTGATTGCATATATAATGAAACCAACATTGATGAAGATGTCATAACTGCATATATTATTACAATAAGGATTATACTTATTACAAATTCTTTGTATTTAAATATTCTTAAATTTAATAGCGGTTTTTCTAGTTTTAATTGTCTTACAGTAAATATCACTAATGATATTATACCTACTATTAGTGGTAAATAAGTTAAATAACTTACCCATCCATAGTTAGCTTGATTACTAATACCTATTAATAATCCACCAAAACCTAATGTAGATAATATTAAAGATATTACATCTAACTTATCTTTCTTAGTTTCACCTATATTTTTAAGGAATACTAATGCAAGTATAACGTCTAGTAATGCTACACTTCCTAATATGTAAAATAATGATCTCCAGCCTAAAGAGTCTATTACAGCACCTGCTAATGTTGGTCCTATAGCTGGAGCAACACCTATTATAAAACCATATAGCCCCATAGCTGTTCCTCTTTCTTCAACTGGGTACATTCTCATCATTAGTATTTGAACTAACTGCATATTTATCCCACCACATATTGCTTGTAATATTCTAGAAACTATCATCATACCAAAGCTTCGTGATGTTATAGATAATACACAACCTACAAAGAAAAACACCATTGATGATATAAATAGCGTTCTAGTAGAAAATCTATTTATCAAATATGGTGTTGCAGGAATCATAACCCCTAATACTAACATATAAACTGTTGTTAGCCATTGCCCCGTATTTGCACTTACATTAAAATCTGTCATTATACTTGGTAATGCAGAAGTTAAAACTGTTTGAGTAAGCGTCGTTAAAAAAGACCCCATCATTATAGTTATAAGTATTGTCTTTTTCTGTTTGTTAGTAAGTGAATTAGCACTTAAAATTTCACTTTCCATTAATATCATCCCCTAACTTATCTTTTATTCTATTTAATGAATCAATCTTATCTGTCAAACTTCTCTCTGTCGCTAAATATGCAATCATAGCATCCATAATCAAAGAATCAAAATTATTGCTATTTGCTTGAATTTCTATTTCATCAATAGCCTTAAGTAATCTGCTTTTATTTTCTAGTTCACTATTTTTATTAATAATATCCTTCATTTCACTTAATCTTTGATAAAAATAATCTTCATAATCTTTGTATGTAAGTTTACTTTCATAGCCTTCTACTCCATTTAGTATATCCTTACTCATAAAGACCTTTTTATTATTTAAAGTATTTTCTATAATATTTAGAATAAAATCTCCAACAAAATCAGGGTCAAAGTGTTGTTTATTATTTCTCATAAGGATTATAAATTCGTAAATCAAACCATCTATTACAAATATTACATCCCATACTATATCCCTTATATTGTATCCATAAGCCATAAGTAAGCTTTTTCTATATTCACTAATCATATGTGCTCTATTTATTTGTTGAAGTTTATTAAAGTCTTCATTATTTTTAGAGAATACTCTTGCTATATAAGAGTTAAGATCATAAATTTTATACTTATATTCCCATATAGCTATAATTTTTTGTTTAAGTTTATCTATTGATTGGATATCAAAGTTGCTATCTATATTTTTGCAACTATTGTCTAAATCATTTTGACAGTTTTTTAAAATTGACATTATTATGCTTTCTTTATGTTCAAAGTATTTATAAAAGGTTGCCTTAGATATTTTACAAGCTTTAGATATATCATCTATAGATGTATTATTAATTCCTTTTTCAATAAATAATTTTTTAGCTTCTTCTATTATTAAAAGTTTTTTATTCATAATTCACCTTTCAAAACTATTTAGTTTTATTTTAGTACTGATAAGTTTTCACTTTAATATATATTCTACTCTTATCTAATTAAAATTGCAATATACTTAATATAATTAAAAAAATAGGAGCAAATGCTCCTATTTCTTTAAGTTTTTAATATGTATTTTTATTTTGACTAGGATAACTACTAATAAAGGAAAACTTTCAAGTACTGGATATAAAGAAAATGAAATAAATTTTAGCTATGTTTTAAATAAACTGTATATTAACTCCATTAGGATCTTTTACAAAGAAGAATTTTACATTTGGATTAGGTGAAATTATAGGAGTTGGATTCAATCCTGCATTTGCCATTTTTTCATGAGCTTCTATTACATTATCTACATGAAAACCAATGGATATTCCATCACCACTATATTTATTCTCCTTATTTTCAATTAGCTCTACTGAAGTTTCACCCTGTGCATTAGCTAAAAATACAATTGGCATTCCTGATGTTTTTCTAAAATCATTTTGTATCGAAAGGCCAACTACTTCTTGATAAAAACTTATTGATTCCTCTAAACACTGAGTATTGATTGTAATATGCGCCATTTTCATATTTAATTCCCCCAATTCTAGTAATTAAGTTTATTATAGCACTTTTACTATTTGTTTATAAACTTAAAAAAATCCACAGGTCTTGGTACTACCCAATGTGTGGATTTTTGTATACTTAAATATATATTTATAACTTTATATTAGACTCTAACTTTGAAATTGCTTCTATAATTCTTCTTTTTCTTGTTTCTTCTTTTTTAGCACTAGTTATCCATTGATAATATTTTCTCTGTGCTGAGTATGACAGCTTATTATAATATTTTAAAGCTTCTTCATTCTTTTCTAATTCAGTCTTAAAATCTATTGGTAATTCAATCTCACGAACTTCTTCATCTTTTTCTACTTCAACAAAAACATTATCTCCATAACTTTTACCAATTTGCGTTCTTATGGCTTTAGTAATACCTATCATATAACATCCTTGTCCCATACTAACAATAAGAGCCTCTATAATCTACTCCATCGAATTTAGCTTTTACTTTGACTCTTTTTGCTCCAAACTCTTTTTCTACATCAAACGGAATTTCTATAAAAGTTGCATCTTTATCTTCTATTTTCTTTATTGTCGCTTCAAACTTATAACTCATACTAAACTCCTTTTATTCTACTTTCTTGATATTTATCATTATATAACAAAGCCTTACTTACAAAAAGAAGTTCATCATAAATAGTAGAACATTTCATTTAATTTCAAATATATGGTAAAATATCCATAAATAAAATAGAGCATTTGTATTATTGCGAAAATGCAATACCAAGAAAGGAATACAATATGAAAAAAATTTTAAAAATAGTGTCTATACTTTTAATAGTCATTATATCAATTAGTGTATTCTTCTATACAAGATACTTAAATCTTGATACTTATACATGGGATACGGATAATGATATATTAACTTTAGGAGAAAAACAATATAAAGTTGAACCATTCAATAGCTTGGAAGATTTAAAATTAGAAAAACAAATAGGTAAAATTGAAGGAGAAGATTACTCATTTAGGGTATGGTCTATCAAAGGAGAAAACTCTGATGAGCGTATCGCTATTAGTGGTTTTATGTTTCCAGCAGATACGTATCGCAGGATTAAATAAAGTTCTATATTCTCATAAAAACTATATGAATTTTTAAAACAAGATTTACTATGTATTATTTATAATTATAGATATAAAAATAGAGTAAGGTATTTATTATGTAACTACCTTACTCTATTATGTATATATTATTAATTAAAAACTATTCTTTTATAGCCTATGCTAAAGATTCAACTGGGCATGCAACTTTATTTAATTTCTCATTTAAGTCAAGTAATTGTTCTTTTGTAACTTCTACATGACCAGCACCAAGAAGACTTGTTAATCTAAGTATAGTAAAGCTTCCCATCATTGTTATTAGACTATCTATATTATTATTTTCTTTATCTTCGTCTTTCTTTTCTCCTACTTGGTCTGCACCCATCATTCCTGACATTAAAGGAGTTAAAAAGTCAGTAAGTATTTTTCCAGCTTCTTCGCATTCCATTATTTCAGATATTTTATTGTTAAGAGAGAAATATCCTTCTGGTGCATCTATATCAAACCAGTTTAATATAGCACCCTTTTCTTTTAAACGATAATCTTCGTTAAATACTTCTACTTTACGTATAAAGCTGCTATCTTTACAGTCACCAGCTATAGCTTCTAAAGTAGTTTCTCCCATATTTGGTACTTCGAAATAGAAGAAGTGTTCTAGTGAAGTTTGTTTTCCAAGGCTTACACCATTTGCAAATAATTCTACTTCTGGTTGATTTGAGTAAACAGTAACTTTTGTAGTTTCCTCTACTCTATCAACATATCTCTTACCACATATATGAACGAATGGCTCATCTGATAACCAAGCTTTATAAGCATAGAAAGCATCTTTTTTGTATTTACGGTCAAATGTAACTAAACCTTTGTGGTTTTGTCCATTTTCTCCACCTTCATTACGCGCATCTGCTCCAAAGTCAAACATATTCCATACATGTGTTGCCCACATATATTTTCTTGTAAAGAATTGTTTTATTAATTCTTCATGGTAGTATGCTTGATATTCTTCTGTATAATCACCTTGATCTGGATTTGATGTATGCCAATCTAATGCTTCACATCCATATTCACTACACCCTATTGGTATATTTGGATATTTTGCATGGAACTCATCAAACCAAGGACCGTTCATAGATGTGTCTCCTCCGTACCATCCGAAGTAGTGGTTGTATGATACTACGTCTGGTATTTGTACGTATGGGTCATCCATGCTACACATAGATACACAAGCTATTGTTGTTAAACGAGTTTTATCCATATCATGTACTAAGTCATTTAATATTGTATGATTTTCTCTTAAATCTTCAGTAGATTCTCCTGACATTGTTATCTCATTTGATAATCCCCATACAACTATAGATGGATGGTTATAGTTTTGAGTTATTAATTCTTTCATTTGAGATATTGTGTTTTCTCTACCATTTGGCATATGTGTAGATATATATGGTATTTCTGCCCATATAACTAAACCTCTTTCATCACATAAATCATAGAAGTATTGGTCATGTTGGTAGTGAGCAAGACGTATAGTAGTTGCTCCTAATTCACATATCATATCCATATCTTCTTCATGATGCTCTGGTAATAATGCATTACCTATTCCCCATCTATCTTGGTGACGAGAAACCCCTCTTAATGGATATTCTTCACCATTTAATATGAACCCTAATTCTGGATCTATTTTAAAAGTACGGCATCCAAATCTAGTGCTTACATTATCTAAAACTTCATCATCTTGCTTTAATAATACTTCAACACTATATAAGTATGGATCTTTTTTACCATGCCATAAGTGAACATTTTCTATTTCAAATGTAACTAAAGTTTCTGATGCATTTGTTTCTTTTTGTTCTATTATATTTCCTTCTTGATCTTTTAATATATATACTAATTTTTGATTTTCCATAGTATTTGTTGTAAATACTTCTACATCAACTTTAGCATTTGCATCTATTACTTCTGGAGTTACCTTTATTCCTGGTCCACCATAGTATTCTACATCAAAGTGTGAGTTGTTTAATGAAAGTATATTTACATTACGGTAAAGTCCACCGTAGAAAGTAAAGTCTGCATTTTGTGGATATACTCTATCATTTTGAGCATTATCTACTTCAACTACGAATAAGTTTTTATCTTCTAATACATCAGTAATGTTTACTCTCCATGTAGAATAACCACCATCATGATGTGCTAATTTCTTTCCATTAACATATACAGTTGCAGAAGAATTAGCCCCATTAAATTCTAAATAGTATTTATCAGCCTTTGGTAAATCTATTTTTTCTAATTCTTTTGCATAATACGCTGTTCCTCTATAAAGGTCATTTCCTCCATCTTGTCCATCTATATCATTCCAAGTGTGAGGTAATGAAACCCAATACCATTTATCTGGCATTACTTTTGGTGCTTCTGAAGCTTCTTTAGAGAATGCCCATTTTGTATTAAAATTATATACTTTTCTCATTTATTTCCTCCTTAAATCTAAAATGTATATATATATAATTTGATATATTAACAAACTTACATCTCTTAGAATAAACATTTTCCTAAGTGATAAGTTAATTATAACAAGAAAAGCACTTTTTTTTATTTACATATCCGTCTATAATATTCATATATCCGTTTTTTTACATTTTTACTAAATAGAGATTAATTACTTATTACGATTAAGGGGAGAAATTTATGCAGTTAGATATTATAAATTTTACAACAAAACTATTATCAAAATGTATTCCAGTGAAAGTACAACATTTCAAAAAATTCCAATGGGATTCTTTAACTTTTGAAAAAGATTCAGATTTTTTTTCTATGATAAATTATCATCTTCTTAAGTGTATAGAGCCGTATCTTAAACAATGCGAAACTTCTACTATTACAAATATTATAACTCCATTTAATACAAATCATTATATATTGTGTATATCAAAAGAAGAAGATGAGCACCTTGTTATTGGACCTTTTGTAGAAGATCCTATTACTGATGATTTAATTTATCCTATTATTAATAATCTAAAACTTAACTTAGACCATTCTGCTAAACTAAAACTTTATTATCAATCGATTCCATCTATTGATGCAACAACAGTATTTGAAATTTTATCTACTATAAATGAATATATTACAAATAATCAACTACCGCCTCGTCTAAATACTATTGACTTAAGTATTTTGCCAAAACAGGATTCTAGTTATGATTTATTTGTTGAAAATATGAATCGTACATCTATGTATAAAGAACTTGAAGATAGATATGCTGCTGAGGATAAGTTGCTATCTTATATTAAAAATGGTGATATAATCCTTGCTCAAAAACAATTTGCAAAATATCCTATAAGCTGTTCAGAAATTATTCGTACTAAAGACTCTGTAAGAAACACGAAGAACTTACTATTAACTGCTAATACATTATTTCGTAAAGCTGCTTATTTTGGTGGGGTACATCCTATATACTTAGATGAATTATCAGGTAAATGGGCAATAAAAATAGAACAAGCACTATCATTAGAAGTACTTAATAATCTTCATATTCAAATGATAAATTCTTATTGTCTTCTTACTAAGGAGCACTCTCTCTCACAATATTCAGAAATTGTGAAACAGGCTCTTATGTTTATTAATTTAAATATTTCATCTAACCTTACTGTAAAAAGTGTTGCTCATGAAGTTGGTCTTTCTCCTGATTATTTAACTCGTTTATTTAAAAAAGAATTGGGAGTTAATATTATTACATATATTAATAAAAAACGAATTGATACCTCAATTGAATTGTTAAAGAGTACAAACTTATCTATAGAAGAAATTGGAGACTTAATTGGTTTAAATAATACATCTTATTTTTATACACTATTTAAGAAGGAAGTTGGAATTTCACCAAAACAATATAGAAATAGCCTAAAGTCTAAATAAAATTTATGTAACTAAATATAATTTTCTATAATAAAAAAGAGCTAAAAACTTAGCTCTTTTTTTATAGCATTATTCTTATCTCAAAACATACATATTAATTTTTCGTTTAATATATTTCTTTTACTTCTCTTGTTTATATAAGTCACAAATCCTTTCAAGATTATCTGTAATATGTAAAAATACTCGATAGAAATTCTCTCGGTCCTCCTCATTTAAGCTGCTTGAAGCCTTGCTAACACCCATAGCGATAGCCTCATTCATCTGCTTGTTTATCTCTATACCTTCTGGTGTCAGCATAATTTTTGTACGATATTTACGTCCAGAATCCCTTTCGGCAGGCCTTACAAAGCCTTTTTCAGTAAGGTCAACAATCGTTCTCGATACGGCAGCCTTATCTTCAATGCACAGTTTGCATAGTTCCGTAGCAGTAAGTCCTTCTGGATTTTTACCCAGATAATACATACACATCATATGGTTAGCCTTCATTCCCATACGCTCTGCTTCGGCAAGCTTAATTTTTTGAATACACTTATATGCCTTTGTAAGAGAATTTGTAAATATCTCGAAGCGTTCTATAAGTTCCATCATAATTATGCTATATCTTTCTTTTCTTTGATAAGTTAATAGAACCATAGACAAATAGAGATAACGCAAGTAAGAACTGTGCTGGATAATAAGTTCCAAGGCATAGATAATTTGTTCCTGGAATATCTCCAAACATGTTTAACATCAGCATAAGATCCGAGAATATGAATAAAATACTTCCTATTGCAATTATAATATTTATAGAGCTCTTTTCTTTCACTAGATTTGAAATTGCCTTACCTACCATAAATGAAATTATAATAGCATAAACACAACATACACTTTGCATTAAAGCTACTTCGAAATCTAAAAACGGAGTAAACAATATAACAGACAGTCCAATTACCGAAATACTAATGCCACATATAAAATCTCTACGATTCATTTTTTCCAACATACAGTAAGATACAAAATAGAATATGTGAGCCACTGCAAATGCTGCTGCACCAAGGTAGAAATTAAGTACTAGTAGTATATCTCCTAACATAGCAAATATTAAGGCAACCATCATCCATATAGGAAATTTTAAGTTCGTTTTGTTTTTGATGCAATACATAAAATTAATAAGTCCTGTTATCACAAACATGATACTAGCAATAGATTTAGCAAATAATCCACCACCAAACATATACCATACATCAAAAATTAATATTAAAGCTAGCATAATGGCATTTGCCATCACAAGTGATTTTTTCATATTATTTTCTCTCTATGTAATTTTAAAATTTGTTGATAAATCAACATTTTTAATATAACGCTAACTTGTTGATTTGTCAACAAGTTAGTCAGACACTCTTTATTTTTAATAAAATAGTATTAATTTTTAGAATATGATGATATACAAATACATAAAACAATAAAAAATCACACTATCGCAATGCTTTATACTATCCCTACAATAGATTATTATTTATGAGATAAACAATCAATTGACATTCATTTGGCCATTCCATATAATCATCTTAATAATATTGTCTAGTAATTAAACAATATTGTTTTTTTAAGGGGGGATAACATGAATGTAAAAGAATTTTGTGAGAAATATTATGTAGAAAGGAATGGAACAAATTGTTTAAAGTGGGATGCGCTTGATACAAGATTTGGCGATCCAGAGCTTATCTCAATGTGGGTTGCTGATATGGAGTTTAAAACACCTGAATGTGTTACTGACGCACTAAAAGAAAGAATCGATCATGGTATATTTGGTTATTCTTATGTGCCTGATACTTATTATCAAGCTGTAATTGATTGGGAATACAATCATCATGGATATAAAATTGAGAAAGATTGGATAAGGACTTCTCCAGGTGTTGTTTCAGCATTATATTGGGCAGTAAATATGTTTACAAAAGAAAATGATTCCGTAATTATATTAACACCTGTCTACTATCCATTCCATAACTGTGTAAAAGATAGTAATAGAAATTTAATAACATGTGACTTAAATTATGACAATGGAATTTACACAATAAACTATGACAAATTTGAAGAAAACATTATTGAAAATAATGTAAAATTATTTATTCTTTGCTCTCCTCATAATCCTGCCGGACGCGTATGGAAAGAAGAAGAACTTGAAAGATTACTTGAAATCTGTGAACACCACAATGTATTAGTAATATCTGATGAAATACACCAAGACCTTGTTTTTGGAGAACACAAACATATACCAACAGCTTCTATTGCTAATGGTAAATATGAAGATATGGTTATTACTGCATTTGCTTCTTCTAAAACCTTTAATTTAGCAACTTGTTTAACTTCTACAATTGTAATAAAAAATGAAAAGCTTAGAAATACTTGGGATGAATTCACTAAAATTTATAATCAGGTTGAAGTAAATATATTTGGCTTGACTGCTGTAGAGGCTGTATTAAAAGGTGGAGAGGAATGGTATCAAGCTCTTAAAGAGGTAATCTTACACAACTATAATACTGTAGTTGATGAGATGAAAGAGTTTCCTGACACATACATTGCTCCACTAGAAGGAACTTATCTTTTATTTATGGATTTAAGAAAATATATACCTCTTAATCAAATTAAAGAATTTACACAAGATAAATGCCGATTAGCTGTAGACTATGGTGAATGGTTCGGTGAGAACTGGAAAGGATTTATACGTCTTAATCTAGGAACTCATCCTGATATAGTTCTAAAAGCAATAACAAATATAAAAGATAATCTTCGTAACATAAAAAATAAATAAGGGGTTTGGAATAGGAGATACACATGAAAACTTTATGGAATACTTATAAATCATCTATATTATTATTAGCTTCAATGTTACTTGGAGGCATTATAGGATTTTTCTGGGGAGAGGGCGCACAAGTATTACAGCCAGTTGCGGATATTTTCTTAAACTTATTATATTGTTGTGTTGTTCCTTTAATATTTTGCTCATTAACATCAGCTATTGCTAAAATGGAAAACTTAGCAAAACTAAAAAAAATTCTTTTAGCATTTTTAGTAGGAACTATTGTTACTGGAATTATAGCATGTCTATTTATGGTAGTTACATGTCTAATATTTGATCCAGGTAAAGGAGCTGTTCTTGATTTAACACAAGATGTAGAAAACATAGAAGGTAGTATGAACTTCTTAGGAATGTTTACAGTCAATGATTTCCCACTACTTTTCTCTAAAAGTAATTTAATGGCATTAATAGTCTTCACTATTATATTCTCTATTGCAATTATAATGTCTGGAGAAAAAGGTAAGCCTATTCTTAAGCTTATTGACAGTTTATCTGAGATTATTATAAAAGTCATAGGAATTGTTATGAAAATAGCTCCAATTGGTCTTGGTTGTTACTTTGCAATATTAATAGGTCAATATGGTGAGCAAGTTATTGGTCCTCTATCAAGAGCACTTTTAATTTACCTTTGCGTAGTTATTATTTATTTTGTATTTTCACAAACAGCTATGGCATATATAGGTGCTGGCACAAAAGGTGTAAAAAAATGGTGGCAAACTTCATTACCATCAACATTAACAGCACTTGGAACATGTTCATCAGCTGCAACTTTACCAGTAAATATAATCCAAGCTAAAGAACTTGGAATACCTGATGATGTTGCTGATATTACAATCCCACTAGGTGCTAACTTGCATAAAGATGGAGCTTGTATAATTCAAATATTAAAAATTGCATTTTTATGCTCAGTATTTGGTATGACTTATGCGACACCTAAAAATATTATTTTATCTATTGTTGTATCAATTGTTGCATCTATTGTCATGGGTGCTATTCCAGCCGGTGGATATGTTGCTGAAATATTCATAATTTCAGCTTTTGGTTTCCCAACTGTTGCAATTCCTATAATGGTATTAATCGGAACTATTACTGATCCTCCAGCAACAGTAGTTAACGTTACAGGAGATACAGGCCTAGCCATGGTTATAGCACGCTTCGTGGAAGGTAAAAATTGGATGAATGATAAGGAACAAACAAAACAAAGTCTAAAAATATAATCGTGTATTCTATAAGACATATTAAAAATTAAATAGTAAATTTATATCTAAAGGCTATGATGAAAAATCATAGCCTTTTATATTTTTATATAATGCTTCCAACTTATATCTTTTCCTTAAGTAAATTTATATTAAAACTATAATGTAATATCAACTAGAAATTATTTTATAGTTATTTTTATGTATTTCTATCTATTTTTATATTAAATATTATTAATTGAAAATGATTATTGTTTTTACTTATTGCATGAACTATAATTTTATCATAATTGTTTTTTATTAAATAATTTATATTCAAAAATCATAATATTTGGAGGTAAACATGAGTTTTTTAATTTCTATCATTATTGCTATATTTTTCGTAGTAGTTTTTCGTAATTTTATAAAAAAGCATTCTAAGCTTTGTTATATAATAACTACTATATTATCTATTTTATTAATAGTAGGTACATATACCGGCACGATTTCTAACTTGCCTAGTTGGTTTACTAATAACGTATACCCTATTTTAATAAAAAGTAGCTTCTCTACTGCTTTATTTGTAATTGTTATGTATACTGGAGCATTTAAAAACGGAAGTTCATTGGTTAAATTTTTAATGCCTATTAGAGCTGAACTATCTATAATTGCAAGTATCCTTACTCTTTCTCATAATATTTCATTTGGTAAAAATCACTTTGTAAAACTTTTTACTGCCCCGCAAACAATGGCACCTAATATGTTTATAGCTGCTATCATAAGTATCCTATTAATAACTCTTATGATTCCACTAATGATTACATCTTTCCCAAGTATAAGAAAGAAAATGGGAGCTAAAAAGTGGAAAAAGCTTCAAAAAACTGCATATTTATTCTATGCACTTATTTATGCTCATGTAATGTTTATAATGGTTCCTATTGCAAAATCAGGTATCTTAGATTATAAGGTAAATGTTTTAGTTTATAGCATAATATTCCTTACTTATGCTGCAATGCGTATACATAAAGAATGCGTTAAAAAAGGTCTTTCTAAACCAAAATCTTTAGCTCCTATAATAGCTGCAACTATATCATTTGCTTTAATTAATGGTTATGCCTTCTATAATTAATCATCTATGATAGTTGGTGCTAATGATATAGTTAATGAAACTGTTGAAGAAGAGTAATATATTAAAAAAAAGAGATATCAAAAAAAGTTAGCTTCCTTTGGTATCTCTTTTTTATTTCAAGATTGTTCATTCATATCATTAATACTAATTTCGATACTATTAATTCTATCCTCATCTAAGCTCTTAATAAATTCAATATAATAATATTCCCACTCATTATTTATATCAAATTCACTATAGATCACATCTTTTAACTTTAATTTATTCATTCTACACTCTTCATTAAATATAAACTTACCTAAAATTGATAATTCAAGATTTGTTAAGGAATTAAACAATTGTGTATATTCATCCTTAAATAAACAATCACTTTCTAACATATCTATAAAATCCTTTATAGAATTTATCTTAGATTTTATAATATTGATTTTATTAAATATATTATCTTCCTCAATTATAGCTTCAATTATATTTTTAAATTCATCATCATCTAAACTATTTTCTTCCTCTATTATAAATCTATTTTTAGGTATTTCTTCATTTTTAGTGATTACTAAAATATTTTTAAAATTGTTATTCTTTATACCTGATATAGTTGAATTTATTATGACTTTTTTATATCTTTTAAGATAATTAATTTCATCTTCATTTACTATATTAAAATCATCTATAATTTTATCTACACATAAATCTATTAATTTACTTATATCATTATTTAAATTTTTAAGATTTTCTTCTAAATACATAAATTCATCTTCATTAATCTCTAATGTTTTATAATTTCTATTTATAATAAAAGAAAATACAGCATTGGTAATAGTAAGTTCAAATACATTAATTAATAAATCTCTATAATTTATATGATACATTCTTCCATACTGCTCTAACATATTCTTTATAGAACTTTGATCAAAATACCTACAAATTCTATTTTCTATATTAATATTTTCAAGATAATTCTTTATATAATTAAGACCTTTAACGCTCCAATCATCAAAAGCCAAAGGATAATCTATACTTCCAGGCGCATCATGAGGCTCAAATTTAATATCATAATTTACAAAGAAAGCTTTAATGCCTTCTAGTAAAGTATCATTATAAGCTATAATTTCAATATCTAGCTTATTTTCAATAGTTTTTTCATATAGCTCTTTTGTAATTTCAAATTTTTCTTTTAAAATTATCTTTCCTTCATTATACATTTTTTCTAAACTTTTATTTTTTATAACCTCAATACTATCTTCTATATTATCAAAGCTAGATAAATAGGCATCTATTGTATACCATATAGCAATAAGTAGTTTTTCAGCAGTTTCATTTGTTACTGAGCTACTCTCCCCCTTAGTATATTTCATGATAATTTCTTTTAAAAGCTTTCCTAGCTCTAACTGTGTAGTGTAAATTACTTTATTATCTATAATATTTGCTTTTATACACTCTTTCACAAGAGATATATAGTATTGATTTTTATCTATATTATTAATATTAAATTCATAGTTTGTTGTTTGTAAATTCATTACATTTCACCATCTATTCCCCATCTATATTTTTTAGCAAACTCCTCTGACTTTTCTTGGACAATATCAACTCTTCCACTACAATTATTATAAAATTCATCTATTATCTCAATAATTTCTATATCGCTTATTTGATCTAAAGTCTCATTTTTTAAATAATAAAATATCTCCTGTAAATCATTAATTACCTCTACATAATCATCTTTATCTGTATACTGAGATTTATATAAATTTTCTATAATTCTTTTTGTTACATTGATATCTAGTTCAATTCTTCCATAATTTTTTAAGGTATTATTTCTTGAATTTATTATTTCTTGAACATCTTCTTTATTTAAAGTTAATCCATATATTTGTGACTTTTCATTTAACTCTAATATCTCACTTTCTTGCATAATTTGTAAGCTTGAATTTAATGACTTTAATATTATTGGAGAAATCATATTTTACCAACTCCTTTTTTATAATTTTCTATTGACTTTTGTTTATTTTTATGATATAATTAAGTTGAGAATATTTTTATTAATGTTGAGGTTTTAATATTAATTATAATAAAATCAAATACTTTTGTCAATAAATTCAATAATATAAGTATAGCCATTCTAATCATCCATAATATTTTGCTCAGTCCTAATAATTACATCTCTATACCCTACGTATAAAATACCGACTCCCCTATCATAACGTCAAATATTTATATATCTAATTGAAACTTACCTATATAAGTAACATTTTCTATTACTCTAAAAAACTCATAATAAACATTATTACAAGCTTCATTTAATCACTTTTATATAATAGATTTATAAGTACAACATTTTTTCATACAAGTATTTAAATTTTTTAATTATCTATCTAAAGACTTACTATTTTATTTATTATTTTTATTTTTGTTTTTATTTTTATTTTTCCCCATAGTGGTTCTCCAAGTTGATTTCAACTTCGACTATGAGTATACATACACTATACAAACTGTATCAAAACTCCTCACATATATTTAAAAACCCCTTAAGCTATTGCTAGAATAGAAAAGCTTTTAAAAATATACGACTTATGGGAATTTAGAAATATGCATCTTAATAATTTATTGAAGAAAAGCTTACTGATAATAATTTCCATGAGAGACTTCCGAAAATCTAGATTAAAATTAAGATTATCTATTCCAGAAGTTGATTGCTTATATAATGTTACTAAATCTGTTATTAGTGGATATGAATGTAATAGGTATAATCCCACTAAAGAAGTGCTTATTTTCTTATCTTCTAAATTTGATATGGATTATCTTTGTATGGCTGGGTATCAAAACTTGTATATAATTTTGATGTGTTTTTGGAGAAGCTAAATTTATGGATAAATGAAAATAACCTTACTAAACTTTATTAAAATATCAGTTAATTCTTTTTCATAATCATATCTTAATGCATCATATATAATATGCTATGTTTACAAAAAAATAGTTTGGAAAAAATCCAAACTGATAATATCTATTTTATAAAATCTTTTATTTTCTGGCTAACAACTTCTTTATCCATATCAATAGTTATGTTAAGTTCATTCAAAAATTTGCCTAGCCACTCTTGTAAGCTAATATCATCTAAATCATCTGAACATCCCTTAAGTACTTGTGATTTCTTTACTACTGCAATAGCTTCATCAAGTTCTATATTAAATTTACGATTTAAATATATTACTATAGTTGGTAATACATCACTTACCATAGCTACCACTCCCATCTTTATCATAATTATCTTTTATAAAAGTTAACATATTCAGTGAATTCTTTGTTTTAAAAGTATATTGATCTGTTTTATATTCAAATTGTAATTCTTCTAAAAGTTCATCTTCCGTAATAAAATCACTTATATAGTCTCTCATTAGCTGTTTTATCTTCCCATCTGCCATTAATCCAATTACTATATCATAATTATCCTCACAATCATTGATTTTATTTCTATTTTTTAAAATATAATCTAACCATTCTTTATTGTACTCATTTAATATAAGAATATTTAATGTTTCAAAACTCTCCTTTTCCTTATATATATACTCTTTTATTATTGAATTTTTATTATTTAAAATTTGCCTACTTCTCTTTGACCAATTCCTTGCTTGTTCATATATAGAGGTAAGATAAAACCCATTACCAAAATCTTTAGGCCTACTGCTTGCATTTAAATCTATGTTGTTACCATCGAATTCAACAGAAGTTCCATGATATAAAGTTCTCGTCATTAAATCTACTCCCTATCCATATATGATTTTAATATATAAAATTCATCTATATATGCACTGTATAAATCTAACTCTAATAAATCTATATTATAGTTACGTTTTTCTTCAAGCTGTTTAATTTTATTATCTAGTTTTTTATAATCTATTTTGTCTATTGTCATATTCTCACGGTTATTTTCAACTAATTTTTTTATTACATTATATTGTGGTATAGTATCCCTATACAAAATAGATTTAGATTCTTCTGTTTTTTTATTTAATCTTTTGCTCTTTATTTCCAATGGTCTATAGTTAATACTTCTATCAATTACTTTAGCAACTTTCATTGCATTTACTTCAATACTTTTTTCTGCTTTTATTGAATATATTTGAGCAGTATTATATTTAAAATTATGCATTGGCGATATCTTCTTTTTATCTTTATTTCTTTTTATAAATAATCTATTTAACATATAATCACTTCTCTTTTTATATTTTTTATAGTTTTATATATTTATTATACATAAGTTTCAATTTATTTTAAACTAATCTATTATAAAATTAACTATTTTGATTTATTTTATAATAGATTATTCCACTATACTTATACCTATGTTTTTCTATAACTATAGTCATATCTCCTTTGTATACTTCTATATTTTCATTTAGATTATAATATCTATGGTTAATAACATCATATAACTCTTCAACTTTAAATTTATACTTTTAGATATTAATTTAAAAATCTTAATTTTAAAACTTTTATTTTGTTTATCATATAGTAATTTATCATTATTCATTAAATAACTTTTATAAAGAACTTAACAAATTCTCGCCAAAGTTGGATATTTTATAAGAATTTGTTTTTTCAATTCTTTTAAAACTTTTAAATTTACTTTTTTACCTTTATATATTCCATCTAAATAATTCTACATATTTAATCTACTAGACCAAAGTATAGCCATATATTTTTCCTAACTTAAGAATCTATAACCCCATGTATAAAATACCGACTCCCCCTATCATAACGTCAAAAGATTTATATACCTAATTGAAACTTACCTATATAAGTAACATTTTCTATTGATCTTTTAAAACTCATAATAAACATTATTACAAACTTCATTTAATCACTTTTCTATAATGGAATTTATAAGTCCAACATTTTTTCATATAAGTATTTAAATTTTTCTAAATTACCTATCTAAGGACTGACTATTTTATTTATTATTTTTATTTTTCTTTTTATTTTTCTTTTTATTTTTGTTTTTGTTTTTATTTTTCTTTTTCCCCATAGTGGTTCTCCAAGTTGATTTCAACTTCGACTATGAGTATACATACACTATACAAACTGTATCAAAACTCCTCACATACATTTAAAAACCCCTGAAGCTATTGCTAGAATAGAAAAGCTTTTAAAAACATACGACTTATGGGAATTTCGAAATATGTATCCTCATGAATTATCTGGTGGTATGGGACAAAGAATGGCATTAATTAGGACATTATCAATTGATGAAGAGTTATTTAAAAGTTATGATGTTGGAGATATGATTAAACTTAAATTAATTGAGATGCTTGATAAAAAGTTTTATACCGCCTTCTCCATATAACATTTACAGGTTTAAACTTTTTAAAAATTCGTGTTAAACTGTCATTTGTTTTCATATTTCTAACTCCTTGTGATATAATTCCTTTATGGAATATTATTCCAAATATCTTTTCAAAAGGTTGATAATGCACAAGTTGGTGATTCCTCTAAAGTTAGATATTTTAATGGATGACCAACGCTTAAAAATAATATTAAAAAGATGGGAGTAACTTATTATGAGATTTAAAAAATATATAGTATGTGGTTCAATGATAGCAGTTTTATCATTAGGTGGGCTTATCATAGGAAATGCAAATGAAAAAGTGACTACAGTTGATGGTAAAGATGTTATTTCATCATATAATAATTTGATAAATAAAGATGGTATAGAACATTTAATCTTAACAGAAAACAATGGTATTACATTAGATATTTATAGAGATCGAAATAGTGGAAAAGAAAGAGTTGATTATTACGATGAGAATGGAATACTTGTAGAAAGAAGTATTGCAACAGACTTTGGTTCGAGTTTTTTAACACTGTCTCAATATACTAATGAAAATGGAGAATGGGATTATACATTAACAAAAACATTGCCTCCAAAAGATGCAGTATTAGAAAATAAAGAACTTATGAAAAAATCTATGATAGATGGATACTTTGAGGAAGAGTTTGTAAATGGGATTTATGGTAATTGGAAGAAATCTAATACAAATGGAAGTTTAGTACAATACTCAGATGAAAATAATAATATTTATGTAGATTCTAGTACGGGAGAAGTTGTAAAAAGAGAAATTGTATCTAAAGGCGAGGTTTTAAGAACTTTAGATGTTGAGATATTAGGTTATAATCAAAAAAGTGTAGATTCTATATTTAATATTGACGCACCATTTATAAAAGATAGTGCTATCGTAGAAAATAAAAGTATAAGATCAATTAGTAAAGGTTTAAAGATTGAGATAGAAGATAATTCAAATGTTGAGTATGATTCAAGTAAAGGAATTGGTTAATTAAAAATAGATAAATTTGAATAGTTGCTACTATTATTATAACCATAATAATTCTTTAATATCAGTATATATGTCATCCATATAATTTATAGTGTTATTCACACTAGATATAGTAGCCCATACTTCAGGTAGGAGTATACATTTACTATCTATACTCCTATCAAACTTTAATTATCAGTCTCTATTCTATATGAATACCCTTCACTTTATTTTAAAATAACTCCTAAAACAAGTTTAGAAAATAATATTCCTTAAAATATGGTACAAATCCCCCCTCATTTTAATACTATAAACTATACAAGCTAATTTTACAGGGGGTGATTTAATGCAAACAATAGTAGAAGTAAAAGACCTCTATAAAAACTTTTATAGTAAAGAAGGAGAAGTAGAAGTACTAAAAAACATCAGCTTTACTTTAAAAGAAGGTGAAATCTTAACACTCCTTGGACCATCTGGAAGTGGAAAGTCTACTATTTTAAACATACTTACAAATCTTTTAAAACCAACATCAGGAGAAGTAAATATAAAAGGAACTATAGGATATATGTTTCAAAAAGACCATCTACTTGAATGGCGAAATATAATGGACAATATAACTATTGGGCTTGAAATACAAAATAAAAAAACACCTGAAGCTATGGCTAGAATAGAAAAACTTTTAAAAACATATGACTTATGGGAATTTAGGAATATGTATCCTAATGAATTATCTGGTGGTATGAGACAAAGGGTTGCATTAATTAGAACACTATCAGTTAATCCATCAATATTACTTTTAGACGAACCATTCTCGGCTCTTGATTATCAAAATAGACTTTTAGTTAGTGATGATGTTTATAGAATTATTAGAAATGAAGGTAAGTCTGCAATACTAGTTACTCATGATATATCAGAAGCAATTAGTATGTCTGATCAAGTAGCCATCTTATCAAGAAGACCTGCTACAGTAAAACATATATATGATATACACCTAGAAATGGATGGAGAAAGAACTCCTCTTAAGAGTCGTAAGGTTCCTGAGTTCCAAAATTACTTTGATATTTTATGGAAGGAGCTTGATACTTATGAGAATTAGTAAACTATCTCCAGCATATAAAAATTATCTTAATGATATAAAAAAAGAAAAATATAAAATTTTAATATATCAAATATTATTATTAGTTGGTTTACTTGTACTTTGGGAAGTTCTTGCTGATGCAGGGTTTATAAGTACTTTCTTATTTAGTAAACCTAGTGATATTTATAGATTATTTATCAAATATCTTCTAACTGGTGAGTTATTAACTCATATCGGAGTTTCTGTATATGAAACAGTTTTAGGGCTTGTAATTGGTACGGTACTAGGAATAATAATTGCTATAGCTCTTTGGTGGTCTGAAAGATTATCTAAAATCTTAGATCCATTCTTAGTAGTTTTAAACGCACTTCCTAAAACTGCACTTGCACCTATTATAATAGTTTGGGTCGGAGCTGGTGTAAAAGGAATAGTTGTTACTGCAGTTACTATTTCAATTGTTGTTACAATCCTATCTTCTTATAATTATTTTACTAACGTTGATGAAGAAAAAATTAAAATGTTAAAAAGTTTTGGTGCTTCTAAATTCCAACTATTATATAAACTTATTTTACCAGCTAATATTGGTAATTTAATTAATTTAACTAAGATTAATATTGGTATGGCATGGGTCGGAGTTATTGTAGGTGAATTCTTAGTTTCACGCTATGGTATTGGTTATCTAATAGTATATGGAAGCCAAGTATTTAAACTTGATTTGGTTATGATGGGAGTATTTGTTCTTGCAGTATGTGCATGGCTTATGTATGCTATTGTAAATTTAATCGAAAAATTTTATAAAAGGAAAAGATCATAAAAAATAAGGTGCTTTAAAAATTATAAAGCACCTTATTTTGTAAATTCATCTATAAATTAACTATATTTAGAATTTCTTAATTTAAAATTACTTTAGATAATTTTCTATTTCCAAAGCAACTTGCTTTCCTAATGCAGTTGCATAACATGCAGTTTTTTGACCTTGAATTATATCACCTGTAGCAAATACATCTTCTATACTAGTTCTAAAATTCTCTGTAATAACACATCCTCTTTTGTCTAATTCAACTGGGGCTATATCTTTTATTCCGTCTGCCATTTGTCCTACTGCAAATATTATTGTATCTGCTTCTATTAATAAATCTGAGTTATCATTTGTCCCTTTAAATTTTATTGCACATGCCTTATTATTTTCATCTCCTAAAATTTCAACTGAATCAAAATGGTCAAATATAGGAACATTAACAAACCTTAAGTAATTTAGTTCCTTTTTACTTGCAGTCATTTCTTCAAGACCATTTCTTACAACTACTCTAACTTTATCATATCCTATTAGCTTAGCAGTTGTTCCACAGTCCATTGCTACATCTCCTCCACCAATTACAACTGCACTTTTACCAACATTTACATGTCCATCTTTGCTTTTTGCTTCAGCCAAGAAACTTACTGCGCTCATTACTCCTTCATATTCTGAACCTTTTATATTTAAAACTCTACCTTTACTTAATCCACAGGATAATAAGAATGCTTCAAATCCTTCTTTTCTTAAATCATCTAATGTAATATCTTTTCCCACCATTGTGTTAGTTCTAAATTTTACCCCTAAACTCTCAATATATTCTACGTCTTGCTTTATTGCATGTTTTGGTAATCTATGTGGTGGTATTCCATAACTTAACCATCCACCTACCTCTTCTCTAGCTTCTATAACAGTTACATCATAGCCATCTCTAGCTAACATAGCTGAAGCTGTAAGACCTGATGGACCTGCTCCTATTATAGCAACTTTTTTTCCATTGCATTTAACTTCACTCTTAGATTTTTCACTTTTCCAGTAATTATCTTTTTCGTATTCAGTAAGGAATTTTTCTATGTATGGGATCATTATAGGTTCTTCTAGATTTGTATTTTTGCATCCTCCTACACAATATGTTTCATAAGGACAAACTCTAGCACATATAGCCGCTAAAGGATTTTTCTCTCTAATAGTTTTGACTGCTTCATCTAAATTACCATCAGCTACTAATTTTACAATATTTTTAGGATCTACCCCAATTGGACAACTTTTACTACAATAGGCTTCATCGCATAGTAAACATCTCTTTGCTTCTGAAATAGCTTCTTCTTGAGTAAAATATTTACCTGACTCAGTTAAATACCCTACATTATTCATTTTTATAACCCTCCTAAAAAGTATAAATTATTTTTGATGTGATATAACTCATTGTTTGACATGTATTATTAAGAAACGCTTTCACAATTTAAGTATACTACATATTAATATATATTAGTAAGTTTTTACATTTTTTATTTATTTAATTGTCAAAAATATATTTAGAAATATATAATAAATCCTCAATAAAATATTTTTATTCATTGTGCCTATGATTATGTAGAATAAAAAAACTTCTACATATTGTAGAAGTTTTATTTATAATTATTAAGCATTTTCAAAAGTGTATATAGCATCGATTCTTGTAATATATATTAAATCATCTCTACATCCTATATATTTAGCATATTTTTTTACCTTTTCTTTGCATCCCTCTATATCTAACACACTATCCGTTTCTATTAATTCTTTTATGTAAATATCCATTAAATTAGCTTTGTATTCACTTATATCATAACCTAAATAATTAGCTAATCTTTCTATTTCACAAGAAAAGTCTCCATCTTCTTTTATAAAGTACTCATAAATATCTATTCTATATGGATTTAAAGATATTATTTGCTCTACAACTTTACACTCATCTGGCTTTCCTATAAATCCATCCTTATAATTGTTAAATAAAGCATTTGCTTGTCTTATTGATTTATTATCTATATAACAGTGTACTTTATTTACATTATTATCCAATAAGGCATCTATTATTGCGTAATGTATATTAAAACAATCATTATAAATGTATTCTGCTAATTTTTTTATAATAGGCTTTATTTCATAAAACTTAGTTATATTATTTTTACGTCCTTTTCCATTTGAGTTCATGTTCTCTTTTATTAAATTATTAAATAATCTAGGAAAATCTAAATATTTTTTACAGTATTGCTCTTTAAAAATATTAAAGTCTATAGTTATTACCTTATATGTAACTATTGTTTCTACACCTTTTTTTATAATACCATCTATTAATTCTTCTCCAAAAGCTAAGGCTTGATCTGATATTTGTTTTATAGTATGAAAATTATTTAAGCACTTTTCCTCAAAAGTATTAGATGTATTTAAAGCATAAGACTGGAATTGCTTTCTTATGCTATTATAATTATCCATAGTGTCATCAAACTCCACGATAGCACCATTTATATCAAAATTAACCATATATTAATTAACCTCCTATAAATTTCACTAATAAATATGAAATATACTTATTTTTTTAATAATATATAATTAATTTGATTAATAAATTCATATTCCTTCTAAATACGTAATTTGTCTAAAGTTTTTTTATATCATGTTGAAAATCCCCAAAATTACAGGAATAAACATAGCTGGTAGCAAATTAGCTACTTTTATGTTACATACCTTTAACATGTTAAGACCTAGTGCCATTATTACTAAACTACCTACTGCAGTCATTGAATTTATTACACTTTCACTCAACAATCCTGATAAAAAAGAAGCTCCAATAGTTATAGTTCCTTGATAAATAAATACAGATATTGCAGAAAATATGACACCAATTCCCATTGATGCAGAAAAAATAATTGCTAAAATTCCATCTAATATTGATTTTGCAAATAAAGTATCATGAACTCCCTTAAGTCCACTTTCTAAAGAACCAACTACTGCCATTGCTCCAACACAGAATAATAAACTTGCTGAAACAAATCCTTGAGCAATAGATGTCTCTTTTCCTTTGTTATTTTTACAGATTTTCATTTCTAAAAAATCTCCTAATCTATTTAACCATTTATCTATATCTATTAACTCTCCTATTATGGACCCTATGACTATAGATATTATCATTACTAAAGTACTGCTACCTTCAAGAGCTCCAGATATTCCTATATACATTACACATAGTGCTATACCATTTATTACAGTATTACTAAGTTTATCCGGTATATTTCCTTTAATTAAAATACCAATAATACAACATGTAGCTATTGCCACTGTGTTTACTATTGTTCCTAACATAATAATCCCCCCAATTAATTTATTTTGAATATATTATAATATAATATATCATTTTCTGAATTTTCACAATCATTTTATTTATTTAATAAAGATTTTATATATATTCCCGGATTCTTAGCAAAATCTTGAAAAGATTTATTTGTAAATACTACATGTTCTCCCAAAAATCTTTTATATCTAGCTTCTTCTTTTTTTAATGAGTCATCTTTTTTGCCTTGATGATTATTAAATACCATAATTTTTAATGGGGGTTTATTTCTACTCGTTTGGACTCTTTTTAACATATACTTTATATGCATATCAGCCTCTGGAAATGAATATCCACAAAATATTAATATATCACTTTCTCTTAGAGCTTTTTCACTTTCATTCCACACAATATTTAAAAATACATTAGATATATTTTTAAAGTAAGTTGGAGGTACTATAATAGGAACAGTTATCTCATTACAATTTAAACACTTAGCTCCCTCAATATTATCAAGAATTCTCATAACTCCACCTTCATATGGAGTTAATGTTAGGCTACTACATATAGGACAGTACATCCAATTTAAAGATCCATGTATTTTATATAATTCAACCATTGGTTCTTTTGGTTTTATCCAATTAGACCCTTGTGAAAAATTAGTGAAATTTATCCCATAATCTAACATTATAGGTGACTTCTCTTTATCATATAGACTAGCGATAGTATTATCTATATTAATATCATAGTTAGCACTGATAAAAGTTGTATCTAGTAACATACCTTCTTTTAGTAAATTATTTACAAGCAATTTATGATAAGTATTAGCATTCTTTTTATTTACAGATTTAGCCATTAGTAAAATTAAATACTGTCTAATAAATCTTATACTATCACTTTCTTTATTAACTATCTCTAGAGCAAAATTTTTAAAAAATTCTCTTCTTTGTTCGGCTAAATCTAAAAGCCCTAATACTTCTTCGAATGTTGGAAAATTAACTTTATCTATTTTTTCTTTTTTCAAATCTATATTAAACATTTGATCAAAAAATCTATGTAATTCTTTGTTCATTTCTTTATCATAATCACTAGGTTTTAAATTTTTAAAATACTCACTAAAAAGCTCATTTTGTATTGGTAGATTTTCTGCAGCTGATGCTCCAGCACCTAAGAAAATAGCTATTTTCATTTTAAATCCTCCAAATTTAATACATATGTTAACTTTTCTTATATAAGTTATCTTATGTTTTTATCAAAAAATTATAAGCTACTCTGCACATGCGCCTATCCCTTTTAGTTTTTAATATATATTAAATTAAGTATTGTCACTATTTACTTATTTTTCTTTCTATAAACAAAAGGTGAAACTCCTGTTTGTAGTTTAAATTTTTCAATAAAATAACTGGCACTTCCAAATCCGCATTGATAAGCTATGTCAGTAATAGATTCATTAGTTGTGATTAGCAAATTTTCACTTACAACTAATCTATAATTAGTAATATACTCAAAAATAGAACAATTCATATATTTTTTAAATTCTCTACAGCAAGCACTCCTTGATAAATTCACTTCATCTGATATATCTTTTAAATTGATTTTTTCCATATAGTGATTATGAACATAATTTATAATTATCTTTATTCGAGATGTATTATAAATTAGCTTATTACTAGAAAATATTGTGAAATAATTTTTAACCATCTTGTTCCAAATACTTAATAGTAACATAAGTATTTTCAATTCAAATCCAATATTTTCTTCATTATACTCATTATAAATTTCCTCAAGCTCTTTTAATACGCTGGATTTCCAATCAGTTTTATTATCAAAAACACAGTATTTTATCATTGGATTATCTAAATATGGTCTAATATATTTTATGTTTATTATATTTCCTGCAAAGCCGTAAATAAGACTTGGATGAAAATCAAAACAAATATAAGCACTCTCAATATCTTCATGATTTTTTGCACTATGTAATTGCTGAGAATTAATAAATAATCCTTCTCCTTGTGATAATATTATTGTTTCTCCTTCAACATTAAAATTTACAATTCCCTTTATAACAATACAAAATTGAAGCTCTTCATGCCAATGCCAATCAACAAACCCCAATACATTTTTATTAATCTGAGTTGAATATATGGCAATTGGAAATTCAGAAGATCCATGTTTAGTTGTTTCTCTTTGATTTTCATCAATATTTATATCATAAACTTGCATAATATTCTCCTTATGTTAGCTAAAAAATAAAACTTAATTTAAGTTTTATCAATATAGTTATATTTATTGATTATATTATTATATAAATTGCCAATTATAGTCAATATAATTATATTATACAATATTTTAATTTATATATAGAAAGGAAATAGTTTTATGAAAGATTCATCAAGGGTAAAGGGTCTATTTCTAGTAATATTTGGAACATTTCTTTGGGGTGTTTCGGGAGTTGTAGCCCAATATTTATTTGAAAGGGAAAATTTTACACCAGAGTGGCTTGTAGTTGTTAGAATGATAATTTCTGGAACAATTATTTTAGTTTTTTCTTTACTTAAAGGTGATAAAAATGTAATTGAAATATGGAGTAAAAAAGAAAATATTATTAAGATTTTAATATTTGCTTTATTTGGAATGCTAGGTGTTCAATATACTTATTTTGCTGCTATACTTCATGGAAATGCTGCAACTGCAACAATACTTCAATATTTATCACCTGTGATAATTACAATTTATTTAGCTTTTTCTAGTAAAAAACTTCCATCATTAAAACAAATATCTTGTATTTTTATGGCAATTTTAGGAACTTTTTTAATTATTACAAAAGGAAATTTAAGCACTTTAGCAATATCTAAAGAAGCTATTTTCTTTGGGGTATTATCTGCATTTGCATGTGCTATATATACATTACAACCTTCTAAATTGTTAAAAAATTATGGTTCATTATGTATAGTTGGATGGGGTATGTTCATTGGTGGTATTGCTTTTAGCTTCTTTTATCCTCCGTTTAATTGTATAGGAAATTGGTCTTTTAAATCAGTCTTAGCCATTGCTTTTGTAGTATTATTTGGTACATTAATTGCATTTTATTGTTATTTAGAAAGTTTAAAATATATTGAGCCTTATGAAGCTAGTGTGTTTACTTGTATAGAACCTCTATCTGCATCTATACTTTCAATAATTTTTTTAAATGTAAGCTTTAGCTTAATACAATTAGTTGGCATATTATGTATAATTATTACAATTTCAATACTTTCATTTAGCAAAAAAAATGATAATTCGGTAGATATTGAAAAGTGTTAAAATATATTATAAACTAAAAATCGCAACTATATTAGATATAATATACATCTAATTGTAGTTGCGATTTTTATGTGAAATTAACATATTTTTATATATTTATTTTTAATATCTATAAAACATAATCTCATTAGAGTTAATATTTTTGTTCGTATACTGCATATTCTTTCCAGATAGTTTCTAAATCATTAAAGTACTCTTTAATATCTTCTTTTTCTTTCATCCCTACAGAAATAGCTAAAGCATTTGCTACACTTAATGCTGGAACTAATGAATCAACAAATGAAGCCATATTACTTTTAACTAATAATATATTATCTGAAAGAGATGCTACTGGAGAAAACATACTATCAGTTATTGATATTATATGAGCTCCCTTACTTTTAGCGTATTTAGCCACCTGATAAGATTTTCTTGAATATCTTGGGAAACTTATACTTATAAGAACATCCTCTTCATTCATTCTTACTACCTGTTCAAATGCATCTCCCATATCCATTCTTACTATGTGTACATTATCAAGTATTATATCTAAATAAAATCCTAAGTACTGAGCTATTGTAAATGAACTTCTCATTCCTAATATATATATTTTTCTTGCTTTTAAAATACTCTCTGCCGCACATTTAAAAGCATTTTTATCTATTCCCTCTAAAGTGTCTCTTATATTATCAATGTCACTTTTTAATACTTTATTTAATATAGTTGCATCATCTGAATATTCACTACGAGCCATTTCAACCCTTTGAACTGTTGTTAATTTATTTTTTATAAGTTCCTGTAACGCATCTTGTAACTTTGGATAACCAGAATATCCTAGTGCATTAGCAAACCTAACTACTGTTGATTCACTTACACCTACAGTTTCACCAAGTTTACATGCTGTCATAAATGCAACCTTGTCATAATTATTTAATATATATTGAGCAATAAGCTTTTGCCCCTTACTTAGCCTTGCGTATTGGCCTTGTATATTTGAAATAAGATCTTTACTATCCTTCATTTCTATTTTTTCTTTATCGTTCATAGATATCTCCTTTTAGTACTTTAAATCCTTTTTTTCTATTATAAGTACATTATACCATTTTTGAATGTATTTTTTGAAATATTGATTATTTTTATAAAAATCATGCAAAATTTTGATTATTAATACTCTTTTTTCTTTTCAATCAATATAAGTTGAGGAGGGTTATTTATTTGATTTACAAATTTGCTTTCTAGTACATTAAACTCATTTTGATCAAGTTCTTTAACAAATTCATAAACTATATTTTTTTCCTCCATGCCACCTTCATGACCTGTATAAATAGCTATACTTACTACACCATGAGGCTTTAATAACTTTAATGATGATTTTATAGCTTTTAATGTTGTGTCCGGTCTTGTTATAACATTATGATCAGCTCTTGGTAAGTACCCTAAATTAAAAAGTACACATGATACTTCTTCTTTTACATAATTCTCCATATTTTCATGGCCATCTAATATTAGCTTTACACGATCTAATAAATTAGCTTTTTCTAATCTTTTATTTGTAGATTTTATTGCTTCTTCTTGTATATCAAAGCTGTATACAAAACCATTTTCGCCTACTTTTTCTGCTAAATACTTTGTATCATAACCATTTCCCATTGTAGCATCAACAACTATATCTCCATTTGATATAACGTCTTCAATGAATAACTTATTAATCTCTGTAATTTTAGTTAAAAACTTAGCTTTAATCATTTATCTTACCTCTATTATATACTTTTTAAATACTCTACTTCTTCCTTAGTTAAGTGTCTATATTCTCCAACCTTAATTCCTCTTAACTTAATATTTCCCATAGCAACTCTTCTAAGTCTTAGTACTGGATGGTTTATAGCTTTACACATTTTTCTAACTTGTCTATTTCTACCTTCATGTATTTTTATTTCACACTTACAGTAATTCTTTTCTTCATTTTTGTCTACTATTCTAATTTTTGCTGGAGCTGTTTTATAATCCTCTATTTCTAGCCCTTCTCTAAACCTTTTTAGTTCTTCATATGTAGGCTCTCCTTTTACTAAAGCTACATATGTTTTATCTACTTCATGTTTTGGATGTGTCAACTTATATGTTAAGTCTCCATCATTAGTTAATATTAAAAGTCCGCTAGTTTCATAATCAAGCCTTCCAATAGGATATACCCTTTCTTTTATATCTGTAACTAAGTCTAATACACTAGGTCTATCAAACTGGTCTTTTACAGTTGTTATATATCCTTCTGGCTTGTTTAGTACTATATACACATAATTTTCACTCAAAGATATTACTTTTCCATCTACCTCAACTATATCTTTAGTTTCATCTATATTAAAAGATAATTCACTTATTATCTCTCCATTAACTTTAACTCTTTTATCTAATATAAATTCTTCAGCTTTTCTTCTTGATGCTATACCACAAGAAGCTATATATTTATTTATTCTCATACTTTCACCTTCTTAATATTTTTACTTGTATTATAAATTAGCGTTCTTTTCTATAATATAATACATAGAGATTAAAATCAAAACATTTATTACAAATTTCTCAATTTAAAAATTAAATATAATATCCCTTTAATTTATATTAGTTATAGTATATACTTAGTTTAAAATATTTAATAATAATTAGGAGGTAATATGATTTCAAAAGAAGATATAAAGCATTATATTTTATTAGCCTTTATTACTATATTACTTTATAAATTCATTAATAGCCCAATCCAATTTATATCTGGAATAGGTGGAATTGCAGGTTTTTTCAGTCCATTTTTAATAGGGGCACTAATTGCATTACTAATAAATCCACTAGTAATGTTTTTCGAAAAGAAATTTAATCTTCATAGACTATTGAATATACTTATATCCTATATAATAGTTTTTGTAGTTTTATTCTTAGGATTTAAGTTACTTATCCCTTCAATAGTGGATACATTAAATACATTAATTAAGGAAATACCTACATATATTAATATGTTTAATGAAATTTTAAGTAAGTATATGACAAAAGCTGAATTCTTTAATGCAATAGCTCCTCATATACAAGATAACTTAAATAGCATTCTTACAAATTTAGTAAATATACTTACTGCTTTTTCTTCAAACTTATTAATTCATATTTCAAGTATAACATCTATATTGTTTGATATAATAATGGGATTAATACTTTCAATATATATGATATTTGATAAGGAGAAAATAGCAATAGGTTGTAAGAAAATACTTTATGCAACTGTATCTAAAAGAAAGGCTGATGAAACAGTAGAGTTTTTTAGAATGTCTCATGAAATATTCTATGATTATATGATTGGTAAAATAATAGATTCACTTATAATTGGTGTTATTGCTTTTATAGGATTCCAATTTATAATTAAAATAGAAAATGTTTTATTCTTATCCTTTATTGTTTTTGTTACAAATATAATACCATATTTTGGACCATTTATTGGAGCTGTCCCACCAATACTTATGACCTTAGTATATAGCCCTATTAAAGCATTCTGGGTAGCTATTTTCATACTAATACTTCAGCAATTAGATGGAAACTTTATAGGTCCTAAAGTCATGGGAGATCAAGTTGGTCTTAGTCCTTTATGGATAATATCTGCTGTATTAATTGGTTCAAGCTTGTTTGGTCTTATAGGAGTATTCTTATCTGTACCAGTAGCAGCAGTAATGAAATCTTCAATTGATAAATATATAGAAAAAAGGCTTTATATAAATGACTCTAAATAAAAAAAGTTGTCCAAATGGACAACTTTTTTATTTATGTTTCTGGTGCATCAGTAATATTAGTGCTTTGATTAGTACTACCTTGAGGATTATTTATATTATCAGTTCCTATATTATTTGTATTATTTTCTTCTTTGTTAGCTTCTTCCTTTTTAGCCTCTTCTTCTGCTTTTTTAGCTTCTTCTTCTGCCTTCTGAGCTGCTTGCTCTGCCCTTACTATCTCTTGATTTGCCTTATAAACATCTTTACTAGCAGTTATTTTAGCATTTTCTTTTCTTTCTGCTTGAGCCGTTAATTGTTCTTCATAAAGTTTTTTCATCTCTTTTAATTCACTTGATGCTTCATCCTTAATTACTGAAGATCCATTTTTTATATTTTCAATAGCTTCAAGTTCTTCAATTGCTTTTTTATAATTTGTATAAGATTTAAACTTATCTACATTCAACATTCTCATAGCTTGCATGTACATTGCCCTAGCATGTTCATCATCTTTATTTTCTTCTAATGCCTCTGAAAGTATTTTCATTGCATCAGAGTACTCATGAGCCTCTAGTGCTGCTCTACCATCCTGTACTAAGGTACTCTTTTCTTCTTTTGTACATCCGATCATAAAAATTGATAATAAAGCTATGATTAATACTATTTTTTTATTCATTGAATCCCTCCTTATTATCTTAGTTTAATTTTAACATACTTACGCAAATTTTGTCATAAGTTAGGAAAATAATATAAAAAAACTATAATTTTAATAAATTTTGTTTGTATATACTTTAATAATTTTTAATATTTTATATTAATTTTATCTTGTGAAGATTTTTATATTATATTAGAAGTAATTTTTCACAAAAAAGGAGAGCATTTTTTGCTCTCCTTTTTATTATATAATTTCTAAATTTAATAGCTCTTCATAGCTTTGTCTTTTACAAACTAATTTATCATCACCATCTCTTACCATTACAACAGCAGATTTAGGGATTTTATTATAATTTGATGACATTGAGTATCCATATGCTCCAGTTGATGTTATAATTAATATATCTCCACTCTCTATTTCCATTACATTAGCATGAGTTATCAATATATCTCCACTTTCACAGCATTTTCCTGCTACAGTAACATTATTTACTTTTTCATACTTCATTTTATTTACAATACTACACTCATATCCTGCTTTATATAGTGAAGGTCTTATATTGTCTGTCATTCCACCATCAACACTTACATATGTTCTAACATCTTTTATATCTTTAATTGAGCCTATTGTATATAAAGTACTACCTGCATTAGCTATTATTGATCTTCCTGGTTCTATAATAAGCTTTGGTACTTTAATTCCTAATTTATTACATTTTTTATCTACTCTATTTATTATTGCTTCACAAAATTCTTTTATGCTATTAGGTTTATCTTCTTTTGTATAATAAACACCAATACCTCCACCTAAGTCTATTTCTTTTAAATCTATATCAAATTTTTCTTTTATTTCTTTAATAAGATCCATCATTATATCTACTTCATCCATAAATGGCTCAATATCAAATATTTGTGAACCTATATGAGCATGAAGTCCAACTAATTTTATATTTTTATATTTTGATAACTTTTCTATTGCTTCATATAAATCACCATTTATTAAAGCAAAACCAAATTTTGAATCTATTTGACCTGTTTTTATATAATCATGAGTATGAGCCTCAATGCCAGGAGTTATTCTGAAATAAATTTCTTGAGTTATATTTTTATTTTTGCAAAGATCTTCTATTATATCTAATTCATAAAAATTATCTACAACGAATCTTCCAACGCCTAATTCTATGCCCATTTTTATTTCATCTATTGTTTTATTATTTCCATGAAATAATATATTTTCCATTGGAAAGTTTGCTTTATAGGCTGTATATAGTTCTCCTCCTGAAACTACATCTAAACATAAATTTTCCTCATTTATTATATTGCACATATATAAAGGTAAAAAAGCCTTACCTGCATATGCAACTTTATTACCATTTTCTTTTACTCTAAAATATTTTTTATATTCTTTGCAATTACTTCTTATTAAATTTTCATCATATACATAAAGTGGTGTAGAATATTTTTTAGCTAATTCAATACAGCTTACTCCTCCTATGTATAGAGTATTATTTTTTATTGACATATTCCCATGTAGTTTCATAAACTCCTCCTAAGTCTTAGACATTAAAAACTCTTCCTATTTCATTTATTGCTATTTGTTTATCACAAGAATTTATAGCACAACTTATTTTTATTTCTGAAGTAGTTATAAGCTTTACATTTATATTGTGTTCTTTAAATATTTTAAATACTTGTGATGCAACACCAGCAGTATTTTTCATACCTAATCCTACTAAGCTAAGCTTTGTTATATTATCATCTATTATTATATTTTCATCTTTTGAATATCTACTTACTATATCTCTACAATCATTTAAATCTTCCTTTGCTATGGTAAATGAAATATTTACATAATTATTAATTGGAGCAGTTTGACTTATCATATCTATATTTATACCTTTATTAGCTATATTTTCAAATAAACTCCATATATTTTGAGTCTCAAAATCTTTTATTGTTATACAAACATCATTATCACTTGTTGCTAGACCTGTTATTATTTTTTCTTCTAATTTCATATCTTTTCCCCCTCTAATATATGTGCCATTTAATTCTCCACAAGATAAGCCTACATATACTTCTATGTTATATTTCTGAGCTAGCTCTATACTTCTTGAATGCATTATTTGAGCTCCTAAACCAGCTAGTTCTAACATTTCTTCATATTCAATTTCTTTTAATTTTTTAGCATTTTTATAATTTCTAGGATCAGTAAAATAAATACCATCTACATCTGTATAAATTTCACATTTTCCACCTAGTTTAATGGCTAAAGCTACTGCAGATGTATCAGAACCACCTCTACCAAGTGTAGTAATATCGCCTTCATCATTTAACCCTTGAAATCCTGTAACTATTACTACCTTACCTTCATCTAAACTTTGTCTTATCTTAGATACATCTATGTCATCTATTTGAGACTTTCCATGTTCACCACTAGTATGTATATCCAACTGATACGCATTATAACTTATAGACTCACACCCTAAAGATGATAAACTCATAGCTAATAAAGATGCAGATACAATTTCACCAGTTGACATTAAAGCATCTAACTCTCTTTTATTTGGCTTATCAGTTATATGTTTTGCAAGTTTTATATAATCATCTGTAGTATCTCCCATAGCTGAAACAACTACTACAATTTTATTATCAACTTTCTTTCTTTTAATAATATTTTTTGCAATATTTTTTATTTTTTCTATACTATCTACCGAACTACCACCATATTTTTGAACTACTACATTATTCATTTTATCCCCCCTATAAATAGCCATAATTATAAAAAAACTACACCAAAAGGTATACTTTTGGTGTAGTTTTTTTATACACAAAGTAACCTTGTAGCTCACCACTTAATACTAAGTGACAGTATCATGTATATTTTACATAATCCCAGAAAAATTATTTGCCAATAAGTTTTCTTCGGCTGTACTTCCTTTCATTCATAATCATAACCTGCCGATTCCTATGAACTACTCTTAATTACAGCACCTCTACCCTAGGTATTTCTATTTAAGTTTTATTTAATAGTAGTTTATTATTCAGAATTTTTCAACTAATTATTTTATGTATTTTGTTTTAATTTTTTATAATTAAATAAAAAGGCCTATTTCTATAAAATAGGCCTATATACATTTAAATAATTTATTCAAACTTAAGTCTATGAAACTTATATTAGTTGAAGTATTGTCCAATTGTAAGTAACGAGTATCCTTAGTTGTAATTACCAGAACTTTAGGAATTTCAAAAAATGGGATAGTTGATTCATTAATTTTATATTCTAAATTAACGTACTTTGATTTATCTATTTTTCCATCCAAATCTATATCAACTAAAATTTGATTTAAATCATTATATTTATCCGTGTACTCTAAAAATATATCATATGTCCTATTACCAACTTTAGCATTTCTATAAAATCGCTTAACTTCATACCCTCCCATGTTTAACTTAATAGCTAATTCTGAACCTATAATAATTTTAACTAAATCCTTACCCTTATATTGCTTACTACCATTTAAGTAATATACATAAGAATTATCTTTAAAACCGTTATAATTTATATTACAGGGATATTTTCTAAGTGTATACTCATTACACATTTTTCTCAGAGTCTTCTTGAAGGGCTTTCTACCATATCTTTTTTTAGGTGAAAAAACTTTTCCAACTTGAGTTTCTGTCATACATCTTACTCTACTAATTAAAAGTAATATATCTCTTTCTATCCCCATCATGATGTCTCTCTCCTTGAGTCATTTATTTATCAAATCGTACTAATATTATATTAAGAATAGATATCAAAATTGACATATTAAAAAAATATTTTTTAATAAAGTTTTTTAATTAAAAAGTAATCCCTTTACTAATATAAGTAATATTGTTATTTAATTACATAAAAAAAGTGTATCGAACTTTCGATACACCTTTTTATAATTTATTATTCATTAGTATTTTCTGTTTTAGACTCTTCTTTTTTATCTTCATTTGTTTTATTTTCTTCTTTTTTATCTGTATCAGAATTGACACCTATATTTAAGTTATCAAATTCAATTATATCTACAACTTCATTTTTACCTTCTTGGTAATCTATTTTTACCTTATCTCCAATTACAGTTAAAGGAAGCTCTGTTGATACTTTTGATGTTGAAGTAAATATCTTTTCTTTATCAGTATCTATAGTTAAATAATAGTTAGTGTTTCCACCTTTAACATCTGGGCTAATTCTAGTTACTTTTCCTTCTATACTAATTTTTGAAGTATCATTGCTTATATCTATATTATTTCCATCTGTTGATAAGGCCTCTCTATAATTCATAAGAGCTTCATCTTTTGTATCTCCTAGTCCAAGTATTGCAAAGTCTTCAACAGAAACAAAAGCCACCATCTTAACAAGTCCAGCTTTATCTTTTAATGCCGATACATATGTAGGCGTTCCTAATATATTATACATTACTGGGAAAGTAGCTTCATAATTTTTTTCTTGTACTTTACCTTCAGCAGATCTCATTGCAGCAGTTTCTGTTGCTCCTGGCTGTTTATATAATTTAGTTTCTTTAGTACGAGTATCTACTAACATAAATCCTATAGTTGATTCATCACCACCTGCAGAAGTTATTCCAGTATACCAATATGATTTTCCATCATTTCCATATACTAATGATGTTCCTTCAGTTGGAACTAATACTCCTTCTTCAGAAATAACTGAATTTAAAAATCCTTTAACGTATAATCCCCAGTCATTTATTTGGTTTATAACAAATTGATCTGGTTGTATTCTATCTATCCATTCTGGAGCATCATCAATTGAGTACCTAGTAACTTCTCCAGTTTGAGCATCAACTAGGGCTACTCCTATAGCATCAGAACCACTAAATCCTACCTTGTGCTCATATAAACTTGTTACCCAATAAGGTCTTCCATCATCATTTATTTCTAATGAAAAATCAGTCATACCAGCATTAACTATACCATTTACATAGATATGTCTATGTAAATCTTGTAAGAAGTATGCTTGTGGCTGATATAATATCTTTATAGGCTTACCATCCAAATCTTGTACTAATCTAACATCTTGTGGATTACTTGCAGACACCATTACGTATCCATTAGTTCCATCTAAGTTTGTTATCCATTTTATAAAATCTCTATGTACTAAAGGTGCCACCCAGTATAGTTCTCCATCCACATTTTGTATATGGAATTCTCCTAATTTAGATACACTACCTATAGCAGGTATTTCACCTAGTTTTTTATCTCCAAGTTTCATTGCCATTTCTTCATCAACTATACGAATATCATTTACACTTACAGGACTTACATCCTTATCAAAATTACTTTCTTCTACTGTTCCTATAAGATTTCTATATGCCTTTGCATGAAATATTGGTGAAGATGTGACAAAAGGCACAGCTGAAATAAATAATATCATCGCTATTGCTATAAAAAAATTATTTTTGGCTAAATTTGAAGTTCTTTCTCCTTTATCAAACATCATATCTAATATTCCGGCTATAACAAAGAATATTATTAATGTTGTAAAACCAGATGTAAAATCTAATCTAAGTACTGGAAGCTTAATAAAAGCATAAATAGCTACTAATATAAGTGCTATCCCGTATGATTTTAAATATCTTTTCATAAATACTCCTTTCAAAATAACTGTTATTACCATTATAGCCATTTATTTCTAAAAAATAAATAGCGCTTTGAAATTAGATTTATAGTGTTAATTAAATCTTAATCAAAAGCGCTATCTATAGTTTTATGCTTTAGCTGCATATGGTATATATTTTTTTTCTTCGATACTGTATTTAGATAAAAGTCCTTCATATTCTAAACTAAGTTTTTCATTATCATAAAAACAATCAGGTCTTATACTACAAGGTGGCTCATCAAATAATCCTACATCACTTTTACTTAACATATCAGCAACAAAATGAGAGCAAACATATTTATATTCAGCTTGTCTTGGTCTATTTAATGTTAAATAAATAAGAGCCATTACATCATAATCATATTTTTTTCTATTCTCACTGACAAACATTATATTATTATATATATCATAATATTGTGAGTCTGTAACCTCTAAAGAGTACACCCTACACATCGTATTTTTTCTAATTGCGTACAATCCTTCATTTATATTTTCCTCAACAAATCCTGCAAATATTGGTGTTTTAGGATTTAATCTTCCAAATGAGTACATTGGTTTCAATTCTTCATTTAATGCTATTGATACATGTGCATACGGGGTTTTACTTATTTTTCTTATTAAGTAAGATAATACGGTTCCAGTATATGTTGTTACTATATATATCTTTTTCATTGTTTCCCCCTATTTTTGTTTAACTTTTTATTAACTTATATATTTTAACATATATATCTTAGTATTTCAAATTTATTACTTAATGATATAAAAGCTATTAAAAATATTGTGTATTGTTACCTTTGTGCATTTTTTTATTTACGTCTTTTCCTATCATCCAAGATCCTAAAATAAATAATGAAAATAAAATTATTTTAAAAGGACTACTTAGAAAACTGCCTATATCTTCTCCCACATAACTTATAAATAAAAACATTATAAACTTTCCACACACCATACCACTAATAAATGTTTTTATATCAAAGTTAGTAAATCCACTTAAAATTGTTACAAGAAAATCTGATATAAATGGACATAGATAACTTATAAATATCATACTAAAACCTTGTTTTTCTATATATTTTTTAAGCTTTTGATTATTATATTTCTCTCTGAATTTATCAAATATCTTTAGTGCAGAAAACTTTTTAGCTATAAAATAAAGTATTATCGCTGCTATACAAGATCCAGCCCAAGATATAAAAAACCCCATCCACATACCAAATATAATTGCATTTGCTAAAATCATTGCAACTAGTGGCAGTACTGGTATAAAACTTTCTACTGCTGCTAAAAAAAATGCTATGATTGCTGCTATACCTTTATGTTCTGCAACGGAATACAATAACTGCTCTATCAACTATGTCACCTACTTTATTATCTATTTAGAATTATACTCACCAATAAACTCAATAATATCTAAAGCCGAAACAGAAATATTTACTATAATTTTGTTATCTTCAACATTTATATCTTTTAATGTAACTGGCTCCATATAAATTTTATCTATAATTATTACATTATTATTTATATCAAAAGGTAGATTTGATATATTTTCTTTTAGTATGGATTGAACAATTTTATTACTTAGTTTAAGTTTTCCAATTTTAAATTCTCTTAAATTTAAATGTAAATTATTATCTACTAACGTAGGGTAAATATTAAATTCATACTGAGTATCTATAATATTTAATAATTTATATGGCATAATCACTTTAATATAATTATTATGTAATGTAATATTACTATATTTTAAATCATCTGTATTATAATTATAATTTGTCATTACAGTATAAATTATATCTCTAAATTCATCATTAGATACTGCTATGACACCATCTAATCTTATTGGATCTGTTAATATGTTAAATGATTCTATAAAGTTTCCTTTTAATAATTCTTCTGTTGTTATAATATTACAATCACTATTATTAAAGTTTATCTTCTTATCTGGAGTAAAAGTATAATACATTCCACCTATTAAAATAACTATTATAATTAAAATAGTTATAGCTATTTTTGTACCTTTTATAATAATCATTCCTTTCTTTATAAATATCTACTATGTTATATATTAATTTATTTCATAAGTTTATAATTTACAATATAAAACTTTATAATACTATTATAAAAAATTTAATTTTGTTTAATACTTAATAAATATACGATTAATATTTAAATATGTTATAAAATAAATTATTTGTTATTATCTCTTTATTTTTTTGCCAGATTGGATTAAAATTAATACTATGGAATTATAGTATCTTTTTACTATAAGTAAATTTTTATAATTGAGAGGTAGAAAATATGTCAAATGAAACTAATTCATCTAATTTTATAAAAAATATAATTATAAATGACTTAGAAACAGGAAAACATGACAGCATAATAACTCGTTTCCCTCCAGAACCAAACGGGTATTTACATATAGGTCATGCAAAAAGTATATGCTTAAACTTTGGACTTGCAAAAGAATTCAACGGAAAAGTTAACTTAAGATTTGACGATACAAATCCTGTTAAAGAAGATGTTGAATATGTTAACTCTATAAAAGAAGATGTTAAATGGTTAGGATTTGATTGGAATAACTTATACTTTGCATCTGATTATTTTGATGAAATGTATAAAAGAGCTGTCCTTTTAATAAAAAAAGGTAAGGCTTATGTTTGTGAATTAAGTCCTGAAGAAATAAGAGAATATCGTGGTTCATTAACTGAGCCTGGAAAAAACAGTCCATATAGAGATAGAAGCGTAGAAGAAAACTTAGAGTTATTCGAAAGAATGAAAAACGGAGAATTTAAGGATGGAGAAAAAGTTTTAAGAGCTAAGATAGACATGTCTTCTCCTAACATAAACTTTAGAGATCCAATAATTTATAGAATTGCACATGCTACTCACCATAATACTGGAGATAAGTGGTGTATATATCCAATGTATTGCTTTGCTCATCCTCTTGAAGATGCTATAGAAGGTATAACTCATTCTATATGTACTCTTGAATTTGAGGATCAAAGACCACTTTATGACTGGTTTGTAAGAGAATGTGAAATGGAAAGTGTTCCAAGACAAATAGAGTTTGCTAGACTTAACTTAACTAATACTGTTATGAGTAAAAGAAAGTTAAAGCAACTTGTTGATGAAGGTGTAGTTGATGGATGGGATGACCCTCGTATGCCTACTATATCAGGAGTTAGAAGAAGAGGATATACTCCAGAATCAATACGTAATTTCTGTTCTGAAATAGGTGTTGCAAGAGCTGACTCTAAGGTTGACAGTCAATTATTAGACCACTTCTTAAGAGAAGACTTACAACCTAAAGCTCCATTAGTAATGGGTGTTCTTAGACCATTAAAATTAGTTATTACTAACTACCCAGAAGGTCAATCTGAAATGTTAGATATAGAAAACAATGCTAAAGATGAAACTAAAGGTACTAGACAAGTTTCATTCTCTAGAGAATTATATATAGAACAAGAAGACTTTATGGAAGAACCAGTAAAGAAATACTTCAGATTATTCCCTGGAAACGAAGTTCGTCTTAAAGGTGCTTACTTTGTAAAATGTACAGATGTTATAAAAGATGAAAATGGAAATGTAACTGAAGTACATTGTACATATGACCCAGAGACTAAGAGTGGTTCAGGATTTACAGGACGTAAAGTTAAGGCAACTATTCACTGGGTAGATGCTAATAATTGTAAGCCTTGTGAGTTTAGATTATACGAACCATTAATACTAGATGATGCTCCTGAAAATGAAGGAAAGCACTTCTTAGATCAAATAAATGAAAACTCAATAGAAATATTACAAGGATTTGCTGAAACTACTCAATTAGAAAATGCTAAATCTTACGATAAATTCCAATTTGTTAGAAATGGATTCTACAGTGTTGATCCAAAGTATACAACTAATGATAAATTAGTATTTAATAGAATAGTTCCATTAAAGAGTTCTTTCAAAATAAATAAATAATAAAAAAGGATTGTGCTTTTACAGTACAATCCTTTTTATTATTTACACAACATACAATTAATTAAAACCTAATATTTCAATTCCATCTTTTATACATTCAATTTCTAATGGAAAATCAGGTCCCTTTTCTCCATCAATATCTGTTGTTAAATCATCGCTACATTCTATAGTAAGTTTTTTCGTTTTAAAATACAGTAGTTCATCTTCATTAATATGATCTAAATGCTCACCTTTTAAAGTATTTATAAGTAGAGGGATTGACTTTGGTATTGGAGTTACTTTAAATATAATTACATCTAAGTATCCATCATCCACCTCAGCCTTATATGCTAAATTAAGATTACCAGCTGTCTTACCATTAAATACTAACATTAAATACATGTCTCCCCTATACTCTATTTCTTCTGACTTTACATTTATATTAAAACCTCTTAAATGAAGTGCTTCTTCTATTCCTTTTATATAATAAGATACTCTCCCCATAGAATTTTTAAATTCTGGATTTATCTTCTGAGAAACATCCGTAAACATACCTGCACTAGCTACATTTATAAAATATTTATCATTAACCTTTCCTATATCAATCTTCCTAGGTTTAGAATTTATTATATTTTCAATAGCTTCTTTAACATTAAAAGGTAAACATAAGGCATTTGCAAAATCATTTGCTGTACCAGTCGGTAGTATGCCTATAGGTAGATTTATATCTAATTCTTTTATAACATTTATGACCATATCTACAGTCCCATCTCCACCAGAAATTAATATATGGTGATAATTATCGTCTATATCTTCAAATGCATCTTTTATTGGATTACTTTTACTAAGTCTATATGGGACTAAAATATAATTATTTTCTTGATAAATTTCTATTATAGAATCTAATTTGTTTACAATAGATTTTTCTCCAGAATTAGGATTATATACAAGTTTTACCTTTTTCATGTTTTCCTCCTTATAAAACGCTAATATCCATAATTTTCATTTAAGAATATTATATGCATTCTTCCCGCTGTTCTTTGTCTTTTTATTATTGTATATTCGCAACATAATCTATCAGGACTTAAACAATCCATACATTCACCTGTTGTTGCACATGGTGTTTTAGAACTTAATCTTTTTGCATTTGCCGGTGCACATATTTCTTTGTTTCTTCTTATAGCTTCATCAATGTCCTTAACAATTTTATTAACACCAACAACTAATATAACTTTATCTGGACCATAAAGCATTGCTGCTACTCTATTTCCATTTCCGTCTACATTATAAAGCTCTCCATTTTCTGTTATTGCATTGGTACTAGCAAAATATGCATCAGCATAAAAAGATTTTCTATATATTTCTTTTACATCTTCTGGTTTTAAATTTTCTTTATGTCTATCTAAAAAATTATACTTCCCATTTTTTAAATAATCTATAACTTTTGTCTCAAATAAAGTCATAGACCCCCCACAGGATACCATATCCCCTTCATTTAATAATTCATCAATTTTATTAAAAAGCTCATCTTCACTATTAACTAAATATGCACTCATATTATTTTTTTCTAGAGCCTTCATAGTTCTTTCTATCTTCTTCTCATTAACCCAATTTAAATTACTATCCATTTTATCTCCTCCATAATTAAACACATATTTAATATTCTACCATAATATGTATATTCTTACATTTACTTTTGATTCATACTTAATAATCTATCTAAGTATATTGACTTAACTTGATTATTTGCTAAGGCTCTTTTTGCTGGAGGTAATTTAAGTATTGCAGAAAGTATAGCTGCCATTGTTCTATGACTACTTAAAGCTTTATTATCAAATATTAGCTCTTGTAGCTGACCTTTTTCTATAGCCATTAAAACAACCCGATGAACTGAATTGGCAGGAGTTATTATTTTTTCTTTTCTTCTTAAAAGAGTTATACTTTTTTTACTACAATTTCTAACGCAAACTCCACACCCTAAACATCGCCCTTCATCAATTTTTATTATGGTTTTATCATTTTCTTTAACCTTGCTTATTGCTCCTATTGGGCATATATTTACACACTTTCCGCATTTTATACAAGAATCATAATTAATATTAGGTATAAAACTCGTAGTTTCTACTGGATGCATATTACCAAATTTTCTAGCAGCTAGTAACGCTTCACAACAACATCCACAGCAATTACATATAAAGTTAACTCCACTTCTTACATTTTCACCGCATTGAACTAAATTATGTTCATATGCCTTATGAAGTAACTCTTTACACTCTGAAGCATCTATTCTTCTTGCATAATTATTTTTTATTAGAGAATTTGCTGTTCCATTAAAAGTCATACATATATCCATAGGAGCATCACACCCCTTACCTACATGTTTCATTTTGTGTCTACAATAACACATTCCTACAGCAATATGTTTAGCTTCTTCTATAATATGAGTAGCTCTTTCATAATCTAATATAACAACTTCATTGTCATTACTTAAAACCTCTTCTTGAACATAAACTCTTCCTAATTTTGTTTCTGATGAATAAAATAAGTCTTTAATAAAATCCTCTTCTACATTTAAATATTGGTAATAAAGTTCAGCAAGTAGTTTTTGGTCAATATCATTTCTAGTTCTCATCAAAGCAAATTCTATAAAACCAGCCATAGGAGGAGGTAGTATATACTGTTTACCTTTATCATCTTCTATATCTAGTAAAATTGCTTTACTTGCAAGTTTATCAAGCACTTTTAATGCTTCACTTTCACTTACACTCCATATTTTAGCTGCTGTTTTTACTCTAAATGCTTTAATAGGTAGCTGAGCAACTAATTCAGCTTCTTTTTCTGTAAATAACATAGCTAATATTTTGTATAAAGTTTCAGAAGGAGGAGCCCCCTGAGGAAATCTATTCAACCTCTCCTCTAAACTTTTATACGCCTTTTTTGCGCTTATATGCGACATTTATATCACCCCTTTATTTTATTATATAATTTATCTATCATAAAAATAATCTTACTTCACATTATGTAACCATTAGCATTTTTTTATAATATAAATTAAAATAAAAAAAGATTGAACTATTTTTAGTTCAACCTTTTCTTGGAATATATATATAAATCATCAGGAATATAAGATTAGTTATGCTCTATTATTGTTTTTGTAGTATCTATATTTTCAGCTACACATCTTTGGCTGTTTATTCTTTCATTAACTAGTATGTAATTTGATATACCTTTTATTGTTTTTAATACTTTTTCTACTATTTTCATCTTATCTTCATCTCCATTTGTCTTTCTTTATCTTACAAGAATATTGTATACAATATGCAGTATATTGTCAATATGTTTTTATAATAATTTTTATATATTTAAAAATTTTATTTCAAAGGTCTTATTTTCTATAAATTTCTTTCCATCTATAATTTTAAACAGATCATTATAACAAATGTGTTAAAATGTAATTATTAATATAAAAGGGGTGTATGTGATGATATCAAGTAAAATGGAAGCTCTTCTTCAAAGTAATTCTGTCATAAGAAATATGTTTGAAGAAGGAAAAAAATTATCTCAGATTTATGGAGATGAAAATGTTTATGATTTTAGTATAGGAAATCCTAATGTGGAACCTCCTGAACATATAAAATCAATTATAAATGAAATTCTTAATTCTGAATCTCCAAATTTAATACATGGATATATGAATAATTCTGGTTATGAAGATGTTAGAGATTCTATTGCATCTCATTTAAATAAAAAAGAAAATCTTTCACTTAACAAAGATAATATTATAATGACATGTGGAGCTGCTGGAGGTTTAAATATAATACTTAAAACTTTGCTTAATCCAGGTGATGAGGTAATAACCTTTGCACCTTACTTTGGTGAATATAAAAACTATGTTAATAATTTCGATGGAAAACTAATTGTAGTTCCAACGGATATAAATAATTTTGAACCTGACCTTAATGCATTAAAAAATGCAATTTCTCCTAACACTAAAGCTTTAATTATAAATACACCTAATAATCCAACTGGTGTTATATATTCTTCTGATTTTTTAAAGAATCTAGGGAATTTATTAGAGGATAAACAAAAAGAGTTTAATAGTAATATTTACTTAATTTCTGACGAGCCATACAGGGAAATAGTTTATGATAATGCTGTTGTACCTTGCTTATTAAAATATTATAAAAATACTTTTATAGGATATTCTTACAGTAAATCTTTATCTTTACCAGGAGAGCGTATCGGATATGTTGTTGTAAATAATGAAATGGATGATTTTAATGCAATAGTAGATTCATTAAATATAGCAAATAGAATTTTAGGATTTGTTAATGCTCCCTCTTTATTCCAAAGAGTAATTTCTAAATGTCTAGATGATGAAGTTGATGTAAGTATTTATAAAAGAAACTTTGATTTATTATATAATCATTTAATAAACTTAGGATTTACTTGTGTCAAACCAGAAGGTACGTTTTATTTATTTCCTAGAACTCCTATAGCTGATGATAAAAAGTTCTGTGAAGATGCAAAAAAATTCAATTTGTTACTAGTTCCAGGTTCTTCTTTTGGATGTCCTGGTCATTTTAGAATATCTTACTGTGTATCTTATGAAACAATAAAGAGCTCACTTCCTGCTTTTGAAAAGTTAGCATCACTTTATAATTTAAAACCTTTAAAAACTTCAAATTAAAAAATAAAAAGTGCCCATTAATTAAATTTTGAGGCACTTTTTATTTTAAATATTTATTATTCAATAATGTTTTTTAATGCAGAATTTATCAGATTTAAAATTACAAATCCTAATTCAAACTCTTCTTTGCTTGCAAAATCGATATATGATTTCATTTTTTCCCATTTAGCTTCTATACTATTTTCATCTTTAATTATACTATTTATATCATTTATTATATTATAAATATCTTCTCTTTTACCTTCACTAATGTCTTTTATATTTTTTATACTTTCTCTGCTTTCATTAAAGATTTCATCTAATTTACATGCTTTATATTGAATAGTAATCTGCTCTTTATAATCAGTTATAAATTTCTTAATATCTTCTAAATCACTTTTTGTATATGACCATACATTTGACTTTTCTAATTCTCTTAAACTATGTATATCTTCCTTATACTTATCTATAATTTCCTCAATTGAAATTGCTATTTCTAGTAAATTATTACTATTTAATGCTTCTTCACATTTATTTATATCTAAATTTAAAATTTTTATTGACTCTTTCATAAAATCCTACCTTCTATTTTTATGTATATTATATCAAAAAATCATTTATCTAATATTATTTTTATATATTTTCTAATTAATTTTTTAATACTTTAAACAATAAATACTATGATTATCAAAATGTATATATTTAAAAATATTTATTTTTATGATAAGATATTAATAAGCAAAATTTAAGGAGATTGAACATGAAAAAGAAAAAAATAATTATATCTATATCAATAATTTTATTACTAGGAATTATAGGTATCAGTGCTTATGTTGGTAATTATTTTTATAATTTAGCCTTAAATCCTAACACCCCTAAAGATATGATATTTGGTGATGATGAAGATGATTCACTTGAAGTTAAAGAAGATGTTGATTGGCTTATTGAAAAGTCAAATTATACAGATAGATACATCACTTCATTTGATAACTTAAAACTTCATGCATATGAAGTAATTAATGAAAATAATAGTGATAAATGGGCCATTGTTGTTCATGGATACACTAGTGAAGGTAAGTATGTAAGTTCAAAGGCTAAGCATCTATACATGATGGGTTATAATGTTTTAATTCCAGACTTAAGAGCACACGGACAAAGTGAAGGTGATTATATAGGTATGGGATGGGATGATAGACTTGATATTATAGATTGGATTGATTATATAGTTGAAAATAATCCAGATGCAAAAATAGCACTCCATGGAACATCTATGGGGTCAGCTACAGTTTTAATGGTATCTGGAGAGGAACTACCTTCCAATGTAAAGGCCATAGTTGCTGATTGTGGTTATACTTCTGTATGGGATCAATTTACTTATCAACTTAAAAGTTTATTCAACCTAAAACCATTCCCTGTAATGAATATATCAGATATAGTTACACGAATTCGTGCTGGATATTCTCTAAAAGAGGCTTCCGCAATAGATCAAGTAAAAAACTCAAAAACACCTATATTATATATACATGGAGATAAAGATGATTTTGTTCCTTATTATATGATGGATGAATTATATAATGCTACTAATTCCCCAAAAGAAAAACTAATAGTTGAAGGGGCTGAACATGCAAACTCAGATTTAGTTAATCCAAAACTTTACTGGAATACAGTTAATAACTTCTTAAATAAATATATAAATTAAATAAAATACATTTAATAAAAAATAAGGGGATGTTATATTTGAACACCCCCTTATTTTTATAATTTTTGAACATTAATTGCTGATGGTCCTCTATCAGCTTGGACAATATCAAAATTAACTTCTTCGCCCTCGTGTAAATCTTTGTTATGACCTTCTTCTTTTATATTAGAAAAATGAACGAAAACATCTTCTCCATTATCACTTCTTATAAAGCCATAACCTTTGTCAGTATTAAACCATTTTACAACGCCTGTATAATTTGCCATTAAAATATCTCCTTATAATTATATTTCTACAGAGATATTATTTCTTAAATATTGTATTTTTATGCTTTATTTTCTTGCTTTGTTTTATTTGCACAATAAACTACGTATATAACAACTATTGCAAGGTATGGAAGCATTTGTATGAATTCTATTGGAAGATTAGCCCCTTGTAAATAGTTACTCATACTTTCGGCAAATCCAAATAAACTTGAAGTTAAAAGACCAACTATTGGATTAGCTTCTGCCATAGATTGAGTTGCAAGTGCTATATATCCTCTTCCTGAAGTCATTCCTGCTGAGAATAATGTTACATATCCCATAGATAAGAATGCCCCACCAAGAGCTGAAAGTATTCCACTCATAGTAAGTGCTATATATTTTACCTTATTAACACTTATTCCTACAGATTCAGCAGCTTCTGGACTTTCTCCAACTGCTTTTATTCTAAGTCCTAATTTTGTATATTTAAACATTATCCATACAAGTAAAACTAATATTAACGCCACATATGTTAGTATGTTATGTCCAGATAAAATTTTACCTAGTACTGGTATATTTTCTATTATTGGTATATTTATATTTGGTAATGCTAAAGAGTTAAGAGATGTAGATGCACCTTTATCTCCTGTTAGTAAATATAATCCAAATACCGTCATACCTGAAGCCATTAAGTTAAGTGATATACCTGATATAATAATATTTGATTTTAATTTAAGTGCAAAATATGCAATTATATTACTTAATATTATTCCTGATATCACTGCAAGTAACAATCCTATAAATGCACTTTGTGTAAAGTGACTACCTGCTACACCGACAAATGCAGCCGTTAACATTGTACCTTCTAAAGCTATATTTCTAGCTCCTGCACGAGCTGCTATCATAGCACCTAATGTTGTTAATAGTATTGGAGTTGTTGATCTTATAACTGCAAACCAGAATTCTTCTTTTAAAAAAATTTCAAATAGAGCTCCCATTATTTATCGCCCCCTTTGTTTTCATTGTTTGCTAGTGCTAGTTGGCTTTCTTTTCTTTGTTTTATAAAGTATAAAAATCTCTCAGCTGTAACTAAAAGAATTATTACTCCTTGTATAAGTGATACTATTTCATTTTGTACATCAGTTTGTCTCGCCATTATATCTGCACCAACACGGATATATGATAAAAAGAAAGCAGCTACTGGTACAAATATAGGGTTATTAGATGAAAGTATTGATATTATAACTCCATCCCAAGCGTAACTTGGAGCCATTGACCATTGGAAACGTCTATACATACCTAACTTTTCTATAGCACCACCTATTGCTGCCACAAAACCAGATATAAATGAAGTATATAAAATTACTTTTTTTGTATTTATCCCAGAGTATCTTGCAAATTCTGGGTTTGATCCTACTATTCTTATTTCATATCCCCACTTAGTACGAGTTAAGAATATAAATAATAATATACATGTAACTATTGCTATTATAAAACCACTATGAAGTCTAGTTCCCTCAACTATATTAGAAAGAGACGCACTCTTTAAAAATTTAAGTGAAGCAAAGTTACTTGCTTGTCTATCTATTAAAAACTTATTTACTATATAAAGACCAGTGTAGAAAAATACATAGTTAAGCATTAAAGATGTAACAAGCTCATTAGCTTTATACTTAACCTTACACCACGCTGGTATACTACCAATTATACCGCCTATAAATCCTGCTATAACTATTGCTACCATTGGATGTATTCCACTTGGAAGTGGTATCATTATAGCCACTGCTGATGCTATAACTGCTCCTATGTAAAATGAAGCATCTGTTATCATAGAAAAGTTTCCTGATTTGAAAACTAAACTAATAGATAAACCTGTAAACATAAGTGGAACCATCATCTCAAGTACATTAAATAAGTATCTTTTTGAGCTTATAGGTCCTGTAAGTAGTGTTCCTAAAGCTTTCATTGGATTTTCACTAACCATAAATATAATTACTGTTGTTATTAAAAGGGCAATGCCTACTGCAACAAATAGCCTTAATAAGTCAAAGTATTTTAGTATATTAAATTTACTGTCTTTATGCATAATAAGCACCTCCAATTACATCATCACTATCATGCTTAACTCCTAGCATGTAAAGACCTAATTCTTCTTCTGTAACATTTTTAGCATCATCAATATAACCAACTATTTTACCTTCATGCATAACTATTATGCTATCACTTAAAGATAAAACTTCACCTAAATCAGAAGATATAAGAAGTATTGCTTTTTTAGCTTCTCTCATATCAAGTATCTTATGTCTTATAAACTCAATGGCTCCTACATCTATACCACGAGTTGGTTGGTTAACTATAAGAAGGTTTGGATCATACAAGAATTCACGACCAACTATAACCTTTTGAATGTTACCTCCAGATAAGTCCTTTATAGACTGCTTTGTATTGTCATGCTTTACTATAAATTCTTTTACTAACTTAGTTGTAAATTCTTTTACTTTATTAAGGTTTAATAAACCTTTATTATTTAATTCCTTAGATGCATATATTTTAGATATTGCATTATCTTCTATTGATAGATTTGGAGCACTACCAAAATGTAATCTATCTTCAGATACATGAGATATACCTAATTCTTGTCTTTTTAGTATAGATGCTTTAGTTATATCATCTTTGCCTAAAGTTATTTTTCCATTTACAATTTGAGTTGTACCTACAATAGCATTTACAAGTTCAGATTGTCCATTTCCTTCTATACCTGCTATACCTAGTATTTGTCCTTCTCTAACTGTAAAACTAACATCATCTACTACTACATTTTTAAATGAATTTTTAACAGTTAAATTATCTACTCTTAATACTACATCTCTAAAGTCTCTTTCTGTTTTTTCAATATTTAAATCTACATCACGACCAACCATAAGTTTTGATATTTCTTGTTCAGATAATTCACTAACTGAATAAGTTCCCATTGTTTTACCATCTCTTAGTACAGTTAATCTATCACAAAGTTCTTTTATTTCATGTAGCTTATGAGATATAAATATAATTGTATATCCTTGTTCTTTTAATAATTTTAATTGTTTAAATAGTTCTTCTATCTCCTGTGGTGTAAGTACTGCTGTTGGTTCATCTAGTATTAATATTTTAGCTCCTCTATATAAAGCTTTTAATATTTCTAGCTTTTGCTTCATTGCTATTGAAATGTCTTTAACCTTTGCTCTTGCATCAACTTTTAAATTATACTTTGTTGAAATTTCTTCTGTTTGCGCTATAGCTTCTTCAATATTTATAAATCCTGATTTTGATGTTTCATGACCTAATATTAAATTTTCTGCAACAGTTAAAGAAGGCACCAGCATAAAATGCTGATGCACCATCCCTATACCTTTATCTAACGCTTGTTTTGAAGATGTAAAGTTAACTTTTTCTCCATTTACAAATATATCTCCACTTGTTTGTGGTATCATTCCAAATAGCATTTTCATTAAAGTAGATTTTCCTGCACCATTTTCTCCTATAAGTGCATGAATTTCACCTTCATTAATAGCAATATTTACATTGTAGTTTGCAACTACACCACCAGGGTAGACCTTTGTTAAATTACTTACCTTTAATATTTCATTATTCATTTAACACACCCCGATTCTAATTTAATTATTTAGCATTTTTTATTATTTCTTTTAAATCAGCTTCATCCATACCTATAGCAGTATTAACTGTTATTTTTCCATCTTTTAATTGTTTTGAAATTTCACTTACTTTAGTTCTTATAGCTTCACTTACTGTTGAAGTATATATATCATTTTCAGCAAGTCCTACTGCATCTTCTTTTATTCCTAATACACTATGAGTATTAAATTCTAATGACTCATTTAAGCATTTATCCATTGTATCAAGTAGTGAGTTATCTATATTTTTTAATGCAGAAGATATTATATATTTTTGCTCTTCTTTTCCTTCATAAGCTAAAGCTTGGTCACTATCTACACCTATTACATATTTTTTTGCATCTTTTGCAGCTTCTATTGATCCTGCTGAAGCTGGTCCTGCTGCTGTGAATACTACATCTGCTCCATTTGAATATTGTGCTAATGTTATTTCTTTAGCTTTTGATGTATCTGTAAACGATCCTATATATGCTACTTCAACTTTAACATCTTTATCTATAAACTTAGCTCCTTCTATATATCCAACTACAGAGTCATTTATAACAGCTGATGTATCTCTAGCTCCTACAAATCCTATAACCTTTTCTTCATTAGCTAGTTCCATATCACTAGTTGTAACTAAAGCAGCTAATGCACCTGCTAAAAATCCTGCTTCATTTTGCTTATATGTCATTGAGTAAACATTGTCTAAGTCATATTCATCGTAGTTAACATCTGTATCATATACTATATATTTTTTATCTTTGTAAAGCTCTGCTGTTTCTTCAACATGTTCTTTCATGTCCCATCCACCAGTTATTATTATATCTGCATCTGATTCTGAAGCATCTATTAATGATGGCTCAAATTTAGTTTGATCAAATCCCATTTCTATAACTTTAACTTCAACCTTATCACCAAATTGTTCTTCTATCTTCTTTATACCTTCATTTGCCGAGTCATTGATAGCTTTATCTCCTAGAGCTCCTGTTACTAATAGACTAACCTTTACCTTATCGTCAGCTGAAACTGATTCTTTTGAATCACTACCACATCCAACTAAGAAAGTTGCACTAAGTCCCATTGCTAAAAAAGTAGCTAATATCTTTTTCTTAAACATATTTAATCCTCCACATTGTACACATTAGTTTTATTTGTATCATTTAATAATTTTATATATTCATCAAATGTAAGCTTTGGCTTATAATTTGATAATATCTCTTTTGTACGCTTGCCATCTTCTTTTAATAAATCTTTTACAGTCTCAATAAAATAACTTATTGGTAAATCATAAGCGATATAAGTGTCTTCTGTTCTAAAATCATTTCCATGAACTCTTCCAGCAAATCCTGATACTCCTATTTGAACAGTTGGAAGTAAGTATGATAAGTCACCAATATCTCCACTTGCAAAAGAATGACAATCTGAAAGTATCTTTTCTTCTTCCATAAACTTAAGCATATTGTCTTTTACAGCCTTTGTAAGATTTTCATCTTGGGTTAAAGGTAAATAACCACCTGTATTTGTTATTTCTAGATTTGCTCCAAGTGATAAAGCTCCACCTCTTAGTGCTCTATCAACCTTTTTATTAACATCAACTATTGCATCTAATGTTTTTGCTCTTATGTACATATCTATTACAACTTTATCAGGAACACTATTTACACTTGCACCACCTTCACTAATAACATAATGAAGTCTTATTGCATCTTCTTCTTTAAATGTTTCTCTTAAGTACGCAATTGCATTTAATGCTACATTAGCTGCATTTAATGCATTTATACCATCACATGGATTAAGACCGGCATGTGCTGAAATCCCTTTAAATGTAATCTTCTTACCTAAAAATCCATTTAGACTAGAATTTACTTCTCCATAATGATTGGTACCTGGTGGCATTGCATGAGCAGATAAAACTAAATCTACATCATTAAATGTTTTTAGCTTAATCATCTCCTGCTTTCCTGATATATAAGAAAGTTTATTTTCTTTTACTAGATTTTCTCTATAATCAAAATCACAATATTCTTCTGCTGGTGTTGCTATAAATGATACTTTACCACCAAGTTCTTCAAGTATATTCGATTCTTTTATAGCTAAGAATGTCCCTAACATCATACCTACTTGAGCATAATGACCACAAGAATGAGCGCAGTTATCTTTTTTCCCTAGAAATTCATGCTCTGTACTTGGCACTGAATCTAGCTCGCATAACAACGCTATATGAGGACCTTCTTTTTTAGATTCTATTGTAGCTTTTATACCAGTTATTGCTATATCATTTTTATAGTCTATATTATACTTATCAAGCTTTTTGCATATTAATTTATTAGTGTTAAACTCTTTAAATCCAAGTTCTGGATTTTTGAATATCTCTTCACTTAAATCAATCATTTCTTTTTTTAGCGACTCTAAAAGTAAATTATCCATAATCCACACTTCTCCGAACCTTTTTTATTTTTTTATTCATTTAATTCATTTTACTTATCTATTATATCAGTTTTTCATTTTTTTTCAATCTTTTCCAGATAATTTCAAGTTGAAATTTGTAATTTTTTGTAGTTCTTCACCTAATTATCGAACTTTAACTAAATTTTATTTCTTTATAATTCGTATTATTATAGCAATTATTACTTATATTTTTCTATATCATTTCATATATCATATTTTTAATAAATATTATATATGAATATTTATTTTGCTCATTTATTGTATACTATTTATTTGAATTATAACTAATTTAGATATTTTATCTTTACTTATATATATTTTTATGTTCTTAAGCATAAAAAACAAAGGCATCTCTATAGCATTATTTACTATATATCCACCTTTGCTTTTATACTTTTATTTATACATTACCTTTTACATAATCCAATTAACATTTTATAACTATCTTGCTTCTATCTTTAAAATATATATTCCTATTATTACTCCTAGTAAACTTAATAATATATTAGATAATATATTTATTATTCCTATAGCAAATTTATTTTCAATAAACAAAGAAACTGTTTCATAGCTAAATGTAGAAAAAGTAGTTAAACCACCCATTAATCCTGTGGTTAAAAATAACTTTAAGTTATCTGATATGTAATTTGTATTTATACTTAAGTTCATGATAAATCCTATCAATATACCTCCTAATACATTAACTACTAAAGTTCCTAGAGGAAATGCACTTTGAATATACTTATTACATAATAAAGATATTTCATACCTTGATATTGCTCCTATAAACCCTCCAAGTCCTACGCATAATAATGAAATCACTTATATCCCTCCTTTTAACTATGTTTATTATAGCATTTAATTGGCAATAGTTTTATATAAATAAATATCCTAATCACTCAATTTTCGATATTTGCTAATGGAGGTGTTATTATGAATACTTTTTTAGAGATTGCTATAACTTGGGGTGTAGGTTTGACTATTATAGTACTAATTTTGTTAAATATAGGTTTATTTAGATAATTCAGTTGATAATGGTATTTATTCATATTCTTTAATTTCGTCTTATAATATCTCGTATTTTATAGTTTTTGATAGCTAAATAAATATTGATTTATTTCTATTTAATTTTAATTTCAAACTTACTATTTTATTTTTAACTTTTATTTGACAGATTAAATATACCTTCTTATATAATATAGGTTGAATATAATTTTCAAGGAGGTATTATTTTGGATTTACTTAATATATATAGCAAAGACTTTCCAATATTTATAGAAGAATTAATAAATACTTCTGAATTTAAAAGATTAAGTAATATAGGTATGAATTGTGGATGTGAATATACTAGTTTCCCTATATTTTCTAAAGGCAAAAATTATACTAGGTATACTCATAGTATAGGTGTGGCACTTATTGTTTGGCATTTTACAAAAGATATAAAACAATCAATAGCAGGACTACTACATGATATAAGTTCTCCTGTTTTTGCTCATGTAATTGACTTTTTAAATGGAGATCATGAAAATCAAGAGTCTACAGAAGAAAGAACTGAGTATATTATAGAAAACTCCAAAGAGATACAAAGTATCCTAAAAAAATATAACTTAACAACTAAAGATGTTTGCGATTATCATATGTATCCCATTGCTGATAATAACTCTCCTCTACTTTCTGCTGATAGATTAGAATATACTTTAGGTAATGCATTTTATTATGGTTTTAAAACTATTAACGAAATTAAAAATATGTATGAAGACTTAACCATATGCAAAAATGAATTTGAAGAAGATGAAATTTCATTTACTACTTTAGATAAAGCTTTAGAATTTACTTCTGTATCTATGCTAAATTCTAAAGTATATTCTTCAAATGAAGACAGATTTTCTATGCAATATTTAGCTGATTTATTAAAATTAGCTATAGATAAAAGTATTATAAGTATAGATGATTTATACACTACTGAAGATGAAGTTATAACAAAATTAGAAGGGTATAAAGAGTCAAAAAGTATGCTTGATAGCTTTAGATGTTTTTCTCAAGTTTTAACTAGTAAAACAAAGCCTGATGATGGATATTGGGTTAATATACCTGCCAAGAGGAGATATATTAATCCTCAAGTAGTTTCTATGGGAAGAGTTTCAAGTTTATCAAAGGAATTGTCAAAAGATATAGATGATTTCTTAAAGGTAGATTTTAATATTTGGTTGAGCGGAAAATAAATATAATAAAAAAATGGCACCTTCTATCTAAATAAAAGGTGCCATTTTTTATTATACTATTTATTAAATATGATTCTATAATACTGTAAATTAATACTATAATGAATCATATATCAATGTATATCTGTGTTAAACATGATAAATATTTAGTAATTCCTTTGAGATTTCCTCAAACTTTTCATCAGATATTCCTAGTTTTTTCTTAAATATTTCATCCTCCATTCTTGTAACAACTACCTTATCAGGAGATATTTCCTTTATAACATCTTTTATCTTCTTAATTGACTTATCATCATCGTTATATCCCTTAATAATAGTGATTTCAAATATAAATTTTCCTTTAAATTGCTTATTAAACTTAGCCATATTGGAAATATATTGTTCTAATGTATATCCTTCAATTGGTCTTTGAACTTTTTGAAAATGCTCTTCTGATATTACTTTTATTTCGCCAACAACTTCATCACACTTACTCGCAATTTTTATATATTCATCTTTTGATAATAAATATCCATTAGAAAGTAGTCTTACATATAAGCCTTTTGATTTTATAAAATCTATAATATCTTCAATTTTATCATTTACTAAAGCTTCTCCCTTTGAATTAATAAATATTAACTCCGGCTTTATATGTTCTATCATTGCCTCTAATTCCATTAATGAAATATCTATTTCATCAAATGATCTTTGAGTATCTATTTTATTTTTCGACCTTCCTAAAGGACAAAATATACAATCAAAATTACAGTACTTATCTGGAAGGATATTAACTTCTAATACTCTTTTTCCATCTTCAATATAAACATCTTTATAACTAAATTTACTCATAAATTTTCCTCCCTAAAATAACTTTATCTCCACTTATTTATGGATGATATCAAGAATAGAAATTCTACATATTCTACCTAAATTCACTTGTAATAAATTAGATAAATCTTTTTCATCAATTAATTCTATACATAAAAAAGATAACTTAGTTATTCTCATTAAAATAAAAAAGCCTGGAAGATATTTAGTAATATCTCCCAGGCTTTTTTCCTTCCGTGTACACAATTAACTGTGCGTTTTCTCTCGGACCTGCAAGTTAAAAACTTCGGAACCCTAGAAAACTTAAATATATAATTATACTATGATTAGTATTATCACACTAAAAACAACACATTCACTATATGTGATTTATATCCGATAAATATACTCTAATATTACTATATAAGTTTGTTTTTGTAAATTATTTTTAATATATTATTTTATAATGTTATCAAATACAAACACTAATTCAAAAATTAGATTTCATAATTTTAAAGAATCATTTACTAAATATTCTCCAGAAGAATTAGATACTAAAATAAAAGAAAGTTAAATATTAAAATATGGTGGATAATTTATTTTATATTATTGCTTTTCAGAAATAGTCATATATTGGTACTGGAATTGTAGGTATTATTTTATTATTTATATTGGATAGTTGTGATATGGGATTATTTAAATAGAAATATAATAAGTACTAAGAAATATTTCTTAGTACTTATATAAAAATAAAATTTCCTTTAAATTCGATATTTTATTGTATGAAAGAATATAAATATTATTCGTATTTGATTCTTAACGATAATAATATTCTACATTAAATACATACTACTACTTTTTAACACTGTATGTCCCAAATGTTCCTATATAGCCAATTTTTATTATAAGATTCTGATATTCCTCACGTTGTTTTTCGCTATCAAAATCATTTAAATACCATCTTACATTTGGATTAGATATTTTTTCACAAATGGTTTTAATATAAATCAAATCAACTTCTGAAAATGAAAAACCAAATGAAAAAATTTTATCTATTGAATCATCAATATTATCAAAAAAATTTCTATTTCTTTCTATTGCACCAATAGTATTCTTTCTCAAAGATTCACGTATTTTCTGTAACGAATTCTCTGCACCAATATAATTTATCATATCATCTTCATAATAGTCATTTATATTGCCATGTCCAAATAACAAATCTTCACCTAATTTTCCATGTATATGACAAGTATTTTTTACTTGATATAGCTTTTCTAAAGTTTCTGTGTAATTAAAAGTTAAAAATAAATCTTCTTCCACTTTTAGTAATGATTTAAAATCTTTTTTTAAAGTTATTGTATTATCAATTTTGATTGTATTTATCCAATCCGAAAAGTAATTGGATACTTTTATAGTTAGTAAAACTATATTAGAAGCTATATCCTCATTTACACGTACTTGTTTGTAAAAATCTATATCACCATCGCTATCTCTATCATAGTCTATGTAATCAAAACATTCACTAAAATCTAAAATCCCTAATGAATTTTCAACATCCTTCCATTCTTCCCCCTCTACAGTTGATAGGATTCTCATCAAAAAGCTAATCTTTAGTACATCTTTCGGCAAAGATGTACTAACAAAATGTTTCATTCAATCCAAGTTATAAAATACTACCCTGAGAATTTATTTCTCTAAAAAACGTTCGGTAGAGTTTGTAGTTTCGAGCAAAATTTTTATAATTACGGGAGAATGAGATATGCAAGAAAAAATAACAACAGGATTTTTATTATTTACTGGTGCTTTAGGACATATGTTAGGAAAGGTTTTTACTACCTTAGAAAAACTATGTGTACAATTTTTAGAATATGACGGATTAACAACAGAACAAAAAGCAACAATGATAGTAGGAGTTTTCTGTATTGGTATAATATTAAATTATACTAAGAAATCAAGAGTTAGTAGTTAAAACTACTACTCTTTTTTATTCAAAAATCTACATATCCTCATTATCATACCTAATCTTACTTTATATACGATATTCTAAAAGCTCTAATTCTCATCATAATATAATTTCTTGATACTTTTTTAGTTATAAAATCACCAATTCTTAAATTCATAATTTACTCCTTCCGACCCGTTAAGTCTATAATTTTTATGATATTTTTCATATTAGTTCACATCTCCGTTTCTATGGTTGAACTTTACTCTATATACTTATTATATATTTATGTTTTCTCGATGTAACACCTGTACACAAACTTTGTAAAAAGTTTATAAATCTGAGGATTTCAAAATTTTTTGATTTCATATGGAACCAATATTTGAGTATGAAAAATAGATAGCCCAGCTGGAATGGACTACCTATACACTAAAAGTTTTTCTTGTATCCCTTAAAAATTTTTTTATCCATTGTATCCCATCTACCGACCATTGAAATCCATTACTATAAGGCTTTATATACATCTTATTTATAAGAAACTCATACTCTTCTGTTACACTCCATGAACTATACTTTATCAAAAATACTTTACTACTATAATTAGATTTCAATACATTTAAATTTTCTAATTTTTTATAAAATCCATTAACATTAATCTTTTTATCTATTAATCCATTCTCTTTTAAATCCTTCATCACTTTCGTTGTGCTAACCCAATTAGGCACTCTTTTCTCATTTCCATCACTATCTACATATATGTCAAAATTTCCTATTAAACCTTTTTTCACATAATCTCCTCCAAAAAAATATTTCAACGTATATATGTAAAATATGATTATTATTTACTGAGAGTGCCTGTATATGTTTATTAATCTTTATATAATTTGAATTTTATATAAACAAATAATCATGCCCAAAATATAAGTATGCTCTATAATAAATATTTTTTGATATATACCCCTAATAAGTATATTTAGGTCGTAATGTTGATATTAAATAATGCTCTAGCAATTTAACTTCTTCAATTGATGTATTTTATGGAACAATATAACATTCTATTTTAACATTCAATCTATACAAAATTTTATAGGCTCTTTCCTTAGATTTCATGTCATTAGCACCATTTCTTATTTTAAAACTAATATTCCTTAGGATTGTGTTTTTTGTTTTGGTCTTGTGTTTTGAGATAATCTTTGTTTAATACCTATTTTATTTTCGCTACTTTGAACAACATATAATATATCATCCTTATATTTGAATATATAAACCCCTTTTGTTGTTTTTTGATTTGAATAATATTTAAAGTTACCTTTTACTTAACCCTTATTATGTTTTAAATCACGATATGAAAAAGTATAAAGTGTACTACTTTTAAGCAATTCTTCATATTTTTCATTTGTTCAATTCTAACTGAATACATACCTAATACTAATATTCAAACCTCCCACAATAATTTAATAATACATATAGTTATAAATTACTATCTTCACAATAAATAATTTGTTTTATAAGAATTGATAACTTTAGATATGTAATAAAAATGAAGTGATATATTATATGGAAAGTTTATAGAAATGTAACATTTATTTTGGAATTATTTAATTCCCCAATCGTGTGGAAAGTTTTATTTCAATTCGTCAAAAGTGCCGAAACAATATTTTTACATAAAAAAGATAGGAATAATATCCTATCTTAGAATCCATTAAAATTTTTCTATTATATTTTCTTTGATTATATATTTAGTAATTCCATCCTTAATATTAGGCTCTACATCTTCTACATTGAATAGTACTAAATTTTTTCCACCTTTATTCATAGTACTACTATATACTATTCCACCATAATCTCTTGACCTTATATAGTTTGCAAATGCGTGAAATGGTGCATATTCATATTCCTGTATTTTTTCATCATTGGTTATAACTGGTTTAAATATTTCATCAGAAATTAATTTTATATTCATCATAACAAGTAAATCGCTAATTCTATTTTTATATTTATACCCCATTTTATTTCGTTCATTGTCATTCATCATTTGTAGTTTAACAATTTTATCAACTATATCATCTAAATCATTATATTTATCTGCAATGGTTAAATCTATAAGTTTTATATTTCTATTATCCCTACTGTAATTAAAATTCAAACTCGATACGTAAGCATTCTCTTTGCCGAAGGCTCTAATTTCTCTTATACAAGTTTGTGTTATGTAATCCACTTCATCTTTTATATTATTCAAATCTCTTTTCAATGATATTCCTAAGTATATAAATACCTCTCCTGGTGGATTAAATCTATTTAATGAAGCATTTTCACTATTAGGTATAAATCTATCAATATCATATGGGCGTCCATCTTTATATTTTACCTCATTTGCAAATCTCATTAACGAACTTATATTTTGCAATCTTATAGTGGCTTTATTAGAATTAGACTTTAGCATATCATCAAATCTATCGAAGAAATCTAATTCTAATATTTTTTCTAATTCATTGACCTAATTTCTCCAGTAGATAATTTATCTTTCGTATATGTCCATTGTGAAATTAGTCCATTTTTTATCTTAGCTTTTTTAAGTTCCCCTTCAATACCATAAGTCATACTATCCCCCCTATACTTTATATCTAATATTTTACCATATTTTTACATTAAATATACTTAAAATCCTTCCATCCCTCGGAGTGGTTACCTGAAAGGATTAATAAGCTATGTAGAAGGGCTACCAAATCCTCCTACTCAAACAAAAAAATATATTAATAAAAATGTGTTAATATCGAGAACCCATTCTGACACTAACGGTAACAAAAAAGATTGTGTAGGTAGTAATAAAACGTTCATTAACCACCCACAAATATAATTCTAATGACTGATTTTTCAATAGTCAAACTCTGTTTTCAACTTTTTCATAATTTTTTATAGAGTGTATCCGTAGAATCCTATAAACCATTCAAAAACTTTCAATAAATATGGAAATATCAATACTCCTACAAATATTATGAGTAAATCTTCAAGTAATTTTATGCCTACCCTCTTAACTAATGTTTTAATTTTATCTTTGGTAATACTTCAATTTCTTTTTTATCATTTCCATTAACTAATTTTACTGAATATCCTAAATTTTTAGATACAATTACTTCATCAACTAAGTAAGTGTATAAGACACTAATAATTGATATATGTCCATTTTGTGTTTTAATCTTTAAGCCTCGCTCTTTATTGAACTTAGCAAACTCTTTTATATGAATAGCTTTTATGTTATCTAATTTTGTACTATCACACATATACTTACTGAATACTTTAAGTGAATTAGTATAAGCTCTTATAGTCTCTTTACTTGCTTTCTCTATATCTAACTCATCTAACCATTCTTCTATAGCATCTTTTAATTTCATAAAAAATACACCTCCAAAATATTTGAAAAACTACACATTCACGATATGTGTGTTATCAAACATTTGAAGATGTATTTAATAATTTTTTATAAATTATTATGCATTTTGAACTGCATACATTTCTTTTAATTTAGCTTGGATATCTTTATTTTCAAGATACTCTTCTAAAGTAGTCTTTCTATCCATTATTCCACCAGGAGTTATCTCTATTATTCTGTTAGCAAGAGTTTGTATCATCTCATGGTCATGAGAAGTGAATAATAATACTCCGTTGAACTTCTCTAAACCTTTATTTACAGAAGTTATACTTTCTAGGTCTAAGTGGTTAGTTGGGTCATCTAAAACTAATACGTTAGCATTTGATAACATTAACTTAGATAACATACATCTAACTTTTTCTCCTCCAGATAAAACTTGAGCTTCTTTTAAAGCTTCTTCTCCAGAGAATAACATTCTACCTAAGAATCCTCTTATGAAACTTTCACTCTTTTCTTCTGAGTATTGTCTTAACCAATCAACTAAAGAGTAAGTTACTCCATCAAAGTATTCATTGTGGTTCTTTGGAAGATAATCTTGGCTAGTAGTTACACCCCACTTGAATGTACCGCTATCAGCTGTATCTTTACCCATTATTATATTGAAAAGTGTAGTTGTAGCTATTTCATCACCCATGAAAGCAACTTTATCTTCTCTATCTAATCTGAAAGATACATTATCTAAAACTTTAACACCATCTATAGTTTTAGTTAATCCTTCAACTTCTAATACTTCATTTCCTATTTCTCTCTCAGGAGTGAATCCAACATATGGATATCTTCTTCTTGAAGGTTGTATTTCTTCAACTTCTATTTTCTCTAATTGTTTCTTTCTAGCTGTTGCTTGTTTTGCTTTAGAAGCATTTGAGCTGAATCTTGCGATGAACTCTTTTAATTGAGCTATTTTTTCTTCAGCTTTCTTATTTTGATCCTTAGCAAGTTGCAATGCTAATTGGCTTGACTCATACCAGAAGTCATAGTTACCAACATACATTTGTATCTTACCAAAGTCAACATCAACTATGTTAGTACATATTTGGTTTAAGAAGTGTCTGTCGTGTGATACAACTATAACGATAGAATCTTCTAAGTCCATTATGAAGTTATTTAACCAGTTTATTGATTGGAAATCTAAGTGGTTAGTCGGTTCGTCCATTACTAGTATTTCAGGTTTACCAAATAATGCTTGAGCAAGTAATACTTTAACCTTTTCTCCACCAGTTAATTCCTTCATTTGCTTGTAGTGTAAGCTCTTGTCTATTCCTAGACCCATTAATAATCTTTCTGCATTTGTTTCTGCATCCCATCCATCAAGTTCAGCAAACTCTCCTTCAAGTTCTGCAGCTTTTATACCATCTTCTTCTGTGAAATCTGGCTTCATGTATAATGCATCTTTTTCTTGCATTATAGCATATAGTCTTTCATGTCCCATTATAACAACATTTAAAACTGTATCTTCTTCATATTTGAAGTGGTCCTGTCTTAAAACTGACATTCTTTCTTTTTCAGTTATTGAAACACTTCCTGTATTTGGTTCTATATCTCCAGCTAATATTTTTAGGAAAGTTGATTTTCCTGCACCATTAGCACCTATTATTCCGTAACAATTTCCTTTAGTGAATTTTAAGTTAACATCTTTGAATAACTCTTTATCACCAAATCTAAGTCCTACATTAGTAACTTGTAACATTCCATTATTTCCTTTCTTGTCTATATTTATCTTTATATATACAACTTCATTAATAATATACCAAAACTGTACTTTAGTCAACAATGTGCAAGATATGTTTTTAAAAAATAGCTATAATAATAGTAATTAATAATTAACATAAATAATAGGCCTAAGAAATTCTTAAGCCTATTGTTTATTTATGCAGTTGCATGCATATCTTTTATATCTTCTTTTAAATTATCCTCTTCTAATATACCAAGCTTTTTAGCTAATAACTTAGTAGTACTTGCTTGAACTATTAATGTTATAAGTATAGTCATAAAAACTACTGATGATATAATTTCATATCCTGGAATTTTCATAGAAACTATTATTCCTGATAAAGCTGCTGGTATAACACCAGTTTCTCTTACCCACATCATAAATAATTTGTCTTTAAATGTCCATTCTGAATTTTTATCAAACATAGTTGAAACTAATACTGAAAGTGGTCTTGCTATAAACATTAACACAAGCACTATAGCTAATGCTGGTAACCAATACTTAGCAAGTGCATTTAAATCAACCTGTGTACCAAGAACTACGAATATGGCCATACGACATAATGTATTTACACTCTCTGAGAAATAATGCTCTGAGTTGAAGTCTTCTTCTGGTATCCAAAGCCCAAACATTTTTTTATTACCTGATATTAATCCTGCAATAAATACAGCCATGTATCCACTTCCATTTAACTTAGTCGCTAATTCATATGCTAAAGCTGCCTTTAATATTGAAACTATAGGTGCATATGAGTGGAATACTCCCATTTTTTTATCTGAAATTAATACAGTTAATATATACCCTACTATACCACCTACTACTACACCTACTACTGTAGATACTAATAACTCTTTTACGCTATTCATTGCTGAGAATTCTCCACTTGTTAAAATTGCTAACAATGTAGATACTAATATTGCTCCTACAGCATCATTAAATGCAGACTCACTAACTACGGTCTGCTTTATTTTATCTTTTATTCTTACTTGCTTAAAAACTGGTATAAGTGCAGCTGGGTCTGTTGACGCTATAACAGAACCTAAAAGTAAAGCTGTCATCATAGAAATACCAAATATTTTAAAAGCTGCTACTCCTACTACTAGTGCTGATATTATAACTCCTACTGTTGATAACATTCCTACGCTTATCTTTACTTTATTTAGCACTTTTAAATTTATTTCTTTACCACCTTCATATAATATAAAAGCTGAACCAAATGTTAAAATAAGATTATTTTCTATAGGAAAAGATTGTATACTTATTATATTAAATACGGATGGACCTATTATGATTCCAGCAATTAAATAAAATATTACATCCGGTATTTTTAATATCTCACTTAACCTACCTAAAACTATACCTGTAATAGCTATAACCACAAATGCAAAAATTAAATTGTTAGTAGCTATAGCTTCCACTGTACTTTCCATATCGTCATCTCCTTTTTCTATAAACTACTATTTCTCTCGGTATTAGAGACTATTATAGTCCTGTTAATTGACATAGTCAACATTGAAAATCCTATATTTTTTCAATTTTCTATTGTTATAATTTTATTTTTTCTTTTAATTACATTCTAACCTTTGTAGAAAACATTTTCTGTAATTTTGATTTTTAAGTAAATTTTTATAAATATTTTTTAGTATTAATTCTATACTTAGTTGCAAAATAAAAAAAATAGAAAGCTAATATATAACTTTCTATTTTTTATTATTTTGTGATATTTTTTAACGTAAATTTTACTGTTAAACCACCATTACAATTATTCTCGGCCCAAATTTCTCCACCATGGCCTTCTATTGCACTTTTACAAATAGATAAACCTAGACCAGCTACCACTCTACTTTTATCAGATGTGTAAAGAGCTTCAAATATTTTATCTAATTCAGATTCATCTACTCCTATACCATTATCACTTATAGAAACCTGAATATTATCATCAATTTTATCAAAGTATATTTTAATCTCTTTTTTATTTGAAGTCATATTTTTTATGCTATTTCCAATTGCATTGCCAAAAACTCTTCTTATTTTTGACAAATCTATATCTACAATGCAATTATCACACTTAGATTTTATAGTAAAATCTATATTCAATTGATTTAACTCATCCTCATATTCTTCTCTAATTAAATTTACTAATTTTTTAACCTTCATTTTTTCTTTTTTAAGACTACTTTCTAAGTTATAACTTAAGTAATCATCAAATTCATCAATAAGTTCTTTTATATCCTGTGATTTCGAATACATTATTTCAATGTACTTCTTTTGTCTTTCCTCTGGTAATAATTTATTCTGTAATCTTTCTGAGTATCCCATTATTGAAGTGAGAGGGGTCTTAATATCATGCGATATTGATGCAATTATTCTATTTTGATTTTCTTTTTCTTCATCTAACTTTTCTGTAAGTTCTACAAATTTATTTTTAAGCCAACCAATTTCATCATGCATTTTACACTTAGCTGGCTTTATTCCATATTTGTAATTTTCAATATCATTTTGTAGACTCTGTATTGGATATATTATTTTAATATAAATAATAGCCATTGAAAATATTAATATAATCCCCATAATAATAATTTCAGCTTTTACAATTGGTCCATAAACGGGAATTTGTTTTACATCATTTATGGGAAGACTTTGTATAATAGTAAGTATATAAGCTTCATCATCTATATTAATTATATCTAATGAAGTCATAGTTAGAGCACCTCTAATTTTTTTTCCTCTCTCTATTAAAGTTTCATCTTCTAAATTTTTAATTTGAATGTAATACTTATTATCATTATTAATTTCATCGCTATTATCTATAAATTCATTCGCATAATTTAAATTAGATTGTTTTTCAATATTATTACACATATCTTTGGCTATATAGTCTAGTTCTAACTGCATACTATCAATTCTACTTTCAAGACTTTTTGATAAGAATAATTCATAATATCCAAAAAGTAATACGCTATTTAATGTGAATGCAAATATAATAGTTAAGATTAACTTATTTCTAATTTTCATATAATTCATTAATAGGTTTTATAAACTTATAACCTACTCCCCATATAGTCTTTATATATTTATTCTCTTTATCAATCTTATCCCTTAAACTCTTTATATTTACGGCTACAGTTCCAATATCTCCATATTCCATCCCCCATACTGCATCAAATATTTGTTCTCTGGATAAAACCTTACCTACATTTTCACAAAGGTATAAGAATAATTGAAATTCTCTAGTTGAAAGCTCTATCAATTTTTTATTAACATAAACTTCATAACTATCTTTATGTACTTCAATATCTCCAATATTGATTATATTGTTTTTTATAATCTGCTTTCTTTGCTCTCTTCTTATATGTGCTTTTACTCTTGCAACCAATTCTTCTACTATAAATGGTTTTTTTATATAATCGTCTGCTCCGATTTCTAAACCTAAAAGAGTATCTAGAGTTCTACTTTTTGCACTTACAAATAAAATCGGACAATTTATTTTTTCTCTTATAGTCTTACAAACTGACAAGCCATCAATTTTTGGCATCATTATATCTAGTATAACCATGGATAAGTCATCAGTTTTATTTATTATACTAAGAGCTTTTTCTCCATCATATGCTAATAATACCTCATAACCTTCATCATAAAGAGAATCTCCTATTAATGATGCTATTTCTTTATCATCATCTACAACTAAAATTTTTGACATACTAATTCTCCTTTATTTCAAAATAAGGGCGTGATATAAAACCATAAGTTTTATATCATGCCCTATCTATCATTATATTATTTACAAATATATATTTCTACAGCTATTTATCTTTTTTAAATAGATTTAAGAATAACTGCCATATACTTTGGTTATCTTCTATCTCTATTTCTTTTTCAGTTTCTTCTGACTCTACCTTATATATTCCATCTGTTCTCATAGCAAATTGAACTGACTCAACGTTTTTATTTTCTTCACTTGCAAAAGAAATAGGTGTAAAATCTTCTCCTGAAAACTTAGACTTTATATCATCAATTTGTTTATTAATCTCATCTGGCATTGAAGTAGTCTCTTTATTAAGCTCACTAGTACCTTTATTAAGTTCTGATGCTCCATCACTTAATACATTTATTCCATTTACAAGTTTATTACTTCCATCACTTAATTTAACTACACCTGTATCTATATTAGTTATTCCACTTACAAGTTGGCTACTTCCACTCTTTAATTCTTTTGCTCCACTATCTATACCATCTATTCCTTTTACAAGCTGATCTACACCTTTATTAAACTCTCCCATACCATTATATAGTTCATCTATACCTTTACTTAATGGTGAAATATTATTATATAAATCATTAACACCAGTATTTATTCCACTATAACCATTAACAGCATCACTTATGCCTGAATCTAACAAGTTATATCCTGCTAACAATCCTTCTGTGCTTTTTTCTAATTTCTCTAACTCTGGTTGTAGAATTTCTAATTGTTCTTCTGTTAAAGATGATTTTATATTATAAGTTAAGCTTTTCACCAAATTAGAATATTGATTTAGAGATTCTTTATATGCAGAAGATCCTTTAGAAATATCTGCTAGACCTTGATTATATGAGTTAGATCCATCTTTTAATTGATTTAATCCACTTTCAAATGAATTTATACCACTATTAACTTCACCTAGTCCCGAAAGTAAGCTATTGCTACTTTTATATACTTCGCTTATACCTGATTTATATTTACTTATTCCCATAGATAAAGTTTCTACACCACTATCTAATGAGCTTACTCCAACTTTATATTGACTTACTCCATCTTTTAATTGATACGAACCTTTAGATAGCTCATCTACTCCAGCCTTATATTCATCTAAGCCACCCTTTAGACTTCCTGTTCCATCGTTTATAGCTTCTACCGCGTCTACTAATTGATCTAAATCATTAGTCATTTCATTAATGTCAATATCAGCATCAATAGCCATATTCATACCATTTATAGATATTTCATCCATTTCAAAGTCTGTTATATCTGCAGTTAATGTATAGCTAGCATCTAAACCAGGTAGCTTCATATAATTTATAGATTTATTTGACCCTACACTAGCTATAGTTGCCCCTTCTGCAACTATATTTTTACATTTATAACTATCTAAGCTTAATGCTATTTGTAAAACATAATTATTATAAAATTCTTCATTTATATTTTTATTTTGAGTAATATCTATCTTCATTTCTAATTTACCAGACTTACCTGCTAACTCCTCTGATGTTATTCTTTTTCCATCAAGATAATAATTTATATTTATATTCCATGGTAAGTCTGTTGATGACATTTCTCCTTGATAATAAAACTTACCATCTATATTTGGAGTTTTTATATCTAAAAGTCCATTGGCATAATCTAATTTATCATCAGTTGAAAGATTTATTACATTTGAATATTTACCATAATCTACTATACTTTCATTTGAGTTAAAACTATTTACTACGTAGATATTATTTACTCCTCCATTTTCATTTAACTTTACATACACAACTTCTTCTTTTGTATTACTATCAGCAAATATTGGAGTAGCACTACCTATTAAAATTGATGTAGTAAGAACAAATGTTGTAGCTTTTTTTATATTTTTATTTTTCATATGCAAATTCATTACTAATCCCCTCCTTATAAAACTTAGCTTTTAGAGTTGTTTTTTCAATCAACTTATCACATAATACTAATATTGTAGGTAAGAAAAACAATACTGATATTGCAGAAATTACTGTTCCTCTTCCTAATAACATTCCAAGTTGGACTATTACTGTGTTAGTAGATATATTTCCAAGTGCAAAACCTGCTATTGATAATATAGCGGCTGAAGTAATTACAGTTCCTGTAGAGCTCTTTATAGCGTTAATTGCTGAATTGTACTTATTGTAATTCTTTCTATTTTCTAAGTATCCATTAGCAAATAGTATTGCATAATCTACAGTTGCACCTAGCTGCACTGAACTAATTACCATAAATCCTATATATGCTATATCTGAGTTTGAAAAATATGATACGGAAAAGTTTATCCATACTGCAGATTCAATTGCAAGTAATAATAATATTGGTATTGATATAGACTTGAAGGTTAACATTATTACTACACCTATAGCTATGATTGCAGCTAAAGTTGTAACCTTATTATCACTAGTTACAGTTTCTTTTATATCATAAGAGCTTGCACTTGAACCTGCTAAGTAACAATCATTACCAAAGTACTCTTTGCCTAAAGCTCTTATATCCTCGATTGCTTTAAATGCCTCTTCACCTTCATCTTCTGTATTAAGAGTTATTATCATCCTACTATATTCATCACTAACTAAAGCAGATATTTGATTCTCTGGTACAAAGTCCTTTGGTATTTCATTACCTACACTCATTGAGTAAGACATAACATCTGAAACATTATCAATACTTAAAAGTTTTTCTCCAAATTCTTTTTCTAATGATGACTTTTCTCTTGGCAATAAAAATACTAATTGATTTGACTTCCCAAATTCATTGTTTATTTTAGCTGTATCCCTACCTATCTCAGTATCCTCACCACTGGACATTGATGAAGCCCCATAGGTAAAGCTATTTTTACCTTGAGCAATATAGCATGGTAATATAATAAGCATTATTATTACTACAACCATTGGACCTATTTTCATAGAAAATTTACCAAACTTTTTAAAAGATGGCATAAAAGATCTATGGTGAGTTTTATCTATAATTTTATAAGTATAAACTGTCAATGCTGGAAGTAAAGTCATAACTGATAAAAGACTTAATACTATCCCCTTCGCAAGAACAATACCAAGATCTGGACCTATTTTAAATCTCATAAGAGTCAGTGCTAAAAATCCAAGTACTGTAGTTAAACCACTTGCTAGTATAGATGAAAAAGACTTTTTCATAGCATTTACCATAGCTTCTTTTACTTCCATGCCTTCTAATCTAAAGTCTGCAAATCTATGGAGTAAAAATACTGCGTAGTCTATAGATACAGCTAACTGTAAAATAGATGCTGTTGCCTCCGTTATAAATGAAATTTCTCCTAAGAATATATTTGTACCCATATTTATTAGTATAGATACTCCAACTGTACATAAGAATAACACTGGCTCAAACCAAGAACTTGTACTTATCATTAAAATTATTATTATTACTGGAATTATAAATGCCATGATTTTTGAAACTTCCTCGCTTGTTGATGACTGGGCAAATGCAAGTGTTGCTGCTTCTCCAGATACAACACCCTTATCTTTTATGACATCCTTTATATCTTGAATTGTATCTATCAAACCATCTTTATCATTAACAACTACATCAATCAATGCCTTTTCGTTTTTATAGTAAGAGTCTTTAATACTCTCATCAATCATTTCTAGTGGCTGATCTATATTTACATAGTCATCCATCCAAGTTACTTCTTCTACACCTTCCACTTGTGATATTTTATTTTTATATTCTAAGGTTTTTGAAATGCTTATATCTTCCAACATTACTCTTACGTTTGGAGTCTTTTTATTAAATTGCTCTTCCATTACATTAAGAGATACAGTTGATTTAGAATCTTCTGGAAGGTAATCAACCATATTATAGTTGACTTTTACCATTGACCTTGCGAATATACTAAATATTAGTGCTAGAGAAAATGCTACAATAACGACTAGCTTATGTTTTAATATTTTTTCTGTAAACTTATCCATTTTACTCCCCCTGCCATTTTTCATTTCTTATAAAATATATTGTATAAATAAAAAATTAACAGAAAATATATAAATTATTAAAAATTATTAAGGATGAGTACAATATAAAAAGGAAATAAAAAAATCTCACCCAATGGGTGAGATTTTTATGCTAATTCAAAAGCACCAGTATAAAGTTGATAATACTTACCAGCTTTAGCTATCAGTGATTGATGATTTCCTCTTTCGATTATTCTACCAAGTTCAAGTACCATTATAGCATCTGAGTTTCTAACAGTAGATAATCTATGAGCTATTACAAAAGTAGTACGTCCATGCATTAATCTATCCATACCATCTTGAACTAGATGTTCTGTACGAGTATCTATACTACTTGTTGCTTCATCAAGTATAAGAACTGGTGGATCTGCTATAGCTGCACGAGCTATAGATAGTAACTGTCTTTGTCCTTGACTTAAATTTGATCCATCTCCTGTAAGTACTGTATCGTATCCTTGAGGTAATCTTGTGATGAAGCCATCAGCATTAGCTAGTTTTGCTGCTGCAATTACTTCTTCATCTGTTGCATCTAATTTTCCGTATCTTATATTATCTGCTACAGTACCTGTAAATAAATGCGTATCTTGTAATACAATTCCTAAACTACGTCTAAGATCTGCTTTTTTAATTTTATTTATATTTATACCATCATATCTAATCTTACCATCTTGTATATCATAGAAACGGTTAATTAAATTTGTTATTGTAGTTTTTCCAGCACCTGTAGATCCAACGAAAGCTACTTTTTGACCTGGTTCTGCATATAGTTTTATATTGTGAAGTATTGTTTTTTCTTCATTGTATCCAAAGTCTACATCATTAAATACAACATCACCTTGTAATTTAGTAAGTGTAACCGTTCCATCACTGTGAGGATGTTTCCATGCCCAAATTCCTGTATGTTCTTCACACTCTTCTATATTACCTTGTTCATCTTCTCTAGCATTTATTAAAGTAACATATCCCTCATCTACCTCTGGCTCTTCATCTAATAAGCTAAATACCCTCTCTGCACCTGCTAAAGCCATGACAACACTGTTAAGTTGTTGACTTACCTGACTTATTGGCTGAGAGAAACTTTTGTTAAGCTGTAAGAATGATGCAAGAGTACCTAAAGTGAATGAGCCAACTCCTGATATAGCTAAAATCGAACCAAGTATTGCACAAGCAACATAACTTAAGTTACCTAAATTTACGTTTATAGGCATAAGTACATTTGCAAAAGCATTAGCATTATTAGCACTATCAAATAATTGTTCATTAAGTTTATTGAAATCTTTTATACTTTCTTCTTCATGGCAGAATACTTTAATAACTTTTTGACCTTCCATCATCTCTTCTATAAATCCATTAAGTTCACCTATAGATTTTTGTTGTTTAATGAAGTAAGAACCAGCTTTTCCTGCAACTTTTCCAGTTGTAAATATCATAATAGATACCATTATAATCGTAAGTATTGTAAGTGGTATATTTAAAATTACCATACTTATGAACACACTCACTATAGTCACAGCTGAGTTTACAAGCTGAGGCATACTTTGACCTATCATTTGACGAAGTGTATCTATATCATTTGTATAAACACTCATTATATCACCATGGGCATGAGTATCAAAATATTTTATAGGTAGACTTTCCATATGAGTGAAAAGATCTATACGTATTTTTTTCATAGTACCTTGAGATACATTAACCATAATTCTATTGTAAGCATACATCATTAATGCACCTGATACGAAAAATGAAGCTAATTTCATTATAGCAATTCCCAAAGGTCTAAAATCTGGATTTGATTGACCCATTAAAGGAAGAATATAATCATCAATTAAAGTTTGCATAAATAAAGTTCCCTTAACATTTACAAAGGCTGAACCAAATATACAAAGTAAAACTATTATACAGTGAGGTGCGTAATTTTTTAATATTATTCCCATAAGCCTTTTTATAGTTTTTACAGGATTTTGTCCTTTAGGTCTTTGCATTTTTTCAGGCATAGGCTTCTTATTTTGCGATTTCATATTCTTCATCATCTCCCTTCATTTGAGAACTATAAACGTCAGCGTAAATTTCATTATTTTCAAGTAATTCTTCATGTGTACCTATTCCACTTATTTTACCATCATCTAAAACTATGATCTTATCTGCATCTTGAACACTTGATATACGTTGTGCAATTATAATTTTTGTTGTATTTGGTATTTCCTCTGCAAAAGCAGTTCTTATCTTAGCATCTGTTGCTGTATCTACTGCACTTGTAGAGTCATCTAATATTAATATCTTCGGCTTTTTAAGTAGAGCTCTTGCAATACATAAACGTTGTTTTTGACCACCAGATACATTTGTACCACCTTGCTCAATATAAGTGTCATATCCATTTGGTAATGTATTTATAAACTCATCAGCACAAGCAAGCTCACAAGCTCTTATTATTTCTTCATCTGTGGCATTTTTATCTCCCCAGCGAAGATTTTCTTTTATAGTTCCACTGAATAATACATTCTTTTGTAAAACTACTGAAACTTCATTTCTTAAAGTTTCTATATCATAGCTTCTTACATCTTTTCCACCTACAAAGACCGATCCTTCACTAACATCATATAAACGAGATATTAAGTTCACTAAACTTGATTTTGAAGAACCAGTTCCACCTATTATTCCAATAGTTTCACCTGATTTTATGTGTAAATCTATATTTTGAAGCACATATTTTTTACTTCCTTTTTTGTAAGCAAAATTAACATTGTTGAAGTCTATATCTCCATTTTCTACTTTAAAATCTGGATTATCTGAATTAGTTAAATCACTGCTTTCTTCTAAAACTTCAGCAATACGCTCTGCTGATGCTTTTGACATTGTAATCATAACAAATATCATAGACATCATCATTAAACTCATCATTATACTCATGATATAACTAAATAAACTTACTAGTTCTCCTGTAGTTAAGCTTCCACCCACTATCATATTTGCACCAAACCATGATAAACCTAAGATACATCCATACACTGCTAGCATCATAGCTGGCATATTGAATGCTAAAATACTTTCCGCTTTTACAAATAATTTATAAACATTGTCTGCTGCTGTTTCAAACTTTTTAACTTCATAATCTTCTCTTACATAAGCTTTTACAACACGAATAGCATTTACATTTTCTTGCACACTTGCATTTAAATTATCGTATTTTTTGAATACTTTCATAAATATCGGATGGGCATTTGATATGATTAGTGCCAAACATATTCCTAAAAATGCTATTGCTATAAGGAATATTAAACTAAGTTTTGGGCTTATGGTAAATGACATTATTAATGCCATTATTAGCATCATCGGTGCTCTGAAGCACAGACGTAGAATCATTTGGTATGAATTCTGAACATTTGTAACATCTGTTGTCATACGTGTTACTAATCCTGCTGTCGAGTATTTGTCTATATTTGAAAATGAAAAACTTTGTATATTTTCATACATTGATTTTCTTAAATTTTTCGCAAATCCTGTACTCGCTAAAGCTGCATATTTACCACTTAGTACTCCAAATAGTAATGAAATTGCAGCCATAACAACCATTATACCCCCTACTATAAATACATGATTCATATCTCCTGCTGAAACACCTTTATCAATTATAGATGACATTAACATTGGAATTAATAACTCCATTATTACTTCACCTATAATAAATGTCGGTGCTAATATTGATGCTTTTTTATACTCTTTAACTTGAGTAGCTAAAGTTTTTAGCATAATGACTCCTCCTTATAAGTATATATTTAATTTTGAATTATCCTAACAACATGTATTTTTTTAAAGCTACCATTGCCGGTAGCTTATTATTCACCTAATTTTTTCTTTATTTTTTTCATGACCTTAAAAAACACTTCTAACTCTTCTTCTGTAATTCCTTCTCTAAGTTTCTTATCATGTTTTTCAATTTCTCTATGAATCTCATTCTGAATTTCAGATGCTTTTTTAGTTAAAACTATTTTTTTCAACCTTGCATCATAAGATACCGGCTGTCTAATAATTAGATCATTCTTCTCCATAAGTTGTAAAATACCAGTAGCTGTTGAACGTCTAATAGAAAATTCTTCTTCTAAATCCCTTTGAAATACATCCTGCCCTTCATGGTCACTTAAATAAACTATGACCCATTTTTGAACACATGTTAAATTCTTCATTTTTTCATGAATAGGTAATTTGTCAAAATCTCTTTTTATAAGATTATGAACAGTTTTTATTTCAAGTCCAATTAATTTTTCTTTTTCTATTTTAAACACCTCATTTATGTTAGGACGCTAACATTATATTCCTTACTTAATTTAATGTCAAGTTATCATTATATTATTTTTATAATGATAATTTCACTTCAAAACATATTCAAAGTTGATATAATATCTTTTTAATTAAAAAAGATGCTAAAATTAATTAGCACCTTTAAAAACTATTATTTAATATTTATATTTTTGCAAAATTACAAGCTGGGTAAGTACAAACATCACATTGCATACAAAGTCCACCGTGACCATATGCTGCTATATCAGCTTTTGTTAACTTTTCATCAATTAAAAGTCTTGGTAATATTACATCAAACACAGTAGTTTTATTATACATAGCACATCCTGGTATACCCATTATTGGTACTTCACCATAATATGCTAATAAGAACATTGCTCCAGGAAGTATTGGAGAACCATAAGTTACTAATTCTCCTCCACACTCTTTTATAGCTGTAGGTGTTACATCATCTGGATCTACACTCATACCACCAGTACAACAAATAAGTTCTGCACCTTCATTTATAAAATTCATAATAGCTTCTTTTATCATTTCTTTGTCATCTGGGCATATTACCTGTCCCATTACTTCACAATTATATTTTTCTAACTTCCCTTTTATAACTGGGCCAAACTTGTCTACTATTCTCTTATGATATACTTCATTTCCAGTTGTTACTATACCTACTTTTTTAGGTTTAAATGGAAGCACATTTACTATTTTTCTTCCACTTAGCACTTCTTTTGCTTTTTCTAATTTTTCTTCTTCTATCAGTAATGGTATTACCCTTGTTCCAGCAACTTTTGTTCCTTTTTTCACTTCAAAATTGTTATGAAGTGTCGCCATCATTATATCATCTATAGAGTTAAGCTCAAATAGTGCATTTACATCTATTTTAAGTAATCCATCTATACTTGATATAAAGTCGATTTTCCCCTCTTTTATTTCACTAAACTCTAAATTTTCTCCAGCTGCTATATCTTTTAAATATAAAGCTCCATCATTTTCATGCATCATACCCTCTTGTTTTTCCCATACATATAGATTATCTTTTCCTAATGATAGTAAAACTGGTATATCTTCTTCTTTAACTACATGACCTTTCTTAAATTTTCTACCTTTAAATTCTCCTGGTAAAATTTGAGTTATATCATGGCATAATACTTGTCCCACAGCGTCTACAGTTTTTATTTTTTTCATTTCTGCTCTCCCCTTAATCTTTCATAGTCTTTTTTTGTATCTATATCAAATAACAGTTCATCATCTACTTCTAGATATATTATTTCAGAGCTGTTATTTATTATCTTTTTTCCCTTTTCATCATTTTTTAATAAAAGTAACTCTTCTTTTTTATTATATGGAAATATTACTGGATTTCCTGTTCTATTATTAGACCTTGGAATAACAATTTTATCTTTATTTTCCTCAAATCTTTTTATAAGCATATTTATCATTTCACTTCTTATTTTAGGTTGATCTCCTACAAAGAACATATATCCATCACAGTTTGAACTATTTTTTATACCAAGCTTTATAGACTCACTTTGACCTATATCTGCATTATTATTTTTTATACATTTAAAATTGTACTCTTTGCCTAATTTTAAAACTTCTCCATATTGACTTACCAAAGTAACTTCTTTAAAATTTGACTTACTAACTTCCTTAAATACATGTTCAATAATAGAAATCCCTTTATAATCTAATAATAACTTATTCTCTCCCATTCGCTTAGAAAAACCTGATGCCATTATAATTGCATTTACCATACACTATCCCACCTTGTAATAGTTATTTTTTATACTTCCATAAAATATAACTATATTGTGATTTTCTTTATTTATAAGATTTATAAGGTCTAAAGCTATTTTTTCAAATTCTTCACTTTCAACCTTGTTTAAAAATAAGATTTTTTCTCCAAATGAATTTTTAAATAATCCATTCTTACTAAGAATAATATGTTTAAAGTGATTTAAGCCTACTTTTTCTTCATTAATATTAGTTAAGTCTAAAAACTCTTTTAAATTATGTATATTTTCACTATTTACATCCATACCATAAGATGTTATATCTAATATTCCTACTGTTTTTGTAGTTTTATGGTAAACAACAGGCTCATAATTTTTCCAACCCTTTAATTTCTTTTTTTTAGAACCATCACCTTCTATTAAAATCAGATCAAAATAATTTTCTATTGTTTCTAATTCATTAGTCTCTAAACCAATAATCTTATTTTCGCTATTTATATATTTACCTACTACAGTCAGGCCATTATTTTTATATAAGTTTATTTTTTTTATATCTTTCGTCATATAAATATTATCATATTGATTTTCTTTTGGCTTATATATCTTAGTTGTTGTCGTCATAAGTACTCTACATTTATTTCTGTAATATTCTGAAAAATAATTTATAAAAGATGTTTTTCCCCCTGCTCCTACTACTGTTATAATTTCTTTTTTACTTATATCTATAATATTTTCTAAAAACATTTTTCACCTCTATTACTTATATAATAACAAAAAAAAGCTTATCTCAAAATAGATTTCCGCATAAAATCTTTATTTTAAGATAAACTTTTTAATTTAGTTACATATTAATCCTATTTTTATTTCATTATTAGTATCTTCTTTTAAGTAAAGAGAGAATATTATTTCATATGTAGAAGTAGAATTTTCTTGTACCTTAGTCAATACTTCATTTAAAAGATCAAGTGATTCTTCTCCTTTAACCATTTCTACAAACATAATTCCCTTCTTTTCAGTAAAGTCAGATTTAATTTCTTTTAAATTATTTAAAAGTTCTTCAGATATTTTATCCGATGTAAAACTCTTATCAAATGACTTATAAGAATATTTTAATCCTTGTTCTGTTGCAAATAATTCTTTTAAATCTGTTAGGTCTAAACTTACCATACAGTCATATGATACTGATTCTATCATCATATTCATTAAATTCATAATTTCACTACAATTATCATCATTTATTATAAATTCTCGATTTAAACCTAATTCTTCTTTATGTTCTTTTTGTGAAGAGTTAAAACCTATACTTAATACTCTTCTCTCACCTGCCATAAATGATATTGCTTTTACTATATCTACTGCTCTTTTATCTAAAGTAGAGTAAGTTAATAGTAGTATATCTATACCATCTAATAATTGTCTAACATATTCTTTATCTACGTCTTGATTAATATTTATTTTTTCAATATCAACATTATTTTTAACTACATTATATATAGAGTCTAGGTTTTTGATTCCTTCATTTCCTATCCCTATTATTTTTGCATTTTTATTGATGTTTTCCATTGTACTTCTCCTTATGGTTTTGTTTATTACTTTAATTAAAACATATTCTTTAAATATTTTCCATATTTATTATTTATAGCTTTAAATAAAGGTACACCTATTATAGTTACTACTACAAATTGACCAAATCCTACCTGTAACATAGTTATAAATAAAGGTATATTAAAGAATATTTTTAATTGCGCTGCTACTATTATAGCATTTACTACAACTGGCCATAATGATGCTACTAAAACCATTCCCTTTTTATCTTTCATATATTTTCCTGTTAAATATACTAAGTATACACTTATAAATGTTGCTATTGTACCAAATATTATGTCTGGAACTCCATAAGGACCTAGTATATTTGCTAAAAAACATCCTAATGTTAATCCTACTATATATCTTTTATTTATAAGTGGTAATAAAGTCATCACTTCAGATAGTCTAAATTGTATTGGTCCATAAGCTATAAATGATAATGCTAATGTTATTGTTGCATATAAAGCTGCTACTATTGCAGTTGTTGTCAAAGCTTTTGTTTTCTTAGTCATTTTTTCCTCCTAATATTTCTTATATATTTAGAGTTACTTATATAAGATTCTTTTATTCAATTTTTAATATAAATTTATGTTTATGTGAATTTTAGCACATAAAAAAACCGTGGAAAATCCACGGCATTTGCACAAAATCATAACATTCATCAAAATGCATTTTACCGTAGTTTTATTTATAGACAGGAGGTTTACGAACTGTCTTATAAGTTTAGTAGATATTATATAATATTTTTATTTCAAATACAATAATATTATTACAAAGTAATATATTTATTTTAATTTCATATTATTAAATAAGTATATTTATAACTGGAGGCAATATGGGCAGAAGTAATAGTAATTCAAATTATCCATGTAATTTAGATAAATATTGTAATAATATTACTAATCAATATTTATTTTTAGCCTCTATTTACTCAGCTATTATTTCTGAAGAAATAGAAGATGATGAAGCTTTAGGAATCTTAGGCACTTTCTTAATAGTTCTAGGCGAAGAAATTTCACTAGCTTCTGAATTACGTATTTTTGTAAATCTCAATTTCAAAATGAGAATAATGAAGAAGAACAAATTGAAGATGTATTTGACAGATGCAGCTCTAAAAGTAAGTTAAGGCCTAAGGTAAAAAAAGTTAGAAAAAAAATAAGAAAAAAAAGCCAACTAAACCAAAGAGATAGTAAATATATATTTTAATGTAGGGAGAGTATTTTATGAAGGGTATATTACTAGCTGGTGGATTCGGTACTAGGCTCTATCCTCTAACAAGTGCTATTTCTAAGCAAGCCTTGCCAATTTATGATAAACCAATGATATATTACCCTCTATCTGTTTTAATGTTGGCAGATATAAGAGATATCTTAATAATATCAACTAAAAGAGATATTATTGTTTTTAAAGAAATGTTTGGAAATGGGAATCAAATAGGAATTAATTTATCTTATAAGGTTCAAGATTATCCAAATGGAATAGCTGAAGCTTTAATTATTAGTGAGGATTTTATAGGCGATGATAATGTGTGCTTAATATTAGGAGATAACTTTTTTTATGGCGACGAACTTATAAAACTTATACATACTATTTCTAGTAGTAAATCTGAAGCAACAATATTTGGATATAAGGTATTTAACCCTAAAGATTTTTCTGTTGTTGAGTTTGATAAAAACTATAAAGTATTATCTATTGAAGAAAAACCTTTAAATCCTAAAAGTAACTATGTAATTCCTGGAATTTTTATTTACAATAAAAAGGCATGTAGTATAGCTAGAAATCTAACACTATCAAAAAGAGGTAAGCTAGAAATAACAGATGTAAATTTAGAATATTTAAAAAGAAATAAACTTAATCTAAAAATTTTGAGTAATGATGTAGTCTGGTTAGACATAAAAAACTCAAGTACTTTGCTTGATGCTAGTATATTAGTTCAAAATATTCAATCTAAAGAAAGTACCTATATAGCTTCTTTAGAAGAAATTGCATATAAAAAAGGATATATTACAAAGAACCATTTATCTAATTTAGCAATGCCTTTACTTAAAACTGATTATGGAATTTATCTAAAAAAAATAGTAGATAACTCCTAATTTAATAAAAATACTAGTCATTATAATCAACTTATGGCTAGTATTTTTATATTAGTTCAATTATTTAAAATTATCTTTAAAATCTATTGATGTAATTCCTGATACATATCCAGCATAATCTAAATAAGCTCCAATAACTTTACCTTTATCTATTACCATACAAAGCATAATATTTCCATCTTCTTTTGATTTCTCTACTAATTCATACCCTACAACTTTTCTATCTTCTGTAATAGAATTAAAATCATCTTTTGAGTAACCGCCTTCTACACTTGCATCTTTTATTAACTTAAATACTCCAGAATCTCCTATCATGATATCTGATTCAGTTAAAGTTTCTGATTTCAAAGTATATCCTTGCTCAGTTGTGATTTTTTTAGCCTCATTTAAGGCTATTTCCTCTATATTGAAATCTTGAATATCTTTACTACTACATCCTACTATTAATAGAATAGTAGCTACAAAAGGAGATAATAGCATTATAATCTTTTTCATACCGACACCCCACATCTTATTTTACCAATATAGACATTGTACCATTTTTTTCTAAATATATCAGTTCTGTTTTACTTTGACGATTATATATAAGTTATAAATATATAAAATATCAAAAAGTTGATAAAAAGCGTTGTGCTAGAGTAACATTTTATATTCACACTCACTCAAGTGAAAACTCCTATCCAATATCAAGTAAGAATAATTTATATTCACAAGGAAATCATAATCATATACTAAATTTTTAAAAGGAGAATAAGATTATGGTTTTTCCAAATTCATTTCCAAAGCAACATCAAAATTATCAACCAGGACTTGAGTATGAAATGATGCCAAATCCTATATATGACTGTCCATTATATAATAAACAAAGTGACAGATTAAAAGATAAAGTCGCTATTATTAGTGGGGGAGATAGTGGAATAGGAAGAGCAGTTTCTATTGCTTTTGCAAAATCAGGATGTGATGTAAGTATAATCTATTATAATGAAGATGAAGATGCTATGGTCACAAAGAAAAAGATTGAAGATGAAGGTAGAAAATGCCTTTTAATTAAAGGTGACATAAAAGAAAGTAAGTTTTGTAAAGAAGCAGTAGAATCCACTTTAAAAGAATACAATAAGATAAATATATTAGTAAATAATTCAGCAGTACAATATACACAAAAGAACTTATATGACATAGATGATGAGCAATTTGATAAAACTTTTAAGACTAATGTTTATGGTGCGTTTTATCTAACAAAAGCTGCATTACCTCATTTAAAATGCGGTGATAGTATAATAAATACAACATCTGTTGTTGCATATCATGGACATGAAACACTAATAGACTATTCTATGACTAAAGGTGCATTAACAACATTCACTAGATCTTTATCTATGCAATTAGCAGCAAAAGGAATAAGAGTTAATGCAGTAGCACCAGGACCTATATGGACACCATTAATACCTTCAAGTTTTGATGAGCAAGAGGTTGCAAAATTTGGTAGTAACAACCCTATGAAAAGAGCAGGTCAGCCAGTAGAATGTGCTGGTGCTTATGTATTTTTAGCAAGTGACGAGTCATCTTTTATAACTGGACAAACTATACATATAAATGGTGGAGAAATAGTAAATGGATAGTTATCATAATTAATAAAATTATAAGGATTTAAAAACTATAAGTTAAAATAGTTTTTAAATCTTTTTTAGATATAAGGATTTTGTAACTTATAATGACCAAGGTCTAAATATATGTATACCCCATAAATTAAATCAATAAATTATTTGTAAATTCCTCATATTTACACCTCTAAAATCATAAATTTCACTAAGTATATTATTTTATAGTTAGCAGGTGATTTTTTTGCGTTTTTTAAGAACATATAGAAAACCAGCCAAATTAGAATTTTTTACGACTCTTTTATTAATATTGTCAACTATATTAGCATTGGCTGTATATAATAGTCCTCTTAGGGGTATTTATAAGTACATATTTGATAAAACTTATATTTTTTCTAGCTTTACCTTACATACATTTATAAATGATTTTTTAATGTCAATTTTCTTCTTAGTAGCAGGGCTTGAGATTAAATATGAAATACTTCATGGAAACTTATCTAGCTTAAAAAAGTCCTCTTTTCCTGTTCTTGCATCAATTGGAGGTGTTGTAGTTCCAGCTTTAATATTCTTTCATTTTAATAAAAATACTCCTTATTTAAATGGAATTTGTATTCCTATATCTACAGATATAGCCTTTGCTGTTGGTTTATTTTCAATATTTAGAAAAAAACTAAATACATCATTAAAAATATTCTTACTATCACTAGCAATTGTAGATGATCTAATATCCATTGCAGCTATAGGAATTATTTATTCTTTAGATTTAAATTTAGATTATTTTACTATTGCTTTAATTATTTTATGTGTTCTTTGTATAGCTAATTTAGTTTTTAATGTTGAAAGTATTACTTATTATCTTATTGGAGGAGCTTGCCTTTGGTATTTTATTCACTTAAGTGGTGTTCACTCTACAGTTAGTGGTATTTTATTAGCTCTAGCTATTCCTTCTAAATCCACAAATTATAGCTTAAGTACTTTAGAAAGACTTCAAAGAGTTTTAGTCCCTATAAATAGTTTAATTGTTATACCCCTATTTGCTTTTGCAAATACAGGTATTTCTCTTAATTATAATTTAGACTTTTCTAAAGCTCCTACCTTATCTTTAGGTATAATAGTTGGTTTATGTGTAGGTAAACCTCTTGGCATTATGTTATTTTCTTATATATCCTGTTTGTTAGGTATTGCTGAAAAACCGTCATATATAAACTGGTCATCTATATTTCTAGTATCTTTAATTGCTGGTGTAGGTTTTACAATGTCTATATTTATATCTGAAATTGCTTTTATAAGAGATGCTGCCCTTATTAATATTGCTAAAATGTCTATTTTAATGTCCGCCTTAATCTCTTTATGCTCAACCAGTATGGCTATATTAATATATAGCTTCATCAGTAAAAAATATAAAGGCGAATACAATCATAACTCAAACAAATATCGTATTTCTTAAAAATAAAAAAAGTATTTGTATATAAATTTATATTATATACAAATACTTTTTTGTTTTAGTTATATAATTTTTTCTTTCTCATATTTAGTACTAAACTAAGTATTAATCCTAATGCTGCAACTATCATTGCAACTAAGTAAACATATTTATATGCATCAACACCTGTACCATCTAATTTTGCTGTTTGTGCAATGTATGGTCCTAAAAATGCGCCTGCTGAATATCCAAAAAACATTATTCCATAGTTAGTTCCTGCATACTTAACACCGAAAGTTTTTGATGTAAGTGGAGGAAATACAACAAGTACGCCTCCAAAAGCTCCCCCTAATAGTACTAAGAAAGTAGTAAATATAAATACATTAGATGATATACTTAATCCTAGTAAACTAATTATTGTTAATATAAAAATAAGTATTAAGCATTTATTTTCACCTAATTTATCACATAATCTTCCCATAACAAGTCTACCTATAAAGTTTGCAATACAATTTATAGATACTAATGTTGCAGCGCCTGCTTCACTTAAGGCTAATTGCCCTTGAGCTATAGGTGATAAATTTCCTATCATCATTAAACCTGCTGTATTTCCAATTGCAAATATTATTATTAAAAACCAAAAAGTACCAGTGGATAGCATTTCTTTTGGAGAAAAATCTTTTGTTTCTTTAGATGATGTAGACTTGATAGGATAGTTTTCTTCTTCCCATTCTTTAGAAGGAACTTCCATTGCCCAACTTACACACCATACTACTAATAAGTAAAAAATACCTATATACATAAAGCTATTTGCACCAAATTTATTTACCATTGAAGTACCTATTTGAGATAAGAATAATGGACCTAGAGATGCTGAGCATAATAATAATCCTGATATTGTTCCCTTTTTATCAGGAAACCATCTTATTGCAGTATTTAGTGCAGGACTATACATTACACCATTCCCTGCTCCTGCAATAATTCCAAATGTAAAATACAACATCCAAATATTAGTTGCAAATGCAGAAAAAAACCAACCTGCTCCAAATAAAAGACCACCTGCATACATTAATTTCTTTGGTCCAACTTTATCGTATATGATACCACCTATAATACCAAAGCAAGCCATTGAGAATTGATATACACTTAGAGCGAATCCAACACCATCAGATCCGGTCATTTCAGTCCACTGATTTTTAAATACAGAAAATGCAGATATAGCTGCACAACTAAATATAATTAAAAATGCTGCCATAAAAACTAAATACTTATTACTTTTCTTTTTATTTTCAATCTTATCCATATAATCCTCCTTAATATTTAATAATTTATAGATAAAATTAACTAATTCTGCTAAAATTTAATAAACAATTGTTTTGGGAGGTATTATATATGAACCTTTCTCAGCTATATTATTTTCGAAAATTAGCTCAATTACAGCACTATACTAAAGCCTCGAAAGAACTATACATAACACAACCAAGTTTAAGCGATTCAATTTCTGCATTAGAGAAAGAACTAGGTGTATCTTTATTTAGAAAGCACGGAAGAAATATTAAGCTTACAGATCACGGAGAAAAATTTTATAAGTTTGTATGTAACTCGTTAAATGAATTAGAAAAAGGAATCGATACTATAAAGATGGATTCTAATATAATTAAAGGAACTATAGACTTAGGTTGCATCCCTACTTTGTGTGGTGATTTTCTTCCTAGAGCAATAAAAGGCTTCTCAAAAGATATGCATTCAAAGGCAAAATTTAATATACATCAAGGTATGACTTTATCTGTAATAGATGGAATAAAGTCTGGAAAATACGACCTTGGATTTTGTTCTAAAGTTGATAATGAGCCTGATTTAATTTTCATTCCAATAATTGCTCAAGAACTTATTTTATTAGTAAATAAAGAACATCCATTATCTACCTTTAAATACTTATCATTAAATGAATTATCTGACTATCCTATTATTACATATCGAGATACTATATCTATTGGAAAAACTATAAAAAAATTATTAATTGAAAATAGTTTAAGTGCATCTTTTTCTTTTGATGATGAAATTACTATAGGTGGAATTATCTCTGAAGCATCTATGATTAATGGTAAGCCTACAGTAGCCATTGCTGCAAATACTCCCCTTTTGAGACAATTTGATAATATAAAACATATAAAGCTAAATATACCTTCTGATACTAGATTAGTATACATGGTATACAACAAAAACAACTACTTTACTAAACTATCTGAAAATTTCGCTAATTATATTGTGGCTAAGGAAATGAATTTGCCTTAATACTACCAGTTAGAATTCATTCTATCTAATGGGACTTTTATAAGCCCCATTTTTTCTTCAAATAAATAAATTTCAAATCCTCTTTTACATCTAAAAGTACATTCTAAACATGGATTTTCATCACAATAAACATATGCATCTTCATCTGCTAATGCAAAAATAACTGACTTTTTACTTGAATTTAAGTACTTTATTTGACCTCCAGTAAAGGTTTTTAAATATACAAATATAATATTCAAATCACTATTCTTTGTATCCCAATAAACTTTTACTGCATTGGAGTTATATCCACCTATAATTTTATAATCTATAATTATTCTATCTTTGATATCTTCAGAAATATTTGGAGAGAGTTCTTTCATATGCTCCCCACAACAAGAAGGTATATAATTGCTCTTTGTATATACTTTAAATTCTAAATTGGAGCAATTTTTGCAATAATAAAAAGTAACATCTGGGCACATTACTCTTGGCTTTGTAGTCTCCTTAGATCTACATGGGCTAAACTCTTCGCTTTTCATTTTATTTCACCTAATAATTATCTACTTTCATTTCTAATTTCATCCTTAAACTTAAGTCTTCTTCTAATATATACTTCTTTATTTTTCCACTATCTGTTCTTGGTATTTTCTCTATAATTTCTAATCTTTCTGGCCAATATCTCTTAGGTACGCCTTTATCCATTAAATATTGAATCAATTCTTTAAGTTCAAAATCCTCAAAACCTTCTTCAAGAACTATATAAGCACAAATTCGCTCTCCAAGCCTTTCATCAGGCATGCTTATAATTGCTTGGTCTTTTATTTTATAGTGACTACTTACATATTCACTAATTTTATTTGAATTTAAATTTTCTCCACCTCTTACTATCATGTCTTTTTTTCTTCCTATAATTTTTATATTACCCTTTCCATCATGGATGCATAAATCTCCACTATGATACCATCCATCATTATCAAGGACTTTATTTGTAGCTTCAATATCATTTAAGTAACCTACAAATACATTTGGTCCTCTGGATAATTCTTCTCCCATTATTCCTGGTTTTACCTCTTTCCCATTTTCATCCACTACTTTAACTTCAACACCTTCTATTGGGCTTCCCGATGTACTTCCCATTAGTTTTATAGCTTCATTAGGTCTTACAAAAACGTGAGGTACACTTTCTGTAGATCCGTATACTTCACAAAGCTTAATTCCATAATTATACGCACTTTCAACCATTTTCTTTGGAACATGTGCTCCACCACATAAGTAGAATTTAAGAGAAGGTATATTCTCATTTTTATCTTCTAGAACCTTTAAAATATCATAAATAAATGGAGTAGACCCCATAGAATAAGTACACTTTTCTTTATTCATTAGCTTTATAGCTTTAGCTCCATCAAACTTAGACTGCAAAACTATTTTTCCCCCTAAAAGCATTGGCGAAATTATTCCATGATGAAATCCTGTTGCATGATTTAATGGTGCTGGCATAAAAATAATATCATGTTCAGTAAGATTTAATGATTTATTAAAATACTCTTCACTAAAAATTATATTATTATGAGTTAGCATTACTCCTTTTTCATTTCCTGTAGTCCCTGAAGTATATAAAATAAGAGCTACATCATCACTACTAACTCTATTATTGTGCTTAGAAGGTAAATAGTTATCTAATATCTTATAAAAGTTATCACATGAACTATTTATTTTTTTATGTTTATCTATAATTACTATACTTTTTAAATTAGTTATTTTTTCTTTAACAGATAAGATTGACTCTTCATAATTAGTTTTATGAAAAAAACTCGGACAAATAAATATCTTTGTTTTACTTAAATTTAAAAGATATATTAATTCATTAGATTTATAACACATTCCTATTGGGTTCATTATAGCTCCTACTTTAATACAAGCTATGCTTATTATTATAAATTCGCACCAAACAGGTATTTGATAAGATATTATATCTAATGGTTTAATACCTTTTTCTATAAAGTATCTCGCTAATATAGATGCTTTCTTATCTATATCTTCATATGTATATCGCTTTCCTTTATCATCTACGACAAACTCTTTTTTTCTATACTTTTCTACAGACTCATTCCAATATTCTAAGAGAGTTTTATCTTTCCAATAACCTTTTTGTATATATAAATGTTTTTGTGCATCATTTATTTTTGTTCCTTTCATAAATATCCTATCTCCTTCTTAATTTGGATAGCATAAGTTAAACTATACAGTACATTCACATTTTAAATTGCTTATTTCTTTTATAAGTGTAGGTATTACTTCAAATAAATCTCCTATTATGCAATAATCTGCTACTTCAAATATTGGAGCTGATTCATCTTTGTTGATTGCTATAATAACATCCGAATCGCTTATTCCTGCTAAATGCTGTACTGCACCAGAAATTCCACAAGCTATATATACTTTAGGAGATACAGTTTTTCCAGTTTGACCAATTTGCTTACTTTGAGGAACCCATTCTGCATCTACAGCTGCTCTTGATGCACCTACAGTTCCTCCTAATAAGTCTGCTAAATCTTGTAACATCTTAAAATTTTTAGCATCCTTCATACCTCTTCCACCAGCTACTATATATTCAGCTTCTTCAAGCTTAATACCTTGCTCTTTAATAGATGTTATAAAATCTATTATTTTTATGCGTATTTCACTTTTATCTACTTTTATATCTTCTCTTATAATCGTAGCTTTATTACCTACTACTTTATCAATCTTTTTAAAAGCACCTGGTCTAACAGTACCCATTTGAGGTCTTGTGTCTGAGCATATAATTTGAGCATATAAATTTCCTCCAAATGCAGGTCTTTCCCAAATAACATTCACTCCATCTTCATCTACCTTTAATGAAGTACAATCTGCTGTAAGACCAGTTCTTAAACTTACTGCAATTTTTGAACCTAAATCTCTTCCATTTATTGTTGCTCCAACTAATATAGTATTTGGTTTATATTTTTTACAAAGTTCTAAAAATGCTTTTCCATAAGCATCTGCTGAATAATCTTCATATTCATCACCTTGAACAACGTATATTTTATCAGCTCCATACTCATTCGATTCTAATATTGCATCATTTACATCTTTCCCAATAATAACTGCACACAAGTCTTGTTTTAAGCCATCTGCTAATTTTCTTCCTTGCCCAAGTAACTCAAGCCCAACGTCCTTTGGCTCACCTCTAAAACATTCAATAAAAACCCATACATCTTTACAGTTTTCAAAACTCATGAACTTAGACTCCTTAAAGTAGTTTAGCTTCAACTAAACTATTAATCAGATTTTTAGCAGTAATTTTAGGATCTACTACTTCTATAAATTCGCCATTTGATTTACGCTTTGGTGTAAATGTAGATTTAACTCTTGTTGGAGATCCTTTTAGTCCAATCTTACTTTTATCTATATTGTCAATATCATCTAAGTGAATTTCTTCTATTTCTGCTTTTAGAGATTTAATTTTATTTTTTATAGTTGCATATCTAGGCTTATTAGTTTCTTTTGTTGCAGTGCAAAGTATAGGAAATTTAGACTCTATAATCTGAACACCTTCTTCAACTTGGCGATTTACAATACATTTATTACCATCTACTTTTATATCTAAAATATTAGTGATTCTTGTAACTCCAAGGTGTTCTGCAATACTTGGTGCAGTTTGACCAGTATCTCCATCTATAGCTTGTTTTCCTCCAAGAATTATATCAAATGGACCAAGTTTTTCTATGGCCTTAGATAGTATATAGCTAGTAGCATAAGTATCTGAACCACCGAATGCTCTATCCGTTACTAAATAAGCTTCATCCGCTCCCATTGACAATGCTTCTCTTAGTACTTTTTTAGCTTGATTAGGTCCCATTGATATTACAGTAACATTTGCACCATATTCATCTTTAAGTTGAAGCGCGCATTCAAGTGCATTTTTATCAAAAGGATTCATAATACTTGGAACACCTTGGCGTATTAATGTATTTTTAACAGGGTCTATTTTTATCTCTGTTGTATCAGGTACTTGTTTAATACAAACAACTATATTCATTACATTGCCCCCTTACTTATATTCTTTTTCTAACTCTTTAGCTATTGTTAATCTTTGAATTTGGTTTGCACCTTCAAATATTTGGAATACTTTGCAGTCTCTCATTAATTTTTCTACTGGATATTCTTTACTATATCCATATCCACCAAATATTTGTACAGCATTAGAAGTTACTTCTTGAGCGCAATCAGATACAAAAGTTTTTGTAATTGAACCTTCCTTTTGAACTAGGCTTCCATTATCCATCATTCTCATAGTGTTATTAACTAATGCTCTAGAAGCTTCAACTTTAATAGCCATATCAGCTAACATCTGCTGAACCATTTGGAATTTTATTATAGGTTTATTAAATTGTTTTCTTTCTTTTGCATATTTTACAGATTCATCTAAAGCTCTTTGCATAATACCTACACCTAATGTAGCAACAAAAGCTCTAGATAAGTTTAATGTATTTAAAGCAAGTTTAAATCCATCTCCTTCTTTACCTATTCTATTTCCAACTGGAACTCTGACATTTTCAAAGGTAACATCTGTTGTATTTGATAGTCTTAGACCCATTTTATTTTCATGTTTACCTATAGTTATACCTGGTGTGTCTGCATCAATTATAAAAGCAGAAATTCCGTTATGACCTTCTTTCGGATTTGTCTTAAAGAAACCAATGAATATAGATGCTAATGCACCATTAGTGATAAATGTCTTTGCTCCATTAAGTATGTATTCATCTTTGTCTAATACAGCTGTTCCTCTTAATGAACCTGCATCTGATCCTGCATTAGGTTCAGTTAGTGCAAATGCAGCAAAATTCCCCTTTTCTATAATATCAGCAAAATATTTTCCTTGTTCATGTGTTCCTGAAAGTATAACCGTTCTTAGTGCAACAAATGTAGTTACTAAACTTATTGCATAACCTGCATCAACTTTAGCTAACTCTTCAAATATCATTGCTGTAGTTTCATAACTAAGTCCTGTTCCACCATATTCCTCTGGTATTTCAAGCATATGAAGTCCCATATCAAAAGCATATTTAAATAGTTCTCTAGGACACTCTCCTTTTTCATCTAACTCCTGAACATATGGTTTTATTTCATTTTCAGCCATATCCCTTACTAATGAAATTAACTCTTTTTGCTCTTCTGAATATATTAAACTCATTTAATATCACCCCTATATTTATACTTTTAATAAAGTACGACCAATTACTGCTCCACTCTCTATACTTTCTTCAATTTCACTTTCACTATATCCAAGATCTTTCATTATTTCTTCGCTATGTTCTCCTTGAGATTTACAGCACTCTATAACTGGATTTGGCATAGATGCAAATGATACTGGATTTGTCGGTAAAACTCTATCTCCTGATGGATATTCTATTTTTCTAAGTATATTATTAGCCCAAACTTGTTCGTCTTTATATATATCTAAAGGCTCATATGCAGCTTCACATGCTAAATCATTTTCTTTATACATTTTTAGTAGTTCATCTCTATTAAACTTAGCTATTGCTTCATCTAAAATATCAACAACTTCCTTATTTAAATTATTATTATTTACATCTTTACACTTGTTATATTTAGTATTTCCTATTAAATCTTCTCTACCAAGCAATGTCATGATTTTATCAAAGTCTCTATCATATTCTGGACAACACATTACCACCCATTTTTCATCTTTAGTTCTATAGCAGTTATTAAATGGATTAGGAACTTCTTTTCTACTCTTTGGATATTGATTTCCATACTGTGCTGAGATCATTGCAACACTTTGCATAAATATAGCAGTATGATGAAGGCTTACTGTTACCTTATCTCCTATTCCTGTTTTTTCTCTATTAAATAAAGCCGCACAAATCCCTGAAGTTAAACACATTGATACTTGAAAGTCTCCATATCCATTGCTTGGATTCATAGGAGAACCGCCTTTGTCTACGGTAGTACCTAGTACTCCTCCCCTTGCCATATATGATGTAGCATCAAAACCTGCAGTATCTTTTTCAGGACCATTTTCTCCATATCCTAAAACTTGAGCAAATATTAACCTTGGAAATTTTGCTTTTAGTGTATCATAATCTAAACCTAGCTTTACTAATGATTTAGTTCTTGTATTAGTCACCAATACATCCGCTTCACTTAGTAACTTATATGCAATCTCTATTCCCTTTTCAGTCTTAAGGTTAAGTGAAATAAATTTTTTGTTCATATTTGCTACATCAAAAGCTAAGTTTTCATCATCATAATAAGGCATATTAAAAACAGATCCTTGAAGTCTTGCAGGGTCTCCTTTAGGAGCCTCAATTTTAATTATATCTGCACCCCATTCACCAAGAACCCTTGCAGCAGTTGGTGCAGCTAAATAAGTAGTCATATCAACTACTTTTATTCCTTTTAATGGTTCCATTTTATTCCTCCTATAAATTTAAATACTAAGTTGTATACATTAACATTTCCAAAAATGTTGTTATAGCTTTTCGAGATTAATCGAAAAGCTATAAATAAACTTATATATTAGTAAACTCCACCATTTTTAATTAATTCTCTAGATGCAGTCAATCTTTGAACTGTTCTTGGACCTTCTTCTAACCACATTGCACGACAGTCTCTATATAATCTTTCTACTGGTCCATATGGGTTATCTTCAAAATATCCAATACCTCCAAATATTTCTAAACAGTAGTCAGAAACTAATTTAACAGTATTTATACTATGAAGCTTAGCCATAGATGCTTTCATATCTATATTTTTTCCTGCTTCATAATCATTAGCAATATCATATACTATTTGTCTTAGAGCATATATTTCTGTTCCCATATCAGCAATTGCTTGTTGTATTGCTTGTCTTTTTACTAATGGCTTACCAAATGTTACTCTGTCTTTTGCTCTTTTTATAGTCATCTCTAACATTCTTTGGCTCATACCTAAGTTACTTACTGCTATGTGCGCTCTTGAAACACCAAGAGAATGCATAGCTATATGAAGACCGTCTCCTTCTTTTCCTAATAAATATTTTTTATCTAATTTCATATTAGTAAATCTTAATCCTGCATGACCTGCACCACGGCATCCCATCATATGAGGCATTGGAACTATTTCATATCCAGGTGTATTTACTGGAACTAAAAATGCTGATAGTCTTTTTTCTTTTGGTGCATCTGGATCTGTAACTGCTATAACATAAGCAGCTTCGCAACAATCTGTATGTGAAATTAATGTTTTTTCTCCATCAATTATGTAGTTATCTCCATCTTTAACAGCCCTTGTTTTTATATCAGCCCCTGATCCTGCTTCAGCTTCTGTTAATGCAAAGCATGTAAAGAAAGTTTTATCTTGGAATTTATCCATGTATTCAGCCTTTAATTCTTCACTACCAAAATCATCAAGTATTCTCCAGTTTAAGTCCATTGCATAATGTAAGTGCATACGCATTCCCCCTGGACCTCTACTAAATTCTTCTTGTACTTTGAATATTTGTTTTGGAGTTAATCCGAATCCACCATATTTTACTGGTAAAGAACATCTATATAAATCATTCTCTATTGCCAAATCAAAAAATTCTTGTGGAAACTTATTTGTAACTTCTACTTCTTTTTGAATTTCTTCAAAAGGCCCCTCTGCTAATTCTCTTATTTGTTTTAAGTAAGCTTGAAACTCTTCTTCATTTAATTTTCCTAATACTTTTTCCATTATAATAATCCCCCTTTTTAAAGTCTTAATTTTATTAGACTCATTGTTATATTCTTAACATTATTGTAGATTGTTTTTATAATAATATCCAATCGGTAATACCATAGTATTTTATTATGATTAATAGGAATTTCCTATAGATAATTTTTACAGATACTTTAAAGAATTAGTTTATAATATTCAGTCTAAGTCTTTAGCTTGTGTAAATGATATGAATGAGGTTAAAGATGGAATATTTAGTGATAAATTTGATCAAATAAAAATGGTAAACTCTAAACAAGTTTACCATTTTTATTTAAATATAATTATGTATTTGGATTTGTTGCTTCTTCAAGTTCAGTTAGATATCTTAAAGCTTCTTCTTTAGTATTTTTACACATTTCCTTGCATGGTTGCAAATCTTTACATACTTTAGGCCTTTTAGGATGGTTAAATATTTTACACATATTATTTTCATCTAAATTTATACATCTAATACCTGCAGGCTTTCCATTTTCCATTCCAGGTATAAAGGATGATATAGAAGGAGCTATACAACACGCCCCGCAATTCGATCTACATTCCATATTTGTTGTCTCCTATGTTATTTTATTTCATATAATAACATAATTATTAATTTTTATAAAGTCTACAACTTTTAGATAAAGACTTAGTTCCCAGAATTAGAATTAGAGTAAGACAGTCTCAACTTAATTAGCTGAGACTGTTATTTATATAATTTAAAATAATTATTTTTTATATATAGTTTCCCCTTCTTTTATTGTTTCAAGAACTTTGATATCTTTTATATCCATAGGATCAACCTTTAATGGATTTTTATCTAATATAGCTAAATCAGCTAATTTACCTTCTTTTATTGTTCCTTTTATATCTTCTTCAAAATATTGATATGCTGCATTTTTAGTAACAGCTTTTAATGCATCTAAAGGCGTTACTTTTTCATCATCACCTAATAAAACTCCTTTTTTAGTTATTCTATTAACTGCACACCATATAGTTTCTAACATATCTGGCTCTATAACTGGAGCATCTTGATGGAAAGTATAAACTATACCTTTATCTTGTGCTGATTTTGCTGAACTTATTTTGCTAGCTCTTTCTATTCCAAAGTTTTTAATATGTATATCACCCCAGTGATATACGTGACCAACAAAGAATGATGGTATCATATTAAGAGCTTTAACATCATCTAGCTGATCTTCTGCTAAAAATTGAGCATGTACTATAACTGGTCTTATGTCTTCAGTTATTCCTGTTTTCTCTTTTGCAATCTTATATTGATTTATATATTGTTGAGATGCAGCATCACCATTGCAATGAACTAAAATTTGCATTTTATCCTTTAATGCTCTTTCTAATTTCTGTTCAACTTCTTCATCTTTTTGTGTTCCATATCCAAAGTAATTTGGATCATCTATATATGGTGTTCTCATCCAAGCAGTACGGCCTTGTGGAGATCCATCTAAGAAAGTTTTATATCCACCTATTTTCAGATGGTTATCATATTTTTGAAGACAGTTTGCAAATTTTTCTTTTAACTTATCTGCATTACCTATATCTAAAAATCCTATTAAATCTATTTTTAGAAGTTTTGAATGTATTAGATATTGGAAAATATCTGCTAATAAATCTACAACAAATCCTTCTTGAACAGTTGTTATACCATAGCTTGCATATGCATTTTGGGCTTTTATTAGGTTTCCCATAAATTCTTCATTTGAAACCATAGGAATTTCTTGTACATACTTTACAAATGCATTTTCTTCAAGATATCCTGTAACTTCTCCATCTTTTTTTTCTATTACTCCACCTTCTGGATTGGGTGTATCCATAGTTATACCTAATTCTTTTATTCCAAGACTATTTAATACACCCATATGCCCTGATTTATGCTTGGCTACAATTGGGTTATTTGGAGAAGCCTCATCTAATATAGCTTTACTTGGATGCGCTTTTTCTTCAAAGATATTTTGGTCATATCCATTTGCTTGTATCCATTTGCCTGGTGGTACATTATTTTTTTCTATAAATCTTTTTATAGCATCTGATACATCAGCAAAACTTGCAGCTTCTGTAATATCAACCTGTGAGAAAGAACTTGCATATCCTGAAAAATGGCTATGTGAATCTATAAATGATGGTATTAACGTTTTACCTTGTAAGTCTATTAATTCTACATTTTCACATGCACATTTTTGTAAGTCTTCTTTTTTCCCAACCTTATAAATCTTATTGTCTTTAACTAAGACTGCTTCCGTATATAATTCATCTTCTAAAGTTATTATATCGCCATTAAAGTATAGCTTTTCATTTGATGTCATTTTATACCTCCTAATATAGAAATGCTTTCATTAATATTATTACCATTCTATAAAATATTACTATCTAATTTTTCAAAAAAATAATAACTACCTTAAAATCAAATTTAAGGTAGTTATTTATTAGATTATTTAGCTGCTCCTACTTTTGCTATTATTGTTTCTTCATTAAAATCTATTTTTACACCAACTGGAATAGCTATATCCCTAGATGTTATTTGGTCACCATAATTTAATTTAGATACATCAATCTCTATAATTGGCGGTATATCACTTGCTAAACCTTGTAATTGTATGTCTGATACAAATACTTCTACTACTAATCTTTTAGATTCTAGTGATTCTTGTCCTATAAAATTAATAGGTGTTCTTAACTTTATAGGTTCATACTTATTTACACATTGAAAATCTATATGTACTATATCGCCTAAAGCATCTCGTTGTAATTCTTTAAGAACGCATGGCGTATTTATTCCATTTAAATTTAATAATATTACAGAGCTTCCATCACTTTTCAATAAGTTTATCAATTCTCTTTTAGTTATTTTAGCTTTTATTGGAACCTCTAGACTTTGTCCATAAAGTATGCATGGAATTTCTCCACCTTTTCTTACTTTATATCCTTTTTCATTTCTATCAGTAATACTAAATACCAAACTTCTCATAAAATCACTTCCTCACATATTTTTCTACTATATATGTATACTCTCTATTAGAAGAATAGATTCCTATATTTTAAAGTTATATATCTAATAAATATACATATAAACAATACTTTATATAAAATCTAAGGAAGTAAATTAAATATAGATAAGTTTATATATTTAATTAAATCATACTTTTATATTCCTATATATCTATACTCTCATTAAAGTTAACAATTTTTACTTTAGCATCACAGTTCTTTTCAACTAATTCTTTGAAATCTCTACTAGAAGTAGCTATTAATGGCCAAGTATCATAATGTATTGGTATAACAAATTTAGGTTTTAACATTTTGGTAGCCTCTAATGCCTCTTCTATTCCCATTGTAAAATTATCACCTATTGGCAACAATGCATAGTCAATATCATTCATTCTTCCTATTAATTCCATATCCCCAAATAAAGCTGTATCACCTGCAAAATATATAATTGTTCCATAAAAATCAATTATAAATCCACATGCTAGTCCACCTTCTATACCTGCACTATGAATGGCTTGCGTAACTTTTATATATCCAAAATCAAAGTTGTATTTTCCTCCTATATTCATACTATGAGATTTACAGCCTTTTTCTTCTACCATATTAGCTATTTCTGCCGTTGAAATTATAGTAGCCCCTGTTCTTTTTGATATATCTATAGCATCTCCTATATGATCAAAGTGAGCATGTGATACTAATATATAATCACAATCAACTTTATTTGGATTAGTTTTATTTACTGGATTGTTTGAAAAAAATGGATCTATTAGTATAGTTACATTATCTTTTGTTAATGAAATATTTGCGTGTCCATTATATTTTAATTTTATCATTTTTGCCTCCAATACCATTATTTTATATCATAAATTATATCATTATTATATCTATTTATCATTGAAATATATTTAATAAAAAAGGACTACATTTAGTCCTTTTTTATATTATCAGAAATAAGATTATCAATATTATATACAAGACTATTTCTCTGAATTTGATCTTTTATAATTATTATCCATAATAAAATTGCTACTGTTACGTTTATTAAATTACAAATAGATGTTATTCTAGAGATTTCTATATTTAGAGTATTAGATACCATTATTATATAATTCCAAATAATATGAAAAATTATTATTGGCCACATGTTATTTATCTTTATTACCAGACCTACAAAAGCAAAACCAAGTAAGCTAGAATATATTATTCTATAAAAAACATCTATTATTGATATCCCCATAACAATTGTAAAAAAATGTACAATAGAAAATCCTAAACTACTAATAATCATTGCCCCTATAATAGAATTTCTATTTCTAAAAGAACTTAAGAATACCCCTCTAAAAATAACTTCTTCAGAAAAACCAGCTAAAAATACCCCTATGAAGGTAGAAATCATAGTTATCCAAGTCATAGTAGTAAATGAGTGTGCATTCTTATAAATTTCTAATATGAATTTAGTTACCATAAATACTAATATGACTACATAAGGAGTAAACCATATAATATTTCTTATATTTATCTTTCTAAACCCAATGTCTTTCCATTCATAAAATCTTCTTATTACATATAATAAAAAAATTGTTGGAGGTATTTGAATTATTAATTTACTTATTATGTTAGCTTCACTAATGTCCATGCTATCAACTATAGTTCCTCCAATTATGGATATAATAATATTTGATATAAATACCCCTATTATCATAGATAATATATATCCAATTGCAGTCATAATAGCTATCTTTTTTTTGTTCATGCCTTTACTCCTATCAATATATTTTTATATATTATATATTACCATAATTTTGCTATTTTATAAAAATTAAAGACAAGGATTTTATCCTTATCTTTTTAATAGTTATATATAAAAGCCATATTTAAACTTAGCTTCTTATAAGTTATAATTTTTATATAAGTATAATAAATTCTAATATTATTATAAAAGTTGATTATTTGTTGCTTTTTAGAAAATAATATAGGTATATAGTTTTAATAAATTTAGAAAGGATGAATATTTTGGAGATACTAGTATGTATAATAGGCATATTGCTAGCATTTATATTTTTAAAGTTCATATTCAAAAAGTTATTTTTAATTGTATCTTTATTAGGTTTTGCTGGAATTATTAGTTTTATATATAAAGTACCGTATATTATAAGTATCGCTTCAATGCTAATATTTATTTATTCTGTTAATACTATTTTCTCGGAAATTAAATATATGGCTAAAAGCTTCATAAAACCATGCAGATTTTATGAATATGGATTTTATGAAAAAATAGTAAACTTACTATTTAGCCTTAATTATATAGTTTTTATGAGTATATGCTATTTATCACTTATGAACACAAGTTTATCTATGATAGATATTGCAGAACTAGGCATTACGTTTTGTATAACATGGATTTTTGTATGGATAGTATTAAATACTAGAAGTATGTTATTCAACTATATAAATGCATTAGAATAAAGTTATTCTTATATAAATAATAGTATATTCAGTAAAAGATCACTGAAACATAAAAAGTCTCTTGGTTAATAAATCCAAGAGACTAATATATTCTCGTCACTACTTTAATATTTTAAAATCTGCAACTTATCATGTTAAATTTTCAGTAATAATCTCAGTGTATACAATCTTTATAAGTTTATATAAAACATATTACAATACTACCTACTATGGTTACAAAAATTATAATAGTAATAAATTTTCCCATAGGATGTGCCATATTAATACTCCATCCAGCTCCAAATCTTTTTTCTACCATTAAAGATGAATCATCTTTATTATAATATACAAATCCATAAATCCACTTTTCATCATCACTTTCAACAGTATAAATAGATTTATCTTTAGGCTTTAAACTGCTTAACATTATATAAAAATAAATTAATGGAACTACTATGAATATAGGTGCTATACATGAAAACATAATAAGTTGAATCGGTATATTTTTTTGTTGAACCATAAACACTGGTATTAATGAAGTAATAGACTGCATTATAAGCGTCATAATAAAGAAAGAGTATCCAATACCATTTAAATATTTTATAGCTTTCTTTCTATTAACTTCTAAATTTTCAGCATCTATATAAGTTTTTGATGAGATGCTTCCTATCCCCATTAATGCAAATAATATAACCATTCCTATATCTATAAAATTAGTAAAAAATGCATCTACTATATTTTTCTTGGCAAAACCATCCGGTATTCCACCTGAACCCCAGTGGGTAATTATTATATCTGGCATATTTTTGTAATTAACTAAAACATATAAAAATGATAATATTGAAAGTCCTATACATATTGTAAATAGTACCTTAAATTTATTTTTTATCTTATTCTTTTCCTTTACTAAAATATCATCTTCTTTTATATATTTTTTCATTTTAGCAAAATCTTTAATTTCAATATTATTTCGTAAATAATTATCTTTAATCTCTTTTACTTTTTTATATTCTTTTTTTAAAAGTAAATAGTATAAACATGAGTATATAGTTATACTTACTACCATATTAATGCCTGTATTTAAAGTTAATGTATATTTAAGTAATATATATATAAATATAACTAATATTAGCGATAAATTTAAATTCTTTTTAAAGTTTCTGTCAATATTATCTTTTTCTTGCTTCTCTAATTTAATTTGATTTACACATACACCATAAAAGTAACTACTCCCACTTATAGCTTGAGTATTATAAGTTATTAAGTGAGTAAATAATATTATTAATATAAAGATTATATAATCTAGAAAAATATTCATAATTATCCCTCCAATTAAGAATAATTATAGACTACTTTACCCTAAGTTTCATCTGCAAATATTACTGTGGATACGTATGTATAAACCTTTTTGTTATACTAATTTATACTCTAAAATTTTTTCATTAAATTCTATTTGATTATGTATTTCTAGCTCATTAAGAATAACATTTATAGTATCTTTGTTTAAAAATATATTTCCATTTATATCTATAATTTTCATATGAGCATCTTTATATTTTTCTTTAATTTCATCAGTTAACTTATCATCTCTTAAGATATTATAATTTTTATCTAAATACACCTTAAATAACCAAGGCATGGCATTATCACTAAGTGAAGTTACAAATCTATCAAACAATAAATATTTTTCATTATCTTCTTCAATTACCATAAAGTCTGGGCTTTCATTTATAATTTTATCTATGAAATTACTATACTTACTCATGTCATTTCTCCTTTTGAATATTACTTATATATTATTTATATTATCATAAATAGTATCATATTTTAAAATTACAATATAGTAATTTTATTTTATTTTAAAAATTTAGATAATAATGGTCTTTTTAAATCCACAGCCTTTTTAGGACATAACTCATGGCAGCAAAAACATCTTATACAATGTTCTAAATCTATATTAGGCCCATTATTTTTCATAGATATAACCTTAGGTGGACACACTCTGCTACATTCACCACATTTAACACATTTTTTATAATTTATTACTGGCCTTCCTGCTAACTTCTTATTTACAAATTTTTCTAATTTTTTAGGTATAATTCCTCTTAAGAAGCTTATACTTTTATTTGATGGTATTTTAAAGTCTTTGATTATCTTATCTTCAATCTTTTCGCCAAGTATGCAAATATCAGAGAAGTCTTTCTCTATTATTTTTCTTTCTATACACCTTTGAATAGTTGGAACTTTATTAGGATCTAAGTTTATGAGATTACAAGCCACTACATCTATTGCGTATGGACTTGGTGATGCAAGTAATACACCTATTTTTCTAGGAACACCTGCTGTTGGGCCTTCTCCTTCCATACCTATTATTCCATCCATTATTGTAATATCAGGTGATACAAAAGAACAAATATCTACTAATGCTTCAGTAAAATCTACTACCTCAGGCATTTTAAAGTGATATTCTGCTTTTTTTACACCAGGTATTACACCAAATAAATTTTTTACTCCTCCAGTAAAAGTTGCCATTGCATGAGTTTTTAATTTGCATATATTTATAACATGATCCGCTTCCATTATAGGTTTTATTACTGTCATATATTTTAGTATTTTACCACTTGGATTTTCTACCTTTAATTCTGATGTATCATAGTTTAATTCTATATTAAGTTCATTACATACGTCTTCAATTCCACAAGTTTTATATATTCCTTTTAAAGAGGATTTTGTATAAGGACCTCCTGGGCTATCCCCTACTATTACTTTACATCCTAGTTCTAAAAGCTTTTTTGCTATCACTTTTAAAACCATTGGATGTGTAGTTGCCACTTCATCTGGCCTTTTTTTAATAACTAAATTTAATTTTATAAATACTGTACTATTTCTTTTTATGTATTTTTCAAGTCCTCCTAAGTCATTTATTAACTTATCAACTTGTAAATTTACTTCTTCATACACATAGCTATTACAACTTCTAAGTGATACATTCTTCATACACTAATCCCCTTTTATAAAATATTCTCTTATTCTCATATAACTTTATTATTTTTCAAGATATCTTTATTTCTAATATTACTTAATTATATCACTTGTTTTTTATATTTCTAGACCAATCGATATACACACCCTTAAATCAGTAATAGTATATATTAACTAAAAATAGATAATAATACTTCTAAATAAAATATTAAACTAAACAAAGGATGTGTAAAATATGTGTACTGCATTAACTTTAACGTCTAAAGATGGATACCATTTCTTCGGAAGAAACATGGATCTAGAATATAACTTTAATCAATCTGTTGTATTAGTTCCAAGAAACTTTCCTTGGAAAAATGTTGTAACTGGGGAGTCTAATAAAAGTAAATACGCAGTAATGGGAATGGGTACTATAATGGAAAATCATCCCCTTTTTGCAGATGGTTTTAATGAGAAAGGATTAGCTTGTGCAGGTTTAAATTTCCCTCATTACTCTTATTATGAAGAAAATACTGTTGATGGAAAGATAAATTTAGGTCCATATGATTTAATTTTATGGATTTTAAGTAATTTTGAAAAAGTTTCAGAAGTTAAAAATGCTTTAAATAATATAAATATTGTTGCTAAACAATTTGCTCCATATGCTCCTTTACCTACACTTCATTGGATAGTTTATGATACTAATGATGAATGTATTGTAATAGAAAAGACTTGTGATAAATTTGCCGTATATGATAATAATGTTGGAGTTCTAGCAAACTCACCAACTTTTGACTGGCATATTACTAATTTAGGAATATACAGTGGTTTAAAATCTACCCAACCTGAAAATACTAATTGGCATAAACAAGAATTAAAACCAGTAGGTCAAGGTCTAGGCTTGATGGGAATACCTGGCGATTTTTATCCTACATCAAGATTTATAAGAGCTGCCTATCTTAAAAGCCATGCAGCTTTTTTAGATAATAGAGATTCTACTATTTCAGAGTTTTTCCATATCTTAAATAATGTTGCTATGGTTGGTGGTTCAGTTGTAACTCCTGATGGTAAAAATGATATTACTTTATATACTTCTTGTATGTGTCAAGAAGAAGGAGTTTATTATTATAATACTTATAATAATAATCAAATAAATGCTATTTCAATGTTTAAAGAAGATTTAGATGCTAGCGAATTGAAAGTGTTTAATTATATAGATGAGCAAGGTCTTAATTATCAAAACTAGATTTATGATATTTTAGAAATAATAAATATAGTTTGTATTTAGATTTATTTTAATTCCATCTAAAATTTTTCTTATTTAAATATTAATATACGCTATAATTATATTAAAGATAGGTATATTAAAAATTTAAATAAGGGAGATAAGTATGGAAAGTAATTATAAAATTGCCTATAATGCAGAATGGTGTAAACTAAAAAAGCTAAATCCTTTAGACTTAGCTAAAAGATTAGAAATTATATATTGTTCTGAGAAAAATCAATTAGTTGTTCCATTCTTTGAAAAAAATTATATATTAGATTTTGAAAATAATACTATATATAGAAAAGAAAATGGTGAAACTCCTACAATTAATGACTCCATAATTATATTAAATTATCTTACTCATTCCAAAGATTATATAGTCAATACTAATAAATGGGTTACCCTAAAAGAAATACCTAATGGTGGAGCTTTGTTTTACCCTGCCTTTTATAAAATGGCAATAGCAAACCTTATAGAAAACTTTGGAAATGATATATATAAATTCAAGGAAAGTTCATTAAAGCTAGGTGGTAAGAAGATTAACTTTGGAGATAAAGGATATGAATTTAAAGTTCTTCCAAAGATAAATATTTGTGTAGTATTATGGGAAGGTGATGATGAAATTTTACCAAATGCTACTATATTATTTGATCCCTCAATTGAACACTTAATTCATATAGAAACTATAATCAGTATAGGCATTTGTGTATCTGAAAAATTAATATCTATAAGTAAAATATAAAAATAATATCAACTACTTCATCATTTTACGATATTGTATGAAAATATATTATTAATTTAATATAAAAAGGATGTATATAAATCTATTTTGTAAAAGTTCATATACATCCTTTTATATTCATAAGTAAATAATAGAAAATTTGTTATATATTATTTATAAAGTCATCATATTCTTTTCTCTTTTCAGTAACTATTTCATTTAATTGATTTTTATTTTCTTTTATATTATCTAAAATACGATTAACCTCTCTTTGAAGATCCCGTATATTTTGGTATGACTTATTTATTTGATTACTTACAGAAATATCCGTAAATATATTATCAAAAAATATATCTAGAGTTACATTTGCACTAGAAAACCTTAAGCTATTTATATTAACATCTTTTAATTCTTTATTAAAATTTTCTAATAAATAAGATATTCTACTAAAATGTTTTTGCGCATCATTAACTCTTTGATGTTTAGCAAGTGATGAGAATAAATCTCCACCAAGTAAGTCGATAGTACTCCAAGTTTTTGCAGATTCTAATAATTTTACCGCATCTCCTATTTCTTTAAGTAAGCTATTTCCTGCTGAAATTGATTCTTCAATCTCTTTAATTTCTTTCAAATATGTATCTATTTCTTTATCCATATTCATAAGCTTATTTTTATTTTCTTCATCACCGTATATATTAAATAACTCAAGTTTCATTTTTAATAATTTAGAATATTCATTTTCGCAATCTGATAAGCTATTTATTCTAATAATTAAATTATTTATATTCGATTTTATTAACTTAACTTTTGAATTGCAATTATCATACTTAATCTTTGCCATTAAATATTCCTTTTCTTCTTTTTCCATTCTCTCTTCTTTATTTCTCATTATTGTAGATAGAATATTTGATAAAGATAATTTCTTTAGTTTTTCTACATCTTCATATTCTTTTTTTAATTTATTTTCTAAATCATTAAGCTCTGACTCACTTTTATAAAGCTCTTTATTTAAATCATTAAGCTTATCTTCTAATACTTGTTTTTTTGCAACTTCGCTTTTTATGTAATTTATCTTATGATTTATTTCTTCTAGCATATGTCATCCCCCTTATCTAAAATATATTTTTGCCTTTACATAGTATTTTAATATAGAATACAACTTTTATCTTTACTAATTAGTTACAATATAAATATTTTATATACACAAAATAAAAAGAGTGTAGGCTAATCCCACACTCTTTATTACTAAATAATTATATTTTACTTATTTTACAAGCGCATTGTATTCTTCTTCTGTTCTTGGAGCAGTTAATTCACCGCTTTTGAATTTTTCCATTTGCTCATTAACATAATCTAATATATCTTGTGATACTAAGTTTGAAGTAGTATCTGGTATACCTACAGCATCTTCATTTAATCCGTACACTATATTCGTTCCACCTTCAAATTTACCTTCTACTAAATCTTTTACAGTCTCATATACTCCTGCATCAACTCTCTTTATAGCTGAAGTTAAAACATTCTCTGGAGCTAAGTCACTTTGGTCTCTATCTACACCTATAGCATATTTTCCAAGTTCTTTAGCTGCTTCTATAGCACCTGTTCCAACATCTCCACCAGCTATGAATATTATGTCTGCATTATTTTTATACATTTGAGTAGCTATAGCCTTACCTTTAGCTTGGTCTGTAAATGAGTTTGCATATTGAGATTGTATCTCTGCATCTGGATTTGCAGCTTTTACACCTGCCATAAATCCATATTTAAAAGTATCTATAACACCTATTTGCATTCCACCTATAAATCCAACATTGTTTGTTTTAGTCATTTTTCCAGCTATTAATCCTACTAAGTATGCTGATTGTTCAGCATTAAATTGTATTGTTTTTACATTTGATGGTATTGTTTCATAAGTTTCATCAACTAATACAAACTTTTGGTCTGGATATGATTTAGCTGCTTCTTCTATTGTAGGAGCTAATTTTTGACCTACTCCTAGTATTAAATCAGTATCTTGATCTACTAATGTTTCTACATTTTGCATGTAATCTGCATCTTGGTTAGATTCTAAGTATTTAACTTCAATACCTAATTCCTTTTCAGCTCTTTGTAATCCTTCCCAAGCTGATTGGTTGAAAGATTGGTCATTAACACCAGCAACATCTGTTATCATTGCCACTGTTATTTTATCATCCTCTTGAGAGTTTCCTGAGCACCCTACTAATAAAGATGCTGATAATACTGTCGTCATAGCTAATGCTAAACATTTTCTTAATTTCATTGATTGTACCTCCACTGTCTTAAACAAATTTATGATGACACTCGTACAATTACATATAAGTATAATTTCTAATTAATACAAAAAAATTCCTCTTATCTAAGAGAAGATAACAGGATTATTACATAAAGTTATTTTTATACTAAATACGTAATATCTTTGTAGCCTCTCCGGACCAAATTAAAGTATCAAAATTATTTCTTTAAAAATAATACTGTTATTTATCGGTATTGTCAATATTTTTATATTTTAATTTTAATATATATTTTAAATCCCATTCTATTTTGGTTTGAAAATATCGTTTTTTATCGAACAATATTATATATATTTTATTTATAATTTGTATTAATTACGAATTTTTAATTTCTTATCTTTTATATTATTTTTATAAGTATAATATAAAAATAATATAAAAATAATAAAGAGCATAATAATTCTAGTTTATAACCACAAATTATTATGCTCTTTATTTTATCTATAATTTTACTATTCACAATGAACTACATCTAATTCATATATTACTTATTCATCTCCATAAATATCTTTTCAGGAGTCATAGGAAGGCTATTTATCCTTACTCCAACACCATTATAAATTGCATCTTGTATAGCAGGAGCAGGAGTATTAATAACAACCTCACCTATACTTTTAGCACCAAAAGGACCTGTTGGCTCATACGTTTCAACAAAATCAACTCTAACTTTTCCAACATCACATCTAGCAGGTATCTTATATTGCATAAAACTATTACTATCCATTTGTCCTTTATCTGTATATCTAACTTCTTCAAATAAAGCAAGCCCCATTCCTTGAACTATACCACCTTCTGTTTGTATAGTAGCAAGACCTCTATTTATTACAGTCCCACAGTCAACTACTGCAACATAGTCAACTATTTCAACCTTCCCAGTTTCTTTATCTATTTCAGTTTCAACAAAACCAGCTATGTATGGAGGAGGTGAGACCGGACTACCATGAGAAGCAAATCCATTTAATTGAACTTTATCAATTCCAACTGTAAAGTCAACTGCTAAATCAAATAATGATATAGATTTTTCATCACAGAATACTTGATTACCATCAAACTCTGCAAGTTCCTTTGCAACTTGAAGTCTATTTGCTCCTACTTCAATTATTTTTTCTCTTAATTGTTGACATGCTTTAACAACTGCCATTCCTGTTACATAAGTTGTACTTGATGCATAAGAACCTGGGTCATAAGGTACTATATCAGTATCTGCTGATACTACTGTTATTTTATCCATTGTAGTTTCTAATATATCACAAGCCATTTGAGCAAGGATTGTATCACTACCAGTTCCCATATCTGTAGAACCTACAAATAATGTATAATTTCCATCATCGTTAAGTCTTATCTCAACTGAAGACGTATCTATATCTGCTATCCCTGATCCTTGCATAGTAAGCGCCATACCAACACTTCTAACTTTTCCATTTTCAAGATCTTTAGCAGGATATTTTTCATCCCAGCTTATCATTTCTTTACCTTTTCTTATACATTCTTCTAAGTTGGCACTATTTATAGATTTTTCATATGCAAAAGTAACTTCTCCTTCTTTTACAATGTTCTTAAGTCTTAACTCTGTTGGATCCATGTTTAATTTTGTTGCTAATTTATTTATAGTAGATTCTAGTGCAAAACAACCTTGAGTTGCTCCATATCCTCTAAATGCACCTGCTGGCATTTTATTAGTATACACTACATGCCCTTTAAATCTAGCAGCTTCTAATTTATTGTATACTGGAATACTTTTTTCTCCTACTAATCCGAATGTAGTTGAAGCATGCTCACCATAGGCTCCAGTATCAGATAATGCATCTATATCTATTGCTTTTATAATTCCATCTTTAGTAGCACCTATTTTTACATTAATTTTCATAGCATGCCTACTATTTGAACAATTGAAAGTCTCTTTTCTTGTATATATTAACTTTGCAGGTTTTCCTGTTTTCAATGTTACAAGTGCAGAGAATATTTCTACACAAGCTGTTTGCTTACCACCAAATCCTCCACCTATTCTTGGTTTTATAACTCTTATTTTACTTGATGGTATGTTTAAAGCTCTACTTAAATGTCTTCTAACATGAAATGGTATTTGAGTAGAAGATATAACTACAAGTCTTCCAAGATGATCCATATAATTATAAGCTCTATATGTTTCCATCATTGCTTGTGATTGTGCTTGAGTATAATAAGTTTCATCAATTACTATATCACATTCACTTAATACTTTCTCTACGTTACCTTTAGTATAGTCATGAGTAGAAACTATGTTTCTTTCTCTTTGCATTCCTATATCAAAGTTAGTATGAACATCTTCTTCATGAACCACAACTTTGTTATCTATTGCAGTTTCAAAGTCTATTACTGCATCTAATACTTCATACTCCACTTTTATCATGTTCATTGCTTTTATAGCAGTTTTTTCATCTACTGCTGCAATTATTGCAACCTCATCTCCAACATATCTTACTCTGTCTTCAAGTATTAATCTATCATAAGGAGATGGTTCTGGGTAACTTTGCCCTGCTAAAGTAAACCTTACATTTGGTACATCTTTATATGTTAATATACATTCCACTCCAGGTACTAACATTGCCCTTGAAGTATCTATGCTTTTTATTTTTGCATTTGCATGTGGACTTCTTAGTAATTTTACTATTAATGCATCCTTTGATGATAAATCATCAGTATACACAGGCTTTCCTGTTGCTATTGCTAATCCGTCAGTTTTAGGTATACTCTTTCCTACGAAACTCATATTATTTTACCCCCATATAAGTCTTTATTGCTCTTAGTTGCCCCATGTACCCTGTACATCGACATAGATTTCCTGTTAAGTAATGTATTATTTCTTCTTCAGTTGGATTTTCAAGTTCATCCTTCATTGCAAGTACTGTCATTATAAATCCTGGAGAACAGAACCCACATTGTTCTGCACCTTCTGCTATAAGTATTTTGGCAAATTCTTCTGCTTCTTTTTCTAGTCCTTCTATTGTAGTTATATCTTTATTTATTGCTCTAATAGTAAGAGTTGCACAAGATAATGTAGGCTTTTTATCTATCCATACAGAACAAAGTCCACAACAGCCTGTATCACATCCTCTTTTTACACTTAAGTTCCCCACTTTTCTAAGTGTATCAACTAAGTATTCTTCTGGCTCTATATCAATTTTATGCTTTTTACCATTAACCTTTAATTCTACTAACATTACTTAACCTCCACTAATGCTCTTTTTACTAATACTTTACTCATTAAAGTTCTGTATTCTTTTGATGCTCTCATGTTACTTCCAAATACCATTTCTTCACTGACCATTAATGCTGCTTTATCTATATTTTCATCACTTAATCCATTGTTTGATAAAAATTCGCTAGCTTTAACTGCAAGAGTAGCTATTTGAGGTCTTGCACCTACATATATTTTTATATTACCATTAGTGTTAGATGCTGATACATTAAGTAATGCATAGTCACTTTGAGCATTTCTTAAACTCTTATATGATGACTTTGTATTGTTTTTATTTATATAAATCTTAGTAAGTAAGTCTTTTTCATATTCTCTATTTAAGAAATCTTGTAATGACATCCTTCCTCCATTTACTAGTTCAACTTCAGTTTCTAAAGCTAATAATGCTACTATTAAATCAGAAAATCCAAACTTAGAAAATATTGTTCCACCAATAGTTACTACGTTTCTAAATTGAACACCTATTATATCTTTAACAGAATCCCTTATTATGCTCCCAAAGTTTTCTGAAAGTATTTTACTAGTTTCTAAACTTCTAAAAGTAGTCATAGCTCCTATTTCTATGTAACTTTCTTCTTCTTTTATATAATCTAAGTTTAGCTGTGACAATTCAACAGCCGTACCTATTCTTTTATTCCCCATTCTTAACCAAGCACTTCCGCCTATAACTTGGTTGTTTTTTCTTTTTGTTAATAACCCGTATGCTTCTTCAACACTAGTTGGTTGAACAATTTCCATAACTGTAAACATACTTTGCCTCCCTATTTTATCTATTCTGCTTTGTTAATTATACCATATTCTTTAAAATTTATACAATAAAATTCGTATTATTAGTTATGTTTTTTCACTTTATTAATTTTATGTACGTAATTAAAAATAATTATGCTCCTTTTAATATAATCATCTAAAAATAAATGTTTATATTAAAAAGAGCACATCTAAGTTAACACTAAATATTAATTCAATTAATCTATTTGCTTTTCTTCAACCTCCAATAGTCCTAGTTTTTTAGCAACAAACTTTGTGCTACTTCCTTGAACAATCAGTGTTATTAATATTGTCATAAAAACTACTGAAGAAATAATTTCATAACCTGGTACTTTCATAGCTGTTATAATACCACAAAGTGCGGCTGGTATTACACCAGTTTCTCTTACCCACATCATAAAAAGTATTTCATTCTTATTCCATTTTGCTTTTCTATCAAATATAGTACATATCAAAACTACAATTGGTCTAGCAATGAAAACTAAACCTAATACGGATATTATTGAAGGTAACAAATATTTACTTAGTATAGCTAAATCTACCTGTGTACCTAATATTATAAATATTGACATCCTACAAATTGTACCTAAAGTTTCCGCAACATGACAGTCTGCATCATAACATGATTGACTAAGCCATAGTTTAAAATTCTGTTTATTACCAGTAATTATCCCAACTATAAAACATGACATATATCCGCTACCACCAAGCTTAGTAGATAATTCATATGCAATTACTACTGATAATATAGATACTATTGGAGTATAGCTTTTAAATATTCCATATGGTTTATCATTTACTAAAGCTAATAAAACAAGCCCCGTAGCAACTCCTACTAATACTCCTACTAAAATCATTACTAAAAGTTGGTATAAATTATCTTGTAATGAAAATTTTCCTGATAAAATTATAGCTAAAACCGCAGAAGTTAATATTGCACCAGTTGCATCATTAAATGCAGACTCACTTATTACAGTCTGCTTAACTTTATTATTTATTTTTATGCTGTTAAATATAGGAACTAATGTCGCTGGATCTGTTGAAGCTATTATAGCGCCTATTAATAGAGCTGTCATTGCGCTAGTTTTAAATGTAAAACCAATTATTTGCTGCATTACAAATGCAGATATTAAAACACCTATACTTGATAATAATAGTACTGATAATTTTACATTTTTTAACACTTTTAAGCTAATTTCTTTGCCTCCTAGATACAATATAAATGCTGAACCAAAGGTTAATATTAATTGATTTTCAACTTGATATTGACTAATATCAACAAAACTTAAAAAAGATGGGCCAAGAATTATCCCTACTAATAAAAATAATACTACATCTGGTATTTTTATTTTTTCACTAATTATGCTGCAAACAATACCTGTCAAAGCTACAATTGCAAATAATATTAATAAATTGTTGCAAGCTATTGTATGAATTGAGGTTTCCATACGAACATCTCCTTTTAACAAATATTTCTATTTATTATATTAAACTAATTCGTATTTGTTATCTTTTTAATATAGATTTAACATATCTACTATTAGGTTGTTAAATCTATATTAAAATTCTTAGCTCAAATTTTTATATCTCATAAAATATAAATTTACTTTTCTAGATGCTGCTCTCCTTAAATTTTCATAGTTATAAACCTATAGATTTGACCTATTATCATTGAATAGTCCTAGATTATTTAAACTCATTATTATTTTAATAGATTATTTTTTATAATCATAATTTAAATTTTCTAATTTCTTTAATGTTTCTTTTGAATCATAACCTAAAATATTTTGTGCATTTGCAAGATAGTATAAATAAGTTGTAGAATTTGGATATTTATTTACAAGATCTTCATAGTATTTTAAGACCTTAACATAATAAATTTCATCATATTTATTAGTTTCAATTAAATAATTATTTTTATATTCAAAAATTCTTACATTGTATGCATCTTTTGTATCATGTGTCCATAAAACTATTTCCTGTAAATTATTATTATTAAAGTCTATAAGGTCAATCATAGTAAAATAAAGATCTTTATTATTTAATATTGATTTTAAATTCTTATCTTCATATATTAATAAGTCTAAATTTGATGATATATCTCTAACTTTCCATCCTATTACTATAGTGTTAGATCTTTCATGTAATATAGGTCTAATAAATAAATGTGATATATCACTCCCTCTTCCTTCATATATATCAACAATTACAAATTTATCTTTATTATATTTTCCAATACCTACATAAGCTTTTTTATTATACTTATATGCAAATATTATTTCTTCTCCATATTTATTATCTAAATCTAATATTATGACATCATTTTTTCCACCAAATCTATCCAATGATATTATTTCTGCTCCCTCAGGTAGTTTAGTTCATACAGGTTCTCTATCCATTAATAATAAATATTGTTGTTTTACATTTATTTCTCCATTTTCTTTTATTTCTAAAATTGATTGTATAGCTCCTATGACATCTGAATTTGAAACGCCTATTATTCGCTGCTGAATTTGTAAACTATAATAATTATTACTAGAAACAATAATTGGATATATTGTGTTTGGTGCTGATACCGTTGGTTCTTCTTCATTTAAAGGACTTTGATACTTATCATAAACTATATCTAGATAATCTTCTAAATTATTATTAAGATCTATAGTGTATGTTTTATTGCCATTTTCGCATTTAACTTCTACTTTATATCCGCTTAAATATCTAGCTTTACATTTTAATTTGCTTGATAAGTCTTTATCGTCTACAATAACCTTTAATTTGTTATTTTCATATTTAAATATCCTTGTTATAGCATATCCTCTGCTTTTACTATACTGCCCTGTAATCAATATCTCTTGTGAATTGTTATTTAAAATATTTACTAAATACAAATTAAAAAAATATCCTTTAATATTTATATCATAAATTTTCTTATCCCCTTCTTTTTCTATGACTAGTTGAAGTTTATTCATAAAAGGTGAGTTTTCTATTTCTTGAATACCTTTTAGTATAATTTTTTCACATATTAAGTCACCATCTATATCTCCAAATTGAGTATCTATAATAACCGCTCTATACATTTTCTCCCCCTAAATTTTATTTTTTCTTCTTTCTAGGCTTTCATATTAAAAAATTAATAGTCCTTTATAAATTTCATTAAGAGTAGTATTTTCTAAACTAATTAGTGTTTGAATTACAGCTAAAGTATCTACATTTACTATTCCAACAACTCTTTGCTGAATTAAAAGTTCATAGTAAGAATTATATACTTGCTTAACCGGATAAATTACATTTGGAGCATCTACATATGACAATGTTATGCTATTTTCCTTTAGCTTCCCATCAGAATTATATATTATGTCTAAATATTCCTTTGGTCTAGATGATATATCTAATAAATATTTTTTCCTTCCACAATTTATATTCACCTTATAATTATCTTCATATTTTGCTGTACATTTATTTTGATTATAAAATTCATTTTGATCAAATATTTTTATCAAATTTCCATCTTCATATTTGTAAATAACCCCTATTTCAAAGCCACCTGAACCACCAAATCCACCTCTTATCATAATTTCATCTCTTTTATCATTAGTAAAATCTGCTATAAAAAGTTGCATATTATATCCGCTATATGGAAACCTTATACTTACCTTAGAGTTATTTTCGAAATTTAGCACTAATTCTATATCGTCCACATAACTACTATCTTTAAAAGGATAAACTCCAACAAGCGTTACTTTATCTAATGTATGCTCCCCTATAACATTACCTAAAGCAGTATCTATAACTACTTTCTTTTTTTCGTTGTCCATGAGTTCTCCCCCCAAAGTTTATTTTCTCCTATAATATTATTTATGAAAAATCATTATAACTGTTGATTGTTTAATAATACTTTTAATAAAAAAAGAACCCTATAATTAGCATAGAGTTCTTTTTTATCTTTATATAATTATCTATTTAAACTATTCCTACTTCTAAATCTGTATTTTCTTTTTCTTTTGGTAGTATTATATTTAATATTACTGCTATAAGAGCTACAAGAACTAAACCTGAATCTCCAAATATAAGTTGTATAGATTCTGGAAGACTTGCAAATACACCTGGTACAAATGATACACCAACACCTATTCCTATAGCTAAAGCTACTATTGTACTATTTCTTTCATTTAATGGTTCACTGGCTATAAGCTTTATACCACTAACAGCAATCATAGCAAACATTGATATACTAGCTCCTCCTAATACACTTGAAGGCATTAATGATATTATTGCTCCAAACTTTGGGAATATAGCTGCAAGTATTAATATGCAAGCTCCAACTCCAACTATATTTCTATTTATGACTTTAGTCATGGCTATAATTCCAACATTTTGGCCAAAAGACGTATTTGGTAATACACCAAATATAGAAGATACTAAACTTCCTAATCCATCAGCCATAACACCACCTGAAATTTCCTTATCTGTTGCATCTCTTCCAATACCAGAGTGAGCTATTGCTGTAATATCTCCTACTGTCTCGACTCCTGAAACTATAAATGTTGCTGCCACCGCTATTATAGCATCTAGATGGAATTCAAATCCAAACTTAAATGGTGTAGGTATTGACATTATATTAACTGTAGATAAAGATGTAAAATCAACCTTACCCATAGGTATAGCTACTATGTAACCTACAATTAATCCTATCAATATAGAAGAAAGTTTTGTAATTCCCTTTGTGTATTGATTTAAAAATAAAACAGTTAATAATACTATTGTTCCTAAAGCTAAATTAGATAAAGAACCAAAGTCATCAGCTCCAGCTCCACCTGCAAAATACTTTATACCAGTAGGAAGCAAGGATATACCCATCGCTAAAACCACTGTTCCTGTAACTACAGGAGTAAAGTACTTTCTCAAACTACTCATTGATTTTCCAAATAAGATTTCAACAATTGCTCCAATTAAACAAGAACCAAGTATAGCTTCATAACCATATTTAGTCCCTATTACGGTTAAAACTGGTACAAATCCAAAACTTGTACCCATTACAATAGGAAGTCTTGCACCAAAAGGCCCAAAATTATAACACTGCATTAATGTAGCTATTCCTGAAACGAACATAGTACATTGAATAAGAGCTGTCTTATCAGCTAAACTCATATTCACTACATTAGCTATAATAATAAGTGGTGTAACATTACCAACAAACATCGCTAGTATATGTTGTAATCCTAGTGGTATAGCTTGCTTTATGCTTGGTTTTCCATCTAATTGGTAAATAACTGAATTTTTTGAAGTCATAATATAAAATCCCCCGATTAAAAATAAATTCTTATAAGTTCTATAATTTGCCAACTCATTTACCTGTTTATTTTATCAACTTTTTTATTATTTGTCAATACAATTATGAACATTTTTATTACTTTTTAAAATATTGTACGTATATTTTGTGTTAATGTTTTTAAATTAAAGTTATGTTAATCTACTTTGTAAATACATATAATTTAGAAATACGCAATAAAAATAACTAGATATATTATCATCTAGCTATTTTTATATAATTTAGTTTGTAATATACTAATGTCTATTTTCTCTAATTCTTTCTTCCATTTCTTCTTTCGTTTCTTCTTTTATATTTGCATTCTTAATTATTTCTTCAATAGAGGAACTTGCTCTTAAAACGTCTTTAGTATATTGAAGCGCATCACTATAATATCCATTACTAAATCTGCTATAACTGTCCATTTTCATCACTCCTCTACAAAATTATTTTTCTTAACATGGAGGAAAATGTCTTTTTCTCGCTAACCTATCTCCAAGAACATCAGCTACTTTTTTATTTGTAGATATCTCATTTGCTATTTCAACTTGACCATCATTTTCTTTTAGAAGTTCTTTTATAACTTTATTATTATCTAGTTCTTCTCTTTCTTTTGATTTTTTCTTTTCCATTTATATCTTCCTTTCATTTTTATTTTGCTTATAGAATTAAATTGTCCATATAAATTAGTTTTACAACTATAAGTTTTTTCTAATTTTTATAATTTATCTTTATTAATCCTATTATTTATTGTTATATTATTTTAGTTATTTTAAACATTATTAAATATAAAATAAAAAAGAAGATAGATAATATATAAACATACACCTTCCTTTTTTATTTTTATATTTTAAATATTTCTAAATTTTTTTACTCCTTTATTTTTAATTAAATTCCAAATTATAAAATTAATTATAATGGTTGATATAATAGGTATAATTAAAAATGTATTTAGGTTTATTATATTAAATTTAAAATATACAAAAGCATATATTCCTATATAAATAATTGCAAATACCATAACTGCTATTATAGAAAAGCTTCTTTTAACTACTGCAACTTCATTTTTCCAGTTAAGATTTGGATATAATAAATTTAAAAATAATCCTAATACTGCTACTAATATTGACATAGATGCAATTAATAATGATCCTATTATTATAAATGTAGCTTCGAATTTTAACTTCAAACCTATCAATATAAAACATATAATACTTATTGGCATATTAAGAAATAAATTAAGAATTATTTTACTTTTAAATATATCAACTTCATCTATAGGTAATGATTTTAGTATCCATAAATTTTTACCTTCTAACGATATAGAACAATAAGTAGTACAACTAATAACTACGCAAAATAATATGATGCCTAGCATTTGAACTTTTATAAAAGCAAAATCTAAGTTTAACTCTAATAAAGCTGATATTTTATCTGCTCCAAATATTACTATACCTAGTGAAAATATAATCAAAAGTATCATTCCCATAGAAGTATTCAAAAAATATATATATGAAGAAAAGTATCTTTTAAACTCTTTTTCTAATAAAGATTGAATCTTGCTTGATATTTTTAATTCTTTTAATTCATATTTTTTAGATTTATAACTTTCATTCATTTTAGAATTTATAGATTTATATCGATTAGCAAATATAGTTATAAATCCTATAAATAGCACAAGTGAAATTCCAACAAAAATTAAAACATCTATTAAATTATTATTTTTTAAACCTTCTATATAATAATATGCTAGAAAATATAATTTTTTTATACCCTCTAATATAGAACTACTATTTGCTAGTATATTCTTTCCTATTTCCTCTATTTGAGACATTACTATCATATAAATAACTAATAGTGCTATACTTCCTATAATCAATATTGCATTCTTATACCTTAATTTTGATGATATACCTCCCAATAAAAATGCAATTATAGAAGATATAATAATAGGTATTAAAGGTATACATAAAAACATAACTACTAAATTTATAAAATATGCTATACTAACATTCATTTTTATAGCATAAACAATACTAGGAATAAAAATAAATGGTGATGTAAATAAGTAATTTGATAAAAGTAGCATAACTATCTTGCTTAATAAAATAGCAGATTCCTTTATAGGTAAACTAATCAAACTTTCAAAATCTTTAGCCTCAAATAAATATGAGGAACTCTTATATAAAGTTGTAAATAAACTAAATAACAATGCTCCTACAAATCCAATAACAAGAAGCAAATCCATTTGGTTATATTGAATTAATATTTCACTTATCTCAAAACATAATTTAAACATTACATATATAAAATACCCTATAAGGGCTATGCTAGAAAATATAATAGCTAGTATCTTAACTTTTTCTTTATTCTCTAAAGTTTTTATTTTATTTAAATTAAACTCATTAATTATATTAATTTTTATTAATAATCCTAAATTACTCATTCTCAATCAACTCCATAAATAGACTTTCAAGGCTCTTATCGCCCTTAACTTCTAGTGTATTACCAGTTTTAATTAATTTACCTCCATTTATTATAGCTATTTTATTACATATTTTTTCTGCAACATCAAGAACATGAGTAGAGAAAAATATACAACCACCATTGTTGCAAAATTCTTTCATAATCTCCTTTAAAATAAATGTAGCCTTAGGATCAAGTCCTACAAAAGGTTCATCTAAAATAAGTATTTTCGGACTGTGTATAAGAGCTGATATTATCGCTAGCTTTTGCTTCATCCCATGTGAATATGAAGATATTAAATCGCCTAAACTATCTTTAATTTCAAATTTATCTGAATAATAGTAAATTAATTCTTCTCTTTTATTTTTATTTACATTAAATATGTTAGCTATAAAATTTAAATATTGTATTGCTGTTAAAGATTCATATAAATCAGGATTATCTGGTATATAAGCAATATCTTTTTTACATTCTACTGGATTACTCTTAATACTTTTAGAGTTAATTAAAATTTCTCCTTCTTCAAAATCATGAATACCAACTATACATTTAATGGTAGTAGTTTTTCCTGCTCCATTATGACCAATAAACCCAAATATATCTCCCTTATTTATTTCAAAGCTAATATTTTCAATAGCCTTATTATTACCTTTATATGATTTGGACAAATTTTTTACTTTTAACATACTATCCTCTCCATTCTATATTTTATATCTGTTATATATAATATAGAACAAATATGTTGGATATTCAATATTTTTTTGAATAAATTTTAGAATATTCATAATGATGTATCTAAAATTTATTCAAAAATAAACAAAAAGCTAAAAGAATTATTTCATATATCAAATTAATCCTTTTAGCTTTTATATATATTATTAGTTATCGATTATTTACTTTAAATTTAACTTAGCTATATTTTCCTTCATTATTTCTATTGAATCATCTAGTTTTTTCTTTTCTGTTGTATCAAGTGCTAAGTGTATAACTTCTCTTACACCATTTTGATTTACTATACTTGGTACTGCTATATAAACATCATCGTGTCCATATTCTCCATTTAAATATGAAGATACTGTAAGTATACTATTTTCATTTTCAAGTATAGCCTTAGTTATCCTAGTTAAAGCCATACCTATTCCATAGTAAGTAGAATTTTTACATTTTATTATTTCATAAGCTATATTTCTAACTGTATCTTCTATTTTTTCTAATTCTTCAAATTTTAAATCTGAATTTTTTCTAGAAGCAATTTGATATATTGGTTGAACACCAGATAAAGCATAACTCCATGCCACAAATTGAGAATCTCCATGTTCTCCCATTACATAGGCATTTATATCCTTAGGATTTACATCTAATTTCTCACCTAAAGTATATCTAAGTCTAGCCGAATCTAAAGTTGTACCAGAACCTATTACTTTTGATTTATCAAAACCTGATAGTTTTTGTGCAACATAAGTCATTATATCTACTGGATTTGTAGCTATCAGTAATATTCCATCAAACCCAGACTCTTTTATTGGATCTATTATAGACTTCATTATCTTACTATTCTTGTGTAATAAATCAAGCCTTGTTTCACCTTCAGCCTGTATTGCTCCAGCTGTTATACATATTAAGTAAGCATCTTTGCAATCACTGTAATCTCCTGCATAAATTTTCATCTTTCTTGGTGCAAAACTAAGACCATGATTTAAGTCTATAGCTTCTCCTCTTGCACGCTCTTTATTTATATCAATTAAAACTAATTCTTCACAAGCACCTTGGTTTAACATAGAGTATGCATAACTCATTCCAACCATACCTGTACCCACTATTACTACCTTATTTTTCTTCATACATTCAAACCTCCATTAACTAATTATACTGTTATACTTAATTCCCAAAATAATCTATTTTAAAACTACCTATTATTATGTATTATACGAATTATTTATTTTTTAATTCTTCTCATATAATAGTTTTACTATAATTTGTATTTTTTTACAATATATCAGTTTATTGATTATAAACCTTGAATTCATTTTATTAAATTTATTCATTATATCTTATTTAAGGTATAAATTTTTTTATATTAAGTGTATAATAAAATATACTAATTAGATATTATAAATAAAAGGAGTTTTATATGAAGACATTTGAAGGATTAAAGTTAAATAGTAATTTAATAAATGGACTTAAAAAGCAAGAAATAACTTCTCCTACTGAAGTACAAGCTCTTGTTTTTGAAAATATATTAAATAATAAAGATATACTTGCAAATTCTCAAACAGGAAGTGGTAAAACATTAGCCTATTTACTTCCTATGTTTGAAAAAGTAGATACAAGTAAAAGAGAAACACAGGTATTAGTTCTTGCCCCTACTCATGAACTAGTTGTTCAAATACATAATCAAATAGAGTTATTATCTAAAAACTCTGGTATAGAAGTTACTTCTTTACCTATATTTGGTGAAGTAAACATACAAAAACAAATAAAAAATATAAAAAATATAAAACCACATATAGCTGTAGGTTCTTGTGGTAGAGTTCTTGATTTAATGAAACAAAAAAAGTTAAAAGCTCATACTATAAAAACTATAGTTTTAGATGAGGTCGACAGCTTATTAAGCGGAAGTAACATCTCTCATGTAAAAGAGATAATTAAATGTACACTAAGAGATAGACAGTTGTTAGGATTTTCTGCATCTCTAAATGATGAAACTATTGAGTTATGCAAGGAAATGATGAAAGAACCAATAATAATAAATGCTACTAAAGAAGTTACTATAAATCCTAAAATAAAACATTTATACTTATTAGGTGAAAGAAGAGAGAAATTTGATTTACTTAGAAAAGCTCTAGCTGCTACTAATCCAAAGAGATCTATAGTTTTTGTTAACAACGAAAAAAGTATAGAGGTTATAGCATCTAAGTTAAATTATCATGGTTATAAAGCTGTAGGTATATTTGGAGATATGTCTAAAGAAGATAGAAAAAATGCTATTAACGCATTTAGACTAGGAAAAGCTACTGTACTAGTTTCATCTGACTTATCTGCTAGAGGGCTAGATGTAGTTGATACAAGCCATGTATTCAACCTAGACTTCCCAGGTAGTAAAAATGAATACATTCATAGAGCTGGTAGAACTGCTAGAGGTAATAGAAATGGAAATGCTATCTCTATAGTTACTAAATCTGAGCTTGCTAATATAAAAAGATACAAAAGAGAGTTTAACATAGATATCAAGCCAAAAGTAATAAAATACGGAAAATTCTTCGATTGTAGAAGTAAATAAAATTTTGACGCTAAGTTAACAAAAAATCCAGCAAATTATTTGTTGGATTTTTTGTTATTAACATATTATGATTAAATTTATTTTCAACCTACATTGTATACATTCTATAAATTTCTGTTTTATGGTTCCCTTTTCTGTACTTGTCAAATATTATATATTATCTAAATATTTTTTGGAGGTATATCATGGATTTAATTGACATTATAGTATCAAATCGACTTGGGGGTAAAAATTTTTTTAATGAAAATAGAATGTTTAAATTTGAAAGACTTAAAAAAATGAGAGATGAGTTAAAGCTTAAATATCCAAATATCAAAATAATCGATATGGGTGTAGGAGAACCAGATAAAAAAGCTAACGAATCAATTATAGATGTGTTAAACTTAGAAGCAAAAAAAGAAGAAAATAGATTTTATGCAGACAATGGTATCTTAGAATTTAAAGTTGCAGCATGTTCATATTTAAAAGAGATTTATAATTTAGATAATATAAAACCTAATAATATTGTTCATGGTATAGGATCAAAATCTATATTATCTATGATTCCAACTTGTTTTATAAATCCCGGAGATGTAACTTTAATGACTGTACCTGGATATCCTATTATGGCAAATCATACTAGATTTTTAGGTGGTGATGTGTTTAACCTTAAATTGTGTGATGAAAATAACTTCTATCCTGATTTTAGTGAAATACCATCTGATATTTTAAAAAAGGCCAAGTTATTATATTTAAACTATCCTAATAATCCTACAGGACAGGTAGCTACTATAGAATTTTATGAAAAAGTAATAGATTTTGCTAGAAAAAATAATATCCTTATTGTTTCTGATGCTGCTTATGGTCCATTAGTATACGATGGTTATAAGCCATTAAGTATATTTACTGTTGATAAAAATATGGAATATTCAGTTGAGTTACATTCTTTATCTAAAGCCTTTAATATGACCGGATGGAGACTGGCATTCTTATTAGGTTCAGAAAAATCTATACAGCTATTTTCAACAGTAAAAAGCTATTATGATTCTGGACAATTTAGAGCAATTCAAAAAGCTGGTATATATGCTTTAAGCCATAAAGAATTGATAGAAGATAACATACAACGTTATGATAGAAGATTTGAATTATTAGTTGAAGCCTTAAAAGAAATTGGTTTTGATGTAAAAAAACCAAAAGGTGGCTTTTATTGTTATGCTCCTATTCCAAAAGGTACTAAAAATGGAGTTGTATTTAATAATGCAGAGGAAGCAAGTTTTTATATTTTAGACAAAGCCTTAATATCAACTGTACCTTGGGATGATTCTGGAGGATTTCTAAGATTTTCAGTTACATTTGAAGCTAATACAATAGAAGAAGAAATAGATGTAATAAATGAATTAAAAATAAGACTTAAAAACCTAAAGTTAGTATTTTAATTCTTATTTTTTTAATGTAAAAGCCTATATCTAAAATATAGATATAGGCTTTTAATGTTATTTATGTAAATTTTTTATTTATATTTATTATCTTAATAAGCTAATATTTCTATCCCATCTTCAGTTACTAAAATCATATTTTCCCACTGTGCTGATAAAGATCCATCTTCTGTATGAGCAGTCCATCCATTATCTACATCTATATAAATATCTGCATTTCCTTCATTTATCATAGGTTCTATAGTGAATATCATACCAGGAACTAATACCATTCCCTCTCCTGCTCTTCCATAGTGAAATACAAAAGGTTCTTCATGGAAATCAAGACCTATACCATGTCCACCAAATTCTTCAACTACAGTATATCCATTAGCATTAGCATGTTTTTCTATAGCTTCACCTATATCACCTAAGTGTCCCCAAGGTTTTACTGCTTCTATTCCTTTTAATAAACATTCTTTAGTTACTTCTACTAGTTTTTTAGCATTTTCACTTACTTCACCTATTAAGAACATTCTAGAAGCATCTGAATAATATCCATTATATATTGTCGAAACATCTATATTTACAATATCTCCATTTTTTAAAACTATATCTTCACTTGGTATACCATGACATACTTCATCATTTATTGAAGTACATACACTTTTAGGAAATCCACAAAAATCTAATGGCGCAGGTATAGCTCCTTGAGATATTGTAAAATCATGAACCATTTTATTTATATCTTCAGTAGTCATACCTTCTTTAATATTTTCAGATACCAAGTCTAATATTGCATTATTTATCTTAGCACTTTCTTTTATTTTTTCTATTTGTTCTTTATTTTTTATTATATTTCTAGAAGGAACTGTATGTCCTTGTCTCTTTAATTCTTCTAATCTTTCATCAAATTCCATATGGCATTTTTTATATTTTTTTTTGCTACCACACCAACAATCATCATTTCTACCTATATTCATTGTTTCTCTCCCTTCATATTAGAATATAATTTAATCTTATACCTAAAAATTACTTTCATCAAGTAATGTAATTTTATTTCTATTTAAATAAGGGCAGACCTCGATAATTAACCTAAAATTTGATATAGGTTTATTTTGAGGATGCCCTAAATTTTATAATTTAATTATATATTTATTTTAGCTATTGGCTTTCTTAACATATAATCTTTATCTACATCTATATCTAATTTCATTTTTACTGTTTGTCTTGCATGAGGAGCTGATTCTATAGGTTCTCCATCTTCATTGTACATTTCTAATATAGTTGCATTCATTGTTTCTTTAAATGGTCCTATTACCTCTATCTTATCTCCAACATACATTTTATTTCTTTGCTCAACAATTACAAGCCCAGTTTCATTTTCATGTCCTTTAACTAATCCTATAAAATCATAATTTCTTATATATGAAGCTGACTCATAGTTATGTGAATTAGAGTCTGGTCTATCAAAGAAGAATCCTGTACTATAGTCTCTATGACTTCCTTTTTTAAGTTCTTCTAGCCACATTGGATTAAACTTCCAATTTTCTGGATCTTTATAGTATTCATCAAGTGCCATTCTATAAGCTCTTACTGTTGTTGCTACATAGTATGCAGTCTTCATTCTACCTTCTATTTTTAAACTTGTTATACCGCTATCAAATATTTGTGGTATATATTCTATCATACATAAATCTTTTGAGTTAAAGAAGAATTCTGGGTCTATTCCTTCTATTACTGGTTCATATTCTCCTGGACCTACTTCTTCAACTAGTGTATATTTCCATCTACATGATTGAGCACAAGAACCCTTATTCGCATCTCTTCCTGTAGTATGATTACTAATTACACATTTTCCAGAGTAAGACATACACATTGCTCCGTGAACAAATGTTTCTATATCCATATCTGCTGGTGTATTTTCTCTTATCTCTTTTATTTCTTCAAAAGATAGTTCTCTCGCTGTGACTATTCTTTTTGCTCCTTGATTATACCAAAAAGCTGCTGAAGCCGCATTTGTTGTACTTGCTTGAGTACTTATGTGTATTTCCATATTTGGTATCGTCTTTTTAACTATAGAAAATACGCCTGGATCACTTACTATAACTGCATCCACTCCGATTTCTTGTAATTCTAGTAAGTAATCTTCTAGTTGCAGTAAATCATCATTTCTTGGGATAATATTAATTGTAACGAAAACTTGTTTTCCTCTTTCATGAGCAAAGTTTACCCCTTCTATCATGTCTTCTTTGCTAAAGTTTTTTGCAGCGGATCTCATACCGAAAATTTCTCCACCTATATATACTGCATCTGCTCCATAAGTAAATGCTATTTTTAATCTTTCTAAGTCACCTGCAGGTGCTAATAATTCTACCTTTCTCATTGTATCTCCTTTATATATTAAAGCTTTAGTGTTTTTATTTAAAATTTATTCATTTTATTAATTTACCCAAATTATATTTAGTAAAACTCTTATAATATATATATCCTATTTATCTATATTTTATATAAGATTATATTTTATTTTACTTAAACTATTTTAATCCAATCAACATAATTAATCAAATTTATTTTTCTTTATGTAAATTTAATGGGTCTATCTTTTAAGATAGACCCATGGTTTTAATGTTTCATATTATTTTTAGATTCTTTTTCCATTTGTTTTTTTATTTCTCTTGAAAATTTCTTTTGTTCATATTCTTCCATCATTTCATCTTTTTTCATTTCCATAGAAGCCATAGCACCTTTTACATCTGACTTTAAATCTGCTGCTGTATGCTTTATTGCATGACCAACTTTTTGTGCACCTTCCATAACATCATTTTTCATATTGTTCATTTCTTTTTGTAGTCTGCTCATATGTAAGCCTCCTATAATATTATTTTTATTATTTTTTCCAAAATGTATAAAATTATTAGTTTCACTTATATATAAACTTTTTCATATACTAAAATATATCTAAAGGAGGTTATTAAGCGTGACATCTTACATTCTTTATAGCTTAGCTATAATCTTATTTGCAATTTCTTTTGTTAAAGATAAACCTAAAACTAAAAGAGCGCTAAAAAAAGCTTTTAAATCTTTTGAAAATATTATGCCTCAATTTTTATCAATTATAATAATTGTTGGTTTTATTTTATCTATATTAGATGCAGAAACAATTTCTAAGCTTATTGGCTCTGAGTCTGGATTTTTAGGTGTATTTTTATCATCAATAGTAGGATCTATTGTTTTAATGCCTACATTTGTTGCATTTTCAACTGCAGATACTTTACTTAGAAGTGGAGCTGGATATCCCCAAGTAGCAGCACTAGTTTCTACACTTACTTTAGTCGGTATTATGACTATTTCTTTAGAAGCTAAGTATATTGGTAAAAAAGCTGCATTTTTTAGAAATTTCATAGCTTTTTTATTTTCTTTTGTAGTTGCTATATTCATGGGGGTGGTTCTTAGTTGATAAAATTTAAATATATATTAAATAGATATAAAGTATTTTTAATATTAACTATATCCTTATTTATTTTAATAATTTTTAAAAATGATTTAGGTATAAATATATTTAACAACGCCAAAGACAGCTTTATACAAATGATAGAAGTATTACCTCCTATTATGCTACTTCTTGGGCTAATGGATGAATGGGTATCTAGAGAATCCATGATGAAATATATGGGTGAAGATTCAAGTGTATTAGGAATAGTACTATCTATTGCATTAGCTGCTTTTGCTGCTGGACCTATGTATGCAGCATTTCCATTTACTGCAGTTTTGTTAAAAAAAGGAGTTAAATTTTCTAATATAATTATTTTTATGAATGCTTGGTGTGTAATAAAGATATCAACTTTATTATTTGAAATTAGTGCCTTAGGTTATAAGTTTACATTTTATAGATTTTTAATTGACCTTATAGGCGTTATAGTAATGGGGTATTTAGTAGATTATATTGTAAATAAACTTCCTAAAAAAGAAATCCTGTAATATTAATCTACAGGATTTCTTTTCTATGACTATATACTTTTGGAGGATGTGAGGGAGTATTATAGCCATAGCGGGTATTATGGTTTTTAAGCTAGTCTTTTCAATTATTATAATACATCCCTAATATGAATTTTATATGTAGTTTTTATGAATAGTATTTGAAATTCACATTTATTATAAAATTAAAAAGGATGTCTTAGACACCCTTTTCTAAAATTTAATAGTAAAAATAACTGAATTATTTTTACTTTGTATATTATATTCATATCCATGGCTACTCAAAATAGTACTTACTATGTAAAGTCCTAATCCACTTCCACCAGTTTTTCTTGATCTAGATTTTTCTATTCGATAAAATGGATTAAATATTTCTTCCAAGTATTTTTTTTCAATAGTTATACCTGTATTCTCAATTTCTAAAAATACCTTTGTACTTCTACCAACTTTCTTTTTAAAAAGCCTAACATTTACAGTTTCTCCAGAAGGTGAATATTTTATCGCATTATTAATAATATTATTAATAGCCCTTGATATTTTTTCCTCATCTGCAACTATATTTATACCTTTATCTATTTTTAATTCTGTCTTTAAATTCTTATCTTCAATTAAAAATATCTGTCTTTGAATAAGTTTTTCTAACAATACACTTAAATTCACATTAGTTAAATTTAAATCATGTTTTAATGTTTCTGATTTAGATACTTCTATCATCTCATTTACCAAATCTTTTAACTCTTGAGTACTTTCATATGATTTTTTTAAGTAAGTATCTCTATCTTTATATTTTCCAATATTATATATCATACCTTCAAGCTGTCCACTAATTATAGTTATTGGCGTTTTTAATTCATGAGATATAGTAGCTATAAAGTCCCTTCTTTTTTGCTCTTGTTCTCTTTCACTTTCTATTATTTTTATTAGTGGTTTAGTTACTGTTGATGAATAAATAAATGCTCCTATCATACCTATAAATACTGCTACCAATAAAATGTATGGCATAATATTTTTTATTACCTTACTAGCTTCATCTATTGGTTGTAAAGTCATTAATATATCTAATCTATATGGAGTAGTAACATCATTAGTTGATATAAATTTAAACATACTATATTCTTTATCTCTAGTATTTTTTCTTATATTTACAATTTCATGACCTTTATATTTATCATATTTAAAAAGCAATAATTCATTTTTTCCATAAATTATTCTTCCGCTAGTGTCTGTCAATAATACTGATAAATTTTGATCTTTAGATAGATAATACAAATTATCTTCTAGAGTTTTAGTGTCATAAGATACTGCTTCTATAGCTAATTTATTTACATCTTCTTCTAACGCTTCTATTTTATATTTATAGTAATAAGATGGAAGCATATTGTATAATATAAGGTATATTATTATAGCAAGAAACATTAATAGCCCACTAGTTATACAAAATAGTTTATACTTTATACTTATATTTTCCCATTTAGTCAATATCTTTTTCAAGTGTATATCCTATTCCTTTTACTGTTTTTATATAAGGTAATTCTATTTTTTTACGTATGTTTTTTATGTGTGCATCAACTATTCTAGTATCACCATAATAATCATATCCCCATATACTATCAAGTAAGCTTTCTCGTGTTATAACTTGTGGATACTTTTCTATTAAACTTTTTAATATATTGAATTCTTTTAATGTTAATTCAACATGCTTTCCATCAACATCTGCTGTATATGTATTTAAATCTAATTTTAATTTTTCAAAGATTACACAATCACTATTTTCAGATATACTATTTCCACTTCTTCTAAGTACTGCTTCAACTCTTTTTATTAATAAATTAAATGAAAAAGGCTTTGTTATATAATCATCACATTCTAAATCAAAACCTTTAACTTCATCATTTTCTTGATTTAAAGCAGTTAAAAATATAACTGGAACCTTAGATGTTTGTCTTATCATCTTACAAACTGAATATCCATCTAAATTAGGCATCATTATATCTAATATTATTAAGTCATAGTTATTTTTTTTAAATAATTGAATTCCTTCTAATCCATCACTTGCATAATCTACGTTATAGTTTTCTGCTCTTAAAAATTCTACTATTAATTCTTGTATATTAGCATCATCTTCTACTACTAATATAGATGCACTCATCTAATCACTCCCATCTATGTAAAAATACATATTTATATTTTCATTTTATCCTATATATATGAATTTAATGTGAACAGTGTATATTCTATACATGTTTTATATACTTTTTATCTTATCATAACAAAATCTACTTAAATAAAATAGAGTTAATTATATTTAAAACTAAAAAACCACTATGTATACATATAGTGATATACATAATGGTTCTATATTTTTATAAAATAATTTATTTGTTAAATTTAAAGTTCTTTAATCTTAATGCATTGCTTACTACGGATACTGAACTTAAACTCATTGCCGCAGCTGCAATCATAGGATTTAAAAGTGGACCTCCAAACATATATAAAAGTCCTGCTGCTACTGGTATTCCTACAGTATTATATCCAAATGCCCAAAATAGATTTTGTTTTATATTTTTTATTGTAGCACTACTTAATTTTATAGCATTTGGAACATCCATTAGATCATTTCTCATAAGAACAATGTCTGCAGACTCCATTGCAACATCAGTTCCACTTCCTATGGCTATACCTATATGAGCTTTAGCTAAAGCTGGAGCGTCGTTAATTCCATCACCTACCATGGCAACAAAGTTACCTTGTTCTTGTAATTTTGCAACCTCATTAGATTTATCTTCTGGTAACACTTCTGAAAGAACTATGTCTATTCCAACTTGCGAAGCTATTGCATTAGCAGTTTTTTTATTATCTCCAGTAACCATGGCTACTTTTATTCCCATGTCATGTAAAGTTTGTATAGCTTTTTTGCTACTTTCTTTAACAACGTCTGCAACTGCTATTATTCCACTTATAGTGTCATCTATTGCTATATACATAGGTGTTTTACCTTCATTTGCTAATTTATCACTTTTTTCTTCTAAATCTAATAAATTTATATTTCTATTACTCATTAATTTTTTATTTCCAAGGATTATATTTTTACCATCTATTATAACCTCTATACCATGACCTGGAATTGCTTTAAAATCTTGTAAGTTTTTAAATTCTAAATTCTTCTCTATCCCGTATCTAACTATAGCTTCTCCTAATGGATGTTCTGAATTTTTTTCTGCACTTGCAGCTAACTCTAATAAATAATCTTCTTTTATTCCATTACTTGTAATTATATCTGTTACCTTAGGTTTTCCTTCTGTTATTGTACCTGTTTTATCAAATATTACTGTATCTATTTTATGTGCCAATTCTAATGCTTCTCCACCCTTTATAAGAATACCATTCTCAGCACCTTTTCCAGTTCCAACCATTATTGCAGTAGGTGTAGCTAGACCTAAGGCACAAGGACATGCAATTACTAACACTGATATAAATATTGTAAGAGCAAATACTAAGCCTTTTCCTCCCAGTATCCACCATGCTAATGCTGATACTACAGCTATTGTCATAACTACAGGAACAAAATATCCAGATACAGTATCTGCTAATTTTGCAATTGGAGCTTTAGTTCCTTGAGCATCTTCTACTAGTTTTACTATTTGAGCAAGTGCTGTATCACTACCTACTTTTTCAGCCTTAAATTTAATACTACCATTTTTATTTATACTTGCTCCAGTAACTTTTGAACCTATAGTTTTTTCTACAGGCATACTTTCTCCTGTTAACATTGATTCATCTACTGATGTATTACCTTCTATAACTATTCCATCTACAGGTATTTTTTCACCTGGCTTAACTAATATTATATCTCCTACAGTAACTTCATCTATTGGTGTTTCAACTTCTTTTCCATTTATAATTACTATTGCAGTCTTTGGTTGAAGACCCATAAGTTTCTTAATTGCTTCAGAAGTTTTTCCTTTTGATCTTGACTCAAAGTATTTCCCAAGCAATATAAGAGCTATAATTATTCCTGCACTCTCATAATATAGTTGATGATGGTGAACTCCATGTATATTTCCATTAGCTATTTGAATAGTTGTATATACACTATATATAAATGCTGCACTAGTTCCTATGGCAACTAAAGTATCCATATTGGGACTTTTAGAAAATAATGATTTAAATCCATGTATATAAAATTTATATCCTGCTCCCATAACTGGTAACACTAGTAACAATTGTATAAGCGCATAGTTTAAAGTATTTGTCATTGGATTTAGTATTTCTGGTAATGGCCATGGTCCAAAAGGCTTTGGTATCATAGGTCCCATTGCTATATAAAATAAAGGTATTGCAAATACTGTAGCAATTATAAACTTAGTAAATAAAGTTTTCATTTCTTTTTCTTTTTTTAATTTATCTTCGTCTACAGTCATTTTCTTTTCTTCTTCTATTGGAGTATATCCAGCTTTTTCTATAGCAGATTTTATCTGTGATAGCTTAACCTTAGAAGGATTATATATAATGTTAGCTTTATCTGTAGCTATATTTACATTTATAGAGTCTATTCCATCTAATTTTTTTACTACTCTTTCTACTGCTTTTGCACAAGAGGCACATGTCATTCCCTCTATCATAAGGTCTATAACTTTATTTTCATCCTCTATTTCTACACCATACCCAGCTTTTTCTATTGATTTTTTTATAGTATCAAAGCTTACTTTAGAGCTATCATAAACTATATTCAATTTTTCCGTGGCAATATTTACATTTTGAGATTCAACCCCATCTAGTTTTTTTACTACTCTTTCTACTGCCTTTGCACAGGCTGCACATGTCATTCCTGTTATATTGTAAGTTTCATTCATTTTATTAGGGTTCATATAAATTCTCCTTTCTAATTTATTATGTTATTAAGTATACCCCCTAAGGGTATAATAAAGCATTTTTTATAAAAAATCAACTAAAATTTATTTTTGATATATGTTACATTACTATAATTCCCTATAAATAAAAAAATGTCCTTATATCAAAGGACATTTTTTACTATCTTATAAAATTTGTAGCTATTTGTTGTTCCTTTTCTGGATACGGAACTATATCTTTAGAATTATCAATGCATTTTAATAACCAAGCCATATTTTTGCCTAAAGTTCTCATAGTCTGAAGTCCCTCTTTATCTTGTTTAACCTCTTCTGGAGTATTTCCATGAACAGAGTTCCAGTACTGAGAAGACACTATCGGCATATTGGATATAGTAAAGTACTTATTAAGTATATCAAAACTAGAGCTTGCTCCCCCTCTTCTACAACTTACTATAGCTGCAGAAGGTTTGTAAGTATATTTATAAGACTTTCCATAAAACATTCTATCTAATAGTGCACACAAAGAACCATTAGGACCTGCGTAATATACTGGTGATCCAATTATTATTCCATCAGCTTGACTCGCTAAATCTATACATTCATTAACTAAATCATCTTTAAATACGCAATATCCAGTACTCCTACAAGCATTGCATGCTATACAACCTTGAATTGGTTTATTTCCAATATGAAATATATTAGTTTCAATTCCCTCATTATTTAAGCTATTTGCAATTTCATTAAGTGCTGTATATGTACAGCCTTCTTTATGTGGGCTACCATTAATTAATAATACTTTCATACTATTTACCTCCCCAGAAATTTCTATATCTAAATAATATTATATTTTTTATGGCTTATAATAATTACAACTTTAAAATATAAAAAGATACCCTTGTTGGGTATCTTTTTATATTTTATAGTTTAGATATTAATTTTTCTATTAATTGTTTTTTTATATCTTGTATCATATCTTGGTTATAGCTATTACTAATCTGTTGATTAACTTTTTTATTATTAGGCTTCTTTGAACTCGAATTACTCATGTTTGATTTTTTCTTTCTAGCCATATCTATACCTCCATAAATATACTTACTATATATTTATGAATATTAAATACTAAAGTAGACAAAAATTTATAAAAACTTCCCAAAATTTATTTTTATTTTTGTATTTAATATAGTACTATTTCTATATTATAGTATAAAAATAATAATTTCTTCATAATTATAATTTTTATATTATATTAATATTTTTTACTTAAATACATTTACTAAATTACTAAATATATCTTTATTATCTTTTATTTCTTTTTCATTTCCAACTACAGCTAGATAATCTTTTTTCATAGCTTCACTTACTACTTTACTATATCCCTTAATATCACTTACTTTTGTATTTAAAACTTCTTCTCTTTCTTTTTCTCTATCAGCTTTAGTTATATTTCTTATATACATTGAAACTGCTTTTATACCTTTATAATAAGGCATTAAAGGCGTATCTAAGTTACTTATTGTACCTATTATATACTTAGTCATCTCTCTATCAGATACATCGAATGTATCTAAATAATTACTTGCTTCATCATAAGCTTTAATAGTATTATCTAGATTAGGATCTCTATACGATACAAATATCATACTACCTTCTCTATTTATGTTGCTCATTGCTCCATAAGCTCCACCTTTAACTCTTACTTTATTCCATAAATAGTCATATCCTAATATTGTTTTTAAAACTAACATACTTCCGCTATAATCATAACCTAAATCTCTATAGTTATATCCTTTTGCAACATATTGAACATTAGCTGGAGTCATAAGACCTTCATTCTTTTGATCTTTTGTAAACTTATACTCATTGTTATTTAATTTTTCATTAGATAGTATAGAGGTAACTTTCTTCATATTCTCTTTTAATAAATTTAATTCTTTTTCCTCACCAGTAATAGCTATAGTTAAATTATTCTTATTAAATATTGTTTTTTTCAATTCATATAGCTTACTCTTCATATTTTCAAATTCTAAGTCATAATTTTTCTCAATATTTTTTAAGAATACATAATAGTCATAACCTGATATCTTTTCTAAATATGAAGCAGTAGGAGAGAAATATGATGTTAATCTTGAATTTGCAACCTGATGACCTGATTGCATTAAATTCATTTCTATCCTAGATATTAATTCTCTTATGATTTCTCTTATTCTCTTACGATCTTCAAATAAAGTATTTTGGATTATATCTGATAATATATCAATAGATTTATCTAGCTTGCTATCCATAACTTTAATATGTGCTTCTATAAATGGATAAAACTTAGTTATGTCCTTATCATTTGAATATACTACATTTTTAAAGAATAAATCTCCAGTATTTATGAGTATTTCATTAGATAACTCTTTATATTCATAAGTTTTAGTATCTACCTTACTTAATAAATTCCCTAATAAGCTAAAGTAAGGTATATCTTCTTCTTTTATACATTTTGCATAAAACATAAAATTCAAATATGCTATATTACTTGTAAACGATTTATAATGAAGTAACTCTATATCTTCGTATTTACTTTCACATATACTTAAATCGTCTACTCCTCTATCTATATCATCTATAGATAGCATTGGTATAGTTTCTAAAACTTCTGGTGAGTCTGGAGTACTTTGACGTATTATTAAATTCTTAGTATCTTCTACTATTTGATCAAGCTCATTTTCGCTTAAACTTTCTTTGTATGATTTAAGCTTCTCTTTTAACTCCTCATCTTCTTTTTCTGCTAATCCTTTTTCTGGTTTTAGCACAAGTAGTGAAGCATGATTATTGTTTAATAGATATTTTTCTATTAAACCTTCAAAATAATTAGTATTTAGAGCCTTCTTGACACTTTCTAAAGTCTTTTCATATCTTATATGTACTAGTGGATCTCCTCCATAAAGCCAACTATCCATTGCATTCATATAATATACAAGACCTTTTGGGTAACTTCCAGTATCAGCTTCTCTTAACTTAAATTCAAAAGCATTTATACATCCTTCTATTAATTTTTTATCTATTCCATTTTTAACAATGTCATTTAATGTATCATAAACTATATTTTTAAATTCTTCTTTTTTACTTACTTCACTATTTTTTACTATTATACTAAATACAGGTTGAAGTATTCCATTATCAAAACTTCCAAATACATCCTTACCTATTTCAGCATCTATTAATGCCTTTTTAAGAGGTGCACCTTCTGTTTCTAGTAATAAATATTCTAGTATGTTTAAATGAGTGTATACTTCTTCATCAGTAGATCTTCCTGTTACAAAGTTTAGCGCTAAAAATGTTTTTTCAGATTCTTCATCTTCTTTTGATATAGAGTAAGAATAATTAACTTCTTTCATCTCACTATATGGTGCTTGTAATTTTATATCAGAATCAATCTCATCTTTATCAAATTTAGATAAATAATTATCATTTATAAATTCAAGTTGTTTATTTAAATCACCATTTCCATATAAGAATATATAACTATTTGATGGATGATAATATTTTTTATGAGTATTTATAAATTGATCGTAAGTCAAATCTGGTATATTCTTTGGATCTCCACCAGACTCATTATAATAGGTATTATCTGGGAATAAAGTTTGTTGTATCCTTCTTAAAAGTATTCCTTCTGGAGATGAAAATGCACCTTTCATTTCATTATAAACAACACCTTTATAAGTTAAATCTTCATTTTTATCTTCAAGGTCATAATGCCAACCTTCTTGCATAAGAATTTCCTTAGTTTTGTATATATTAGGATAAAATACAGCATCTAAGTATACATCCATTAAGTTAAAGAAGTCCTTTTCATTTTGACTAGCTATTGGATATATAGTTTTGTCTGGATAAGTCATCGCATTTAAAAATGTGTTTAAAGACCCTTTTACAAGTTCTACAAATGGCTCTTTAGTTGGAAATTTTCTTGAACCACATAAAACACTATGCTCTAATATATGCATAACTCCTGTACTATCACTTGGTGGAGTTTTAAACCCTATGGCGAATACTTTATTAGTATCATCATTATCCATATTTAATAATTTTGCACCTGTTTTTTCATGCTCAAATATTCTAGCTTTCGAATTTATTTCTTCTACGTACTCTTCACTTTTTAAAATGAATCCATTATATAATTGACCTATTTTGTATTCCATTATAACCTCCTAATTTTCTTTATACTTATATTTTTCTATATTTATATTATAGTTATACCCTATTTTTTGGTAAACATAAAAATAATAATTTATATTTCATACATATTACTTAGTGCTCCTAAATTAACAAATTGTATGGGTACAATAATTATTGTATTATACTCTAGAACTTAATATAATTAAGTTATTAAATATGATTTCTTATTTGGAGGATATTATGAATAATAAAACTAAAAGAATAGTTATAAACGGCCTTATGATTGCTTTAGTTTGTATTGCTACAATGGCTATACAAATACCAATTCCTGCTACACATGGATATATTAATATAGGTGATACAATTATTTTTGTATCCTCAATATTATTTGGACCAGTAAGTGGTATGATAGCTGGAGGAATAGGATCTGCTCTTGCAGATATATTAAGTGGATATACTCACTGGGCTATATTTACATTAATTATAAAGGGGATTGAAGGATATTTAGTTGGTATGCTATTAAGTAAGAACACTACATTTATAAAGAGTATAATAGCAACTTTCATTGGAGCTATAATAATGGTATTTGGATATTTTATAGGTGGAGCTATTTTAGAAGGAAGTTTTGCAGCATCAGCTACATCGATTCCATCAAACTCAATTCAAGGTTTTGTTAGCATTATATTATCTATACCATTAGCACATTCTCTAAGTAATATAAAATCTGTAAAATCATTTAAAGTAAAACATAAAAATTAAATAAAAAATAGCTAGGGGTTTGCTTCGTGATTTCCCTAGCTATTTTTATTTAAATATTTAAAATCTATTATTGTATTATTTCTTTTACTACTGTTATTTCTCCCTAATGTATTATGCTTATCTTATGCGATTTTAATAAAAATTTCATAATTTTGTAATATCTTTTTATGTTATTTTTTATCATTTTATTGCGTATATATCTTTTTTAAGACATAATATTAAATATAAAAATTATCTATATTATAAATTAAGGAGATTGTTTTAATGTATTTACTTATAATGACATTTTTATTATTAACAAGTTATATTATCTCCAAGCAAAAAATTGAGTATAGAACGGTATTAATATTTGTAAATACCTTGGCATGTATTTTTTATATTCTTTGGAGAGTTACAGTTATTCCAATTCACAATGGAATTATTAGTTTTTTGCTTGGATTCGTTTTATTTACTGCAGAAGTCTTAGGATTAATTGCATTCTTTAATTTTCAATACTTATTTACTTCAAAATATAAATTAGAATTGAAAACTTTAAATGATTTTGAGGATAAAAATACCCCCTTTGTTGATGTTTTAATTTGTACTTATAATGAACCATTGCAGTTATTAGAGAAAACTATTGCTGCTTGCACAAATCTAGAATATCCAAATAATAAATTTAAAATTCATGTATGTGATGATGGTAGAAGAGAGTCTTTAAAAATACTTTGTAGTAACTATAAGGTAAATTATATTTCAAGAGAAGATAATGAAGGAGCTAAAGCTGGAAACATAAATAATGCACTTAAGTTTTTAACTGGAGATTTATTTGCAGTGTTAGATGCTGATATGATTCCTAAAAAAGAGTTTCTTACTAAAACTGTGGGATATTTTTCAAATGAAAATATGGCTTTTGTTCAAACACCTCAGGTTTATTATAACCAGGATATGTATCAATATAATCTTTCTCAAAATCTACCAAATGAACAAGACTTTTTTATGAGAGATATTCAGGAAGCTAGAGCAGCAAAAAATGCTGTCTTACATGTTGGTACTAATGCCTTATTTAGAAGAGAATTTGTAAACAATATTGGTGGGTATCCAACTTGTTCAATAACTGAAGATATGGCAGTTGGTATGCTTTTACAATCTAATGGATATGACTCTGTGTTAGTAAATGAAGAATTAGTTTTAGGTCTTAGCGCTACTACATTTACTGAGTTAGTTAAACAAAGAGATAGATGGTGTAGAGGAAACCTACAAGTTTTAAAACATTTTAATCCAATATTTACAAAAGGGTTAAGCTTTGCTCAAAAAATAGCTTATTTTGATGGGGCTGTATATTGGTTTGCTAACCTTCAGAAGATGGTATACATATTATGTCCTTTAATATATTTGCTTACATCTACACTGATAATAGATTCTTCATTAAAAAGTCTGTTAAATATGTATCTTCCTTTTATTTTAGGGCAAATTTTAATTTTTAATACTCTTTCACCTAAAACTAGAAGCTTTAAATGGAGCCATTATTATGAAATAGCAATGGCGCCTCATTTATGTATGTCTATATTAAAAGAGCTTTTATTTTTAGGCTATGTTAGCTAACTTCGTGATTAATTATATATAACATAGGCTATAATATAGATATAAACTATATTTCAACTAATTTACAGGAAGGATACCTAATATTATGTCAAAAATAGATATAAAAGCTATGATAAAAGATTTAAAAAAGAATGAACTTACAGAGTTAATTTCAGTAGCACAAGAAGTATTAAGTACTTTATTTAATTCTTCTGAAATTAGAGATAATGTTAAAGAAAGTAGATTTTCCAAGGGATACGAATGTCCAAAATGTCAATGTAAAGATGTAAATAAAAATGGGAAATCTAACGGAAGACAAAGATATATTTGTAAACGTTGTCGCACAAGTTTTGATGAGTTTACTATGTCTCCATTCTCTAATACAAAATTAGGCTTAGATAAATGGTTAAAATACTGTGAATTAATGATATTAGGACTTTCTATAAGAAAATGTGCTGAAGAAGTCGGAGTAGGTGTTAAAACGTCTTTTTACATGCGTCATAGGATACTTGATGTAATCAATCTATCATTAAAAAATGATAAGGTTGAAGGTATAGTTGAAGTAGATGAATGCTTTATTAAAGAGTCTTTTAAAGGCAATCATTCTAAAAGTACTACATTTGTAATGCCTAGAAACCCTAGAAAAAGAGGTAAAGGTAAAAATGATAAGAAGAAAAGAGGAATATCAAAAGAGCAGATTTGTATAGAGACAGCAATTGATAGAAAAGGAAATATCCTTATGAGTGCTGTTTGTAACGGTAGAATTACAACAAATCAAATAGTTAACTTCTTTGACAATAAAATATGTGAAGAGACTACTTTTTGCGTAGATTCACATAAATCATATATAGGAATAAAGGACAAGTTGAACATAGAATTAAAGCAAGTTCCTAGAGGAAAATCAATGATAGATAGTGTTTATCATTTACAGCATATAAATGCTCTTCACAGTAGTTTTAAGAGATGGTTAATGCCTTTTAATGGTGTATCCACAAAATATATCAACAATTATTTGGCTTGGTTTAAATTTCTCCAACTAAGTAAGAAGAATAAAAAGGGTGACCGAATTAAAGATATGCTAGTGAATGTAGCTACTAAGGATACATATGTAACTAGAGAAACTATTAGAAATAGATTCATTGAGTTAACCTAAAATAAGGAACTTTACTTCAAATTAATGAAACCATTTTGTAATTGGAAAATAATTGAATATTTTGTATAATATAATCAAGTTCGCAATTGTTATAAAGTGTGAATTAGAAAATAAAAATAGGAGATATTTTATGAGAAAGTATATTTTAATATCATGTATTTGTGCGTGTATATTATCATTAATAGTAGGTTTGGAAAATATTGATTCTAATAAATCAGATGTAGATGAATCAACCAAAGTAGAAGCACAGAATGAGAATGTAATTGATTTTTATGAAAATCCAGTTTTAGTTGATAATGAAGATTTAAAAATAAGTGCTGTAAATCTTCATTATAAGGACAATGCTGGTATGATTGAACTAATCATAGAAAATAAATCTGATGAATTGATTTCTGTAAATTTAGATAAACTATTTTTTAGCGATAAAGAAAGAGATGCACACCTTTCATGCAATATAAATTCAAACTCTAGTGCTAATGAATACATATATATAGAAAGTATTACTTCAATAAATGATTTTCATGACAAAATAGAAGGAACTTTAAATGTTTTAATGAATAAAAATAATAACCAGTATGAGTTTATGTTTAAAGGATAATTTACAATTTTAATCTATTACGAATAATTTATAGTAAGTTATAGAAGCAACCACATCTTAGAATTCAATGTATTGAAAAGTCTAAGGTGTGGTTCTTTTTATGCAATATTTATCACGAAGAGGGCTAACATAGCCTATTTTTAAAAACCAAGTTTAATGTTACTTCTAAAGAAATATTATATAATAAAAAACAATTTCAACTTAAAGTTGTTTTACCTCATATAATTATAATTATTATTACTATTGTAGCATGGATAGTATCAACTTTAGCTCTTATCAAATATAAAATTAATGTTGGGGCGTACTTGTTAAATATATTTTGGAGTGGCTACAATTTTATGGGGGCTATAATATCTATAAAGGTAGCTTACCAAAAACCTATTTTTAGATCTAGTGAAAGAATATCTGTTACAAAGGATACTAAAGTTAGTATTAAGTATAAATCTAAGTCTCTTGATGCTATCTTAGTGGATATTTCTGAAATAGGAGCTGGTTTAAAACTAAATAAGGATATTTACATAGAACCTGGTGAAATAGTAACTTTATCCATAAATAATATTGATATTACTTGTGAGATTACAAGAATAAATAAAAGTTTATTAGGGGTAAAATTCAACTTTTTATCTCCTAATCAAATGAAAGCTATAATGAGCATATTTACAGAAAATATGATGCCTTATTATAATACATATAGAGTTCAAACATACTCTGCAAGTAATTCTAAAAATAATATGTCTATTGCTTAATAAAGAATGAGAGTATATAATTATACTCTCATTCTTTATTAATAATCTATCTTCCCATACCTATCATCATTCCTATTACATATGGAACAAGCCATATAATCCAAACTATTATACTAAACTTATGGAAAGTTTGTTTTTTCTTCTCATCATTTTTATATAAAACCCAAGTGGCCCAAATAGCGTGAAATAACATTAATACTATAGCTAAAAATCCAGTTAAACTGTGTAGGGTTTGTGTTGCAACATTCATCACTTCTACTCCAGATTTTGCTATACTACTCATTGTAATAGTTCCTGTAGTATCACATAATAAACCTAACCAAAATATAATTACATGCGTTTTATTTAGACTTTTTGATTTTCTTTCTGCAAATACACCTATTGTATAAAATAATAAAGCTAAAGTTATTGTCACAATTGCAAATATTAATTTACTATCCATTTTTCTTTTCTCCTTTTAATTTATTTCTAAGTTTAATTAAATTCTCTTTAGTCTCTTTAACTTCATCATCAGTAAAGTTTTCAAATATTTTATCAAAACTTTTATTTATATCATGTTTAAAATTTTTAGCATATTCCATTCCTTTATTTGAAAACTCTACATAAGTATTTCTCTTGTCATTATCTATTTTAATTTTCCTAATATAATCAGCCGCTTCTAATCTACTAACTATACCCGATACTGTTCCTTTAGCTAATGACATTTCTTTACATAATTCAGATATCGTTACTCTACCTTTGTGAGCTATTAATTTAATTACCATAGTTTGTTGATGAGTAAGACCATTATCTCTTAAATTATAATTTACTATCTCTATTGTACTAGCATAAATTTCTTTTATTAGCATTGCTATTTCAAATGAATCATGTTTCATTTAGATTTTCTCCTAATTTATATATTATATTTTAGTTTAGTGTTTTCAAAGTTAAAGTAATTTATTAGAAAAAACATACCTGCTGAAAATAGTGCTCCTCCTAAACCTATATAAAAACTTCCTAAGTATATAGGATTAAATATTCCTAAACTCCTTATACCTATTCCAAAGAACATCATAAATCCCATTATTATATAGCTTTTTTTATCAAAGAATGCGAACACGCATCGTTTTTCTAATTCATGACTTATTATTCTTTTAGTATGATTTATCATCATCTTCCTAAAAATAAAATTAAAAAATAAGTAAAAGATTATAACCGATATACTTAAAACTAATATCCAATTAGCCTTATTACTTACAACATCAATATTTCCTAAGGTAAAAACTCTAAACCCAGCAAATCCCCATACTAATCCAGCTACAAGTAATAAAGTTTTTTTCTTAACTTCTAATAGTTTATAAATACTATTCATATGTACTCCCTCCTTAATAGTTTGCATGCGTACTAATTAGTTTCTGTGCAAACTATTATATGAATAATATTTACTTTTGTCAACAAAAGTTATAAAAAAATTTTTAATATATATAAAAAAGAGATAGGTAAGCACCTAACTCTTTATTTTACAATTATTCCTAATAACTTTGTTAATTCTAAGGCTTGTCCTACAGAAAATATTGCTCCCTGAACATCTTGTAGCCTTACTTCTATTCCTTCTATATTACTATTAGTAAAATCAATATTCTTTAGAGAAGTTCCACTAAATACAGTTTTTTCTAAGTTAACTTCATCAATAATAATTCCTTCATTTTCTATTTCTTGAAAAACTGAGTAACTAAAATCAGCCCCTTTAAGTTTCAATGCCTTAAATTTTGAAAAAGCAAAATTAGAGTACCTTGATAAGCAATCTTTAAATACAACACTTTTTAATATGCAATCATTAAAAATACTCCCTGTTAGCTTGCAGTTTATAAACTCTACTCTATAAATACCACTATCAGAAAAGTTAATATTTGATAAATCACAATTTTCAAATACTACATCTACCATATCGATTTTTCTAAAATCGCAGTTTTCAAATACTACATTTCTAAATAAACAACTATTAAACCTTATATTCACATCATAAATATCTTGTATCTTTATTTCTTCAATTAAAGCATCTTCCACTGTTTCATAATCATATATAGTCTTTATAATATCTATCTGTGTACTTAGGTCCTTAGATAGTTTAGGAGATTGAATTTTTATGTTCTTCATAATATTTATCATCCATTCTTAATGTGTTTTCTATATTTTAACATATTAATAATATAATTTGTTAAATATTTATATTCCTATAATAACTAAACTAAATAATAAAATTATATAAACTCCTCTTTTTTTAATGAAAAAATAGACTCCTACCTTCATTTAGAAAGTAGGAGTCATCAGCCTTTGCATTTAATTTTGAACTCCATCGCTTATTTAAATTGCGTTATTTACTAAGAATTATATAATCGGCTTTTATATTTCCTTGCTCAAAAGTAGTAATATACTTTTCCCTTGGCAATAATTCTTTTAATTTTTTTATAGAAATAAATGTGTCTGCGTCTTCTACAACCTCTTTTACAAATGTAACATGTGCTTCATCTACTAAACCTTTTTCCATTATCTGATTATAGATAGATGATCCTCCCATTATATAAACATCTTTATCATAGCATTTTAAGTAGACTTCTAATTCTTCAAAGCTATGTAGTACTTTTGCTCCAGAAAGTTCATTTTCAGTAGTTGTAAGCACTATATTTTCTCTATTTGGCAATGGTTTAATAGGCAGAGATTCCCATGTATTTCTTCCCATGACAACTGTGTTATTAGTTGTTAAAATCTTAAAGTTTTTTAAATCATCCTTTATATGAAATAAAAGATCATTATTTCTTCCTATTGCACCATTTTCATCTACTGCTACTATAATTTTTATCATATCTACCTCTCTAAAAGTTCTCTGTATTATATAGCCAATTCAAATTTCAATTGTGGCTTTACACTTTCATATCCAACTAACTCAAAATCATCTATTGTAAACGAATAAAAGTCTGTTTTATCTGGATTTAATATTAGTTTTGGTTCACAATTAATTGGCTCTCTTTCTAACATTATTTTAGCATTTTCTTCATGTCTATCATATAAATGAAGATTTATTATATAATGAGTAAACTTACCTGGCTTTAGTCCACAATGTCTTGCTACCATCATTAGTAGTGCTACATATTGCATACCATTTATATGACCTGCTACTATAAAATCTGATGATCTCTGAGTTAAAGACATATCTAAGTATTCACCTCTAACAGTCCAAATTGTTTCATATGCACAAGGTTTTAAACCATCAGTTTCTTTAAAATCTTCTTCTTGCCATAAACTCATTATATGTCTTCTTCCATATGGATTTTTCTTTATTTCTTCTAAAAGATTGTTCATAAGATTATGCTTTTTAACTGTAGCTCCATATCTTTGACCTATAGTTCCAGGTCTATCTTTACTTTCCCATTCGTCCCACCAATGTATGTTATATTTATTCTTTAGTACATCTAAACTGCTCGTTTGATCTTGATATATCCAAAGAATTTCCTTTATCGCATTTTTTATAGCTATAGGTCTAAGTGTTATTATTGGTAATTCACCTTTACTTATATCGTATGTATGTATTTGATGAGTTATAAAAGTACTATGTGCTGGTGCATTATCCGATGGATAATACGGTCTTGGTCCTTCATCTTTAGTACCTTCTTCTAATATCATTTTCATTGTGTCCTTAAAAATTTTATCAGCTTTATTCATTCAATATTCCCTCCATTAAAACATTATCTATTAAAAATCTAAATATTTATAGTTTGCTTATTCTTTTATTATATAACAAATTTCAACTTTTATCATAGATTTTGATATATTTCTCAATTACTAAAACGACAAAAATAAAAAGAACATTTATAAAAATGTTCTTTTTAAATACTATATATTTTCCTAAATATTTTTTAAACAATCTATTACATCTAACAAACTATTGCATATCATATATGATTTTTCTATTACTTCATTATCTGGTTCTTTCATATCAGGAATATTGATTACTTTCATTCCTCCTTGGTATCCTGCCTCAACACCCGCTGGAGAATCTTCTATTACCATACATTCTCTTGGATTTAAATTAAGCTTTTTAGCTGCTTTTAAAAATATCTCTGGATTAGGTTTAGAATTTTCAACTTCATCTCCACAAATCATAGCGTCAAACTGAACTCTTATACCCGCTCTTTCTAGTCTTTGAATTGCTTTATCTCTATTGGTAGATGTTGCCAATGCTATTTTATATCCATTACTTTTTAAAAAATCTAATATTTCAAATACACCCGTCTTAGCTGGAACACCTATATCTTCTAAGTACTTTAGCATTTCTTCTGTTTTATATTTATAAATATCATCTAAAGGTAACTCTTCTCCAAAAATATCCCCTAATACATTTCTAATACTACTGGTATTTCTTCCAAGTAAATTGTAATGTACTTCCATACTATAATCATAACCATACTTTTCAAATGCTTTTGTCCAAAATTTATAAGATACTCTTTCACTATCTACTAGAACTCCATCCATATCAAAAATAATCCCTTTTATCTCTCCCATATGTACCTCCATATTAAAACTCACTTACTATGTATGTTATCAGAATTACATAAATAAATCTATTAAGTCATCTTGAGTTAAATTTTTAAGAACTCTGCTATTTTCTAAATTCGCATCCATTATATTGTCTATTAAATCTTTTTTGCTTTCTTGTAAGCCTATAACTTTTTCCTCAACAGTATTTTTAGCTATAAGTTTAATAACATCTACTACTTGTTTTTGTCCTATTCTATGCGCTCTATCACTAGCTTGATTTTCTACTGATGGATTCCACCATGGATCAAAATGAACAACTATAGAAGCGCTAGTTAAATTTAAACCTGTTCCCCCTGCTTTCAAAGATATTAAAAATATTTTATTTTCATTTGATTTATTAAACTCATTTACTAACCTAAATCTATCTTTTGCACTTGTTTTACCATCTAAATAACTGTAATTAATATTATTTTCATTTAATCTTTTTCCTATTAAGTCTAAAACTTTCGTAAATTGAGAGAATACTAAAATTTTTCTATCTTCATTTCCCTTTATAATATCCATTAATATATCTATCTTGGAGTTTTTACCTTTATAATTTTTAACCATAATATCTGGAGCTAAAGCTAATTGTCTAAGTTTTGTTAAATAAGAGAAAATAGTTATCTTATCTTGATTAGATTCTTTTAACTTATTTTTAATCAGCTTTACAAATCCAATGTAAGCTCTTTTATGCTCTTTTTCTAACTCTACATAGTATTTGTGTTCTATCTTCTCAGGTAGTTCTTTTATTACTTCTTTTTTCGTTCTTCTTAATATAAATGGTTGTATCATCTTTTTTAATTCTTCTATATTTTTATCATCATTAACAAATATATTTTTAAATCTTTCTTTATTATATAAATAATTTGGCATTATAAAATCAAAAATAGACCATAATTCTAGCAAATTATTTTCTATTGGAGTACCTGTTAAAGCAAATCTCACTTTAGAAGGTACTTTTTTTATAATTTTAGATATTAGTGTATCTGGATTTTTTATATTTTGAGCTTCATCTATAATGCAATAATCAAAGCTTATATTCTCATATTTTTCTTGATCATTTTTATATGTATTATAAGTCGTAAGTATTACATCATAATCTTTATAATTTCTTATTATATCTTCTCTTTCGCTTTTATTCCCATGAACTAAAGCAATTTTTAAACTTGGTGCAAACTTTTCAAACTCACTTTTCCAGTTATGAATTAAAGCGGTAGGCATTATAACGATACTTTTTTTATTTTCTTTAGAAAGTATAAAGGAAATAGTTTGTAAAGTTTTACCTAGCCCCATCTCATCAGCTAGTATTCCACCAAATTCATAGTCTGATAAAGTATTAAAGAAGTTAAATCCTTCTATTTGATAATCTCTTAGTGTTGCATTTAATTTTTTTGGTATTACATATTCTTTCTTTGATATTTTTTTATATTTATTAGCTATATTACTTATATAATTTTTACCCTTAATAAAATCCATATTTTCTCTTTCAATAGAATTTTGAAGATATATAGTTTTATTGTTAGGTATTTTCATATTGTCAAAATCAAAATATATGCCTAAACTATCTATTAACATAAAAGTTTTTACTAAGTCATCATTTTTTAAATCTAAGTAGCTTCCATTAGATAATCTATAAAGCTTCTTTTTTTCTTTATATGAATTAAAAATTTTTTTATATTCATTTTTCTCTATATTTTCTATATCTAGTTCTAATTTTAAGTATCCACCTCTTGATTGACCTATAGTTAAACTTAAACTTGGATCAATTATGTTTATATTTTCTTCTTCTATAAATTCATCTTTTTGTATATTTTCAATACCTTGAAGAACAGTTGCAACTACATGTGAACATACTTTAATTTGATTATCTTTTGATATAAAATCCTTACAATCGCAACTATAATTTAATATATTTCTAGTTTTAGCATTTATGTTAATTAAACTAGTATAACTTTGTCTTGTATAATCATCATATACAGTCCCATAAAATGTATAAGTATCATTTTCTTTATTTGAGTAACAATCTCTTACTAAGTTTCTTTTATAAAATGTAAAACCTCTATTATATGCTAATCTATCTGCAGTAAATTCTAATATATTCTTGATATTATTAATATCCACTTTAATCACCTATCTTTCATTCTTATCATTATACATAATTTACTTATCAATATCTATATTTTTAGTTTTAGACATAAAAAATTAATACTAACAAATATAAAAAGAGCATGCTTTAAAACATGCCCTTTTTATATTTTAACTAAGTTTATATAATTTCAATTTCATCATTTATATTAATAGTACCTTCTTTTAATACTTTAACAAATATCCCTTCTCTTGGCATTACACAGTCACCTGTAGTCTGTCTTATAGCACATCCTTGATGACATTTTTTCCCTATTTGTGTTACTTCGACTTCACATTCTCCAATTTTAAGCTTCGTGCCTACTGGTAATGTATAAACTTCAATTCCTTCTGTAGTTATATTTTCAGCAAAATCACCAAATTTTAAATGATCGAATCCTTTATCTTTCATTTTTTGAATACTTTCTTCTGCCAACATACTTATTTGACGATGCCAATTCCCTGCATGTGCATCTCCTACTATTCCATGATCTATTTTTAGTTCAGCCTTATCAACAGGTACTTTTACAACACCTTTTTTTGTGCTTATATTTATAGATACTACTTTCGCCATTATACTCACTCTCCAAAATAATTAAAATTTAAAGTCCCCAGATTTTCCACCAGTTTTTTCAAGTAGGTGTGTGTTGCTTATTACCATTCTTTTATCTACTGCTTTGCACATATCATATATAGTTAATGCTGCTATAGAACATGCATTTAAAGCTTCCATTTCTACACCAGTTTTACCTACACTTTTACATGTTGCATATATTATAATAGCACTATTTTCATCATCAATTTTAAAATCTAAATCACAGCCAACTAAGTTAATTTGATGACACATAGGTATGTTATTAGAAGTATTCTTTGCCCCCATTATTCCAGCTACTTGAGCTACAGATAATACATCACCTTTTTTTATTTGACCATGTTTTATTTTTTCTAAAGCTTCTTTACTCATGCTAATGGTAGATGTTGCTGTAGCTACTCTTACAGTGTTATCTTTTTCACTTATGTCTACCATTTTTGCATATCCTTTTTCGTTTATATGAGTTAACATCCTATCCTCCAATTTCATACATTTTTCTAGTTGTATCACTAGTCTGATTCTCTATTAGATTATGTTTTTCTGGTTTATCTAAAATCATATCTTTTAGTGCTTCCCTAAATATTAAAGGTCTATTAAGATATTTTTTAATATCTATTTCTTCTTTTGAATGAAGGCATAATTTTATTTTACCATTAGATGTTACCCTTATTCTATTACAATCTTTGCAAAAACTGCAACTAAGAGGAGTTATAACTCCTATTCTACCTTTTGCTCCATCATATTTATAGTATTTAGCAGGTGAATTATCTTCTGATGGTACATGGTATAATCCTTCAATAGATTCTATCATTTCGTATACATTTATATATCCATTTTTATATACTTTCTGACCTTCTCCTATTGGCATTAATTCTATAAACCTAACATCAATCGGATTATATCTAATCAGTTCCATAAAGTCGTATATTTCACCATCATTAAATCCTTTTATAGCAACGCAATTTATCTTTACCTTTATGCCTTCTTTTATACACATATTAATTCCATCTATAACTTCTTTTAAATTACCGCCTCTAGTTATAGACTTATATTTGTATTCCTTTAACGAATCCAAGCTTATATTTACTTTTTTTAATCCACTTGACTTTAATGTGTGTATCATTTTAGAAAGATTAACTCCATTTGTCGTTATAGCTATATCATCTATATTACATTCATTTTTAGCATACCAAATTAATTCATTTAGACCTGGATGAAGAGTTGGCTCACCACCAGTAAATCTTAATTTAGTTATACCAATATTAGCCATTGATTTTATTATAAATTTATAATCATCTGTACTTAAGTTTTTATTAATATATTCATCCTCATATTTAACATCAGACGGCATACAATATATACATTTTAAATTACATTTATCCGTTAATGATATTCTGAGATAATTTATATCTCTTCCATATTTATCTTTCATTTGCTTACCTCTTTATTATTAATTATTTTTTTAAAGAAGTGGCACACTCTGTTGCGTCTCCTCTAAGAATTTCAATTCCATGGTCAAGAGTGTCAATTACAAAACTTAAGTTTTCAACTGCCCCTTTTGGACTTCCAGGTAAATTAATTATTATCGAGCTTTTTCTTATTCCACTTATCCCCCTACTTAATATTGCTTTTTTTGTAATTTCAGAAGATTTCATTCTCATATATTCACTAATTCCTGGTATTTCTCTTTCTATAACACACTTAGTTCCTTCTGGAGTTATATCTCTTTTAGAAAATCCTGTACCTCCATTAGTTAGCACCAAATCAGCTTTATAATTATCACAAATATCTATAAGTTCATTAATTAACATTTCTTTATCGTCTTTTATCATTTTATAATGAACTACTTCATATAATCCTGTATTTTCTACGTAATCTTTAAGCCTTGCTCCAGTTAAATCTTCTCTTTTCCCTTCATACCCTTTATCACTAAGTGTTATAATTGCTACTTTAAACATAAAATCACCTCTGCTAATTTTATCTATATATTTCCATATTTTATCTCTTAATTTATTCTTGAGATTATGTATTCATAAATACTTAATCACTGCTAAAATTTAGGAACTATATTATTAGATAGTATAGCTTCTAATACTCCTCCTGCTATATTTCTACCCTTATCTGATATTGTATAAGCATTATTACTTTCACCTAATCTAGGATCTATGTCTAGTATTTTTAAATTATTTCTTACATAAGATCCATCTCTAATAAGGCCTCTTAGTAATCCATCTATACTTGCTAATACTTCATGTTTTTTACCATTTTCATCTTCTATATATGCTATAACTTGATTTTTTCTTACTACTTCACCTATATTACATAAATTTCTAATTATACCATTAGAACATGAATAAACTACTCTTTCTTTTGATACACCATTTATTTCTCCTGGTATACCTGTATTTTCTTTTGCTCTTCCATTTCTTATTACTCGTCCTAAATTATGTCCTCTCATAGTTTCAATAACTATATCTACATCTTCACCTGCAGAAAAACCAGGACCTAGCCCGACTGTTAAATCTGCCATATCTTTATTTGTACCTAAATTTTTCTTTGCTAATATACAGTCAACTACAACCTTTGGTTTTATTTCTTTTATTATTTCTCCTTTTGGATCTATATATAAAGCTACTTTATTTTCTTCTAAAACTTCTTTAATTTGAGAAATATTTTTACATAGCTTACAGTAAACCCCTTCTATTTCTTTTTCTCCTTCATATACAGCTTCACTAAAAGCTACTTGCCTTCTTATTGCTAATGGTTTTTCTACTTCTAAAGCTAAAACTTTAAATCCACACATATGAAGTTTATGAATCACTGCTGATGCTAGATCTCCCGCTCCCCTAATCAATACAATATTCTCCATCTTTACCTCCAATTTATTACATATATATGATTATTATACAATATATCCAGATATTTTTATATGGTAAAACTACATACATTTATATAATTTCTATATATTGTAAGGTAAAAATGTATAGAAAATAAAGTTACTCAATCTCATTTACGTAAGATTAAGTAACTTTTTAATAATTTCTAAACAAACTAATCTATTACTACTGCCGTTCCATATACTATAACTTCACTAGCGCCTTGCATAACTGATGATGTCCCTAATCTCATACCTATTATAGCATTAGCTCCCATTTTTTTTGCTTGTTCAACCATTCTACTAATAGCTATTTCTCTTGCTTCTATCATCATTTCATTGTAAGATATTATTTCTCCTCCAACTATAGTTTTTAAACTTGCTCCTATATCTTTACCTATATGTTTACTTCTAACAGTATAATGTAACCATTTTTAGTTATAGAATATTAAACAATATAGGTAAATAGCTATTTATGTTTACATTCTATAACTTCAGTATTTTATAAGTTATAGAATATATATAAAAACTTTAAATTTAGGTTATGTTTTAAATAAATTTTAAAATGATATAATATAATTTAATTCACAATTGTTATATAATGCGAATATAGCAATAAAAATAACCATACATTGTAATTAAAAAATTTAAATTTACTAGAACCAATATAGCTTAAATTATCTCTAATAAATAGAATAGTAAATAAATAGAAAAGGGGGAACTAGATGAATACAGTAAAACTCGTAAGAAAAAGCAAAAAAGGAAATAACTTAGCTTTTTCAACACTAATTAAAAGTTATGAAAAAGATTTATATAAAGTAGCAATAGCTATGACTAAAAATGATGATGATGCACTTGACTGTATACAAGAAGCAATACTTCAAGCCTACATAAGTATAAAAGATTTAAGACAAGATGAGTATTTTAAAACATGGCTAATTAAAATCCTTATAAATAAATGTAATGCATTATTAAAAAAGAATAAAAAAATACTAAACTTAGATGTAAGTATTGCTGAAAATGATAAAGTAGAACAATCAGATAGATTAGAACTAAAAGATAGTATAAATAATTTAGATAGTAATTTAAAAATAATAGTAATTCTATACTATTATGAAGATATGAGTATAAAGGATATATCAGAAAGTTTAAATATACCACAAGGAACAATCAAATCAAGACTATCAAGAGCAAGAAGTAAGCTAAAAGAAATGCTAAGTATAGATGAGGAGGTACTGTAATATGGATAAAAATCTAGATGCCAAGATAAAAGAAATTTTACAAGAAAAAGATGATATTGTAGTTCCAATAAATATAACTAAAGGTATAGATAAAACTTTACAAAGTTTAAGTAATAGAAAATCAAGTAATAAGAAAAAAATTATTGTAGTAGCATCAGTTGCATTATTACTGATTGTAACTCCCTTAGGTGTAAAGGCTGTAAAAGATATATTTTATACTTACATACCAAGTACAGGAAATATAGTAAGTACTGATAATGTAATATATTTATTAGACAATCCTATAAATAAAAGAGTAGGAAACAGAAAAGTGACTTTAAATGAAGTTAGCTATGATAAGGAAAGTAAAACTATAATAGTAAGTGTGCAAGGAAATGGTCAACTACCTAGTAATAAAGCTATTATTAAAATTAATAAAGATACGATAAAAAGTAATACATCTAATATAAGTAAGTTAGATGATACATCAGTAAATGCTTCTTGGGGTGGAAGTTATTTCTTTGAATATAATAAACAATATAATGAGAATAATATAAAATTAGAACTTACTTTAGATAATGGTAGTAAGGCTGAATTTAATTGTAAACTAAGTAAAGCTAAACAAGTAAATAATATAAATGAATTAGGACCTAGTGCAATTAATAAAAATATAGAAATAACAGCTATACTAGAGGAAGAAAATAATAAATTAGATGTTACATTTTTAAATAATTTACCACAAGATATGATAAGTGTAAACTATGGAAAAGCACCATATCCTATAAATGATGACCTAGATAAAACAGATGATGGAATTATAACGTTAAAGGATAATAATGGAAATGTATTAAAAGCAAAATTAGCAGAAGATACCGATTTATTAGCTTATAATAGATTTTACATAGATACAAAAAATCTTAAAAAACCTTTTACTATAGAGATACCATATATACAAATAATAACGCATAAAAATCTAAATAGTAGTGATATAATAGAGTTACCTATACCAAATAATGATGAAAAGATAAATATTAACAAAACAATAATGATAAATACAAAAGATGAAATGTTTAAAGATGCAAACTCAGAAGTAAATATAATAAGTATACAAAGAGATGGAGAAAATTATACTATAGAGTTAGATTATCCTGATAATAAAGATAGAGAAGTAAAAATGTTAGACTGTGTAGTAGTGCCAGCTGGCAAAAGTATTACATCACAAGGAGAAGAATGGTTTGAAGGTGGACTTTCAGGAAATATATCAAAAGATGGTAATAGAACTATAACTTTTAAACTACCTTATCCAGATAGTAATAAATTATTTATAAAAGTATTGGGTAATGAATACAAAATTAAAGGACCTTGGAATATAAATATAGAATAATTATTATGTATTGTATAATAGTGTGATATTAGATTAGAATTAAAATTTTATATAAAATAGAAATATATATTAATAAAAATTCGTAATCTTAATATATTGCGAACATTTATATTAAAAATAACCATACATAGTTATTGAAAATACCTTGGTATGGTTATTCTTAATCTTATATTATCGCAAAGTAAGCTAACATATTCTTTAAAGACCTAATTTTTTTATTTTTTCTTTCTTTTTCAACTTGCTTGAAATCTCTAAAAGTTTATCATTTTTAACATCTTGTTTTGTTTTAATTAATTTTTTAATTCTTTCTTCATCAGCATTAAACATATTTTTAAGTTCATTATAAGCAAATGCATCCTCTGATTTACTTAAATTAATCATATTTTCCATTGAGTTATTTGGAGAGGAACTAGCAAAAAATAGATTAGTTACTCCTTTTTCAAGTTTATTATTCTTATCTTGTTCTTTTGATAATTTTTCTTTAAGTTCTTTATTTTCTTTTTCTAACTCTGCAATTGTTCTTTTATCCCTCTTAAATAGTTTAATCAAACGCCTTGTGAGACTCTGTGGCTCGTTATGAAGGTCATTAACTAGCATTATAATATCGTTCATGCTAGATGTAAAATTTTCGTTAGTTATATCAATCAATTCAAGATGGTTATCCTCTGTATTTAAATTATTTTCAGTGTTTTTAGATATTGCATCATTTTTAATTTCATCAATTCTAACTTTTCCATATCCATATTCATTTTTATACTTACCAGCCCACGTATGATACCCATAAGATGTGAATTGTTTCCCATCATATCTTTTATAGTTTTTATCCTTAGAAATTCTTTCATTGAACTTCCATACACTATTGTAAGTAAGTTTACTTGCATCTCCATCAAGTTCAGTTATTCTTAATTTTATAATTTCTTCAATTTCTTTTTTATCTATTTCAATCTTTTTTCCCACTGCAAATGCGTCTCCTTTTGTATATTATTACTCAATACTATCACTCAATGTGCTGAGTATGCTATCCAGATACAATCTATCTTTTCCTCCATCAATATTATTGATTAATTTAGTATTACTGCTCATAGCAATATCTGATGCCATACTTTCAATATCACTTCTTATATTTAAAGCCATTCTTTTCAAATCCCTGTAATCATCCTCGTTTACAACTAAGTCTCCATTAACAAATTCTAATCCCACATTTTCAAATAAATTTAATAGAAACTCAACATTTTGTTCATACAGTTGTCTTCTTGGTTTAATCTCTTCATTTTTAACCTTTTCAATAATTTGTTTGGCATTACTCAATGATGGTTCACACCACCATTTACTACACTTAAAACAGTACGTTTCATCTTCGCAACAGTAACCATCTTCAGAAAAATTAGCCATGCAGAAACCGACATCGTACATTGGTATACATAAGTCGATATCTTTAGGGCACTTTAACGGCATCTTGGATACTATTTCCATAATAGTTTCATTATCTACGATATTTTCTTTACTTTTAACCATCATAGCATTTACATATTTGACTATTTCACTGTCTGCATAATAGCTAGTGCTACAGGTATAATTATCTAAAGTGCTTAAACATCTATGACCTCCCATGATAGCTATATATGGCGGAGCTATTCCTTGAAGTAGCAAAGATGTAAACGCAAAGTGTCTAGTATCTCCTAGGTTCACCTCTCTTTTTATACTAGATTCTTCATACTTATTTCTGATTATATTTGAATAAAACTTTTTAAGTAAAATATCTAGAATGTTTATTGAAAATTTATCTTTATTGATTTTTTCCACTCCTTTTGAAACATTAAAAAGTTCTACAACCCTATATGAAATAAGCGTATCACTGTTCCCATATTTTTCGATATCAGTTTTATCTATATAATCTTGAATTAATTCATATATATCTTTTGTTATTTTTAATCTATCGAGCACAGGTAGTAACCTTCTTTTAAAGTTAGCTCTTTGCTTTATTCTACCAATTTTAAGATAAAAATTATCATCATCTTTGATTAAACAATCTCTAGGTATTTTTGTGCAAAACTCACTAGGTCTCATAGGTATTATATTAGTTATTTTCCACCATAAAAGAATTGGGTAATATAAAAGTTTATCATCTTCTTTTACAGTATCGTCATTATAGAAAAATTTTTTTATATAATGGTCTAAGAGAAGTATATCTCTAGTTCTAGGTAGTTCCCTTGATTTTCTTTCGATTGTTAAACTATTTATGTAGCTATGAATATTTTCTAGATACACAGTTCCAACTTCATCATGTCTCTGTAAAAAGTAGTCTTCTACTGAGTATACAAAATCCAGAACAGCATATGCTTTTTCGTACAAAGTTTTATCTTTGACATTCATGCTATCAAAATACCACTTTATTCCCAATCCATTCTTTTCATCTATAAAATCATCACTAAAATTATTAGTTTCTTTTATAAATGAAAGTAAGTCCTTATACTTACTACATGCACTGCCGTAGCTAGCATTGCCTTTTGAATTATCAAAAGAATCTAATAGTTTGCTAGCTACCCAGTATTTTATAACTAGTATATCATCTTTATTAACACCTTTGAATTTCAACACTTTTAATTCCGAAAAATCTATGTATCGGTATTGGTTATTCAATGCTTCATCTACTACCCATAAATCATCCTCAAATTTTCCGTTTGTAACCCCTTTTGAGAATTTACCAGCATTAAGAATATTGTTTTTATACAGTTTTTCCTTCAATAACTCAACATCTTCCAGTGGGTCATATATTTCTTCTTGTATTAAATCAATATCTATATCTTCTATCAAATCTACACTCATAAAATCACCTCAATTTAATTGCTATTATCTAGTATGTAATTGTATAAATCATCTGTATCTGGAATATTATCATATATTTCTAAGAAGTCATTTCTTGATATTTGTAAATAATTATAAACAATTTCTTCCCCATATCTAGATACTGCCTCACCCATTATTTCTACTTTACGATTAATCGATGCTGTTAATTTCATTTTGTTACCGATATTTTTCTCAGCAAAGTATTTCTGTACATCTTCTCTCAAAGAGCTTAGAATGGAATCTAATGCGTACAGTGATGGTATATGATATGAGCATGACTTACAACTTTTTTTAATATTAACACATCCCGTTTTAGACACTAGGCATTGTATATTTTTTTCTTTAGATGGTAGCCTTTCACAATATATATCAATTAACTTATCAACTACTTCCTCTAATTTTAATCCATTTAGCATCTTTAAAATTTTATTTTTATCACTATTAAATCTACCTGTCAAACCAACAACTGCCTCAACTTTTTCATAATCACCAAACATTGTATTTATTGCTTCGATTGCAATACTTTTATTTTCCATTTCTTTCGATTGCATCCCTATCATATCTAGTAATTTTTCTGTTATGTATCCAAATTCTCCTCTTCTAAATAACAATTCTGTTAAAAATTCAATTTCTTCAATATTGAATTTTAAGTAAGGTATTGTAGATGATTCAAGAGTATGTCCACGTAATTGTGCAACTATCTCTAGAACTCTACTTTTTTCATCACCTCTTGATACTATACTGTACACAAAGCTCATTACAGTTTTATTCATTTTTTTGGATTTAAACTTAAATCCATTAAGTTTACTACCTTCAAAGAATTTGCATATTGTATAATCACTAGGCTGTTCATTCACACTTTCAAAATACATCAACGGGTCATCAATTTTATCACTACTAAAGATTCCCATATTATTTAAATATAATTCTAGAACAATAACCGCTGTAGCGAAAGCAGGTGCTAAATTATCAGAGCAGAAAAAGTGACCATTCATTTGAGTCTTAGATATTAAAAATTCTTTTTGAATCACTCTAGTAGTAAGAATTTTAGATTGACTTATCGAGAGTTTATTATTTCTAAACCATTCTATTGAATCAATATTCCATTGATAAAGGAGGTCAGCTATTTCTATTCTAGGAAATGTTGATACATCTCCATGTCTCCACGCATTATTTAAATGAAGTATTAAATATAACCAAATAGATGGGTACACCATTTGACTCATATCATACTTATTCTTGTAAAATCCTCCATTTAAAATTTTATCAATATGGTAATCTATATCAGTTAGAAATTTGAATAGTGATTTATATTCTTCAAAATTATAAATTTCTACATCACCCAATTCATCTGATTCATTATCGTTTCTTGAAGAATAAGGAGATACTAAATCATTTACAGAGTAACCTTTAGATAATTTATTAGTTTTATCTAATTTTATTTTTATATCTCCAAATACAGATATAGAAAATTGCGAAATAGCAATGGAAACACTTTCACTACTACCTGTTATAAATGGATTTATTAATCTAGGAGTTAATTGATAGAATTCGTTAACTTTGTAAGTAGATAGCATTCTATCTATTGCTCGACTAGCATTTATCATCCCAGTAATTTTAGCCTTCATTGTTCTTTTACCTGCTGATGATGTAGTTAATCTTCCATAAACATATTCAAACCATTTTTTATTAGTATAAACAGAATTATTTAAATAAGTAAGTTCATCAATCATGCTTAATTTCATTAAAAATGTATCATAAGGAGTTTCACAACTTACAGTGTTAAATAACTTCTTTTGTTCTATCTCGGATTTTATTTTTTCTGCATCAACTCTATCGTAAAGAGTTGAAACACGAGTTTGCTGTGCGTCTTTACCAATTATAAATGGAGGTGCTTTAAACCCTCTTATTTTGGAGGCTACAGTGCTACCATATTCATCTTTAACCATATCAAATGTTAAATATCTTTCTCCAAATTCTTCCCTTTGATTTGATATAAATTCAATATCAGATTCTTTATAATACCCCTTTCCTGTTGATTTATCAATTTCTGGTTTTATATCAAATATCACAGTTGTTCTATAAAAAGTACTAGGTGAAAGGCCAAGTTTTTGGGCAGCCTCGTTTTTTTCTATACCATCTATTTTTCTAAATACTTCGTTTTTAACTTTTTCAACATCAGATATTTTTACCATGACTTTATCTCTATTTTTCTTAGCATAGTAAGGTATTTTAATTTTTTCTAACCTTGTTAATCTTGTGTTGCCTATGATATCGGAAGCACAATTAAGCGACATATGATTTTCAAGAAAATCACATTGTAGTTTTAGTAATTTTTCTACATCTGCATTTAATAAAAACATTTCACAACCGTCTATTTTTGTTTTTAAGTTTAATTCATCTATTAGACTACGAAAAGACTTTGTAGTTATACCTAATTGCTTACTAGCATCTCTTAAACTTATATACTCATTTGTGTTATTGCTCACTTTATTTTGTAATCTATCTTCTATAACTCTCTCTAGACTTTCTTTGTGATAATAAGAAAACCCTTTGTCATCAATATGTTTTGCATAGAGTGGTTTTCTTATTGGTTTTAGATTATATTGTTTAGTTATAGTTTCAAAAATTTTTCTTGTAGATGCCATCTCGACTGCATCTTCATAATATAAGTATTGTTTATTCCAGTCATTTCTTAATTCTATATAATAGTCTAGTTCTTGTTTGCTATAAAATTTAGTTTTACCATTTTTATACTTAAAATCTTTAATATATTTTTTTGAAAATACCTCAAATTGATTTTTATTCATCTCCATGTATTTCATGGCATCATCCTTAGGTATATATTCACTTTCCATAAATTCAATCCTTTGTTATTTATTTTTATATATTATATAAATTCAACGTGTGATTATTCATCATCATCAGCTAGTTGACTATACACTTTAACCCCCGCCTCAGCATTATCAATTATAATAGCATCATCAATATACGGTTTACAAGAATCAGAGTAATCGTCTCCCCTTAAATTAGCTAATATTCTCTTATTAGGTACTCCATTTACATTAGTTAATCCTATCTCTACGCATATATTTGAAAAGATACCTCTTCCAATATGCGTTGCCCAAGGTGCATTAAGATACTTTTTATACTCTGAATATGAATTTTCTTTAAGGTATTCTAAGAATGCCTCTTTAACTTTATTAAATCTCTTTCTGTAAGTACTTCCTGACATCGGATTCCCATATTTATCAATAAATAATGCTCTGCTAATCTTATTGGTTCTCTCTAAAATTTCAGACCTACGTTTCAAATGAGTCTCCCATCTTTCCTTTAATTTATTATCAAAATCAAATACAGGCTGATTTCTTCTATGCTTCTTAGGACTACTAGTGTCTATTTGTATTCCTCTAGGTACGAATAACTCATCAGTTCTATCTGTGATATTTGCCTCAAGAATAAAAGTCCCTTCTTGCATATCAGCATAATCTTGGTATTCATTATAAATACTAACATCATCTAGTATTAAATTAACAACTTCTCCTCTTCTGAGCCCTCCCATAATTTGAAGTGCTATTCCAAACTCTATATCAGGTGCTTTTTCTTTAGCTAAAGATAAGAATTTTTTCCATAGTTTCCTACTCATATTATTTCGTTTTTCATTAGCCACCCTTTTCTTACTTGGTCTTATTACTTTGTGATTTGGGTCATCAAAAGGTGATAGGTGTACCTTTTTACCTTTGCTTCCATTAGATGGTTTACATATCTTATATTCTATCTTCATCTTTTTGTTCTTCATTATTTTTTTTCTAATTATAAATGAATAAAAATTTATTAGTATATTTTCTTTCTGCTCGACTGTGTCTAGTGAGTTCTTCAAAGTAGTTCCACAATAGTTTAAGTATTTAGATGCATGAACTAATTCTAGCCCAAAGAATCCTTCTTCTTTAAGTTTAAGGAAGTCTTCATCTTCGCCTTCTTTGACTTTGCTTTTTACATAATTTAAAAAAGCACAAACAATAATAGCTGTATTTTTTCTTGTACTTATAGCTTTTTTCCCATAGTACAATGTTATGAATTCAGTTAGTGAACTAGGTATAGAGATTGTATAACCTTCCTCAGTTATTAACTGTTCTTCAATCACTACTTTCATTTCTCTTTTTATTTCACCATCTTGTATATAGTCAACTACTCTCTGTTTTTGTTTATACTCAACCAATAAAAAAACACCTTCTCTCTGCCATTATATTTTATGTTTATATACCATTTCTATTCTATAACTTTTTTATAACTTATAGAATAGCTTATAGTATTCATATAATAACATTTAAAGGTGTCACTTGTCATCTATTTACTTGTATTTTATAACTTTATTAAAAGGCGTTCACATTAACAGTACTATCTGAAACGAGACCTAATACTTCCTTTATATCTTTACCAGGTATTGTATCGGTTGTTACTATTAACATAATAGATTCCCCCATTCGTAGTTTTGTTTTTCATTATTAAAAGTCTTCATATTAAAATTATAGGATTCTATTATGCTTAAATCAATTATATTTACCTAAATGTCTATTTTATAATAAATTAAAATTGTATTATTTAATATCACTATAAATCATTATCTTTCCACAACTAATATAGTATATAAAAAGAAGCTATTATCATAGTAATCATAATAATAGCTTCTTTGCCTTTAGTTAAATAACTTTATTATCTTTTTTTCAATTTTATTTATAATCTCATCTTTTAATTCTAAATATTCTTCATAGTCTTCAATATCTCTACATATGTTACTAATAGATTCACCTATTATAAAGTTAATTTTTTCTAAGTTGTAATCATATAATATTTCTACTGTATCAACTTTAATAAGTGTCCTCGCTATTGCTAAATATATTTCCTTTATTATAATTTTACCACATTCACCATAATAGGAAATTATTTGCTCTATGCTATCTTTTGAAATAACTCTAACTTTAATAAATTCCATGAAGTTTTCAAAATCCTTTTTATTATTATAAGGTTCTATTTCAAATAAAATTCTAAAAAATAAATTCCAAGTAAATTCATCGTTTATTTTTTCTATAATTGATTCACCTAATGTTTTACAAAATTCATCATTTAGTACAGGTTTCTTTTCAAACAGAATAGGTTGATTAAAGTCTATGTCTTTTTTGGATATCTCATTTATTCTAGATAATCCATTAATCATTAAATCTCCAAATAAACTTTCATCCATTTCTTGTTGATTTTTATTGAAAGAGTAATTTAAAATTGTTTCACAAGGTTTTTTAAAATCTACAACAAATCCTATGCTATCTTTCATTTTCATAGAAAACGTATCATGAGCCATTTTAGCTAATAGCTTTTCTAATTCTTTATTTTTTCCTTTAGAATGTTCAATTCCCGATGTGTTAAAATTTTTATAAATATTAAGTAACTGATTATCTATCATAGTTAAGTTATTTTTTATAGATACCATCATATCTTTTAAGAAACTATCTCCTAATAAGTATGTATTATTTTTATAAATAACTTTATGTTCTATTTCGCTCCAGAATATATTTACTAGCGATTTTATTTGTAACTCAAATTTAATTTGTCTATCCAAGTAATTAAACATTCCATCTATTCTATATATTTCAAATCCATTTTTTTGTTTTTGAGGTTGCCTTTCACAAAGTTTTAATTTGATATTAGGGTTTTCCTTATTATAATAATACGTTTTATCATCACTTTTATTAAAATATTTTCTTAATACCCTATAAATTTTATTTTCATCTTCTATAAACCTACATTCTATTCTTACACCTATCAAATCTGATAAATTATGAATAAGGCTACTTGCTTCATTATATTTTTTTAAATATCTATTTCTTATAATCTTTTCCCTTAAACTAGATTCCGATTTAACTCTAGATTTTACATTTATATATTCCTCTTCTTTATAATCTAAAATTCCTTCAAAATATTTTTCTAATTCATATCCTATTAATTCTAATGTAGAAGTCATAGAATTAAGCATATCTATTGATTCTTCTATAAAGTCAAATTCTAACAATCCCATAGTTTACTCTCCTAATTTATTCTATGCTTGCTTTTTAATTTTATAATGTTTTTTCTTCAAAGTAAACTTTCTATAATAAAATTTCATTTTAATTTCACATTTTAAGAAAAATTTCATATTATTTTCTTCTTTGACTTTATATTTTAATTATATCTACATTCTTACACATTATAACCCATTTTTTCTAAATATTTTTCAAGAATTACTGCCCTTATACTTTCATATTTAATATAATCAGGTAAATTCTTCTTTATTACACTTATCTTTTCTTCTCCAAATGCACGACAAGCATCTAAGATAATTTCTTTTTCTTCATTATTATAAAAATCTTTTAAGTTTAGTTTAAAGTTAATTAATTGTCCTTCTTTTACATAATCGTATATATATCCTAATATTGTTGATATAGAAGTTTCTAATTCTTCACTTATATACTCAATAGATTTTCCTTGGTTTAATAAATCTAAAGCTATTTCATTATTTTTTCTACTTTCACCATCTATAACTACTTTTAACTTATTTTTTTCTTTCCATAATGTATCTATGTTATTTTCTTTTATGTAAGAATTAACTATTTCTAATATATCTTTTCCATACTTATCTATTTTTACTGGCCCAATACCACTTATATCATTTAATTCTATATTATCTTTAGGATATCTTCCACTTATTTCTTTAAGAGTGTTATTTGATAAAATTCTATATGGCATTGTTTTCTCTTTTTGCGCATATTTTAATCTTAATTCTTTCAACTTTTCATATAGTTTTATATCTGTATTGACAAATAGAAATTCTCCATCCTCATTATTATTTAATTTTTTTGTATTTGATTCCTTATCAATTCCATATTCTAGTAAGTATTCTTTTATTATATTAATAAATTTATTTCCGTATTTTTCATATTTAATTTCTCCAACCCCAGATATACTAATCATTTCTTCCTTTGTTGTTGCATATGTTGATGACATTGATTTTAATACACTATCTCCAAACACCATATATGGTGCTATATAATTTTCTCTAGCTATTTCACTTCTAAGTTCTACTAATCTTTCATATAATTCATTTTCTACATATCTAGACTTAGTTACTCTAGATTCCTTGAATTCAACTTTTATTTCATTCTTTATTACTCTCATAGATTGTTCATTTAGCTTTATAGTTGGGAAACTACCTCTTACTCCTATATTTTCAACAACTTCCAAAAATCCATGTGCCACAAGTGTATTTATAAAAGTTTTTAAATCTTCTGCTGAATAATTTTTCATAATACCATAAGTAGTTAAACTATCAAATTTTTGTTCTATCACTTTTTTATTTTTAGAACCTCTAAGCACATCAATAATCATAGTAGCACCAAAGCTTCGTTTCATTCTAGCTATACAAGATATAACCTTCTGAGCATCTAATGTTTTATCTACTACTTCGCCTTCATTTAAGCAGTTACTACAATTATCACATTTACCTTCTAAATCATCTCCAAAGTAATTTAATATACTTTTTCGATAACATCCATTGCTATAAACCAAGTCCACCATTTGCTGAAGTTTTTTATATTGAATTCTTTTTCTTTCTGGGTTATCTATGCCTACTTCTACTAAATATTTCTGAGTATGTACATCTCCTGGTGTAAACAAAAGTACACATTCACTAGCCTCTCCATCTCTTCCAGCTCTACCTATTTCTTGATAATAGTTTTCTATACTTTGAGGCATGTTGTAGTGTATAACCCATCTAACATTAAATTTATCAATTCCCATTCCGAATGCATTTGTCGCTACCATTATTTGTATTTCATCATTTATAAATTTTTCTTGATTTTCTTTTCTTATTTCATTAGTTAATCCAGCATGATATTTAGAAACTGAATAGTTCCTCTTAAGTAACCCTTCATATATACTTTCTACTTCTTTTCTAGTTGCTGCATATATTATTCCACTCTCATTTTTATGGTTTTCTATGTAATCTAATAAGTATCTATTTTTTGAAGAAGATTTAACTATATTTATAGATAAGTTTTCCCTATCAAATCCTGTTATATAAACATCTGGTTTTTGTAAATCAAGTATATTCATAATATCATATTTTACTTCATCACTAGCTGTAGCAGTAAATGCCGTTACTATAGGTCTTATATTTAAACTTTTTATAAAGTATGGTATTCTTTTATAACTTGGTCTAAAGTCATGTCCCCAGCTAGAAATACAATGTGCTTCATCTATTGCAATTTGACTTATATTTTTAGTTTTCATTAGATTTATAAACTCCATACTATCAAGTCTTTCTGGAGCAACATAAAGTAATTTATATTTATCTAATTCTATATTTTCTAGTATTTGATTATATTCAGTAGTAGATAGTGAACTATTTATAAACTCTGCATCTATTCCCATTACTTTTAACGTGTCTACTTGGTCTTTCATTAATGATATTAGTGGCGATATAACTATAGTTATCCCCTCTAAACAAAGTGCTGGTACTTGATAACAAACAGACTTTCCTCCACCTGTAGGCATTATAGCTAACACATCTTTTTTATTAATTATCGAATTTATGATACTTTCTTGACCCTTTCTAAAACTTGTATATCCATAGTATTTGGATAGTATATCTAAAGGCTTTATCTTCATTTATATTCTCCTTTAAGTCATTATTATGTTAAATTATACTCTTATAATCTATATCTAATTATATTATCATAATTTACTTTGTCTATATCAATTTAAATTTTAAATAAAATAAAGAGGCATTACCATAATAGTAATGCCTCTTTTTAAAATAAGTTTTATATTTTAATTAAGCTATTATTTCATCATCTTTGTTCCATCCTGAAACATTCTCAAGACCAGGTATATTTGATGGATCAAATATTGGATCTTTTACACCTGCTTTTCTTTGCTTTTCATAATCTTTTAATGCAATGAATGCATATTTACCTAATAATGCTATTGCTATTAAGTTTATTATTGCCATTAATCCCATAAATACATCTGCTAAATTCCAAACTATTTTTATTTGAGCTACAGATCCAAATAATACAAATGCCACAACTGCTAATCTAAATACTGTCATTGTAGATTTTTTATTATTCATAAATTCTATATTTGATTGACCATAGTAGTAGTTACCAACTATTGAACTAAATGCAAATAATAGTATACAAACTGCTATGAATGTATTTCCTATAGGCCCTATATGATACGTTAATGCCTCTTGTGTTAAACCTATACCTTCAGCCGAACTCGTTGCATATCCTGGATATAAAAGTACTATAAATGCTGTACAAGAACATATTATTAATGTATCAACGAAAACTCCAAGAGCTTGAATTAAACCTTGCTTTACAGGATGAGAAACTTCTGCTGTTGCTGCTGCATTAGGAGCACTACCCATACCTGCTTCATTAGAGAATAGACCTCTCTTAACTCCTATAAGTATCATACCACCCATAGTACCCATAGACATACTTCTAAAATCTAAAGCATTTGAGAATATTAATTTTATTACATTTGGCATTTCACCTAAGTTCGTAATCATTATAAATAGTGCAACTAATATATATAAACTTGCAAGAACTGGAACTATAACTTCAGATACTTTTGCTATCCTATTAGCTCCACCAAATATTACTAATGCAGTTAAACCTGCTATTACTAATCCTAGTATGAATCTATCTATACCAAATGCATTATTAAATGCAGCCGTTATTGTATTAGCTTGCACTGCATTGAATACAAACCCAAAGCATATTGTTATAAGTACTGAGAATGTAACTCCCATCCACTTTTTATTTAAACCTTGCTCCATATAATATGCTGGTCCGCCTCTATACGATTTGCCATCCTTAACTTTGTATATTTGAGCTAATGTGCTTTCTACAAAACCTGAAGCTGACCCTATAAGAGCTATAAGCCACATCCAAAATATTGCGCCTGGACCTCCAGCAACTACCGCTAAAGCTATACCTGCAATATTACCAGTACCTACCCTAGAAGCTGTACTTATACAAAAAGCTTGGAATGAAGATATTTTTCCTTCTTTTTTAGCATCCTTGGAAGATCCCTCTCCTAATAACCTAAACATTTCTTTAAAATATCTAAATTGTACAAAATTTGTCTTTGCAGTAAAATAAATGCCTAATACAATAAGCATTGCTATTAATATATAGGTCCATATAAAGTCATTAATTCTCAGAACTAATTCGTTTAATAATTCCATATTTTAATTCCTCCTTGTATTAACTTTCCTTTAATTATTTTAAATAAATTAAATTTTCTATAAAAATGAAATTTATATTTTACTTTATTCATTTAAATTAATTATATGTGATTTTTACATAAATTACAATATAAAAATGCAACTTTTTTTTTATAAGTTGCATTTTTATATATGTAAACTTTTTTCTCATTTTTTATACAATTCTTTTTTTAATTACTATGTATATTTTTATTTAAATTATAATTTTATAAATATATTAAACTTCACTTTTTCTAAATTATGTTATAATTATTAAGTATAATTAAAACATAATAGTTGATAATCTTTGAAAGTATAACTATCTTTGCTTATATCTAAGGAGGAATATATAATGGCAAATATTAAATATGAAATAGTAAAAGAAATTGGAATAATATCCACTTCATCTAAGGGATGGAATAAAGAACTTAATTTAATAAGTTGGAATGATAGAGAGCCTAAATATGACCTTAGAGACTGGGATGAAAATCATGAGAAAATGGGTAAAGGCGTAACATTTACAAAAGAGGAATTAATTAATTTGAAAAATTTACTTAATAGTATTGAAATTTAAGCTAAATTTATTTTAATCTATAAATTAACTTTAGAAAATAAAAACAGGAAGACATAATATTATGTAATTTTACATTATTATATCTTCCTGTTTTTATTTATTGTAATATTAATTTTTTATTATTTTAATGGTGTCCGCAACCATCATGGCTACATGTATGATTAGATGGAAATTCTTGTAGCTTATTTTCTTTATATAAATCTAAATTTTCCTTTATTGTTTCTCCTTGAGATTTATATACTTTAACACCCATATCATTTAATTTCATTATTGCTCCTTGTCCAATTCCACCTACTATTACTGCATCTACAATATTACCTTGTAATGCTTTTAATGGCTGACATTTTCCATGTTCATGATGTAAATCATTATTGCTTAACTCAGTTATTTCATTCTTTTCTAAATCATAAACTACAAACATTGGAGCTGACCCAAAATGTCCATATGGTTTACTCTCTAATCCTTTATTAACTTCTACTGGAACACAAATTTTCATTGCTAAAATCCTCTCCTTTTACAACATTTTTTAATTGTTTTACAATTATTTTTGCAACCAAAATCTTGCATTTTTGCTATTTCATCAAATTTATTAATATAATCTTCACTATCACTCTTAATAAAATTGATAAATGATAAACACTGTTCGAATACATCTTTATTCACGGTATAAAAAACAAAGTAGCCTTCTTTTATTCCCTTAATAATTCCAGCATCTTTAAGAACTTTAATATGTTGTGATACAGCTGAATCTGATATACCTAAAAATTTAGAAATGCCTTTTTGGCATATATTCCTTTTAGATGCTAATATTAAAATATTTAGCCTAGTTTCGTCGCTCAATGCTTTAAATACTTTACTTAGATTTTCCATCAGTCACCTCTTATTTAGTTAAGTGTTTACTTAATTAAATAGTAGTACTCTTAATTAATATAATCAACCATTATTTTGATTTTTTAAATAAAAAAGTACTATTTATAAATAAACATAAATAGTACTTTTAATATATAGTTAATGTAATATTCTAATCTTGTTTTTGTAGTTTTTTAGCTTCCATCTTTAATTTATCTAAATATGAAACTGCATTTAAAGCTGCTATTTGACCTTGACCGGCAGATTTTATATATGAATATGGTTTACCTGCACAATCTCCACAAGCATAACAACCTTTTATATTAGTAGCCATATTAGTATCTACTATAACATGAGGTCCATCTGTTTCTAAACCAGGAACTAATGATTTTACTGATGCACTATCTTTTATCACGAATACACCATCTACATCAATTTGTTTTTCTTTAAATGAAACTTTATTAACTAGAGTTTCTCCGTGAATTTGGATAGGCCTATCATTTATTACCTCAATAGAGCTATCTAAATGTAAACTGCCTCTCATTAAAGATTCATTTTTATACATTGGTATAAAATACGTTTTTGATGCGATTTCACTTAAGAAGTTTGCTTCTTCTTCTGATTCTTTATTATATCCTATTATTGCAACTTTTTTATCTTTGTATAAAGGTGCATCACATGTTGCACAATAACCTACACCTCTTCCTAAAAACTCTTCTTCACCTTTTATAGGCTTACCGTATTCAACACCTGTTGCTAATATAACAGTTGTAGCTTCATACATAGAGTCTCCAGACATTAGTGCAAAATAATCACCCATAGAATATATATTATTTATTCTTTTTTCACATATTTCTATATCTAATTGTTTTATATGATCAAGAAACTTATCTTTTAAGTCAACTCCACTTATTTCATAAAATCCTAAGTAGTTATCTATTGATGGAGCCTTTACAATTTTATTACTTAGATTCGAAGTTCCAAATAATATTATATTTTTATTCCTTATCTTTGCATTTATAGCAGCTGATAATCCCGCTGGACCAGAGCCTACTATTGCTATATCATATCTCATAATATCACCTATATTTTATAAATAAGATTCAACCTTAGCTTTTATTTGTTCTTTAGGCATAAATCCTATCATTTTGTCAACTACCTTTCCATCTTTGAATATTATCATTGTTGGTACTGTTGAAACGCTAAATTGCTGAGCTATTTCTAAACTTTGATCTACATCTAATTTATAAAATTTAGCCTTACCATCCATTTCTGTTCCAAGTGCTTCAAATACTGGTGCTAACATTTTGCATGGTCCACACCAAGTTGCAAAAAAGTCTACTACTACTACACCTGATGCTCCTTCAACTTCACTTCTAAATTCTGATGTTTTTATTATTTTAGCCATTTTAATTTCCTCCTAGCCCTTTTCTATAATTATATTATGATTCTTTTTTTATTTAGTTATCATATTTTACAATAAATTTTTCTAATACAATTATACCCATATTTTACCTACTAAATCAAATTTTTATTTTGACTAATTTGCTTTTTAGGTATTTTAATTTCAAATATAGTATATTCACCTAATTTTGAATCAACATTTACATCATACTTTAAATTTACACTTAACATTTTAGCAATAGAAAGACCTATACCAGATCCATCTATATCTTGATTTCTCACTAATTCACTTCTAAAGAACCTATCAAATATATGAGGTAAATCTTCTTTTTTTATTCCTATACCTGTATCTTTAACTGATATACTTGTAAATCCTTCTTTCTCTCCTAAAATTATCTCTACATTATCATTTGCATTAGTATATTTAAAAGCATTTTCTAAAAATATTAAAATTAATTGCTTTAATTTATTTTTATCTGTAACTATAATTTTATTCTTTAATTCACCTTTTACAATAAATCCCTTATCTTGCATCTCTGCAATTTCTTCGTAGTCATTATATATATTAAAAACTAATTCTTCTATATTTATACTTTCTAAATTTATTTTTGATATATAATCTTCTTTACTTAGTGATAATAAATCATTTATCATTTTTTTCATTCTTCTAGTTTCTCTCATTGCATCTGCTACAGTTTCTACTTCATCACTTATTGTGTTGCTTGGATTTCTTAGCATACCTTCTAGTTTCGAAGATACTATTGCAATAGGAGTTCTAAGTTCATGTGAAGCATCTTGAATAAATTTTGCCTGATTACTCCAAGCAGTCTCTATGGGACTTAATGCTTTACGTGTTAAGTATATAGCTATAAAATAAGCCACTATTAAAGATATTAATATCCCTATAATTAATGAAAATAGTAATTGTTTTAATGAACTCATTTCTGAATCAATATTTCTAATTATTTCTATTGTATATTTTCCAATATTTAAGTTTAAAACTCTAAATGTATATCCATTATTATACCATGTAGAAAAAGTATCCTTTTTTATACCTTCTACATTAGGATAAAAATTTTCAAAATATCTATTTTCAGTGTAATATCTTATTCTTCCATTTTCATAAACATAAACCATATTACTTGGATCGTTAAGTACAATAGGATTAAAAATAGAACTTCTACTAAATTGTGCATTAATTGATTCTAACTCTTCTTCTATTATTGTATCTAAATTAGTATATGTAAGTTCTTTGAAATAAAAGAATATAAAACTCGAAAAAATTAATAAAAATCCCCCTACTACTAGTAAGTTTATTTTTATCAATCTTTTTCTGGTTTCAGTAAATACATTTTTATTTATCATCAAACATATAACCTACCTTACGCTTAGTTTTTATATACTTATCATAGTCATATTTACTTAATTTTTTTCTTAAATTACTTACATACACTTCAACTATTTCAATTGTAGCATCGGATTCTACTCCCCAGATTCTATCGTAAATCTGCTCTTTTAATAAAATAGTACCTTTATTAAGTAAAAAATATTCTAATAATTCAAATTGTTTATTTTGTAAAATTATTTCTTCACCATTTAAAAATACTCTTCTTTTACTAAGATCTAAATGTAAGTCTCTAAATTCTAAACTATTTTTATCACTTAATTTTCCATTAGTTCTAAGTATTGCATATATCCTTGCTATTAACTCTTCCATATAAAATGGCTTTGTCAAGTAATCATTTGCCCCTATAGAAAATGCCCCTACCTTATCATCTAAGGATTCCTTTGCTGTCAATATAATAACTGGTGTTTCAATATAATTATCTCTAATTTTCTTTAATATATCTAATCCATTTAAATTTGGTAGCATTAAATCTAATACAATTAAATCATAAATACCTTGACTAATTAAATAAAGTGCTTCTTCACCATCTCCACATGTCTCACATTGAAAATGCTTTTTAATCTCTTTTTCTATACTTTCTAAAAGTTTTTTATTATCTTCAACCACTAATATTTTCATATTACCCTCCACAAATACTTCTTAAACTACATTATAACCCTTTATAATAAATATTTTAAATAAAAAATTATTTAAATCAATTAACTAAATATAATTTTATTATAAATAAAAAATCAGCTTCGAAAATTTAAATTTCGAAGCTGATTTTTTATTCAAATTGGTTATTTGAGTAATTTTTAAGTATATCTACAAAGTCATTTATGCTAACCTCATCATTTGATTTATTAGACATTTTTTCATAATACCAGCTAGCAAATTCTTGATTTGCTAATAAAGAATTTAATTGTTCATAATCTAAACCAGTATAGTTTTGTTTATTATCATTCATTATTATACCCCCTTTTTAATATATAACTAGTATCTATCATAAACTATGAATTTATACTTACAAATCTAAATTTTAGTACTTAGTAACTTGAGCTTCATTCGCTTCTAAATCTATATCTATATTAGACTTTGAGTCAATATCATCATATATATATCCAATTATCTTCACTTCATTAGCATTTTTCTCTGATTTTATTGTTATATCTGCTTCTTCTAGAGGTTTTAATGCTGAGTATGGAGACTCATGATATACTCTTATGTATTCACCTTTTTTATTTAACTCTGCAATCTTTAAAGTTATATTTCCAAGATTTTTAGATGAAGTATTTTTAACCTTTACTAGATAATTTTCTCCATCCTTACTACTCCCCAACTTTTCCATATCAGAAATATCTAAAACTTCGTAATCATAGCTATCTTTTATATCAATGTCTTTTTCACTTATTTTTACTGAATCATCTTTAAGATTAACTGTAATATCATTTTTATCTGCTATATATTCATAACCTATAATGTTGATAGTTTCACTTGATTCCTTTAAATTAAAGCTTGCATTAAATATATCCTTTGGCTTTAATGTCATGTCTAAAAACATTTTAGATTCAGATATAATTTTACCTCTACTATCTAATTCATTATATACTAACCAAATATCAGAAATATTAAAACTAGATATATTTTTAATTTTATTTATAACTATTCTATTAGAACTATTCTTATTAATTTGTTTTAACTCTAAGTCTTCTATGTACAATGCTTTAGCACTATCCTCATTAACTTTATATTTGTCTAATAAAATATTTTCATCTTTACTTTTGACTTCATTTTTATTACATGATACTAAACCTACTAAAGTTGTCATGGATATAACTACTATTGTCGCTATTTTTTTGTTAAATTTATTCATCTTAATCCACCTCGTATTTAGTATATGCCTGTAAATCAAAATTTAAAGTAAATGCTTGTATTCTTTCATAAAATCTTTTAATGCTTGAGTTATTATTTGCTGTTTACTAAACTCCGAATTACTACATAGTCTTTCAAATTCTTGCCATGTATTTTTTTCTACCTTTATACTTGTACTCTTAAACTCTTTTGATTCTAGATCTTCAATAACTATATCTTTTTTTCTAGAATTTCTTTTAGGTTTCATTGATTTATAATCTTTCACTTCTAAATACCAATCATAAACCTCGCATAACTTATCTAAATCTTCTTGAGTTATATTTATTTTTTTGTCTCTTTTAAGCTTAGCTTTAGAAGTCACTTTTTTAGTTTTTTCCTCTATTTGATCAAATGTAATTTGAGTATTTTTTTTATTGGTTTTATTACTATTTAAGGTTGTTTTATTATTCCTTGTTTTTGTATTGCTTTTAGTAGATTTATCTTCATTAGTTGAAATATATATTCCATTTTCAGATTTATATCCCATTTTATTTAGAAACCTTCTTAATGTGGTCGGCTTAATACCTATTTCTTTAGATATATTATCAAAACTTATATTTTTACTTTGAAGTTTTAAAAATGCTTCTAATCTCTCATTAACTTCCATATCATCCTCCATCGTAATTCATATATGTCTATTTACATTTTGAAATTATTTTCCCCTAATATCACATAATTTTTTATTAAAATTTTTAATTAATACAGTTTAAATATATATATCTAAATATCATACCTTATTACTTATATAATAGCAAATCTATTTTATTTATTGTAATTTATATGATAAATAAAAAAATAAAACTAACTTAAATTAATAAAAATAAAAAAGTTATCTTTTAAATCAATTACAGTATTCAAAAGATAACTTTTTATATATTAAATATTTATTTTTCTAGTTTTAGCTTATTTGTATTTTAATCCCCCACTCCAAAGTCAGTATTATTGTATAAAACCTCTATATCCGTATTTTTATCAATAAAATCATACTTTTCTATAAACCAATTTACTAAATTTTCATCTCTTTTTATTGATGTAGTATTATTTACAAACACATTTATAGTTGCATGTTCAAAGTTATTTAAAACTATGTTCATATCCTTATCTATCATCTCTTTTGTTTGCCCTTTTATACCAACTAACATACAAGGAGAATCAAAATATTCTTTTAGTTCATCAACCGTTTTAAATTTTGCATTTTTATTTAAAAAATTATTTCTAAAATCATAGTCAAAACTTTCTACCCCTATTTTAAAAACTATAGGAATATTGAAAAATTCTCTCATTTCCTTAAGCTTATTCCTATAACACCAATGGCTTTCTAAGAATAATTTTTCTATTTTTTTCTCTTCAATTATTTTTTTTATTTTATTCAGAGTAGCCTTTGGTATTTCAAAACAGCTACCTGAATTTATTACTTCTAATACTTTATACTTACCACTTATATTTTCTAAAACCTCAAAGTTTATTTTATTTATTTCTTCCTCTGAGGTTGAATTATCATCTATATAGTCACAAAAGGAGCATTTGCCCCATACACATGGGAACCCCTTAAGTAAAACAATCTCTCTTTTATTTTTATTGTCTATTGTACTATATCTTTCCATATCTTTCTCCTTATTTGTTAGTTGTTAAAGATATTCTTAAACTCTTAGGCATTGCATTTACACCTAAATTCACTAAAATAACACCTAATAATTTATCAGCATAATCAGTTACTATCTGTGTTAAGAATATATTACTAAATAAATTCCCTATACTTAGCACTTCTAATGCTTGAACAATATATGATGAACCAGAAGAAGTTACTCCTTCAAATACAACTGCAGCTATCATAGCACTTATTACAGATGTAGGAAATACAAATATAAGTGTACCTATAAAAGTCTTTACACCTTTAAGCATACCTTTTCTAAACATTATTCCAGCTAAAAAACCTGTACTTATTTGTACTGGCGCAAAGTAAAATGAATATATATCAAATGTCATTCCACTTACTATACTACCTAAAAAACCTGAAATAACTGCATACTTAGGTCCTAAAATTGAAGCTATTAGTATAGTCCCAATAGAATCTAAATATATTGGAAGTTTTAAAGTATATGCAATAAATGCTCCAACTACATTTATAGCTATACCTAAGCCTATTAAAGAAATATTCTTAATAGAAATATTTTTCATATTATATAACCCCCTTAACTGAATCTATAATCTCTTCATGTCCTTTAAATATTCTTTTTAAGAACATATTCATGAATCTTTTTTCATCAACTTGAGTTAATATAATAGAATTTTTATCTCTTTTATAAAAATCAAATGAATCTACTACAGTTTGCCCCATAGCAATTCCTTCTTCTACAACTTCAACAAATGAATCAAATCCGCTACAAATACTTCTATCTATAAAATATGCTACAGCTAATGGATCATTAATAACACATCCTATAATACCTTCTTGCTCCCAATGAAAATCTATATAAAATCTAGTTATTTCTGTTATATACTTAGCTATATTTTTATCAAGTCTATTTATAAACTCAATAATATTTGGTGTTAATACAATTTTTCTTGTCACATCTAATCCAATCATATGAATTTTTTTAGGTAAATTCTTGTATACATAATCTGCAGCATGTGGATCTACCCAGTAATTAAATTCAGCTACCGGTGAACAGTTTCCATGAATTCTAAAAGCTCCTCCCATAGATACAAATTCATCTAAATTATTAAAAGCATCTTTATCTTTTATAAGAGCTTTAGCTATATTAGTAAGCGGTCCTAGAGCTATAATTGATACATCTTTATTATTTTTTAAGGTATCAATTATAAAATCTACTGCATTTTCCTTTGCCTTAACTTCAGTTACTTTTTCATAGAAATTTTCTCCCATACCATCTTCTCCATGAGTATCCTGTGCTGTTACAAGTTCTCTTTTTAATGGATTTTCTTCACCTATATAAACTGGAATATCTAGAGAAGAACACATTTGAAGTGTTTTTAAAGCATTTTCTGCTCCAGTTTCAGCTTTAACATTACCACTACATGTGGTAATACCGAGAATTTCTAGCTCTGGTGAGTTTACTGCTAGAAGAATTGCCAGAGAATCATCAATCCCTGGATCACAGTCAATTATAACTTTTCTTTTTTGCATAACAAATTCCTCCTTAAAAATTATAAATAAGGAGAACCTTTAACTTTTTTTTGAACAAAAAAAGCCGTATCTAAGGATTTTACTTATATACTGCCACTATATAAATACCTTAGTTTTTTATACTGGGAGGTTCTCGAACCAGTCAGGAATATTTTAATACTGTAACATTATTATATACTCCTATTTTTATAAGTTTTATAAAGGTCATTGTAAGATATATTTATCTATATGACTCTTTTATTTTACCATAATACTATTCTTAAACCAATAATTTTATACTCTAATTTTATATTAGATAAAATTTATAATTAACATTAGTATATATATCTATATTAATTACTTTTTATATTTTTAGTTTTAATAATTTTCCTACTTATTTATAAATACTATAGATAAATATAAACGAAAATCATCATAAATATTTATTTCTATATTTAATATTCGTTTAATTTTTTGTCACTTTTTGAGTTTTTTTTAGAAAAATATATTTACAAATCTAATTATTTACTTTATAATCATAATTAATCTCGTGAATAATTAAACGAGGGAAAACAGTATCATTAGGACTTATAAAATTTAATACATCAGGAGGTAAAGTTATGATACAAATATTAACAAGTACTGCTTTATTACTAGTGGTATTAGCAGGATTTACTTTATTCAGTTACAAGGCCCCGCAAGGTATGAAGGCTATGGGTGCATTAGCAAACGCTGCTTGTGCTAGTTTCTTAGTTGAAGCATTCCACGCTTCATTATTCGGTCAACAAATGGGAATAGAATTCTTAAATGCTGTAGGTGGAGCAAACGGTTCTTTAGGTGGAGTTGCTGCAGGTATATTAGTTCCTTTAGCATTAGGTGTTTCTCCAGTATATGCAGTTTTAGTTGGTTTAACAGTTTCAGGATTTGGAATACTTCCAGGTTTCGTTGCTGGATACTTAATTTCTTTCGTAGTTAAATTCTTAGAAGAAAAAACTCCAGCTGGACTTGATTTAATAGTTATAATATTAGTTGCTGCTCCTTTAACAAGAGGTATAGCAATGGTAATGAATCCAATAGTAAATAATACATTAATGCAAATAGGACAAGCTTTAATAGAAGCTCAACAAACTAGTCCAATATTAATGGGTATAATACTTGGTGGATTAATAACAGTTGTTGCTACTGCTCCATTATCTTCAATGGCGTTAACATCTATAATAAACTTAACAGGTGTTCCAATGGCTATAGGTGCTTTAGCAGTATTCGGTTCTTCTTTCATGAACTATGTATTCTTCTCAAAAATGAAGTTCGGTTCAAAGAAAGATACAATAGCAGTTGCTATAGAACCATTAACTCAATCTGATATAATATCAGCTAACCCAATACCAGTATTTGTTACTAACTTCATAGGTGGAGCTTTATCAGGTGTTATAGTTGCTTTAATGGGACTTAGCATAGATACTCCAGGTTTAGCTACTCCAATCGCAGGATTTGCTGTAACAGTTGGACAAAATGGACCAAGAGCTTTAATAGCTGCTGCTGGATGTATAGTAGTAAGTGTTATAGCTGCTTATATAGGATACGCTATGTTCAAAAACTACAAAATAGTTACTGCAGATGTAATACGTGGTACAGAGTCTAAGGAAGTTGCTTAATATTTAAGTTTAATAAACAGAAAATTAAAAGTCGCTGCCAAGCAAATATATTTTGCTAATGGCCGCGACTTTTTTATTTATATAATATTAATTATTTTTTGCTTTCTTTATTAATGTTGCAACTCCTACTCCCATCATAAGTAAACCGATTATCATCTCAATATTACTTATAATATAGGTACTAGGTATTGGTTCTGAGTTAAATGCACCTACTCCTGTAAATAAACCAACACTTAAATTAAAACTTTCATTTAAATAACTTAAATTTGTCCTAAAGTCATTATTAATAATGGATGATAAAGTTAACCTTATACTTTCATCCCCTATTTTTATTCCTAAAAATAAATATAATATAGCACATAAAACAATTACTCCTAAAGAAAAAAATACTGGATATAAAGCTCTTTGACCATATCCACATGTTATCCAATATATATATGAACCTAGTTTTGGGACTATTTTTTTCAAAGATTTTCTTTCACATACTTTTCCTAAATAGTAGTATTCACCATAATTGTCTACTAAATTATTTTCTTTACACTTAAAAGCTATAGCTTCATAAGCCGTATATATACCTTCGTACTCTTCTTTAGTTTTTTCTATTTCTGGTATTTTACCAAAACATGTTTTATCATCAAATTTAGTTTTGTCTTGATCATTAAAATCTAAATCAATAATATAACAATCTAAAGTCTTAAAACCAGAAAGATTACAGTCTTCAAAAACTATTTTGTCAAGCTTACATTCTTTAATTAACCCCTTGTTTATATAAGTCATTTCAAAAGATGAGTTAGTTATGTTGCAATTTTCAAACATTGACATAGATAAGTCACAGTTAAAAAATCTAACATACATATTACAATTATAAAAGCTACATCCTAAGTTATCTTTATTATTTAGTGATGGTAGTTGTTCAGTACCTTCCTTTATAAAAATACAATTTTCAAAGGTTACTCCCCCATCTTTAAAATTACAGTTTTCAAATATGCATCCAATAAAATTGCAATTTTTATATCTTATATTTTTAAAATTACAGTCAGTAAATTTAGTACATACAATATCTTTACTTTCAACTATTCTAAAATCAGCTTCATCTAGAATACCTTCTTTTCCAAAGTTAGCCTCATTAAAATCTTTAAAGCTATATTCTTTACATGGAGTATAATCCATTATATCTTCTTTATTTTTTAATATATATTGCCTTATTTTTAAATTATTTTTTTTTCTATTTTCAATTTGATTGTTTATTGAGGCACGTTCTTCTTTAAAATTTATATATGCCATGATTAACTCCTTAATTTTAATCTTATATAAATTAAAGAGCCATAAAGTTAAAATATTAAATATTTTTTATAGCCCTGTTTCTAGTATTTCTCTATTTATTACTTTATATTCTTTATGCTACCTTTTTACAAGTATTTGAATTCCTATAAATATGGTCAATATCATAGATTAAATTATAAAAAATTGCACCTGTTAATACTGCACTCGTACTTACTACAATATAAGACATATCTGGATTTATTGAATATGCTAAAGGTATTGCAAGTAGCATAAGTATTCCCATTGTTCCATAATATGTTCCAGTTGCAAATGATATAATAGATCCTAAAATAAATATTATACTTGGTAACAAGAATGCTGTGAATGATAATGGAGCATCTTTAAATAATTGTATCAATGTAGCATTCTCTCCAGCCATTATTGAAGAATATCCACTGGAGTAAAATGCTACAAGATCTGATATTATTAATGTACCTATTGGTATTATAGCATTCCATATATTTAATTTTACACCTTCTTTAGGCCCTAAGTCTGAATGTTCACTAGTTGAATCTATAGCTACCTCTAATTGCTCCTTTTCACCTTTTCTAGCTCTTATTTCAGCTTTTCTCATTGGTCCAAAATCTTTTAATAATACAGTTGTTACTACTATAAATACTAATATTAATTGTAATATTTTTCTGAAAAGTTTTTATCTTTTGTCTTCTAATAAAGAAATATTCTAATCTATTTTACTTAATTGTATTTACCTTTCTTTCTATAAAAGGATTTTGACTTTTTTTATAGAATAATATATTTTTCATTAGTTTTATGTATAAAAGTTTTAAGGGGGAAATAAAGATGTTACTAATTTATAATGATAATACTAATCCATACTTTAACTTAGCAATGGAAGAATACTTATTAAAAACTACTACTGAAGATCTATTTATATTATGGAGAAATAAGCCATCTATTATCGTTGGGAAAAATCAAAATACTCTATCTGAAATAAACTTAGATTATGTTAACGAAAACTCCATACCTGTAGTAAGAAGACAATCTGGTGGAGGTGCTGTATTTCACGATTTAGGAAATCTTAATTTTACCTTTATATCTTGTAATAATAATTCTTTCAGCGATTTTAGAAGATTTACTCAACCAATAATAGATCTTCTTAAAACTCTAAGCATAAATGCTGAATTTTCAGGAAGAAATGATTTGTTAATTGATGGTAAGAAATTCTCTGGAAATGCACAATATAACTACAAAAACAAAGTTATGCACCATGGTACTTTATTATTTTCCTCCCATATAACAGATTTATCTAATGCTTTAAAAGTTAAAAGTATTAAATTTGAAGGAAAAGGAATAAAATCGGTTAAGTCTCGTGTTACTAATATAAGTGAACATCTAAACAATAAGTTAGACATACTAGAGTTTAGAGATTTAATCATGAATTATATGCATTCTATAAATCATGAAAATTACTTTTATAATTTAAGTAAAGATGATATTAAAGAAATTGAAAGTTTAGTAGAAAATAAATATAGTACATGGGAATGGAATTTCGGCCATTCACCTAAGTATTCTCTTTCTAATGAGTTAAAATATCCAGGTGGAAATATAGAGTTTAACTTAGAAGTTGAAAAAGGTATTATATCTAAATTAAAATTCTATGGTGATTTCTTCGGAAAAGAAGATATTTCATCTTTAGAGTTTTTATTACAAGGAATAAAGCATGAAAAAAATAGTCTTATAGATGTTTTAAAACATGTTAATATAAATAATTATTTTTTAGGTGCAGATATAGATATACTAATTTCAGGTATTCTTGGCGCTAAATAATAAAAAATAATATCTAAAAAAATTCGAACTAATATATAGTACAAGCTAATTTTTAATTAAATTGTATTTATTAGTTCTTTTTTATTTCAAAATTTTATTTGTAATTTTTTATTAAGAAATTTTTACACTTAGTTATTTAAAACTTATTTTATTTAAGTATAAAAACATTTTATCTTTACTTTTTAAATAACTTCGTCTTTAATACACTTTTTTTTAAATATAAATACTCTTTATGCATTATTTTATTATTTACTTTTTATAAATTTTATATATAATTTAAGTTAGTAATTAATAAGTTATTGGATTTATGGAGGTAGTAAGTTTGAAATATTCATATAAAGAATTAAAATTAATGTATGAAAGAATTAGTCCTTTTGAGTTTAAAGATAAATTAATAGATTTAGCTAAATATAGTGCAGATAAAAATAATAAAAATATATTAGATGCAGGTAGAGGAAATCCTAATTGGACAGCTGCATCTCCTCGTGAAGCATTTTTTACATTTGGACAATTCGCCGTTAATGAAACTCGTTTAACTTGGGATTTAGGAGATTTAGCTGGTATGTCAAGAAAAAGTGGTATTACAAAGCGTTTTTATAAGTATATAGAAGAAAATTCTAGTATGCCCGGTATTAATTTATTAAAAAATATAATTGATTACGGTATAAATAATCTTAAATTTGATGGTGATGAATTTATTTATGAGTTAACAGACGCTATAATTGGAGATAATTATCCATTCCCAGATAGAATGCTTCCTCATATAGAAAAAATTGTTCACGATTATTTATTAAAAGAGATGAAGTATGATACAAATAAAGGTGGAAAATTGAATATATTTGCTGTAGAAGGTGCTACTGCTGCAATGTGCTATATATTTGATTCATTAATATCTAACGAGCTTTTAAAGTATGGTGATAAGATAGCTATTATGACGCCTATATTTACTCCATATCTTGAAATACCTCATTTACCTAAGTATAATTTTGATGTTGTTTACATAAATGCAGATGAAGTGGACGAGAATGGAATTCATACTTGGCAATATTCTAAAAAAGAGCTAGACAAGTTAAGAGATAAATCAATAAGTACTTTATTCCTTGTTAATCCAAATAACCCAGCTTCTATAGCTATGGATGAAAGTACCTTTAATAATATAATTGATGTAGTGAAAAATTATAACAAAGACTTAATGATTATATCTGATGATGTTTACGGAACATTTGTACCTGAATTTACATCTTTAATGGCGAAACTTCCTTATAATACTCTTGGGGTTTATTCTTACTCTAAGTATTTTGGAGCAACAGGATGGAGATTAGGAACTCTGGCATTACACGAAAATAATGTCTTTGATAAAAGAATAAGTGAGTTAAGTGATGAACTAAAAAATTCTGTCAATTCAAGATATAAAGATATGAGATTAAATCCATCATCTATTTCTTTTATGGATAGAATTGTTGCTGATAGTAGACTAGTATCTTTAAATCATACAGCAGGCCTTTCTACTCCTCAACAAGTTCAAATGGCATTTTTCTCAGCATTTGCTTTAATAGATAAAGAAGATTCATATAAAGCACTAAATATTGATATTTGTAACAGTCGTAAAAAATTATTATTTAAAGGCTTAGATTTAGAATTAGAAGAAAATAAAAACGATGCAGCCTACTACTATCAATTTGACATAGAAAATTGGGCTAGAATATACAACGGAGAGGAATTTGTTAGATTTTTAAAATCAAATTATGAATTACTAGATATTTTATACAAGCTAGCTAATAATTACTCTATAGTTCTGCTTAGTGGACATGGATTTGCTGGACCAACATGGTCAGTAAGAGTTTCTTTAGCGAACCTAGAAAGTGAAGCGTACTATAAAATAGGACAAGCATTAAAGGAAATTTTAACTTCTTATGTAGAAGAATGGAAACAATATATGCAAATCCCTGCTCACATATAATCATATAGTTCTACAAAAATAAGGTTATACCTTTTGATTAAATCATAAATTAATATTATGCTTAGTCACTGTATAACCTTATTTTTTAAGTATAATTATTATATTAAAATACTTTCAATAAAACTAATAGTTAACTTATACTATCTAAAACAATTATTAAATTTTCTATCCACCAATTTATATTATGTACATGATATTTATCATTTAAATCACTTCTACTTATAAGAGCTGCTAAAAACATTCTACATGAACATAATATTCCAACCTTTAATAAGGTCTCCCAAGTTTTTTTAGTAAAACTATATCCTAAATATTTTTCTAATGATTCTTTATAAAAATAAATAAGATCAATTTTATCAGTTTTATAATCTACAGAACTCATAATATACCATAATAAATCTAATGTACATGGTCCACATCCACTATTAGCCCAATCTATAAACCTTACATCATATTTATCCATATATAAGGTATTATCAGGTCTATAGTCTCCATGTACAAAAGTTTTAGGATAATAAGGAAATTTTTGATCTATATTTCTAAGCTCACAGTATTTTTTATATAATTCGTCTCCAAGAAATTCTTTTACTTTTCTCCATCCATAACGATTATCTTCTTTAAATTCTTCAACTTGACTTAAATTTTCCTCTTTTAGAAAATAGTAGTAGCCTTCTACACTAAGCAATGACTTATATCTTAAAACATCATATTCATTAAATTTAGCATGAAACTTAGCTAAATTATCTAAATAAGCATAATAATCATCACTATTTTTGTCTGCTCCTATGTAATTAGACATATCATTCATCAAAATTGCATAACTTTCACTATCTTCATAATACGCTATATATACATCTTTTATAAATTCTTCTAGTTTATCAAATATATTTTCTTTAAAAATAGTAAGTTCTCTTCCCTTATCATTGCTGACTTTCGCTAACCAATCTTCTTTCAAGTTATTTACTTTTAAATAAAGAATCTTATTAATATTATCTCCTTTTATTCTAAGTTTGTACATTTTAGACCCTGATAGCCCCGTTGTACTTATATTTTTTATATCCATATCTATAATATTACTTACTATATTACCTAATACCTTTTCACTCAATAAATCTTTTATTGATGATGCTCTGTACACACCCATGTGATTTCCCCCTCATGTAGTAAGTTTATAACCCTTTCCCTATCAAGATTAATTTATATCTTAATAAAGAAAGGGCTATAAATAGATTGACAATAAATCTAATTATAAGCCCTTACTGCATCTATCTATTTTATCAATACTATCTAAGTTTTTCTATTAAGCTCTTATGAGGTGAAGATATTACAGAAGTACTTATTATAGATCCTGAGTCTTCTAATTCGTTTAAACAAGATTTAATAGCTGATTTTACAGCTGATATCTCCCCTGTTAATATCAAAAAACCTTTTCCCCCTAATCCTTTTGCAATTCTAGTTTCTATTAATTTTACATTAGATGCTTTTACAGCTATATCACCTGCTTTTATAGCAGTTAATGCTGATATAGTTTCTATTGCACCTATTGATTTTACATTATCTATTTCTGTAAACCCAGCTAAAGATATTAATACATCTTCATGTATATTATTTATTACATGAGATTCAACTAAAAATATTCCGGCAATTCTTTTTCCTGACTCTACAGAACTTTTTACTGCACCTACATCTCCAGATATTAATATCATATATTTTCCTGGACAAATAGGATTTGCCATTATTAATTCCACATTAGCAGCCTTTAGCATTTCATCTGCTGTTTCTATACCAATAGGAATACTTTTAATTTCTACAAGGCCTATCGCTTTCTTCAATTGTATCCCCCTCTTCTTTTTCTAATTATTTAAACACGATGAATATTATAAATGATAGTAAGAATATTGTACATGCAGGTGGGTCAATATGACTATCACAGTAGCTATTAACTGTTTTAACAAAGAATTCACCAAGTATAGCTGCTATTATAGCAACAACTACTCCTATTATTGGATTGCCTGAATAAACAAAGGCATAAGCCGCAGTTATACTTATATGATGAGTTGTTGGTGAAGTAAAACCTATTTGTGCAAATATTAATGATACTGCACTTATAGCAAATACAAATCCTGGGAATGATCCTTGCAATACTTCCTTTGATACTCCAAGACTTTCAAGTAATGCACCTGTATAACATACTGCCATACCAACTACTAATCCAAGCACTATAATATATATTAGTGAATTTCCTTTAGGTAAATATTCTCTAGAAGTATTACCTTCATATTTACCAGTTAAGCCAGTTTTTCCTATAGCAAATCTAACTATTAATCCTGATGTTGCAACAGTCATAGCCACTGTATCTGTAGGTAATACAAGAATATTGGCGTATAAGTAGTTTATTAAAAATCCTATCACACCAAATAAACCACCTACTAATATTACCGATGCATCTCCAGTACCATTTAAGCTATAAAGTATATCAGCACCATTTGTTATACCTTGAGGTGTAGCTACTGCTACGTCTCCTCCTCCTAGGTTCCCACCAGCTAAAGTATTATTTTTTCTAGCTGCATAAGCTGCAGCTGCAACCCCACCAGCAAAGGCTACATGAGGTCCAAATAGCGGGCCAAAAGCTACATTACCTGTTATTACATCAACACCTGATCCTAAACCAATAGCTGTTCCTATAATTGCTATAACACCTGTCATAATAAACGCTGGTAAAGCCCCTAGCGATGCCCCAAAAGCTCCTCCTCCGAATGCTGCAAGTATTGATAAAACGCTCATTCTACATCCCTCCATTGATTATAATCATATTATTTCTAATATCATGTATAATTCCATCGACGCTTGAATGAATATTACTACCTAGCTTACTTTCTTCAATCTTTGCTATTAAATCTCCTTTAAAAACTCTGTCACCTATTTGTACAATTGGTACTGCAGGTGAACCAATATGTTGATTTAAAGGAATTTCTATATAATTTACATCAATTTTAACAGCCATTAAAGGTGCATCTACATCATATGAATTTAAACCTAGCTTATAAATTAATTTATTCACTGGATACTTTTTATATGACCTAAAAGGGTGAATATTTTTTGGTTGGTTTTTACAAGTATTTTTTATTCCACTTTCTCCTAAATTTTTCTTAAGAGAATTATGAAGTTTCCAAGGCTGTAAATTCATTACACATGCATATTCACATAATCTGCATTCACAGCATAAATATGCATTCACTGGAGTAACCTTATTGTCACATACACTACTATAACTAGCTAATCTCATCATCTTATCTGGATATATTCTATGACCAATCAAGTTTCTTGGACATACTTCGCTACAATGACTGCAATGCATACATGCAATTTTAGCTTCTTTTAACATTGTATTTATATCCTTAGTAAGTGATTTTACAAGAGAATGATCCTTAGGTAAAACTATAAGACCTTTAGTAGTTTTCGTTATAGGATTTTTCACATCTGTAATTTTTCCCATCATAGGTCCACCGTTTATTACTACATACTCTTTTAAATTAGTTCCTCCTGCTAAATCTATAACCTCTTCTATACTCATACCTATAGGTAACTTTAATGTTTTTGGTGATTTAACTTCACCTGTAATAGTTACATATTTTTCTGTAACAGGCTTATTGTCATAGTAAGCATCATATACATTGACTATAGTCTCTACATTAGAAACTATAGTCCCAACATTAAGAGGTATACCGCCTTCTGGAACGATTCTGCCTGTAACTTCATAAACTATAATTTGTTCATCTCCTGCTGGGTAGAAATTTTTTAATTTATGAATACTTATTCCCTCATATTCATCAATAATACTTTCTAATGAGTGTATAGCTTTTTTATATTTTTCTTTAAGCGCTATTACTGCGTATTTTGCACCAACATATTCCTTAATAAGTTTTAACCCTTCTAAAACTTTTCTAGCTTCTATATCCATTAACTGTTGGTCTACTCTTAAAAGAGGTTCACATTCGGCACCATTTATAATTACATACTCAGCCTTAGCATTTAATTTTACATGAGTTGGAAATCCTGCTCCACCAGCACCTACTACTCCAGCTTCTTTTACAAGGCTACATAAATCTTTTTCCAATTAGCTCACCTCTTTATCTAACATTAAATCCTTCTACAAGAACACATCTTCTTTTTCTAGTAAATGTTTTAGCTGAAGTTAGGCCCTCTCCTGTAGGTCCTGCTATTGTAAATGTTGTATGCCCTTCCCCTCCAACACCTATACCTGCATATGATGGTCCATTTTTAACAAATATAGTTGTTTGTATAAGCTTAGCCATTTTAGTTAATTTATCAACATTTTTAGAATGCATAATAGCTGTATGTCTGTTTCCATGCTCTACTTCAACTGCAAGATCTATTGCTTCATCTACATCTTTAACTCTTACAATAGGAAGTATTGGCATCATCAATTCTTCTTGTACAAAAGGATGGTCTTTATCAGTTTCCATTATTATTACTTTAATACTGCTATCAACTTCAATACCTAATTTTTTAAGTATATATTTTGCACTCTTTCCTACGAATTCAGTTTTTATCTTTAATTTATCATTAAGAACTAATTTTACAAGTTTATCTAACAAATCTTTATCAGTTATTTGATAAGCTCCACTTTTATTCATATTAAATATTAAATAATCTGCTATTGAATCTACAGCTATAACTTCTTTTTCAGCTATACAAGGTAAGTTATTATCAAAACTGCAACCATCTATAATATCTTTTGCCGCTTTTTCTATATCAGCAGTTTCATCTACAACAGCTGGTGGGTTTCCTGCACCTGCACCTATTGCTTTTTTACCTGAAGATAGAACTAATTTAACTATTCCAGGCCCACCTGTAGCTACTAATAATTTCACTTTGTCATGATTAACCATAATATTAGTATTTTCTATAGATGGTTCTGCTACTGAAACTACTAAATTTTCTGGTGCTCCTACTGTTCTTAATGCTCTATTTATTGTTTGTATAGTGAGCTTTGATACATTTTTAGCTCTTGGATGTGGACTGAATACTACAGAGTTTCCTGCTGCAATCATTCCTATACTGTTACAAAGAAGTGTTTCTGTTGGATTTGTTGTAGGAGCTATTGCACCTATAACACCAAATGGAGAAAGTTCTACTAAAGTAAGGCCATCATCACCTGAGATAGCTTCACTTTTTAAATCTTCAACTCCTGGTGTTTTATCTATAGCTAATCTATTTTTTATTACTTTATGTTCAAATTCTCCCATACCTGTTTCATCAACAGACATTCTTGAAATTAACTCTATAACTTCATCTTTAGAAAATTCTGCCTTTATAGCTTTTACAAATTTATCTCTATCAGCCATAGAGCATTTCATAAACTCTCTTTGTGCTATGTATGCTGCTTCAATTGCATCATTCATATTCTCAAATATTCCATCTACACATGTAGCACTTTCCTCTTTTTCTTTTATATCCATGCCTTCTATGACTTTTTTTACTACTTTTTCTATCTCTAAAGCACTAATGTTCATATCATTCCCCCCTGACTACAATGAATCTATTGCATATTGACATATTTTTATATCTTCTTCTACGGATCCTCCACTTACAGCTACAGCTCCAACTATCTTCCCATTAACCTCTATTGGAAATCCTCCACCAAATACTACGATTTTATTAGAATTTGTATTTTGAATTCCATAAAGTGATCCAGATTCTTTTGCTAGATCTGTTAATTTTGAAGTTGGCATTTTTAGTGAAAGAGCTGTATAAGCCTTATTTATAGATATATCTAAGCTTGCAAGTAGCGATCCTTCCATTCTGTGAACTAAAATTATATTTCCACCTTCATCTACAGCTGAAAATACTATTGGAACATTCATTTTCATAGCCTTTTCTTCTGCATATTCAGCCATTTTTTTTATATTAGTAAGATTGAAATCTTTAGATAATTTATCTTTTAATTTCTCTACAACCTTATTTTTTATAAACTCAACTTCACTATTATATTCTTCAACCCTTGCTAAAGCATATAAAGCATCTGATAGCCTATTAACATACTTTAATAAGTTATCTCTTACAGGTTCTACTTCATTTAAAGAAATTATTTTTCTTTCAGCTCTTCTGATTATAGTTCTAGCTACATGAAGTGATGATGATGCCTGATTTTTTCCTGGAACTACAAATTCAGTTTGTTTTCCAACAATTTTTGTACATTCATCAACTATACTTTCTAAGAAGTTAACGTCTTTTTCGCTAACTTTTCCTTGTAACATATCAAGCCCCTTCTCATCACTTGCAAGTTCTGCTCCAAGGCTAAATAATCTTTTTTGTATTGAGTTTACATAAATCCTTAAACTTTCATCTTTCAGATGAGAATAAGCAAGACCTAACATTGAATTTGCCTCATCTATAGTTCCATAACAATCAACTTTAGCACTATTTTTTTTTACTCTCTTACCACCGTATAAACTAGTCTCACCCTTATCTCCAGTCTTTGTATATAAATTAGCCAATGACTATCACATCCTAACTATTCACTTCTACAGTATCTACAATAGCTACTACTGCTGAATCTATAGGAGCCTTCTCTCTTTCAAGTATATATCTTGCAGAACTTCCTTTAGAAACTAATACTATTTCTCCAACACCTGCACCAACTGAATCAACTACTACTTCACTAGTATCAGTTACAACTAAGTGTTCATCTAACTTTTTTATAACTAGTAATTTAAAACCTACTAAAGCTTCATTCTTCGTTGTTGATACAACTGTTCCAACCACTTTACCTAAATACATATTTATTTCCCCTTATTCTTTAGTTAATGTTATATTTAATCTTTGTGCTTCATCCTTTGCTAAATCTGTTATCAATGTATTTTTTTTTATAAAAATTGTACTAAACTTTTTGTTATCCCAAATGTCCTTTCTGCTTAAAACTTTTTTATTTAATCTTATAGAAGAAATATCGTCTACAGTTTTAGGTTCAGCATTACTACTTACAACTTTATCACCATTAGATACGTAAACTTCGTTAATAAATTTATTCGATTTATATAAATTAAAACTTTTTAAAAGTATTTTATTTACATTTTTATATAGTTTTTCAGAAGAAGATAATTTTATATTATAACTTCTTAATATTTCAAGATTATTACTTAATCTTTTTTTATGAAAATCACTTAAGTTATCACCATATATTTCTCTTCTTTCTTTATTATCTGGACAACATCCATTTATAGATGCCACTATTGGCTTTCCTGACATTAATGCTTTTGATACTATATTTGTGACAAGAGTATCACTAATACAGTTTGCAATTTTTGCCGCCGAATTAATAGTTAAAGTTGGAATTACAATAACATTATTTCTCTGTAACAATTCTTTAATAACAGATCCATTTTCATTAGTTATTATGTTACTTACTCCAATAGCTTTTTTTACTGAATCTACAGTAATCACTTCCTGTGCGGACTTTGACATTACTACATCAAATTCCCATCCATCTCTTTTTAACTTATTTATGCTCTCTATAGATTGAGAATAACCTATAGTTGCTCCTGTAAATAAAATTAGTCCTCTCTTACTTCTATTTATTATCTTCTCAACTACTTTTTCTACAATGTAATCTATAATTGATTCTTCAATTATACTTTCTAATTGATTTTTTTGATTCAACTTATCACCTTCTATATATTGCAATTCATAGCTATTCCAAGAGGTGTTACTAAAAGTGGATCAATTGGCTTTATAGTATTTATCTTAGTTTCTCTTGTAAATATTTTTTCAAATTCACTAAAACAACAAGCTCCACCAACTACATATATTGTATCTACATCATATTCTTTTATATATTTATTTACAATAGAAGCCATTTTTTCCACTACTGGCTTGACTATAGTAAATACATCTCTTTCTTGTGCTTTATCCTTCTTAACTTTTTCAGCTTCTTCAAAAGTTTTTTTCATAAAACCTGCTAATACTAATGTCATATGAGTTCCACCAGTTGGTTCATCTGCTGTAAATACTACTTTTCCATCTTTTATAATGCTAATTCCAGTAGTACCGCCCCCTACATCTACTACAGCCCCATCACTTATTCCAAGGACACAAGATGCTGCCGTAGGTTCATCAATTACATTTATAACTTCTAAATCTGCTGATTCTACGACATTAGCAATTACCTTTGTGTTCCCTTTTGTGATTCCTGGCGGAATTGCTATTGCAGCCTTTGTAATAGGAATCCCTATGATTTCTTCAACCTTATCTTTTAATTCTCTAACTACTCTAGTTGCCCCTATATAATCTACAACTATTCCGTCTTTTACAACACTTGATGGGTACATAGCCCCAGCTATAGGTTTATTGTTAGAATCAACAACTGATAAAACTATATTAGCTGTGCCTAAGTCTACTCCAACTTTTAATTCACCCTCATAATGATTGCATCTTTTATTCTTTATAAGTTCTGAAAATTCTTCTATTAACTGGTTACAATTTTTTAACTCCACACTATCACCTATTTTTGCTATTTTTCTAATATTCGTACCAAGTCTCCATTTTTTACGCAACATGCATTTGCTTCATCCATATCCAAATGCATTTCAATATCATAATTATTAGAAACCCTTACTAAGACATTTCCAAGTATAGCTCTTCTAATTCCACTTATTTCAATATCAACTTCATCTTTATCTTTTATATTTAATTTAGAAGCAATTTCTGGAGTCATATGTATGTGTCTTAAAGCTGCGATTGTTCCTTTTTTAAGTTCTACACTCCCTTTAGGTCCAATAATAGTTATACCTGGAGTATTTTCTAACTTTCCAGATTCTTTTATTGGTGGATTTATTCCTAATTTAAAACCATCTGATATGGAAATTTCAACTTGAGTTTCGTCTCTTAAAGGTCCCAAAATCCTAACTTTTTTAAATTCACCTTTAGGACCTTTAATAGTTACAACTTCATTAGCAGCAAACTGACCTGGTTGTTTTAAATCTTTTATTTTTGTTAACTCATATCCTTTTCCAAATAGATGGTTTAAATCTTCTCTACATAAATGTATATGTCTATTAGAAATACCTATAGGGATTAAAACTTCATCTTGCTCATTTAATTTTTCCATAACCTTTTCTGTTATTAGCTTTACTAATGCATCTTGAGAAATTTCCATTTTAATCACCTTACAATATTATAGTTTCTTATTCTGCAGTTTTTGGTAATATTTTTTCAACATCTGTATGAGGTCTTGGTATAACATGTTTAGATACTAATTCCCCAACTTTTTCTGCGGCAACTGCACCTGCATCTACAGAAGCTTTAACTGCTCCTACATCTCCTCTTACCATAACTGTAACTAATCCTGAACCTATTTTTTCATACCCTACTAAAACTACATTAGCAGACTTTGTCATTGCATCTGCTGCCTCTATAGCTCCTACTAACCCTTTAGTTTCTATTAATCCTAATGCTTCTCCCATGATAAAACCTCCTACAATTAATTATTATTTTCTTCATAATGGATACATGTAGTTTTTAAGTCTCCTTTTTGTCTTGGACATTTCGGATCCTTACATAAATTACACGTATAATCTTTTTCATCTATACTTTCTTTTGTATTATCTGAATTATGTTCTTCTACTACATTATCTTCATCTAATCCTTGTGATTCATCAATCTTTTCATTACTTGAAATTTCAAAAGTATTATCTATTTCTTCTTTTACTTTTTCTATTTTATTTTCAATTATATCCTCATATTTATCTTCATGATTTTCTTTTACCTGCTGAGAAATTTCTACATTCTCTATATTTTCATATCCAATAGTATCACTATTTCTAATTAAGAAATCTATGCAATCACTTGGACGAGGTATTACTTTTGTACTAAATACCTTATTTACTTTATTTGCTGCTATAGTAGCGGCTTCAATGGCTGCTTTTACAGCACCTACATTGCCTTCTATCTTAACTACTGCCATTCCATTTCCTCTAGATAATTCATAACCTATTAGATTAACATTTGCAGATTTAACGCAAACATCAGCAGCTTCTATTGCAGCAGCAAGACCTACTGTCTCTATCATACCTATTGCTAATTGAGACATATAAATACCTCCTTTGATAATAACTATAGCTTATATTCCTTTAAATGGCATTTTTATAACTAATCTTGCTGCATTTGCACCTAAAGATCTTATTTTAGTAGAGTCACTATTTCTTGAAATTGTAAAAAGTGGCGAATCTTTTTTTAATTTGTTATAGTGAAGTACTATGTATTTTTCATCTATTCCAATTCCTACACCAAGAGAAGACTCTATACTTGCTTTATAGCCACTATCAACTGCATTTTCTATTCTTACAGGTAATACTTCATAAGGTATACCTTCTTCTTCTATTCCCCATAATACTTCTTTAATGTCAGCTTCTTTTATCTTATTTTCATCAAAAAATATTTTTATAACAGGTTTGCTATTTAAAATAGTGTCCATTCTCATATTACTTCACCTCTTCTGTCGAAGATAATATAAGACCTGTTGCAACTGCATTTCTTGGGCCTTCTATGCCTCTAATATTTGCCCTACCTGCAACTACATTATATTGAGATAGTGCATCAGTCACTAGCTGTGGAACTTCAAAGTCAAGTGCTGATCCACCTACTAAAACAACAAATTCAATATCTCTAATATTATTAGTTGGGCTAACATCAGATAAAGCTCTTAATGCATTTGTCACAAATACTTTTTCTTTTGCTTGCTTTCTAATTAACTTTATCTTTTCTATAGATTGATTTCCCTCTATTGGAATCATCATATCTTCTTTTAATATAACAACTTTTGCAAAAAATTTAGGGTCAAGAGGTTTATTAAAGAATTTAACCGTTCCATCTTCGTGTCTCAAATTAAATAAGCTTTCAACCTTAGCTAATGGATATTTTTTAATATCTTCTGCTAAATCAAAATCATCAAGACCTAACTCTGATTTAATAAGCATTGTAACCATATTACCTGCACCTGCTAAATGTATCGACTTTATTTCTCCATTTCTGGTTATTATAGATGCATCTGTTGACCCTGCACCCATATCAAGTATTGCAAGTGGTTGATTTGTACCAGGAGTGGTTAATGCTCCTCTTATGGCCATATCAGCTTCAACTCCACCTACTTCTACAGGTACTTTTAGTTTCTCACCTAATTCATCAGCGATCATTTGCATCTGAAGTTTATCTGCTTTTACCATCGCAGCAATGCCTACTGCATTTTCTAATGAGAACTCTTTTGCTAGTCCTCCCTTTACACTTTGTGGTACAAATGTATCTACCGCAAGTAAATCTTGTATTTTTATAACATTAGGATGTTGATTTGTAAGTTGGCTCATTACATGTCTTACTTTCTCTAACATTCCCCCTGCATTAGTTCCCGGTTCACCTTTTACATCGCAAATTTGACTTACAGAACTTACAGCCTGCATAATCTTTGTAGCACCTTGGTCTACATCTACAGACGCTCTTTTATTACTTCCTATTATTTCTATTTTTCCCGCTGGGATTTTTCTTTCTTTTACATCCCCCTTAGGGGTTTTTATGACTACTGCTGATCTATTTCCTATTAACGCCCTAGCTATAGGAACAATATGCTTTGTCTCATCAGATGTTAAATCAAATAGAGTAGCTATTCCATATGGATTTGATAGAACCTCAATAACCCTACCTACAGGAGCAACTTCTATAGCTGCTCTCATGCCTATGGGAACTTTATCCACTAAAGTTACTTCATCTATTATAGGAATTTTATTATTTAGTCTGTTATTAATTAAAACACCATCATCTTTTTTAGCTATTGCTCCTTTTATATTAACTCTACCATCATGTTGATTTATAGTTTTAGCTGCATATTCGAAATCTACTTCGGATGGTATTACAACTATTACATCTTCTTTTTCCTTAATATTTGAAAGATCATTTATAAGTGTAGTTATTCCTACACCTACACCTTCTCCACCGGGAGTATTTGGATTATGACCTATCATGGTAGACTCAGTTATAATAGTTTCTGTTATAGTTTCCATGGCTACATCTCCAATTACGGGAGCTGCTTCATTAACACGAATTCTATCTAAATCTTCTATGCTAAGCCCTGCTTTATCTAAGGACTGCTTCAATGATTGAAACAGCCCATTTATATTTTTTTTAGTCCCCTTAATCCCTGTAGTTGGTACTATGCCACTAGATAAAAATTCAATATTATTGCCATTTATTTTAGCTAGAGCTACTTCAGTAGTAGCATTACCTATATCTACACCAGCTACTATTTCCATAGCTTACCTCCATATAATAAGTATTAAGCTTTAAGTCTTCCTCTTAATTCATAAACATCTGCTGCTTCTCTTACAAATGCCGCATTTACTTTACATCCATATTGATTTTCTAATTCATCTGCTATTGCATATAATTCTTCTTTAGTTGATCTATATGGTCTTAATGCATTATATATTTCAAGTATTCTCTTATCTGGAACGGCTATAAGTTCTGCAGCTCTTCTTAAGTTTCCAGCAAAAGCATCTCTACCTACTGATTCAGCAACTTGAGCTTGCATTTCTAAAGTTTCTGGAGATATTCTCATATCTTCAGATTTTAATTCTCCTGATATTACTTTCTCTAAAGTTAAATCAGAAAGTTTCATCCCTGATTGAGATCTTATTTGATCAGGTATTTTTTCTCCTAAAGGATAATTTTCTTTAGTTATCTTATCTGTGCAACACTCTTTTTTATTGGTTACACTCTCTTTCTCCATATTTTTTAAAACTTCTTCAACTATTTGTTTTATTAATACTTCTTGGTTCATAGTCTCACCCCCGATTTATTTAAACTCAATTTTTAATTCTTGAGGTTTTTTATTTCTATCAGCATATTCTGTTTCTTTTATATGAAGTAATGCTGCTATTGCCTGATATTTTGGTCTAGCCATTTGGTCATTTTTAACTGGAACTGGTGTTGGAGATTCATTTTTAGCATATTTAGCAGCATTTTTACCTATAGCTCTATATGTATCTAAATCTATAAGTGGAGCTTGAGAGAATAATTCTAAGTTACTTAATGGGAGTAAATCCTTTTGATGAATTACTGTAGTACCTTTAGATTGTATTCCTATACCTACTCCTGACCCACTAAGTTCTGCAGCGTCATGAGCTATAAAGCAAACATCTGAAGTTCTATATATTTTTACAAATCTATAACTTAAACCTTCTTCTTCTATACCAGCTATAATTTCTTTTAATACCTTAGCATGCTCTGTACCTATTATTGTTTTAGTTTGATAAACACCAAATGCTGGTGCTAAACCTATAACAACTTCATCCGCTCTATTACTAGGTACAAATTCTCCTACTTCAGTTACAACTAAAGAATTTACTTCTGATGATATTTCTTCTTTTTTAACAGTTTTAACTGGCTCACTATTTTTTTCTCCTGCCATTTCTTTTAAAACTTCTTCTATAACACTTTTTAACATTCTTTCATCTATAGCCATTTTTCTCACCTCTTTCTTAATAATCTTCTGGACTCTTAGCATTTATTATATTTTTAATTTCTTCCCATCTTTCACCCTCAACTTGATAACCAGTTTTTGGTCCATGATAAGTATTTGGACAGTTTACGGCACTGTATACTTTAAAGTCTTTATCAAGTATAGCTGCTGTATGTAAGTAATCTCCTGCTACTTTTTGCTTAGATAATCTAAATACGCTGTTTGCAACATCTTCAAATCCTGCTTTGTGAAGAGCTTTTATTATATCTACTCCAGTAACTCCTCTAGCCATCATTTCTTCTGCAGCTTTTAAATCTTCAACTACATTTCTATCTGGCATGTCTTTACTTCCGTGAGCATAAGTTGCTGCTTCAACTTCTTCATCTGTTATTTCTGTAAGGCCAAGTTCTTTAAATAATCCTTGAATTGCTCTTGCAGCTTTATTTCTTACTCTTACTACATCTTCTTCAGTTACAGGTCTAAGACCACAATCTATTTTTAAATCTCTTTGGATTATATTCCAATCATCATAATCATCTGCATCCCAGTTAGAACCAGCAAACATATTGTCATAGTTTGGAGTTGCACTATATCCAGAACATATAAAGTCTGTTCCTGGTACCATTTGCATTAATGATCGAGCAACTCTTCTTAAATCAGAGTGAGTAAATGTCTGGTCATTACTTGATGCACACTCAAGATCAAGCATTGCAGCTATTAAGTTTTCAGCAAGTATTGCTCTTACACCACTAGGAACCCCCGCAGGTACTCCAACACAACTTACTGATCCATTTTGTATACCTTGAACTCCACAACCTTTAGTTACATATAAGCATCTAGCTTCTAAATAAAGCATTGATTTACCATCAGCATAACCCATTTGAACTTCAGAACCAGTTCCTGATGTAAATCTCATTTTTAATCCTCTTGAAGCATAAGAAGATGCTAAAAATCCTTTTGACCAAGGAGTATCATCTCCATCCATAAATACTGGCTCAGTTCCATATACAGAAACTGTTTCTGCATAAGCAGTAAAGCCTTTCATACCTAATTCAAGCTCTGTTGCTTCTTCAACAGCACATTGAGTAAGTATACCTGGTCTACCAACTTGAGCACCCACCATTATAGCAAGTGCATTAAATGGAGCGTATCTAACTATACCAACTGTAGTTTCTTGTTCATCAAATCCTCTAAGTGCAGCTTCCGCAGCATCTGCAGCTATTTGTATTGGGTTATCTTTTACATTTGTGACGTGACACTGATTGGATGGTCTTTGTCTAGCTCTCATTTTAGTCATGGACATCATCATCTCAAGAACATTCATTTGAGATACGACTTCAACTATTTTAGCTGGAGTCATTGCCGTAGTTAAACCTACGATTTCACTTCTTGGTACATTTATATCAACAAGCATTCTTGCTAATTGTAAAGAATCCATTTTCATAACTTCTTCAGCTTTCTCTAAGTTGATAGCATGATCTGCTATAAAGTAGTCTAACATATCAAAATCTTTTCTTGCTTTTCCATCTAATTCTACTACAACTCCATTTTCTAATCTTATACTTGGAGTTGGATCATTTGGCCCTTCCATTGCTATTAAACCAACCTCTGGCCACTCTTTTACGAAACCATCTTGGTTTACTGGTCTATTTGCTAAAACTTCAAAACGTTTAGATTTCAAAATACTCACTCCTCTCTAATATATTTTTTATATGTATGGTACTGTTGATGATTTCATCTCATCATTACTTAAAGTTCCTAATACTTGTTTTCCAACTTCTCTAGCAGCAATTATTGCTTGTCTTACTGCTCCTGAATCTCCTGAGAATGTAAGTATTACCTCATTTGAATAGCTTGTTCCACCATTTCCTGGTGTAGAATATCCAACTATATCTACATTAGCAGCCTTTACTGCAGTATCTGCAAGTAATACACCTATTGCAGCTGGAGCTCCAACAGTTATACCAAAAGATTTTCCTATTGGTGCACCGAATGCCTTATTTAATGCATAACTAGCTCTTGCAGTGTATTGAAATTCTAAATGACCTACACTTGTTCCATACACATCACCGAATGTTCTATTTAATTCCTTTAATGTTACTTCAACAGCTCTTCTTGCATCTGAAACATCTTCTGCTCCAAATATAATTAAAGAACCATGTCCAGCTCCACCTTTTGTGTCTCTTGGAAGTTCTATTAATAATATTTCACTATTAGTAGCTTTTACAGCTTCATCAGCAGCAAATATATGTGGTCCAGCACCTGTTCTACCACCAACTATACCAATTGATCTAAATTTCTTATCTATATTCATTAATTCATGTAAATTATAATCTACATTAGCTATTACTAATCCTATAGTATCCCCTATTGCAGTTCCAACAAATTCAGTAAGTCCACATCCTGAAGAACAAAATCCTGAACCTTCCTCAACTTGTGAGTCTTCAGTTATAGGTTCTTCGGCTGGAGTATCCCCCATCTTCTTCATAACTTGATCCATTATTTTTGCCATTAAATCTTCATTCATATTTTTTACCTCCTAATAACCCTAAAATTCTTTTGGTAATATTTTTTCAACATCAGTGTGTGGTCTTGGTATTACATGTATTGAAACAACTTCTCCAACTTTTTCTGCAGCAACTGCTCCTGCGTCAACTGAAGCTTTTACTGCTCCAACATCTCCTCTTACCATAACAGTAACAAGACCTGAACCTATTTTTTCATATCCTACTAAATTAACATTAGCAGATTTAACCATTGCATCTGCAGCTTCTATTGCCCCTACTAATCCTTTAGTTTCTATCATACCTAGAGCTTCTTTTTGCATGGTTCCCCCTTCCTAGGATCATTACTTTTAAAATCCTAAATCTAATTATCTGTACATGCATATATTTTTCACATACATCTTAGTTAAATTCTATCCTACTTAAATAGTAATTTTTTAATATATAGATGCAATTTTCAATCCTATTTTATATACAAATAACTAAAATTTACCCTTGAAATCTAACCCTAACTGTGTTTTTATTTCAAATTGTTATTTATTTACTCATTTTAAGTTTATAAATATATAATTTAGTATTTTGATATTAAATCAAATACACATTTTGGGTATATGAGTGCAAATTTTTGTTATTTTCATTTTTAATTTAAGTATTCAACTATAATGATTATATAAAAATTTGATATAGGCTTATGGAGGAATCATAATGAATAATAATAGATACTTTTATATCACCCCTAAGATTTCCTATGGTGAAGAATCTCTTTCATCATTAAAAAATTTTGGATTTACTAAGGTATGTATTGCTACAGATAAATTTATGATTGAAAGTAAATTAATAAATAAAGTTACAAATATCTTAGATGAAAATAATATAGATTATCATATTTTTGATGAAATAACTCCTGACCCATCTACTGAAGTTATACAAACAGGACTTTCTCATATAGTGAATCTAAAACCTAATGCATTAATTGCAGTTGGAGGTGGGTCTGTAATTGATGCTGCAAAAGCTATAATGTACTTTTGTATACAACTTAAGAAAAACTTTATTGAGGAAAATAAAATAGATAAACCTTATTTTATAGCTATACCAACAACTGCCGGTACCGGTTCAGAAGTCACTAATTTTTCAGTTATAACAGATAGTAAAAATAAAACTAAAATCCCACTAGTAGATGATATTATGCTTCCTGATGAAGCAATTCTAGACCCAATATTAACTATTACTGTTCCTCCAAATGTTACTTCTTTTACTGCAATGGATGTATTAACTCATGCCATTGAGAGTTATATATCTATAAACCAAAATATATTTTCTCAAATGTACGCTTTAAAAGCTATAAAATTAATATCTTCTAATCTTTTAAAATGTTATCATAACTTAGGTAATCTGGAATATAGAAATAACTTACAAATAGCATCTTGTATGGCAGGTATATCTTTTAATAGTGCAGGTCTTGGAATAACACATAGTATTTCTCATAGCTTAGGTTCTGCCTTTCATTTACCACATGGGCTTTGTAATGCTATAGTTTTACCTTACATAATAGAGTTTAATGGTAATGACATGAATACTTGTAAAAAGTATATAAATATTTTAGATGCTATGGGAGCATATAATGTTGAGTTAGAAAAAGCACCAATAATTCTAAAAAGTATTATTTTAGAACTTAATAGAAAGTTAAATATACCCCTTAATCTAAAAGCTTTAAATATTAATAAAAATGAATTCGAAAGTATTACAAAAACACTAGCTATTATAGCTTACAAAGATATTTGTACATCTACTAATCCTGTTAAAGTTACTGTTAATGATTTAGAGTCGTTAATAAAATCCTTATATTAAAAACAAAAATGTCGTTGTTATCCAAGCAACAACGACATTTTCATTTTATACTGATTTTATATAATTTTCTGATTTATTTAAGTGGGATTCTCTATACTCACTTGGAGTTATTCCAACTTTTTTCTTGAATACTTTACTAAAATAATTTGACTTACTATAACTAAGTTCAATAGCTATATTTGAAATAGGGATATTTTCATCTTCTAGCATTTCCTTTGCTATTTCTATCCTTCTATCAGTTAAGTAAGTTATAAAATTTACCCCAGTTTCTTTTTTGAAAATTTTACTTAAATAATGAGGACTAAGATTAACATAGTTTGATGCATCATCTAAAGTAATATTTTTATTTATGTTTCTTTCTATGTAATTTAAAGTTTCTTTTACATAATTGTTCGTTGTATACTCATTTTTTAGCATAGAATCGAATATATGATTAATTATTATGGTTAATTCATTTATTAAATTCTTTCTTAAAAAACAATTATAATAATCTTTATTTATTAAATCAATTTTACTTGATATATCTTTATCTGAATATATATTTTGACTTTTACATATATTCTCAATGCCTTCAAAAAATTTGCTTAAATCCTCTTTTATAAATTGTTCGCTACCATTATTACTAAGAATCTCTAAATATTCTTTAATGATATTTATACTTTCTTTGTATGAATTATTTATAATATGTTTTTTTAATTTGCTAATATATGACTCATAGTACTTTTGTCTAGTTATCTTATTTTTATTATTTAGTATTTTTCTTATTATTGATCTAATCTTTTGAGGTCTTACTGGTTTTACAAAATATTTATTTATATTCAAGTCTATCACTATATTTTTTATAGATAAATCATCACAAGCAGTAGTTACTACTATATTCGAGTCTATAATTTTTGATTTTATGTACCTGCATAAATTAATACCATTAATCCCTGGTATATTTAAATCTAAAAATATTATGTCTATATCATATTCATTAACAATATTTTTTGCATCTATACCATTTTCAGCTTCTAAAACTTGTACATTTTCTTTAAGCTCTTCTTTAATAATAGATTTTAAACCTTCCCTAGAAAAGTATTCATCATCAACAACTAATATATTATACATATACAACCTCCTTAGTCAAAGGCAACATTATCCTTACTAAAGTTCCTTCTCCTTCTAGATTTGTACTATGTATTTGCAATTCATATTCTTCTCCATATAAATATTTTAATCTTCTATTTATATTATATAAACCTATACAGTCTTTATTTTTAAAGTATTCTGTTCCACCTAATATATTATCTATTTTATTTTTATTTATTCCGTCTCCATCATCTTTAAGGTCTATTAATATCTTTCCATTTTCAATATATGCCTTTATATTAATTTTTCCACCCTTTATTCTTGGCTCTACTACATATTTAACAAAATTTTCGACTACTGGTTGTAAAATCATATATGGACATCTTATGTTATAAAATCTTTCATCAACATCTATTAAGTATTCTAACCTATCCCCAAATCTAGTTTTTTGTATTTTGAGATAATTTTCTATATAACTTACTTCATCTTCTAAATATACTGTATTTGAATTATCTTTTTTTAAACTATACTTAATCATATCTGAAAAATTATATACAAATTCCTCTGTTTTATACGCTTTTTCTAATCTAGCCATATTAGCAATTGTATTAATAGAATTAAACATAAAATGAGAATTAATTTGATAATGTAAAGACTTTAACTCAGCTTCTTTCAAATCTCTTTCTAATTCTACTCTTTTATTTTCCTCTTCCATTAATTTAGTTGTTTTATTATTTAATTCTTCTTTTATTATATTTAAAAATTCACTATCTACCATGTATTTTGATATTTGATGTATTAAGTTAGCTGCATCTTCTATTTCTTTATAAGTTCTAGGTTGTATTTTTTCATACTCTTCTATAAGACCCTTATGTTTTCTCCAGTCTGTATCTCTTCCAAAATTGCCAATTCTACTATCATCATTGTCTTCTATTTTTGTTTGTCCACAAAGAATTGCTCCTACATAATTGTCCTCAATCATTATTGGGACTGCAAAATCATATAATCCTGCATGACATTTGTAAATATGAGGTTTTCTACTTATTGCTGATTGAACTCCACCATATGCATCACATTGATAACACATCGATGACATTTTTTCATCTTTCCTAATAAGATTACAAAAACCCGTGAAATTGCTAGGTTTTGTAATAGGTTCTCCATTGTAATTTACCGTAATAGCTGATATTTTTGTAGCGTCTGAGAAACTGTCTTGTATGCTTTGTAATACTTTAACATCGATTAGTTTATCTAACTTAATCATCCCTATCATAAACAACGCCCCTAACTTTTTTATTAAATCCCCAATTAAAAATTACTTTATTTAAATTTTAGCAGATTTTATTGTAGTATAATATTTTTTAATTTATAAAATAAAACAAATCCATTTTCAAAATGATATTTGTTTATGTTCTATATAAATACTATACCACAAGCAAAATGTAAATATAGTCCAAATTTTTCTTGAATTATCTTTATTTCCTTTTATATGTTCATCTAAAAGGTTTAGTACGTAACTTTTATCTATTATTTCTTCTACATTAGAGTTATTAATGTAAGTATTTAATAGAAATTTATGCCTATATATTATAAATTCTTTTGAAATATAGTATTTAATGCTATATAATTAAATAAATTATATATTTTACACCGGAGGAATCATGACTAAAGAAACACATGCTAAAGGAGGCTATATATCTGCTCTAATTGCCCTCCCATTTATATATCAAAATTACTTACTTAAGTATAATATTTACTATAGAATTATTTTATTATTTATATATGTTTACTTCTCTTATTTTGGTTCTTTAATCCCTGATATAGATATGAGAGGTTCTTATATTAGTAAAAGATTTCCTATAATTTATAAAAAATTAGGCGAAAATCTTAGGCATAGAGGCTTTACCCATAGTATTGTTTTTATTGGTATACTTTCTTTTTTAGGAAAATTACTAATGGAGTATAGTGATAACAATATTGTATTTTATTGTCTGAGTAGTGGTCTTATTATCGGTAGTATTTCTCATATATGCTTAGATTTAATAACAAAAGAAGGTGTTGAGCTTTTATATCCTATTACTATAAATTTTTCAATATTGTCAATAAGAACTAGTTCTAAACTTGAAAAAACGATTTGTAAATCATTAAATTTTATAATTATATTTTTATTAGGATATAGGTTTTACTTATTAATGTAAATAAGCAGTAGTTTGTACAACTACTGCTTATTTTTAAATATCATTATTAACTCTTTTAACTTTATTAACTTTATTAACTTTTAAATCTTCATCCTCATTATGTTCTAGGCTTGTATTAACTTTGTTCCCTATTTTCCATGCTATTAGTACCATCAGTATAAATAATATAATTTTTATTGGACTAGTTATAAAACCTTTAATATCGCTACCTATATAACTTATTACTATAAACATTATAAATTTACCACTTAACATTGCTGTTACAAAATGCTTGAATTTTGATTTGCAAATTGCAGAAGCTATAGTAACTAAACAAGTTGGTATAAATGGACAAGAATATGCTATAAACAATAATTTAAAACCTTTGCTTCTAACTTTTTCAATTATTTTTCTAGTTTTATCATTTTTATATTTATTTAAAAGTTTACTATCACTTAACTTACTTACTACTAAAAATACTGCTATTGTACCAAGTCCTGAGCCTATCCAGGATATTATAAGTCCAATACCCATGCCAAATACTGCTGCATTTATTGTTACTATTGCAACTAAAGGTAGTACTGGTAAAAAACTTTCAATAAATGTGCTAAATAATCCTACAAACATTGTAAGTATCCAATAATCTTGTGCTAAATTAAATAATCCTTGAATATACTCCATCTTTATTCTCACTTTCTCTTAGGTTTATAACTCAAGTATACAATATTTTAATTAAATGTATCTTACTTTTTTCTTACAAATTTGTAAATGTTTAATGTCGTTTTTATAGCATTATAAATTTTTTAAATTATATTTTTACAAAAAAAATTACCTACATAAATGTAGGCAATTTTTATATTATTTTAACATAGTTTTTATATCACTATTTATACTAGAGTGATGCTTTACATGTAAATCCATCTGCGGATATGGTATGGTAATATTTTCTTCATCAAATCTAATTTTTACTTTTTCTAATAAATCATAATATATACTCCAATAATTTTCTTTTTCACACCAAACTCTTACACCAAAATTAATTGAATTTTGAGCATGTTCAACAATTCCTATAAAAGGCTCTGGATCATGTAATATTAACGGATGCTTGTATATTATCTCATTTAATACTTTTCTTACTTGAACTACATCATTTTCATAGCTTACATTGAAAATTAAATCAACTCTTCTCCTTTCTTTAGCTGAGAAGTTGATTAAGCTATTATTAGATAATGTTCCATTAGGTATAAGAGCAACTTTATTATCTATAGTAAGTAAACTAGTGTAAAATACTCCTATTTGTTCAACAGTTCCTTCATATCCAGCAGCTTGTATATAATCGCCTACTCTAAACGGTCTAAGTAGTAAAATTATAAAACCGCCTGCAAAATTAGATAAACTACCTTGAAGTGCGAGACCTATTGCAACCCCAGCTGATGTAAATAATGCTACAAGGCCAGTAAGTTTTATATCCCATAAAAGGGTAACTACTAGTAATAACAATATAGCTTTTAATCCACCTATTGAAAATGATTTTAAAAATCGTCTTAAAGTAACATCAACATCTCTTTTTTCTAAAAACCTTTCAAATCTATTAACTATCCTCTTTATAATTTTAAATCCTACAGATAAAATTATAAGGCCTATTATTAACCTAACTCCACTTTCAACTGCCCAATTTATAAACTTATCTATTAAAGTAGAAGTATCTGTATTCTGAATTGTTGATTGAATTTTATTTAATGCGCTTTCTACTTCTTTTTCATCCATTATAAAATCCTCCTTCTTTAATAATATTATTATAACCAATTCTTTTTTATATTACATCAATTTTCTCTTTATGTCTACATTTTTCAACCTTATCATCATTCTTTAATATAAAGTAATTAATTTTAAAATTTTCTAAAATTTTTTTATTTTTTTTAATATTTGCCTTGTATTTATTATTTTTCTATGTTAATATAAATTAACAAACAAAATGAGATGATTTATTTTTCTTTATGGTTTGTATTTTTTATATAATTTGGAGGTTCACAATGAACGGAATAGTAAAATGGTTTAACAGCGAAAAAGGATTTGGATTCATATCTGTAGAAGGTGGAGATGACGTATTCGTACACTTCTCAGCTATACAAGGTGAAGGATTCAAAACATTAGAAGAAGGACAAGCAGTTAGCTTTGAAATAGTTGAAGGAGCTAGAGGTCCTCAAGCTGCTAACGTAAATAGAATATAATTTATTTTTAATATAGATTTATTCAAAGAAAAGAAGCTTTAAGCTTCTTTTTTTATTATATAAATTTAATAATATAAAAATATCTTTCCCACCATTTACCTAAGGCATTTTCATTAATCTAATGTTAAAATATATTTATAATAATAATTAAATTTAATTATTATTATAAATATATTTTTTACTGGGGGTTATAGTTTGAGAGTGCATAATAATTCAGTATTCAGTAGTAAGTATGATTTGCCTAACGAGAATACATTGTGTAATATTTGTAATAGTAATAACTTAATAATAATTAAATCAAAGACAAATTCAATATATCAATACTGCGATTCTTGTAAAAGTAGCAAAAATATTTCATTAAAGCATTATTACTTAGACAATCTTTTATTAGAAATAAAGAATTCCATACAATGCCTAAGTAAAAATATATTATTAAATTTAACTATAGAAATTTTTAAAAGTAATAATTCCATCGACTTGTTCATTAATAATGTTAAAGTCAGTAATACAGAGTTTATATCAGAACTTTCTAAAAAAGACTGCTATTATATAAAAAATACTATTCATTATCTAATTAATGATTATACTGATATATCTTATGTAGACATACAAATTAAAAATAACTAATAATTATTTAAAAAGGTATAATAAGCAAATAGTTTATTATACCTTTTCAAATACTAATTCATTAACTAAATTTTTTAATTATTTATCTAAGACTTAGTTATAGATGTAACAAAAAAATTCAAGGTATTCTTCAAAGTTACAAGTATTTGATTTATTGCTGACTCAACTGATGTTAAGTCCCCTGTAATAACTAAGGAACCACTGAATCTATCTACAAAAGCAAGTGAAACTTTCGAATATTCTATTGCAATATTTGCTGCTATTATAGCAGTTTCACCTGGTGTTATATTAAGTATTCCTATAGACCCTCTATTTTTAACTGCAAGTCCAACCTTTTGATATAGCTCTTCTCTAGGATTAGCTATTATATGAGCAATTGTTACTTGTTTTCCAGGAACAGATTCTTGAATTAATCTTTGCTTTTCTTCTAACATTGAAACTTCCTCCACTTTCAATATAATTTTAAATTGATTTTATATATTCAACTAATTCATCTATTCCTAAATTGTCTATTGTATCTATCATAAAAATTCTATTAACTCCAGCTAGTTTTAATCTATCATATGCCAATTTAATAGATTTCTCATCCCCTTTAGATATTTTAGTTATAATACCTATTACCTCTTTACAAAACATTGTTGCAAACCCTGGTGCTATATAGTTTTCTTCTTGAGTACAATCATATACTAATGCTATAACCTTTGCATCCGCTGCAGTAGTTGCTAGTGATGCATACATCCATCTATTTTCAATAAATTCACCAGGAGTATCAATTGAATCATTATATATTTCGACAGATTGAGTTTTTCTATATTTAAGTTCTAAATCATCTAGTTTTTGACATAATGTAGTTTTCCCACTACCCGTTTTCCCCATGAATATTATTTTCTTCATTTTATGACCTCGTAATATTTGTTGTAGTAAAATTTAAAGTATTTCCTAATATCATTAGTACTTTATTTAAGGCAGACTCTACAGAGCTAATGTCACCTGTTATTACCAGTGAACCACTAAATCTATCTACAAACCCTAAAGATACACCTGATGCTTTAGTAGCTACATCAGCAGCTATTATAGATGCTTCGCTTGGTGTTATAGTTAATACTCCAATGGCCTCTCTTTTATCAACTACTAATCCTATTTTTTGATATAACTCTTCTCTTGGACTAGCAATTATATGTGCAAGAGTTACTTGCTTCCCTGGAACATATTCTTGTATAACTCTTTTTTTATCTTCTCCCATTAGTTTTATCATCTCCTCATCCCATTTTACATGTTTACTACATATTTAATCCTATTGTAACATAATTAAAGTATATATTTTCCATAAATTATTATATGTAGTTTTAATATTTTATCTTTTATAAATAATATCCATGTAGTCTAAAATAGGTTTTAGATATTCTTTAGATGACCAATCTCCTCCACTATTCATACTATCTAAAAATAATTTTTCCCATTCTTCATATTGCTTATTTTCTTTATCATTATAAAAAATCTTAATTAAGATATTTATTATAATTTTATCCTTTAATGTAATAGAACACTTATCAAAAGATCCCCTAAGATAAAAACAAGGAATATATCTCATTTCTTCTGGAAAATTATTTTCTTTTATTTCATAAATTATTCCTGTATCAAACGGTGATACCCCTACTGAGAAAGTAACTATCTCTTTTCCTTCAAGGTATTTATAATTATTTTTTATAAAAGAAAATCCTAATATTTTCCATAGATATAAACCACCTCCATAAATAATTACATCATATTGCTTTAATTTATTTATAGAAATTTCTGACTTTTTATATAAATCTCCGCCTATTGCTTCATATATCCATTCTGCATATTTTCGTGTGCTCCCATATTTTGATTGATATATAATAGCAGTACTTTTCATATGATATCTCCCTTCATATATATCCACTTTGGCCTACTTTAATTTATATTCTTTTTGTTGATAAAATAAACTTAATTAATAAAGGTATAAGCTAATAATAATTTTTTAACTTATACCTTTATATAAAATTAAATTTTTCTAAACTTAAAAATATTTCTAGATCCTTCGTTCTCTGACATTGCTATTAACATATAATCTTCATCTCTAACTGTCACATAATAACCATTCGGAGCCATTAATACATATTCCCCTTTATTAACACTAGACACATTAAATATAGAAGCACCTTTATTATCTGTATCTGCAATTAAAAATCCTCTATCATCAAGTCTTATGAATCCACCACTTTGAGCTCTTAATTTAATTTGATTTCTATCAAGCAGTATCATTATAAATGGTGTCCCATCATTAAAATACTCCCCTCTTGCATATAAATAGCTATTAACTCCAACTTGAATAAACTTATTAACAAATACTGATTTTATAGTAATTAACATATTATTATCTTCAGGTTTACTTGGTATTGGTGGAAAGTTCATGTCTACATCTGGCTGATTAGGATTATTTCCAGGAGGAATTACTGGTCCTGGACCATATGGAGGCAAAACAACATGCCCCTTTCCTGGTATAACTAATATAGGCATTCTATTCATATTTTTCATATTTCAATCCCCCTAGTTGTCAAGCTTACTTATCTTATATTATGAAAATATTTAAATAAAGTTTCAAAAAAGGATTATAGTTTTAATTTTCTATAATCCTTTTTAAATTTATGAATTTTTAATAATATTTTTATATCCTGTGTAAGTTGAATAGAAATATCCCATATATATAACTATAAATATTAATCCAGTTATAATTGATGATGTAGCTATATTAGGATTTCCAAAAACTGATATAAAATCACTAATAACATCTATAGCTACTATAGAATGTATAAATGCTAAAACTAAAGGTAATGCAAAGTATAATAAAGTTTGAATAAATATAGTTTTATTTATCATTCTCTCATTTGCTCCAATTCTTTTTAGTGATTTATATCTATCTATACTATCACTTGCTTCAGATAGTTGCTGCAAAGATAAAACAGCCATACTTGATATTAAGAATACTATTCCTAAATAAATACCTACAAATATAAAAATAGTAGTCATACCTTTATTTCCTGCATATATTTGATCTTTTGTATAACCAATAATAAAACCAACTTTATCATTTTTTATTTCACCATTGAAGAAACTTTTAAATAATTTATCAAATTTTTCTTCTGATTTATATCTATTATTTGAGTTATAGTTAATATTCAAATAATTTGTACTTAAGGTTGCATTTAAATCATTTATTTTATTATCTTTTACTATTATTGATATAAAATTATCTGCAAAATTAGTTGTTCTAGTTGAAACAGTTACTACCTTATTATTCTTTATTGTATAAACCTTATTATTAAGATCTATTTTATTATTTTCTTTAAGAATATCATTTAATGGTTTTATAACCTTATCATTATTTGATGTTATTAAAATTTCACCATTATTTAAATTTACTTTTTCTTCATTTTCTAACTCCATTACTTTATTATATTCAGATTCTTTTATGGCATATATATTGTATGAATCAACTTTAGAAAGCTCTTTTTTTTGATTTTCATTTATATATTTATCTAAACTCTTAGATAATGTTTCATTTATTATATATTTATTATATATTCATTATAGTATGCATATTTCTCATTATCATCTAGATTAAAGTTTAATTCTTTTAATGTACTTTCTATGTCATTTTGATATTCTGAGTCATAATACATTGTTGCTGTAGCATCAAATGGTGTAGTTTCTTCTAGACTTTTCTCTAAAGCATTCTTGAAGCTAAGACCTGTAGATAACATTACTATTGTTATAAATAACATTAAGCATATCACTGACATAGAAATAAAGTTAGTGTTTATCTTACTATTTAATTGCTTCACTATGAATATATTTAGATCCTTAAAGTATATACTTTTGGATTTCTTTATTATATTTACTCCAAAACCTGCTAGACTAAAGAATACTAATACTGTTCCTATTATCCCTAATATTATAGATAAACTAAATTTATAATTAAGTTCTAAACCATTATTTATTATAGTCTTATATGCTACTATTAGACATAGTACTGCTATTATAAAAATAAAAATGTATATTATAGAACTTTTTATTTTTATATCTTCACTTTTCTTTGAATAGTTAAGTAAATCTATTATTTTATATTTTGATATTGTAAAACTATTTAATATAGTTACTAATATAAAAATTAACCCAAAGTATAAAATTGTTTTGCTCATTGCTTTTGATGAGAAAATAAATTTATACTCACTCATAGATACATCGAATAACTTACTTGTAAAAATAGATAAACCTTGTGATAAAACTATTCCTAATAAAATCCCTCCAATTAACGAGATTATTCCTACTAATACAGTTTCTATTATTAATATTTTTGATATCTTACCTTTTCCCATACCTAAGGTCATATATATACCTAATTCTCTTTTACGCTTTTTTATTAGAAAATTATTAGCATAAACAATAAGACATCCTAATATGCAGCTAACAAATACAGAAATATAAGATATTATTTTTAGCATCATGTCTAAATTTTCTGATTCACTTTGATTTAGCTCTAATATAGCTTTTTGAGATTCTATAGAGTTAAAACTGTAAAATATACAAACTGCTAAAGTTAAAGTAAGGAAGTATATACTGTAGTCTTTATAACTCTTTTTTACATTACCTAAAGCAATCTTAGAATACATCCTCGTCACCTCCAAGTAATGTTACTACATCTATTATCCTATCAAAAAATTCTTTTCTACTATCATTCCCCTTAACAAGTTCATTAAATATTTTTCCATCTTTTATGAATAAAATCCTGTGAGCATAACTAGCTGTAAAGGCATCATGAGTTACCATTAATATTGTTGCTTTTAAGTTATTATTTAAATATTCAAATCTATCAAGCAATAATCTAGATGACTTTGAATCCAATGCTCCAGTTGGCTCATCAGCTAAGATTAATGACGGATTAGTTATAATAGCTCTAGCTGATGCTACTCTTTGTTTTTGTCCTCCTGACATTTGATAAGGATATTTATTTAGTACATTTTCAATCCCTAATTTATTGGCAACATCATTTATAAGTTTATCTATATTTTCTGATTTTTCACCTTTTATAGTTAATGCTAAAGCTATATTTTCATAAGCTGTAAGAGTATCTAGTAAATTAAAATCTTGGAATATAAATCCTAATTCATTACGTCTAAATTTATCAAGATTTTTAGATTTTAATTTTGTTATATCTTGATTATTAATTATTATATTACCGCTAGATACATTGTCTATGGTTGATATACAGTTAAGTAATGTTGTTTTTCCACTACCACTAGGTCCCATTATTCCAACAAATTCGCCTTCATCTACTTTAAAACTTATATTGTCGATAGCTTTTGTTATATTATCTTTATTTCCATAATACTTCTCTATACTTTGTACATTTAATATATTTTTCATTATATATCTCCTTATTCCATTTTTACTTATTTTATCTAATTAATATAGATTTATTTTATACTTTTTTTAAAGAAATAAAATTACATAAACTCTAATATTATCTTACATTTAAGTAAGATAATATTAAAGTTTATGTGGTTTTAACATTTAAATATAAAAATAATCTACCCCAAAATATTAATTTTGAGATAGATTATTTTTATATAAATATCTATTTTTATCATGTGGAAAAACTATATTTACCTTTGTCCCTTCATTTATTTTTGATATGATATCAATATTTAGCCCAAGTTTTTTGCACAGCTTTTCACATATATATAATCCTATACCTGTCGATTTTCCATAGATCCTTCCATTCTCACCAGTGAATCCTTTTTCAAAAACTCTACTAATATCTTTTTCTGATATTCCTATTCCATTGTCTTCTATTGTAAGTATCGTATTATGTTTATTTCTTTTAGAATATATACTAATTTTAGGTGATTGCTTTGATGCATATTTTATGGAGTTAGATATAATTTGATTTATTATAAATTCGACCCATTTAGCATCAGAATATATACTCTCATTTAAATCATTAATATTAATAGATATTTTCTTACTAATACAATAACTTGCATTTTTTCTAATAACATTTTTTACTACATATTCTAAATTAAATTCCTTTATAATATAATCTTTATTTACATTATTTATTTTTGAATAATACAAAACCTGTTCTACATAATTTTCTATACTCTTTATATCATCTTTTATAACCCTAGAAATATTTTCTGAGTTATTTTCAGCAAATAGCATAGTCGATGCTATCGGTGTTTTTATTTCATGCACCCACATTTCTATATATTCTTCGTACTCTTTTTCTATTTGTTTATAATAATTTATATTTTCTCTCATTGAACGGTTAGTATCTCTTAAAATAGAATATAATATTTTACCTTCTATAAAGCTAGGTTCATTAATTATCTCTGATAGTAAATATTTTTTATCTAAATTATCACAAATATTAATTATTTCATTGTAGTACTTTCTTAGCTTAAAAAATTCCATTAAAATATATGTACTTAATGGTAAAAACCATACTGTAAAGATAGCTACTACTAATAAAGGTGATATATTTAATGGTATTAATAAAAGTAGTATTACTATAAACAATACTAAATTAATAATAATAAATAATAATTTATCTTTTAAATATTCCAATATACTCATTTAATCATATATCCCAATCCTCTTTTAGTTTCTATATAATCTTTTAGACCTATTTCATTAAGCTTTTTCCTAAGTCTATTTATATTTACAGATAAAGTATTATCATCAATGTAAATGTCAGAGTTCCACATATAATTCATAAGAGTATCTCTACTTACTATTTTTTCTTTATTTTTTATAAGACAAGCAAGTATTTTAAGTTCATTTTTGCTAATTTCTAAAGTATTGTCAAATGCTTTTATAGTTCCCCTAGATAAGTCCAATTCTAAATCTCTAATTCTAAGTAAATCTAAATGGTCTTTATCTCCATATGTTCTCTTAAGTACTGCATTAATATGAGCTAAAAGTATTTGAGTGTTATAAGGCTTAGTTATAAAATTATCTGCACCTAAATTCATACTCATTAATTCATCAATCTCACTATTTCTACTAGTCACTATTATTATAGGAGTATTCATCTCTTTTCTTATTTCTCTACATATATAAAAACCATCAAAAGCAGGTAAGTTTATATCTAATAGTATTAAATCTGGATTTGATAATCTTATATCATTTATTATATTTTCAAAAGATACTGGAGCAATTACTTCATAGCCATATTTTATAAGAAAAGAAGTTAATTCATTTCTAATTCCTTCTGAATCTTCTATTATCATTAGTTTCTTCATATACTATCTCCTTTAGTGCTTTTTGTTAAGTTTATCATTTTTATTTATATTATTAAAGTGAAATTTTACTATTATTCATATCGTACTCTTTTAGTTTATAAAAATAAAAAATGATGAACTTAATAAAGTTCATCATTTTTTCGTTTTTATGGAATATTTTTTATTTTAAAAGAAAATACATATCTTATTATATATTAATATCTAGTGTCTAGTAATCCACAGTAAGCATCAACTGGGCTTACACCTTTGAATTCAGAACGTCCTAACATCTTATCAACTAATGCTTTTAAAGTAAAGTCTTTATTATCATAAGTATTGATGTAAGTCTTAACTTGAGGTACATCTGCTAAGTGGAATGGACACTGTACTGATACAAATATAGTTGGTACTTCATTTACATAGAATGGTATATCTGGAGTACCTTTAGCTGGTGGCCATTGTATACGTTGATCTGTATTTGGGTTAACAACAGCAACATTTATTATTAAATCATAATTATCAGTTAACTCAGATATTGGTCTCTTAGCAGCATATATATTACCTATAGCTTGTCTTCTTTCTTCAGCTGGAAGTTTCATTATTTTATCTATTGGTGATTCCCATATAGTAACTTCGAATCCTTCTTCCTCTAATTGAGCTTTTAATACTTCAGTTGGCTTTGGTCCTTGAGCACCTATTAATGCTCCAAATCCACCTTCAACACCTTTTACGTCAACAAGTAAAACTCTCTTATGCTTTTCAACTGATATTGGGAATATATCTTCAGTATTTTTAACTAATGTTATAGCTTTGTCAGCAACTTCTAATGCTATAGCTTTATTTTCTTCTAATCCTATTTTAGCCATAGCTTCTTCTTTTGGCATTAATATTTCTGTTTTAGCTTTTTTATGAAGACCTAAAGCAGCTTTTGTTCCTAATATTCTAGTTAAAGCTTCTTCTAATCTTTCATCAGTTATTATTCCATTTTCGTATCCTTCCATCATCCACTTGAAGTCTTCATCTGGATCATTGAAGAATAAGAATAAGTCAGAACCAGCAGCTATCGCAGTTGGTAACATTTCACTACGCTTCATAGCAGAAGTCATAGCAACCATGTGAGATGCATCAGTTACAACTAAACCATTGAATCCCATTTGTCCACGTAATAAATCTGTTAATATGTATTTATTTAAAGTTGCAGGTAATATTTGCTCTTGTACTGTTGCTTCTGGGTTGAAGTGAAGAACATAATTTGGTAAAGATATATGTCCTGCCATTATTGATGGAAGACCTGCTTCAAATAATCCGCTATATACTTTTCCAAATGTAGCATCCCACTCTTCTACTGATAACCAGTTTGGAGCAAATGATAAATGTTGATCTCTCTCATCTATACCATCACCAGGGAAATGCTTAGCAGCTGGTGCTATACCACTTTCCATTATACCTCTCATGTACTCTAATGATAATTCTAATGTTTGATCAACATCTTCTGACCAAGTACGAGTTGATATTATTGGATTTCTCCAGTTTCTATTTATATCAACGATTGGAGCAAAACTCCAGTTACATCCTATTGCTGCCGCTTCAACACCTGAAACTCTTCCCATTTCATATGCATATCTCTTATCATTTGTAGCAGCTATTTTTACTTCATTTCCTATGTAAGTACCATCTGTACAAGCACCATTACCACCAGCTTCTGTGTTAGCAGCTATTAATAGTGGTATTTTACTGTTTTCTTGTAATATTTTATTTTGTTCATATACTTCTTCTGCTGTTCCTGGATTATAACGAACACCAGCTATATGATAATTATCTAATACTCCTGTTAAATATTCTTTATCACGGCTAGCACCCATGTTTATGAATAATTGTCCTATTTTTTCTTCTATAGACATATTAGCTATCGTTTCTTGTACCCATTTTATAGCTTCATCATCAAGATTATAAGGTTTTGCTTTTAAGTTTACCATCATTATAATTCACCCCTAAGTATTGTCTTAATATCTTTAAATATACTTTATCATATTTTTATCAATAATACAAGTATACTAGTGTATTTTTTTGATATTTTTTTGTCATATATAAAAGTAAAAATCCAAAATTGATTTTATTTTTCTTAATCAATTTTGGATTTTTTAATAGTTTATAAATTTTTATAAAAATCAATTAGCTCTTTTTTACTATTAATTCCTATATTTTGAGGTATTAATAATTTTTTAGAATCTTTACCTATAAGTTTATTATCAACTAAGTATTCTTTGTTTAATAAATTTTGTGACCATACTATTACTTCATCAAGTTTCGGAGTGTTTAAATTGCAAAGTTCTGCAAATGCTTTAATTATACATAATCCAAACTCAATATCTTCAATAAAATATCTAGAACTTAAATCTGGTATATATCCACCTTCACATTTAACTATCGGAGAACCGATTCCTTTAAAACCTGGAGCTGTTCTTATTTTATTGCTTAATATACTTGGATCTTCCGTTTCAAATCGAATCTTTATTTTCTCTATACTATTTTCATCAAAATCTTTAAATTCATTTAGAGATTCAAATACTTTACCTAATTCTTCATCTAACTCAAGTAGCGTTTTTGAAGCTTCATCTCCCCACTCTTCATAAAATAATGGATTTTTATCATAAATAGTTTCATTATGTTTATAATCTTTAAATAATTCATATAATCTTGATGGATGCATTATAGGGTTTGATGGTGATAAAGTTATAGCTAAGTAGTTGTCTATAACCTCACAAGGTATATCTATTAGATCAGTCATTACTCTGCAAATTTCATTTGTATATTTACTTGGTATAGCGCTTATCTTCATAAATGGATTTTTTTCTTTAAGAGCAACACACTCTCCATATTTCTCAAGTCTAATTATTGAAGGCACTCTTTGTGTTCCAAAAAATACGCAACCTTTTTCAATTAATTTTTCTGCAAAATACTCTTTTCCTCCAAAGCCTGGTATCATTCCTATAATTGTATTTGGCTTTACATATTTACTTATTTGTCCAATAGTTTTTTCAATTAAAAAAGATGGATGTGTTATTAATATATAATCAGCATTCTTAACGCATTCTTCTAAGCTATCTGTAACACAGTGTAACTTTATTTTGTGTTCCAAATTTTTTTCTTCTTCAATTAAAACTAATTCATCTGTAAATAAATGTGGTTTTGAAGTATGTATCCATACCTTGCAATCTTTTTTCATTGATATATAAGCTGCCAAGTATGTTCCTATATTTCCTGCTCCAATTATACATATATTCATTATAAGTCAACACCTTTCTTTGATGAAATTTTAAATATTCAATAATTATACATTATATTTCTATTTATTAGAATATTTTATTTATATTGTAACCTTTTTGATGTTTTTAAGTTAAAATCATTTTATCTTAAAATTCTTTATCTATAGTTATTATGCAATTATAATCAGGCTTTAATATTTTTATTTCTCTAGATACAGTATTTTTTATTTCTTCTTCATCTTCTTTTGTAGTTACATAGTGTGCATCAACTACTAAATCAAAAATTAAATTTACTTTATCTTCTCCTTCAGTTCTCCTAAAATCATGCATAGATTTTATATTTTCATATTTAGATATAATCTTTTCAACCATACTCATTTCATCTTTAACTCTATCACAATGTATACACATAGGGTCCATATGAATTACTAGATAAATATTTAGTTTTTCTGAAATCTCTCTTTCTGCTGTATCTATAATATTATGAATTGTAACAATATCTATATTCGATGGAATCTCTGCATGAATAGAAGCCATACATCTTCCTACTCCATAATTATGTATTATTAAGTCATGAACACCAATTATATTATCATATGACATCACACCTTCTTTGATGGCATTGACTAGTTCTTCATCTGGTGCTTCTCCAAGTAATGGACTAACTGTATCCTTTACTAAAGAAAATCCTGCATATAATATTGCTACTGATACTATAAGACCCACGTAACCATCAATTGGAATTGTTGTAAATTTAGATGCAAGAAAAGATATTAATACACAACTAGAGGTAAATACATCCCCCATAGCGTCTACTGCAGCTGCTTTTAATGCCGAGGAATTAATTTTATTTCCTATAGATTTATTAAATGTACTTAACCATATCTTAACTAATACAGATAATAATAATAATATAAAAGGTATTAATTCAAATTTAATTGCAACTGGATTAATAATCCTTTCAATTGATGATTTTATAAATTGAATCCCTACTAACATTACCATAAATGCAACAATAAGTGCTGATAAGTATTCCATTCTACCATGTCCAAATGGATGCTCTTTATCTGCTGGTCTACTTGCTAATTTAAGTCCTATTATAGTTATTGCAGATGATGCCATATCAGATAAGTTATTAAACCCATCTGCCGTAATGGATACACTACTAGTTATAAATCCTACAAAAATTTTGACTATAGATAAAGCTAAGTTAGATATAATTCCAATTATCCCAGCCACATATACAAACTTATTTCTTACTTGTTCATCGTATACATTTTCGCTATTTTTTATTAATTTACTTGTCAAAAAATCAAAAATCATCTCAACTCTCCTTTTTAGATTTTAAATTATGTAGTTTAATTATATTATTATTTATATGTTAATATTTATACTTCATTATATCATTGTAGCTAATTATTTATAATTATAGTACTATTAATATGTAAAACAATTATTACAAAAATTTATATTTTGTTATTTGAAAGGAGCAGATATGAGTTACATAAATGATATAAAATCTTATACCCCTTATAATGAGCAAGAAACAGCTGATAAAGAATTAATTTTAAATTGTATAAATAAATTTCAAGATATACTAACTAGAGAAAATACTTTAGCACATATAACTAGCTCTGGATATATAGTTAATAAAACTAGAGATAAAACTTTAATGATTTTTCATAAAATTTATAATTCATGGTCATGGACTGGTGGTCATGCTGATGGAGACAGTGATTTACTTAAAGTTGCCATTAAAGAAGCCCAAGAAGAAACTGGTCTTAAAAATATAAATCCAATTTCTAAAGATATATTATCTTTGGATGTTCTTACAGTAGATGGACATATCAAAAAAGGTAATTATGTATCTTCTCATTTGCATTTATCTGTTGCTTATCTTCTAGAAGCAGATGAAAATGAAGAACTTATCGTTAATGAAGATGAAACTAAAGGTGTTAAGTGGATTCCTATCAAAGATGTTGATAAATATTCAACAGAACCTTTTATGATAGAAGTTTATAAAAAATTTAATGAAAAAATAGAAAAATTATATTAATTTACATATTATATTTGATATTTATTCTTAAATAAAAATAGCTACTTTATAAGTTAGAACATTTAACTTTTAAGTAGCTATTCTTATGTTTTTATTTTATATTATAATATTTTATAAATTACCTTTAAGACCAATATCTTCTGCAACTTCTCTCATACCAAGTATAGTATTATTTATTACATCATCTAGATTCATGCCTAGCATTTCTGCTCCATTTTTTATTACTTCTCTATTTACACCTTCTGCAAATCCCTTAGATTTGAACTTTTTCTTAACAGATTTTAACTCTAAGTCCATAACACTTTTTGATGGTCTCATTATAGCAGTTGCACTTATTAGACCTGTCAATTCATCTACTGTATATAGAACCTTCTCCATGTTGCTCTCTGGTTTTACATCACATACAAGTCCATACCCATGACTTACTACAGCTCTAATTAAATCTTTATCTAATTTTTTTTCTTCCATAATTTCAATAACTTTGCTACAATGCTCATCTGGATACATACCATAATCTAAATCATGCAGTAGTCCAACTATTCCCCACTTTTCTTCATCTTCATTATAAAGTCTTGCAAAGTACTTCATAACACCTTCTACACTTAATGCATGCTTTATTAAATGTTCTTCTTTATTATACTCATTTAATAAAGCTAATGATTCATCTCTATTCGGAAATTTTCCCATATAAATACCTCCTTTATTTTACATATTTATTAATTATTTACATATAAAATATATACTATTCAATTTAGTAATATTTGTATATCTAACTTTATTCTTCTTCTGAGGAAGAAGCATACTCTTCTTTAAAGCTTATAGATTTTTTACTATGTAAATACAATTTATTGGTTTTAATTAAAATAATAAATACACTCATAAGTACTATTCCCTTTAGTATACTACTTAGACTTATACTCCACCAAATACCATTAATACCTAAAATATTAGATTTTGATAAAAGGTATGCCATTGGAATTCTAGCCCCTGTTAATATCGTAACTATAATTGAAGATATATAAGTTCTTCCTAAACCTTTAAAGATACCACTTATAATTATTTCTAAACACATAAACAACTGTGAATACCCTAGTATCTTTAGATACATGCCACCTTTTATAATGGCATCACTTTCATCTATAAATAATGAGAATATATTTTTACCTAAAAATACTAATATTATTGTAGTTATAATTCCTAAACCTAAAGAAGTTATAATTCCTATTTTACAACTTTTCTTTATTCTGTCATAATTTTCAGCACCATAATTTTGTCCTACAAATGTAGCTAATGCAACAGATAAACCATCAGCTGTCATCCATGATATAGATTCTATCTGAGATCCAACCTTTTGTGCAGCTATTGCTACAGGACCAAATGATGCAACAATTACACCTATCGCCATTGAGAATAATGTAAACATACCATTTTGAATTGCCACAGGTAATCCTAATTTATATAATACCTTATAAGAATCAAATTCAATATTTCTAAATAATTTCACTTTAAAATACTCATCTTTAGATTTTATTATCTTAATTAAAAAAGTCAATGTTACTACCATCTGAGCTGTTATAGTTGCTATAGCAGCTCCCGCAACTCCAAGTTTTTGGAATCCAAACCACCCAAATATTAAAATCGGATCTAGTATAATGTTAGCAATCAATCCTATAGTATTTATCATAAATGGTGTTTTACTATTCCCAATTCCATTAAATATAGATGTTAATACAGGATTTATAAAATAAAATACAAATCCACTAGCCACAATAACTAAATATTGTCTTGACATAGATATTACTTCTTCATCGCCTAATTTAAATATATCTACTAGACCTTTATTAAATATAATAACTATAATTGAATATATTATTGCTAATATAATGTTTATCTCTATTGCTGCTTTAATAAAGGATTTTGTTTTATTTAAATTATTCTCCCCTATACTTTGAGCTACCTTTACTTCTCCGCCTATTCTAGAAATCATTATAAATGCCATAGCAAGCCATGGATAAAATCCTGCAGTTCCTACAGCAGCAACTGCATTACTTCCAACTTTTCCTACCCATATCATATCGGTTAAATTATATGCCATTTGAATAAATGAGGTCCCCATAATTGGCAAAGCTAACTTAATTAATTTATCACTTATACTACCACTTGTTAAATCAACCCTATCCTTCATCTCTCCTCCTAAAATCTATATAATATCTATATAATTATATCATTTTATTCTAAATAATCACTACATTTAAAATAAAATAGAATGTCAAAATATTTTAAATTTTAACATTCTATTTTAATATTCTGCAGTTTTATTTTAAATTCTTTAACCAATAGTTTTGTGGTATCTCATTTTCATCAATTGGTACAAATACATATCCTTCACTAGTCAAATATTTTAAAATCTCTTCTAAAGACTTTGCAGTTTGCTTTCTTTCATGAATTAATATAACTATATTATCTTTTCCTTTTGAATACATCTTAACATTTTGAACTACTTTTTCAGAACTTGACTTCCAATCCTCTGTATCAATATCCCAATCCCACATTTTATAACCAGCTTCTACTATATTTTCATAGCTTTTATATGGTGTATACGGTTTACTACCGTATGGTAATCTAACTATATTAGATTCAATTCCCGTTAATTCTAATAAAGTTTTCTTGTTTATATCAAACTCTTCTTTGGCTGATTTATTAGTTTTATATAATCTATTAATATCATGGCTAACACTATGAAAGCCAGGTGTATTTCCTCTTTCTATAATCATTTTTACAGCATTAGGATATGTCCTCATATTTTCATCTATCATAAAAAAAGTAGCCTTAGCATTATATTTATTTAGAACATCTAAAATTTCCTCTGTATATTTAGATGGTCCATCATCTATTGTTATGTACGCTACTTTACAATCGCTTTTCGATTTATAATTATTAGCATAGCTAAACCTAAACATTGTACTTACCCCTAATATAGCTATAAAAAATACTAGGAAGAATTTAAATTTATTTCTTTTACCTTTTATCATAGCCTCCCTCCCCTTTCTCTGTTGCCTTAATGTATTTTACATATTATTGTATATAGTCACTTGGCTTAAATAAAAGTTATAAATTATTTCTTACTAATAGTATTAATCAATTTTCATCTTTTATAGATTTTAATTGCTATTATTTATGGTTAAATTCTGTATACTTTTACATTTATATACTGATTAATCAATTAAATAACAATAAAATAACCGCACACCTAAGAATATAGGTGTACGGCTTAAAATATAGTTAATATTATTTATTAATAATGTCATCTTAAATTGCTTGTCCTAAAAAATTTATTTATATATTTATATCTTCTATAATATTTTCAATTTTAGATGTTGCTTTATTTATAGCATCTTTTCTTTCTTTTTCTGTAGTTCCAGTTCCATCTATCATTAACTCTTTTACTTTTTTTATACCTAAAGTTTTCATTATACTTGCGATATAATTTTCCCCTTTATCCATTATAGGATCCAATAACCAAGGAATATGTCCTCCTGATGATTGTATATAGATTAATGTTCTATTTTGATTTGAAAGTAATCCCTTTGGTTTATTATTTTCAAACTCAATAGTTTTACCAACTTGAACTATACAATCTATATACTCTTTTAGTGGTGCTGGAAATGATAAACTCCACATTGGTGATGCAATAACATATACTTGAGCACTAATAAATTGATCACATAAATCTCTTATCTTTTGTATCTCTCTTTGGTCCTTATCATTTAATTTTTTTGCATCTTCTTCTTTTATAACTGCATTTCTTCCTTCAAAATATTGGTACTCTAATCTTGGAATATGCTCTTTATATAAATCTACTTCTTCAACTTTAAAATCTTTATGCTTTTCTAAAAATTTATTTATAAAATCTCTAGCAACAGTTTTACTGGCTGACATATTTTCAGGTTTTGAATTTACACTTATATATAATAATTTCTTTTCCATAGTTAATTAACCTCCGAAATAATTTATATACTTATTATTTCTAATGATTAATTATTGTATTCATTTTATAAAAATCCTATATTAGAGTCTGCTTCAAAATTTAATAAAAAATTTTCATCGAATATCTTAGGCATAAGTGATATATATAGTTATTAGATCTAAAAATTTTGGACTTATTTATATTTTATTTAATTTTATATTTACTAGTTGCTATAAGTTCTTCTATAATTTTATTATTTTCTTCATCTAAATATATTCTGTATGTTTTTACTAAAATGCTATCTTTCTCATGCTTTTCTTCAGTTTTTATATATAACTTTTGTCTATCATCTTTACACCCGTAGATTCTAGATGTTATTGAACCATTTCCTACTATATTATAAATATATATAGGATGTGCAAAAGTATTTTTTAATTTTAAATCTGTATATCCATATGAAACACTAGCATCCCTTCCCCTTGGTACATACCTTGACTGTATTGTATGATTATGAACTTCTTCTATACCTACACCCGCTAATAATGCTGCATTATAAATAGTTGTAGATACTTGACATACACCTCCACCTTCACCATTTACAAACTTTCCTCCTACTATAACTTTTGCTGTTTTATATCCATTAACCCAAGTTCTTGCTCCTGTAGCCTTATTATATGAAAATATATCTTTTGGCATTATTAATTTTCCACTTGTACTTTCTCCTGCAACATGAATATTATTTCCTCTAGAACTACTGTCATTAAAAGATGTACTAAATTGACCTAATACGGTATTTATTGACTCTACATCTTCAGTTGTTATAGTAGGTTTAACTATTTTTACTGGAAGATTTAAATCTTTTATATTTTTATTATTAATCATATTGTATATTTCTTCTTTGAGCTTTATCACATCTACCTCTTTACCTTCTTTAGAAGGTGTTCTAACAATTTCTCCATATCCTTTTATTTCAAAATTGGCTTGTGTTACATCTACATCTATCTCTTTACATATAGATTCTATTATTTCACTTAACTTTATTTCATTATAAGTAGCATTTAACTTTATATTATAATTTTTATTAAAAGTTAATCCTATTTTCCTTTTTAAATTTTCTAAGTTATCATTGCTATTAGTATACTTATATGCCTCTTTTAAAGATTTATCTATATTATAATCTAGACTAATCTCTTCTGGATATATAGTCCATTTTTTATCTTCATAACTTATACCTATAGGTTTAACCTTATAATACTTATTTATTTCATTTAATGCTTCATTATAATTCATACCACCTACATCTATACCCTGGATTTTTATATTATTAAATATCTTTTCACTTTTATTATCATACCCTTTACCTATGCCTAATAAAAAAAACATAATAAGGCATATATAAATTAAACGAGATAATTTTCTATATTTAACCATATTTTACTCCTTATTTTTTAATTTATATTTATATTTTCCTATTAATAATTTTATATTCTACCTTAAGTATTACATAGAAAATGTATATATATTTTTATAATGCAAATACTTTTATTGAGTATATTTTACGTATTAAATATGGAGGTAATTTATGAAAAACGCTAAAGATGAATTAAAAGATGCATTTGCTCAACTTCAAAGTGCTCAAAGTTGTTTAAATCATGCTTTAAAAAATGTAGAAAAGCAAAATAATAAATATCAAATAGAAAATACAATGACCTTCGTTAAAGAAGCTGTTTTTGCAGCTAGTAATGCTATTGCAAATTACCAAGATTAATTTATATTATTCTCTAAATTTTTTAAGACTTAGACTTCTAAGTCTTTTTTTCTTACCTTTTTTCAAATCGTTTTCCTATTTTTGTATTTTAAATTTAAATTCTATTATTTTTTCGATAAAAAACGACTTTTTACACTTTAATTTTCTTAAGTTTATGTTATAATATCTTATACTTATTTTTAGAAAACATATACACTATATAAAGTATATGCCTAGGTTACATACCTATTTTTATATAAATTACTTCATGGGGTTATATCCTATGAGATTTGGAGGTGCTTAATTGATAAAATCTATACAATTATCTAAATTTAATGGGAATCCTTGCGAAAATTTATTAGGTAATATTTGTTATATAACTAAAGATAAATTTGAGGACGTTATTAATTTATTCAATAGAGTAAATAGCTCTATGGACAATAAAAGTTGGCTAAAGTCTCGTGATGTAGATTATTTGCAAGGTGTTTTAGATAAAAATGGTTTTATTGTTGGATGTTATATAGAAGATACCTTAGTAGCTTCTGCTTTATGTGAAGCTCCACAAGGTGAATATAAAGATATGCTTATTGAAATAGGTATGAATGAATATGAAATAGAAAATACTTTTATTTCTGGATTTGTTATGGTTGATCCATTTTACCGTGGAAATGCTCTACACCGTACACTATTAGAAACTAGAATAGATTTATCTATAAAAAAAGGTATTAAAAATATCGTAACAGTTGTTAACTCACAAAATATATATAGCCTAAATACAATCTTAAATTTAGGATTTGAAATTAAACTTGAAAAAGAAAATGAAGACGGAATTATAAGATATGTACTATACAAAAATTTAGAAAATATACCTTCTACAACAATAGAAATCACCGCTTAAAAATAGGCAGTGATTTCTTTTAAAAGTTACAATTTATTAATATTTTCAATTAGTTTTGACTTATTATATTAAATACCTCTATAATTTTATAGAGGTATTTAATATAATAAGGGGTGAATATATGTCGTTTAAAGAGAAATTAAAAAACAAAAAATCTAGTATTTTTATTGTAATAACTATTGTTATACTTATTATTATAGGTATTTATGCTTTTAATAAATATTCTCATAATAATGTTGATAACGCTGAGGCTGAATCTTATATAGAAACCTATATTATTCCAGAAAGTGAAAAGGTATTCATTAACGGTATTGTAATTCCTAAAGATTCAAAAGACTTTACTTTGTCAGCAGATGAAGAAATAGTTGACATAAAAGTAAAAAATGGTCAATCAATAAAAAAAGGAGCTATACTGTATACTTGTAAAAATCAATCTATAATAGATGAAATAAGTGAGTTAAAATTACAACTTTCTCATTTAAATTCATCTCAGGATTATGATGATCCTTCAATTAGTTTGGAAATAGACAAACTAAATTCTCAAATTAAAGCTTTAAATGAAAAAGCATACACAAAAATTTATGCTCCTTTTGAGGGTAAAGTATTTTTAAATCAAGATTCAGAAGAATCTAGCTCACTAATGACTCTTCAAACTAATGAATTTTACATGCAAGGAAAAGCTAGTGAGCAAGATTTGGCTAAAATAAAAATTGATCAAACAGCTAAGGTATTAGTATTTTCAACTAATCAGGAATTAATGGGTAGAATTAGCTTTATATCAGAACGACCTACAAGCAACTCATCTGATGAATATCAACAACAATCTAGCTTATCATATTACGATATAAATATTACTTTTGATAGTCAAGAAGGATTAATCAACGGATTTCACGTTCAGGCATCTATTAAGTTAGATAATACTTATACTAAAATACCACTTTCATCAATATTGAAATCTGAAGATACCTCTTATGTTTTTAAAGATTTAGATGGAGTATTAAAAAAACAAGTAATCGAAATAGACAGTCAAACTGAAGAGTTTGCAGTAGTAAAATCTGGATTAAAAGAAAATGATATTATTATAAAAAACCCTACTAAAGAAATGCAAGAAGGTCAATCTATATCAAACTATGGAAATATAAATAATAGTGAATCTAATATTAATGATAATAATTTAGAAGGTGAAATATAAGTTGTCTAGCATAATAAAACTAAAAAATATAAATAAATACTATAAAGTAGGGAAAGAAAAAGTGCAAATTTTAAAAAGCTTAGATTTAAATATTCTAAAAGGTGAATTTGTAATGATTATGGGAAAATCAGGTAGTGGTAAAACAACCTTGCTTAATATACTTGGTTTTTTAGATAAGTTTGATGATGGAGAATACATTTTTAATAACGAAGATGTAAGTAAACTTTCAGAAAATCAACGCTCTGTTTTTAGAAATGAAAATATAGGATTTATTTTTCAACAGTTTAACTTAATAGAAACATTAAACATATACAAAAATGTAGAATTACCATTAATTTATAGTAAAGAGTCTAATAGAAAAAAAAATAAATCTATAATTGAAAAAAGTCTTTCATCAGTAGGACTTTTAGATAAGATTAATCAATTTCCACTTCAACTTTCAGGTGGACAACAACAACGTATAGCAATTGCTAGAGCTTTAGTTAACAACCCTCAAATAATATTTGCTGATGAACCTACTGGGGCTTTAGATAGCGAAACTAGTGAGGAAATAATGAAGTTATTAAAAGAGCTAAATGATAATGGAAAAACTATTATCATGGTTACTCATGACCAAGATTTAACTAAATATGCAACAAGGGTTATAACTCTAAAAGATGGTTCATTCATTTCATCGGAGGTACCTGTATGAATTTAATAAAAAATGCATTAGTAAATATAAAAGGACATAAATTACGTGTTATTATGGCATTAATTTGGATTATTATAGGTATAACATTAGTTATATTAATAAGCTCAATAGGAAATGGACTTAAAGAAGAAGTAAATAAAGCAGTTAATAATGTAGGCCCTAATAAAGCTACTATAAACTTTGAATCTTCAAATACATATATGGATGAGTTTAATATATTCCTATCTCCATTTGCTTATAAAGACCTTGAAGAGCTTTCATTTATTGAAGGTGTAGAAAAAATAGGACCTTCTAACAGTGGTATTGATGAAAATATAATTTATTCTTTCGATGCTTATTTTGATAAAAAAATGACTTATATTGATGTATCACCAATAAAAGATGAATCAAATATATCCGCTTTATTTGGCAGAAGCTTTTCTTTAGATGATGAAAATAGAGATGTGGTTATGATTACTCTACAAAATGCAAGTGAGTTGTTTGATTCTCCTGAAAATGCCATAGGACGTGGAATAACCATAGGTGGTTATATATTTGAGGTAATAGGTGTACTTGATGAATCAGTTAATATGAATGAAGAAGTAAGTGATATTAATTATGATGACTTTTATTATATGCCTACTTCTTACATGCCTAATAAGGCATTTGAAAAGCTCTCAAAACAATATGATAATACAACTGAGATATATGCCTTAGATGTGGTTGCTTCTAAAAACTACGATGTTTTTGAAGTTACTAATAAAGTCATCGAAAGATTAAATGAGCTTCATCCTAACATAGAAGGACGTTATCTTGCAGAAGATCTATCATATCAGGCTGAAGCTCAGATGTATGAACTTGAAAGTATTACTTCTAGTATTAATAAAGTTGTAATATTAATAACATTTATTTCTCTATTTGTAGGTGGAATAGGTGTTATGAATGTAATGTATGTGTCTGTTATGGAAAGACAAAGAGAAATAGGTATAAGAAGAGCTATTGGTGCTAAACCTAGATCTATTTTAATCCAATTTTTAATTGAAAGTGTATTTATAACTTTAATTGGAGGTATATTGGGTATTATAGTTGGACTTATTACAACTAAATACATAGATAATTATCTCCCATTTAAATCAATACTTAACCTAAATAGTATTTTATTTGCTAGTTTAACAACCATTTTAGTAGGTATAATATTTGGAATAGTTCCTGCATTTAAAGCTTCTAAATTAGATCCTATTAAAGCAATATATAAGTAAAATTTTATTTCATACAATTCCTACATATGTTATAACATTGTCTTTTGAGCTAAAGGAAGTCTTACTTCTTTAGTTTATATAAAAAAGGAGTATTTCAAGTTGAAATACTCCTTTTTGAACAAATTTATATTATTTTTGGAAGTGTCTTTCTAATAATCCTAAGAATGCTTTACCATGTCTTGCTTCATCTTTACACATTTCATGAACTGTATCATGTATAGCGTCAAGACCTAATTCCTTAGCTTTCTTAGCTAACTTTAATTTTCCATCAGTTGCTCCATATTCTGCTTCAACTCTAACTCTTAAGTTTTCTTTAGTATCAGCTACAACTACTTCTCCTAATAATTCTGCAAACTTAGCAGCATGTTCTGCTTCTTCAAAAGCTATTCTCTTATATGCTTCTGCAACTTCTGGGTATCCTTCTCTATCTGCTTGACGGCTCATTGCTAAGTACATACCTACTTCTGTACATTCTCCAACGAAATTAGCTCTTAATCCTTCTATTATTTCTTCATCTACACCTTGAGCTACACCTATTCTATGCTCATCAGCCCATTTTAATTCTCCTGACATTTCTTCAAACTTATCAGCTCCAACTTTACATACTGGACATACTTCTGGTGCACTTTCTCCTTCATGTATATATCCACATATTACACATACAAACTTCTTCATAATCTTATTCTCCTCCTAATTTTTAAATTATATATAATTCCAACAAATTTTTGTTTTCTACTTTTTAAGATAGTAAATATATACCCGTGAATTTTTACATTAAACAATTTTTTTATTATTTTTTATAAATTAATTATCTTACAAAATACTAAAACAAAATATACTTAATAATCAAATATATGACTACAATTATTTATTAGTATTTTTTCTACTCATATATTTTCCTCACTCTCATAAATTCAAAAAACCTTAAGAAATTGTAATATCTTAAGGTTTTAAAAATGTTTAATTAAATTTATATAAATAAAAGCTTATTACTAGTTTTGCTTACCAAAATGTCTTTCTAATAATCCTAAGAATGCTTTACCATGTCTTGCTTCATCTTTACACATTTCATGAACTGTGTCATGTATAGCATCAAGGCCTAACTCTTTAGCTTTTTTAGCTAATTTTAATTTTCCATCAGTTGCTCCATATTCTGCTTCAACTCTTACTCTTAAGTTTTCTTTAGTGTCAGCTACAACTACTTCTCCTAATAATTCTGCAAATTTAGCAGCATGTTCTGCCTCTTCGAAAGCTATTCTCTTGTAAGCTTCTGCAACTTCTGGGTATCCTTCTCTGTCTGCCTGTCTACTCATCGCTAAGTACATTCCTACTTCTGTGCATTCTCCAACGAAGTTAGCTCTTAATCCTTCTATTATTTCTTCATCTACACCTTGAGCTACACCTATTCTATGCTCATCAGCCCATTTCATTTCTCCTGACATTTCTTCAAATTTATCAGCTCCAACTTTACATACTGGACATACTTCTGGTGCACTTTCTCCTTCATGTATATATCCACATACTACACATACAAATTTTTTCATAATCTTATTCTCCTCCTAAATTTTAAATTTAACTATATATATTCCAATGTAATACTTATATCTTATTTACTATTTATTAAGATAGTACATATATACCCGGGTCATATTAATCTAAACATATTATTTATTATTTTTTTATAAATCATTGAATATATTTAATATAAGTTTATCCTCTTTTAATTAAGCTACTAATTTTATGCAAATTGTACAAATATTTTTAGTTATTATATACGTTGCATAGAGTATATTTTCAATTTACTATTTAATTATAGTAAATAATCAATTATCAGGGGGGAATAAAAAATGTCTAAAGTAACATTAACAAATATTTGTAAATCATACAGTAATGGATTTAATGCTGTTAAAAATGTAAATATCGATATACAAGATAAAGAGTTCGTAGTATTGGTTGGACCATCAGGATGTGGTAAATCAACTACTTTAAGAATGATTGCAGGACTTGAGGAAATATCATCTGGAGAATTATATATAGGGGATAGATTAGTAAATAACATTGATCCTAAGGATAGAGATATAGCTATGGTTTTTCAAAACTATGCTTTATATCCTCATCTTTCAGTTTATGATAATATGGCATTTGCTCTAAAACTTAGAAAATTACCTAAAGATGAAATTGATAAGAAGGTTAAGGAGGCTGCCAGAATACTAGATCTTGAAAAAGTATTAGATAGAAAACCAAAAGCTTTATCCGGTGGTCAAAGACAAAGAGTTGCGCTAGGACGTGCTATAGTAAGAAATCCACAAGTCTTTTTAATGGATGAACCCTTATCAAACTTAGATGCTAAACTTAGGACATCAATGAGAACTGAAATAAGCAAATTACATAAATCTCTTGGAACTACTTTTATATATGTAACACATGATCAAGTAGAAGCTATGACCATGGCTGATAGGATAGTTGTTATGAAAGATGGCGTAGTACAACAAATAGCTACTCCTCAAGAAATATATAATAACCCATCTAATATGTTCGTTGCAGGATTTATAGGTGCTCCTCAAATGAACTTCATAGATGTAAGAATTGAAGAGAAAAATGGAGAATTATATGCAGTAAATAATGAAATGAATATCCATTTAAGCAAAGGTAAATGCCAGTCCTTAGTAAATAATAAATATATAGGAAAAGAAGTTGTATTAGGTATAAGACCTGAAGATATACATATAGAAGACTTATTTATAGATAATAGCTTGGATACTGTATTTGAAGCAGAAGTTGAGCTAAGTGAACTTATGGGTGCAGAAATATATGCTTATTTAAAATTAGGTGAAGCTAATATTACTGCAAGATTTGATGGTAGATATAGAGTAAAATATGGTGATAAGATAAAATTAGCTATGGATAAGGAACATCTTCACATCTTCGATAAAGAAACTGAAGCTACAATAATATAATTTACTTCTCTTAATTTCTAAATTAATGAAAATAAATTAAAATAATGATATATTAAAAGTAAGGTTTTACCTTACTTTTTTATATAGTTAGAACTTTATATAGTTAAAACAAAACTTGATAGTTTCAGGGGGAATATCATAATGAGGGATCTTGTAGATTTTATAGAAAAAGAGATTAATAAAAAGATAAATATTTTTGAATATAAAAATGAAGATTTAAAAGAAAATCAAGAATTAATAACTTTCAATAACTCCTTGTATGTAATTGAAATTGAAAAAGAGCGTATAAATATAATCCTAAACAATTATTATTACTTAGTATATCAACAAAATTTAGATTATTGTACTTTAGAAAATGTACTGTACAACTTATTCGAAAATATAAATGTAATAAAGTATAAAAAATATTTATTAATTACATCAAAATCAAAATTAAACATAGATAACAATACTACTGAAATAATAGAATTAGAAACATACTCAAAAACTTATATTTTTGATTTAGGTAAAATAGATGATATAGATATGTTAGATTTAAAATTAAGTTTATTCAATCAATTGTTACCTACTATCCAAAAAAATAATAACTCGAATAAATTTTTTTCAACTAAAGATTTAATTTTATCTAGAAGTATCTATACTTCTTCTAAAGATAAACATTTCTGTTCTTTAATAGACTTTAAAAGGATAAAAGATATGGATGAAAATTTGCTTTATACAGGTATTATTTTTATAGAAAATGATTTAAATATCTCTAAAACTTCATCCGCTTTATTTTTACATAGGAATACTTTAGTTTATAGATTGGAGAAAATAAAAGAACTCTTTAATTTAGATTTAAAAAATTTCAAGGATGCAATGGTGTTCTATTTAAGCATAAATACTTATTTCATATCTAGAAATCAATAAAAATAAACGCTGAGTTTAACTAACTTTCAGCGTTTATTTTTATTGATTTTATAAATTTCAATTATCTTATTCTATTTTTCAAAATATCTATTTAATAATCCTAAGAACGCTTTACCATGTCTTGCTTCATCTTTACACATTTCATGTACAGAATCATGTATAGCATCAAGGCCTAACTCTTTAGCTTTTTTAGCAAGTTTTAGCTTACCTTCAGCTGCACCATACTCAGCTTCGACTCTTGCTTTTAAATTATTTCTAGTTGATGCTTCAACTACTTCACCTAGCATTTCAGCAAATCTACTTGCATGATCTGCTTCTTCATAAGCTATTCTTGAATAAGCCTCTGCTACTTCTGGATATCCTTCTCTATCTGCTTGACGACTCATTGCTAAATACATACCAACTTCTGTACATTCACCCATGAAATTAGCTCTTAACCCTTCAAGTATTTCCGCATCTAAGCCTTGGCCCACACCTATTCTATGCTCATCAGCCCACTTTAGCTCACCTTTCATTTCTTCGAACTTTTCTGGTCCTACTCCACATACTGGGCATTTCTGTGGCTTATCCTCACCTTCATAAATATAACCACATACAGTACAAACCCATTTTTTCATTTTTAATTCCTCCTTGATATACATTAATATATTATGTATTTTCTGATAGTATAAATTTTGATTCAATTTATTAATAATTTAATTAAATAAATCATATTAATATTATTACTATTAGCTTTATTAATTATACTAAATCGGTTTTTACATCTAAATTTATACAGTGTATATTTTGCACCTTTACTTTACGCAATATTCATTTGTGCGCACTTTTCAAAGGAGGAATTATTTTGAGTTTTATAAGTATTTTTTTTACAGGATTCGCACTTGCAATGGATGCATTTGCAGTTTCTGTAACTAAAGGAATTTCTTTAAAAAATATAAATTTTAAGTTAGCTATTAAAATATCTTTATTTTTTGGAGTATTCCAAGGTCTTATGCCTCTTATTGGATGGTTTATAGGAATTAGATTTGAATCTTACATAAAATCAATAGATCATTGGATTGCATTTATATTACTTGGGTTTATTGGAGCTAAAATGATAATGGATGCTAATGAAGATGATTTTTCTAATTGTAATACTCTTATAAATACAAAAGAGTTATTATTTTTATCAGTTGCTACTAGCATAGATGCCCTAGCTGCTGGAGTAAGCTTTGCATTTTTAAATGAAGCTATACTTCCTATAGTATTATCAATTTCTGTAATTACCTTTATATTGTGTTTTTTTGGAGTTTTGCTTGGAAGCTCTATTGGCTCACTTTTTAAAAATTATGCTCAAATAGTTGGTGGTATTATATTAATATTGATAGGATTTAATATTCTTAATGACCATATAAATATAATAATGCTATTATTTTGATAGAATCCAAGAAGAAGCGACTCCTCTTGGTAAATCAGTATTAGTACTTAGAAATAATTATAATAAATAAACTAGGAAAGCAAAATTCCATTGATTCAACTCAATTGTCTCAATACACTAGTTTTTAATAATAAAAACAGAAGTGCTATCCTAAATATATCGCTTCTCTTTTTATGCTTTTTCTTCATTGAATAGTTACTATCTTTGTAGAACGTCAAGTTATATTGTTAAATTTTCATTAGATTGATAATCATCTTCTTGATTTACTAATGTTTTAATGTAAGAAATCAATAAAAATTTTTGATTAAGCAAATTCACAATATATCCCACAATTATTGCAGATATAATAGTTCCTAAACCTAAACCACTAAGTTTGCCAAAAAATAAAAAAGATAAAATAGTGGCTGTAGAAACTAATGTTATATCAAAAATAACTTTAACAGTTCCAAATCTCTTGTTTAATACAATTGATATTGCTCTAACAATTCCTTCTCCCGGAACTACTAATACATCCGGTGCAACTTCTATGGAAATTCCTAAGGCAAGAACACCACACCCGATTAATAAAGCAAATAGTCCAACCATAAAATTATTTACAGTTAGCCAACTTAATAAATTCATGCTTATATCAATACATGCACTAAATACCACATTTACAACAATTTGCAAAAACTGAATTGGTTCAAAATCTTTTTTTAACAATATAAATTGAGCTAAAATAAAAAACATATTTACTATAAAAGTAAATTGACCTAAGGTAAATGGAAATTTCATACTTAATACATAAGAAATACTAGAGATAGGAGAAGTACCTAATCCTGCTTTCGTTATTAATGCAATTCCAAAAGAATTTATAATAATTCCTATGATAAACCAAAAATATCTTTGTAGATGATTTTTCATAATATTATCCCTCCATTTTCAAATTATGTATTATTTTTTGCAAAGTCTGAATGAATATTATTTTATCTTCTTCATATATATCTTTCCATGCACTCTGGTCCACAGAACAACAAATTTTCTTTACTTCAAGGGCTATTTCTCTTCCTTTTTTCGTTAGCAAAATTATGGAACTTCGCTTATCGCTCTTATGAGGTGCCTTTTGGATTAAATCCACTTCTTTCATTTTATGTAAAAGGTAAGTAACTGTTGATTTATCAAGGGCACACCCCAAACCAATTTCTTTTTGAGTGCATCCATCATTTTCTAATAAAAATTCTAAAATTTTAGGCTGCCCTGGCATTAATCCTGTTTGACTTGTTTGTTTCACAATAGCTTTAGCTGAATAATTATATGAAATCAACAACAGCTTGTGTAGTTCATTATAATTCAATATATATCATCTCCTTCCCTTAAAATTAGTTTTTATTCAAACTATATTTAGTGTATATTATTTAAACTATTATGTCAACACTTTTGAAAGTTAAAACATTTTGTCCTAATTCAAATAAGACTATTCCTTCTGATGAAGATATAAAAAAACCTTTCAGTGCTCCTGTGTCTATTATTTATATATATTATCAAATGAAAAAAGGTAGGTGTGCTGTACTTGCTATAGATGAGTAAGTTTAGTTTATCTATTAGATTTAATGAGTAATTTTAATATATTGCGAACAATTTATGTCAAATTAGATAAATAACCATATCTTATAATTCAAATTATTGAAAATATTAAGATATGGTTATTTTTATTAGCTAATATAGGCTAATATTTAATTTTTTTAATAAATCAATAGGTTCATTTAAATTATAATCAGCATGTATTCCATCTAAATCTGACGCTCCCCAAAGCGCCAATGCAAAGTCCATACCAGCACATTTAGATGACTTATAATCTGCTATTGTATCTCCGACATAAATACAATCTTTAGGATTTATTCCCATCTTATTAGCTGCTATTAATAAGGGTTCCGGATGCGGTTTATGATTTTTTGTATCATCAGCTAATACTGCTGTATGTATATATTTATCTAACCCCGTTGGTATAAAATCAATTTCATACTGCTTCTTAGTTTTTGAGCTGGATATTCCACATTTAATTCCATTTTCATATAACTTTATTATAACTAAATCAAAGCCTTTATATAATTGTGCTTTTTCCTCAAATTCATTTACATACTTAACCCATCGTTTATACGTTTTTTCTATATCCTTAATCCCTAAAACTTCTAAAGTTTTAATACCTGTATATGCTTTAAATTTTAATAAATCATCATATTTTATATCTATGTTTAATTCTTCTTTTATTATCCTTTGAAGAGGTATTAGATTCATTCTTTCTGTATTTAAAATTGTTCCGTCAATATCAAAAATTATACCCTTATATTTCTTATCTATCATAATATATTCCCCCTATTTTTTACTATATATTATGTTAATTTTACATTTTTATATATACTAAAATATCATCAATCTGTATAATTATTTAAATTAATAATATTGGCTTCTTTTATATATTCTTCTATAATTACTCTTGCAATATTAAAATATCCATTACACTTATCTATTACAACTGCATCACTACTAACTACTCTATCTAATTTTTCTAAAATGATATCTGGATTATTTACTAGCCTAACATAAGCATCTATATTAAAATGCTTAAAAACTTCCATTATTTTGTTTTTTAATTTTCCAGAATTAGATACTGGTGAATCTAAATAAAAAATTACTGTCTTACAATTATTTTTATCTAAAAACTTCCCAATTAAATTTAAAGCTTCTTCTGTTTTATCAATTATTTTATATGTTCCTCTAAGACCTGCTAAATCTCTAATATTGTCATCATTACCTATTATTAATGTGCCTTTTGATAAAGCTACTTCTAAAGTTATTATTAAATTAAATCCATCTACGTATATAACATCATCCTTTATTTTTTCTATGGGTAATTTTTTATTTTCTCTTATTTCCTTTTGTTTTTTTGAACATATACATCTTTTTATAGAGTCTCTTTGTCTAGTTGAAAATTGGTATCTATTTGATACAAAATTTACTACTGAATCAAGCTTATACTCTCTGTCTATTAACCATTCAACTTCTTCTTTGGCTTTTTTTAATTTAATTAATTCTTTATTAGAAAACCACCTTTTATCATTTTCATCAAATCCTCTTCTAGATATTTTTGTCATGTTATAGACACCATCCTAAGTTTTTTATTCAATTCTTATAGTTCCAATTTGTTCTAACTCAAATAAATCGCCTTCTTGTTTTATTTCGTCTAATAACCATCTTCCATCTATACTGTCGAATTTCCAATACTCTACATAAGGTTTAGCTATATATTTATTTCCTTCAGTTATTTCCCCATTTTTTTCTATATAGTCTATCATAGATCCTTTAATTGCAATCCATATACTCTCAATATTTTCATTTTTATTGCTGTCTATACCAATTACTCTCATTGATATTAATTTTTCTTTTTTTAATATATTTCTTTCGTTTCTTACACTCATCCATTGAAGTTTTGTTCTGTGATTATTGTAAAGCTTTGATGTAGAATAATCAATAGCTATGTCTTGATCCATATTAGCCCAAGCTTTTGCTTGAATATAAAATGTATCACTTACATCTTTATATATTTTATTTAAACTATAGTTAGAGTTGTATAAACTTATTTCCTTTATAACACTATTGCACTCTTTTTCTTTTTTCATTACTTTAAACCTACTAATTATAGTATTTGTTCTTGATATCGATATCATAACACCTGTCATTGCTAATGATGTAACTGCAGAAGCAGTTGGATTTGTATTTGATCTATTATAACTACTTGATCCATGTCCTCCTGAAGAGCTGCCACCAGAACTACTGCCGCCTCCTGAAGATCCACCTCCACCTGGTCTAGCTAAAGATATAGATGTTAACATTATTATAAATATACTTGTACACATTATTATATTTATTTTTTTCAATTATAATCCCCTACCTAAACATTTAATTTCTATTTTAAATAATAATATCCAGTATTTTCTCATTCTATATTGCTCGTTATCTATAAGATATTTATATTTATATATTAAACATTAAAGTTTAATAAAAAAGGAATTAATAATATCAAATTAAATCTAATATTACTAATTCCTTTTATTATATCATAATCTTTTTCTTATTTATTTTTATCAACTAAATAAAGGGGTTCATTTTTATCATTTATTTTATCCTCTTTATTGTCTTCATATTCACTTCTAAAAGTATTATTAGAATTCAATATCTCTTCTTTATTATAATCATTGCTTATAAATGTAGTTGAAATTATAATTAACACTACTATACTAGCTATAATTATTGATCTTTTCATCATAATACCCCCTAAGCTTAAAATCTATTTTATCATTAATAGTTATTTTTAATTAAAATAATACTTAATACTATAATTCTTGATAATCTTATTATTAATTTTAATTATATCATATTTATTATACATATAAGTAATCATAGTCTAATATTCCATATATTTACCTAAATTACTTAAATTTCATACATATATTATATATATTAGACTTTAATTGCTAAATTCCTTTGCAATAATTTGAACTTTTTACAAATATTTCATATATTTTCAGACATTATAATATAAAATCTACGAAAATAACTTTCTTACTGCTTCAACTTGTCCTAGCTAATACTCAATTTAAATTCTATAATGTCTCGCCCTATAGGCCTTATTTAATTATATTTTAATTATTTTAATATTAATATAAAAAATCTATAAATTACATAAACTAAATTCATATAAATATTAGTGTTCTAATCTATTTTTGATATTAACTTATATTTTTGACCATTATCTATTTACAAACTATCGATAAATGTTATAATATAAAATGATTTTTAATACTAATAATATATTTTTTAATAAAAACTCGGAGGTATGACAAAATGAAAAATGTATTTAAAATCTTTAAAAAAGATTTGAAGGATATTTTTACCAACTTTGCATTACTTACCATTATAATTGGTCTTGCAGTACTACCTTCACTATATGCTTGGTTTAATATAAAAGCATCTTGGGATCCATATGGTAATACAGCAAATATAAAAGTTGCTGTTGTAAATGAAGATAAAGGAGCCAAAATCTTTGATAAAGATATTAACGTTGGTGATAAATTAATTGAAAAACTAAAAGATAATTCTTCTTTAGGGTGGCAATTTGTAAATAAAAATACTGCCTCTAAAGGTGTAGAAAACGGTACATATTATGCATCTATTGAAATACCATCTGATTTCTCTACTAATCTAACATCTTTAGTTAGTAGCGATGTAAAAAAAGGTGAAATTATATATACTGTCAATGAAAAAATAAATGCTATAGCACCAAAAATAACGGATAAAGGAGCTTCTACTATACAATTAGAAATTAATCAAACAGTTGTTAAAACAGTTAGTGAGATAATGTTTGAAGCTCTTAATGAAATTGGTGTTAGTTTAGAAAATGAACTACCTAAATTAACTCAAGTTGAAAATTCTTTAAAAGAAGTTCAAAATAAATTTAAAGATATAGATAAAACTATAGATTTAGCAGATGATGCTACTGTTCAGATAGCTGATATTGTAAAAAGTCTTCAAAATGATATGCCAGCAATAAAAACTACAATAGAAAATTCAATGGGGCTATCTGAAGATGTAAAAACATTTTTATCTGATACAAAAACAAGCATAGAAAGTATTAGCCCTGTTATTAAAAGCGACTTGGAAATACTAAATAGTGTATCATCTTCCGCTTCAACTGCAGTATCAGATATAATAGATGCCATTAATAAAGGTTATGAAAATGCGCCAGAATTAATAGATAGTTTATCTAATAAATTATCCAGTTTAGCCTCTACATCAGATACTTTAACTAACTTTTTAATTAAATTAGATAAATTAACGCCTGGTAACTCCTTACAAGGTGTTATTGCTCAATTAGAAAGTATAAATGATAAGTTAAACTCAGCTATTTCTGGATTAGACACTATAAAAAATCAAGTAGCTAATGGGCAAACACCTTCTCTATCTAACTTAAATGGTATACTAAAAGTAACTCAAGATATCAACAGTATAACATCAAATATATTAAATAATTTTGATTCGAAAATAGTTAATCCTATAAACAATATATTTGATAAAGGATTTACAGTTGCTAATAATGTCCTAGATGTTTTAAATAGAGCTGAAGATAAACTTCCTAAAGTAGATGAAGCTCTTTCAACTGCCTTAGAATTCTCAGGTAGTGCAAATGATACTGTAAACTTTATAAAAGATAAAATGCCTATGGCTAAGAATATAGTAGATGAATTAGTAGATGCTATATCTAAAGTTAATAATAGCGATGATATGAAGGAACTAATTAACCTATTACAAAGTGACATAATAACTCGTTCTGATTTCTTAAAACAGCCTGTTGATGTCGTTACTAATAGCTTATATCCAGTTAAAAACTATGGCTCTGCTATGACTCCATTTTATACTGTACTTTCGTTATGGGTAGGAGTACTATTACTTTGTTCTTTACTATCTACAGAAGTACATGGAGAATACAAACCATATGAAGTATACTTTGGTAGAGGACTTACATTCCTTACTATTGCATTAATTCAGGCTCTAATAGTAAGTTTAGGTGATATATTCTTATTAAAGGTTAGTATGGTAAATCCATTATTATTTGTTTTACTTTCACTATTTACTGCTTTAGTATTCACATTTATAGTTTATTCTTTAGTATCTGTGTTTGGTAATGTCGGTAAAGCAATAGGTGTAGTATTATTGGTTATACAAGTTGCAGGTTCTGGAGGAACATTCCCTATACAAGTAACACCTAAGTTCTTCCAAATGGTAAATCCATTATTACCATTTACTTATGCAATATCTGCTCAAAGAGAAGCAATTGCTGGTGTATATATGCCAAATTTAAACAAAGATATAATAGCTCTTTTAATATTCTTAGTAATATTTATTGTTCTTAATGTGATATTAAAAGGACCTATAAATAAAGTTATGTATAAATTTACGAAGAAACTAAGCGAAAGTAACTTGACAGAACATTAGAATTTATATATATAATTACTAGTAAAATAACATTATTTATAAAAAAAGTACCCTATTCTTTATAGATTTAGGGTACTTTTTTATTTATATACTTTCTTGTCTTATATTATCTATTATATTTTCTTTATTTATTTTCTTCATAGGTATATAAGAAGCTATAAATGTTATAGCAAATATACCTACAAAACATATTGCAACCGCTCCCCAAGGAAGTACCATACCAAGCTGTATAACATCTCCAAGAGTTTTATTCATAAGTATATCTATACTAATTCCGATTGGAACTCCATAAAGTAAGGCTAAAGCTCCATATAATAAACTTTCTAAATAGATCATCTTGTTAAATCCACTTTGTGTTACTCCAATTGATTTAATTATAGCAAGTTCTCTTTTTCTTAAATTTATATTTGTGCTTATTGTATTTACTATATTAGTTATACTTACTAAAGATATAACCGCAATAAATCCATATACAAATACTTTTATTGCTCTAGTTGATTCTTCCATTTCTTTAGCATATTCAATTTCATCATTAACTTTATATCCATATTTTGTTGCTAATTCTTTTACTGTATTCCTAGTATTTTCATCTTTATCTGTTAAAATGTGTATTCTACTTTTATCTATATCAAAACCTAATTTTTTACCTACTTCATCATAAGTTATAAAATCAATTCCCATATAAGATGATGATGCATTTCCTGGAAGTAAATCCTCTGTTGTAGCTAATACTTTTAGCTTTATATTCTTTCTTATTTCTTTATCATTTTTTTCATCATAACTTGTAACATAGGCATCTATTGTATCCCCTACTTTATAATTAGTTAAAGATACATCTCCTTTTTTTCCTGGTTCTTCATAATAACTTTTATTTCTTAGTATTATCCCATTTTCTTCTATAGCAGTTTTTTTATTAAAACTTCCACTCTTAAGTTTTAATTTACTTATAGCTTCTTCTCCAGGAAGTTTAACCATATTATTCATAAAATCATATACAATTTCATTATTTTTATTTTCTTTAGTGTAGTAGTTATCTATTAAGTCTTTATAGTCTTTATTTATATTACTTTCTTTAATATATGTCCCTATACCCCATTCACTGTTAATACTAAAGTTATTTACTCCATCAATCTTACTTAATTCTTCTTCCATATTATTGTCTTCTACAAGTCCATTTTTCCATAAGTATAAGTCATAATTCATTTGTCCAGCATAAACTTCATTAGACTTAACAAAAAGCTCCATAAATCCACTAAATGCAATAAATATTACTACACTTATTATTAATGAGAATAATGTTATTCTAAACTTCTTCTTATTTCTTCTTAGATTTTTATAAGCAATAACACCTTCTGTTTTAAATAATGCTCTAACTATTTTTGAGTCTTTAACTTTTCCTAATTTTAAATTACTACTATTTTTTATAGCTTCAAGAGGAGAAGTTTTTGCTGCTGTTATTGCTGGTAATATTGCTGATATCCCTATTGTAAGTAATACTATTACTATACTTCCTATAATTATATAATTATTATAAACTACTCTTAAATTCATTTCTGCAATAAAGGAGTTTCCAAAAAATTTCTGTATAAATTTAAATACCAAATCTATTGCTATTGTTCCACAAGCTATTCCAATTGGTATTGCTATTATACTTACTATAAGTGCTTCTACAAATACTAATTTCATAACTTGAGATTTTGTTGCACCTATAGAATTTAGTATTCCAAATTGCTTTTTTCGCTCACTTATTGATATGCTAAATGCATTATACACTGTAGCTATTGTACACACTACAACTAAAACTGTAACTATTAATATTATCATATATATAGTGTCATTTATATGTGTATATGCACTTGCACCTTGAAGTCTTAATAAATGTTCATTAAATGATAAATTTTCATAAAATATACCTTGTTCATTATTATAATATAGATTATCACCTTCATCTATATTACTTTCACTTACCATTTCTTTTACTTTTAATCCTAAATTTTTTGCTATTTTAGGAGCTATATCATAAATTTCAGCTGGCTTATTAGCACATATTGATACATTAACAGATTGATCTTCTTTTAATTTATTTACATCTAAATACGTTATGCCTGTAGTAACTTCACTACTACCTATTGCTTCAAATCCAGGTTTTTCAATAGTACCTACAATTTTTAATTCTTTTTGCTTAGTATCTACTATTTTTTCTTCATCATCAGATAACCATAAACTACCTTCAATATTATTTCCATCTTTATCTATTCTTCTACCAACATTAAGTGTTATAGTGTCTCCTATTTTCTTGTTGACAATATTTAAAGCTTCTTCAGTGATTACTATCTCTTTATCATTAACTGGTAACTTACCATCTTTTAATTTAATTTGATATCCTTCAAAAGCATTATTATCATATTCTTTTACTTGTATTACATTTTTCTTATCACTAGTTAGCTTGGCCGAACCTAAATTATTACTCAAAGCCGTTTTAGAAATGCCTGCACTTTTTGTTATTTTATCTAGGTTATCTTTTTTTATATCATAAAAAGTTGCGTGAAATTCACCATTTCCAGCTATGGTTTCTCTTATTTGATAATCCATAAAACTTTCAAATATATTTCCAATCCCACAAATTAATGCTGTTGATAGTATTATTCCTATTATTGTTACTATAGTTCTTTTTTTATTTTCTTTTAAATATCTTAAAGTTAGAGATGTGTATAAATTCATTTATATCACCTCATCTTGCTTTATAATTCCATCTTCTATAGTTATTACTCTATCTGCTTGTAGTGCAATATTAGCATCGTGTGTTATCATTATTAAAGTTTGATTGTACTTTTTAACGGATAATTTCAGTAATTCTAAAACCTCCTTAGAGTTTTTACTGTCTAAGTTTCCAGTAGGCTCATCAGCAAGAATTATTGCTGGTCTATTTATAAGTGCCCTACCTATAGAAGTTCTTTGTTGCTGTCCTCCACTTAGTTCGTTTGGAAGATGATTTTCTCTTCCATTTAACCCTAAAGTTTTTAGTAGATCTTCTAAATAATCTTTTTCTACTTTTCTATTATCTAATTCTGAAGGTAATAATATATTTTCTTTAGCACTAAGTACAGGTATTAAGTTATAGAATTGATATATTAAACCTACATTTCTTCTTCTAAATATAGATAAATCTTTTTCTTTTAAAGAATATATGTCTACATCATTAATGTACACTTTACCACTTGTAGGGCTATCTACACCTCCTAATAAATGTAGCAATGTACTTTTTCCACTTCCACTAGGTCCTACTATTGCAACAAACTCACCTTTATGTATTGATAAATTTACGTTTTTTAAAGCATCTACTTTAGCTTCACCATTGCCATAACTTTTAGTTAGATTTTCTACTTTTACTATTTCCATATTATCCTCCATAAACTTCTCATCTAAATTATCTTTTTGGTTATTAAACTCACATCTGTATTTTATAGTTTAAAGTTTAAGACTTACATTAAGGTGAATTTTAATATGACATATTAGTCACCGTAAGTTTTATGTAAGATTATATGAAACTCTGCACCCTTATTTTTTTCACTTTTCACATAGATATCACCATTTTGACTTTCTATTATAGATTTAGCCATTGCTAGTCCTATTCCAACACTATCTTCTTTTGTACTACTTTTACCTTTATAAAATCTTTTAAATATATTTGGCAAGTCATTTTTATCAATACCTTCTCCACTATCTTTTATAACTATTTCTGAATATAAAGGATTTTGATCATAGTTAATTTGTAACTTTCCACCTTTTGGAGTATGCTCTACACAATTTTTAATTACATTTACCAAGGCTTCTGTTGACCAATTTATATCTCCAATATAATAAATATTTTTATCTCCATTTATACTTAGATCTATATTTTTAAGTTCTATTGGGATTAAATTTGGTTGAAGAGACCTTTTTATCAATTCATTTATATTTACTTTTTCATTTTTAAAATCAATAACCTTTGCCTCCAATTTTGAAAGCTTTAACATGCTTTTTATTAACCATTCCATTCTTTTTAATTGTGATTTAATTTTGTCTAAAAACTCAATTTTAGTTTCTTTTGGAATATCTTCATACATTAAATCATTAAGTATTATAAGAGAAGTCATAGGTGTTCTTAGCTGATGTGATATATCTGATATCGTATCATTTAAAAATATTTTTTCTTTATTTAATAATTCTACTTTTTCCTTAAGGACAGTAGTCATTTTCAGTAACTCAGTCTTAAGTAGACCTATTTGACCTTCTTGATTTTTATTATTCATCTCAAAATTTCTACCTTCTGAGCTATTGTACACATAATCTGTCATATCTTTTATATCATTGTATATTTTTTTTAAATAATATATAACTAAAGCAAATATCATAACAAAAATTACAAATATTAATAAAGCATTTAAGTTAAATAATGATTTAATACTGGATGTTATAATTGGTTCATTTCTTAGACTTATACGATTATCATAATTATATTTTTCTAATATTTCTTTACCTAATTCTAAATTTTCTTTAGAGTTACCTTGAGTTATTATACTAACTATATTACTTTCCATATTAGGATTTTCAGATATTATATTTCCTATTAAAGCTTGATTATTCTCTACTACCTTATTTTTAATTATATTCACACTAAGAAAGCTAACACCTAGAGATAGCATTAATGAAACTAAAAATAATCCTATATATTTTATTATGAAACTTTTAACCTCTATATTAGATAGAAACATTACTTTCACATCCATTCCACTTATATCCTAACCCTCTAACTGTAAGTATATATTTTGGTTCACTTGAATCATCTTCTATCTTTTCTCTAAGTCGCTTTATATATACTGTAAGAGTATTATCATTAACAAAATCATATGTAACATCCCATAGTTTTTCCAGTATTTGAGCTCTACTTAATACTGTATTTTTATTTTTTATTAAGATTAATAATAATTTATATTCTACCGAAGTTAAGAAAATCTCTTCTCCATTTTTATATACTCTTGCTTCTAGAGTATGTATGCTTAAGCTACCAAACTTTAGTATTTTTTTACTTTCATTACTATTTACTCTTCTTCTAAGAACTGCATTTATTCTTGAAATAAGCTCTCTAACTCTAAATGGCTTAGTAATATAGTCATCTCCTCCTATATCTAAACCCATAACAACATTTACTTCTTCGTCACATGCAGTTAGAAAAATTATCGGTATATCTTTATTTTCTCTTATTTCTTCACATAACTTATACCCACTACCATCTGGAAGCATAACATCTAAAAGAATAATATTATAATCATTTTCATTAATTATTTTTCTTGCACTTTCTAAATCTTTACATATATCTATATTAAACCCTTCTTGTTCTAGTGCATACTTCACACCAAAAGCAATTGTGCTGTCATCTTCTACTAAAAGAACTCTTTTCATATCTTCCTCCATATTCATTATTTACAAATTTCTTTTATAGTTATTATACAATAACTAAATTAATATAATATTATAAATTACATAATAGTCACATTTATTACACGCAAAAAGAGATTTAAAGAAATGCCTTACTTTGATTAGTTTAACATTTCTTTAAATCTCTTTTATTACAATTTTATTATTAAAAAGTTTTGTTGTTGGCTTATAATAGGATCACCACAACAAGCATGTTACTCATATTTAAATTAATTATAATATAATTTTGTTGATACGGTCAACTCTTTTTTCATAACTCTGAATAAAAGTTACAATTTTTATTCATCATATTTGTCATACTCATCTTCTTCAAAGTCACTTTTATCTAAATCAATATCATCCTTATTTACTTTAGTTTGATCTATATAGTGTCCCAATTCTTTTGGAGATACTATCTCATCATTTTCAAAGCTTAATCTTCTAGAATTAAATTCATCTACTTTTTCTTTTAATTCTTCATCTTCATTTTTATGCTTAGCATAATCTTCTTCTACATCTTCTTCAAAAGATTTTAAATATCTTAAATCTTCTTCAATTGATTTATCATATATATAATTTTTTATAGCTTTATATGAAAAGTATACACCTACTCCTGCTAGTGCTACTACACCAGCGTAAATTAGAGTATTTTTACTTTCTTCCATTTTTTTTTCAGCTTCTCTTTGTAGCGCTTTAGTTACCATACATTTTATCATAAAACTTCACTCTCCTAGTATTTTTATGCTAAATATAGTATCTGTATTATTTTAATAAAAATGCCTGGTAACTATAGTTTAAATATCTGATAGTTCAAGTCTTGTTTTTTCATCTAATTGATTTTTATCCAATAATTCAATATCATCTTCATATTCTTCTGTTTTTGCTTTATCATCTTTTTGAAAAATTAATTTCACCATAGTTCCCTTATTCTCTACACTACTTATATCTATTGCTCCATTTAAAGCTTCCACCATTTGTTTTACTATACTAAGGCCAATTCCACTTCCTTCTTTTGTCTTAATAGTATTTCTCTCAGCTCTTTCAAACCTTTCAAATATAGTTTTCAATTGATGTTTTGGAATTCCCACACCAGTATCCTTTATAACAATTATAATAAGCTGCTTTGTTTCTTCTATTTTTACTTCTATACTTCCATTTTCTTTATTATATTTAATTGCATTTGAAAGTAAATTGAGCATTATTTTTTCCATAAACTCTACATCTGTTGAAGAATATATTTCTTCTTCTTCTGTATCAAAAATTAAATTTATATTTTTATCTTTTGCATAGTTTAAAACTGATGTAGTTATGTCCTCTACTAAACTTACTATATTTACATATTTTAGGTTTACATGAGGAATATCATTTTCTAACTTTATAGAATCAATAAAGTTATTAGTAAGTCTTATGAGCCTATTACAATTTTGTTTTATCATTCTATTAAACTCAATTAGATTATCATAATTTTTATTTTTTATATTTAAATCTTGCACCTGAGCTGTAGAATAAATTACATTTATTGGAGTTTTAAAATCATGTGATATATTTGATAATACTTGATTTTTTATTTCCTCCATTGTTTTATTATATTCTAATTCTTCTTTTATCTTTGTAAACTTTATCTTATCTTCCATATTTTTAATAATTGATATACAAAGTATTTTATTTTTTTTCTTTTTAATTATTGTAGTTTGTTCTCCATAAAAATCTATACCATTAAATTTATACTTTAAATTAGAATGAATTATAGGTTTTTCTGTGTTAAAAATATCTTTTATGATTTCTTTCTCTTTGATATCAACAATATCATCAAGAGTTTTACCTAATATATGGCTACTATCATATAAATTGAAAAATTCATTAATTTTTTCATTTGCAAATACTATAATCCCATCCTCATATACAATAACCCCATCTGGAAGATGCATTAATACCTCTTCATATCGATTTTTATAGTCCTTTAACTCTTTACTGGCTTCTTCTAACTTTTCTTTTTCTCTTAATAAGTTCCTATAAAGCATTTGATTTGGTCGTCTAATTATATCCATATAACATATTCTAGCCATACATATAGAATATATAATATTTATTCCTAATATTAGAATAGATAAATACATTTTAGGAAAATTAAAATATCTAATAATAATGCTAAATATAAGGAGCATTATTAAATGTAATATTCTAGTAATACTGTATATAAGTAAATCTCTTAAAGTCCTTTTAGAAACTCTATTTGATATATTGCTCAGATTTTTTATTATATATAACATACCTAATACATATACTATATATATTAAGGCTATGTTAGCTAACTTCGTGATTAATTATATATAACATAGGCTATAATATAGATATAAACTATATTTCAACTAATTTACAGGAAGGATACCTAATATTATGTCAAAAATAGATATAAAAGCTATGATAAAAGATTTAAAAAAGAATGAACTTACAGAGTTAATTTCAGTAGCACAAGAAGTATTAAGTACTTTATTTAATTCTTCTGAAATTAGAGATAATGTTAAAGAAAGTAGATTTTCCAAGGGATACGAATGTCCAAAATGTCAATGTAAAGATGTAAATAAAAATGGGAAATCTAACGGAAGACAAAGATATATTTGTAAACGTTGTCGCACAAGTTTTGATGAGTTTACTATGTCTCCATTCTCTAATACAAAATTAGGCTTAGATAAATGGTTAAAATACTGTGAATTAATGATATTAGGACTTTCTATAAGAAAATGTGCTGAAGAAGTCGGAGTAGGTGTTAAAACGTCTTTTTACATGCGTCATAGGATACTTGATGTAATCAATCTATCATTAAAAAATGATAAGGTTGAAGGTATAGTTGAAGTAGATGAATGCTTTATTAAAGAGTCTTTTAAAGGCAATCATTCTAAAAGTACTACATTTGTAATGCCTAGAAACCCTAGAAAAAGAGGTAAAGGTAAAAATGATAAGAAGAAAAGAGGAATATCAAAAGAGCAGATTTGTATAGAGACAGCAATTGATAGAAAAGGAAATATCCTTATGAGTGCTGTTTGTAACGGTAGAATTACAACAAATCAAATAGTTAACTTCTTTGACAATAAAATATGTGAAGAGACTACTTTTTGCGTAGATTCACATAAATCATATATAGGAATAAAGGACAAGTTGAACATAGAATTAAAGCAAGTTCCTAGAGGAAAATCAATGATAGATAGTGTTTATCATTTACAGCATATAAATGCTCTTCACAGTAGTTTTAAGAGATGGTTAATGCCTTTTAATGGTGTATCCACAAAATATATCAACAATTATTTGGCTTGGTTTAAATTTCTCCAACTAAGTAAGAAGAATAAAAAGGGTGACCGAATTAAAGATATGCTAGTGAATGTAGCTACTAAGGATACATATGTAACTAGAGAAACTATTAGAAATAGATTCATTGAGTTAACCTAAAATAAGGAACTTTACTTCAAATTAATGAAACCATTTTGTAATTGGAAAATAATTGAATATTTTGTATAATATAATCAAGTTCGCAATTGTTATAAAGTGTGAATTAGAAAATAAAAATAGGAGATATTTTATGAGAAAGTATATTTTAATATCATGTATTTGTGCGTGTATATTATCATTAATAGTAGGTTTGGAAAATATTGATTCTAATAAATCAGATGTAGATGAATCAACCAAAGTAGAAGCACAGAATGAGAATGTAATTGATTTTTATGAAAATCCAGTTTTAGTTGATAATGAAGATTTAAAAATAAGTGCTGTAAATCTTCATTATAAGGACAATGCTGGTATGATTGAACTAATCATAGAAAATAAATCTGATGAATTGATTTCTGTAAATTTAGATAAACTATTTTTTAGCGATAAAGAAAGAGATGCACACCTTTCATGCAATATAAATTCAAACTCTAGTGCTAATGAATACATATATATAGAAAGTATTACTTCAATAAATGATTTTCATGACAAAATAGAAGGAACTTTAAATGTTTTAATGAATAAAAATAATAACCAGTATGAGTTTATGTTTAAAGGATAATTTACAATTTTAATCTATTACGAATAATTTATAGTAAGTTATAGAAGCAACCACATCTTAGAATTCAATGTATTGAAAAGTCTAAGGTGTGGTTCTTTTTATGCAATATTTATCACGAAGAGGGCTAACATAGCCTATATTAAAAACACAAAAATATCTAATCCTTTTGATGTATAAATTTCAGGAATTAATGATGTCTTACAAATTATAAACAATGATGCTATAGTAAAAATAATTGCTATATTAACTAGATTCTTCATATTTAGCTCTTTTTTATAATTTAATATCCATATAAATAAAATTACTTCTAATCCTATAGCAGTTGCTGAAATGTGTCTAGATATACTTATATATTCAAGATTATTACTAAAAGATAGTCTAGAAAGTGCATTTACCAAATTTATTATTCCTGTGAAAGCAAATATAAATGATATATATTTATACATATTGTCTTTGTTTATGTCAAAATAAGATTTGTTTACTAAAAATCCACATATTCCTATTGTACTATTTAGTATAAGAACTATACTACACATATATTCAAAATCTAAATTTCCCAACAGTATGTAAGTAATAATTAAAATAAAAGAGTATACTTTAATTATCGTTTTTGCACATTCACTCATAAATTTATAATCCCCCCGATACTTTAATAGTAATATATAAATGTATAGTTTTCTACATAAAAGTTCAATTTCATTTTATAAATATTTTTCGTCAAAATAATCCATAATTATTTCTTACACTATTATGTTATTCTGTGATTATAGAATATTCTAGATATATTCACTATAATCTAATCTACTATTCATTTACTTTTAAATTAAAGTATGGGGAGCTGAATTTATTTATTAAATCTATTTAAATCTTTATATCCTAATCTATTTACAGACATATTTACAATTTTTATTAAATATAAACCACAAATTAAATTGATAATTATTGCAGGAACTACAGCTACTAAAAATAAGGCTGTGAAAGTCCCTGGGAGACCAACTAAAACCAATGCTGATAATAAAAATATTGTTCCGCTTATTAGAGTTCCTATTGATAAAATAAATATCGAAATAATAAAATCTTGTGATTTTTCATTTAATTTATTTATAAATGGTAATTTATAACTTATATACATTAATATATATACTAAATTAACTGTAACTACCTTATCTATAATATTCGGAAGTTGACCCCCTGGAAATTTTGTTGTTAAGGCATTAAATATGCCTGTTACTACTGCACATATTAAAGATATTTTATAATCACCTTTATTTATTATCATTATTGTAAATAACATTATTAATGACATATCTGGTTGTATTGGTAATCCTATTGCTGGTGTAAGTTGGTGTAAAAGTAATCCAACTGCTAAAAGTAATGCATTTAAAGTTAATTTTTTTGTATTTGTTCTCATAATCAAATCCTCCAATAATTTTAATATATTTTTTAATTAACTCTTTCCAGTCATCAAAATCATTTTTTTCTGAGCTTTCTCTTCACATCATACTTATCACCACCTTTGATTTCCAAAATAAAAAAACTCCGCCCTAAATCAATAGGACGGAGTTTATCCGCGTTGCCACCTAATTTATGTATAACATAAATACATAATTATACATCACTCATTCTCAGGTACTATCATACCCTGTTCGCTATATCGTGCGACTACCGGTAAAGTCTACTCTCATAAAAATATGATTTCAATTTACTCCTCAAAGGCCCATTCACTAAATTCCTTCTTGTTGAGATTTCACCATCCCCAACTCTCTATATTGAACCTAAATTTAGTTACTATCCCTTTTCTTAGGATTAATATTCTTAATTTTTTATCTAATATTAATAATATGCAAATATTTAAAATTGTCAATATAATTTTAAAATTTTTCTAAAAAATAAATTATTATAAAATCTTGTAACTTATAAAATAGAAAATGGATTTATATTAATTTCGCTTTTAATAACTTCAATTTCTTCAACTTCATCTAAGAACCTCTTCATAACGTCCTTAAATATATCTTCACTCTCAAAGTGATTACAATCTATTAAACACATCCCTGCATCTACTGCATCTTGTGCATCATGATATTTAACATCTCCAGTTATTAAAACATCAGCACCAGTCCTTTGAGCTTTTTTAGCTAAATCACTACCAGAACCAGTTACTACAGCAACTTTCTTGATCTTTTTATCTAAGTTTCCAACTACTCTTAAAGTCTGCATACTTAGTTTTTCTTTAATCATCATAGAAAGCTCTTTAAGAGTCATACTCTCATTTAAAGCTGCTACTCTTCCAAGACCTACAACACTTCCTTTATTTTCTAACTTGTATAAGTCATAAGCTACTTCTTCATAAGGGTGTGCCTTTATCATAGCTGAAATAACTCCGCCTAAAATTCTTTGTGGTACTATAGTCTCTATTCTTACTTCATCAACTTCTTCAACCTTATTAAGCTCACCTATAAACGGATTAGTACCTTCTAAAGGTTTAAAAGTTCCTTTTCCATCTATATTAAAAGTGCAGTCACTATAATTGCCTATATGACCTGCACCAGATCTTCCTAGAGCTTCTCTAAGAACCATTTCATGAGTTTTAGGTACAAATACTACAACTTTATATAAAGTCTCTGTATTTGTCACATCTAATACCTTAGAGTTTTCAAATCCCATTACTTCCATAAAGTAATCGTTTAGTCCATCAAAAGCTATATCAAAATTAGTATGCATAGAATAAATTGCTATATTATTTTTAATAAGTTTATGTATTAGCTTTCCTTTAAAATCACTAGTTGTAATTTTTCTCATCTTTCCAAATATAAATGGATGATGAGTTATTATTAAATCAATATTTTTATCTATGGCCTCTTTTATAATATCTTCATTAGCTTCAAGGCAAACCAATACCTTATTTATTTCTTCTTCAGTATCTCCTACGATTAAACCTACATTATCCCAATCATAAGCTAAGCTTGTAGGATATTTAGATTCTATTTTTTTTATAAGGCTTTTCAACTTCATTTTATTATCACCCCTTTAAATTTTATATTATTATATTAATTTATTTAACTTTTCTATAATAGCTTTTGTATCATTTCTCTTAGCTTCTACTGCTTCGCCATTTTTTCCTTCTAACTTTTTAATTATTGAATTATATTTATATATTTTTTTATCTATAAACTCTTTAAGTAAAGGGTCATTATTTTCTATTAATTTTTTGCTTACTTCAAAATAAATTTCGTCTTCTAGTATTGTATTTTTTCCTGTATACTTAGTCTCTATTATTTCATAAATTCTAAAATCTTCTTTTACAAGTACCTCATTTACTATTTCATATCCATTACCTAATAGATACTTTCTTAACTCTTCTTGAGCCTGCATAGGTTGAAGTATTAATTTATCAACAGAGTGAGCCACTTCTTTATTAGCTTCTAATAATTCACTAATCAATATTCCTCCCATACCAGCTATTATAATCTCATCTACTTCATCTTTTTTAAGAACTCCTATTCCCGAACCTAATCTTAAGTCAGTTTTATCTATTAAGTTATTATACTTAACCTCTTTACGAGCATTTTCAAGTGGACCTTTATTAACATCTGCAAGTATTGCAAATGGTATAGTTCCTTTATTTAATAAGTACACAGGTATATACCCATGATCTGTTCCTATATCTGCAATTTTTTTTCCTTTACTAACTAGTGATGCTATTTTTAGTAATCTATCTGTTAATTTCATTTTTATCATCCTCTCATAAATTTCCAAAACTCAAATAATGTTATTAGATATATTCTATCAAGACAATATCCATTGTAGTGAATACTATAATTATTTTAACTAGATTTACATATAAAAATTCGCCTTATAAATTTAAGGCGAATTTTTATTATATATTATAATTCTAGTCTAAGTAGTCTCTAAGCTTTTTAGATCTGCTTGGATGTCTTAATTTACGTAAAGCCTTAGCTTCTATCTGTCTTATTCTTTCTCTAGTTACATCAAATTCTTTACCAACTTCTTCAAGAGTTCTAGCTCTACCATCCTCAAGTCCAAATCTAAGTTTTAATACTTTTTGTTCTCTTTCATTTAACGAACCAAGTACTTCTTCTATTTGTTCTTTTAATAAAGAATATGCAGCAGCTTCTGCTGGTGCTGGAGCATCATCATCTGGTATAAAATCTCCTAAGTGTGAATCTTCCTCTTCTCCTATTGGAGTTTCAAGAGAAACAGGATCTTGAGCAATCTTCATAATTTCTCTTACTTTTTCTTCTGTCATTTCCATTTCTTTTGCAATTTCTTCTGGTTTTGGATCTCTACCTAGTTCTTGAAGTAATTGTCTAGATACTCTTATTAATTTATTAATTGTTTCTACCATATGAACTGGTATTCTTATAGTTCTTGCTTGATCTGCTATAGCACGAGTGATAGCTTGTCTTATCCACCATGTTGCATAAGTTGAGAACTTAAATCCTTTTTCATAGTCAAACTTTTCAACAGCTTTTATTAAACCTAAGTTACCCTCTTGTATAAGATCTAAGAATAACATGCCTCTTCCTACATATCTTTTAGCTATACTTACAACTAACCTTAAGTTTGCTTCGACTAATCTTTGCTTTGCTATTTCGTCTCCTTCAAGCATTCTCTTTGCTAACTCAACTTCTTCATGTGGCTTTAATAGAGGTATTTTTCCTATTTCTTTTAAATACATTCTAACTGGGTCATCTATACTTATACCTTTTGGTAAAGATAAATCTATTGATTCTAACTCAATAGTTTCTTCATCTTTTATATCATCTGGATTTTCATCTATATTATCTAAAACACCTAAATCATCGGCTACAGTAAAATCTATATCAATTTTTTCTGATTTATTTTCTATTACTTCTATACCTAAATTTCCTAAAGTCTCATATAAGTTTTCTACTTGATCTTTGTCTAACTCAGTTTCTGAGAAAGCTTCCATTATCTCTGCAAGAGTAAGTGCGCCTTGCTTCTTGCCTTTTTCTATTAATGTTTTAGCAGCAAATTTTTTTGATGTTTTTTTATTATCAGTCACGCTCTTACCTCCCTTCTATAAGCTTTGTAGCATCTTTCTTATTTCAACTATTTTTAAAGCAATTTCCATAACTTTCACATCTACCTCTTTCAAGTCATCATTATTTGTTTTTTGTTGTTCTATATTCTTTTGCTCTATAAGCAACTTATTCATCTGTTCTTGAAGATTATTTTTTTTAAGATTCTTTAATATTTCATCAATGCTTTTTATATCATTCATATCTATGCCATCTAATGATATTTTTTCTAAATCTTTCAAATATTCTTCGGATATGTTTAAACTTTTAATTTTGTCAATAGTTATTTTATCCAAATCTCTATTTTTAATGATGTAATTTAAAATTTCTTTACTTTCATTTAATAAAAAATCTGTCTTGTCAAGCTTTAATAATGTAATTTCTCTAATTTTTTTACTTTCTAGCATTAATTTGATAAGAGTTTCTTCTACTAATTCTTTACCTTTTTCTATTATTTTAGGCTTTTCTATTGCTCTTTCTGACTTTTTTTCAAATTTTTTATATTTGTTGTTATATACTTTGTTATAATCTTTTCCATAAACTTCCTTTTTTATAGATTCAGTGCTAATATTTATTTGTTTAGCAATATAATTTGTATAATAATCAACTTCAACTGGACTTTTAAGCTCTTTAATAATTTTTGAGGCTTCTTTTCCAAACTTCACTCTTTCTTCATCTTTATCTAAATTAAAACTTTTTTTAAGATGATCTATTTTAAATTTTATATAGTGAGTAGCTTCATCAATAGCTTTTTTATACTCTTCTAGTCCATATTTTCTTACAAATTCATCAGGATCTTTGGCATCCCTTAAATTAAGAACCTTTATATTTAGACCTATTTTAGAAAGTATTTCTATTGCTCTTAAGGCCGCTTTTATACCTGCTTCATCAGAGTCATAAGAAATAATTGCAGTATCTGCATATCTTTTAATTAAGTTTCCCTGTTGTTCCGTTAGAGCTGTCCCAAGTGTAGCTACAACATTTCTTACTCCATACTGAAATAGTGATATTAAATCCATATAACCTTCTACTAAAACAATAGTTCTATTTATTATGTTCTTTCTTGAGAAATTAAGCCCATAAAGATTAAATCTTTTGTTAAATATTATAGAGTCTGGTGAATTCAAATATTTTGGTAAAGAGTCATCTAAAACTCTTCCTCCAAAACCTATTACATTGCCTCTATAATCAAATATGGGAAACATGACCCTATTTCTAAATCTATCATAATATTTATTACTTTCTTGCTTATGATTTACTAAACCACATTCTACTAAATCTTCTTTATCATAGCCTTTAGATAGTAAATAGTCTATAAGATCATTCCATGATTTCTGTGAATAACCTAAACCAAATTTTTTTATAGTTTTGTCATCTAGGCCTCTTTTTCTTAAATAATCATAACCTGGATTTTTTCCCTTTGACAGATTAGTAAAATAAAACCTAGCTGCTTCAAGGTGAATATCTTGATACTTTTTTATTTTTTCCATTTTTAGCTTATCTTCTTCGTTCATATTGGTATTTATTTCTATGCCACATTTATTAGCTAATAATTTTACAGCATCAAGAAAATCTAAATTTTCCATTTTCATTACAAAGTTTATAACATCTCCACCTTCACCACATCCAAAACATTTATAGATTTGTTTAGAGGAGCTTATATGAAAGGACGGAGTCTTTTCCCCGTGAAAGGGACATAAACCCTTATAATTGCCTCCAGATTGTCTTATAGGCATATATTCTGATATTACGCTAGCAATATCACATCTATTCTTAATTTCTTCAACTACATCTTTTATATCAATCATACTATCACCTTCTGGTGCAATTTTTTTGTTAACATTTCTATTTTACATTATATTGCAAATTTGTCAAATACTCTTGTACAGATTTCGACTTTTTTTGTTAAATTCCTTCTTACTATGAAGAAATTTTTATTATATTTTTTGTTCTTCTGATTTGCTAATATTCAATTAATTGTTCGAAAATTATTTATAATTTGAAAATCAATATAATTTTACAATTTCATTTTATATCTATAAATTATTGTGTGATATTAATTTTACCTTATTTATTTAGATTTAAACTGATTTTTTTTAATTTCTAAAGATTTGCAATAAAATATTGATAGTGTAGTTAAATTTCAATTTAAAATTCAACTACACTATCAATATTTTTAGTTTTAACTTTATATTCTGTTATCTATATTTTTAGCTATATAATCTGCAACTTCTTCTCTTTGGATGCCCAATACAATTGAAAACTCTTCATTAATTAAGTTTTCTGCTATGCTCCTAAACTTTTCATCTATTTGCGAAGGCTTTTTCTTATCAGCTAAACTATTTTCTTTTTTCTCATCTAATAATTTAACTAAAGTTATTATATCCAAACAATTATGAGTTTCTAAAAAAGTTTTGTAATACTCTTCTATTTCTCTTAAGTTTTTATTACCAATTAAAGTTTCATTTATTGAAGGGATAAGGTTTATTAAATTGTGTACTTCTTCATAGGAAACAATAGATCTCATAAATACATTTGTATCTATGGGAGTAAATATTTTTCCATCTTGATAAATAGGTTTGAGAGTGTAGTAAATTTTACTATTTTTTATACCAGACATATTTAAAGGACCTATTTCTTCTACTTTACATACTCCTGTATTACCATATATAATTAATTCTCCTATTTCATACATCTAAAACAACACCTTTCATTTTTATTAAGATAACAACGTATAATACTATGTTAACATATTTTCACTTCTTCCTGTAATTATAAAATCAAATATTATACAAGGTGTTTTTATATGTGAAATTTATAAAAACATTTCTAATAAATTATTTAGTATAATTCTCTAAATATAAAAAAGAGGCTATATAACCTCTTTTTTATATTTATTTATAATTTATATTATGAATGCTTTTACATTTTCCATTAAATCTTCGAATTCATCAAAGTGAAGTGATTGCATCCCATCAGATAAAGCTTCACTTGGATTTGGATGAACTTCTATCATTAGACCATCTGCCCCACAAGCTAGAGCTGCTAGAGACATAGGCTTTACTAAATATCTAACGCCAGTTCCATGACTTGGATCTACTATTACTGGCAAATTAGTCTCTTTTTGAATAATAGGCACTGCTGATAAATCTAATGTATTTCTTGTATAGTCATTATATGTTCTTATACCTCTTTCACACATTATTATCTTATGGTTACCTTCTACAGCTATATATTCAGCTGCACCAATCCATTCACTTATAGTTGATGCTATTCCCCTTTTTAACATTACAGGTTTATCTTGTTTTCCTACTTCTGTTAAAAGAGTAAAATTTTGCATATTTCTAGATCCTATTTGGATTATATCACTTACTTCATACAATCTTTCTAGATCTCTTATATCCATAAGCTCAGTTATAACAGCAAGTCCAGTTTCTTTTTTAACAGCTTTCAATATTTCTAAGCCTTCCTCTTTTAATCCTTTAAATGAATTTGGTGATGTTCTAGGCTTAAAAGCTCCACCTCTTAAAATATTTGCTCCTTGTGATTTTACAAATTTAGCAGTTTCTAAAAGTTGTTCATAACTTTCTATTGCACAAGGCCCTGCCATTATTAATTTATCATCTTTTACTACTATTTTTTTATTGTATGAGTTGATTTCTATTTTTATGTCTTTATTAAATAGTATTTCTTCCATCACCTGTAAACTCCTTTACTTCTTCTCGTTGGTCTATAGTTAGAGAGTTTAAATGTATATCTATAGTTTTATTATTAATCAAAAGCTTGCTATTTAATTCCATAAGAGGTATTAAGACAAATGCTCTATCTTGAATTCTTGGATGAGGAAGTAACAACTTTTCATCATTAGATATTTTATCATTAAAGAATAATATATCTACATCAATAGTTCTTGGACCCCATCTTATAATTCTTTTTCTATTTAGCTTTTGTTCTACTTCTTGACACACACTTAATAATTCATACTCATCTAAGTCTGTCTCAATTTCAAGACATATATTTAAAAAATCTGCTTGCTCTGTATACCCCCAAGCTTTTGTTTCATAAATCTTGGATTTCTTAACTATACATATATTTTCATGATTATTTATAAGTTCACATGCTTGTGCTAGATAATTCATCCTATCTCCCATGTTAGTACCAAGACCTAAGTAACTTTTATTCATTTCTACTTCTCCTTATTTCAACTCCAAAGTAGTCATAAATTCCATTTACAGGAGCCTCAGGTTTTTTAACTCTAACCATTACTTCATTTATAAGTTTAAATTTCTCTAACGTTTCTTTGGCTATTGTTTCTGCCAAAGCTTCTATAAGATTAAACCTTCTTTTTTCTGCAATTTCCTTTACTATATCATAAACCTCTGCATAACTAACAGACTTATTCATATCATCATTAATACCTGCTTCTTTAGTATCAAGTAAAAGTTCCATATCTATAAAAAACTTTTGTCCTAATACACTTTCTTCTTTTAGGACTCCATGATATCCATAAAATCCTAAATTACTTAATAGTATCTTATCCATATTTTAGAACCTACCTTCTATATATTGCATCGGCCATTTTTGCTGCCTTTAAATTTTCTTTAACATCATGAACTCTTACTATATCTACACCATCTCTTACACCTAAAACAGTTGTAGCTATAGTTCCTTCTAGCCTTTCCTTTGGTTCTACATTAAGAACATTTCCTATTACAGATTTTCTAGATGTTCCTAATAATATAGGATATCCTAAGTCGTTTAGTTCATCCAGCCTTTTTAATACTTCTAGGTTTTGTTCAAAAGTTTTTCCAAAACCTATACCTGGATCTAAAACTATTTTATTCTTTTTAACTCCAGCTTTTAATGCAATTGATATACTTTCATTAAGAGATTTTTTAATACTTTCCATTATATCTTCATTATAATCTGTTCCATCTTGATTGTGCATTATACAAACATGAGCATCATATTTAGCAACTACTTTAGCCATATCCTTATCTCGTTTTAACCCCCACACATCATTTATCATTTCAACACCTAATTTTAAGGCTTCTTCAGCAACCTTAGATTTATATGTGTCTATTGATATTGGCACATTAATTTCTTTTTTAAGCTCCTTTATTACAGGAGTTACTCTTTGTATTTCTTCATCCGCTTCTACATACTTATGTCCTGGCCTAGTTGACTCTCCACCAATATCTATTATGTCAACACCATCTTCTATCATTTCTTTAGCATGCTTTATAGCTGCATCTATATTGTTAAAATTTCCTCCATCAGAAAAACTATCTGGAGTAACATTTAATATTCCCATTATATAAGTTCTTTTTCCATACTCAAACATATAAGTTTCTCCTATCTTATATTTATTAAACTCATTGCTTCAGCTCTTGTAGACGGATCAGTTTCAAATGCACCTCTAACTGCTGATGTAATTGTCTTAGAACCAGGCTTTTTAACGCCTCTCATAGTCATACACATATGTTCTGCTTCTACAACTACCATAACTCCATATGGTTGTAATTCTTCCATTATTATATCTGCTATACCTTTAGTTATTCTCTCTTGTAATTGGGGTCTTTTAGCAAAAGTTTCCACTACCCTAGCAAGCTTTGATAAACCAGTTAATCTACCTCCCTTTGGGATATATGCTATATGAGCCTTTCCAAAGAAAGGAACTAAGTGATGCTCACAACATGAATAAAATGATATGTCCTTAACTATAACCATTTCTTCATGTTTTTCATCTTGAAATAGAACCTTTAAGTGTTCTCTTGGGTCTTGATGAATACCTGAATATATTTCCTCATACATTCTAGCAACTCTACTAGGAGTATCAATAAGACCCTCTCTCTGTGGATCTTCTCCAATCGCCTCTAATATATCTCTTATTGCATTTTCTATTTTCTTTTTATCTACTTTGCTCATTGGTTTAACCCCCTTGACTAGTAAGTTATTTTTATATAATTTTTCATAACTACATCTTTATAAATGTAGTTATAAATCTCTAACAATTTTTCGTATTTATCACCATCTTTGATTTCATTTACTAATTTATAAAGTTGTGGAGATTCAATTTTTAATTCTTTAAATAATCTTTTATCCTTCGGTATCCATTTATTATTTATAGTAAAATACCCAACAATAAGTTCTTTTAAATATAAATTTACCAAAAACTCATATTCAAATAAATCAAATTTTTCTTTATTTTTTAATCTATTTATATTAGATTCAATTTCTGACTTCATAAAAAATTTTTCTTCATCCGAAACCTTATTTGGCCCCTCTAGATATTTTCTTCCACATAATTGTATTATACCTGATGCAGTATTATTTCTATCAAAGATTATTTTAGCTTCTTTCATTTCTTTTAGGAAAAAGTATTCCTTATTATCTATAAGATGCTTAAATACTCTTCTAGAAAAATAATTAATGTCAAACTCTATTCCATCTATTTTTTTTATTTCTCTTACTTGATTTTCCCCTACATTTACAAATACAAAAATATCAATATCGTTTATATTTTTATCAGCTACTTTTAAGTCTATATTCTTAGCTGACCCAACTAAAAATACAGCTATAGTGTTTGAATTTTGCTTTAGTTTTTCTATTTCTATCTTGCAAATCTCATAAATTTTACTTGTCATATCATTTCTCCACTAACTGCAATTTAATTATATACAAACTACTATTTTATCAAATATTTCATTCGATGAACTATAGACTTTAGTGCCAATTTTTGTTACTTTCATAGCTTTTATAATACTATTTGTAACAAATGCAAAATCATATTCATTAATATCTTCTATTTTTATATTTTTCTCTATTATTTCTATTTTTAATTCTTTGCAAATATTAAAAATCCTTTTTTTCATTATGCCGTTTAGTATTGGAAGTTCTTTACTTGGAGTATAAACACAATCTCCTTTTATAAAAAAAATATTGCTCATAGAACATTCTAATATTACATCATTGCAATCTAAAAATAATCCGTCATCAAATCCATTTTTATTAGCATATTTTTTAGTATAAATATTTTCATAGTAATTTGTAGTTTTGTGTCTATAGATTATACTATTTCCTCTTTTTATTGGAGATATTACTAATTTAAATCCTTTTTCATAAGTTTCTTTACTATATGGTACATCTCTAGTAGAAATGTTGTAGCCTTCATCAAATACAGTTACTCTAAGTGCCTTGTTATTTATATCTTTTGATTTTATATAATCAAATATTTCTTTTTTTAAAAACTCTTTAGGGTAGTTAATATCAATACCTAGCTCCTCTATAGAGTTAAACATTCTATCCATATGTAAATCTAAATATTCTGGGTCATTATTTATTTTTATAGTTTCAAATAGACCTATTCCGAATTTACTTAAATCACTTTCAAAGCTAACATTATTCTTCATAATAACCTCTTAATGCTCTCATTATAGATTTAGCTTTATCTAATGTTTCTTGGTATTCATCTTTAGGATTAGACCCCCAAGTCATGCCACCACCTACCTGGAAGTATACCTCATCCTCCTTTTTGACAATAGTTCTTATAGCTATATTCAAATCCATATCTCCATTAAATCCTATATAACCAATTGATCCTGTATAAACATTCCTTTGGGTCGGTTCTAACTCATCAATAATTTCCATAGATCTTATTTTAGGAGCTCCAGTTATTGAACCACCTGGAAAAGTAGCCTTTATAACATCTACTGCATCCTTTCCGTCTTTAAGAGTTCCTACTACTGTTGAAACTAAATGGTTAACATTAGCATATGGCTCTATTACAAATAACTCTGGTACTTTTACACTTCCTATTTTTGATATTCTACCTATATCATTTCTTTCTAAGTCTACTATCATTAATAGTTCCGCTCTGTCTTTTTCACTATTTATTAATTCTTCTTGAAGCCTTAAATCCTCTTCTTCAGTTCTTCCTCTAGGTCTAGTTCCTTTTATAGGTCTCGTCTCTATTTTTCTATCTATACACTTTATAAACCTTTCTGGTGAATTAGATAAAATATTAAAATCATCAAAGTTTAAGTATGCTCCAAACGGAGCTGGGCTAATTCTTCTTAAATCTCTATAAAGTTCATAGCTTGATAAAGTCGTCTTACCACTAAATCTTTGAGTTAAATTAGCTTGATATATGTCTCCTGATCTTATATAATCTTTAACTCTTTGTACTGATTTTTCAAATTCATTTTTTGTGAAGTTAGATTTTAATTTTATAGGTTCAACTTCTTTTTCTTCGTAACAAATAGAATCTACTCCATTTTTATCAGCTTCTAAAATTTTAAGTTCTAATCTTTCCATTATAAGCTTTTCTTTTTCTATATCTAGATCTGGAGTTGCTATATATGTTTTTTCTTCCAAGTGATCTATAACTATTGCATGATCATATAATCCAAAATATAAGTCATATACATTCATATCATCTATAGCTGTTCTAGGAAGTTTTTCTATGTAATTTCCTATGTCATATGATAAATATCCAACAGCACCACCTACAAATGGTAAATGCGTATTATTTACAGTTTTATATTTATTTAGTTCTTCCCTAAGACTATCTAGTGGATTCTCTGATGAATTTTTATATTTTAAAGTCTTAAATGGATTACTGCTTATAAAAGAGTATCTTCCTAACTTTTCTTTATCCATAGCACTATCTAAAACGAAGCTATCTTTTTCATCTCTAAATATTGTAAATATCTCAAAGGCATTTAGCCTTGTATTTATTTCCTTTATCATCTTACATTTCCACCCTTTCTCTAGCCTCTTTTATAAAGTTTCTAAGTATATCATGACCTTGTTCTGATAAAATAGCCTCTGGATGGAATTGAACTCCTTCTATAAGATATTTTTTATGTCTTATACCCATTATTTCACCTTCTTTTGTGAAAGCAGTTGCTTCTAAATCTTCTGGTAAACTTTCACTTTCTATAACTAAAGAATGATATCTAGTTACATTTAAAGGATTTTTTAATTTTCTAAAGACACCTTTATTATTATGCTTTATACTGTGTACCTTACCATGTACCGGCTCTATAGCTTTTACAATATTACCACCAAATACATGTCCTATAGTCTGGTGACCTAAACATATTCCTAGTATTGGTTTTTTACCTTTAAAGTGATTAACTACATCTATGCATATTCCTGCTTCTTTAGGCGAACATGGTCCTGGTGATAAAACTATTATTTCTGGATTTAAATCTTCTATCTCTTTTAGTGTCACTTCATTATTTCTTTTTACTATTATATCTTCTCCTAATTCGCCTATATATTGTACTAAGTTGTACACAAACGAATCATAGTTATCAATCATAAGAATCATGCAAAATGCCTCCTTCAAAGTGTATTTTAACAAGCTCTCAATACTATTATAGTCTAATTAAGCATCAATTTTGTACAATTTTTATATTTAATTATATATGTATAGAGAAATCTCTGTCAATATAATCATTTTTATAACAATAGTTAGATAATTAAGTAAATCTAGTGATTTTATATACTTACTATAAATAATTAAATTTATACATTTAATACTTAATTCTAATAAAAAAGGAGCTATATGCTCCTTTTTGATAATTTATATCCTGGATTGTAATATTTATCTTTTTTGCCCTTTCGCTCTCTAGTTTCTAATAGTTCGTTTATCTTTGATATATATAACTCATCTTCACTTAATCTTATAAGACTTGTAAGATAGTATCCATCTGTACTTCTAGGAACCTTTTTCTTTATTACTAAGTCAATTGCAGTTTTAGCTGCTTCAAAATGCTTTAAATGAGTATGACCCTCTTGAAAATTTTTTTTAGTATTATAGGCTATATAACCTTCTCTAACTTTAAATATCATGAATTCTTTCTTTTCATAAATCTTATTATTCATTAACAATCAATCCTTCTCAAGATAGTCTTATTATATAATATTAAAATATTAGAAAAATGTTTTATATTTTATGAAATTTAAAGCCCCCTTTTTATAAATTCTTGTAGCACATTATGAAGAAAGATTATGTAAAACTTTTATTATAAAAATAATGCTCTTTTAATAATCAAAAGCTTGTTATTTTTATACTATTAATAATAATTATTATAATAATATAAAATATATACGATATTTTTATTTCAATTAACTAAATTTTTTATAAACATAAAAAATCCCCTTGATAAAATAAATATATACTTTATTAAGAGGATTTTTTAATCAATAAAATGTCTATCCTATTTAAATAATATATTCTATTGTTCTAATAATTCTGATACTGTTACGAATTGAAAGCCTCTTTTTTGCATTGCAGGTATAATTCTATCTAATGCTTCTACCGTATTATTCGTTGCATAGTCATGAAGTAATATTATATCTCCATTTTTAGCTTTATCTATGATAGTTGAAGCTATCGTTGATGCTGGCGGATTCTCCCAATCTCTTGCATCTATTGTTGTCCATAGTATAATTTTATAATCGTGTTTTTTAGCTACTTCTTCTAAGTCACTTCTTTTATAACTTCCATATGGAGGTCTAAATAGAGTAGGCTTTTTACCTGTTATTTCTACTAAAGTATCTTCGCATTTTACTATTTCTTCTTCAATTTGTGACAAACTTAAGTTACTTATATCTGGATGATTAAAAGTATGATTTCCTATTTCATGACCTTCCTTACTAGCTCTAATAAGAGGATTTGTATACCATTTTGCATGTTTTCCTGCTATGAAAAATGTAGCCTTAATATTATACTTATTTAGTACATCTAAAACCTTATCAGTTTCTTTTGGGTGCGGTCCATCATCAAAAGTAAGAGCAATAAGTTTTTTCTCCCTAGAACCATTTTTTATAAATACTTCTTCATCATCTTTAGCATATGATGTCGTACTTATTGAAATAATTAGTACAAATATCATAAATGTTAGTGATAAAATTTTTATTTCTTTTAATCTCATGTCAAACCCCTTTCAATACTCGCTATGAATAAAAATTTTCAGTATAGTATATTTTATACTTCCCACCAAACTCTACTCCAACTCCTATGTACTTATAATTACCCAAAATATTTTTTCTATGTCCTGGTGAATTCATTAAAGCTTCATGAGCAAATATTGAACTAAATTGACCTGATGCTATGTTTTCTCCTGCAGTTATATAAGTAATCCCTTCTTTTTTCATTCTATCAAAAGGACTTTCATTTTCTTTACTTGTATGATCAAAATAGTTTTTTTCTAACATATCTTTACTATGCTTTCTTGAGCTTTCAGTTGCCTGTTCACTAAATTTTAAAGTTCCTAGGTTATATTTCGTCCTTGTACTATTAATAAGGTCTATCAACTGTAATTCAAAGCACTTTCTTAATTCTTCACTTTTAACTGCATATACATCCTTCATATTATCTTCTGTTTCTTGGTTTATTATTTGATATGAGCAAACTTTATTTCCATCTATAACATCATAAAATACTGTAATATATTTATTATTTACCTTTATAATGTCATACTCTCCATTTGAATCGATTATGTATCTAGTATTACCTTTTAATCTGTATTCTAAAGGTTGATAATTATTATTGATATTAGCTTTATTATCATCTAATTTTATACTCTCCATTTCACAGGAATTTATAGAATTACTAAATAAAGCAACTACTGAATTGTTATCTATTCCTACCATTGCAAATTTACCTTCATATTGGTTATAAACATACCAATTAAAGCTATACTCACTTGCGTCTATTCTGGAAGGACTTCCTATTTTGTTAAATACACTGTCTTTACTATCTCCAATACTTATGTTGTAAAAATTTTCAATTTTGGTATCTTCATCTTCAATTTTTTTTATATCTTCATTCTCTTCATTTAAAATCTTATCTTCTATAATATATTTAATTTCATTAAAAACTCCACTATTTAAAAATATAATTATTGTAGCTATTAATAATACTATTGCTACTTTTTTTAACATTAATTAATCCTCCTTATAAATAAATTCCTCATTTTCCAAATGTAAATTAAAAATTTGTTCTTTAACTTAAAATTTGAATATGAGGAATTATTGTCTTCTTATAATTTAAAAGAGAATATTTCATCTAATGTCTTATCAAATATACAGGGCTTATCATATTTCCAAGTTCCCTGATATACTAATTCATTATTTAAATAAAAATTTCCATACCCATGCCTTTTTCCATACATAAATTCCCCTATATATTTTTTACCTTCATTCCAAATATAAGTACCTTCTCCATGTGTTAAATTATTTTTCCATTCTCCATCATAGATTAAATTTCCTTCATTATCATAGCAAACGCCGTGACCTTCTCTCTTACTTTTTCTAAACTCACCGATATATATAGTACCTTCATTCCATCTATATATTCCTTGACCTTGCTTATGACCATTGCTCCAGCCACCTATATATTCATCACTATTTTTATATAACATTTGGCCTATTCCATCCATGAAGTCATTTTTAAATCCACCAATATACACATTTCCATTAGTAAAGTTACAAATACCTCTGCCATCTTTTGCATCATCTTTAAAATCACCTGTATATTCAAATCCAACTGATTCTTCAGAAGAAACTATATATACACCTTGACCATTTAATTTTTTATTGACCATTTTTCCTATATATGTATCTCCATTTGAGAACTTATAAATTTTATTTTGTACTCTTATATCTGTGCAATTATTGTTATCAATATCTTCAGAATTGTCTAACGCTCTTATTTCTTCTTCACTGGCTAGTTTATTCTTCTTAATTACTCTATTTTTCATATGTTCTATATGTCTACATTCACGCTTAATTTCATTTATATATTTCATATAATTATTATATATATCAATATATTCTCTCGATAAATTCATGTTTCACTTCCCCCATCGATTTAATCGTCTTTTGTTATAAATTTATTATATATTTATATTAGAAACATTTCTATATATATATTCATTTTTCTAAAAGTTAAATAGTATTATCATAAAAATTTATTTATAATGAAAAAATAGAGTATATCACTTAAGTGATATACTCTATTTTTTACACATCCACATTACCCGATAAACTAATAACTTATAAGATATTGCCCTTAGTTAAAGTATAAATTAAAAACCAATTCTTGTACTCTCCGTACAATATACCCGCTTTAATAAATTTATTACTCTAGAGTTATAAGAGGAAAATACTCCTCTCATAATATATTATTAACGTTTATACGTATTTTATTCCTATTTTTTATAAATATTTTTCTTTAAATCCTCTACCCTTGACTTCAGTTACATCATTAACTGATATAAATGCTTTTTGGTCATATTTTAAAGCTATTTCTTTAATCTTTGGAATTTCTTTAGATAAAACTATACAATATATAATTCTCTTCTTTTCCTTTGTATATGCACCTTCCGCTTCTAAAAAAGTTACACCTCTTACTAACGTAGACATTATTTCTTTTGCTATAAGTTCACTTTCTTTTGAAATTACCATTACAGATTTTTCATACGTCATGGCATCTTTTACAAAGCTCATTGCTGATGCACTTACATAAAATCCTATAAGAGTATATAGTGCTAGATTCATTCCAAATATTACTCCGCCTACAGAAACTATTATTAAGTTTGCAGCTAAAACAGTATCTTTTACTGGTATATTTCTCTTAAACTTTAATATAGCTCCTATAATATCTGTTCCACCTTGTGAAGATTTTGTTCTAAATACCATTCCAGAACCTACTCCAGATAAAATACCTCCAAACACACTTTGAAGAAGTATATCATCAATAGGTATATAATTTCCTATATCTTGAGTTATACCTAAAAGTACTGAAAATAATACCATATTTATTAAGCTTGTTATACAAAAGTCTCTTTCTAAAAAAATAAATCCAAGTATAAATATAGGAATATTAATTAAGAACGTTAATAAACCTATATTGATATCTGTAGTATAATTAATTATTGCGGCTATACCAGTTACTCCTCCACTTAATAAATGTGCTTGTCTTAGAAATCCGTTTATACCTACACATGCTACTAGCATACCTATTACTATAACTGTGTATCTTAAAAACAAATTATCTTCTAAAACGGTGTTAACTTTACTCATTTTATTCTCCCTTCAAATTTCTTTATCTTTTAAAGATATTTGTGTATTACTTAATACAGATTCTATTATATTATCTTTTTAAAAGATGTCTAGCAATTTTTTTCTTATTACCAAGTTCTAATTTTCGCTAGTTATAAACAATTAGCTTCTTAGTATATAGTGATGTCATTTTATAATTTTTTATTTTATCAAACTTTCATAAATATAAGTAAATATCGTTAACACTGTTCTATTTATGAAAAATTTTAAATCTATATTTCATTTACTGAACTTTTATCTTAAAACTTTTCATATTTTTTATTAAATTTTTTTTATTTTTTTAGAATATTATATTTAAAATTATAGGCACAACTATAACCGTAATCATTCCAGCTACACCTATTGATAAACTACTCATTGCGCCCTCAACTTCTCCAATTTCTAGTGCTTTAGTTGTTCCTAAAGCATGAGCAGAAGTTCCTAATGCAATTCCTTTTGCCACTGGATGTTTTATTCTACCTATTTTAAATATAGTTGGTGCCATAATTGCCCCTAATATTCCTGTTAATATTATTGATACTACCGCTATCGATTCAATTCCATTTAAAGTATTAGTTAAAGATAATCCCATTGGAGTTGTTATAGACTTTGGTATTAATGAGTTAATTATATCAATATTTGCATTTGTTAATTTTCCAATTATAAGTATAGATCCTAATGAAACTAAAACACCAGATATAATTCCTACAACAATTTCTATAAAATGCTTTTTTAACAAATCAAACTGCTTATATAATGGAATCGCAAGTACAACTGTTACTGGACCTAATAAATAGTTTATACAGTCTGCACCTAATTTGTAGCTTTCATATGGTATTTTTGTAATACTTAAAAAAGCGATAATTCCTATTATAGTTAATAATAATGGATTAAACATCGGTTTATTTGTTTTCTTTTGAATATAAACCCCTAGATTAAAAAATAAAATAGTTACTACTATACCAAATATAGGTGTATTTAATACATTATACATCTTATTCCTCCTTAGATTTATTACTTATCATTTTTTCTACTACAAATCCAGTAATATACATTACAGCTATTGTACTAAAGAATATTGTTATTAATAAAACAAACATATTGTCACTAATTAAATCTAAAGACCTTATAAGTGAAACACCTGCTGGAACAAAAAATATCGCCATATTGTTTAAAAGTAAATCTCCTAATTCATCTACACTATCTAACTTTATTACCTTAAACTGTAAAAGTAAGAATAATAATATCATACCTATAATATTCCCCGGAATAACTATGATATTTTGTAAAAATGAACTAATATATTCCCCTACGGCCCAAATACCTAAAATAAGAGCTAGTTGATTGAATAACTTCATACTGTCCTCCTCAAAAAATTAAGGAGATTGCTCTCCTTATTTTTAGTTCAAATATATTTTACTACTTACTTAAATTTTTTTCAAATTTTATTTTGTAGGTTTATTTCGTAGATTTATAGAATAAGTTTACCTTTTTTGTCAATATAATTACTATTTTTCCCCTGAATTACTTGGGCATATCCATTTTCAAAATCAGATATAAAATCATATACTGGGACTATTTCTATATCACCTAGTTTATTTAGAAATCCCCATACTCCACCTTTAGGTAGGCTAATCCCTCTAGTGAGAGAATTTAGTCCCATATTAAATCTAGCTAAACCTTCAGAAAAATTACATGCATAATCAAATATAGGATCTATAACAACATTGCCATGCTTATCTATATATCCCCACTTTTCGTTTATAGATACAGCTGCCAATCCTTCATAAAAGGGCTTTGCTCTTTCAAATAAAAAGTCTATTTTAACTTGCCCATTTTTATTAATATACCCCCACTTATCTCCAACTCTTATAGCTGCCAATCCTTCTGAAAAATCTGTTGCAATATCAAATTCCGGACTTATTATCATATCACCATTTTTATCAATATAACCATATTTATTTTTAAGCTCTACTAATGCTCTATCTTCAAAAAATTGATTTACATAAGTATAAGTTGGATCTATAACAATTTTTCCTGTTTTGTTTATAAATCCCCATCTTTTGTTTAGCTTAATTCCAGCAAGTCCTTGCCTAAAGTTAGCAGCACAGTCATACTTAGGTCTTATTACTTCTCTTAAAGAAGTATCTATATATCCGTATTTATTGTTAATTTTTATTTTTGACATGCCTTCATTGAATTCAGTTGCACTTTCTAAATGCAACATTATTGATGTATTTCCATAAATATCTATATATCCAAATACCCATTTTACTGATTTTCTAATTTTCTTTATATATGTTATTACGCAATATCCATCTCTAAATCTATCTGATACATATTTATACTTAGGCTTTATTATTAGATTTTTATCTCTATCTATAAATCCATATTTCCCATCTTTTAAAACCGGGAGAAACAACTCATTAGGCATAGTACATTCCCTCCTATAAATAATAAATCCATAATAATTATCATTACTATATATTATTATTTTGTTCCTTATACTATGCTTTTTATACCAAGTATGTTTCTATTTATGAAAATTTTTCTTTATAAATCTTAAATAATTTTTATATGCAATTTTTTCTATATGTTCTTCTTTATATCCTCTTCTTTTTAATTCTAGTAAAATATTTTGTGATTTTGATGTATTTTCCAAATTCTTTGTACAATATCCTTCATCTAAATTTAAGTAGTCACAGTAGTCAAATCCAAAGCATACATTATCTATTCCTATAAGATCTATTATATAATCTATGTGATTAACTAAATGTTTTAAATCTTGTTTCTTCTTGTCATCATGTATAAAATCTATATAACTATTTATTCCTACAATACCATCAGTTTCTTTAATTAATTTTATCTGCTCATCTAGTAAATTTCTTTTTGAACTACATAAATTTCTGGCATTAGAATGAGTCGCGATTATTGGCTTTGTACTTATATTATATATATCGTAAAAAGTTTTATCATTAGCATGTGATACGTCTATAGTTATCCCTATACTCTCACATTCTTTTATAAAATCTTTTCCCATAGGCTTTAGACCATTTTCACTACTACCTCTAGCACCTGTTGCTAATAAGTTCTCTTCATTCCATGTTAAAGATGCTGTTCTTATACCATATTTATATATCTCTTCTACTTTATCTATTTTATTTTCTAAACTTTTTGCACCTTCTAAGTGCATCATTGCAGTTATTTTATTTTGTTCTAATCCATGTAGATATTCTTCATAATTTTTAGCTATATATAAAAAGTCATTAGACAATTTAACTTCTTCATCTGCATATTTCATCATTAATTTTAAACCTTCATAATTATAGTATTTTATAAGCTCTGGATCTTGCCAGAATACAAATATTCCTCCATTTACTCCACCTTCTTTATATTTATCTAAATGATATCTTTTCATTATATTATTTTCATTGTTTAATCTCTTCATAAAAATATCTGAAAATATATCTGCATGAATATCTAGTATCATATTCTGACCTCCTGTTATATTTTTTAGCAACTTAAAATAGAGCAAGATAATAAATACCATCATCTTACTCTACAAATATATGTTTTATTCACTTAAAATTTCCTTGACCTTAGAGTTATTATACATACTGTCAGGAACTTCACTTCTTAAACCATAGAAAGTTTCTTTTGCTTTAGCTAAGTCACCTTTTTCGTAATAAGTTAAACCTAATTGATAAAAAGCATCATCATAATAGTTTTCTTCTGGTGTATAAGTATTTATATATTTTTTATAATATTTTATAGCTTCATCATAATTACCTATTTTTTCATTTAGAGATGCTAATTCGTATATAGAAGCAGATATATAATTTTTAGTTTTCCCATATTTTATAACACCTTCATAGTACAAAATAGCTTCTTCAGTGTTTCCTGCTTTTCTTAATTGCACTGCTTTTTTATATAAACTTGATTCATCTGAAGTTGCTATTTCTTTTTTAGTTTTAGTTTCATCTAAAACTTGATTAGTTTCTTCTAATTTTTTATTTGTTTCATCTAGTTTTTCATTTGCATCATTTAATTTTTCATCTACTTCATTTAACTTATCTTCTTTTGTATTTAATTCCGAAGTTAGGTTGTCTATTTTCGCTTTATTACTTAAATGATATATACCTAATCCTACTGCTAAAAATACTATAATAACATATGGTAGTATGTTTCTCTTATGCTTTTTTGTTGTAACGACTTCATTTTTTTCACTAGTTTTTTCAGTTTCTAATACATTATCTTCCTTATCTTCTTCAAATATAGGGTTGTCTTTATCTACTTCTCTTAATCTTTCAAAATAAAATTCTTTTTTTCCTTCATTTCCCAGCTTATTATAAAGTAAGTATAGTATTACGTATGGTTCAATTAAATCTGGATCTTCATCAATTATATTGTTTAAAATATGTATAGACTCTTGGTTTAATTCCTCATTTATAAATCTAATTGAATGATTGTATCTTCCTAAAAACACTTTAAATTCTTCTGATGATAATATGTTTACATATTTTCTTGATAGCTCATTATTCCCATAGCATAGTCCTGTATAAAAACTCTCAAAAGCCTTAGAAAAATCACATTTTAATAATTTTAATAATCCTCTTAAATTTAAAATGTCTACATCTTTAGGGTTTATTTCTAATGCACTATCTATTAATTCTACTGCTTTAGTAATATATCCCCTACTAGCTAATTCCAAAGAATTATTATAGTCATTATATGATCTTAATTTTATTTCTTTAGATACTTCTTCACTACTACTTTTTAATTCACTCTGTAAGTTTAATATTGTTTCATCTTTATAATTTGTTGTAACATAACTTTGTTTTAATGCCTTTAATGTCTCGTTCTCATCTTCTTCTTCTATATTAAAAAATGTTAAATCACTTTTTTCTTCTTCTACTAGCGATATATCCATTGACTTTTTAGGCATGTTAAGTATATCAATTTTTATATTATTTCCTAAAATAACAATCGCCTCCCAATTTATAGTTTTATCATATATCTAAAATATCATATTTATTATTATTAGTCAAAACTATACATTTTTTCCCATATTATTACAAATGTTTTACAATATTTCAAAGGCTTTCTTTAGCAGTTGTAGTGCCTTTTTACTATATGGAGGATACTTAAATGGAATATCTATGGATGATGATTTTAAAATTGTTTTTTCATGAGTAAAAGCATCATAACTTCTTTTTCCATGATAAGACCCAATTCCACTGTTCCCAATTCCTCCAAAAGGGGCATTATGATTAGATATATGCATTATAGTATCATTTACGCACCCACCACCAAAAGATATCCTACTTATAATAGTTTCTTCAAAATTTTTATCTTTTGTAAAAACGTAAAGCGCAAGAGGATTCTTATTCACCTCTACTATTTCTACAACTTCATCTATATTCTCAAACTCTAATATTGGTATTAAAGGTCCAAATATTTCATCATTCATAACTTTGTCATTTATAGTAACCTTATCAATGATTGTTGGCTCTATTTTTAAACTTTCTTTATTATTTTTTCCTCCATAAACAACTTTATTCTCATCAATAAGCCCCGTAATTCTATTAAAGTGCCTTTCGTTAATAATACTTGTGTAGTCTTTGCTTTTCATTGGTTCTTCACCATAGAATAATTTTATATACTTTTTCATAGCTTCTATTAAATCTTCCTTTATATTGTGATGAGCAATCACATAATCTGGAGCTATACACGTTTGTCCACCATTTAGTAATTTTCCCCACACTATTTTTTTTGCACTCATATCTATATCACAGCTTTCATCTACAATGCAAGGACTTTTTCCTCCAAGCTCTAGCGTACATGGTATAAGCTCTTTTGCTGCAGCTTCCATTACAACTTTACCAACAGCAGGGCTTCCTGTAAAGAATATATAATCAAATTTCTTAGTTAGCAAATACTTATTTACTTCTACTTCACCTTCTATTACTGCTATGTATTCTTTATTAAAATATTTTTCTATCATTTCTTTTATTATTTTTGATGTATTTGGCGATAATTCTGATGGCTTAACAACTGCACAATTACCTCCTATAATAGCACCTATTAATGGAGATATACAAAGATAAAATGGATAATTCCATGGTGACATTATTAAGCAAACTCCATATGGTTGCTTATATATATATGTTTTAGCTCCTGGATTAGTTAATGGAGTCTTTACCTTTTGTGGCTCTGACCATTTTTTAATTTTATTTCTTACATGTTTTATTTCTGATAAAGTTATCCCTACTTCAGTTTCAAATACTTCAAATTCACATTTATCAAAATCTTTTTTTATAGCTTCTACTATTTTTTCTTCATATTCTTGTATTGCAGATTTTAATTTATCCAATTGATTTATTCTAAAATTTACATCTTTAGTTATTTGAGTACTATAGTATTCCTTTTGTTTATTAAATATCTCATCAATTTCTTGTAAGTACATTATCTAAATCGCTCCTTTATGCCATATAAAATAAATAGGCTGTCATAAGAGTAAAAATTCTTCTCTACGACATGCCTTTCTATATCATTTTATATTATATTTTTTTACTTTTCTATATAATGTTGCAATACCTATATCAAGAGCATCTGCTACTTTTTTCATTCCCTCTGTATTACTTCCGTATTTTTTTATAGCTTTTTCTATTGCTTCTTTTTCTAAAACATCCATAGTTTTAACTTCTTCTTTATACATCTCATCTAATTTAAAAGATATTAAATCAGACATACGTGATATAAATTCAGTCAAGTCTTTATTTTTAGAAATTATATTATTTTTTTGCTCTTCATTAAAAGCTGCAATACCTAAAATACCGAGTATATCTTTTCCTAATTTTACAGGAGTGCATATATCAGCTAATTCTTTACATTGCTCTCTATGACAACATATATAGCACTCTTTATTTACATCTTTATTTATTAAATAGGATTTTCCTTCACATAACACTTTATAATAAACTGTGTCTTCAGATATTTTTTCCCCTATTTTATCGTTAAATATTCCTGTTCCAGCTATTCTTACCAAATCTTTTGTAACTAAAGTTACATCTACATTTAAAACATTAGAAATATTTTCGCATATACTTTGAATATAATTGGTTATATCATTTAAATTCAAATCAATACCTCCCAATCTATTTTATCTTACTTATACTCCATATTAAGCATTTATAGCTGATTTGTTTGAATATTATCTGAATTTGGTTTGTTTTCGTTTTTCTCAGTTTCACTTGGTTTAGTTTCATCTGGTTTAATCTCTTCTGTACCAGTTGGATTTTGAGACTCAATTGGTTTAGTTTCTGTAGTATTATCTTCAGTATTTTCCTCTGTAACTTGCTCCTCTTCTTTAGTCCCTACCGCTATAACGGTTTGTTTTTTAGGATAATACGAAGTATAAATTTTTTCTCTTTCAATTACATTTCCATTGCTATCTTTATATATTCTATATGTTGATACAGTGTAAGCATCTCTGCCTTTCTCTAGTACCTTCTCTTTACCTTTTTCAATTGTCGGGTCATCAACTTTTTTGACTGTAGAAGAAGATACTCCATCAACTGATGTAGATATTTCTATATTTTGCTTATCTTTAGAACTTCCGTATATTTCAGTAACAACGGTACTTCCATAAACATAGCTTTTTAAATATATAGGCTCACTTAAATTATTTTTAAATGCAAAGTCTACTCCACTATCTGTAACAGTAGCATCTCTTCCTTTTGGAACATATGATGAAGGTATTGTATGATTCTTTAACTGGGTAATTTCTAATCCTGAATAAAGTACAGAATTATATAAAGTAGATGATAATTGACAAACACCACCACCAACTCCATTTTGTAATTCACCTTCAACAATTACAGGGGCATTATGATATCCATTACTTGTAGTATACGGTCCAGTTACATCAACATAAGAAAATTCATCACCAGGCATCAATAGATAGTTATTCATTTTTTGTGCAGCACTTTTTATATTTGATATCCTTCCTTCTGATGAAGCTTTAATAGTTGTTGAATATCTTCCTAGTATAGTATCAACTGTACTTAATTGTTCTTTAGTTATTGTAGGTTCTACAGTTTTAACTACTAAACTATCTTTAAATATACCTTTTTCTATTTCTTCTGTTATCTTCTTTATACTAGCATCTATGTCTAGTTCTATTCCTTTAGATTCGTCAGTAATTGATATATTTCTTCCACTAATATTTAATGATGCATTTTTTACTTCAATATCTAACTCTTTTTTTATTTCTTCTAATTTAGACTGTAACTTTTCTTTATTATAATTTACAACAATATCTACATTATTTTTGTTTCCAAAGTTAGTTTTTATAGTTTTTGATAAGTTATTAAATACACTATCTTTTCTATTTAAGTTATATGCATTTTCTATAGTTTTATTAAAATCATAGCTAATATCAATATCAGAAGGATTTATATCCCATTTTTTATTTTCATATGATAGTTCTATGGTTTCTAATTTCATTTTTTTTTCTAATAATTTTTCTGCTTCTTCTTTTGTTAAGTTACCTACGCATATATTTCCAATATATGTATTTTTAGCTATTTTGCTTCCTATAACCTGGCTGTAAGTTATTCCTATAAATAATACTATCGTAGCTATTATGATTCCAGATGCTATATATCCATTTTTTTTTGCTTTATGCATTGATATTTCTCCTTAAACAATATTTATTTACATTAAATATATTTATATATCTAAACAAATTATCCTTTAAATTTACATATAAAAAATTTTTTCGTTTTTTTGATAATTAAAAGCGTGCAAGTACACGCTTTTAATAACTTATTATCTCATCATCACTTACTAAATAAATATTTTTAGTGTACATATCTATAAGATATAATTCTTTCTTTTTAAAGAATCCTTTATTTACTACTGCATAGTAATATACGTTTTTATTTTTATCTATAAATTCATCAACAACGTTTTTATTTCTTGTATATCTATTAATCTCTTTTTTAGACACTATATTTATACTCTTAAATGACTCATCCTTTTCTTTCAATTTATTCTCTAGTGTGAAAATACATTCACCTTCACTTAATGCAAATCTAAATTCTCCATTAGATATAACTTTAAAGTAACCGTCACTATAAGTAGAATCATAATCTTTTGAATTAGACTTATAAGAATAAATCTTCTTAGTTTTTGAATCAACTAATACTTCATCTATTAATTTGTCATACTTATATAGTTCTACATAATAAAATTTACTTCCATTAATCATCTGTTGGTAAGAATTTATACTAAGTCCTTCTTTATCAGTTCCCATTTTTTTCGAAATTAAATTTATAATATCATCAGTTGTCATTGAATATAAAGCTAAATTTTCCTGATATTTACTTTCTAATTCTAATAATTTGTCATCATTTTCATAATAAGGCTTAAGATATTCTATGTATTTTATAGCCTCTTCATAATTTCCATTGTCATTAGCACTATTTGCTTGTAATATATAGTAGTCATACATATCACTAATACATTGTTCTTTTGCTGACTTTGCTAATTTAAAATATTTCTTATCTTCTTCTAATACCTTAGAGTAGCCTTCTATGGCTTCATAATATCTTTTTACTTGTTGATTTTCTGTAGCTTCTTCATAGATTCTCCTAGATTCATTAAACTCTTTTATCTTTTGTTTATATCTATCCAATTCATCATTTATGTTATTTAATGTAGATGCTGCAGTTAAATATGACAATGCTTTATCATATACTATATTTTCATTTAAATACATTTCTTCTACCCTTTTTGATTGTTTAACTATGCTATCTGTATTTATATTTATTTCCTCTAAAGCATTTATAGTGCTTACTAGCCCTGTATATTGTTCTTTACTAATTTCATCATTTATATATTTATCACCATAATTTATAAGTACAGAATTTATTTTCTTAGACGCTGACCTATTAAATCTGTTCATTTTTGATTCTGAAAACTCATTTTTTAAATCTTCATAGTAGTTATAAGCTATCTGATACTTCCTAGCTTCTATATTTTTAACTAGGTGATCAACTTCTTTTCCTATACTCATTTCATCACTACTTATAAAAAATACTACTATTAATGAAATAGATGCAAGTATTAAGAATAAGAATTTCATTATATTTCCCCTATTATTGTCTATAAAATCCGTAAATTTATAAAACAATTCCTTTAACTTCATTATTATTTCCTTCCTCTATCATAAATAATATTTATTTTACTTCTTTATATTTGCTTATTTATTATACCATATTCTTTCTATTATTTACATTTAAAAACAATATAGTATAAGTAGATTGATAATATTATTTTATAAGACTTTTAAGGAATATAATAATATTACATTGAATTTTATTTATATTTAGATTTTATAAACATAATAGTAACATCATCATAAGTTTTATATTTACTTATATCTTGTAAATGCGCCTTATAATTTTTGTTTAACAAGAATTTTGAAAAAATACTTTTTTCATATTTATCTATAGTACTATTTAGATCTATTATCATTTCTTTAAACGAATCAAAACCATCACTATATCCATCACTAAATATTATTGTATAATCATTTTTATACTCTTCACTTACAATTTCTAAATAATATTCCATATTTTTATAAGCATCTTCTGATCCTAAAGATTTTACTAAAAATCCATTATTATTACCTAAAACCTTCATATATTCTTCATTTCTTCTTATTAGGATAGTACTATCTCCTATATTGAAATATAAACGTAATTTTTCATTTATTAATAATAAAACTAATGTTGTTGAATATTTAGAGTACTGAGTTCTAAATACTACTGGAGAATTTTTCTTATAGTGCTCATTAACTAACTCTAACCATTTATCATATATATTTTTTTGTATAGTACTTGAATCTAAATCCTCTTTTATATTATTTAAATCATAACCATGTTCTTTTATATAACTTTCTAAAACATTAATACCAGCTTTGCAGGCTAACTTTGCACCTATATGGCTATATTCAAAAAAATCTGTACTATGTCCATCGGCTAAGGCGCATATAATTCCATTTTTCATCTTCTTATATTCACAATAATCCTGAGAAATTTTATTCTTAGCTAAATTTTTATATCCGATTATACTTTCACTAAAAACTTCAAACTCCATACTAAACCTCCTAAAACAACTACTTATTACTTATTTTTTATTAATATAGTTTTAAAACTATTCCTTTTAAAGGATAATAAAAATGGGACTACAAATGATATTTATCATTTATAGTCCCATTTCTACATTTAAGTTAGTTTAAATTTAATGCTATTAAATTTATATAACTCTTATTATATACCTTATGATACTCTTCTTCTTGATATACTTTGATTTTGCTTTTTAGTATTGACTGTCTTTTTAGCAACTCTAACCTTCTTAACTTTTCTTTTCTTAGCAAATATATAATTCATATTGCATAAAAATAAAGTTAAGAATAATGCTATACTTCCATATCCGAAAAGCATAAAATAATATCTAAATCCTACTACTACTCTCATAAATAAGTTCGAAATAAATAGCGTAGAAGTTACAAAAAAACATATCATAGGTGACATAATAAGTATTTGTACTAGCTTTTTCAAATTACTCACCCCTATAACTACAATTCATAACACCTTTATACATAATTAATATACCAAATTTATCTATAAATAGCAATTATTATTAGTTTTTTATTAAGTATATTAAATTTAATATTTCCATATTGCTATATTTTTATAGCTTGTAACATTACTCCCTATAATTTAATACAATAAAATAGATTGTATTCTATTTATTAAGGGGTGATTTAAATGCCATGTCTTCCAAGTTTAGGGTCTAAAGCTCCTAATTTTGAAGCTAATACCACTTTTGGACCTATAAGGTTATCCGATTATAGGGGAAAATGGGTTGTTTTATTTTCTCATCCTGGTGATTTTACACCAGTATGTACTACAGAGTTTATATGCTTTGCAAAATACTACGAAGAATTTCAAAAAAGAAATACGGATTTAATAGGACTTAGTATAGATAGTAATAGCTCTCACTTAGCCTGGATTTATAATATATGTACTCTTACAGGGATAGAAATTCCATTTCCTATTATAGCTGATTCAAATATGGAAATTTCTAAGTTATATGGAATGATTTCAGAAGAAATGAGCAGTACATCTACAGTTCGTGCTGTATTTATAATAGATGATAAGCAAATTTTAAGAACTATACTTTACTATCCTCTTACAACAGGAAGAAATATTCCAGAGATAATAAGGGTAATTGATGCTTTACAAACAGCAGATGAGCAAAAAGTTGTTACTCCAGCGAACTGGTTACCTGGTATGCCAGTAATTTTACCTCCTCCTAAAACATGGAAAGATTTGAGAAAAAGAATAGATAATTGTGGTAAAGAACATTCATGCTTAGATTGGTACTTGTGCTTTATGCCAGATAAAAATTCTAAAAAGATTAAATCTTCTAAGGCAATGAATCTAATGAACAGACCACCTATAAGTTCTTCTACAGATAAAATTGGTGGTAATCCTAACTGCCCAGATTTACAACCTATAGTTATGGAGTATGTACTTGGAAATCCTAGAAACGTAGATCCTAGGTTTTTAGATGCAGTAATATATGCTTTTGTTGAAATAAACCCAGACGGAACACTGTTTGTTCCAACTCCAAAGTATTTAAATTATTTAGTATCATTAAAGAAATCTTATCCGGATCTTTTAGTAATTGCCGCTATAGGTGGATGGGGCGCTGATGGATTCTCTGATGCAGCATCTACACCTAGGTCTAGATATGATTTTGCTAGACAAGTAAATAAGTTAATTAACACATATGGATTAGACGGAGTAGATATAGATTGGGAATATCCAGGAAGCAGTGCTGCTGGAATAAAATCTAGTCCTAATGATAGAGAAAATTTTACACTTTTATTGACAGCCATTAGAGATGTAATCGGTAATGATAAATGGCTTAGTGTAGCAGGAACTGGAGATAGCGGTTATACTAGTAGAAGTGCTGAAATAGATAAAATTGCTCCTATTATAAATTATTTTAATCTTATGAGCTACGATTTCACAGCTGGAGAAACTGGCGAAAGAGGTCAAAAACATCAAGCTAACTTATATGATTCAGATTTAAGCTTGCCTGGATACAGCGTTGATTCCATGGTTAATAATTTAATAAATAATGGTATGCCTTCAGAAAAAATACTATTAGGTGTTCCATTCTATGGTAGACTAGGTGCAACTTTAACTGAATCTTATGATGAACTTAGAAAGAATTATATTAATAAAGATGGCTATGAGTATAGATTCGATACTGAAGCTGGCGTTCCTTACCTAGTTAGAGAGGGAGAATACGTTATGTCAATAGAAAATGAGTTATCTATTTACTTAAAAGCTCAATATGTTCTTAATAACTGTTTAGGCGGTATTTTCGCTTGGACATCAACTTATGATCAAGCAAACATTCTTGCAAGAGCTATGTATGAGTCAATTAATAATCCTACTGAGTTTTCTATTGAACTAGAAAATATCTTTGGATCTATTCCAGGTGAATAAGTTTTATTTTAAATAAAAGTAAAAAAATAGCACTAGGGTAACTTTTTCCTAGTGCTATTTTCATAAAATCATATTCCTATAGCTTTTTTAGCTAATTTATCAGCTTCTTCGTTATATTTATCTCCGGAATGCGCCTTTACTTTTACAAATTTTACATTTAACTTTTCTTTTACTTTATCATAAAATGCCTTATATTCTATCGTTCCAGATTTATTAGTCTTCCAAGCTCCTGTACACCATTTTTCAATTCCTTCATAATCAAAGTAAAGAATTAAATTTTCTATATTTTCTTCCAAACAATAATTCATTGCTAGTTTTGCTGCTTCTATCTCTCCTGCTACATTCCTCATTGTAACTAAAAATTCATCGTTACCTTTGATACTATATGTTTTTAGTATATTACCATCTTTTAGTATTACAACACCTGAGCCATATTCTTTAATACAATGCTCATAACTTCCATCAACATATGCTTCTACTGTATTTCCATTATAAGCTATTTTACTTTCTTTTTTTCCGTATATATACTCATTTGCTTCTTCTAAATTTGAAAAACTTTTATATTCAGCTCCAGAGAACCCATTAACTTGTGACTTACATTCATCCCATGTATTATATATTCCTACACACTTTCCTTTTCTTACAGCATAATATTTTTTTTTACTCAAATTTAACCACTCCTACCTATAGGTTTATATTTTTTAATATACTCCGATACAATTACTAACTATTTTAACTTAAAGTTCTTTTTTTTTAAAGTTTTATTTTAACTATTTTATATTTCTTCACTGTATGATATAATTTATATATAAAAAATAACGAATATAACTAATGATAGAGGTCGCAATATTAATAAGTAATTTTGTGGAGGTAAGCACAGTGAAGCAAAATGAAAGGTAATGTTGCCGAAATATATAAGTGACGCTTTAAGCTTATATGTTGGGGTTATGCATAATATGTATAACACTGTCACATAAATTTGTGGAGTGCTATCTTTAGATTAAGTCATATACTATATTATTAAAAATGATTAAGTCTAGAGTAGGATCTCCTACTCTATTTTTTTATCCCTATTTTAAATATCAGGTTATATTCAGTAAAATCAAGGAGGTCTATAATGATACATACAAAAGAAAAGAAACAAGCAACACTTATTGATGCTATTTTGTGTATCGGATTTTTAATCACAGCTTTAGTTACATGTTTAGTAATTCTAAAGGACTATGAAATTTCAGCTCATATACCACTACTTTTAGGTGGAGTTTTTGCTGGTTGTTTATCTATATTTAAATTAGGATTTACATGGAAAGAACTAGAAGATGGCATCTTAGAAACAATTAATACTACTATGCAGTCTATATTAATTCTTTTAGTAGTAGGTATTTTAATTGGTACTTGGATTATAGGTGGAATAGTTCCATCAATGATTTATTGGGGGCTTAATTTATTATCTCCTAGTATATTCTTAGTAGCTACAACATTAATTTGTTCAATAGTATCAATTTCTACAGGTTCATCTTGGACAACAGTTGGTACAATAGGTATAGCCTTATTAGGTATAGGAAGTGCCTTAGGAATTCCAAATAGTATAATTGCAGGTGCAATAATCTCTGGTGCCTACTTTGGAGATAAAATGTCACCTTTATCTGATACAACAAACTTAGCTCCAGCTATGGCAGGAACTAATTTATTTGATCACATTAAACATATGTTATATACTACAATTCCAGCGCTTTTAATATCATTATTAATCTATACTATATTAGGAATGAAGTATGCAGGAAGTCAAATAGACACTGGGCAAATAACAGAAATACAAAATACTTTACTTAATAGTTTTAATACCTTATCTCCATTTTTATTCTTAGTTCCAGTTGGAGTTATAGCCATGGTTATATTAAAAGTACCTGCTATACCAGCTTTAATGATTGGAGCTTTAGCTGGAGGTTTAGTTGCTATGATATTCCAAGGAAACTCATTTGCAGATGTTATAGTTACTGCAAAAGTAGGATATACATCAAATAGCGGAATGGTATTTGTAGATGAATTACTTTCTCGTGGAGGACTTGAAAGTATGCTAGATACAGTAGCTCTTATGATGTGTGCTTTAGTTACTGGAGGAATACTTGAAAAGTCGGGTATACTTCAAGCTTTAGCAGACTCTATACTAAAAATTGCAAAAGGAACGTTTGGGCTAATTGCAGCTACTATATTTACTGCTATTGGAACTAACTTAGCAGTAGCTGATCAATATTTAGCTATAGTTATCCCTGGAAGTATGTATAGAGATGCTTTTAAAAAGCAAGGTTTAGCAGCTAAAAACTTATCTCGTGCTTTAGAAGATAGTGCAACAATTACTTCTCCTTTAATACCATGGAATACATGTGGTGCTTATATGTCTGCCACTATGGGCATTAGCTGCTTTGCATTTTTACCATTTGCATTTTTTAACCTATTATGTCCTATAGTATCTTTATTCTATGGATTAACAGGTATTAGTATAGAAAAAATTCAACAGGAAGATAATGTAGAAAACGCAATATAGTTTATATAAAAATACCTATGAAGTAATAATTACTATTTTTCATAGGTATTTTTATTTCCTATATAGTGACATATGTATATTTTTTAGATATCTCTAAATACTATTCATATAAGCATATCTTACTAGAAGGGAGAATTAGATATTATGAAAAAGATAATGATATTTATGCTATTTTTTATACTTTTATCAACAACTGCATGTTCTATAGATAGTTCAACTAAAAGCAATACTCTAATTAATACTAACATTGATACAAGTACATTAATAGGCAGTAGCTACAAGGATATAGAGAATTTACTAGGTATTCCTTACTCTAGAACATACTACATAGATGATGATAAATTAAACGATTCTCTATCTGATAAACTAACAATGGAAGATTTAATAGAAAGTATTAATATAACAACATCTTATAAGATAAAAAGTAAAGAGAAACCATTTCTTCACATTTATTTTAAAAATGGTGTTGCCGTAAATGCAATGTATGGTAACTATACCTTATCCTCATCTAAAAACTTTATAAACTCTGAAGATGTTTTAAATACAGACTATAAAGTTGATGTATTTAGTAACAAAGGATATATATGTGAGAGCGATTTTGTAATAAGTTATGCTGCTAAAGAGTTTGAAGGAAAAACTATAACCGATTTTAATAAATCATTTGAAGTAAGTTCTTCAAATGTAATTGCTTCTACTATTAACGGAAACCATAAGCTATATTTTTATCCTCTAGTTCCACATAAACAACATCCTGATAAAAATCATAGCTACCCTAACTATAACTCTAATAGCAATGCTAAATTAGATACAGTAAATCCTGTAAACAATAATATAAGTAATATAAATAGAACTGATAATAAATATTTAAAAAATTATGCTGAATCTTCAGTTGTTATTTATACTAAAAATGATGTAATACAATCTATATCAATCGAAGGAAAAGACTTTGTCTATGGCATATTAAATAAAACTTTTAATAAATAAAAAAAGTCCAAGTCTTTAATAGATTTCTATCTATTAGACTTGGACTTTTTTACCTATTACATAGTGTACACTAGCCCAGCTCCTGGTCCTAGTGGTAATTTTAAAGTCATCCATACAATAAGCATTAATACCCATCCAGTTAAGAATACTATAGTGTAAGGCAACATTGTTGATATTAGTGTACCCATACCAGCCTTCTTATCATGCTTTTGAGCAAATATAACTATCATAGCAAAATAAGTCATTAGAGGCGATATTATATTAGTAGTTGAATCACCTATTCTATATGCAATTTGAGTTAATTCTGGTGATATACCAAGCTTCATAAACATTGGTAAGAATACAGGAGCCATTATAGCCCATTTAGCTGAAGCTGATCCCATAAATAAATTTATAAATCCTGCAAATAGTACGAATATTATAATAAGAACTACAGAGTTCATCTTCATAGATTCTAATAAATTAGCTCCATTTACAGCTAATATTGTACCTAAATTAGTGTATGAGAAATAGTTTACGAATTGGGCCATAACGAATGATAATGCTATATAACTCCCCATTGAAGCCATTGACTTACCTAATTCATTTCCGATATCTTTTTCATTTTTAAATTGACCTGACACTTTTCCATATACTACTGCTGCTACAAAGAATATTATAGCTATTAATAAAACGAATCCATTCATTAATGGCGAATTGTTTATTATAGATGCCATAAATCCATCAGTTGCTTCTATATCTATATTTCTTAATGGAGAATTTGGCATCATTACTACTATAACTATACCAACTAACATAGCTATTACAGTTAAGTTAGTAACTTTTAATGCTTTTTTCTCTTTATCGCTTAAATTTTGTAAATTTTTATCTTCTGCTGATAAATTAGAGTTTCCGCTATATGTCCCAAGTCTTGGTTCTATTATTTTATCAGTTACAAACCATCCTAAAGCAGTTATTAAAAATGTTGAAACTGCCATAAAGTACATATTAGAAGTAGCTTGAACTGTATAGCTTGGATCTATCATTTGAGCCGCACTTGTTGATATTCCAGCTAACATTGGGTCTATTGTTCCTATAATTAGGTTAGCACTAAATCCTCCAGAAACACCTGCAAACCCTGCTGCAAGTCCTGCAAGTGGATGTCTACCAAATGACATAAATATTAAAGCTCCAAGTGGAACTAATACAACGTATCCAGCATCACTTGCTATATTTGACATAACCCCTAAGAATACAACCATAGGTGTAACTAATGCTGCAGGTGTTACTGCAACTGTTTTCTTAAGTAAAGCAGATATATATCCACTACCTTCTGCCGTTCCTATACCTAACATACCAACTAAAACCATACCTAATGGTGCAAAGTTAACAAAGTTAGATATAGCGTTTTCAAGCATATATATGATTCCTTCTCTTGAAAGTAAACTAACTGCACTTATTGTTTGAACTTCTAATTCATTTGTAGCTCTATTTATAAGTTCCGCTTTCACTGAAAGTCCCCTTGCAGCAGCTATTGCAGATATTATTATAATAGCTAAACAAAATAATGAAAATAATGTAATTGGATGTGGAAGTTTATTACCCACTCTTTCTATTCCATCTAGACATTTTTGAAATAGACTCTTTTTATCCTGCCTCAATTTTGTAGCACTACCCATATTTTATCCTCCCTAATTCTATAAATATTTTCTTATTAATATAAATTATTTTTTCTATAATAATTATATCAATATGTAAATAATTGTCAAATTCACTTATTAAAATTTTCTATAAATTTCAACAATATAACTTTATTTATTAATTTCCATTATTTCACAACCATTTTTTTACTATTAGAAAATCCATTTTATTCTCTTTTCTATATTTAGCCAAAATAAAACCTAGTAAAATGCATATTTCACTAGGTTTTATTTCATTTTAAAATATTTTTATATACAATAATATTAAATTATATATTGAAAGTTTTATATATTTTTATTCATTTTTTATAAAAATCAATTTTTTATTTTCAAATTTTTAAAGCAACTTTTCTTTATTTATTAAATATTTTATATCAAAATACTTTATTTTAAAAGTTTTTTTAAAATCTCCCATATACATCACTTTACTGTTTAGAGATCTGCTTTTTATTTCTTTATTTATATAATTTTCTAACTTTTTCATATCATTAATATTTAATATTTTAATAGACTTTGATATATCAATTATAGCTGATTTTATTACTTCTTCCCTTGATTTTCTAATATGCATCTCTATATTCTTATATAAACTACTTCTATTTAGACTTAGTATCTTGCATCCATGTAAATCTTTTTCAAGCATTCTTAATGTATTGTTATTGCTACCCACATTAAAAATAATAAAGCAACCATAATCATATTTACTTCTTAAAATTCTTCCTAAGGCCTGTTTTATTTTTATTGCCAATTGAGGATAATTAATTCTATGATAAGGAATATTATACTTATGCATTATAGTAGAATATAAAGGGTCTCGTGGATTTAAATTTGGTATCTTGTCTAAAGTAGCACATATTAAACCATCACCAGGAACATCCACACCTTCAAAACATCCTTTTGATCCAAGTACTACACATCTTTTATTTATATCTTTAAGTACCTTTATACCTTTTTTATCATTGTATATTTCTATATCTTTTTCATGTAAATAATTTCCAAGCACATCATACGTTTTTAATTGTCTATCTTTGCTATTAAAAAGACATAATGTATGACCTTGTGTAATATCACAAATATCACTTATTATTTCACTAATTTCATTTGGGAAATTATTATTTTTATAACTACAAATGTCATTTATACTTATAAGTGATAGTCTCTTTTTATAATCATAAATTGGATCTATAACTTTCTCTAAGTTATCAACTCTATTTATTCCTAATGTTCTTTTAAAGTAATCCATCTTATTTCCTACACTTAAAGTTGCTGATAAAAATATACCTGTAGATAAATTACTTAATATGTTTTCCTCAAATAAATCTGCTAAATTTAAAGGAACAACTCTAAATTCAAAATACTTAAAGCCTTTATCTATATCAACAATTCTCGCATAATTATCTTCTTCACTGTATTCTAAAAAAGCCTGTAAAGTATTTCTCATATCCTCCATATCTTTAAATCTAGATTGACCAAATTTATATACATCAGACTCTTTATCACAACTATCATCATCCATATTTCTATCTATTATTACTAATATAGAATTAATGTTTCTAATAATAGACTCACAGCTAAGCTTAACTTTCTCTGTAAAAGCTTTATAAGTTAAACTTATATAGTCATTATCCTTTCTTATACTACCAGCAACTTCATTTTCTTGTAAGTTTAATTCCCATCTTAAATTGTAATTACTTATATTTTTATAATCGCTATTTTCTCCAAATATAAATAATGAACTTATTTCTTCTACTATTAAATTTATATTCCTACTTATTTTATCTTTTAAGCTTCTATCTAATCTTATATGATTATAAAATTTATCAAATATCTTTAGCTTCCTAAATTTTTTATTATACGAAAATGGACTATTATATATATTTTCATATGGATATATCTCTTGTAGGAAATACAATAATACTCTAGAATCTACTATAGCAGAGAAAAATTCGTACCCTTTCTCTGTTAGATTATGAGCTTCATCTACTATTAAATTTTCTATTGGTTTTTCTTCTTTGTAAGGCCATTTTGCAAGTAATGAATGATTTATAATAGTTATATCTTCTTCTTTAAGCTCTTCTACTCTCTTTTTGTAAAGGCAATTTTTTATACACTTTTTAGGTTTGCATAAATTAGGATCACAACTAGAGTATATAATATGATTATTGATTCCTTCAAAATGCTTTATAACCCAATAATTAATCTCTTCAATATCTCCATAGTTGCCTTCTTCCACCAATCTTTCTAAATATATTATTCCTAATATATCTAATTGACTTGTCTCTCCAGGTGTATACTCAGATTTATAACCTTCTAATTTTTCCACACATATATAGTTATTTTTTCCTTTAATATATCCATAACTTACTTTATCAGTTAGACCTAATGAATTTAAAATATTTGGTATATCTTTATTTATTAACTGTGTCTGTAGCTCTTTTGTATCTGTTGAGACAATTATTCTTTGATTTCTAAGCCTTGATTCTAATATTGCTGGTAGCAAATATCCAACACTTTTCCCGATCCCTGTTGGTGCTTCTATACATGCAATCTTAGATGCTCCATTAGTTCCTCTAAATGTCTCTCTTATAGTTTTAGTTAGTTCATATTGACCTGGTCTAAATTCATATATAAATCCCTCTTTACTAGCCCATATACTTTCATCTTTTAATAAATCTTCATAATTACTATGTTTAGAATGTATTTTATCGAAAATTTCCTTTTCTTTTTTATTTTCTCTTCTATAGTTATTATGATTATAATCCTCAAACCTTACATTTTCATACGATATATCATAATTGCCATCCTCTATTAATTTACTCCATTCCCATGGTTTTAATCCGAATTTGTTTAAATAAGAATTAATCCTAAAGGTCAAAGGCTCTAGAGTATATTCTGATTCTTCCTTTTTCTTAAGTCTAAATAAAAGAGAGTTGACAACTTCTAAAGTATCTATAGCATCTTCTAGAGCTCTATGTTTTTCATCTTCATACTTATTAGTTATAGTCTTTTTTAAATAATCTAAATTAAACTCTTTGTGATATGGCTCTAAAATCGCAGCTAATTCCATAGAATCTATGATTTTATTTTTTAACTCCGGTATATTAATATCTAAAAAGCTTTTTTCAAAAGAAGCATTATGACATATTATAGTCTTGTCTTCTATAAAATTTAGAAGTTTATTTTTTGCATTTTTAAATTCTAATGCACTTTTAAAATCCTCTTTTTTCAAATCACTACACAAAGAAAATATTTCTAAAGGTATTTCCTTATTATTTTTTACTAATGTATTTAAAGTTGAAACTTCACCATTTTTAATCTTTACCGCTCCGATTTCTATAATTTCAGCTTTATTCGGGTTTAATCCACTTGTTTCTATATCTAAAAAAATAATATTATCTATAACACTTTTAATATCATTTCTAATTTTAATTATATTTTCCTCCATATATAATTCCTCTCAAACTACAAATAAACATTTATACTTTATTTTATATAATTATTACTTTACTATACATTATATAAAATTAAAATATTTTATCAAAAATGACAAAATTTTATAATATTTTATTATTTAGTTTTATAGTATATAAAAGTAATTATTTATATAAACTATCCATATTGATATAAACTTTTTAATAGAGGTGATTTTGTGGATAAAAAAGGTTTTAAGAATTATTATATATTAGGCATAGTATTACTTATTTTTACGCTTTTAATTATTCCTAACTTCTCTTTGTTTTCTAAGATTAAAACTCAGATATCTTCACCTGAGTTAAGTACACAAGAATATAATTGGTATTTTAACCCTAGAGAAGATGGTAAGCAACCTACAGCAATAGAAGAAGCAAGCTTTTTCAAAAAATATAATTCTTATTATGTAGGAGACCCTAATGAAAAAGTGATATACTTAACATTTGATTCGGGATACGAAAATGGATATACAAATACTCTATTAGATATTCTAAAAAAACATAATGTTAAAGCTCACTTCTTTGTAGTTGAAACTTATATAAAATCAAACCCTGATATTATAAAGCGTATGGAAGAAGAAGGACATTTAGTATGTAATCACTCAAAAACTCATCCTTCTATGGCAAGTATACACGATTTCGAAAAATTCAAAGCTGAAATTACTAGTGTAGAAGAAGCATATAAAGAAGTTACAAATAAAGATATGCCTAAATACTTTAGACCTCCTATGGGTAAATTCAGTGAAGAATCATTAAAATACACTCAAGATTTAGGGTATAGTTCAATATTTTGGAGCTTTGCGTATGTAGACTGGTATAACGATAAACAACCTACTCATGAATTTGCAAAAAATAAGATATACTCTAGAACACATCCTGGTGCAATAGTTTTACTTCATTCTAATTCTAAAACTAATAGCGAAATATTAGATGAGGTTCTTACTCACTGGAAAGAAGAAGGATATAGATTAGAAACACTAGATTATTTAGTTAAGTCAACATCTAAAAATTAAAATAAAAACACTATACATATATTTAGTTTTAAATACCTGTATAGTGTTTTCTTTAAATATAATCAAAAACTTTCATATTTTTATAATAGTGATTAAAGCTTAGATAGAAATTAACTAAATATGCCAGTATTTATCTATCATAAAATTAATTTATATTATGCATCTAAAAATATATTCTTCCCATTATAGTTTGCAACCCAATATGGCTTATATATGCTTTTATTTTCAACTAACTTTATATTTTGTATATTCATATTATCTAGTAAATCACTTTTATATTTTTTTTCTATATATTTTATAATTTGTTTTTTTACTTCTTCAATAATTTCATAATCATTTACCTTAGATTTTTTTACACAACTTTTAGGAACATATCTTTTTACTGTCATTGGCATTTTATCTACTGATTCTGAATATCCACTATATGTATTTACTATCATAGTTATATTAAATTTTTTTGAATTATTTCTAAAAAAACTAACACTCCCCTTTTTACTTACTACTTCATATTTTAAAATCTTAAATTCTATGTATTCCAAATGAATATCTTCAGCCTTATTATTAAATTGAACAATTTTACTTATTAGTGGTGTTTTTGCAAATATTATCTTTGCAGCATCTTTCTTTTTTATATTTATTTTTATAGAATCTACTAGCATATTAATCCTCCTAGGATTTTTTTATTAATAAATTATATTACCAATAAGCTTGTTCTAATGTATATTGATTTAAAATTTGCATATTATAAAAATTATATATGTTTATAGGAGGATTTAAAATGCCAAGAGCTATAACTCATTATTTATTTTCTATGGATTGTTTAAACCTATTAGATAAAAACACTCAAGCTATTATTAAAGATAATATGGATATGTATTTATTAGGAAGTCAAGGTCCTAATTTTTTTAATTATTACAATGATTTAGCCTTCTTAAATAAAAAAAATATTTCACTTTTAAGTCCACTTATTCATAATAAAAAGACTAACGACTTTATAAGTAATATGATAATGTACTCTTCTAATAAAAACACTTTAAAGGCTTTATTTAATAATATAGATTTTTATAATATATCTCTATCATATATATACGGATTTTTATCTCATTATGCTCTTGATAAGCATACACATCCTTATATATATAGTCTTCAAAATAGTCTAAAGAATAAATATAAGCATAAAAGCAATGCTGCATTACATAAAAGTATAGAAACTCATATAGATAGCTTATTACTTTTTAGATTTAATCATCTAAAACCTTATGAATTTAATGATTATTTAAATATTAATTTGAGTAATGATGATTTATTTGTGCTTTGTGATATGTATAGCTATTTATTAAGTAGCGTTTATAATAAAAAAGTATCTTGTGAAGATATAAAAAAATCATATATCACTTTTATAAAAGTCGAGAAAAAAATAAATTCTTCACCAACTTTATTCTCTAAAATATATTTAAATATAAAAGATAAAACATCTAAAAATGGTTTTATTAATAATAAAATATATTTTAATTTTAAACATTGTGTTAATGATTTACTTAATGAGAGTCATAATAAATGGGTAAATCCATTTTCTCTAAAAAGCCATAACTATACTTTTGATGAAATTTATAAATATAGCCTTGATTATTATTTAGATTTATCAAAAGAGTTAGATCTTTACTTAAATAATAAATCTACTATGATTAATATAATATCTAAAATTAATAATAAGTCCTTTTTAACAAATCAAAATTGTGATTGCAACTTTGAATTTAAACTTTAATTGGTTTAGATTTACATAAATATATATTTTAAATATGTAAAAAATACTATTAAAAGAATAAATTTTATGAGGATGATGAAATTTTATGAGTTTAAAGAAAGTTATTTTATTTATAGTTCCTTCTATTATTTTTATTTGTGCTATATTTTATAAAAATAATAATTATACAATCACTGCAGTAAATAATACTGATAATGATATAGAACCTCCAACTATTAATAGGGTTATCCCTGATAAATGTCAACAATATATAATTGGAAAACCCAAAATTGTAGTAAATTACAATGATTTAAGTGGTGTTGATTTATCTTCAGTAAAACTTTATGTAAATTATAAAGATATAACTAAAGATTGTTCAATTACAGAAAATGAAATAACTTATACTCCTAAAAAGAAATTTAAAAGGGGTAATCAAATAGTGAAAATAGAACTTGATGATTTATCATCAAATAAAAATAAAAAAGTATTTGAATGGTACTTTACCGTTGGTACTCCTATATATACTCATTATAGAGGATTACTTCATGCTCATACCTCTAATAGTGATGGACACGGAACTTACGATGATGCCTATTATTTGGCAAAGTATAAAGCTAAATTAGATTTTTTTGCTATCACTGAACATTCTAATTACTTTGATAATGATTTAGAATGTAACTTAGAAGATGGATCTTTTAGTGAAAAATGGACAAATGCTGTAAATTCCGCTAATAAGTTCACAAGTAATGGTGAATTTATTGCTTTAAATGGATTTGAAATGACTTATACTAGAAAAGTAGATAATCCTATAGGACATTTTAATGTATTTAATACAGATGGATTTGTATCTTCTAATGATAAAAGTCTCGATTTAAAAAACTTTTATGATCTTATTTCTAAATATGATGATTTGATTTGCCAGTTTAATCATCCTTGTGATAAGTTTGGTAAATTTGAAGATTTAAAGTTTTCACCTATAGCTGATAATGTAATTTGTTTATTAGAAGTTGGTAATGGATATAAGGAAGATATGAAAAAAAATATAATAGCTTATGATATGTATCAAAAAGCTTTAGACAATGGTTGGCATGTTGCTCCTACGTGTAACCAAGATAATCATATTATTGATTTTGGTATTGCAAATGAATTTAGAACCGTTATATTATCTACAGAGTTATCTAAGGAAGCTTTATATGATGGACTAAGAAATATGAGAGTTTATGCAACTGAAGATAAAAATATAAAAATTGATTATACTATTAATGATAATCCTTTAGGGTCAACTATTAATAAACCCTCAAAATTAAATTTTTCAATAAGTGTAATTGATAATGATAAAGAAGATACAATAAAAGAAATCCAAGTAATTAGCGAAAATGGTAATATAATAAAAAGCAAAGAATTTGATTCTAATCTTGCTAAATTAGAATTCACTATACCTTCTAAAAATAAAAGAACTTTTTATTATGTTAAAGTTTTACAAAATTCTGGTAAAATATCTGTTACAGCTCCAATTTGGATAAAAAAATAGGATGATGGAGTTATTTTTCCATCATCCATTCTATATATAGTCCAATACCATTACTAGAGTTTGTTGATATTACATGGGATAATGCTCCTATTATTTTCCCATTTTGTATTATTGGAGACCCACTCATACCTTGTAGTATACCTCCGTATTGTTTTAAAAATTCTTTATCTGTTATTTCGAATTCAAATCCTTGAGTACTTGCTTCATATTGTTTATTTACTTTTGTAATGTTTATATCATAAAAATGTTTGCCATCTTCACCAGTATTACTTATAACTAAACTTGCGTTTCCTATTTTTACATCTTTAGCTCTAGATACCTCATAAATTTGTTTATCTTTAAATCCACTTATATTTATATTTCCTTTTGCACCAAATTCATTTACTCTAGTAATCTTACCTTGAGGGTTATCTTTCATTTTACCATGAATACTTCCTAATTCTGATTTTGTAGATCTTTTAATTTCAAGCATATTACATAAATAAATTTCACCTTTTTTTGATAGTACATTATCTAAATTAGGTACTTTAATATTATGTGCAACTGCTCCAAATGTGTTGTCTTTTGGATTTATATAAGTTAAAGTAGCACAAAATGGTATATACTCTGTAAAATGTGATGGACTTATATCTTTTTTATTTAAATATAATGTTTCATATTCATTATTTCTTAAAACTAAAACTTCTATTGATTCTGATTTTTTACTTTTTGATACATATTTAAAAATATCGTCTCTATTTTTTATAGTTTTTCCGTCTACTTTGCAAAGTAAATCATAATTTTGTAATTGTTCACTATTTTCTTCTACATTATAATACATTACTTTATTTGTATTCATATTTACTTGTAGAAGTTCTCCTCCTAAAATAACTTCAGAAGGAATTTTTTCATTTTTTTGCATTGAATGAATACAAGTTGGAAATAATACTACTAATAAAATAATTAAGAATATTTTTAAGCTTACTCTAAATGATGTTTTCATTTAGCCTCCTTTTGAAGTTAAATATTTTTAATTGTATTCTTATTATATGTACTTGTATATTTATTTATAATGGTAAGTAATTTATTCAACCTTACAATTTGTATTACCTTCATATTTTTTACTTTATAAAAAATGTTCATCTTAATGTAAATAAATATTTTGTCTTTTTCTAAAAATCTGTTTTACTCTAGAAAACATTATATTAATATAACTATATTTTATAAGTTATCTATAATTATTAAAGTAATATAATTTTTTAATATAAAAACGAGTATTTATAATACTCGTTTTTTCTAATTTACTCTTTTTATTTCTTTTTAATTCTATAATTTAACTATTCATACTTACATTTAATTGAATATATAAATAAGTATTAAATTAAAATCATAAAAAATCCTATAAAAACAAAGTTCACTAATTTTTAATATCTTGCTCATTCACGCTTATCCATTATTTTCTTCTAATCCTACTTTTGTAAAATACTCCATTTATCGTCTATTTCATATCCAATTTTTTTATATATTCTTCCTATATGTTCATTACTATAAAACAAGCACGGAACCTTGCCTTCGTTTACTAATTCTTTTGACAATGTATATGCCATATATGTTGCAAGACCACGGTTTCTATAATTTAAACCTGTTCCTACTCCACATATCATTGCTAAAAAGCTAGTTTCTACTCCAGTTGATATTGTACTTATTATTTTGCTATTCTCTTTTATAAAGTATATCCTTGTATTTTTATCTTTTATTAATTTAGTTTGAGATTCTATACAGTCTTCAGTATTCATATTAATACTATTTAAGAATTCATTTAATTGGTTTAGATCATTTATTTCAACTTTGTTGATTTTATAATCTTTCATGTTAAGAGTATCTATTTCATTTAAGCTTTTTAGACTACAAAAATAAGTTTCATTATATGATGTATAATCTTTATACTTAGTAAGAAGCCTGTCTATAACAGATTTTTTTCCGCTAATTTCATTTATATCTAAGGTATTTATATAGCTTATCATTTCGTCTACATCAAAATCATTTTCGTAACTATAAATAATTAAAGACTTATAATATCTTAACATTATCGAGACAATTTTTTCATTTTGAATTTGAAACCATACCTCTTGAAACTCAGTATCCAGTCCATAATTCTCAACATAACCTATTATAAATAAGTTAATACGCTCTTCATGAGATACATACTCCCAAAATGCCTTCTCTAAACTCTCATTTACTTTTGTAATCAAAAGTTTTACCCCCTTATCTTTTTACAACCAATATTCATATTAATTATAAAAAATTTTAGTGAGTCTATATTTAATTATAGAAAAAACTACTTATCATTATTAAATGATTATTTATATTATAACCTTTTTTTTATAGGTATTTGTATTTCTGTAATAAACTCCTCTACCTTTCCAGTTTCATGAATATCTATTTTATAAATTTCAATAGGATTCCCTATTACTTCGTAGTTTTCTTCCTCACAAAACTCTAACATATTCTTTATATATTCTTTATTCTTACTGTAACTTCCTCCATAACTCATTGTAATATAATAATTTTCATCAAATGTAATATTATACACATCTTCATTCTCATCTAAAAAACAAAATACAGAGTTAAATTCATTATAAATATTATTGTTTATAGATTCTAAGGAAAAAATAGCTCCTATATTATTATTTCCTAAAATATTAAATCTATTTTCATATTCTTTTTGAAGCTTTTGTATTAAAAAATCAACATCTTCATCCCTTTTAATGTTAGCATTTAATTTTAAAGCCTTTCTTTTTTTCATATACTTCACTTCTATAACATCAAATGCTGTATTTTTAACAGTTTCATTAATAGCATTTAACCTCTTTTTTATATTTTCTTTATGAGATATTAATTCTTCTATTTTTTCATCTATTAATTTTATTTCTTTTTCTAACATTTCATTGGTAGATTTTATATTTCTATTTTCTAAGTATTCTTTTATTGTTTTCATTGGAAAGTTTAAAATTCTTAGCTCTTTTATTAAGTTTAATTTCCATATATCAGAAATATTATATAGTCTATATCCATTAGAATCTCTAAAAGGATTTAATATTCCTATTTCTTCATAGTACATTAAAGAATCTCTTCCTATACCATATATTTTTGATATTTCTCCTATTTTATAATAATCTTTCATATTTTCCTCCACTATCTTTATTATAAAATATTTTTTTAGTAAATTTTATATCATTTTTTTATTATTTCTAAAAATATAATATATATATTGTAATAATTTAAACCTATCCTCACAAAATATAAGTAATTCATCTTATAGGAGGACTTAATATGGAACACAAATGTGGATGTAATTCAGGCTGTGGATGTGAACATACTCATTTTGAAATAGCTAATGTTGATGCTAAAGTAAAAGCTGCTATAGACAAAGCTGAGCATTTAATGAAAGCTGAAACTGGAAAAGAATATGTTATGATAGCATGGGAGAAAAAATAACAATTTAATTTAAAAAGAGCAACTTAAGGTAGAAATAAAACTCTACTTTATATTGCTCTTTTTATTATTTAATATTTAAACGCCCATAGTTTTCGTCTAAAATCTTACTTTCTATTTCAAAATTTATAGGAATTTTAAATAATGGCCCATCACTTACAAAAGTATGATATTCTCCGTTTTCTCCACAAGCATCAGAACCTGTTTCTTTTATTTTTTGTATTAAGTCTTTAGTTAATATTTCTCCTAAAAATTCTTCACCTAGATTATTTAAATTTATTGTTTTGATTATCGCTTTATATCCATTATCAATAAATTCATAAACCAAATCTTCTCTATTCTCTTGCCATAACGGAAACTCTGCATTCATATTAACTGAATTACATCTATCAACTCCCCATTGTCTATGATGTTCTATATCTATATCTCCATATACACATATAGTTGCACCTTTTTCTTTAGCTTCCAATAATTTTCTTTCAAACTCACTTTCGTATTCACTAACTCCACACTCTACCGTAATTAAATCTATACCTAAGCTCTTGCTTACTCTATTTAAAAAGTCAAGATTTATACCATGAGTCCATGACTCACCTTCATTTTTCTTTACAGTAGTCAAAAGTGCTACTGGAGTATATCCATTTTTAATCATTCTATGTAAAGCTAACATACTATCTTTTCCACCACTAAATGATATTACAAATTTTTTGTTATTCATACTATATCTCCTTTTTTCATTTGTTCAATTAGTTAATATGTAATTTATGTTTTAATTTAACATAAAGAATACTCCTATAAATACTAATGCTGCTCCAATATAATTATAAAGATGTGTAGTATTCTTTCCTAATATAAAACTATCTATTATAAAACCTAAAAATATTTGAGATACTACTATTAAAGTAAGTGTTTTTGATACTCCTAAAGCCGGTATTGCTTTTACTGTAAAATATATTATAAGCCCTCCAAATACACCACCTAATAATAGTACTGGTTTAATCGGTCCTACTTTTATTAGATCTTTGAAATCTCCTGCTACCAATATACCAATTAAGAAAAACAGGGCTCCTACAATTAAGCTTATAAAAGTAGCTATTAATGCAGTTGTATTTTTCTCTAGTTCTCCATTAAAAAAAGCTTCCAATGTCGTGGAGAGGCCAGCCATTATTGCAAATATTATCGCTCCTAAGTTAGACACATTTGAACCTCCTTATTAATATAGTAATTAGTAAATTTTATGATACAAGTTGTATAATAATTACTACTCTCGTCCAAAAGGTTTATTTCTTATTTTTTTTATTAAAATAATCATTTTATGTTATAATGTTATAAAATAATTATTAGTATTATTAATGAGGTGAATTTATGTTTCAGTTTTTTAGTTTTAACCTAGATGGACTTAACAAAAAAGAAAATGCTGGGAGGTTTATAAGCCTTGGATTAGTCTTAATAATCTTAGGCACACTTTCTTTAATTTATAAAGGACTTGGTATTAAATTAGTATCTTGGTTGCTAGGCCTTTCACTATTATTTATAGCATATTTAAACTTAAAAAACATCAACGAACTTGCTAGATATACACCAAAAGAAGAACTAAAACCTTATAAACGTAATCAAGCTGTTCTTTTAGTCGTAATAGTTTTATTATTTTTATTCCCAACAAAAATTCAAAGCATGATTTCTTTAGTTCTGGGGGTATATTTAGTAGTAAGTCAATTATTAAAAATAACAGCTAGTAAAAATGATCCTTACTTTAGATTTGGTTTATTAAATATTTTAATATTTTTATTTGGGCTAACTCTAATTATATCACCATTATTTTTATCTAGATTTATATCATCTATAATGTCATTAATAGTTATAGTTATAGGATTAAATTTATTTGCTACAGGTAATAGACTAAGATAGTAAAATAGGTGACGAGTAATTTTAATACTCTCACCTATTTTTATGTAATTCATTAAATTATTTGATATAATTTAATCTCATGGAAATATTCTTACTGCACTTTATGAAAGAAATAGAAAGTTTACTATGGAAGAAATTTCTGAAAAAATAGGCAAAGACAAATCTACTGTTACATCTTTAAATAATTAAATAAAGTTAATAATAAATAAGGAGCTTTGATAAAATGATTATTTTAGCAAAGCTCCTTATTTTTATATTAATCTATAAATGTTACAACATCTTCTAATGGCTTACGAGGTGGTTGTGCTGGCGTATTTTCTTCTGCTACACCCAAAGCTATCATAGACATTAACTCATATTCTGGCTTTTCAAACCCTATAAAATCTTCTATTTCACGCTTTGCATGAGTTGGACCTGTCATATAACAAGTTCCATATCCCATTGCTGTTGCTGCTAATAAAAAGTTTTCTACTGCTGCACCTATTCCTTGTGCCGCTGATTGAGGAGACTTTAATACATCTAATATTTCTTGAGGTGCATTATTATCTTTTAATATTTTTTCTTCTATCATTTTATATTCAGATGAATATACTATAACTAAAACTGGTGCATTTCTAAAACATGTATAGTAGTTTATTACGCTCATATGTCTTTTGAAGTCTTTTTCATTTTTTGCAAGCTTACCTATTCTTTCATGACTTTCTTTTACTATATCAGCTAATTTATTTATCATTTCTTTATTTTGAAGAACAACAAAGTTCCAATTTTGTTGATGCTTTGGTGATGGAGCATGTGTTGCCGCTTTTAATAATTCTAATATATCTTCCTTTGGTATTGGTGTATCCTTGAACTGTCTTATACTTTTGCGGTTGTATATAAAATCTAAATTTGCCATTTTACAATATCTCCTTTATGTATTTTTATGTCGGCAGTTTAATTATATAGATAAAATAGTTTGGTGTCAAACTATTTTATCTATATACACTTGTATCTATATATTTTTCATACACTCTATTTTTATTAGAATCATAACCGTATAAATAAGTATCTGCTACTTTTCCTCTAACATAACTTACAGCTTCGTATCTTATTCCCTTTGTTGCATTTTTGTTAGACCAAAACTCTATATAAATTGTTCCACCTGATGTATATGTGTTTATCACTAAAGGATACTCATATGTGTTTTTAAATTTATAGTCAATACTTCCTGAGGCTAAAGTAGCATCTAATCCTCTTGGTAAATAACTTACTGGCTTAGAATGATTTCTTCTTTCTGTTGGAAGTATTCCTGCCTTTAATTCAGCATTATAAATTGTACTAGAAACTTGGCATACGCCTCCACCTATACCTTGAACTAGCTCACCATTTGATATAACTGGTGCATACGTATATCCATTTTCTTGAGTTACAGGACCTACTGCATTTTCATAAGAAAACTCTTCTCCAGGCATTAATAATAAATCATCTACTTTACTTGTAGCCACTTCTACATTCTTACCTCTTCCTCCACCAGTTCCATATTGAGTTGTTGCAACAGATATTTTAGTGTCAACTTTTTTTAAGTCTTCTATGTTTATCTTAGGCTCTTCTTCAATATAATTTGCCGAAATTTTAACCTCTTCATCATTTCCATCATAATTTTCTATTATAAATTTTATTTCTTCCTTTAATTTTTCTCGATCTACAACCATAGAATTTTTGCCTTCTTTTACATCTATATTCGTACCATTTATGGATATTGATGGTTCTATTGGCTCTTCACTATTTTCTTCATATACTTTATTAACCAAGTCTTCTAATGATTTTTCATTTACTTTTATATCAAACTTATAATTTCTATTTATTCCTATTGTTATTATTCCAAACTGCTTTAATGTATTTCCTTCTTTTCCATATGACATAACTTCTGTTTTTAATTCATCATCATTATAATCCTCAATTAAATCATTATAATCTATGCTGTAATTCTTATCTTTAGCTTGAATATTTATTTTATTTTTACCTAGATTATTTTTAATTTCATTAATTTTTTTATTTAAGCTCTCATTATCTAGCTTTGATATATTATTTTCATATAATATTGCTCCTGGATAAACTATTTTATGATATTTTTTTGCTACATTATTAGCAACAAATCCTATTATTAAAATTGCTCCAATACATGTACCTACTATTATCATATGCTTTTTAGTAAATTTCTTAGTTTTTTCTTGTATGTCCTCATTCTCACTTACTTTTTCTATATTAATTATTTCACTATCTTTAATTTCATATTTACTTTTATCATCATCTTCAGTGATTTTATTATTTTCATCTATATCATTTATTTCAGAAGCTTTTTGTGATATTGCTTTATCTGATTCTTCTATTTCGATTATATTTTCTTCTTTTGAATCCTTAATATCTTTATATGTATTTTCATTTGCTCTACTTTTATTTACTCCATCTTTTTCTTTATCCACTACAATTCCTCCCCAATACTTTTGTATAATTCTTTAAAGTATATGATTGAAAATTAAATAGTATTTTCAAGTTTATAGATTTGTATATATAATTTTTTTATGGTAATATATCAATAATATAATTACAATTAATAACTATTAGAAAAGGTGATACTGTTGACAAAATTCAAATATGCATTTGATAATAAGAGATATCATACATGGAATTACTACCTTAGAAATACATTTGGTGAAAAAATCTTTAAGGTTTCTATAAATGCAGGGTTTACTTGCCCAAACATAGATGGAAAAATAACTTATGGTGGGTGCACTTACTGTAGTAAGGAGGGCTCTGGAGATTTTGCTGGAAATCCTAAGGATGATTTAATAAAGCAATTCTATGATATTAGAGAAATGATGCTAAAAAAATGGCCAAAAGCTAAGTATATAGGCTATTTTCAAGCTTATACTAATACTTATGCTCCATTAGAAGTATTAAAAGAAAAATATGAAACTATATTAGGACTTGAAGATGTTATAGGTCTATCAATATCAACAAGACCTGACTGCCTTCCTGATGATGTAGTCGAATATTTAGGCGAACTTAATAAGAGAACTAACTTATGGGTTGAACTTGGACTTCAAACTATTCATGATTCAACATCTAAATTAATTAATAGAGGTCATGATTATCAAACTTTCCTTGATGGAGTTGAGAAATTAAAATCTAAAAATATTAAGGTTATTGTGCATATAATCAACGGTCTTCCTGGAGAAGATTATAATATGATGATGGAAACAGCTAAGGCTGTAGGTAACCTTGGTGTTGATGGAATTAAGATACACTTACTACATGTTATAAAAAATACTCCAATGGAAAAAATGCTTGAAAATGGTATGTTAAAACTAATGACTCAAGAAGAATATATAAACTTAGTTTGTGATCAGCTTGAAGCTTTACCTGAAGAAATGATAGTTCATAGGCTTACTGGAGATGGAAAAAGAGAAGATCTTGTAGGTCCTTTATGGAGTTTAAAGAAATGGGAAGTTCTTAATCAAATCGATGCTACACTTAAAGAGCGTGGTACTTTCCAAGGTTCTAAGTATGTTGCTAAGTAAATTAATAAATATTAGATAATATCTATTAATTTATATAATTAATTTTTAATAAAAAAATACTGGAAATTAGTTCCCAGTATTTTTTATTATATAGATTCATTATATATAGTGTTATCTGGTGGATTTGTTACAGATATATCATCCCCTTGATTTAATAAGTCAATAGCTTTAATATCTTCATCAGTAATTTCAAAGTCAAATATATCAAAATTTTCTTTCATTCTATACTCATTTGATGATTTAGGTATAGGAATAATTCCTTTTTGCATATGCCATCTTAGCACTATTTGTGTAATTGATTTTTTATATTTTTCTGATAAACTAATTATTAAATCATTAGAAAAAACTCTACCTCTACTTATCGGGCTCCATGCAATAACTTGAATATCATTTTCCTTGCAATAATTACATATTTTATTTTTAATACTGAAAGGATGAATTTCTACTTGATTTACCATCGGCATTATTTCTGCGCTCTTCTTTAAATCCTCTAAGTGCTCAACTTTAAAATTACATACTCCTATAGCTTTTACTTTCCCTAATTTATATAAATCTTCAAATGCTCTCCATGTTTCTGAATTTAGTTTATTCGGCCAATGAATTAAATATAAATCAATATAGTCTACTTGTAAATTATTTAATGATTTATTAAATGCTTCAATAGTTTTTTCATATCCATGGTCATCATTCCAAAGTTTAGTTACTAAAAATATTTCTTTTCTATCTATTTTACTTTCTTTGATGCCTTTACCTATACCTACTTCATTTCCATAAAATGATGCTGTATCTATCATTCTATATCCTATATTTAAAGCATTTTTAATTATTTGAGATGTCTCTTCATCATTGCCCGATTTATACGTTCCAAATCCTACTGAAGGCATTTTTATCCTATTACTTAATAATATAAAATTTTGATTCATAATATATGTTCTCCCTTTTTATTTTGTCCTCTATATAATTTTATCATAATATTTAAATTATTTTTATATATTATAAAATTTAAGTAATTTATCTCATAAATAATTCAAGTTTGTCTGTGTATAATACTATATATTTTTGGAATTTCTTACATATTGCATACACTATGACTTATTGTTATTATTAACTTAGTATAAAATTTCTTCATATTTTAAATAATTTATTAATTAAAGTAAACCATATAATATGTAATAAACTTTAATTAATTTTAAGAGGTGGAATTATGTTCGTAAATACTCACCTATTAATAGGTAAGTCTTTGATAGAAAATATAAATGATAATAGGTCTTTTTTTCTTAGTGATAAAAACTTTATATATGGAAATATTAAACCTGATGTATCATCTAAGTATGTTCTTCAAAAACATTATTTAGAAGAGTCTCTTGACATGATTTTTAAAAAGGTAGAACACCTATGTAGCTTAAATTTAGATTGTATAAGCAAATACTTCTCAATAAGTAAATTTAGTCAAGAGCTAGGGGTAATTTGTCATTTCTTATGTGATTTTTTCTGTGTTCCACATAGCAGACGCTGGGAAATGTCTCATAGTATGAGTAAACATATAGCTTATGAAAAAGAATTAGCTCTAGTAGCTAAAGAAACTGATTTAACAAAGTTTAAAGGAGATACTTTAGGATCTCAAAACTTCCGTGAGTTCTTTCATACTTTGTATTCAGAATACGTAAATAAAACTGAATATGAAAATGATTTGCTTTTTTCTAATTATGTATGTAATAGTGTAGTAAATTATATATTAGATTGTATTTTAACAAATACAGCAAAATCATATACTTTTATAAATTGCGGATAATAGTTTATATAAGATTTTTATTAATATTGAATCTCTATAACAATTTTATGATAAATTAGTAATGAAGATTACTAGACCTATTAGATATATAATAATATAAATTTCTTTAGTTTCTAATTAATCAACATGTCTTTGATTAGATCAATCATTTGACAAAAGCATACTTGAAAATAAAAAAGAAATACTATATTTTTTAGTATTTCTTTTTTATGTTATATATTCTCAATATTATTTATTTTCTCAATTTCTTTGATTGCATCTTTTACACTTTTTGCTGTATAGTTAGCACATTTTTTAACTTCATCTTTTGAGGTGTCCATTGCAAAACTATATTTAAATCCATCTAACATACATATATCATTAGGAGAATCACCTATTGTTGCAATTTCATCTAGGTCTGTATTTAGTAAGCCACATACATGCTTTATTGCACTTCTCTTAGATATATGCTTAGGTGATATACTTAAAACTCGTGGTCCTGATAAATAAACGTCTAAAATATCATAAAACTCACTTTTATAATAAAGTTCCATCCTTCTAAGTTCCTCAGTATTTTTTGATATTATACCTATATTTCCAACTAAGTTGTCAAAACATTCTTTTCCAAAGAAATTAGAATCAATTATGCAATCCCTATCATATCTATCTAGTATATCTTCTCCTCCAGATATAACTATATCTCCATTATATATAACATATATATATGAATCATCTGATTCAAATCTACTTATTACTTTTTTTACTAATTTATCATCTATTACTTCTTTTAAGATTATATTTTTATCTTTATCATAAACAAATGCTCCATTTTGACATATATAATATCCATTTAAATTTACTTTTTCTTTTATCATTTGGAATGCCTGCTTAAAAGCTCTTCCTGTTGCGATATGAAATCTTACACCTTTTTCTTCTATTTATTTTATAGCGTCTATATCTTCCTTACTTATTCCTTTTTGATAAAGAGTTCCATCTAAATCACAAAATATATGCTTTATCATGTTTCCCTCCAAGGTATTTTAAAGATTTATAAGCTCCAATCTTAAATCATTTAATATAGTCTTTGTTGCTCTAAGTCTTACTTGCTGCCTACTTCCATTAAATATATATCTCTTTACTATTGTCTTACCATTTATATAAATTCCAAAGTAAACTAAACCTACAGGTTTTTCTTTAGTTCCGCCTTCTGGACCTGCTATTCCTGTAGTTGAAATTCCTATATTAGTATTATACCTTCTTGCAATACCTTCAGCCATTTCTCTTGCAGTTTCTTCACTAACTGCACCAAACTTATCTAAGGTTTCTTTTTTAACACCTAAGGATTTCATCTTTGCTTCATTAGAGTAAGTTATACACCCCTCCATAAATACTGATGATATTCCTGGATAATTTATAAGGTTTGACGAAACCATACCACCTGTACAAGATTCTGCTACGCTTATAGTTAAATTCTTATTAACTAACATCTCAGCCACTGTATCTTCAAGGGTAGATTCTCCTTGAGAATAAATATACTGACCTACTCTATCTTCTATTTTATCTATTACAGGATTTATTAAATCCATAGCAACTTCTTCACTAATAGCTTTTGCAGTAATTCTTAAAGTTACCTCTGTATCCTTAGCGTAAGGTGCTATAGTTGGATTACTTTGTTCATTAATTATGTCTATTATAGCATTCTCTAAAGAAGATTCTCCTATACCATAAAACCTAAGTGTCTTAGATACTAAAATATCATCTGTAAGATATTGTAAATAAGGCTTTACATGTTCTTCAAACATAGGTTTCATCTCTCTTGGCGGTCCAGGTAGTACTATTATAGTTTTGTTATCTTTTTTCAAAATTGCACCAGGAGCAGTTCCATTATTATTTTTAAGCACTATAGCTTCTTTTGGAAAATAAGCCTGTTTTTTATTATTTTCAGTTGGCACTTTCCCCAACTTATTAAAATATGCTTCAATTTCATACCAAGACTCTTCATGAAATACCAATTCTTGATTAAATAATTTCGCTGCAGTTTCCTTTGTAAGATCATCTTTAGTAGGACCAAGTCCTCCAGTAGTTATTACCATATCACTTCTATGTAAACTTTCCTCTAAAGATTCTAATAGTCTATCTTCATTGTCACCCACAGTACCTTGATAGTACACTTCTACACCTAAATTTGCTAACTCCTTAGCTAAAAATTGTGAGTTTGTATTTACAATATCACCTAAAAGAATTTCAGTTCCAACAGTTATAATCTCAGCTCTCATTTTGATTCACCCCTCTAAGTATAATTTGAACTAATTTTAATAATTTAATGTATTTAATATATATTTTATCCTAAAATCTCTGTATAAAACAAAAGGGCTTATTTCGGATAAACTATCCAAAATAGCCCATTTTTATTGGAGGCGACACCCAGATTCGAACTGAGGATCAAGGAGTTGCAGTCCACTGCCTTACCACTTGGCCATGTCGCCTTATTGATTATAAATAAATTATAGCTATATTAATTAACTTTCGCAACAAATTTTTGTTATTTTTATCCATAATAATTTAATAATATGGCTATACCACACTAACCCTAAAGTTAATAATGAGTGGTACTTTCAGTATTCACTCTTCTCCAATATAATTAATATAAATGAACTTAAAAAGATTAAAATAATATAAGTTTTATTATATAAATTTAATATATTAGGAGTGATAATATGAAAGTTGCAGTAATAATGGGCGGTATATCATCTGAAAGAGAAGTTTCTTTGAATTCTGGAAACGAAGTTTTTGATAATCTTGATAGAAATAAATATGAAGTCGTTAAAGTAATTATAGATAATACAGAAGACGTTTTTACAAAAATTACAAATGATATAGATTTTGCATTTTTAGCACTTCACGGCAAATTTGGAGAGGATGGTCGTATTCAATCTATATTAGAAGCAAAAAACATTCCTTATTCAGGATGCGGACCTTTATCAAGTGGATTATGTATGGATAAAAATGTTGCTAAAAAAATATTAAAACATTCTGACATACCTACTGCTCCTTGGATAGTTACAAATTCAACAGATAAAATAAATTATGATAAAATCGATAGCTTTGGATATCCAGTATTTATTAAACCTAATAGCGGTGGCTCAAGTGTTGCTACATTCTTTGTGAAATCTAAGGATGAAGTAAAAAATGCAGTGGAAAAAGTACTAGAATTTGATGAATATGCAATGATAGAAAAATATATACCTGGTGGAGAATATACTTCCTTTGTACTAAATGGTAAAGTATTTCCTACAATCTCTATAAAATCTAATTCAGAATTTTTTGATTATAGTTCTAAATATGCAGAAAATGGAGCGATTGAACAAGTTGTATATTTAGAAGATGATCTTCAAAAACAAATAAATAAAATTTCTGAAACATGTTGGCGTATTTTCTATTGCAAAGCCTATGTAAGAATTGATATGATTATACATGATGGAGTTCCTTATGTTTTAGAACTAAACACTCTTCCTGGGCTTACTAAAACTAGTTTAATACCTAGAAGTGCCGCCGCTTGTGGACTTAATTTTAGCGATTTACTAGATAAAATCATAGAGTATTCTTTATCTTAAGGTAAAAATTACTTCATTAAATTTATAATAAATCGAGGTGGTATATTGTTATTCTCTAATCTTATGATTAATGACAATGAACCAATTTATATACAAATAAAAAATCATATAACCGACATGATATCAAAAGGATTAATACCAGATAAAAGCAAGCTCCCTTCAACAAGGGAGCTTAGTCAACTTCTTAATATTAGTAGAAATTCAGTAGTACTTGCTTATGAAGAATTAAAATCTGAAGGGTATATTTACTCTGTATCTGGTAAAGGTACATTTGCTAATTCTAAAAATGATATTATAACAAGTAATTGGTGTGTAAATTGGGATAATCTTGAAAATAATTATTCTAAGACTGCAAACTCTATGGATATTATAAAAAATGAAATCCAATGGAAATCTAACTTAATATCTTTTAAAAGTATTTCTCCTGATGGATCTATGTTTGATATGGATGAGCTAAAAAAATCTTTTTTAAATAGAATTTCATTAGAAGGACATAAGCTTCTTAATTATGGTTATGCTCAAGGGTATAAGCCTTTAATAGATTATTTGCTAAAATATATGAATAATAAGGGTGTAGACACTTCTAACAAAAATATTTTAATAACTAATGGGTTTACAGAAGGATTAGATATTGTGCTATCTTCTTTTACATCACCAGGAGATTATATAATTTGTGAAAATCCAACTCATAATACTACAATTAAAATTATGAAAGCTTTAAATTTAAATATAATTAATGTTGATATGGATGAAAATGGATTAGATTTTAATATGCTTAATGAAAAGTTATCTATCTATAAAAATAAAATTAAGTTTGCTTATATAACGCCTTCTTATCATAACCCTACAGGAGTTGTTATGTCTCCTGAGAATAGATATAAATTTTACAATTTAATGAAGGGAAATAATATTGCTATTATTGAAGATGGTTTTAATGAAGAACTTCTTTATTCTAGTTCTCACATCTTCCCTATTGCATCCCTTGATAATTTAAACAATGGAGTTATTTACATAGGCAGTTTTTCAAAGATTTTATTCCCAGGTATGAGAATTGGATGGATACTTGCTGATAAGAATGTAATTTCTAAACTTGAAAGTGTTAAAAGATGTAAAAATATTCATGTTTCATTCTTAGATCAAGGTATTCTTTATGATTATTTATACAATGGTGGATTTGGAAAATATGTTAAGAAAATCCGTAAATTTTATGGAGATAAGTTTAATTTTGCTTATGATTGTGTTGAAAAATATATTCCAAATGAATATGTTCTCGGAGATGGTGGGCTTCATATTTTTGTTAAACTAAAAAATATTAACTGTCGTGACCTTTTAGAAAAATGTTATATGAAAGGCGTTATCTTTATGCCTGGTGATATTTTTTATATTAATGATGATGGACATGATACTTTAAGACTCGGATTTTCTAGGTTATCTTTAGAAGATATTGAAAATGGAATAAAGATTATAGGTGAATGTGTTAGAGATATTGAAAATAACTCTATATAAATTTGTACTATTTTTATATTATTTAGCATTTATTCCGTGCAGTTTAATAATTTATATGGTATAGTAATAATTGGAAATATATTTTTTATAAAGGGGACCTGAATAATGTTAGACAAAAATTGTGCTTATTGTATGGAAGGCGAATTAGTCGATCAATTTGGAATTAAAATTTGTGAATTAGAAACATCTAAAGTTTACTTATTCAAAGAACAAAGCCACAAAGGGCGTGTTATAGTTGCTCATAAAAGACATATCGGCGATATGACAATATTAAGTTCTGAAGAAAGAGCTGCTTATTTTGAAGATATAGCAAAGGTATCAAATGCTTTACAAGCTGCGTTCAAACCAAACAAAGTAAACTATGGTGCATATGGGGATACTGGATGTCATTTACATTTTCATTTAGTTCCAAAGTATACTGATGAATTTGAATGGGGTACTACATTTGCAATGAATCCTGAAAGAGTTACTCTTAAAGATGAAGAGTATCAAGAATTAATTGACCTAATCAAGGAAAATTTAAAATAGTTAATAATTGAGCTATCATGAAATTTCATGATAGCTCTTCATTATAATAATTTTCTATTATATTTTACCTTTCTCTACTGATACATTGTTTCTAATAAGCTTTTAACCCTATCAAAATCTTCACTTTTAATGATTATCTTTCTATCTATAAATCCTTTTCCAAGAGTTATTATTTTTTTATTTTTTGATATTGAGGACTCTTTATTCTTTATTTTCATTTTTATCTCCCTAGTTTAGGTAAGTTCCTTCTACTTTATTAAACTCTCTGCATATTCATAAATATCTTTTTTAACATAAACACTATATTCATAAGTAAAATCTTCTTTTTGACCTAAGTTTCCAATTTTACTTTCTATTATGGTTTTATCAATCATAGACATATTGCCTTTATTTTTATTTTCTATCTTATCTGTGTATTGTATATCATTTAATTCTAAAATATTTATTACTTCATTGTATTTTTCTCTTGATTTCCCTTTATATAACAATCTCTTATCCCAAAACATTTTCTTTTTCCTCCTTATTTTATAATATACTTTCATTTAGTATGTATCAAACTAATTATAAAACCTTTTAATCTATTTCTAATTTCCAAGATCTATTTAAGGTATGATTTACTATTCAAATTATAAACACATTTTCCAATAACGTTTTTAAAACCAACTAATTTGAGTTTTTTCATATCTGCTTTTATAATCAGCTATAATATCTTTCATATCATATAAAAGATTGTACTTTTCACACTCTTGTTTAAAAATTTTATATAAATACTCATAATTTCTTGCACTATTTACATAAGATTCTCCAAAAATATCAATGTATTTTTTATCTAAATTTTGTCTTGGAAATATTTCCCTTAATTTTTCAAAGTAATATTCTCTTTGATTTTGTCTTAAGGTAACACCTAATCCATAGGAAAATACAAATTTAGCTCCACTTTCATAAGCTGATTTTATAATATTTTTTATATTTTCTTCATTATCATTAATAAAAGGTAAAACTGGCATTAATAAAACACCAACATATATTCCATTATCTGATAGTTTCTTTATTGCTTTAAACCTATCAGAGGTAGGACATACATTCCTTTCAACTTTTTTACATAGTTCATCATCATATGTAGTTATTGTCATTTTTACCATAGTAGGTGAATGACTTTGTATCCTTTTTAATATGTCTATATCTCTAGTTACTAAATCACTTTTAGTCGCAATACATATTCCAAATCTATTCTCATCAATTAGCTTCAAAGCTTCTCTAGTTAGCATATATTTTTCTTCAAATGGATTATATGGATCGCTCATAGCACCAGTTCCTACAACCCCTTTAGTCTTTTTAGATTTAAGGTTCTTTTTTATTATTTCTGTTGAATTTTCTTTAATTCTAACCCTATCAAATTCAATGATTTGATAGCAGCTACTCCTAGAGTCACAATATATACATCCATGACAACATCCTTTATATATATTCATATTGTAATTTATTCCAAACCAATTTGGATTTTCTTTATAGCTAGAAGATATTATTGTCTTAGTTTGTATGAATTCCATAAAATTATAATTCCTCTCTTTTAGCTTTTAAGTATGTTAGCATTATTATGCCATTATATTTACATACATTTCAATATTTATTAATTTTACTTTTCTATTTGTAGATATTGTTACTATATATTAGAAGAAATATTTTATTTATGTAAATTTCTACAATAAAATAGAAACTACTTTCAAAGGTATTTGAATAATAAAAATAGAACTTAATTACGAATATTTATTTTGGAGGTATTTTATGAGAAAGAGAACAAAAGCTATGGCTATTGCTATAGCCTCAATATTTGTGCTTAGTACTGGGGGAGTAGGTTATAATTCAAAAGTATTAGCTGATAAAGGAAATAATAATAGTCCAAGAAGAATACTTTGGGAGCATGCTGGTGACTTAGAAGCTCAATTTGGACAAAGTAAAAACATAGGTACTGCTGGATTACTTATTGGTGAGTATAATGGGTATATAATTGCTGGTGGTGGAGCTAACTTTCCAGATAAGCCAGTAGCTGAAGGGGGAGCTAAAAAATCTTATCCAGATATTTATATTTTAAAAGAGGATGATGGAAAATTAAAACAAGTTAACCATACTACATTAGATTATGAAATAGCTTATGGAAGTTCTATAACTACTGATGAAGGCGTGTATTACATAGGTGGAAGTACTAATGAAGATGAAGCAGATAATGTTACTTTATTCACTGTTGATAAAAAAGGTAATCTTAAGAGTAAGTTAATAGGAGATTTACCTTTTGCAATTAGTGATGGAATTGCAGTAAAAAAAGGAAATTATATATATGTAGGACTAGGTAAACAAAAAACTGAGAAAGATGATAAATATAAATCAAGCAATAAAATGTATAAATTTAATATAAAAACAGGAGAAACAACAGAAATAGCATCTATGCCAGGAGAAGATACTAGAAATCAAGCTGTTGCTCAAATTTTAGATGATAAACTTTATGTATTTAGTGGTGGAGATACTGTTGCTTATACAGATGGCTATAGATATAACTTTAATAAAGATAAATGGGAAAGCGTTTCCGATATTGAAGTAAATAATAAAGATATTTCTTTATTAGGAGCTAGCTCTGTTAAAATTAATGATGATGAAATGCTTGTTATAGGTGGTTTTGATAAAACTGTTTATGATTATGCTGTTGATAAACTAAATTCTTTAAAAGATGATGAATTACTTGAATTTAAAAAATCATATTTTGGGGCAGATCCTTCTGAACTTAGATGGAATAAACAAATTTTAATATACAATGCTGAAGAAGATTCTTGGAGAAGTATTGGTGAAGTACCTTTTGATGCACCTTGTGGAGCTGGTGTAGTTTTAGGTAGTAAAGATAAAATTTATTCAATAAATGGAGAAATAAAACCTGGTACAAGAACTAATAGAACTTATTCTGGTACATTGTTCTATAAATAATACTGAACAATATAAAAAATATGGTGCCTGTGTTTTACAAGCGCCATATTTTTTAATTTATCTTGAAATATATAATTTTTATACTCATACATATACCATATATTAATTTAAGATTATTGATATATTAGTTCCTTAACTTCTAAATATTATATATATCAGAAAATTCTATATCACATCTCTCAATATGCTTAGATTTTCTATAAATATCATTTTTATTATTATTATTTTCTTCATTTAACTTAATAGGGATACTAAATATGAATTCTGAACCTTTATTGACTTCACTATTTACATTTATTTGTCCTCCATGTAATTCTACTAAATTTTTCACTAGTGAAAGCCCTATCCCGCTACCTTCACACTTTCTATTAAAAGATATATCTACTTGCCCAAATCTATCAAATATAACATCTAATTTATCTTTTGGTATACCTACACCGCTGTCTTTTACAGATACTATTACTTCATCTTGAGTAGAATCTATTTTAACTTTTATAAAGCCATTCTCTGGTGTATATTTTATAGCATTAGATAAAAGATTTAACATTATTCTTTCTATTTTATCTGGATCACAATATGTAATAAGTTCTTCATCGCTTGTATCAAATATAAGATTTATTTTATTATTTTTTGTATAATCAGCTACAGATAGAGTTATATCTTCAACAATATTTATAATATTTTGGTTAGAGCATCTAAGCTCATACATTCCTATATCCATTTTACTTATATCTATTAAATTGTTTACTAGTCTTAGCAATCTGTATGAATTTTGTTTTATATATTTAGTATATTTCTTTAAGCTATCTAACTGGATACTATTATTTTCTATATTTCTATTAATTACTTGCATAGTACCTAAAATAATATTTATTGGGGTTCTAAATTCATGAGATATATTTGAAAAGAATTCATTTTTGACAACTTCTAACTTTACAGCTTCTTCTAATATTCTTTTTTCTTTTTCTATTTCTAAATTTTTTGTAATATCCCTTGCTGTTGCTATATATACTTCTTCATCTCTTAGATACTCACTACTCCATTCAAGATAAATGTAGTTTCCATTCTTATGCCTGTATCTAATAATATTTCTAACAAGCTTACCTTCTATATCATCTAATTTACACTTTTCTCTGAAATTTTTTAAATCTTTTGGATGAACTATTTCTTTACATGGGATTGACAATAATTCATCTTCTGTCCACCCTAGGATATTATACCAACTAGAGCTTACTCTTTTTAAATAGCCATCTTTTCCTACTATAGCTACTAAGTCAGCTGATATATTTAAATACCTCTCTAGCTCTTTTTCTGTATATTCACGCTTTTTATTTTCAATATATACTTCTTGCAATAGTGTAAAATTTTTAATTATCATGCCTATTTTATTACATATATATTTCATATACTCATCACTATTACATTTAGGCGAATTTCCATTTTTATAACTTAAGCTTATGATTCCAATAAATTCATTATTTAACTCTATTAAATAATTTCCCAAATATCCTAAATCATCTATATCATTATAATTTAGATTTAGTAATTTATATATCTTATCTTTTGGAAATATAGAATTGAAGTAATTTCTATATTTATCTAAGTTTACTTCAGGATTTTTTATAGAAATAAAATCTAAATTATTAAGAAACGTTTTAGAATCTTTTAACTTTATATAAGGTATTAATCCTTTTTTATTTTTATCATATAATAATATAGAAATACCATCTGATTGCGTATAATCTAATATATTTTCTCCAATCTTACTTAGTATTTTAATTAATTCAATATTATCATCGCTACTACCATCAAAATCACTTTCAAATTCTGCTTTATTATAATTTTTATATAATTCTTCTGATAATATTTTTGATAAATTAATATTTTTAGTTGTAGCTACAATATATTTGAATTTTTCATTTTTATCGAATATTGGAGCTTTGTAACTATCATACCAGTAGATCTTATTTCCAAATGATAGTTTTTCATTAAATATCTTTGGACTTTTATTCTTGCAAACTTCATTATTATTTTTTTCAAGATCTTTATAATCATCATAATCCCAATGATCTCTATTATATGTTCCAATTATATCTTCTCTTTTTTTATTTAATATATTAGCAAAAGCCTTGTTAACATATAAATATTTTTCATCAGGGTCTAAGATAAATGTGCAAATATTAATATTATCTAAAAGATCCTCTAACATTTCTATTGTATATAATTTTGAATTTGCTTCTTTACCTATAATAAAAATACTTTTTTCATTTTTAAAATTCTCTATGCTTATATTGAAATTTATATTGACTACTTCATTTGACCTTGAGTAAAACTCTAAAGTTTTGTTTATTCCCTTAGAATCTTTTAGTATATTAATAAGATTATTTTTCTTAAATCGTGTTATTTTATCTATCTTTAAATTTAATACTTCCTCATTATTGTAATTTAGTCGCTTTAAAAATGACTCATTAGCAAAAATTATTTCCCCATTATAATTCAATACAACTATATAGTCACTAATTTTATTATATATATTTAACATTCTATTCACCTTTTACCCACTTAAAATGATATATTTACATGTTTTACCATAATATTGCATATGAACATTATATCATAGACAATATTTTTATACAGTATATATATTATTTAATTAAAGATTATATATTATCAAAGGGCGTAAAAATTTTTTATAAAGATTTCATTTGCTTAAAAAAAAACTAGGTCTATAAGTATTACCTGTTATTAACATTATATTTTTCTGATTAGTCTTATTTATAATCTTTATAAAAGATATTGTTAATTTATAATTATTGTATGATTGTTGTTATCTATAGTTATTAAGTTAATATAATTTCTTTAAACATAAAAAAGAGATGCCTCCCTTAATGGCTACAAAAACCATTTATTGCATCTCATCTAAAACTCACTCTCATCATCTTCATTTTCTTTGCGTCTTTTCTTTATAAATCTAGATATAAACACATTTAATTCAATTAATATAGCTGTAACAATAGCCATCCCATAATACCCCAAACCAATAGATATTCCTATTGCTGCCAAACAAAATACTATTGATGCACTAGTTAATCCTCTGACTGATTTTTCATTATCATTTCTTTGAGTAAAGATAACTCCACCACCTATAAAACCTATAGAACTTATTATTGTAGATATAAGTCTTGAAGGGTCTGCATCTGTTCCAATCGCATAGGCTGATATTATTGTTAAAAGTGTACATCCAAGAGTTAAAGTTGATAATGTTCCAAATCCAATTATTCCTCCTCTATTTCCACGTTCAAGCCCAATTATTCCGCCTATTAGTGCTGCAAGTAATAATTTAGGTATATGTTCTTGTAATAACATTAATTCTTCCATATAAGTCTCCTTTTTAATTTTATAATTTAATTCCTATTTATATTTTATGTATAATCTTATATCGTATTAATCAAATTATTTTTTGTATTTATGTATAAATTACAATTTTCCACTATAAAAATGCAGGCATCGGAATCTGCCTTTTTTGTGTAATTAATGGATTAAGTACTGCTTTGTTTACCAGTTGTTTCCTTTAAATATAATAATAAAATATTATAATAAATTTCTCAACAATTAAAAATACTTATATCCTAAGAATACAAGTACTTTTTTAATTGTTGTTATTTATCTTTATAAATTGTCTTAAATAAAAAATAATCCACTTAAGAAAGTAAATTAAATATAAAAAATATAACAGATATCTCGCAATTTATTTTTAGCTATTATATATGCAATATTACTCATATAATATTGCATATATAATTAAATTTATACTAGCATTCATAGATTATATCTTCTATTATATTATTAATTTATATTGATTCAAATGAAATTGAATCAATATAAAACTCTTGAAAACTTTTACTTTTTGATAGTTCTATATATTCGCACTTATCTACTATTTTTACTATTTCTTTTTTATTTTCTTCACTTATTAAAAAGTCTATTGCTCCCTTCCCTGCACAATTACCAATAGATTTAATCTTATTTTTAAATGCTTCTGGAATCATACCTATATTTACAGCACTTTCAACATTCATAAAATTCCCAAAACCACCACCTATATAAACATTTTCTATATCATCATAAGTAAGATTACTTTCATTTAATAACACCTCTATACCAGCATAGATAGATGCTTTTGCAAGCTGTACTTCTCTAATATCTTTTTGAGTAAATGAAATCTTCTTATCGTCATCTTGAAAAATTATAAACTCCTTTATACTCTTATCTTTATTTAACCTTTTTCTTAAGTATTCATTTTCTACTTCATCATAATCAATCATTCTTCCAGTCTCATCTATAATTTCATATTTTAATAATTCACTTGTTATATCAAGAACTGCTGACCCACAGATTCCACAAGGAGTCTCATCATTTATAGTTTCATAGATTTTATCCTTACTTAAATCAATACTACTAATAGCACCTTTTATACCACCTACACCATATTTAATATTAGTTCCTTCAAAAGCTGGACCTGCAGCAGTAGCACAAGTCAAAATTCTATCTTTGTTACCAAGAGCTATTTCACCATTAGTACCTATATCTAATAGTAAAGAATATTTATCATTTTTACTCATATTAGATGATAGTATTCCTGCACTAATATCACTTCCAACATAAGCTGATATACTCGGAGGTAGGCTTATTATTCCATTTACATTTATCCCTATATCTAAAGCACTACATTCATATTTCTCGGTAAAAGAAGGTATAAAAGGTGCTAAAGCTATATTCTTACATGGAATTTTCATTAACATATGAATCATTGTTGTATTTCCAACTACTACTATATTGTAAATTTCATTTTTATTTATATTATTTATCTTACTTATTTCATCTATCATTTCGTTTATTTGATTAATCACGCATTTATTTAATTCTTCAAGACCATTTTTATTTTCCATTGTATAGTTAATTCTAGATATAACATCACTGCCATAGGACCTTTGAGCATTTACCTTAGATAATACAGAAATTATTCTACCTTCATTTAAATCTAATAAGTATAAAGCCATAGTCGTTGTTCCTAAATCTAAGGCTATACCATATTTATATTTTTCTCTATTATTACCTTGAATGTGAAGTAATTTATTATTATACGTTGTAAAAGTTACTTTATAATTATTCTTTTCTAATATATTAGAAATACTTCCTAATGTTTTTTTATCAATGTATAAGTCTTTCATATCTAAGCTATCTTTAACTCTTTTTACATCGTCTCTTTGATCCATAAGTGATGGCTTTTCTAGCTCAAGATAAATCTTTTTTATATCTATATCTAAAGAAGTATTATTATCGTAAAGATCTGTTAAAACCTGAATATCATCTTTGCTATTAATCAATTCTATTTCAATATCATCTTCTATATTTATCATACATGATAATCTTATTCCTTTATCTAGCTCATCCTTACTTAAATGAACTTCATCACTTTTAGTAAATTTTAAATACTCTTCATTTAAAATTTTCACCTTACACTTTCCACATTTTCCTTTAGCTCCACAATTATTATTTACTTCAACGTTATTTTCTCTTAATATTTTAAGTAAATTATCATTTTTATTTGCGTATATTATTCTCTCATCCTTACCATTCTTAAGACTTATCTTCATAATAATTCCTCCAAAACTATATACTTATTAAAAGTTCTTTATAGTTAAAAATCCTCTCCCACTATATAAATGAGAAAGGATTTTTAGCATTATTTAATTACAAAGCAAGATGTATATGCAATTTTATTTGGTCCGTAATAGTATTTAATTTTATTATCTTTACAAATATCACTAACTAACATACCATAAGATTCCATGGAAGATATGCACTTTTGAGGAAATCTGCATGGTTCATCTGGATACGTACACTTTAAACAAATTGTACAACATCCACTTCCAAAAGCCATTGCATCCTTATATTCCTTTTTAATTACTTGATAAAATTTAATAAAATTATTTTTATGTCTTTTCTCAACTTCTATCATATTTTCAAAATCCAGGAAATCTTCAATTTCTCCTATAGTTTGAACTATTACTCCTTTAGAGTAATTAGCTAACTTTTTTCTTGCCTCTTCTAAAGTTCCGCATCCTGGTGGGCATGACCAATTTGTATTATATTTACTACATTTATTTTCTTTGCACATATTTCTTACTTCATCCATTAAATTAATATTAGAAACATTTAAATAGCCAACCACATCAAATCCATACAATTTTGCTCTTCCTATAACTTTATTTATATCATTCATAAATCTTATATGCTTGCACTTGATAATACAAATTGTTTAGCTACTTGTGCTGCTGAGGCTGCATCTTCAGTATAAGCATCTGCACCAATTTCATCTGCAAATGATTGTGTTATTGGAGCTCCTCCTACCATTACTTTAATACGGCTTCTTAATTCACATTCATTAAGAGCTGATACAGTATCTTTTAAAGCTGGCATTGTAGTAGTTAAAAGAGCAGACGCTCCAACTATTTTTACATCTGGATTTTCAATTAGTGTAGATACAAACTTCTCAGCAGGTACGTCTACGCCTAAATCTATAACCTCAAATCCAGTACTTTCCATCATCATTATTACTAAGTTTTTACCTATATCATGTAAATCTCCTGCTACAGTTCCCATTATTATTTTTCCTATAGATGTTGAATTATCTCCTGCTAAATATGGTTTTAAAACTTCCACACCTTTTTTCATTGCACGTGCAGCAACTAACATTTCAGGTACGAATATCTCATTTTTAGTAAACTTATCTCCAACTATACTCATTGCATCTATCATACCTTTATTTAATATATCAGCAGGTTCACACCCAGCATCTAATGCTTGTTTAACTAACTCCCCTATTTTTTTAGATTTTCCACCTTGTACAGCTTTAGATACAGCTTCTATACTTGACATACTAACCCCTCCATTTATTTTAATAACCCTTTTATACTTTAAATAATTTTATTACACTACATAACTAACAAATTTAATTTTATTTTTTAACGTTCCCTATTAGCCCTTCTCTATATGCTCCTATATATTCTAAACAAAATTCATCTTCTTCTAATAATGCTTCTGTAGCATATATCATACCTAACATATCTCTGTTAGTAGGGTCTACTATTGCACAGTCCATACCAGCATTTCTTGCTAATACCATAAAAGCTTGGTTTATAAGTTTTCTTGCAGGTAGACCAAAAGATATATTACTAAGTCCACTAGTTATATGAATTGTTGGATATTCCTTTTTAATTCTTCTACAACATTCTGCAAAAGTAGTAAGTGCTGTTTCGTCAGTTCCAAGAGTTACTACAAGTGGGTCTATATGAATTCTAGATGGGTCTATATTGTACTCTTTAGCCTTAGCCATTATACCTTCAAATACTTCCATTCTTCTTTCTACAGAATTTGGGATTCCTTTATCATCACAAAGTAAAGCTATGCACTCCCATTTAGTATCAGCTATAACAGGAAATACAACATCTATTTTATCCCCCTCTAAAGAAACTGAGTTTATTACTCCTTCTTTCTTACAAAATGGAATAGCAGCTATGCAGGAGCGTGGACTTGGGGAATCTATGCAAATTGGTATATCAGTAGTTTCTTGTACTAGATCTATCATCCATTTTAAAGTATCGACTTCTATATTTTCTGGTACAGATGCACATATATCAATATATGTTGCGTTAGCATCAGCTTGTATTTTGGCTCTATTTTTTATAAATTCTGCATCTTTATTTGCAATAGCTTCCCCTACTACTGGGATTGATCCGTTTAATTTTTCTCCTATTATTATCATCTTATTCCCCCCTAACTAGATTATTCTCCACAATAGAATTTACGAGATTCTCTGTATATAATTTCTTGCCCCTTTAAATATCTTTCTTGATTACTTTCACGATACCACATTACATATCTTCCATCTTTACCAAATTCCTTTATTCTATCTACTAATGCTTTTTCATATTCTTCATCAGATAATACACCGTCAGGATCTGGTGAAAATGCACTTATTTGAGGTAATACATCGCCATATTTTTCTAATAAAGCTAATTTATCATTACAACAGTCTTGACCTTCCCAAAAATCAAATCCTGCTTTTATAAAGTTTTCTATTTGATTTGAAACAGATCCACATGAATGGAAACTTACTAATAATCCCATCTTATGAGCTGCATCTACCATTTTTTTATAGTGAGGTAACATTACTTCTTCAAATGTTGCTGGTGAGAAGAAAGAGCTTCTTTGTGTTCCCATATCATCATGGAAAATAATTATATCAGCATGATAAATATCTTTAGCTATTTTAAATAGCTCTATATGCCAATCTGCTAATCTATCATAGAATTTTTCTAGTACCTCTTCTTCTTCTAATAAATAACAGAAAGTATCTTCAAAGCTTGTTAAGTCTGCAGTTCTCTCAAATAGTCCATTAACTATTGTAAACATAGTCGCTCTTGTAGGATCTAACTTTCCTTTATAGTTCTCATCATAATCTTTTTTCCAATCTATATCATTTAAGTCAGGGAACTCTAATTCTTCTTCCCATTTAGTAATATCACTAAGTCTTCTAGTTCCTGGCTTAACCATAGCTGCATTTATATTTGCTTCATACTCCCATTCAATTCCAAACCAGTCTTTTCCACCTTTCCATCTAGCTAAAGCATCTGGCATAGCAAGTGGTTGAATAAAATTTATATCACCACCCATAACTGGCATCCATAAAGGTTTTTCATTTCTAACTATTTTAAATAAATTTTCTTTTTCACTTATAGGTGTATCAAATTTATAAGTTTGTATTTCTACACCTCCATAAGGTGGTGGAACTATATTGTTTAATTTTTTATTTTCAACTTCTCTTTTATTAAAAGCATACTCACTAACTATTTTAGAACTCATAATATTTTCCTCCTTAATATATATATATAAATTAAATATTTTTTGCTCTTTCTTGTAATTCTTTTTCCATCTTAGTTACATCGCTATCTTTAATTTTATAAGCAAGTAAAGGAATAGCTGATACTACTAGGAAAGATATAGGAACTATTAAAAACAATATCTTTATGCCACCTTGAATAGAATCAGTAATTAAACCATCTGGATTATAAGATATTGCTGCTAATACAGCTGGTATTACTACTCCTCTAACTGCTATAGATATTTTTATAGCTAAAGAGCTAAAAGACATTATTACCGCTTTAGTATTTTTACCTGTTTTATACTCACTGTAAGTACCACAATTTGAATAAAGACTTGTAGTATTTCCATAAGCAATACCAAAGAATATTTGACCAACACCTAATAATGCTGTTACTATGAATTTATTTGCTGGTATAAAGTATATTATTACTAATGATGCAGCAAAACCTAAAACTCCTAATAAGTTTGTGTATTTACTTCCTATCTTAGAAACAACATTTTTTGAGTATAATGATCCTATTAATGCTCCTATATTAAATACTACTAATATTAATGATACAGATCCTGGATCTTCTAGTACTACCTTTGCATAGTAGGCAACTGACGCCATCAAAGTATAATAGCCTATTAACTTTAGAAAATCATACATAAGTACAAATAGTAACTGTGGGTTTTTAGTAATGCTTTTTGCCATATCTTTAAAAGTAACTCTCTTAGTACTTGATTTTTTATTATTATCTTCAAGTTGTAAGTCATATCCTTTTGTAATTATATAGTGTGTTATATAACAAATTGTAAATGTTAGAGATGCTACTAATGCTGTTAATGTATACACTATTACTCCTGTTGATGATGAGAATATTCCAAGGAAGAATATATTAAGAACTGGAACTAAATAAGAAGCTATTATTTTACCGGCTGAAGAACCTGCTGAAATTCTACCTGATAAAAATGCTCTCTCATCTGCATCATCTGATAAAACACCAACTAGAGTTCTATTTGCTGTCCAACATATATTCCATATTGCATGACTTAGAATATATCCTGTTCCACATAATAATGCTGCTGTTGTATCGTTACCTATTTTTGTAAACATAAGTACAAATAAAGCTACGATAAAAGGTGGACAGTAAATCAACCAGGGTCTATATTTTCCGTTTTTAAAGTTAACTTTATCAATTATAACTCCTGCAAGCATAGCTGTAATTGCATCTGTAATTCCAGCAATAGATATTATGACTGCTGTAAGTCCTAGAGGAAGTTTAGCTACATCAGTTAGAAAGATTACAAAGAATGCAGTTTCAACAGTACTCATAAAAGAAAATCCAACTTCACTTATTCCCCAAAAGTTCCTTATCTTTTTATTTATTTTCTTCATATATTCACCTCTTTATGATTATTTTATATTTCTTAGCTTTTTAAATGTCCTTATATATCTAAAGTATAGAATCTAATATTTGTATACACAACGTAAGTATATCCAAATAATTTCTATTTTTTTTATAAGTTTTTCTATTAATTTATTGTTTAAATACCACAAATTCTTTTTAGTTTTTCTCAAACTCAAACAAGAATATTTTTATACTTTCTTAAAATATAAGTTTATTATTTTTCAACAAGTAATAAATCTGAAATTATGATAGAATTATAAAAAGGAAACTTTTATTTAGGAGGTGAGATTTATTTGGCCACAATAGATGAAATCAAAAATAAATTATCGTCTTACAATATAAGTTCATCTATACATGAAAATTGCGAGCTAATTGATTTTAGATATTTATCAAAAAAAATTTCAAATTTTAATCCTTACCGTCTTTATATTTTTAAAGCTAGTAATTTTCCTGATGAAATTATAACTCATCATAGAATAAATTTTTTGATTATTAAAGACACAACAATACCTGATTTTATAATAAATAACAATTCAAAAAATAGTCATAATTATATAATCTTAAATGATAATAACTTACCTATTTATAAATTAATTTATATTATTCAAGATACTTTTGACATAAATACATCTTTGCTTGCTTTTCAAAAAGATATTATCAATGCCATAGGTAGTTCTAAATCAATAGATGAAATTATCAAATTAAGCTTTAGTTATTTAAAAAATCCTATTATACTTTTAAATTCTATGTATCATACTTGCTCCTATTATATTGGAGATACTATTATAGACGATCCATCTTGGAAATATCAATTAGAAATAGGTATTCCTCATCCTACGTACTCTTTACTTTACAATCAAAATACAGATAATCGTAAACTAGGAGAAAGTAATGACGAAATTATTACTACTTTTTTTCCTGAAGTAATGAAATGTAAAGAAATCACAATACCTATCACACACAATAATTTTACAATTGCTAGAATTAGCATCTTAGAGTGTAATAAAATATTAAATTCATCAGATTTAGAAATAGTAAAAACTCTTGGAAAATTAATCTATCCTTTGTTACTTCTAGATAAACGTTTTCCTTCCCAAAACTATTCTGATTTTGATTCAATAATAACCTATTTACTTAGAACTAATAATCCTAATAAAGTTTTGGTAATGAATTCTTTATCCTCACTAAACATTAATTACTCAAATAATATGTATCTTCTTGTACTAAAAGATAATGATAATGTAAATTCAAAAACAAAAATGGCTTATATTAAACAATATATTTCATCCTTATTTCCTAATAGTATAGTTACTATTTTTAAAAATGATATCGTAGTTATATTTAATAATAAAAATTCCTATGAAAGATTTTCTAGCATAAAAATCTTTGATGACTTTGTTAATGCAGTAGAAAACTATACCTTGAAAGTTGGCGTTAGCAAATTATTCAATGATTTTTTAAATTTAAAAAATGCTTATGAGCAAGCTCTTAAATCTATTTATTTTGGAAAAATATTAGAGGATAAAGATGAATCTATCTACTATTTTGATAATTATGTTATTTTTAATTTAGTACACTCATTTTTAGATAAAGAAGATTTAAATAATATATTAGATTCAAAGCTAAAAAAATTAATCTTAGATAATAATAATGATTTGTATTATACTCTAAATTCTTATATTCAATGTGAAGGTGACATAAAGCAAACAGCTTTCAAGCTAAATATACACTACAATACTCTAAAATATAGACTTCAAAAAATAGAAGATCTATATAATATGGATTTAAATGATACAAATTACTTAGTTAAACTAAAGCTCTGTTTTATAGCACTAGCAACAAAAAAATTAGGAGGTTTTGGTGATGTCCACAACTATTAAAGAAATAGGTAGATTACTCTCAAAGTATAAGCCTAAAGTTTCAATTCAAGAAAACCTAACTATATCTAATTATTATTATTTACATAGATACTTCAAAGATTTTAATTCAAATTGCTTATATGTTTGTAAATCCTCGCAATTACCAAAAGAAATAAATAATATCAACATAACTAATCTGCTAATAATATTAGATACTCCTCTTCCTACTTATTTGCAATCTTGGGACAAATATAACCTAATTTTATTAGAAAAAAATAAATGTAGTATTTATTCACTCTTAGAAAAACTACAAGATTTAATATGTATGGATTCAATTTTAAATCATATGACAAAAAATTTAATAGAATTTATATCTAAAAATGTCTCCTTAGATGATTTACTTAAAATTGCTTATCAATACTTAGAAAATCCTATTATAATTGTAAATTCATGTAATCATGTATGTGCTTCTTTTATAGGAGATTCTGATATAAATGAGCCTATCTGGGATGAACATATAACTAAAGGCTATGCAGATGCAAATTATATAAAAAGTATTTACTATGATTTAAACTTTAGACAATCAATTTCTTTTTTTAATCAACCTATAATAGTTGACTATCATGATACTATGAATCATAGAATGTTAATTTCATCATTAATGAAAGAAAAATTTAATATAGCACATATCTATGTATTAGAAGTAAATAAACCTTTTTCTAAAATTGATATTGAAATATTAAATATTCTTGATAAACTACTGCTTCCTATAGTTCTTCGTAATTCTGAATTTCTACTTACAAATAATACTGTATTTGATTCTCTTTTTTACTACCTCATCGATCATGAAAACTTTGATAAGGATTATGTTGATAGCTATGTAGAAACCTTTAATTTAGATTTAAGCGATAATTTATTCCTCATATATATAGAAGATTTAAAAGACATAAATTCCTTTGAAAAGTTAAAATATCTAAACAGTTTATTGAGTCATATTTTTTATAATCATTATATTTATTTTTATAAAAACAAAATTTATATTCTTTACAGAGGAGGTAAAGATTTTAAGGATGATGAGAAAAACTTCTTTATTGAATTTTTGAAAAAAAATAATTTAAAGGCTGGCATTAGTCAGTGTTTTTCTTCTTTAAAAGAATTTAAAAATGCAAGTTTACAAGGAAGTAAAGCTATTTTTCTTGGAAGTAAAATAGATTATAATGAATATATTTATTACTTCAGTGAATATATAGTAGATAATTTAGTTTTTTCTTTTATTAGTCATTTTAATATGGATGATTTAATTGATATAAGTTTAATGAATTTTATTAATGAAAATAACAAAGAATCTGTTGATACATTGAGAGTATATTGCTCAAATAATGGAGATATGCAAAAGACATCAAATGAACTACATATACATTATAATACTTTAAAGTATAGGCTCCAAAAAATAAGAGATTTGTATTGTTTTGACATATTCGATACTAATTTTATTATCAAACTTAAATTATCTCTCTTAGCTCTAAATTTTCTCTAAATTTTATATACTTATCTATAAACTTTATAAATTTGTACATAAACTTTTTATTAAAGACAATCATATTATTGAAAAGCAACATATGCCACTTACATCCGATTATATTTTTGAACTTTCTTAGAAGACTGACTTTTAATATTTATTATAATAAAAACTGTAGGTATATTTAATATTAAATATACCTACAGTTTTCTTTCAACAAGTTTTATTAAATAAAGATCCACAGTTATTGTGATAAATTATTCTGTCTTTTTTATCAATACTTTACTTTTTAATCTTTATTTCTATTGATGTTTTTGTATCTTTATCTATTGTTGTTACCTGATTAAATACATTTATTATTTCCAATTCTTCATTAGATTTTACAACTAATTTATACTTACCAACTTTAATTCCTTTAGGTATAGTTCCTGCAAATATAGCTTCATTTGCATTATTATACCCAATCATATTAAGTTCTACTTCTTTATTTTTAATCTTAACCTTTATGGTTCTATCCCCTATTATGCTTACATTTTGATCAAACTTTAATTTTAATTTTAATTCATCTCCAGGATGATAGGATTTCTTTTTATCTAAAATAGTTACTTCTTCTAATTGGGCAGATGTTGATTCTTTATCCATACTAAATTTTAAATAATCTAAGTTCATCTCAGTATAAGACATTTCTTTTACATCTGTACCTTCATAGAATAACCCTATATTTCCATTTGGAAGTTCTGTTAAGCATGAATATGCAAAATATCCTGGCTTCACTAATTTACTGTACTTCCATTCAAATTCGTATTTAGGTTCTCCATTATCATAAGTTCCATTTTGTGATATTAGACCAATTCTTACAGTACCATTAGATCTATTACTTGCATTTGGATTTGAGAATATTACTGCTGGTTTACCATCTATCTCTTGACTATAGTTTATAACACTTAATTGACAGTATGGTTCTCTTAAATTAGTATCTTGAACAACATCATCTTCCCATGTTTCTCCCCCATCAAAACTAGTTGCTATTCTTACATAGCTTCCTGTGTTTCTCATAAACATTTTTAACTGACCATTAGGCATTTCTACAACTTGACATTCTGTTAATTGTTCCCCTGATTGTTGAGTTTGAGCATTACCTATTTGACCATTCCCCATATCTCTTCCATCAGTTGCAGTTTCCCCTATATTCCATGTTTTACCATTATCATCACTATATATTGCCCCACTTGATTGGAATCCATTTGAATTAGTTAAGTATATTGGAAATACTAATCTACCTGAATACTCTCCATTTTTTATTTGATGGCCTCTACCTGGGCCTGTACCTAAAAATCTCATCCAGTCTAATTTAACATCTTTGTTAAGATCTCTAGGTTTACTCCAAGTTTTTCCATCATCGTCACTGTATATTAATGATAAGAAACTTGTTCCCATAACCTTAAGCGGACTTGTACTTGTCAATACATTATCTATCTTCTCTCCATTTTTATATAAGTTTTGATCTTCATCGATGCTATACTCAGTTATACCTCCATTACTATCATATACATTACCTTCTTCTCTAACTGTATATTCATTATTACTTGAATCAAATAATTGAAGATATTTAACTCCATCTATTTCTTTATATCCACTTCCAGTTTTAGAGTTTGGGAATCCATATCCTGATGCAAAATGTGTTACCAAAAGATATATTCTTCCAGTCTGTTCATCTTGTAACATAGCAGTATCTATTGCAGATGATTTATCTGGATAGTCTAATATTATTTGACCCTCGTCCCAAGTTTTTCCACCATCTTCACTTCTTTTTATAGCTGTATCTATATTATTTGGAGCATCTGCACCATTATCTATTCTAGCATCTATTGATGCCAATACTGTTCCTGATTTAGTAGTAAATAATGCTGGTATTCTATATGCATTTGAATTTAATAATCCTGGAGCAAATAAATCTTGTTTATCTGATTTATATGCACTTTCAGGTAAAAAATCATCTTCTGAAGGTGTTTTTGTTTCTGCTGTCTTATCAAGAAGATAAGATTCTGAAAGTGGATTAGCATATATATCAATAAAATCTATATCTCCATTGAATATATATTGATTTCCACTTAGCCTAGGTGTCTTTCCTATAAATACGGAATTAAGATCTACTATATCATTTAAAAATTTTGTATCGTTAGTAATCTCTTTCTTGACTAATTTCCCATTTAAATATATAGCGTAAGACTTATCTTTTTCTACTTTAAATGCAACAGTATTAAATCCTTCATTTAAAGCTATATCTGCATAAATATGCTTATTTAATGTCTTACTTTCATCTCTTATTTCAACACCTACTCTACTACCTGATTTATATAAATGAAAATGTGTATTATTTTGATTTTTATTTGATATGCCAATTAAACTTGATATGTCATTATTATTTCCTTTAAATCTTACTACAATAGTTCCTTCTTCTAAACTTTTTAAATTTTCAATTTGATCAGATATATCTACTATATCTGAAGTTGAATTTACTCTTATGTTTTCATATGATATTATTTTTTCTTCATTCTCACTATTTATATCGCTATTTTCAACTACAGATACTAATGAATCTTCTGATAAATTTGCAGCTAATACTATAGAAGAAGCATTGCTTATTATTAAAGCTGAGACCATACCCGCTACAACCGTTTTCCTCATTGTTTCAAAATCCCCCTATTTATCCTTTAGTAGCATTTTTGATAACTCTCTAGTGCTATAAACTAGGTTCTACAATTAGTATTATATTCCTTTTTATTTTTCAAAATATACAAAGAAAAAGATAATCAATGTTTAATAAAAAACTCTATTTTAGAATATAAACTAATATAGAGTTTTTTATTTATTAAATTTTAAGCTATCCTCTTTTGTTAATTTCGTTTGTTAAAAAAGATTTTGAAATATGCATAGCCTTTATTATTTTCTTAAGGCGAGTGTGAGTAGATGTTCCTTCTACTGACTTTAGATATGCTTTTTCACATTTGTTAATAACTGAAATTACTGGAGGCATGGCTTTTTCTAATTCTTCTTTTGTATATTTATCAAGAATATTTTCACCTGTTATTAATGATTTTGAAATATACATAGATTTTATTCTATTTTTAAGAAGTGTATGCTGAGATGTTCCCTCCTCAAATTTTTGATACATTTTTTCACAGTTTTTTATAGTTGAGGATACAATTTGTAGCGCTTCTTTTATTTCTTCGTTTGTGTATTTATTCATAGTCTTTTACCTCAGATTATTAATTATTATATATATTTTTTTCTTTCTAATTATATAACAATTTCAATTATAAATGTAAAAAACTACATCTCCCAATATTAATTAGGATTGTAGCTTCTTTTACTATCATATTATTAATCATTTAAAATTGATGATATATTTAATAAATCTAGTAGTAAGTTAATAAAATCTAAATAAAGATTTAAAACGTGTATAGATAGGTCATTTTTTTCTTTTATATCACCATTCTCTATTTCATACTTTATTAGGCTTATATCGTAAAGAACATATCCAGAGAATATTACTACACCTATTATACTTACTACTATACTAAGTGCATTTCCTCCTATAAATATATTAATTATTGATGCTATTAGTATACCTATAAGCCCTGCAAATAATATATTCCCTAAACCTAGATAATATCCTGCATCTTTTCTACTTGCTAATTTTGCTAATACTGTAAATAGAACTATTGTTGCAACTAATATTGATATAAATACATCTTTTCCTAAATCTTGTAAATAGTATTGTAGCAATGGATATATGATAATACCATCAATAAAAGTAAACATATAAACAAAATTCATAGAAAAACTTCTTGGTATTATATTTTTTCTAGAGAATATAGACATTATCAAAAGTCCTATTACTAGTAAAATAAATATTTTATTTGCATAGTATGCAAAACTAATTGGTACAAACATTTGCCCAAATATAAAACCTATAAACATAAATAATATAGATATAGCTAAATATTTAAAAATTTCTGACATAGGATTCTCTATACTTTTATACATAATTATTCCTCACCCTCTTTATATATAGTAATAATTATCTTTATTTTACATTATAGATATTATCTATTAAAGTTACATTTTGTTAACAAATGGAATAGTAATTGTGTTATATATACTTTTTTATATTCCTCCTTAGGTTTAAAAATAAAAAAGCTACTCAAAAGAGTAGCTTTTAATTTATCCTTTACAATCTATACGTCTGATACATTTCTTCTCAAGTTGATATATTTATTTTTAATATACAAATTTATATTATATTAAAAATTAAATGTTCCAAATTTTCCCGAATTATAGTCTTCATAAGCTTCGATTATTTCTTGTCTAGTATTCATTACAAATGGTCCATGCGCTACAATTGGTTCATTTAATGGTTCCCCACTTAAAACAATTACTAAAGATTTTTCACTAATTGATTCTAGTATAATATCTCCTTCTACATTATCAAATAATATAAAGTCATTTTCTTTATATACAGAATCATCGTTTATTTTAACCTCTCCACTAATTACCAACATTCCTGTATTGAAATTACTTGGTTCATTTAATGATACTCTTGCATTATTTTTAAGATCTACATTGTATATATTTATTTTAGAAAAAGTATCAGCAGGCCCTCTTGCTCCTTTTACCTCTCCTGCTATAACTCTTATTTCTCCTGCATCGTTATCCAGTTTGTAAGTAGCTATGTTTTCTTTAGAAATTGGTTGATACTTTGGATTTGTCATCTTGTATTTACTTGGTAGATTGACCCAAAGCTGTACCATGTGAAGCACTCCCCCATTTTTTGAAAATTCCTCTTCATGATATTCTTTGTGAAGAACTCCACTTCCTGCTGTCATCCACTGTACGTCTCCAGGTCCTATAACTCCATGATTTCCATTGTTATCATGATGCTCAACCTTACCATCATAAGCAATTGTCACTGTTTCAAATCCTCTATGTGGATGTGCTCCTACACCTCGTCTTAATTCTGAAGGTTCAAAATAATGTGGTTTATTATAATCTAATAAAATAAATGGTGAAAAACGCTCTAGTAAGTTTTTACCTGCTGGAAAATACTGACTAACTCTAAATCCATCTCCTACAAAATGTGGATTAGGTCCTCTAAACACTGTCTCTATACTTCTTAATTTACTCATAATTTACCTCCTTTTAATCTTATCTATTTACATTTTTATCACTAATTAGTGATATTTTTTTAAAAAAATTTTATTTTTATTTAAATTTATTTAGTATATCTTTTAATACTATTTTTTCTTCATTCGTTAATACATCAAAGATATTATTTATATTCTTTATGTGGTCTGGTAATATTTCTTCTATAACCTTTATTCCTTTATCTGTTATAGATATTATAGTAGACCTTTTATCTAATGGGTCTGAAATCTTTTTTATAAATCCATCCTTTTCTAAATTTTTTATAACTACTGTTATATTTCCTGATGTAGTTAGTATTTTTTCCATTATTTCTCCTATTCTTAAATTTCCTTTATTGTAAAGAACCTCAAGAACTCCAAACTGAGAAATTGTTAATCCACTTTCTTTTATCGTTTTATATTCTAAATTATGAATTTTATGTTCTGCCCTGGTAAAAGCTATTAAAGTGGATAAATTAAGTTTACTATCTTTAATTAATGTTTTTATATCTTCCATAAACTGATTTTATCACTAATTAGTGATAAAATCAACATATAACTTTAAAAATCTAAAAGTAAAGCTTTATTTCTTTTTTACTTTCTTCTCTACACTTTAATCAGGTACTAATACAGTAAAAAATTTTGATTGAGATTCAGCATATATGCGCTAATTCTCAACCAAAATTTCACCACTTTATATTACTTTGTTTAAAAATTCTTTTGTTCTAGGTTGTTTTGTATTTTCAAATACTTCTCTAGGAGTTCCTTCTTCTATTATATATCCGCCATCCATAAAGATAACTTTAGTAGCTACTTCTCTCGCGAATCCAATTTCATGAGTTACTACTACCATAGTTGTTCCTTCTTTAGCAAGTTCCTTCATAACATCTAGTACTTCTTTTACCATTTCTGGGTCTAGTGCTGAAGTAGGTTCATCAAACAACATAACCTTAGGTTTCATAGCCAAAGCTCTTGCTATTGCTATTCTCTGCTTTTGTCCTCCTGATAATTGTGCTGGAAAAACATCTTTCTTATCTAGTAATCCTACTCTATCTAATAGCTGTAATCCAATCTTTTCAGCACTTACTTTATCCATTTTTTTAACCTTAGTAAGTGCTAGAGTAATATTATCCATAATACTCATGTTATTAAATAAATTAAAGTTTTGGAACACCATCCCAATATCTTCTCTTACCTTGTTTATATCAACTTTTTTATCTAAAATATTTTTCCCATCAAATATAACTTCTCCACTTGTAGGTGTTTCAAGTAGATTCAGACATCTTAAAAATGTACTCTTTCCACTTCCACTAGGCCCTAGTATTGCTACTATTTCACCCTTATTTACTTCCATATCTATATTTTTTAATACTTCTAGTTTTCCAAATTTCTTTTTTAAATTATTTACTTTAATCATATAGTCATCTCCTCCTTAGAACTTCTTACACTTACTTTGCTATCAAATAATACAAAGCTTTTATTGTTTTTAGTTTCTAATCTTCTTTCTATTAACCCTACTAATTTAGACAAAGTAAATGTAAGTGCAAAGTATATTAGTGATGCTACTATTAATGGCTCAAAAGCTAAGTATGTGTTTCCTTTTACTATATCTGCACTATACATTAAGTCACGTATACCTATTATAGATGCTATTGATGATTCTTTTACAAGCACTATAAACTCATTAGCTAATGCTGGTAAAACATTTTTTAAAGCTTGTGGTACTATTACATACTTCATACTCATTTTATAATCTAATCCTAAAGAACGGCTTGCTTCCATTTGACCTTTGTCTATTGACTGTATTCCTGATCTTAAGATTTCTGCTATATATGCACTTGAGTTAATTGATAATGCAAATACTGCAGCTATATAATCTGAAGATATAGGCCCTAGATTAGGGAACTGTATTCCTAATCCTGGAAGACCAAAGTAGATAATATATATTTGTACTAATAAAGGTGTTCCTCTTAAAAATTCAATATAAGCTGCACTTATAAAACTAAGTATCTTACTTTTAGATATTCTTCCTAAACAAACTATTATACCTATCATAAATCCTAAGATTAAGGTACATAAAGATATTATTATTGTTATTTTGGTTCCATCTATGAAAAATTGATAATATTTACTTAAGAATTCAAAATTCATATTAATCCTCCTATTATTTTTTATATAATCCAACTTCTTAAATCTTAATCAAATTAAAATTTATTAATCTTGAGCTAATTCAGTTGCTTTATTAACAAATTCATCAATCTTGTTTTCTGATTTTAATTTAGCTAATACTTCATTACTTTTCTCTACTAAAGATAAATCATCTGATTTTTTTATAGCTATTGCAGCACCTTCTGCCCCATATTCACCTGTATTAACATTTGCATATGTTAACTCTGGATATTGCTTTAAATAACCAGTAACTGATTGCTTAGTAACTACTACTGCGTCTACATTGCCATTTTTAAGTTCTAATATTAAATCAGGTATTTTTGAAAGTAATTTCATATTTGTAGCTTCTATAGTTTCTATTGCAAAATTTTCTTGTAAACTAGCTTTTTGAGCTCCTATTTTTACACTTTTTAATGATTCTAATGTTGTATATTTATCTAAATCCTTTTTATTTATTAATATTGATATCTCTCCATTGTAGTAAGATTCTGTGAAGTTTACCGCTTGCTGTCTTTCTTCTGTTGCTGTCATACCTGCAACTACCATATCTACGTTTCCACTTTGAAGTGCTGGTAATAATCCATCAAATTTCATATCTTTTATTTCTAACTCAACTCCTAGCTCTTTAGCTATTTCCTCAGCTATCATAATGTCAAACCCAACTATTGTATCTTTTCCATCTATTTCTTTATGGAATTCATATGGTGGGTAATCTGCACTTGTCGCAATTACTAACTTTCCTTTTTCTTTTACTTGCTCTAATTGAGTTGTAGCTTTTGCATCAGATCCCTTATCTTCACTTGATGAACATGCAACAAATCCTAAACTTAAAACTCCTACTAACATTCCTAATAACACTTTTTTTAATTTCATAATTATTCCTCCATATTTGTAATTGATTATTATTTGAGAATAGCATCATAGTACTACGCCACAATTTTACCCTGATCCTGAATTTTACACCTTAAATAAGCCTGGTTATAAAAAAACGTCCCTTAGTCAAAATAGACTAAGAGACGATTATTCGCGGTACCACTCTTATTGATAAGCCTCAATAATACTGAAACACGGCTACATAAAATGTAGTGAATTCTCTCCTATAGTCTAGCTATTAATTGCTAAGCAAAATAAAGGATAAAATAAAAAAGTCCCTTGGCTATAAATAGCCAAGAGACGAAACATTCCGCGTTACCACTCTTATTGATAAGTAAACTTATCCACTCAAACTCTTAAGGCGAGCAACCGATTACCATACTACTACTTCAAGTAATCTCCTCCAAAGCTCTCTTCACTATATACTTCAATATTAGGCTCACACCAACCCTAACTCGCTGAAAATCCATTTATAGTTACTCTCTTTTTCCAAGGATTTCTTTTATTAATTTAATCTTAATATAATTATATACAATTCTCAAATAATGTCAACTGTATTTTTTATATTTTTTATTTTTTATAAATTTTCTGTATATTCTATTTTATATAGCTTCTTAATAACTACAAACCAATCTAGTGATAGTACTTTTTAGTTATTAATTTATATATATTATTTAGTAAATATTAATATATTCATATTTATAAGTTATGCTTTATACCTTATAATAGACTTAAAGTTAATTAAAAATAACTAAGTTAGAAGGTGGGTAAAATGTTTGAGACTTTATATGATAATTTATTAAATGAAGTTAGTAATGGGAATAGATGTGTAATGATTACATACTTAAATCTACATGACAATGTATCTGGTTCAATAGAAGATAAATTTTTTTTAACTAAGGATGATATAGATAAAAAATCTATACCTCTATATAATGAAGTTTATATAAGAGCCAATAATGCTCTTTCAACTGGTAAAATCGATACAGTTCATATTAATGAAAATAAGCTTGTATTAATTGAGCCCTTTTTTCCTAAACCACGCTTAATAGTTTTTGGTGGTGGACATATAGCAAAACCATTAGTGGAATTTGCCTCTAAGGTTGGTTTTTCAGTAACTGTTATAGATGATCGACCTTATTTTGCAAACTCTACTCGATTCCCCGAGGCAGAAAAAGTTTTCTGTGAAGATTTTAAAAATTCTTTTAATCTTATTAAATTTAAGGAATCTGACTTTGTTGTTATTGTGACAAGAGGTCATAGACATGATGGATTAGTTTTACGTGAAGTTTTAAATCATAATCTTAGCTATATTGGTATGATCGGCTCCAAACGTAGAGTTAAAGGTATGATGGAAGAACTGATTTCAGAAGGCTATTCTAAAGAAGTTTTAGATAAAGTTAATTCACCAATTGGACTTGATATCGGTGCAGTTACACCTGAAGAAATAGCTATTTCTATAGTATCTCAACTTATTAGCTTTAAAAATAAAAAAAATATAAAGGCTAATAGTTTTTCGTATCCTGAATTTGATAAAGAAGTTACTTTAGAAATAAGTAAAAAACCATCTATCCCAAGGGCTATATTAACAATAATTTCTTCTAAAGGATCTGTTCCTAGAAAATCTGGAGCCAAAATGATAACTTATCTTGATGGAAGGTCATTAGGAAGTATTGGTGGAGGATGTAGTGAAGCAGAGGTACTAACTAAAGCTAGAAGCATTATGGATAATAATGGATTCTTAATTCAACAAGTTGATATGACTGGAGATGTAGCAGAATCTATAGGCATGGTATGTGGTGGAGTTATGGATGTTCTTATAGAAGTATTTTAACTTTATCTAACTTTGTAAGTTATATATATTCAATTTTCAATTTCTTATCATAATGTAAAAAAACCGTATCACTTACTTGTGATGCGGTTTTTTAATTTAGTTTTTAAAACATAAAATATTTCTTAGTATACTTCTATTATTCCCCCACCATTTCATTATGTATAATTTACAGAACTGTTTTCCTTTTTACTTGAACCATTCCTCATAATCGCCTCATAAATTAAATACTCTATACCAAAGCCTGTATAATAGCACTACTTGTTATGTGAAGAGTTATCACAGGATAATATCTCAACAAATTTTGTAGATGCTAATGAAAGTGGAACACTCTTTAAATAACAAACACCAATACTTCTTTTAGGTATTTCCTCTAAAAGATTAATCTCATACAATACTTCCTTTTCTAAATAATCCTTTGAGAATTCCTTTACTACACAAGCTATACCTAAGTTTATCTTTGCAAACTCCAATAATAAATCAAATGATCCAAGTTCAAATTCTGGAGAGATTTCTATCCCTTTAGATAGCATGAACTTCTCTACATACTTTCTTGAATTTGAGCTAGGCTCTAAGAATATTAAAGGATACTTCACTATTTCTTGTAATGAAATTTTATACTTTGCTAAATCCTTATACTTATCTCCACAAACAAAAATATCTCTAACATCTCTACAAGGAATTACTTCTAATGAATAGTCATCAACTGGAAGATTACAGATTGCAATATCAATTTCTCCTGACTTAATTAAGGCACAAAGTTCTAATGTTGTACCATTTATAATCTTAAACTTGAGATTAGGATATTTATTATGAAAGTCTTCTAAATATGGAAGTAGAAAATACTTTGATATAGTATCTCCCACACCGATCTTTAACTCTCCAACTGCTAAATCTTTAAATTCTAATATTTTTTCTTCTCCAGTATTAATTAAATTAATTGCTGAATTTATATATTCAAATAAAAGACTTCCCTCGTTAGTTAATGATACTCCCCTTGGTGTTCTATTAAAAAGTCTAGTATCGAGTTCTCTTTCTAATTGCATTATAGCTTGACTCACAGCTGGCTGTGTCATGTAAAGCTCCTTTGCTGCCTTCGAAAAGCTTTTTCTCTTTCCTACCTGCAAAAACACCTTATATAAATCTAATTTAGTAACCATATAAGTACTCCTTATAATATATATCTATTCTATTTATTTTACTTATACCATTTATTGGTATATACTACAAGAGTATGAATATTTAAAATCAATTTTAATTTGTCAGGAGGGGTTATTTTGGAAAGAACCGTTGGTACAGTTGTTAGAGGACTTCGTTGTCCAATCATTAAAGAAGGGGATAAAATCGAGGATATTGTTGTAGAAAGTGTACTTAAAGCTTCAGAAGCTGAAGGCTTTACTATAAATGATAAAGATATAGTTACTGTAACTGAATCAATAGTTGCACGTGCTCAAGGAAATTATGCTTCTATAGATAATATTGCTACAGATATTAAAGCTAAATTTGGTGACGATACTATTGGTGTAATATTCCCAATCTTAAGTCGTAACCGTTTTGCAATCTGCCTTCGTGGTATAGCAAAGGGAGCTAAGAAAATAGTATTAATGTTAAGCTATCCATCTGATGAGGTTGGAAATCACTTAGTTGATTTAGATATGTTAGATAATAAAGGTGTTAATCCTTGGACAGATGTTTTAACAGAACAAGAATTCCGTAATCTATTTGGATATAATAAACATCCTTTCACAGGTGTTGATTATATTGATTACTATAAATCTTTAGTAGAAGAATATGGTGTTGAGTGTGAAGTAATATTCTCAAACAACCCTAAGACTATCTTAAATTATACAAAGAGCGTTCTTACTTGTGACATTCATACAAGATTTAGAACTAAGAAAATTTTAAAAGCAAATGGTGTAGAAAAAGTTTATAGCCTTGATAATATATTATGTGAATCTATTGATGGAAGCGGATGTAATGAAGAATATGGATTATTAGGTTCAAATAAATCAACAGAAGAAACTATTAAATTATTCCCTCGTGACTGTCAACCTATAGTTGATAATATACAAGCTATTCTTAAAGAAAAGACAGGAAAAGATATTGAAGTTATGATTTATGGAGATGGAGCTTTCAAGGATCCAGTGGGTAAGATTTGGGAACTTGCTGACCCAGTAGTTTCACCAGCCTATACATCAGGTTTAAATGGTACTCCAAATGAAATAAAATTAAAATATCTTGCTGATAATAACTTCGCTGATTTAAAAGGTGAAGAACTTAAGAGTGCAATATCAGAATATATTAAAAATAAAGAATCAGATTTAGTTGGATCTATGGAGTCACAAGGTACTACTCCAAGAAGACTTACTGACCTTATAGGATCATTATCTGACTTAACATCAGGAAGTGGAGATAAAGGAACTCCTATTATATTCATCCAAGGTTATTTCGATAATTATACAAAATAATAAATTTAAAAATTCAAGACTCTAGATAATTATGTGTAATTAATTATAATATTGGTAAATCATCGTTAATTATTTATTTTTTAGATATTTAATTTTAAGAAAATAGAAAGACCTATAATAAATCAATTATAGGTCTTCAATTTTTTTACCTTATTTCTATTACTGAAACTTTATTTATATATAATACAAGAGATAATTATCTTGAGATATTTCATTTATATCTTCTATAAACAGCATTTTCAAATACACCTTTGACTTTTTAATTGATGGATAACAGTCTTTATCACATCATAGACTTTATATTATTTTGTGTTAATTTTAATTTACAAAGAATTTCATAATTCTTGTTAAGTATAGTAATCATTCCTTTCGTGGATTTCAATGGTGGAGACGATTTACAAGAATCATCCCCACTATTGAATTTAATAATTAGAAAATGCATTTTTAACAAATTTTCCAACAGATGTTAATTCATCATTATTCCACCTACTCAATTTATCAATATCATATCTAATAAATGAATATGGTTCGTCTTTATTACTTAAAGACCAATTAATCCAACTAATATTATTCTGCTTTAAAAATTCTAGAAATTCTCTTCCTTTTTTTAAATCTATATCTGCATCATTTTTTTCTGGGCTAAATCCCCATTCAGAAATAAATACTGGTATATTATTTTTCAATGCATCATTTAATAAATATTTATAACCTCCATCACTTGTTCCCGTGTATAAATGATAAGTATACATTATATTTTCATACTCTAAAGGATCATTTATAGCACTCTTTATATCTATACAATGATTAGGAGTTCCTATAAGTATTATAGCATCCGGTGAATTTTTCCTTATTATTGGTATTATAATATTTGCATACTCTTTTATATCATTCCATGAAGTTTCCTCATTGGGTTCATTGAATATTTCATATATTATCCCTGGTTCATCTTTATATCTAGTTGATATTTCATCAAAGAACTCTTTAGCTTCTTCTATATGTATGTTAGGATTATTATCTTTTAGTGTATGCCAATCCACTATTGCATACATATCTGATCCTAAAATATTTTCTATTCCTTGAAGCAGATTTTTCATTGCTTCTTTTTTATTATAAATATATCCTTTATTTTCATCTGTATACATCGCCAATCTAATAGTGTTAGCTCCATATTCAGATAATGTATTTAAACTTCTTGTATTTATATATTCTGGGTACCACATAAGACCATGGCTACTCATTCCTTTTAACCGTACTATATCGCCTTTCTCATTTACAAGATTTGTTCCCTTTACTAATAATTGTCCATTTCGATCTACGCCGTTTTTATTTACATCGTATTCATCCTGACTTAGTTTTTGTAACAAAAACATATTTGACAATATACTTATTAATAATGTAATAAGTATAATTACATTAAATCTAGATTGTCTCACTTTTTTATTAAGCATTAGCAAGTTCCTCTTTATTTTCTATAGATCCAGCCCAACTTAGTAATATCTCTCTAAAACCTTCATCGTTCGAAATATTTTTCCAGTCATCTATTTTGTATAAAGTATTGTCTTTTGCTGTAGATTTATCACATTTTATACATCTTAAAACTAAGTCATCTCTCAATTCTATATTAATATTTTTATTATCTAACCTTCCTTTAAATAGTATATACTCATAGTTAAAGTTAACTACTTCAACTATATTCCCATCTGTTGTATTAACATTTACTTTTAATCGTATCCTTGGTAACTTTCTATTAGAAGTCCTGTGTTTTTTACTTCTGTTAATCGTATTTAATTTGATTTCCTTAATAGTATTTGATTTCATCTTAGTCGACAAAGTATGACCTCTATCATATACTATCTGATAATACTCATTTTTATCTTTTTGTGATACATGATTTAGTTTGATGCTATATTTCCATTTATCCATAAATTTATCCACGTGAACTACTCTACCTTTTAAATTCGCTTTGTAATGTAAATATTTAATACTTATATCTATATCTTCATCATATGGTATGTACTCTGGAGTATCTATTGTAAAGCTCATTCCATATTCTGAAATATCGAATGTAGTAGCTTTTAATAACCTTTCATTAAAACTTATATCTACATCTAGATTAGTATAGTATCTTTCCTCACTTCTGTAATTTACACGACTGAGCATGAAAAATATAGCCATAATAAGAAAATACAGATTCATAACTAACCAAAATATAATTACTATACTACCTAAATGTTTATATTTCATAAAATCTTCTACTGAGAATATTAAACCAAATACTGATGCAACTATTAAAATGATATGAGGTATTGAATATTTAAAATCTACATTCTTTGATGATATTCTTTCTTTCGATGTTACATTAAATTTTTTAAGGGTAATACCTATAGTTTCAAGTAGTATTGGTATTACTAAGTATGGAAAGATTATAGTATCAACTATATTACTCCACTTTTGATTTCTTAAATTACCAGATAAATATCTTAAAGATATATTGTATAGTAAATATGATGGCATCCATATAAGCATTAGTTCTTTTGTACTGCACTCTACTATAATTAAACCAAATACGGAATATAATATGGGAGATATTATATATATAAATCGTCTAAAAAATGTAGTCCAATATAAAAAACAGGTTATATAACTTAGCTTAGCTCTAATACCTAGATTTGAAAATAAAAATTTGAAACTTCTTATGGTTTTGACACATCCTCTTCCCCATCTTTGACGCTGTTTTATCAAACTCTTAAAATCAATTGGTGCTAATCCGTGTGCTAATACCTCTGATATTGCAAAGCATTTATATCCTTTACTTTGTATTTTTATACCTGTTGCAAAATCTTCCGTTATATTTTTTATCGCTATACCACCAACTTCTTCTAATGCTTCTCTAGATATCAAAGTATTCGAACCTGCATATATAGGTGAATTCGTACGATTTCTACCCACATTGACTTCCTTGAAGAAGTAATCCTGTTCATTAGGAATGTTCTGTTCTGAATATAAATTATATTGGAATAAATCTGGATTGTAAAAACTTTGAGGTGTTTGTATAAACCCAATTTTATAATTTACATCTATTTCTTTTCTTCTTACCCATCTATTGTCTTCATCCTTTTTCATAAGTGGTAAACTAAAATAAGGAACAGTCTTCATTAAAAAATCACTTCGTGGTATCATATCTGCATCAAAGGTAGCTACAAGAGGTGATGTAGTTTTACTTAATGCGTTGTTTAAATTTCCTGCTTTTGCATGTTTATTTTCAGCTAATCCTATATATCCTATCCCTATTTGCTCTGCAAGCTCTTTCATTTCTACTCTATTTGTATCATCACATATGTAAATATGAATTTTACTTTTATCTGGATATTTCATATGTGTACAACCATTAACCGTTTTATATAATATTTCTGCTGACTCTGTATGAGTTGCTATTAATACATCAACATCTGGGTAAAGTTCTATGGGTATTTCTGGCATTTCTGGTTCTTTATTTGAACTTAAATTTTTGTAATGTGAAAAAGCTTCTATTACCCCAATAGTTTCTGCTATTGCAAGTGATAATCCTGCTATTAAGGATATCATTCCATGTTGTGTTGGAATTGTAAAAAATAATCTCCAGAATATATATATAAATGCAGTCATACTAGCTGCTACTAATAAAATTTTCTTTTTCATATTAGTCCCCTTTTTCATAGCCATCCCCCTTCATTTTTTTAATCTCTTTGTACGAGGATTATAGATAGTATAAATATACCTATGAATATTGCTGATAGTATACTAGTAACTCTTGTTTTTTTATCGCTGCCTAATATAAAGTCTTTTACTTTTTCTAATGAACTTTTATTTATCTCATTTTCATTAAATTCACTAAATTGGTATAATGAGTCTATATTTTCATCTAACCATTTTCCATGTTCCCTTATAACTAATTTCATTTTTTCAATTTCAGTATTATATTCTCCCTCATATTTCCACCTCTTTATATCTCTTTCAACGCTAGTTCCCAAAAAACTCACTGTATCATCTATATATTTTATTAAATTTTTCTCACTTAATATATTTTTTCTTAAATAGTTGTATCTATCTATCACTTTTTTCGTAAAATTAGGATCCTTTAATAGCTGTCTAAACCAAGGTGCATCATGCATAGCTGTAGAGTCAACTTTTAATGTGTTTTGTGACTTTATATCATTATCTAAGCACATATCAAAATCCCAAACTGGACCCATGCTAATTTTAGAACCATTTTCTTTATATATATAAGTTGAATAATATCCAGAGTCATAGTTAGCAAAAAACTCATTTATTATAAAATAATCTATAAATGATTCTACATTTATATAATCTCTATAATTGTAAAACTCATCAATGTCATCAGAATAAATACATTCTTCAAACTTATTTATATCATTAGTTATATACTCTATGGTTTTTTCTGTTATTTCACCCTTTTTGGGGTATTTAACTTCTAAATATCCAACAGGAAGTTTATTCTTAGTTGAATAATTATCTAAAAGTATAACATCTTCTTCAAACCTATCCCTTCTGAGCAAATATGATGATTTTGTAAATTTATTATCATACTTAGAAATGTTGACTCTATCTTCTCCTTGTTTTATATTTTCCATCATAAGGTATACACCTTCATAAGTATACTCATCATCATCCTTTATTACCACTTCACAGTACCTTACATCTGGAGTATATGGCATTATTTCGCCTGCAATATTTAAAGCCACATAATTTCTAAGTAGAGTTTTATCTATATAAGATATATTTAGTACCCATTCCCACTCTTCTCCCATACCTAATATATCTTGCTTATTTTTACTTCCATCTTTATTTATTGTTTTTATTAAGTATTGTTTTTTAGGAAATCTAGTTGATGTGTTACCTCTTTGTCGGATTAATATATCCGATTTATTGGTAGGCTTATCTTTAATATTATTTACACTTCCCTCATTATCAATAATAGTTATGTTACCATCAACGTATGGATCTATATCCAATGGTGCATAATACCCTTTTTCTGCGTTCCAAACAACACCAGACTCTATACTCTCTCCATTAGTATCTATAATTACTAATGGTAAATGAGTACTAAAAGAATCACTTATAGTATAATCCTCTTTCATATCAAATTCTCTCGGTTGATTTTTTATATCTTCCTGTCTATGATGATGTACTCTTTTCTGAGAATTTTTTTCTATAAATATAGATAGTGAAATACTTGATACTAATAATCCTATTACTACTAATATACTTATATTTCTTTTACTAGCTAATAATTTTTTCATCATCTATTTATATCCTCATTCTGACAAACTAAGTTAACTATCTCTACTCCATCTATCTCATATAAATTTTTATTGATAGATCCTTTATATTTAGAAGAATTTATTATACGTTGTGAAAGTTCATATATGTATTCAATACTTTCACTTGTAGTATTTTTCACACGCATATTAGCTTTGCCATCATAAAATACTAAGATAGCTTTTTCTATTTCTTCTTCAACGTTTCTCTTTGCATGTACTACAAGTAAATACCTGTCATTTGACTTTACATGACCAAATATAAGTAAAAATATGAATAGTATCGCACTTCCTATCCCTGCTATTGTATATTCAGATACTCCACAACAAATACCTACTACTATACACCAAAAGATATAAACTGAATCTCTCGGATCTTTTATAGCTGTTCTAAAACGAACTATAGACAGTGCACCAACCATACCTAGAGATAAAGCTATATTATTTCCAATTACATTCATAACCATTGTAGTTACTATTGTTAACATAGAAAGTGATACGTTAAATCTTTGGCTATATACTGCCTTTGAATGAGAATATCTATATGCTAAATATATTACTATAGATAATATTATTGATACTAAAAAATTAAGTAATATTTGTTCAATACTCATTGATGAATTGCCTTCTTGAAAGTATTTTAAAAGCATTTCTTTCATTTCTAATTTTGTCCCCCCTATAAGTAGCTAATAAATCTCGACATACAGTATTTACTAGCTGATGTTTGGGATTTATTAACACTATCTATTATGTCTTTTACATAACTTAATAAAAAATTGTTGTATTTTACTTCTAGTATTGTTTTACTAGTTACCGGATTTAGAGATAGTGAAGGATTAAATATATCTATATTTGACTCACTAGACTTCAGATCACTATCTATAGTTATCCTTGTATTGTTTTCTTTAACTATATAAGCTAATCTATTATACTCTACTATACATTTTGGCCTGTATAAATTAGTCTGCATTATAGTGTATAACCTGTCTGCAAAATCATTGTTTAGTTCTTTTAATACTTCATAGTGTCCCTCTATAAGCCTTTGAGCTATACTTTTTGGTATAGTTAATGAATATTTATGCTGGTACTCGCCTTCTTTTTGTTTAAGTTCTAACTTTAAAAATTGAGCTTTTGGATCATATGTCCTAAGTCTTATTTTTCTTCTATATTCTAGCCCATCTTCTTTATCAAAATAATCATTATTATACAATGTGTCAAAATATAATGATCTAACCATATATCCATCATCTTTATTGTACGAATCTTGAACTAATGTTTTACATAAAATATTTTTTAAGCTCATTGCAGTAAATACATTTATTTCATACTTTTTTTCTACCCGAGTTATAACATTTTGATCTATCACTTTATCCCCCCCTTTCAATCATTATATCAATATTTATTGTCATACATTGTAAAAAACAGTCGTATTTTATAAAATATTTTTTATCTAATTTGTTGTGAATTTTAACATATTTTATTTGTAATTAATATATAAGACAAGTGGGGTCAAACCTCTGTCCATAAGCTTTTTACTCTTTGCGCCTACGTGTGTAGTCATCTGTTTTAGAATTTCACCTCAGATAATATATATATAATACAACAGAATTGATTAAAGTTATAGAAACATAAATTAGTTCAATTTGTATTAATCAAGCTAATATCAAGTCTGAGCCTGAAAGAAGTTTATGCAAAATTTATATTTTAAATATAAGAAAGAATGAGACCTATTTCATTCTTTCTTAATTCAAACAAAGTCAATATTTCCTTATAAATTAATTCTATTTTCAAACTTTTTATTCATATCCAATCAAAACATAGTTATAATTATATTGAAAGGGGTGTTTCTAAAAAATATGTTAGCTTATTATATAAATTTAATATTATTCATAATATCACTATTAACTTTAATTTACTTTACATATAAACCTGTAAAAAATTATAGATTAATATTTAAAATTATAACTAGTATTTTATTTATTTCCACTGGAATAATATCTTACTTACATTCACAAGGTGATTTTTACTACTTTATACTACTAATAATAGGTCTTATTTTTTCTTTATTTGGAGATATACTCCTTGTACCCAAGATAAATACTCGCACTGGAGAACTAACAAAAATGTTTCTCTATGGACTTATTAGTTTTTCAATTACTCATATAATGTATGTTTTAGCCTTTATTCATGTGTGTTCATTTAATTGGACAGATTTAATTATAGTCTTTATAATATCATCTTTAATTATATACACTTTAAAACATAATAAAAATATTAACTTTAAAAATATGTTTATACCTACATATGTATATTCATATTTAATATGTTTGATGGTATTTGAATCTTTTAAAGTTACACTCTTATCTTTAAATGAATATAGCTCGTCTTTACTTTTATTGGGATCTCTTTTATTTGTATTTTCTGATATAATTTTAGCATTTATATTATTTTACAATAAACCCAGCAAGGTTTTATCAGGGTTAAATTTATTAACTTATTACATAGGACAATTACTTATAGCATCTACCTTACTATTTTTATAAATTATATATACATAAAATTTTATAAGATACATCCTATTAAATATTGTTACTTGAATTTTTATATTTTAATTCTAATATAATGAGTAATTATATTATTTTAATTTTATATAAAGAATATATACTTATATAAAATTAAATATAGGATATCTTTTTTCATGTTCATTTAATTAATTTATTAACTAAACTTTATATAGTAAATAAAAGCTTTTTATTATACTTATTATCTCTTATTTATAAATCCTTCTTCACACAATTGTTCCAATGAATTCTTAAGTTCCTCAACATCTACTATTTCCAAGGAAATACTAACATCTTTATTTTTAAATCTAACTAATTCCATAAGACTTCTAATATCTATATTCCCTCTATCTATACCAAAATGACTATCCTCTTGCCCGTAATTATTATGAACATGTATATGACCTATTTTATTTCCTAATGCTTCTATCCAATCCTCTATATCAATTTTAGAACAAACATTAGCATGTCCCAAATCTAAGCATGCATCAAAATTCTTTTTATTAGCATTATTTAATATTTCTCTTATAAGAACATAGTCCCATTCCAATACATTCTCTAAATGAAAATTAATATTTTCATCCTTGCCTATAAAAAAATCATTCCAAAACTTGCCTGTATTACTTATCCATTCTTCGTAAGTATATAATTTTGGAACATAACTATTATGATAAACTATTTTTTTAGCATTAAATTCTTTAGCTACTTCATAAGCTTGATCAAATCTTTTTCTAGTTATTTTAGCTATTTCATAATCTCTACTACCAGCTGATAGATCTGCAAAAGGCCCATGAATTGAAATATTTATATCATTTAATAAGCTTCCCCAATCTTTTTTATATTCTTTTATAAATGCTTCTTTATTGTCTAGTATAAAAGGATTTGAAAATTGAACAATTTCAAGACCTATATTGTACTTTTCTATTATAGAAATTATCTTTTTATTTTCATCTAATTGTGATATATAAAAATCCATTTCTCTACTCCTTATTTCCTTACTATATTTAAAATATAATCTTAAATTTTAACTATTAGATTAAATTTACATTATAGGTTATAATTAATATAGTATTTTTTTAAATCTGTTAACTAATTTTATATTAATATACCTTTCTAATAATATCTACAAATAAGGAGGTTGCTTTGATAAATAAAATTAAATACATAGCTTTTTTACTTATATTAATTAGCTCTTTCAGTTTAGTTGGATGTAGCGACAAAGACAGTAGTATAGTTAGTTCTTCTATTACTAAAGAAGATCCGGAAAAAGAAGAACCTTTTTTTTCTTATTCTGAAATTCCATCTAGCGTAAAAGATAAAATGCTAGGATACTCTATGCCAGAAAGCGAACCTATAAGTTTTGATACTTTATCATACTTACAATTATCATACTATGGATTTGACGGTAAAACCCATAGAGGTGAAATGATTGTAAATAAAGAAGTTGCAGCTGAGGTAGTAGAAATATTTAAGGAACTTTATGAAGTAAAATATCCAATTGAAAAAATAAAATTAATAGATGAATACGAAGCTAATGACGATCTTTCTATGAAAGATAATAATACCTCATCTTTTTGCTATAGAACTATTGCAAATACTAATGTAATATCTAATCATGGAAAAGGTATGGCAATTGATATTAATCCACTTTTAAATCCTCATATAAATAATTCTAGAGGTACAGTGAGCCCTAATACCGCTACTGATTATATTGATAGAAATCAGTCTATAAAGGGTATGATAGTAGAAAACGATGATTGCTATAATGCATTTATTAAAAGAGGATGGTCTTGGGGTGGAAATTGGAAAAATCCTGATTATCAACACTTTGAAAAAAATATAAATAATTAATATAAACTCAAAATTTTTAACTAAAGGTGATGTAAATGAATTTAATAACATTAGAAAATATAAGCAAGAGTTATTCTGAAAAAATATTATTAAAAGATATATCTCTTGGCGTTAATGAAGGTGAAAAAATAGGTTTAATCGGTGTTAATGGTACGGGTAAATCTACACTTTTAAAAATAATTGCTGGCGCTGAAGAACCTGAAACTGGCACTATAACAAAAGCTAACAAAGTTAGAGTTGAGTACTTACCTCAAAATCCAGAATATGATGAAGAATCTACTGTACTTGAACAAGTATTCAAAGGTACCTCTGCTGAAATGAAGTTACTTGGTGAATACCAAGATATACTAGAAAAAATAAATGTTTCTTTTGATGAAAATTTAAATAAAAAATTATTATCATTACAAGAAAAAATAGATGCCTTAAATCTTTGGGATTTAGAGAGTGAAGCTAAGGCAGTTCTTACTAAACTTGGTATAAATGATTTCAATCAAAAAATAAAAGAATTATCTGGTGGTCAAAGAAAAAGAGTTTCTCTTGCTTCTGCTCTTATAACTCCTTGTGAATTATTAATACTTGATGAGCCTACCAATCACTTAGATAATGATACTATTGACTGGTTAGAAGAATATTTAAATGCTTCTAAAGCATCACTACTAATGATAACTCACGATAGATATTTCTTAGACAGAGTTACTAATAGAATAATAGAACTTGATAAAGGTAGATTATTTAGCTATGATGGAAACTACTCTCTTTTCCTAGAAAGAAAAATGGAAAGATTAGCTATGGAGGCTAGTATGGAGGAAAAGCGTCAAACCCTTATAAGAACAGAACTTGCTTGGGTAAGAAGAGGTGCTCGTGCTAGAACTACAAAGCAAAAAGCTAGACTTCAAAGATTTGATGAATTAACTACGAGAGATGTCATTACTCCAGATGAAAAAATGGATATATCAGTTGGTTCTTCTAGACTTGGTAATAAAATAATAGAAATACATAATATTTCTAAGTCTTTTGGTAATAAAACTGTTATAAATAACTTAGAGTATACTCTTGCTCGCCACGATAGAATCGGCATTATCGGTAAAAATGGTCAAGGTAAATCTACTCTTATAAAAATATTAAATGGAGATTTAACTCCAGATAGCGGTACAATTGAAATAGGTGAAACTGTAAAAATAGGATGCTTCACTCAAGATGATGCTCATATGGACTTAAACATGAGAGCTATAGATTATGTAAAAGAAGCAAGTGATTATATAGAAACAGCTGATGGAACTAAAATATCAGCTTCTCAAATGTGTGAAAGATTCCTATTTAATTCAACTATGCAATATACACTTATAGGAAAATTATCTGGTGGAGAAAGACGTCGACTTCATTTACTAAGAACACTTATGCAGGCTCCAAATGTTCTTTTACTAGACGAGCCTACAAATGACTTAGATATAGAAACTCTTAATAGATTAGAAGATTACCTTGATGAGTTTAAAGGAGTTGTAATATCTGTATCACATGATAGATATTTCTTAGATAGAATTTGTAACAAGATATTTGCTTACGAAGGAAATGGAAATATTCATATCTTCACAGGTAACTACAGTGATTATTTAGTTTATAAAGAAATTCAAGGAATTGAATTTGAAGAAGCAGAAAAAGCTGCAAAAGCTGAAGCTCCTAAAGAAGTGAAAAAAGGAAAACCTAAAAATGATAAAAAGCTTAAGTTCTCTTACAATGAACAAAGAGAATTTGATACAATTGATGATGATATAGCTAATCTTGAAAGTAAAATAGAAGAACTTGATAATAGTACCTCAAAGTTTGCTACTGATTTTACTAAACTTCAAGAAATACTTGATGAAAAAGCAAATCTTGAAAAAGAGCTTGAATTTAAATATGAAAGATGGGAATATTTAAATAACTTAGCTGAAGAAATTGCAAATTCTAAGAATTAAATAAAAAATACTAATCTTAATAAGATTAGTATTTTTTATTTTTAAAATAATCTATTTTTTTATAAAAGAGCATATATTATAATAAACTTTATTTAATAGAGCTTCTTTCATAATCAATTACTCCACCTTTAAAAGCTTTCTCTTCTCTGTATATTTTATTATCCTCGTTATATGCTTCATTTACCTCATCAATATTTTCATGCCTTATTTCTTTGACAAATGCTATTACACTACCGAATATAATTATACCAAATGGTAATGCCATTACAATCGTTGCAGTTTGAATCATATCAAATCCACCTGCAAATAAGAATGCTATTGTAAGTAAACTTTGTGTTACTCCTAAAACTATTTTTCTTGAATTTTTAGGTGATAATATTCCGTCACTTGCAATTACAGATAATACGTATGTTGCTGAATCTGCTGATGTTACAAAGAATGTAAACAATAAAACTATAGCTATCATACTCATTATTAATCCAGTTTCATTGAACTCATTTAATATTACAAAAAGTGCAGTTTCTGTTTTTTGTATAGCTTCTACTGCAACATCTACTGGAGCTGATATTCCTAGCGTTCCAAATACTAAGAACCAAATCATACAAAATCCTGCTGGTACTAATAATACTCCTTTTATAAACTCTTTTATAGTTCTACCTTTTGATACTCTTGCTATGAAAATAGCAACAAATGGAGCCCATGCAATCCACCAAGCCCAGTAAAATATTGTCCATTTAGAATGCCATTCACCTTTTGCAAATATATTAAATTTGTCAATAGTTAGTGCTTGAGCATATCCTCCAATACTGGCAATAAAGTTATTAAATAAATCTAATTTAGGAACTAACATAAATGCTCCTATAAAAAATAGTACTGCTATTCCTAAATTTAAATTTGATAATATTTTTATACCTTTTTTAACACCTGTTGTTGCTGAAACTAAGAAAAGAACTGTCATTATAGCAATTATGAATATTTGTATAAACTTTGTCTCAGGAACTCCAAATAAATAATTTAATCCACTATTTATTTGTAAAATACCCATCCCCAAAGATGTAATAATACCTGCTATAGTTACAAAAATAGTTAATATGTCAATGATTTTTCCAATAATACCTTTAGCACCTTTTTCTCCTATTAAAGGTATTAGAACTGAGCTTAAAAGAATTGGCTTTCCTTTTCTGAAGTGCATATACCCAATGACAAGAGCGAGTAATGCATAACAAGCCCATGCTGAAATTCCCCAGTGTAAAAATGACTTTCTAAATGCAAATCTTACTGCTTCCTTACTTGCACCTTCTATTCCAATTGGATTTAAATAATGTGTTAGAGGTTCTGCAACTCCCCAGAACACTAGACCTATACCTATTCCCGCACTAAAAAGCATTGCAAACCAAGAAATATTTGAAAACTCCGGTTTAGAATCGTCTGCTCCAAGTTTAACATTTTTATATTTACTAAATAATAAATAAATACTAAATAAAAAGAAAAAAGCCATTAATATCATAAAGTACCATGAAAAATTTTCTGTTGCAAATTTATATGCACTATCAAAAAAAGATTTAAAACTATCAGTAAAAACTACTCCCCATATTAGTACTACCAAAGAGATAAGGATTGTTGAATAGTAGGTTATGTTACTCCTTAAAGACTTGATTACATTTTTCATAATAAAACTCCCCCTTTTTAACAACTTATCTACCCGTCATAAGTTGTCAGTTTGATTATTAATTTATAATATATTAAGATTAAAATTATTGGTTTAATTCAATTTTTAAACCATGAATAATATAGATTGCATACAAAATTAATATAAAATTTTAATATATACTAATTTATACAATATATCTAACAACTTTATATTAACACATAAGTTGTTAAAAATCAAAATCTTTTTATAATCAAATAAAAAACTATTAATTAATTGCTATCATGTTTATAATATTTATGATACAATTATTCACTGATAGGGGTGATTTAATTTGGCAAAAAAAATATCTACTCCAGCCTATTTAAAGATATCTATTGATATTGCTTATAGAATAGTGAATGGTGATTTTTTAGAAGGAGAAAAGCTCTCTGGTCGTTCTACTTTAGTAAGCATATACAATGTTTCACCTGAGACAATTCGTAGATCAATTGCTTTATTGAGGGACATGGATGTTGTTGAGGTAGAAGAAAAAAGTGGTATTAGAATACGTAGTAGAGCTAATGCTTCAAAGTTTCTAGAAAAATTTAAAACTAAAAATGAATTTACATCTTTAAAAGAAGAAATTTATGGCCTAATTTATGAAAAGAAAAAACTTGAGAAAAATTTAGAAACTAAAATTGAAAACTTGATTGAGTTTGCAACACAACTTAGAAATGTTGGTATCATTAGGCATCACGAGAGCATAGTTCAGCCTAATAGCTTAATAATCGGTAAGAATTTAGGAGAACTTAATTTTTGGCACAATACTGGTGCTACAATAATTGGCGTAAAAAGGGGCGATGAGTTATTTGTTTCACCTGGTCCATATTTTAATATAAATGAATATGATATAATAGTTTATGTAGGTGAAAACGACGTTCTAAGCAAAGTTAAAAATTATATAACTTCATTAGATTAAGACTTTATTAAGTCTATTTGTCTTTATAATGTTAATTTTCATTGCTAACACAATTAACCTTATAAGGTTAATTTTTAAAATTATAAAAACCGTATCATTTTCTTATGATACGGTTTTTCTTAACTACTTCAATAGATTTTTTATTTATAATTCAATTATCTTCGTAGCTATTTTCTCGCCAAAAGAAAAATCATGTTCTACAAATAACATTGTAGGTTTTTTACTAAGAATAAGATCTTCTATTTGCATACGAGAAATTACATCTATAAAATTAAGTGGTTCGTCCCAAATATATAAATCAGCTTCTTCACATAAACTTTTAGCTATAAGTAACTTTTTCTTTTGTCCTTCACTCCATTTACTTATTTCTTTTTCAAATTGAATTTTTTCTAATCCTAGTTTAAGTAAATTACTTTTTACATATATATTATTTAGATTCTCATTTTTTATATAATCATCTAAGCTACCTTTTAAATAAGACGTTTCTTGAGAAATATACGATACTTTATTAACTTTTTTAATATATCCACTATAATTAATCTCTTCACCTATAATTAACTTTATTATGCTAGACTTACCGCTTCCATTTTTACCACGAACCCAAACTCTTTCACCTTTTTTAATATCAAAACTTACCTTATCAAATATTTTTTTATTTCCATACTTAATTTGTAAATTATGAACTTCAAGTACATTTTCTTTTTTATATTCTCCATTAGACATCTCTTTATTTTCCTTTAAAGATATCTCTAACTTTTCTACTATATCCAAATTTTTAAGTAAATTTGATTTTTCTTCTATAGCTTTATTTTGACGAGCTTCTATACACTTTGCTCTTTTCATCATTTTAGCTGCTTTATGACCAATAAACCCTCTGTCACATGGACCATTTCCTTTTTTAGTAGATTCTATTGCATGAGACCATGTTGATTTTTGCTTAGCAGTCTTTTCAAGCCTTTTAATATCCTTTTGAAGTTTTTCATTTTTTCTTATTTCAAAATCATCTTCTCTATCCTTATTAAACTGCCATGTTGAAAAATTACCCTTTTGAACATCTATATTAGCTTTATTTATTGAAAGTACATGGTCAATTATAGAATCTAAAAAAGTTCTATCATGAGATACTACTATAAAGCCTTTTTTACTAGATAGATATTTTGCCACAGTTTCTCTACCTTCTACATCTAAATGATTCGTTGGTTCATCAATAAGCAAGAAGTAATTTTTCCTTAAAAATAAACCTACTAAAAGTAATTTAGTTTGCTCTCCAGAACTTAAGTTATTAAAATTTTCATTAAGTATACTTGTATCAAGTCCTATTTTATTAACTTCTTTTTCTATTAGTTCATTTATTATATATCCATCATTATTAGTATATTTTTCTAGAATTTCTCCATATTCATTCATTTTTTCTGGAATCTTTATATACTCTTCCATCTGTTTTTCCCAACTTGTAAAAGGTGCTATTGAATTTCTAACAACCTCTAATGCTATATCATTATCAATATAATCTTTCATAGGAAAATACTCAAAATTTACACTGCTAGAAATTTTACCACTATATTCATACTCTCCCATTAGAAGTTTTAAAAAAGTTGTTTTACCTCTTCCATTACGACCAATTAGACCTAGTTTCCAGTCCGTATCTATACAAAATGATACATTTTTAAAAATATCGTCTCCATGTGTATCATATTGAAAGCTTAAATTATTTATACTTATTTGCGACACTATCCTCAACTCCTATCTCAAGGAAATTTACACATAAAAAACTTCCTTGATTTAAATATTGATACCTACTTTAAATCAAGGAAGACATAATCGTACTAAGTATTTCAAAAACTTAATAATATTAAGAATTTGCATAAGAAATAAATCTATCTTTAGATTTTAATTCAGGGTAGTGATTTACTGTACATTAATCTTATTCTTAATTCAAAGTAGTTTAATTCATGACTAATAGAGCATATGTATAATACTCTTAAAATGCTATTAAACTATTTTAGAATAAGATTATTTTCTCACTTTACCTGATCACCTCCATTATATTATTAAATTTATTATATGTTTTTATTAAATTCTAGTCAACTTATATTAATAAATTTTATCTGTTAAAATTACCATTCTAAGTAATATACACAATGAATATAAGTAAAATGTTCACATCTTAAAGTCAAATATATCAAATAATAATTAATGAAAAGCTTAATATTTTACAAAATAGTACCAAAATCTTTTTCAAAATGATATTATGGATATTGTATGTAATACATTAATGCGGTAAGGAGAAAGTTATGGATAAAACTAAAAGTTATATAATGAAAAATAAGTATCTCATACTTTCATTTATAATTCCGATAATAACAGTATTAATAGGATATAAAGTAATAGGAATATATCCATTTGGAGATAAATCTATATTAATTTCAGACCTAAATGGTCAATATGTAGATTATTATTCTGCACTGTACGACATACTCAGAAGTGGTGACTATACAGAGTTATTATATTCTTGGAATATGGGGATGGGGTCTAACTTCATAGGTCTAATTGCGTATTATTTATCTAGTCCATTTACATTTTTAATATTGTTATTTCCTAAGGAAAATATAATAGATTCATTATTAATAATAACATTAATAAAGATAGGTATGGGTGGTCTTACATTTTCCATATTTATTAAGTATTTGTATAAAGAGTCAAACATATTTACAGTTATATTCTCAAGTATGTACGCTCTTATGGGGTTCAATCTAGTATACTCATTTGATATTATGTGGCTCGATGCAACCCTTATGTTGCCTTTAGTTATAATAGGCATAGAAGAAATTGTTAAAAAAGATAATTGGGTAGTGTTTTTTGCAGCGATACTTATAACATTTATATCTAATTTTTATATGTCATATATGGTTGGAATTTTCTCATTTATATATTTTATAGGAGTATATTTTTCTAATTATACATTTAAGAAAGATATTCCATTATTTATAAAGAAATTTGCCTTATTTATGAAAGCTACTCTTTTAGCTATTGGTAGTTGTGCAATATTACTTATACCAACCTTCTTTGCTCTTAAAAATGGAGGTATAGATACTGTTAGTACTACAAGTATATTTGACCTAAAAGATATAATATCAAAATCTGTACGACTTATGAGTAAGTTTTTTGTAGGAGCATATGATAGCTTAACCACAACTAGAGGAACTGCAAATATATATAGTGGGATAATAATTTTTCTATTAGTTCCAGTATTTTTTGTAAGTAAAGAAATAAGCAAAAAAGAAAAAATTTCAAATGCATTAATTATTACATTTTTACTTATAAGTTTTGTTGAACCATATACTAATTTAATGTGGCATGCATTTGACAAACCAACTGGATTCCCATGTAGGTATTCATTCTTACTTTCATTTTTATTATTATCAATTTCATTTAGAAGCTTGATGATTCTAATAAAAAATAAAAATATTAATATTAATAAGATAAGTATATTTGCAATTGTATTTATATTGACTCAGTCAATCATAGTTTTATCACTTAGATATTATAAATATCCAAACTGGAGTTATATAAGTGATATATCTATAGTTTTAAGTTTAGTGTTTATAGTTATATACTCTCTTTTATTAAATAAATATAGTAGAATTAATATTAATAGAGGTATGTCTATATTAGCTGTATTTATGGTAATTGAAATGATATGTAGTACATCTATGATTTTAAGTGGTCTAGATAAAGAATTAAAATATAAAAATAAAGACGGATACGAAGCTATTAACAAATTTGGTGAAAATATACAATTAATTCACCAACAAGATAAAAGTTTTTATAGAATTGAAAGCGATAATATAAGAACTTTAAATGATTCTTTAAATTTAAATTATAATGGAATTAGGCATTTTAGTTCTATGGCAAACAAAGATCTACATAGATTTTTAAATCAATTTGGATTTGCTAATTCCTCTTTTGATCTTGCTATTAGCTATTATGGCTCAACTCCAATTTCAGACTCATTATTAGGTGTAAAGTATATAGTATCTAATGATGAAAAGCCTCAAAACTATAAGAAAATCTTAAGTGGAAAAGAAAATGAAAATATTTACTTAAATAAAGAGGCTCTACCTTTATTATATACTGTAAATAAAAATATCTTAAGTTTAGGCAGTGATTATAAAAATCCATTTGATATGCAAAATGATATGTTAAATCTTATGGCTGGAAATAATTTAGATAGTTTAGATTATAAGAGATATTTTAAAAAAGTTAATATTGATAATATAGAACTTAAGAATTTAAAAAAAATTAAGAAAAAGAATTCTACTCTATATAGAAAAATAAATAAAAAAGATAATGCATATATTGAATTTAACGCTAGAAATATTGATGGTGAACATATGTATTTATTAATACCGCCAATTAGAAGAACAAGTATGGATATATTATTAGATAATAAATACGTTGATTCTTACGGTGGATATTATAGTAATACTATTTTAGATCTCAAATTAAATGATAAAGAACAAGTTAACGTTAAGTTACTTCTTAATAGAAATAGTATAGATATAGAAGATATATATATTTATAGCTTTGATTATAATACATTTAATAAAAGTATAAATAAGATAAAAAATAATAAAGTAAGTAATTTAGTTGTAAAAAATACAGAAGTAAGTGGAACCATCTATTCTGAAAAAGACGATATTTTATTTACAAGTATACCTTTTGATCCAGGTTGGAAAGCCTATATTGATGGCAAAGAAGTAGATATCGATCCTATAGATAATGCATTTATAAGTATCAAGTTGGATGAAGGTACACACGATGTAAGATTTGAATTTATACCTAAAGGACTTATATTAGGTGTATATATTTCTATATTTACTTGGTCATTATTAGTAATTATGTATATACTTTCTAGAAAAAGAAATAAGCACAATACTAATATTGAAGAATTCAATAACTTAACTAAGAAGATGATAAGTTAGAGTAATAAAGTATAAAAAGGAAGGGTTATATCTTATTTTGATATCCCTTCCTTCTTATATTTGCATTTATCCTTAATTCTACTCTATCTAATTTTATTTAAATACAAATACTTTAATAAGTATTTTATTGTAAATTTACCTTATTAGTTAAGACATCATATCCTGTATATGCTAATGCTAGAGCTGCAACTAATAATCTCTCATGACCAAGTGAAGTTACTGTAGCCTCAGCTAACTCTCTACTATGTCCAGCTACATGACAATCTGAAATTCCTATATATGGATGTATCGTTGGTGTTATATGGCTTACATTTCCTATATCACTTGAACCTGCTGATTCTTTGTCCTTAATTTCTGTTATTCCAAGAGCTCTTAAGTTTTCATTAAATGCTTCTGATAAATTTTCATTCGTAACTAAATTATCATAAGGTAACTCATATCTTTCCATACTAAGAGTTGCACCTGTCATTAGAGCCGCACCTTCTGCTATTTTCTTTACTTTTTCTAATACATCTTCTAATGTTTCTTTTGTTGCTGCTCTAAAGTAAAATTGAGCAACAGCCTCATCTGGAACTATATTTGCAGCTGCTCCACCATTAGTTATTATTCCGTGCATTCTAACATCTGGTGTAACATGTTGACGTAAGGCATCTATTCCATTAAATAATTGAATAACACTATTTAAAGCATTTATTCCTTCATGAGGGCTAGCTGCTGCATGAGCTGTTTTTCCTTTATATGTAAATTGTAATGGATATAGCGCTATAGTATCTCCACTTCTAATTGTTTCACTTGATGGATGTACCATCATAGCACAATCTAATTCATCAAATACTCCATTTTCAGCAAATATAACTTTTGCTCCATCTGTTTCTTCGGCAGGAGTTCCGTATACTATGATACGGCCTCCAACTTCATCTAATATTTTACTTAAAATTACACCTGCACCAGCCGACATTGGACCAATCATATTATGACCACATCCATGACCTATTTCTGGCAATGCATCATATTCGCATAAATATCCTATTGTTGCACCTTCTTTTTTACTATCATAAGTTGCTCTAAATGCTGTTTTTATATTTAAAAATTCTCTTTCTACAGTAAAATTATGCTCTTCTAAAAATGAAGTTAATGCTTCTACTGCTTTAAACTCTTGATTTCCTAATTCTGGATTGTTATATATATATTCACTTATTTCTGATAATCTATCTTTTATTTTTTGTCCTTCATTAAATAATAATTCTTTCATATAAATCTCCCCTTTACTTAATTAATTCCATCCAATTACTTTAGCTATTGTTATAAATACGATTCCTAGTACAAATAATATCCCTTGTAAAGGTAATATCCACTTAAACCACTTCGTATAAGGAATTCCTGCAATCCCTAAGCAAGCTATTAATATTCCTGATGTTGGGAACATTGCATTTGAGAATCCATCCCCAAATTGGAATATTAATACAGTTAACTGACGAGATATTCCTATTAAATCTCCAAGTGGAGCAAGAATTGGCATAGTTAATGCAGCTTGCCCTGAACCTGAGCTTATAAAGAAGTTTATAAACATTTGTATTGGCAACATTAAATATGCTGCAAGAATTCCTGGTATACTTCCTAAGATTTGAGATAGATTAAATAAAATAGTATCTATTATACTAGCATTTTCAGCTAATATTACTATACCTCTTGCAAACCCTAACATAATTGCAGCACCCATCATATCTTTTGCGCCTAATATGAAAGCATCTGCCATTTCATCTGGACTTAACTTTCCTACTATACCAGCTAAAAAACCAGTTGCTAAGAATACTGCTGCTATTTGTGGAATCCAAAACCCTTTAGCTAATACGCCCCAAATAATTATTCCCATACAAGCTGCAATCAAAAATAATATTATTTTATGAGATAATAAGAAATTATCATCTTCACTCTCAAAATTAGATAAACTTTGACGTTTTTTCTGATCACTCTCATAAACAGGACTTAGTTTTTGATTTTTCTTTATTTTACTAGCATATATCATAACAAATGCTACAGCTATAATTGTTGATACTAACCATACTATAGTTCTATACTCTATACCTGAGTACATTGGTATCTCTGCTATTGACTGAGCTATACCTACATTAAATGGATTAAGCATTGCTGCTGTAAATCCAATATTACATGCCAAGTAAGTAATAGCTACTGCTACTATACTATCGTATCCTAATACTAATGTCAGCGGTACCATCATCGCAATAAACGGTATTGATTCTTCTGACATCCCAAATATTCCTCCACCTAAAGAGAACATAAAGAATATTATTGGTATTATTAAAATTTCCTTTCCTCTAAATACATTAACTATACGAACTATTCCAAAGTCAATTGCCTTTGTTTTTGTAATTATATTAAAAGCACCACCTACTATAAATAAAAAGGCTATTATCTCTGCTCCTCCTATAATTCCTTGAATAGGCGCTTGTAATACATCAAATACTCCCTGTGGCTTACTAGCAACATATTTAAATGAACCATCTACAACTAATGTCTTTCCATCAGCATTTACTATTTTTTCATAAGCACCACCTGGTACTATATATGTAGCCACTGCAACAAGTAGTATTATTGCACTTATGATTACTAGGGTATGTGGTACCTTAAACCCTTCACTAAATTTTTTCTTAGATACTCCTTTGTTTGACTGTTCTAAATTCATTACTATCACTCCCTATCTTATAATTGCCTATAAAAAAAGTCTTGAGTGAAGCAAATCATTCAAGACTATATTATTTATTAATATATTTATAAATCGAGATGTTTTAGTAACTCAAATTTAAAATAATAAATATATCTATCATGATAGCTCCCCATAAATAAATTTATGACAGTGTTATGTATATTCTACATAACCCCAACTATATAGTCTTAAAGCTGTTGACTATATGTTTCGGCGGTTTTTCCTTTGGGTTTATTTCATTGCTCGCTTAAGCTCTATAAACTTACTCTTAAACACCGCGACCTCTATCTCTTTTTATACTATTTTTATTAGAATATATTATATGGTAAAATTTTCAATTTGTAAATATATTTTTTCAATAATAAATAAATTCAGATTTTTTCTAATTTAAACAAGTATCTAACTTATTATCTAATATATTTTTATTATAAAAACATATGGATTTTTCTTTTATTTTATATTTCTTAATTTAATTAAGTTCATATATCATTATTTTCTAGATAATTCTTTCACTCATATATAAAATTTATATAAATTTTAGTTATATAAGTTTAATTTCTTTCATACTCTGATACTAGCTAGTACTTTAACTAACTAATAAAGGAGGTAGTACTTTGAAAAAAAATATTTACTTTTTAGCAACCTTATTATCTTGTAGTTTAATATTCTCAGCTTGCTCAAACAAAGACTCTAAGGAAACTTCAGATAAAAATATAAATCAAGATCAATCATCTCAAGTTGAAGTGATTTCACCAGACTACATTACTAGTGATGATCAAGAATCTTCTGAAGTAATTGCAACTATTTATGTTTCTGATGTTGAAAGCGATTCAATAGTTGATAAAAAAGTTAAAGTAAAAGAAATAACATCTGAATGTCTTTTAGATGAACTAAAAAATGAAAATATAATTACATCTGAAACAACTATCAACGAATTTACCACTTATGAAGATAGTGATGAAGAACTAATTGGTGTACTTAATTTATCAAAAGAGTTTTATGACTTTAATTTAGGATCTGGATTTGAATACATGATGATTAACTCTGTTGCTAAAACTTACATAGAAAATTTCAATTTAGACAAATTTAAAATTTTAGTAGACGGTGAAGAATATGAAAGTGGACATATATCTATAGATAAAGATGAATACTTTACAAAAGACTCTTTAAAGTAAATAAAAAAGTATTACTGACATTACAGTAATACTTTTTTATTTATTCTAATTTATTGCCTTATATTATATTAAATAAAGTCTAATATTTCTAATATTTCCTTTGCAACGTCTCTTTCTTTTCCTATATAAGGATATGAGTGAATATGAATTGCAGGATTAAAATTAAGTTCAATTATTGCATATTGCGAACTTTCATTAGTATAATCATCTATCATCATATCAACACCACAAATATTAGCTCCTATAGCTTTAGATGCCCTAACTGCTATATCTTTAAACTTTTGAGGTATATCATCAGTATAATCAATACTATCTCCACCTGTGCTAATATTTGAATTTTCTCTTAAATATACAGTTTCATCTTTTTTAGGAATATAGTCAAAATCAAGACCTCTATGTTTTAAGAATAATGCAGCACTCTCATCTAAATTAATTTTCTCCAAAGGAGTCTTATATCCTTTTCCCCTTAATGGACTTTGATTTTTGATTTCTACTAATTGTCTAATAGACTTTTCTCCATCACCAACTACATTAGCTGGGACTCTGTGAAGTATTCCTACAACCTTATCTCCTATAACTAAAAATCTATATTCTTTACCACTTATAAACTCTTCAACTAAAACCGTATTATCATATTTAAATGCAATCTCAAATGCTCTTTTTATATCTTCTTTATTAGCACCTTGAGGGAATATACTTATTCCTGTTCCAAAATTAGTTGACTTCGGCTTTATAACTATTGGCTTATTTATAAAGTTATCTATTTCGCTTATTGCATCATCAATATTATCAAATTCACTTCCATCTGGAACTTTAATATCATTTATTTGTAATATCTTTTTAGTAACTACCTTATTTTCCATAGCGAGAACAGTTATATAATTATCTTTTGATGTTTTTGTTGCTTGCTTTACATACTCTATTTTATTATCTTTAGTAAGAGATATAAAATTATCACTTCTATCTATTAACTCAGTTTTAATACCTCTTTTAATTGCTTCTTTCATTAAAATTTGAGTTGATAATTCTAAATCTTCATATCCCTCTAGTTTAAATCTGTTGTTATATGCTAACTCTTTATACTCTTTAGCAAGGTTTAAATGAGCATTTATATATCCTTCTTTTTTTATCTTTTCAATCATTTTATAGGTATAAGTTTCTTTATAATCTTTAACTCTCTTTATTATATTATCTATTATTTTATCTTGTCCTAATTTAAGTTCATCATTTATAACTTTAATTTTATTTAAAATTTCAAGACCCCATTCTATCTTTGATATAGTCTTTCCATCTTTAATTAGATTAACATCTTTTTGACCTTGAGTTGCGATTATATTCTGATTTTTTAGTGCTTCTTGTTGCCAATATTCATAATTACTTTCATCTTCAATTAATAAAAATAAATTAAATACATTCATAAAATGTAAGTCATTTAAAGCTATTCCACCTTTTTCAAATGGGTTTATATCTATACTCCTATATTCTAAGTAATTTATACCATCGTTCATTAAAGAATTTAATAAGGACTTAGGATCTTTTGCTTTTAACCTTATTGGAGCATATAACTCTCTAGGTGTATCTATTAAATCTTCATCTATAAACTTATTAATACTACCAACATAATCCTTAACACTATTATAATTTGGGAATAAATCTATTTTATTTTTATATCCACATTCACTATTTCTATAAGATAATGCTCCTTCATTTGAAAAACTATCTTTTGATATTTCTTCAAGCTGTTTTACACAATCTTCTTGATAACTTTCATGTACAACACCTGTACATCCTAAAAGGTATATAAGTAACCATCTATAACGAAGATAATTTCTTGTAACTTTTAAGTATAAATTATCTTTAAAAGTTTTATAGTCCTTTAATTTATCACTATTTTCATATAGCTTTTTTATTATATTTTCATTAAATGAAAAATTATAGTGTATCCCTGATATTAACTGCTTTTTACCGCCATATTTTAAAAATAATTCTTCTCGATATTCTCTAGCTACTTTTCCTTCTTCACATCCACAAAACTCTGCTATTGGTATATCTTTATCCTCTGGTATTATAGCTGGCATAGATTGTGGCCATAAATATTCATCTTCAAGCTCCATAGCTACTATGTCGTAAAGTGCATTTAAAAATTTATAAGTTTCTTCTGTCGTTGAAAATGCTGGTGTTATTAGTTCTAATTGACTTTCTGAAAAGTCTGTTGTTATATACGGGTTACACATCTTATATCCAAAAACTGTTGGGTGTGGTTTTTGTGATAATTTTCCTTTGAAATCAACTCTAAGACCTTCTCTTTCAACTCCAAAATTACCTTTTAATAATTCTTGTTTAGTAAATAAATTCTTTATTGTCTTAAGCATATCTTTCGTCCTTTCCTACCTTAAGTCTATACATTATATATGATGCAATTCCTTTTAAGATACTTGATACTGAGATACTTAACCATACACCATTTACATCGAAATATTTTATAAATACTAATGCCATAGGTATTCTAAGCACAGTAAATATAATACTTATAGTAGCTGGAATATTTGGCATACCAAGACCTGTAAACATACCATTTGAAACCATCTCAATGGCACTAAATATTTGTGAGTATGCTATTGTTTGTAAATACATACTAGCAATTTTTATAGTAGAATCATCTTTTATGAAAATAGTTACTATATATTCTGGGAATAGTATAAATACTATTGATGTAATAACTGCATATACTATACCTATGTTTAAAGATGTACGATATCCCTTTATAATTCTGTCGTACTTTTTAGCACCAAAGTTTTGACCTGTAAAGCTTGCTATAGCTCCATTTAATCCACCGATTACCATAAATGTTATTGACTCTATTTGAAGTCCTATCTTTTGACCTGCTATTGCATCTGATCCAAATATAGATATTATTCTAGCTAGTATTATATTAACTAATGTAAATAGTATTCTTTGAAAAGACATTGGAAATCCTAATCTTATTATTTCAATAACCTTAGATTTCTCTATTCCTATTTTAAAGTCAAAATTAAATAATCCTTTTGAGTTTATTCTAAACATTATAAACATAACTATATTTGATATTAATGTTGCTATGGCTGCCCCTAATACCCCAAATTTAAACATGTATATAAATATTGGATCTAAAATTATATTTAAAACTATACCTACAACACTTATTTTAAGAGCATTTGAGTTATGTCCATAACTACCAAGAATTCTTATATACATTTGATTAAAGAATGAGAAAAATAGCATTGGGGCACTTACAATTAGATATAAATTAGCACCTTTTTCAACCACTTCATTTCCTAAATTTAAGAAACCTATAAAATACTTACCTGCAAATATAAGAATTAGCGCATATAAAAGACCAAGAATAAAGTTAACAAATATTCCTGAATTTATATATGCTTTAGCCTTATGTTCTTCATTACTTCCTAGTGCATGTGAAACCTTTATTCCAGCTCCTATTACTACAAGTGTATTTATAGAATATCCAAGCCCTATAAAAAAGCTTGAGGAACCAACACTTGCAACAGCATCACTTCCAAGTCCTCCAACCCAAAACATATCTACTATGTTGTAGGTGAATTGTAAAAGTGAACTACCCATTATTGGTATAGCCAATGCTGCTATTACGGATAGTACCTTTCCTTGTGTCAAATCCACTTTTTTCATTTCTTTCTCCTTTATTTATTACTTAATTATATTTTGATATTCTTTTTGTGCTTTGTCTAAATACATTATTAACTAATGCTATAAATATTTTTATAATGTTAATGCATACTATATTTTGATATGTATAGTTATTATTAGATTTTGACCATATTTAATTCGAATTATATCAATATAAGGTCACCATAGATAACATCAACTTTTTTTGATATTTAAAATATAATCGTATAACTTGCATTTTATATATCAATATATCTTACTAATTATTATTTTTAGCATGTTTATTTTGGTACATTATATATTTTCTGTATTAAATATATTACCATATATCAAAACTTAAAATCAATTTTTTTTGATGTTAATTATAAAAAATATTAAAATACCATTTTTATATTAATAAAAAATTAATAAATTTTAACTATATAAAAGTAGTAAAAATAGGAATATTAAATTACTTTAATTTCCTATTTTTTACTACTTTATCTTATCTCAATTTAGTGACATTATATCTAATTACCTAGGTCTTCAAATACTGCTCTAACATTTTACAAGATCCACACCAAGTTTCAAAAAATCTACTACAACTATTCCCTTTTCTATTTCTGTATCAAAATTATTATTATCTATTATTTTTTATATTTTATTTTTCTCCTTAGTTAATTAAAATATATTGTTACCTATCCTTGTTAACATATCTATACCTTTTATCTCTTTATCATACATAGGGACTATAGCTACCTCAGAATTTTTAAAGTCACTCTTTATTTCATCTAGATATTTTTCTTGCATATTTCTTCTATTTCTAAAGAATGGTGTAGTTGCTTGTTCCACAGGTATTATAAGATTTGCTATAACCATTTGAGTTTCAATTCCAACAGTTTTAAGTTCTTCACTAGCTCTATATGCCTCTATTATAGGAGTTTTTTCAGGATACATTACAAAACTAAATGTAGTTTTATCCTTATCCTTCATAGTAGCTATAACTCTGTCAAATTTTTCTTTTTGCTTTTTATCTTCTTCACTTATTTCAGAAGTAACTCCTGCCTTCATTTGAATTTGCTTTGACCAGTCCATTGGAAGTTCTAATAGTCTTAAAGTATGACCAGTTGGAGCTGTATCAAATACTATAACGTCATATTCTTCTTCTGAAGCATATGATATAAACTTTTGGAAGGCTGCCATTTCTTCAGTACATGGAGAATTTAATTCTTCTTCCATAGTAGCTATTGTTGGATCACTAAATTTAGATTTAGCATCTTTTAAAACTATTTCTTTGTATTCTTCAAAAGCCACTTTAGGATCAATTTTTGCTGCATATAAATTAGCGCATCCATCTATTGGTGCTGGATTATCTTCTATTGGCTTATCTAAAACTTTTCCTATGTGATCTGCTGGGTCTGTTGTAAGTAGTAATGTTTTATGCCCTTCGTTAGCAGCTTTAACAGCTGTTATACAAGCCATTACTGTTTTTCCAACTCCACCTTTTCCTGAGAAGAATACATTTCTTACAGAGTTTTCTTTAGGTAATATTAATTTTTTAGCATCTTCATTTTTTTCTATTTTAATATCATCAATATTTTTATATTCTACTTTAGTAGTTTTTTGTGGCTTCTTACCTTCAAATAATATAGAAGCACTTACTCTAAATCTATCTATGCCTTTAAGCTCACTATCAAATAACTCCATAGTATCTATAGGTAAATTCCCAAAGATATCTTTAGCTTTATTTAGATAACTTTGTTGCATTTCATATCTTGATTTAAAGAAGGGTGTCAATGCTTCCTCTTCTGGTATAAACCCATTGATTATAACCTTTGTAGTTGATATTCCAAGCTCACTTAATTCATGTGATGCTCTTATAGTTTCATCTAATGAAGTTAGTTCAGGTTGCATAACAAATATAAAATCAGTTTGAGAAGTATCTCTAAGCTTTGCAATAGCTCTATCGAACTTATCTTTACTATCTTGTATCATAGATACTGGACCCATACAAGTTTGACCACTCCCTTGAGCACTTTCTTCTATATGTTTAGACCAATCTATAGGAAGTTCTAAAAGCCTTATTGTATGCCCTGTTGGAGCTGTATCAAATATTATAACGTTATAATCATCTATTTCCATAAAGTCAATGAACCTATCAAATGATGCCATCTCTTCTGTACATGGTCCACTTAATTGTTCATCTGCTATTCTTATCATTTCTTCATCAAAGATTTCTCTCATTGGAGCAAGTAAATTTTCTTTATACTCATTAGTTGCTTCATCTGGATCTATTTCCATAGCATAAAGATTTTCTATATTATTTATTTTAGTTATTTTATGACCTATTTCTTGTTCAAAAACATCTGATAAGTTAGCAGCAGGGTCTGTTGTTACTATTAAAGTTTTTAGCCCTTTATCAGCATTATAAACTCCTGTAGTACAAGCCATTGACGTCTTTCCAACTCCACCTTTTCCTGAGAAAAATAAAAATTGTGTCATGCTAATAACCTCTTAAACTTGACTTTAATTCATCTAATGTTGGATATGCTCCAGTTTTTATTACTTTTCCATTTAAAACTGTTATTGGAAGTATCTTTTGACCATTTTCTCTTACAAGTTTCCCTACTTCCATATTAGCCATAAACTTCATTGAATGAGTTTGTGGCTGATATCTTTCTACAAGTAATCCTTTAAATTCATTTTTTAGTATTTCTATATTCTCGCTTATTTTTACTAAGTTTTCATCTACGCTAGGACCACAAATCCCTGTAGAACAACACATTGTAGGTTCAAATATTTCTATTTTCATTTTCATCACTCCAATTTTTATATTTAGATTTTTATTTATTTAATAATTTACTTCACAAACCAACTTATCTAATGTTTTAGGTATTTATAGTAAATATCCCCCAATAATTTGTTTTATTTACTTTGAACTACCTTCTCTTATAAGTCTTGCAAAATCATTTGGCAGTATTTCATTATCCTCAATTTCTTTTGCTATTTGTTCAAAATCATAAGCTACCTCAACTATTTCAACTTCAACACTTGAAGAAGTCTTTACTAACTCATCTTCATTTTTTATATCTATAATTACATAGTTTGCATCAGGTCTATTAGTTTTTGGCTTACCAACGCTTCCTGCATTTACAAGTAGTTTTTCACCATAATATTTAGTATATGGTATATGAGTATGACCACAAACTAGTATATCTTCAACTAATTCATTCATAACTTCATCTGCTTCTTTTGAGTTTTCTTTTAAATACTCATTTATAACTCTTGTACTTCCATGTACAAATCTTATAGTTTTGTTGCTAAAAGTAAATACTGCTTCTTTAGGTAAATTTCTTAGATAAGCTTTATTTTCTAGTGTTGTTTCTTGACCTGTAAAATTCATTGAAAGACTAGCTTTTTCAGCATCCTTTGGGTCAGGATAATCGCAGCCACATATTATCTTAAAGTTACCTATTGCTTCATCATAATTCCCCATTATAGTAAGTATCTTTTCTTCTTTAATCCTATGTATAACTTCATTTGGACGAGTTCCATATCCAACTAAATCTCCTGTACAGACTATCATATCTACATTTCTATTTTTTATATCCTCTATTACCTTATCTAATGCATATATATTGCTGTGTATATCTGATATTACTGCTATTCTCATTTGTGTATCCTCCTATTTAGATGATTTTCTTTCGTTTATTTTGCTTATTATATCTTTAACCTTAGATACATTTTCACAATTTAATCCAGCTTGCCTATATCCCATTAAAATATCGTAGTCATTTTTTAATTTTTCATCTTCATCTAATTCATTTTCTAAAAGAACTTTTATAAAACTATATTTATTTAAAGTTTCTTCATCTAGTTTGTAATAAACGTATTTTGCTTCTTTATAGCAAGTCACTATATTTGCATTCATTAATTTACTTAAGTGTCTTGATGCATTAGATTGAGTAATCTCAAGTATCGACTCTATTTCACAAACACACAAAGGCCCATCTCTTAAAATATTTACTATTCTTATTCTAGTCTCATCTCCTAATGCTTTTAACATCTGTACAGTATTCATAACGTCTCCTTTCTCATATTAACATATTCACTTTTAATCATATGATATGTAGAAAAATCTTTTTTGTAAACTATAAAATCAATTTTTTTTGATTTTATTATCGACTATTTTATTATTTATAAATGTATTATCTTCATAAAAATATATATTCTTACCGAATATTTCTAAATAAATATTTATTTAATGTAATTAATAATAGAATATTTGTTATAATATGTGTATAATATTGGAGGTATTAACATGGACAACATAGATTTGATTTTTAAAGCTTTATCTGATCCTATAAGACTAAACATATTAAAAAAACTATATTCAGCTGAAAGTGTTTGTGTTTGTGAGCTAACAGATATATTTGATATATCTCAATCAAAGCTCTCTTATCACTTAAAATTATTACTTTCTGCAAACCTTATAAATAAGACATCTAAAGGAAAATGGAATTTCTACTCTGTTAATAAAGATACAATTTCAAGAGTATTAACTTATGAAATCATTCAAAAATTATTTTTATAAATTTTCTAACCTATCTTTTTAAAATCAAAAAAATTGATACTTTTATTATGTAAATTCTTAATACTTAGGTATTTTTATTTCAAATGATATATCAATTTTTTATATAATAAAAAATAAAACCACTATATATTATTTATAGCGGTTTTATTTTTCTCTTTACATTAATAGATTCTATACTCTATTTTTGTAATATATTATTTTTTGATTGAAAATTAACATAAATCACAATCACAATGAGAACACTTCTTCATAGTATTAGGATGTTGTCCTTTTGGTAGCTTAGCTTTGCAGTTAGGGCATCTCCAAATAATATTCCCAATAACTTTAGCCCCTATATATACTATAAGCGAACCTATAAATATGTAATTATTTCTTAGTATAACTCCTAAAATAGCTAAAAATAAAAACATACATCCTACTAATGATACTATAGCCATTTTATTTATTCTCGATTTAAAACTAATATCCTTCACTACTATTCTCCTTCCAAAAACGTTAAATATTATTATTTTAATTATAACATAGTCTATAATTTTACATCTATCTACATTTTATATATAAACTATATATTTTAAATTAACAAAAAGTCCTCTTTATTAAATAAGAGAACTTTTTGTTAATTTAAATTTATACTAATCATCTAAAACTTATATTAAATATAAATCATTTTTCTGGAATTTTATCTAATATATCAAAACTATATATAATATGGTCAATTACCTCTTCATAAATAGGATCTAAATATTTATCAACAATTACTCTTACATCATAAACTCCTCTCATTCCCTTACTTATAAACAAATAGTTGCAAGTTCCATCTAGTCCTTCTCCACAAATTAATTTACCATTACAGTTTCCATTGTTAAAACTTACAGATTCTATGCATCCCATATTATTTGCTACCCTGTCTAAATCTACACAAAAAGACATATTCTCAGGTATTTCAATTAAAAAAACTTGCATTTTTATATTGAAAATAACATCTCCATCTACAACATCAATAGCTATAGTATCAAAACAATGTTTATTTTTAGACTCTAATTTTACCCAATTTTTTGGCATATCTATTTTATATCCTAAATCACTAATTATGGTTTCATATTCTGTATCAACTATTTTATCAAAATTTTCATTTTCTTCATGTCTCATTTCTCTCAAAAGAGCACCTGACTTCTTGTATCCATTTTTATATGATTTCATCAAATATTCTTTTGAAATTTCTTTGTTTATTTCTGTACCTATACCTTCTTTTAGGAGTCTACCTAACTCATATTGTGCACTTGCATTATTTTTTTCTGCACATTTAATTAAAAGTGGTATTGCATCCTCATAAGCTTCAATTTCCAAAAGATCCATAGCTCTATCATAATCATTAACCATATTCCCCTGATCCTCTAATGCCCTTCTAATTATTTCTTTTTGCTGCTCTAATTCATTCTTTCTTTTTTGCTCATTAAACATTTCTCTAAAAATTTTATTTATAGCCATAGCTTCTCCCCCATATTTAAACTATACTGTCATACTATATTTTATTTTTTTATTTTTTTTATGTTACTAGGTTTTAATTCTTATTATCACCTTTTAATTAAATTTGCTATATCCTTTTATAATTTATATTTTTCAGAAAATTTTAACTATAAAATATTTTTAATATAGTTATTGACTTTCGTTATTGATTACTTTATATTTATATCTACAAGTCAATATTTTAAATTCTGTGAAAAAGATAGTAGGTTAAATGAATTTTATAGAGAGCTAAGGATGGTGGAAGCTTAGCATTGAAATTTAATTGAAGAGAGCTTTGGAGAATATTATTTGAAATAGTAGTATGATAATAGGTGTTCTCGCCTTAAGAGATTGAGTGGATAAAATTATATATATTTTTTTATCAACGAGAGTGGTAACGCGGAAATTTCGTCTCTTGGTTTTATAACCAAGGGACTTTTTTATTTTTATTTTGCAAAATAATATAAATCAAAAATTAATTTTTAATATTAACAAACAATTATTTTAAAGGAGGAAATTATGGAAAAGATGATTAAATCAAGTATAGATTCTCAAAATAGTAATTTATTTAAATTTTTAATCCCGTCATTATTAGGATTATTTTTATTTGTTATCCCAATTCCTTATGGAGACTTAGTACCTTTAGAAGGTCTATCACCCTATAACATAGGTATAGGATTTTTAGCTGAACTAATTAAGATAGCTGGCGCTAATTATTTAGAATATATAGCTTTATTTGTAATAGTTTTATCTGCAGTATTATCTGTTGGTAGCAAATTTATAAATATAAAAAATGAATTCTTAAGGAGTTTATTAAATGTTTCACCTTTTTGGTTAATATGTAGAGTTTTAGGTGCAATTTTTATAGTTATGACTTTATTTGACTTTGGTCCTGAATTTATAAAATCAGAAGTTACTGGAGCTACTATGATAGGACTTTTACCAAGTCTTCTTGCAATATTCTTAGTATCTGGCTTCCTACTTCCATTAATGGTTGATTTTGGTCTTATGGATTTATTCGGAACTATGGTTTCTAAATTCATGTATAAATTATTTAAAGTTCCTGGTCGTTCTGCAATTGATGCTGTTTCTTCTTGGTTAGGAGATGGAACTTTAGGAATAATGATAACTAATACTCAGTACAAGCAAGGTTTTTATACTGCTAAAGAAGCCGCTATTATTTCAGTTTGTTTCTCACTGGTATCTTTACCTTTCTCAACAGTAATAGCTGACCAACTTGGATTTATGCCACTATTTGTTCCTTTCTATGGAACAGTATGCATAGCATCATTAGCTTGTGCTTTAATAATGCCTCGTATATATCCATTGAGAGGATTTACAAATAAAACTTATAACAATGTACCTCATTTAAAAGAAGATATAGTTCCAAAAGGAGTTAACACTTTTAAATTTGGATTAGAAAAAGCTATAGAAAGAGCTAAATCAGCTCCAACAGTTAAGAGTATATTAGTTAATGGATGTAAAACTGTTGTAGATATGTATATAGGATTACTTCCTTTAGTAATGGCTTGGGGAACACTAGCATTAATAGTTGCTGAGTTTACTCCATTCTTCCACATAATATCTATACCTGTAGTATTTATTCTTAACTTACTTCAAATACCAGATGCTGTAGCTGCTGCTCCTGCTGTATTAGTTGGATTTGCTGATATGTTCTTACCATCAATAATGGTATCAGGAAATGACATCAGTCAAGTTACTAAATTTATAATAGGCGTATTATCTATAACTCAGTTAATATACTTAACTGAAACTGGAGCCGTAATATTAAAGTCAGATATACCATTAAAATTAAAAGACTTATTCGTAATATTCTTAATAAGAACATCAATAGCATTACCTATAATAACAATAATTGCAAAATTAATATTTAAATAATAAATAAAAAGACTATTTCTAATTATAGAAATAGTCTTTTTACGTATAATAATCTTATATTGTTTTAATTAAACAATCTATTGTATTTACAGCAGTATTTACTGTAGTATAATATATAAGATAAATAAGTTTAATAATAGGGGGGTTTTATGAATAATTTAATTAAAGAATTAGAAATATTAAAAAATAACTTAGACAACTTATCAGATTTAAAAATATCTACTATTGAACTTGATAAAACTGATTTATTTATAGTGGATATGAACAATGGTTTTGCAAGAAGTGGTGCTTTATACTCACCTAGAATTGAAGCTTTAATTAATCCAATATCTGATTTATCAAATAAGCTATCATCTAAATTAAATAAAATAGTTGCTCTAACAGACAGTCATCCTAAAGAATGCTTAGAATTTTCAAACTATCCAGTCCACTGCTTAGAAGGAGATATTGAAAGTGCAGTAATAGATGAATTAAAATATATAGAAAATATTCAAATATTACCTAAAAATTCAACCAATGGATTCTTTGCCTTAGAAAATCTTAACTTTGATAATGTTGATAACATTATTATAGTAGGTGATTGTACTGATATTTGTATTTATCAACTTGCTATCACTTTAAAAACATATTTTGTTCATAATAATATAAACAAAAATATAATCGTTCCAATGAATTTAGTTGATACATACGATATACCTCAGATACACTGTGGAGATCTATCTAATATCGTTTTCTTTAATAGTATGATACAAAATGGTATTAATGTTGTAAAAGATATAATCCTTGATTAATTAAAAATAAAAGGACTTATCTAATTTCTTAGGTAAGCCCTTTTATTTTAATAATCGTATTCGGTACAACTTTCGCAAAGTACTACTCTTATTTTATTATTAAACATATTCTTATAAGACAGTAAAAATTCATTTAATTCAGCGTCCATTAAATTTATTTTCTTGTTACTATAAAGTATGACTTTTTCTTGATCTATTACTATATCAATATCATTGTTATCATTTTTTATACTTGTACTTATGCAACTTTTAGGTTGAATCTTCATACCGTATCTTTCATAAAAACCAGCAGTCTTTTTTATATTATTTAACTGCTCTTCACTCATGTTACTTGGATCAATACTTCCCATATTTAATGTTGATGGGTCTATTCCAAAATTTTTAAGTTGCTTTTCTACTTCATCTGGATCCATTCCATATCGTTCCATAAACTTCTTTTGAATATTCATAAACTTTTCTTGAGATATATTATTATCATTCATATAATCAAATATTTTTCTTGAAAACTCTGCCATACTCATTCTTCCATCCATTACAGAAAAATATAAATTATATATATATTGCTCAAATTTATCTACATCAGTATCTTTAACTTTATTTTTTAATTCATTAAAATCAATTATTCTATCATCAGACATATCTATTCCTCCTAGTAAAAATTTTACTTGTATAAAATTATAACATATTTACGACAAATAAATATATATTCATACCTCTTATTCTAAAATTAATTTTCTACATTATTTATAATTAAAAAAATTATAGGAGGATATTTATATTATTTTTTCAAACTTATAATTCCTATATCTGCTTTTACTATACACTCTACTCCTAAAGGTACCGTTACCATTGGTGCACAATGTCCAGATTTCAAATTATATACAGCTGGTTTTTTATATTTATTAGCAATTTCTCTTAGTAATTCTATTAAATCACAATCACTTTCACTACTTTTTCTACAGTCTGCAAAATCTCCAAATATTATTCCTTTACAATCCTTAAATTTATTCGCTAAGTCTAAATGGTTTAATAATCTATCAACTCTATATATATATTCTCCTATTTCTTCTATGAATAATATTTTATCCTTAGTATCAATTTCATATTCAGTTCCCAAGGTAGAAGCAATTATTGACAGATTGCCACCTATAATATTTCCTCTTGCAGTTCCTCCATATAAAGTATTTATTTCTATATTTTCTGGGTTTTTCACTAGCATTTCCTTTTTAAAATTTAATGCCTTAATAAGTGAATTATATGAAAACTCATCCCATGTTGTAGATTTATTTGCCATAATTCCATGATAAGTTACTAAATTACATTTTTGATTAAAGGCAATATGGAGAGCTGTAATATCTGAAAATCCTATAAATATCTTAGGATGAGTTTTAACTATTTCATAATCTATCATATTTAAAATTCTAGTAGAGCCATATCCACCTCTTAAACACATTATGGCATCTACTCTATCATCTAAAAACATATTTTCTAAATCACAAGCTCTTATTTCATCATTTCCTGCTAAATATCCTCTATATCTTAAATTACAACTTCTTCCTATCTTAACTTTGTATCCATAAGACTCTATAGCTAATTTTATTTCTTCAATTGTAGACCCTCTTAAGTCACCTGCAGGAGCTATTATCCCTATAGTATCCCCCAAATTTAAAGTTTTAGGTAAAATCAAATTAAACTCCTCCCCCTAATTTAGTATCTATTTAGTCATAATTATTCTATACTTAAAATTAAGATGATATTACTATAAAGTTTTGAGTTCAACTTTGTTTTATATAATTTTACCTTTTTATGGTAAACTAATATATAGTATCATTAGCTTAAGAAGGGGGTGTTAAAATATCTAATAAAAATAAAATTCCTTTTTGGGAGATAATTTATTTAGCATTATTTATATTTTTATTCTTTGTAATATCATTTGTTCTATTTACTTTTATCGGTATAGGTTTCTTATCTTTTTTAGGATTTGAATATAGTTCAGTTGGCTCTGTAATATTATTCTTTGCTATATATTTCTTAATAGGAAGTCCTATTGATTTTTTATGTACCTCTTTATTAGATGTTTTTAGATATGTTAATAGACTACCTTATACAATCTATAAAATTATAGAATCCTTATTGGATATAACTCTAACTTTTATTACTATGGCCATAATTGATGTATTTATGAATTCCATAAGTATTCCAATTCATACTGAAATATTATTTGCTATACTATCATACCTATTATCGCAATGTGTAGATTTCTTTGATAAAGATACTAATTATGAGAACAGAAATTCTAATAACCATGATGAAAATGATATTAACAAATAAAAAGGAAGTTTCACAAAATATCCTTATTTTTAGGAGATTTTGATATACTTCCTTTTATTAATTACTTAAAATTATTAATAAGCTAATGTATTTTCAATTTCTTTAGTAATATCTATTGCACCTTTTAAAAATTCTTCAACATAAACAACTTCTTCACTTACTCTTGAATACTCAGCTGCAAATGCAAGTACATTACTATCAAAAGATTCTTTGACATTTTTCTCAAGGTTAATATTTTCTTTTATTGAATTTATAAATTTATTTAAAACATTTAAAGTTCCACTGCTATTGTTTTCTAACTTTAAAATTCTTTCTTGTTTCTCCAAAAACTTTTTAATTTTTATTTCTCCTTCATTAAAGCTTCCAGCTACTTCACCATTAGTAAACATTAGCCTTATATTTCTATTATGATCTTTTGTAAATGCTGACAAATTAAAAGTAGCTGTAATGTTATTATCAAATTCCATTATACAAACCATATTATCAACAACATTATTATCACATCTGTATACACACCTTCCATAAGGTCCTTCTTTTAATATTGTATCTAGATTTTCTTTAGTCGGTTTAATATGTACTGCATGATTATATATACTTTCATTTTCTAGATATGATTTTTTACATGAATAAGGACAAAATTCTTCTTCACTACAAAGATAACAATTTTCACTTAAACTAAGTCTAAAACTATTACTATTAAAGTGCTTTAGGTTGCCAAATGAAGATATTTTCTTGCATTTTTTACCTGTAAGATATAGTAGTATATCCATGTCATGACAGCTCTCACTTAATATTAAAGGACTTGTATCACTGCTATTTCGCCAGTTACCTCTTACATATTTATGTATATAATTCGTATAACCTATACTATTGTTATATTCTATATTTACCAAATTTCCTAGTTCTTTGCTTTCTATTATCTCTTTTAATTTATTAAAAAAAACTGTGTATCTATAAGAATTACATATCATAAATACCTTATCATCATGTATTTTGGATATTTCTTTTAAATTAACTAATCCATCTAAACTATTCGCCATAGGAGTTTCTAATAAAACATTATACCCTTTTTCTAAAGCAAGTTTAGTTAGATTATAATGTCTATCATCATTAGTTGATATTATTACCGCATCTGATATTTTGTCTTCTTTGAAAAAATCCTCTGCACTTTCAAATATAAGTTCTTCCTTTATATTATATACTTTAGAAAATAAATCTCTTCTTCCCTTTTTAGTTTCTGCTACTGCAACTATTTCACATAAGCTCGTATTTTCTAAAATATATGGCGCATATACATGAGTTCCTCTAACTCCAGCCCCTATTATTGCAATTTTTAATTTCCCCATATTAATTCCCCTTCTCTATAATATAAAATATATTATATTTAATTCTATAAATTAATTATAGTATATTTTTATCCATTACTTACAATAAACCCTATATTTTTCTTTTATCACCACCTAGATTATTATAATATTTTGTATTATAATTTTAATTGTAAAAATTTATAATTAATAATATATCCTAGGAGGACATTTATTATGGAAATAAAAAGATATGAAGGAAATGGCAGAATGAGTTCTGTTGTAGTACATAACAATACAATATACCTATCAGGTCAAGTTCATGCTGAAGGTGATGTAAAAGAACAAACTGCCGGTGTATTAAGTAAAATAGAATCTTTATTAGAAAAATATAACTCAGATAAAAACCACATATTATCAGCAACTATATATTTAAAAACTATGGATGATTTTGCTGATATGAACTCAGTTTGGGATAACTGGACTGAAAATGGACATGAACCAGCGAGAGCCTGTGTCGAAGCTAAAATGGCTAGGGAATGTTTATTAGTTGAAATATCAATAGTTGCAGCTACTAAATAATTTAATAAAAATTAAGAGTGACTCAACATAAATTTTTATTAGTCGAGGCACTCTTTTTTTAATTCATTACATTTTACTCTTCATCTTCTATTGCCCATTGTAGAGATCTTGATACTGCTTTTTTCCAACCTTTATAAAGTTTTTCCCTTTTATCTTTATCCATAATTGGAGAAAATTCTTTTTCTACCTTCCATTTTGAAGTTATTTCATCCTTACTTTTATAAAATCTAACAGCTAGACCTGCTAAGTATGCTGCTCCTAATGCCGTAGTTTCTACTATCTCTGGCCTATCTATATTTATATTTAATATATCTGATTGAAACTGCATTAAGAAACTATTACTACTAGCTCCACCATCTACTTTTAAATATTTTAAATTTATATTTGAATCTTGTTCCATTACATTTATAACATCTTTTGTTTGATAAGCAATTGATTCTAATGTAGCTCTTATCAAATGCTCTTTTTTAGCTCCTCTAGTAAGACCTAGAACCGTTCCTCTTGCATACATATCCCAATATGGTGCTCCTAGACCAGTAAAGGCTGGTACTACATAAACACCATTTGTATCTTCTACTTTATTTGCATATGTTTCACTATCTTTAGCACTCTTAATCATTCTAAGTTCATCTCTAAGCCATTGAATCGATGCTCCACCCATAAATATACTTCCTTCTAAAGCATATTGAATCTTATCATCAATTCCCCAAGCTATTGTTGTTATAAGTCCATTTTTAGATTCAACTAACTTTTCACCAGTATTCATTAATAAAAAACAACCAGTTCCATAAGTATTTTTAGCACTACCTTCTTCAAAACAAGTTTGCCCAAATAATGCCGATTGCTGATCTCCTGCACATCCTGCTATTGGTATTTGTGCTCCTGCTAACATCTGCTCATCTGTATGGCCATATATATAACTAGAAGGCTTAACTTTCGGTAACATTGATATAGGTATATTTAATTCTTTTAAAATATCCTCATCCCATTTTAATTCTTTAATATTGTACATCATAGTTCTAGATGCATTAGAATAATCAGTAACATGTACCTTTCCATGAGTTAACTTCCATATAAGCCATGTATCCACTGTACCAAATAATAGTTCTCCATTATCAGCTTTTTCTCTAGCACCTTCAACATTATCTAATATCCATTTTATTTTTGTTGCAGAGAAATAAGCATCTATTAAAAGTCCTGTTTTTTCTTTTATAACGTGCTCTAAGTTTTTTTCCTTTAAACTGTTACATATATCTGAAGTCCTCCTACATTGCCAAACAATTGCATTGTAGATTGGTTTGCCTGTATTTTTATCCCAAACTATAGTAGTTTCTCTTTGATTTGTTATTCCTATTGCTGCTATTTCATCTGGAGTTATACCTGCTGTTTCTATAACCTCTCTCATAACCCCACTTTGAGAACCCCAAATTTCCATTGGATTATGTTCTACCCACCCAGCCTTAGGATATATTTGTGTAAATTCTTTTTGTGCAGTTTCTACTATTTCACCTTTTTTATTGAACAGTATCGCTCTAGAGCTAGTTGTTCCTTGGTCTAATGCCATTATATATTTTTTTTCCATACCGTCCTCCTAAAATGAAATTTTCTTTGCGCTTAAAAAATACTTTTTTATATTTTACCATAAATTTAAAATATATTATACACTACAAACTTTTAACAAGTTCAATCTTATCCCTATTAATAATAGCTATTTCCATTTCCTATATTTTGTGATAGAATATAAAATATATTTTCATTTGCTTTATTGTAAATTTAAATGTGCAGATTGAACATAATATTAATAGTATAAATTTTTAGTTTCAATCATAAAAACGTTATTATAATTAAATATTGATTTAAAATTAGGAGGATTAATATGGGTTTAAAAGACAAGTTTGCTGAATCATTTGCCAGATCTAAGACTATGAGTGCACCTGAGAAAAAAGCTAATGAGATTATGGGAAAATTACTATTAAAGAAAGCAATTTTACCTATAGTTCTTATGTTTATTGTAATCATAGTTGGTTCTTTTGCAAATATTAACGGTTGGGTTATCTTTGGTATAAACGTATTAATAGCGATCGGAACTTACTTCTACATAAAGAAAGCTGGAGAAAAATATCAAAACTTTAAACCTTATGTTGGTAACTTAATTAGTTTAGAGAAAAAAGGTAAAAAAGATTATGTTGCTATAATAAAGCAAGGTAAATTACCTGTAAAATTACAAATTGCTTACGGTGGAGAAGACTTAGAGCATATCAGAAAAAATCAATTAATCCAAATAAGCTATAATCCAGATCAAAAGATAGCAATATTAGTTAATAAACAATAATATCTTATATAAAAATGGAATGCATCATGCATTCCATTTTTATATGTATTTATTCAGCTTCATAAACGTATTTTTTATATATTTTTAATGCTTTAGCTAATTGGTCTGGGCATGAAGTTCCTCTATCTTTACATGGTATATTCTCTAGCGCATCAATTATATTGTCTATACTTTTCCCTTCTATAAGATGTTTTAATGCTATTAGATTTCCTGCACATCCATCTTCAAAAACAACATCCTTTAATATATCTCCTTCTATATTCATCAATATAGATTTTGAACAAACACCTTTTGTATAATATCTATACATAAAAACACCCCCTTATGTAATAAACTATGTCAAGTAAACTTTATTAATGATATTTATTGATATATAATCCTAGTATTTACTTCATTTATATGCTTTAATTTACTTATAGATTATAATAAGTTATTGAAAGGATGTGTAATATTGGATAAAGAAAATTTCTACGAAAGCTACTTTAGGTTTTTAACTTTATTATTTTGGCCAATAATATGTTATAAGTGGATCTTTATACAAAATTCAATTATAGAGTTAACCTTATTCTATATATACACTATAGTTGTGTCTATCTATATAATTTTAATAATAGTACATTCTATAAGATATAAGGAATTAAAAAATATACAGTTGCATTATAGAATAAGTACATCAACATCTTATATGCTTACTCTATCTACATTTTTATTATTCCCTACTAACATAACTCTTTTATACTTAAAATTTATATCTATATTAATTTATTTTTATTTTTCATGTAGAATGGTCTTTAAATTTAAAAATGAAGAAGGCGTAGTTGGAATTATATCAGCCTTACTATTGACATCTATTGCAATTTGCTACTAATATATTTGATATACTGGAAATGTTAGACATATATATTTTTTTTTGATATTATTTATATTAAAGGCGAATATTAATAATAAATACATATAAAGGAGTTAATTACCATGGAAAAAAAAGTTTTAGCAACAGTTGGACAAAAAGAAATAACTAATTTAGACGTTGAAGCAATATTAGGAGGATTAGATCCTTATCAAGCTGCTCACTTCAACTCTGAACAAGGTAAAAAACAAATATTAGAAGATTTAGTAAATCAAGAATTATTATACATGGAAGCTAAAGAAAATAACTTAGAGCAAGATGAAGAGTTCCAAAATGAATTAAAGAGAGTTCAAGAAAATATGTTAAAGCAATACGCTATGAACAAAGTTTTAACTAGTGTTACTTTAACTGAAGAAGAAAAAGAAGCTTTCTTCGAAGCTAATAAAGAGAGATTTGTTAAGCCTGATACTGCATCAGCTAAACATATATTAGTTGATACTGAAGAAAAAGCAAATGAATTATTAGGTAAAATAAATTCTGGAGAGGTTACTTTTGAAGCTGCAGCTACAGAACATTCAACTTGCCCATCTAAAGATGCAGGTGGAGATTTAGGAACATTCGAAAGAGGACAAATGGTTCCTGAGTTTGATGATGCTGTATTCACTATGAACAAAGGTGAAGTAGTTGGGCCAGTTAAAACTCAATTTGGATACCACTTAATAAAATTAGAAGATAGAAATAAAGGTGGACAATCTGAGTATGCAGAAGTTAAGGCTGAAATAGAAAAAGCTTTAACTTATCAAAAACAAAGTCAAGCTTATACTAACAAGTATAACGAATTAAAGACTAAGTATAATGATGTAGTTAAATTCAACGACTAATATAAAAATAATCAATAAAAAAATATAAAGCCTAGTAAATTTTACTAGGCTTTATATTTTTCTAACTATGTAGTTATATTATTATTGTCTTCACTATTCATTTTCTTGTAACAATAATCAATAATATCTCTTCTTTTTATTATACCTATAAAAGTTTCATTATCATCTATTACTGGTACAAAGTTTTGATTCATTGACTTTGAAATCAAATCTTCTATATTCGCCTCTATTGATACTGGAGCATTGTCTTTTCTTCTCTTTATTGTTGTTATAGGAATGTCCTCTACTCCCTTTAGGTCTAATGAAAAATCATTTTTTAATGTCCAAAGTAAATCTCCTTCTGTTAAAGTGCCTACATACTTTCCTTCCCTGTTTATTATAGGAATAGAAGAATATCTGTGATATTCCATTTTTTCTAAAGTTTGCCTCATTGTGTAGTCTTCATATATATATTCAACTTCACTTTTTGGTGTTAAAAAAAATAATATGTTCATTACACTACACCTCCAAATAATTAATATAAGGATTTATATATATTTGTTCATAAAAACATATATTTTATTTTCTTTTACATCTTAATTCTATCATATTTGCTATTTTATTTAAATTTTTATTTCAAATATTTTTTTCTGGGTATATGTATACTATATTCATTTTAGGAGGCTAAAACATGCAGTATTGTTATGATTATAGTATAGAGTTAGAAAATATGCTAAAAAAAGTATATGAGAATAAAATATACAAAATAGCTAAAGAAAATAATATTGATAATATTAATGAAAGTAACCTAAACAGTATTATTAGCATTTTTAAATCTACTCATGTATATATGGGAAGTGATTTAGATGATTTTATAATAAATTTAATGCCAACTGGAGATGCTGGTTATTTTTATAGAGTAGAAATATCAAAGCATTTTAACTATACTTACCCTAGATTATTTGACCACTTAGGTAATCCTCTAAAAAATCCAAGATGTAATAGTTATGCATTAAGATTATGGGAGGCCAATATGGAAGAAATATTTATAGAAGATATTCATAGTAAATTTAATAAAGAAAATTTTGATAAATTTGTAGAAAATAACTTATTAAATATGTCAAAAGATTTAGTTTCTTACGTAAAAAATGCTAATCAAAATAAGGATTTAATTATTCCTATTAAAGATAAATCAGAGCTATTATCTAGTATTAAATCTATGGTTTTAAGCAAAAAATTAGATTCTTCATGGATAGAATTACTAGTTGATATTGATATATTAAGAGAAGAAATGGAGAAGTATTCAGCTACATTTGAAATGTATAACGAATTTGATAAATTAGAAGATTCTTTAGAAGAATGTATAGATAACTTTCCTAAATATACATCAGAAGAACTATACAATATTTTAACTAATCAAAAAGGCTTTAATTTCGTTGAAAATATAGGATTAATTAAAAATATATAAATGCATAAAAGCCGCTATTTTAGCGGCTTCTTGACATACTACTAGATTTATAGTTAATAAAACTAATATATATGAATTTTTAATTATAATCTAACTACATTAGAAGCTTGAGGACCTTTTGCACCTTCAACTACGTCGAATTGAACGCTTTGTCCTTCTTCTAAAGACTTGTATCCTTCACCTTGTATAGCTGAGAAATGTACGAAAACATCTCCTTCACCTTCTACAGATATAAATCCAAATCCTTTTTCGTTGTTAAACCATTTAACTACACCAGTCTTCATTAATAAATCCTCCTAAAAAACACACAATTATTCAGCTAAGTCTTTTTAGCTTTGTTATAATTTTACCATGTATTTTCATTTTTGTCAAATAATATTAATTTTATACTATTTTTTTCTAAATGCTAAAATCCAGTATATAAGCTGTTTTCAGCTTATATTAGACTTTAGGAAAACATTTTAATAATTTACTTTTATAAGATGAAATTTTATTGCTTTATTACTCCAACCTAAGTCCCAAGGAACTAATAGTCTATCGGTATTATGACAAGTTACTAATGGATATCCTTTAGAGTCTAACCCTGTTACAGTAGATATGTGAGTTATTCTTCCACCTTTTTCATAAGCTACAAAGTCACCTGGTCTTAAATTATAAGCATCTTTATATACATCTTGATAAGCACCTTTTGCTATATATTGTGCTCTACCACTATATACCATGTAATTTTTAAATCCTTGTGCATTTACCCAAGCTTTAGTTCCCTCTCCTTTATAGTAGTTCCAAGTATCATTTTTCTTAAATCTTCCACTTTCAAACATAATCTGAGAAGCAAAGTTAGCACAGTCTCCACCTTCTGGGTTATAATCTCTGTAATCTTTATTAAACTTCATTCCATATTCTTCATCAGCTGCAGCTCCACAGTATTGGTGAGCGTAATCCATAGCTTTCTTTTGCTCTTCTGTAAGCTTAATCTCAGGTTTCTCATGACATTGTATATATTCCCTAATTTCATCTGAATTGATATTTTCTAAATTTAAGGAATCTTCAAATGGATCTGTATACCATTCTTTTACTATTACATATTGATCATCTCTTACTACTACATTTAGATAATGATATGTACCAATTCTAAACATATTAGATACTTCTGGATTGTTTTTATAAGAATATTTATACTCTGTAGATACAGTACATATTATTCCATACAATCCTTCTTCTTTTTCTTTAATTTTTTTCACTATAACTCTAGTCTTTATGTCATTAAAATTAACACCTTGCTTTTCGGACCAATGTTGTATATATTTCATTTTCTTTTCTTCATGCTCATATGCCCATAATCCAAATTTCTTACTTGTATCATATAATTCTTTTAATATAGCTGTATCTTGGTCTAAAATAGCCTTATTTCTGTAATCAAATAAATGTTCTAGTAGTACCTTATATTTTTCATTTTTTTGCTCATTAATAGTATTAGCATCTATTTTACTTGACTCTAGCACCTCTTCTTTTATATTTTTTTCTTCATTATATACACCTTTACTAATAAACACGCTCATTCCTAATGATAAAGTTAAGAATAAACATACTGTTAATTTTTTGATGTACTCACTTTTATTCTTGAGTAATTTCAAACAAAGCACCTCCCAACAAATAGTACATCCGATTTGTTTATAAAATATGTTTATCTTATTATATCCAATTAACTTATATACAATTAGTTATAAAAAAATTTTACAAATTAGTAAATTGTATCAATACATTAAAATTTTTATATTTATTTTTTGCAAATTATATTTTTTTATAAATATTAGTAGTAATATATATTTATAAAATTATTTTTCGGAGGGTTATTATGCTAAAAAGAGTCGCAGCGATTAATGATTTATCTGGTATAGGTAGATGTTCACTAACTGTAGCTATACCAATACTTTCAGCATTAAAGGTTCAATGCTGCCCTTTTCCAACTGCTATACTTTCAAGTCAGACTAATTATCCTGAGTTTACCTTCTTGGATTTTACTGATGAAATGAATAGTTACAAAACTGTATGGAAAAATTTATCTATTGAATTTGATTGTATATATAGTGGTTTTTTAGGTTCAATTCAACAAATTGAGATAGTTTTAAACTTTATAAAAGAAAACTCCGCTTCTTTAGTTGTGGTTGACCCTGTTATGGGTGATAATGGAATTTTATATCCAACATTTACAAAAGAAATGTGTAATGAGATGAAAGAACTAGTAAAACGTTCAAATTTAATTACACCTAACTTAACAGAAGCATGTATATTAACAGAAAAGGAATATCGCCTAGACTATACAAGAGATGAACTTATATCCATAGCTAAGACCTTATCAAGTTTAGGCCCTGAAAATGTAGTTATTACTGGTATAGTAGAAAATGATAATATAATCAACTTGGCTTATAATAAAACTACTGACCAACCTTACTTTACATCTGTAAAATACAATAATCGATCTTATAGTGGTACTGGTGATATTTTTACATCTATTGTTTGTGGTTTATTAGCTAATAACTATGACTTAAACTTTGCAGTTAATACTGCAACAAATTATATATATAAAACAATCAACTACACATCCCAGTTTAAAACTAATAGAAATGATGGTGTTATGTTTGAAATGTTTTTATCTGATTTAACAAATTTATAGTCCTATATTGATATAAGTATTTTCCATAGTATATCCATAGTTATTAAATTAATATAATTCTTTTAATATAAAAAAGTTATGTATTAAGATATTATTCTTAATACATAACTTTTTATTTTTCCACGATGTCCATTTTAAATCTTGTCTTATTAGTAGCTACATAATATACTATTATCTATTTGTATAATTTGATACAGTTTTTTTATCTTATTAGTAAGTAAAAATCATTTATTACTTAATAGTTCTATATCTTCCCTTAGGTTTATAAAATATAATATATAGAAGTATTGAAATATGGGGGGGTTATATAATGGATATTAATCATAAAGCAAAAGAATTTGCAAGCTATATAAAAAATACCGATGAATTTAAATACATGAATAAATGTAAAATTGATATTGAGAAAAATAGATCCTTAAAAAGACAATTTGATTCTTATATTAATACTAAAAATTCTATTTATTCCAGATATAAAATAGAAGATGCTACTGCAAGAATAAATAAGTTGAATAAAGAATACGATACATTTTTTAATCTACCTCTCGTAGCTAATTATATGGAGGCTACTAAGAACTTTAATGCTATGATGGAAAGATTGTATAAAACTATAGAAAAAGAACTTGTTAAATAAACTTATAATATATTATTATATAAAAATGTCCTTAAATTAATATTAATTTAAGGACATTTTTTAGTTTATAGCTTTTATAGCCTTCCTTTTAGTTTTTAAATTATTAAAAATACTTACAATTATTAATTGCAGTATGCTCACAATTACAATTATAGCACCTGGAGCTACATCCATATAAAATGATAATATTACTCCACTTATTATAGATATTTCTCCAAATAATATTGCATAAAAAATAGATTGTTTAAAACTCTTTGCTACTTTTAAACTTGTCGCAACTGGTATTGCTATTAATGAAGATACTAATAATACCCCAACTATTCTAAGTGTCATAGTTATACTTGCTGCAACTAATATCATAAAAATAGAGTTTATCATTTTTACTGGTATATTTGATAATTTAGCATTTTCTTCATCAAATGTTATGTATACTAACTCTTTGAAAAATAAATTTATAAATAATATAACTATTATAGCAGTTGCTATTATTATAAAAATATCTTCTTCTGTCACAGTAGCAATGCTACCATACATAAAAGAAAATAAATCAAAATTTACACTTGATGCACTCATTAATATTCCTGATATGCCAACTCCTAAAGCCATTATTATAGCTATAGATAAATCAGCATATTCCTTTAAACTACATCTAAGCCTATCAATTATAAGAGCAGCTAAACTCGATGCTACTAATGATCCTATAATAGGATTACCATTAAATATTGTAGATGCTGCTATACCTGATAATGCTATATGAGATAAACTATCACCTATTAAAGATAGTTTTCTTAATACTATAAACATCCCCATTAATGGGCATATTAATCCAACCACAGATGCTGCTATTAATGCCCTAACCATGAAATCATATTGAAATATTTCCAAATATATTGCCTCCTATTTAAATTTCAAAAAGATCTAATAGTGTACTCTTTGTCAAATCATTATCTATATTATCTATTACCTTAATATTTTTATTTTTAAGTACTGCTATTTTTTTTACTTCTTCTTTTACTATAAATAAATCATGTGAAACTATTACTATGGTAAGATTTAGATTTTCATTTAGCCTCTTTAATATTTCATAAAATTCTTTTTGACCATTTAAATCTATACCTACTGTTGGTTCATCTAATATTAATATTTTAGGATTTCTCATAAGAGCTCTACTTATAAAAACCTTTTGTTGCTGGCCTCCTGATAAACTACCTATTAATTTATCTTTTAATTCATAGATTCCTACTAATTTTAAAACTTTATAAACCTCTTCTAAGTGTTTTTTCTTTATTCTCTTAAATAATCCTATTTTAGGCGCTAAGTCCATAGCTACAACTTCAGTTACTGTTGCAGGGAAAGAAGTTGAAAATGAATTTGATTTTTGGTTTACATATCCGATCTTTTCCCAATTACTAAAAGTTGTAGTATCCTTATCTAATATTTTTATCTTGCCTTTAGTTGGATTTAATTCATTAATTATAAGCTTTAATAAGGTTGTTTTTCCACAACCATTTGGACCTACAATTCCTATATAGTCCCCTTGATTAATATTAAAATTAACATTTTCTAATATAGATTTATCTTCATATCCAAAACTTACATCTTTAAACTTAATTACATCTACCATTTTTATACCTACTTTAACACAGTTTTAAGAGTTTCTAAATTTTTTTCCATTAATGATACATAATCTTCACTATTATTAAAATCTTCTTTAGTTATACCATCAATAGAATATAAAATCATTGTATCTATATTAGCTTCATTTGCTATAGTTTGAGATACTTTAGGATTAACTAATCCATCAAATAATATATACTTTATATTTTTATCTTTTGCGTAGTCTGTAAGCTCTGCTATTTTGCTCATAGAAGGCTCTTGATTTGGATTTACACCTGTTACTGATATTTGATTAATACCATATTCCTTACATAAATATCCATAAGCATCATGAGAGACTAATATAGTTTTATTTTTTATTTCTTTTAAATTTTCTTTATAACTATCTTGTAAATCTTTTAATTCTTTTACATAATTATTATAATTTTCTTCATAATATTCTTTATTTTTAGCATCTACTTTCACAAGTGCATTTTTGATATTTTCACACTCTTTTATAGCATTGTTTATATTTAACCACACATGTGGATCATACTCACCATGATCATGCTCTTCTTCAGTATGATTCTCATCATGGCTTCCTTCTTCATATGTAATTTTTTCAATTCCTTCACTTGCTACTACAATGTTCAATTTTTCTGATTCTGATTTTATATTATCAGCAAACCCATCTACTCCTAAACCATTTTTTATAAGTAAATCTGCATTTTGTATGTCTTTTATAGTTTTTGCACTTATTTCGTAATCATGTGGCTCAGATGATGGTGGAACAATATAATTTAATTCAATTTTATCTTTCCCTATATTTTTAGTAAAGTCATATATGGGAAAAATAGTTGCATATACTTTAACTTTTTCATCCGATGTATTACCTTCTTCTTTCTTAACACCATTGGAACATGCTACTAGCCCTAAACTCATTATAATAATTAATATAGTTGTATATATTTTCTTCATAATTTAACCTCCTATGAAAATTTTAAATTTATATAAACTCAACTTACTAACCCCTAAATTATTTCATTATATAATTATCCCCCATAATCTTATATATTAACATATTTAGTTAATCATGTTAATAATTGACTCATATATTGATCTCATTATCAAAATATAATTAACCATGGGTATTAGATGTAGTTATAATTTTCCTATTAACTAGGTTTAAAAAATACTTCTAATTATGTATAATATAAAATATTGATTAAAATATTTTGTGACTTAATATAGGAGGAATAATTTTGAAAAAAAATAGCAATACATTAAAATTTAAAAGTAGCATAAATAATGATCCTGAAATAAACTCTATTGGTAAAACAATTTCCTTTTTCCTTATTTTATTGTTAACATTTGGAATGATGTATATTCTTAATAAGAATACTCATTTTACTTCAGATGATTTTAGATATCATTTTATGTATGAATCTTTTATGCCTACTGATAATGTTGAAAGAATTTCAAGTTTTAGTGATATAATTAAATCTATGTATAACCACTACTTTATGTGGGGAGGAAGAATTACTGCACATACTTTAGTTCAATTTTTCTTAATGTTTGATAAGCAGTTTTTCAATATTATTAACTCAATTGCCTTTGTTGGACTAGCTACACTTATTTACTTACACTCAAACGTTTCAAAAAAAATAAATATACCATTATTGATAGGTATAATATTATCATTATGGTTCTTCTTACCTCAATTTGGACTAACTATACTATGGGTATCAGGTGCAGGTAATTATTTATGGTGTACTTTAATTATATTATTATTCTTACTACCATATAGAAAACATCTTGAAAATGAAAATTATTTTAAAGATAGTGTTTTAAATTTCATTATTATGATTATCATAGGTTTCTTAGCTGGTTGGACAAATGAAAATACTGGTGGAGCTATGATATTATTAACTATGTTATTTATGGCTTACTATAAGTTTACAAATATAAGAATACCTAAATGGGCATTTTCTGGATTCTTCTCTGGATCTATTAGCTTCGGGCTTTTAGCTCTTGCACCTGGAAATAATGCTAGAAAAGAATACTTAGTTAATAAAACAGTAGACATATTTAAAAACATAGGAAATGTATTTGGTACTTCATTTACACTTATGTTTGGACTTACTATATTATTATTAGTAGTTTTAGCTTTCTTCCTAATAACTAATAATAATATACAACTAATAAATAAATCACTTACTATATCTTTTATGTATGTATTATCTGCTCTTGCAGGAATAGTAGTTTTAGTTGTTTCTCCTCAGATACCTGCTAGAACTTGGTTTGGACCTATAGTGTTTGTTATAATTGCAATTGGAAATATTTATTCAAATATATCTATTGATTTCAAATCATTACACATAATTTTAGCAGTTGCTCTGATAGGATTTACAATTAAATTTGCTTATAGTTACAATACTGCTTATAAGGATATTGTTAAAACTTACAAAAGTATAAATACTCAAATTTCTACAATAAATACAGAAAAAGAAAATGGAAATTTGGATATAGAAATTAAAAATATACCTAAAGTTCAAAGTGAATATAATGCATTTAGAGGTAGTAGATATATTAGCGACGATAAAGAGTCTTGGATTAACAAATGGATGGCTAAATATTATGACGTAAATTCAATAATTGGAGTTGATTAATATGAAAAATAAAATATTATCTATAATAATACCAATGTATAATGAAGAGGAATCTCTTCCTCATTTATATAATAGGCTAGTTGCTCTAGGAGAACAAATAAAAGATTATGAGTTAGAATTTCTATTTGTCAATGACGGTAGCAAAGATAGCTCTTTAGAAATAGTTAAGGCATTACGCAAAGCTGATAAAAGAGTTTGCTATGTTAATTTATCTAGAAACTTTGGCAAAGAAGTTGCTATGGGTGCGGCATTTGACTATGTTACAGGTGAAGCTGTTGCTATAATAGATGCTGACTTACAAGATCCTCCTGAGTTAATAGTTGATATGGTTAAATACTATGAAGAAGGATATGATGACGTTTATGCTAAGAGAAGAAGCAGAGATGGCGAAACTTGGCTTAAGAAGTTTACATCAAAAGCCTTCTACAGAATTTTACAAAAAGTATCTGATGTACCTATACAAAAAGATACAGGAGACTTCAGACTTTTAAGCAGAAGAGCTATAGAAGCTTTAAAGTCTTTTCCTGAAAGACAAAGATATACTAAAGGAATGTTTAGTTTAATAGGCTTTAAGAAAAAAGAAATAGAATTTGATAGAGATTCAAGAATTGCTGGTCAAACTAAATGGAATTACTTTAAGTTAATGGATTTAGCAATTGAAGGAATAGTATCCTTTACTATACTGCCACTTAGAATCTCTACATTAATGGGTATATTAAGTGGTATTGCTTCTTTCATATATATGATATTTGTATTTTCTAAAACTATAATTTTCGGTGTAGATGTACCAGGTTATGCTAGTATGGTTTGCATATTATTGTTCTTAAGTGCTGTTCAGCTAATATCATTAGGTATTATAGGTGAATACTTAGGAAGAATTTTCATAGAAGTAAAAGGTAGACCATTATACTTCGTTGAAGAATATTCAGGATCTATAGAATAAAAGAAGATGTCCTATATTTGGACATCTTTTTATGTATATTTAATTATAAGTAAAATCATCTCTCTTATTATTTATACTTATATCCTTTTTTTTAAATATAATTAATTTACTAAATATAAAGTTTAAAACAATAACAACTACATTAGTTACTATCTTTACAAATAAATCGTTTATTCCCATTAAAGTTGCCATTACAAATATTATAACTAATTCCACTACTCCAGAAAAAATTCTACAACTTACAAAGGCTCTAAATTCTTTTAATATATATTTTAAATCAGTTTCTCTACTTTCAAAAACAAAAAATTTATTTGTCACGTAAGCAAATAAAACCGCTACAATCCAAGCAATACAATTTGATACTAAAACATCGGCTTTAACTACTCTAGTAAAAAGTACATATGTAATCATATTTACAAGAAAAGTTAAACCACCAAACACTAAATAAAGTATGCTTTCTTTATATTTTTTTAAATCCACTCTATTAATCACCACCTTTTATATCTTTTCTAAAATCTATTATTTAATATACCATATAATTATATAATAGTAAATTTTAATATCATTTTAGTTTGTCTATTATTAGTATATTCAATTTATCTTAAAATACTTATTACCTAAATATATAAAAAAGAGCCATTTAATAGGCTCTTTTTTTAGAATTTAAATTTATTACATTTTATCAAATGGCATCATATTTTGCATATACATATTTTGCATATGCATGTAATAATTCATCCACATATCGTTCATGTCATTTATATCTTGTATTTGATTCATATATGGCATGTCTAGAGATGGATATTTACTTGACATATTACCCATACATTGCATTGGTGTCATATCATACATTGGACTTACATAAGTTGAGCATAAATTTCCTGTACAAAGGTCACAGTCTTCTACATATATAGTCTCAGGTTGTTTGCTTTGATTATAAGTCTTCATATTATGCATATTCATGTTATATTGGTTCATATCACATGGATTCATATTACATTGATTTTGTACTGGCTGACTTTTGCATCCATAAGATTTTTTCTTAGGAGGATTACAAGAATAATCATATTCTTCATATTTACAAGTACAACTTGGTTTAGATGTTTTGCAAATTTCTTCTACTTTTACATATTCATAAGTTTTTTCTGTCTTACAAGGATCCATTTTAGAACATTTATCTAATTTAGAGCCACATTTTTCAATCATTTCTTCACATTTTTTAGATTTACTTTCGTATTCTTTTATTTTTTCTCCTGCACTCTTATAGCATTCTAATGCTTTTTCATCACATTTTAATGCTTGAGAATATAACTCTTTAGCTTTTTCATTATAGCATTGCGCTTTTTCATATAAGCATTTTGCACTTTCACAGTTAGTTTCTGCTTCTTGTTGTATTTGTTTCCCCTCTTGATATAAACATTTTGCCTTAGCACAAAGTTCTTCCGCTTTTTGCATTAATTGCTGAGCCTTACATTCTGCCGCCTTAGCTTCCCTTTCAGTACAACTTGCATTTTGTAATAAATTATTAGCTTTTTGTTCTAATACTTTAGCAGATTTCTCGCATTCTTTAGCTTGATTATAAGCCTCATTAGCCTTACAATCATAATCTAATGCTTTTTCAAATAATTCTTCTGCTTTCTTAGCTAGATTTACACATTTATCAACACATGTGATCTCATAATCCTCGCATAAATCATCTATATATTTTTTTATTGGCTTTTTACAAGCTGTATTACATGAACATACATTAGCTGATTTAGTTTGTTTTGCAGGTTTACAATTCATTTTTTCTTCACATGGATTGCAAGCATCATACTGAGGAGTGCATGAACAAGATTGTTTCTTTTTCTTTCTCATAACGTGTCAAAACCCCTTTGCTGTAGATTTAAAATTTCATAAGCATGGCTTATGTTGTTTACTATAATTATATGATTCCAACTTAAACTGGTTACTAATTATTTATCTTTTATGGATCATCTACTAAATTTAAGTGTTTTTTATTTTTATATTTTGCTTTTTAAATTTAACATATTTTATAAATTATAATATTTACTTTATTGCATAACCTATAAATAGAGCTTTTAAATTTATGAAATTGGAGTGATTCTATGCCTTCTACTAACGAAAATAAAAAAGAATTAGATCAATATTGTGATTATAATTGTAATTGTAATTGTAAATCCAATTTTATTAGTGAATACCCTTTATTAACCACTTTAATTACATCTGGTACAATTTTATCTACAACAGCTTTGTTAAGCCAAAAAGGAAGAAAGATTTTAATACCTACCTTTAAATATATAGGAAAACAACAGCTAAAGCTTTTTGCTGGAATTGGTATATTATCGATTGCTAATTATATAACAAAAGAAAACTTTTTATCAAAGGATATTCTTGAAAAAAATAATTTACAAGATATTAATCCTGATGATGATAATGAAATTATCTTAAACAGTGTTATAAAGTTTTAATATAAGAATATTTTTTACTAAAATATAAAAAGGAATGTATTATCAATAAATACATTCCTTTTTATATTAATCCAATGTAATTAATTCGTTATTATAGTAAACACTTACCTCTTTTATATTAAGGGATTTAGATTTATAATTATCTTGTAAAATATTTTTAACTATAAGATTTATAGTATCAAATTTAGCATACTCATTTAAGTAATCAACTTTCCAAGAAATTTCTTTAGAATCATCTTTAAATTCTTCAAGATTTATTTCTACATAATTATTGTTAACAATACTAGCCTTTATAGGTAATCCATTAAAGCACTCTTTTGAAATAGTAGATAGTATTAAATTAACTTTTTCTTTATTAGTACTATTGGCATCGTATTCTATTTCAACAAACTGAGATGCATCCTTTGAATCTATTTGTATAGCTAAAGTCTCACTATTACTCGTTTTACTTTCAACTGCAGTAATATTATCTAAATTTTGAATATCTGTTGTACTTTCATTAAAATTTGAACATGCAGTACCAAATAAAATAGTAGTGCTTAAAAATATAACTGTATTGAATTTATTCATAAGCATACCTCAATATAGAATTTTTTACATTATATCATATATTGAAGAATTTTTCTATTTTTTAACATTATATTATATTTATTGTATTTCAAGATGTCTACATTTCACATTTATATTATATTCTTTTTCCATTTTTTCTAAATCTTTATTTATAAGACCTTTAATTTGCTTAATTTTCTCTGGAACTGTATTTTCATATAATAAGTCATAATTTAATTCTATATAATCTGATGTCTTAGCATCAAAATTAAACTTATAACTTTCTATTGGTAAATCCAAGTATACATGATTATTTGCAGAATTTATACTTAAATTTTTAGATATTGGAATATTGCTACTTATATGTATAGTACCTTCATATTCATTGCCATTATATTGATTAATATTTATATTATCAGGTATATAATCCTCTATATTTTCAATAAAGCTATAACTTTCATTTGAATATATATTTAAGTATTCACACTCTATATCTAAACTATTTATTCCCAAAAGTTCAGTAACCTCTAAATAAATATTGCTAGAACTTAATATTTGTAATTTATCTATATTTTTAATTTTCTTAGGTAAAGATATTGCTCCACTAGATGTTTTAAATAATATACTATTTAAACTTAAGTTATCGTCTATATTTAAATTCCCATAAAGGGTAACTACTTCTAAATCTACATTTTCTGGTATGTAAACTATTAAACCAGAATTGTTTATAGAAACTAAAGATTTTATTCCTAAGTTGAATAACTCTTTAAAATCTAATATTTTAAATTCATAATTTTTATTACTTTCAACCTCACTTATGCTTAAATTATTATCATTATTTGAAACATCATATCTTGCATAATCAACGTTTCCAAGCTTATTTACTTTTATTTTATTTTCATTATTCTTTTTAACTGTTACATTACTTTCTGTTGTATATATTGTAAGCTTTTTAGTATCTTCAATACTTTCATTATATATAGTTTCTTCTTTGATAGCTTCTTGCTCTGCTTTTGATATTTCCCTCATAAAATATGGCATTGTATTTATTCCCGACCAAATGGTACCAATTAATCCAACTATTATTAAAATTATTGCAAATACGGAAAGTTTTTTATTCATAATCATCTTCTCCTTCCCAATTATCATTGTTTTCGTTCTTATCTTTTTTTTCACTTGCATTTATATATATATTTCTTGTTTTTAGCCAATTTATATATTGTTTGTATAATCTTCTAAAGAATCTTATAAAAAATAAATATATCTGCCATATAATAATTTCACATCCTATTATAAATATTGATGCAAATACTACTACTGATGTTATTTCAGGTACTGCCCATACAAACTTAATAATAAAAGGCATTGCAACTACAAAACCTATTAAAGATGTAGCTAGGGTAATACCTATACATACCATAGTTACTATAAAAGTAAACGCTGGTATTAATAAAAATAAAGATAATAAAAATAGTACTATTTTTATAGCTCTTGTAGATAATTTCGAATTTTTCTTGTATAAATCAGGAGTAAGCTTTTCACTTATATAGCTCTTTCCCTTACTAAACTTATCCTTAGCCTTAATTTTTAACTTTTTATATTCATCACTAAAATGGTTTATAGTCTTGTTATTTTTAAGCTGCTTACTTTCATCTTTTTCTTTTATTTGAGATATTAGCTCTTTTGCTATAGCTTTTGGAGATCCTAATGCTGATATTATTTCCATATCACTTTTTCCCTCAATCAATCCATCTACAAAATATTCTTCATAGTCTCTCAATATATCATTAACTTCATCATCTGAAAAATCTTTTCTTAGATAGTCTTTTAGTATTTCTAAAAATTCATTTTTATTCAAGATTCTTACCTCCTTAATATTCATTTAGTATAATATTTACCGCACCTACAAACTCTTTCCATTCTTTCATTAATTTATCTAGATTTCCTCTACCTGCAGGTGTTATTTTATAGTATTTTCTAGCTGGACCTTCGTTAGATTCTAATATATAAGTTTCAAAGTATTCATCCTTTGTAAGTCTTCTTAGTATTGGATATATAGTTCCTTCATTAACATCTATAACTTTAGAAATATTTTGAACAATTTCATATCCGTACATATCCTTCTTAGATATTAAAGCTAGTACACATATTTCTAAAACGCCTTTTCTAAATTGGGTATTCATCAAGTACCTCCCTTCTCTTTTGCATAGTATTATGCATTACACAGTAGTATTTTATACACATATACTAACACAGTATTGTGTATTGCACAATAGTAAAAATAAATATGACCTCAAAATATAAAATTTTGAGGTCATATTTATTTACTTATATATTTAATAATTAATCTTATCGTTTCTTCAATAGATTTTATATTAGTTCTCTCATAAGCATGAGATGCGTATATTCCTGGTCCTATTAAAGCAAACTTAGCATCTAAACCTGCTTTTATTGCAGTAATAGCATCCGATCCATAATTATCATACACATCTATCTTATAACTAATGTTATTATCATCACATATATTAATAATATCATTTAAAAGCTCATAGTCATATGGTCCATTAGAATCTTTACTACATATACTAACATCATATTCAGTAGAATTTTGATGTTCTCCAATACACCCAAAGTCAATGGCAATAAAATTTTTTGTGTTATCAGGTATAAATGATGATGCTCCATGGCATACTTCTTCATAATTACTAAATAAAAAATGAATAGTATTTTTTAGATTTATTTCATTTAATTTTATATAATTAATTATATATAAAACTGCTGCTACAGCTACTTTATCATCTAAGTACCTTCCTTTAATAAATCCTGAATCAGTTATTTTTATCTTTGTATCAAAGGAAATTATATCTCCAATATTTATACCTAAACTTTTGACATCTTCTTTAGAAAAAACTTCTTCATCTATTATTATTTCGTAATTTTCTACACTTCTTTCAATTTCTTTTGATTCCTCTCCATATACATGAATAGAAGGCATTATATTTTGTAAAGTCCCCTCATAAGTTTTATTGCTCCTAGTGTGTATTATACAATTTTCACCCTCTACAGAACTTACTACATAGTCTCCAATTAAACTAATAGTTAATCTCCCATTATCTTTAATTTCTTTTACTAATGCTCCTAAAGTATCTACATGTGCTGAAAATGTAGTTGCATTTTCATTGTCTTCTCCGTTTATAGTTACTATGATATTGCCTTTATTGCTAATTTTATATTTTATATTTAGATCTTCTAATACTTCTATTATGTACTTTTCAATTTGGTCAGTATATCCAGAAGGACTAGGAATACTTAATAACTCTTTTATATACTTATATAATAATTTTTTATTCATAAAGCCTCCTAAAAATATAAGCTCATATAACCACAATGAATTATATTAACTTTTTACATTATATATCCTGTGTAGCAATAATATATCGATGCATATAAAATTAATATAAGAAAAATTCGTTCTAAATATACCAAAATAAAGTATTTCTTATCTAATTCTAATTTAGAACCAGTTATATAAGCTATATTGCTCGTTAAAGTAGTTCCTTTTAACACAAATAATAATCCAATTAGCAATTTTATATTGTCAGATATATTCATATTTATAAGCTCTATTGCTATTATCTCATTATAAAAGCTATAAATAATAGATTTACTTATTAGTTCCACGTCTGAAAGATTAAGCATATTTATAATTGGATAAAATATTTTACTAAAAATATAAACTATATCTTCATTATAAAAAATAAAATCACTAATAAAAAATATTATTAGTATATTTGGTATTAAGGTCATATTTAAATTGATAACTTCTTCTAGATTATCTAATATATACAAGATCATTTTCTTATCTTCTTTATTTTGTAAGTACTTATTTATACCTTTTTTAAACTTATATTTCCTGTGTATACTCTCTCTATAATTAGTTTTTATATAATATGATTTTTTTATTTTACTTAAAGGATAAATTCTACATAAAATCATATTACTAAGTATTAGTATTAACAAAGTAATAAAAATAAAACTTAAATTATTTATACTTAATTCTACATAGGTGTATCTAAACATGGAAAATGATATAATAGAAAAATTTAAAATCAACATGTATAACTCATTTAATCTAAGTTTTCCTTGATTATACAGTTTATTTGCCATATAAAGTCCACAAAAACAATCTGTAAATACGAATATCAATATATTTAATACTACTTTTCCACTGACTTTAAATAGCTTTTTCATAATTGGGTGGCAGTATGACTCTACTATTTCTAATAATCCATAATTTAATATAAATGGCATAAAGATTGCTGAAATTGGAAGTACTATAGATAAATTAAATACTAATTCTTTTATAATTAATACTGTGTTATCATTTTTAAAAAATATATAATTTTGTCCATAAAATATATTTATTAAAATTAATATACTTAAAATCCTAAAAAATAATATAATCTTACTTTTATCTTTCTTAATAAATGATTTTATACTTCCTAAAGATATAAATAAAATTATACATACTTGTATAAATGTTTTATAGTCTGATTGAATTTTATCGGTAATATGGTATAACAAGGTCTGAGTTTGGTAATTCAAATTTATAGGTATAAAAAATATACATATTCCTATAATTGAATAAATAATCATTTCGAGTATAGTTAAAGATTCGCTTTCATTACCTTTTGCCTCATAGTTTTTATTCTTATTTATTCCTTCCATATTTTCACCTCTGTATACTTTTTCAACCTTAATTTTATATTTCCTTCTTCATTAATAAAATTAATACCATTGCTTATACTGAATATCATAATGTATAATACTATAAATATGATAAAATACTATAAATCTTTATAGAGGTGATATATTGAGTTCAGAACAAAATAATAAAACAATTTTAATATTAACAGCTCAATTTGGTGCAGGCCATATTAGTGCTGCAAATGCAATTAAAGATTATATATGTGAATATAATGATAATTACAATATAGTGATACAAAATTTTATAAATGCAAGTCTGCCTAGAATAAATAAACCTATGGTTAAAATGTACGAAAATAACACAAAGTATATGCCAGAACTTTATAATTATTACTACTACTTAAAAAAATCTTTTAGCTCAAAATATGATATTTCTCATATGATATATACTCCAAAGTTATCAGAGTATATAATTGATGTAAATCCTGATTTAATTATATCTACATTTCCATTAGCGGCTTCTTGTGTATATAATTTTAATCTAAAACATAAAGATAATCCTATACCTTGTGTAACTGTTATTACAGATGTTGTTGATAGTTTAGAGTGGATTTATCCTAACACTGATATGTATTTTGTTCCTAGCCAAGAAATTAGAAATAGATTAGTTCAAAAAGGAATATCCCCAGAATCTATAAAGGTTACGGGTGTACCTATAAATAAAAATTTCTATGTCGAAGAAAGAGAATACATACCCGGTAAGTATAGATTATTATTATTAGGCGGTGGACGTGGTTTATTTGATTTTGACGAAAACTTTATGCATTGGATAGATAAGTTTGTCGGTATATATAAAGATGTTATTGAAGTTACAATTGTTACTGGCAAAAATAAAAAACTTTATGAACATCTAACAGAAAAAAAACCAGTTAATAATATAAAAGTCCTTGGATTTGTTACTAATATGCATGAATTAATAAAAGAATACGACCTAATGCTTACTAAACCAGGTGGAGCCACTTTATTTGAAGCTATTCATTCTAAAACACCTATAATTGTAAGACTTCCAAAAGTAGGTCAAGAAATAGAAAATGCTAAGTTTATAGTAGATAAAGGAATCGGTATAATTTATAGTGATGAAGATGATTTAAAGGAAATTTTTAAATCTATAGTTTCAAGTAAATTTAATTCTCTAATTAAATTTATGTTAGAAAATATATCAGACTTTAGAAATACTATTTACCCGGAAAAAATCTATAAATATATTTCTGAATTAATAGAAAATAAAAATTAATACTAATTTAATTAATACATACAACCAATAACTTATACTTTGATTAGCTTCATAATTTTAGATAATAAAAAGGTGTAAAGTTTAAATATAACTTTACACCTTTTATAATATATTTTATTTATTAGCTCTTTCTATATTGATTTAATTTTATAACTCTTCCTTCTTTTATCTTATTTAAATTATCTTTATTAGATAAAGATTTGTCTTCAATTGTTTTTAATATAATTTTATACACATGATAAACCAAAATGCATAAGAATATAAATAAATTTAATACTTCTAGATTGAAAATTTTTTTATATTCTCTAACACCGTAACTAGTTATAGAAAAGATTCGTATAAGTAAATCTATAATTAAGTACAGCACTATTACGTTTGATAATAAGTTAAAATTCTTTTCTAATTTTCTTTTTCTAATAAGGCTATTTATTATTACTTTATTACTTAGTTTTGTATTCAAAACATCTATATATATTTGGTTAAATATGTTTTTATTAAATAAATCTAATATCAGTACAACAGCTGCAGCTATTCCAAATAAATATGTATTAGAAATGTATAAATTAAAATCATTAGATTCATTCCCTGAAAAATAAATATATACTGTTATTAGTATCATAATTAATATTCCTGATATAGTAATTCTATTTTGACTATACTTTGTATACATTGAGTATATTACTAAGCCTAAAAGTAAATAAAATACGTTAGAGTTAAAAAATTTGATTCCACCTACCATATAAATTATTATAGGTGATGCAATATAAATTATAAAATCTGTTAATATTTTGCTTTTTATTTTTACCACTTCCCCCAAACATAATTTATTATTCTCTTTAACAATTTGTACCCCTTATATCTTATATAAATATAAAAATTCTACCTATATTTTATAAATCCTTTAATGTTATCATTTATATATATTTCTTATCATAATGTAGTTTCATTAAGATAAAAAAGATATTAGGTATAAATTATTTATTATACCTAATATCTTTTTTATCTTATTATCCCCTTTATAGGATTTATATTTTCGTCATTTACGATTATTTCAAAATGGACATGGTTACCTGTAGAATTTCCTGTTGTCCCAACTTTAGATATAACTTGACCTTGCTTTACTATATCTCCTTTAGATACTACATTTGAGTTGTTATGTGCATAAACTGTGATTTTACCATCAAAATGCTTTATTTTAACTACATTTCCATAACCATTTTGATAACCAGAAAATATTACAACTCCGCTATCAGTTGCTAATACATCAGTGTCTTGTGGCGCTGGGATATCTATACCCTTATGAAAACTCTTAACTTGTGTAATTGGATGTATTCTATATCCAAATCCAGAACTTATATCTTTATAGTCATTTAATGGCCATATCCCTTCTATAAACTCACTACCTTCTTCTTTTAATTGCATAGAGACTTCTTCTTCTATACTCTTTTCTAATTTAACACCTTCTATAATATTATCTTGCAATTCTTCTTCTAAAACACTTTTATTTTGCTCTAATGTTATTATCTCTGATGTAATTTTTTCACTTTCATCGTATTCTTCTTCCTTAGGTACAAAGCTTATAGTAATAACCTCTATTTTTTCATTTCCTTCATTATCTATGTAATCTTTTACATTATCTAATTCTTTATTTTTACTTTCTAATATATTATCTAGCTCTTTAATTTTTTCATTTAAATTTTTTTGTGTTTCTTGATTTTGTATTAAAATATCTACTTTATCTTCTACACTTAACGCATAAGATGTATTATAAGAACTTAATGATATTAATAATACTAGTGATATACATAGTTTATATATCACATTCTTAAAATATTCATTCATTTTTTATCCTCCTTTTGCAACTATATATTAATATAGACTAAGTTAATTTTTTTTATTCAATTCGCTATAATTCCCTAAATCATAAAAAAGCTATCCCAAAACAACATTGTTTTGGAATAGCCTTTTTTATTTAATTAATATATATTTCTCTTATATTTTATATATAATGATCTTATTTCTGTCATATTTTTCTTTAATTCTAATTGAAGATTAGAAACAGTTTCATAATCTTCATTTTCTATAGATTCTCTTATTTGACTAAATAAAGATTTTCTTGTTAAAGTATCTTTCATTACATTAAATTTAATATCTGAGATTGAATTCCACATAACTTCATCTAAAGCATCCATATTTTCCTTTGTATGTAGCTTTACATAGTTTCTTATTCTTGCAGAATAAGATTTTATTATTCTATTTTCTAATTCTTTCTTCCATTTATCAATAGAACCTACTTTGAATGAGTTTATTATTTTATCTGTAAATACTCCACCTTGCTTTAAAGATTCTAATTTATCTGAGTATAAATCAAAAGCTTTTACATTTTCATACACCGTTGCAGGTGGTGCTGAGAATCTTTGATTTCTTTCTTCTAATGAATAATATTCAAATACATTATTTTCATCTCTATAAGCTCTATTTTTATCTAAATAGAAGCTGACTTCACCAACATCCTTAGATAATTCCTTTTCAAGATCTTTAGTTGTAAGTTTGCTCTTAGCTACAGCCTTTATACCATGTAACATAGTTTGGTAGCAGCCTGCTATTATTAAATAAACATTTGATAAAGGATTTGGTGATCTTAACTCAAATCTTAAAGTTTTTGGGTTTTTAACATCTCTTACTAGTCCTACAAGAACAGATCTATTTCTTGATGGTGTTTCATAAGTATGACCTAATGAAGTAACTATACAAACTGGGGCTTCAAATCCTGGAACTAATCTATTAAATGCATCATTTGTAGATGCTACAAATGGATTTAATACTTCATAATTATTTAATAATCCCATTAATGCTCCGTATCCTATTTCACTTAAATAATCTTTAGACATATCTGCTGGGGCAAATAAATTTTTTAATCTTCCGTCCTTTAATTTTGCACTTACACCAACATGAGTATGCTTTCCGCTACCTGCAACACCATGTATAGGTTTTGCCTTAAATGTAACCTCTAATCCATTAGTTGTAAATATATCCTCTATAACCTCTCTTACAACTAATTCATTATCAGCAGCTTGTAATGGCGAAGAGAACTTCCAAGAAACCTCTAATTGTTCCATAGCATGATTTATTTTACCATCTATACTTATAGTACTTTGAATTCCTCCAACCTCTTTATGAGCCATTTCAGGACATATTCCTTTAGCTTGAAGAGCTATTAAAGTCTTTTCTAGACAAGTTCTTATTAATCCATGAGTTCTTTTCCAGTATTGTTCTTTTAAACTTTGCGATACTGATAACTCTTCAAAGTCAGCTTTATCTTCTGGAGTATTTACCCAAAACTCTAATTCAGTTGCAGAAGTTAATAATATACTATCAATCTCACTAACATCATTTATTCCTATATTTTTTATCATATGAGGATACTGTTCAAATATTTCTAATAAAGAGCTTTTAAAATAATTTTCAGCTTTTTGAAGTATTCCTCTAGAACAAACCTTTTTATTGTCATGTATTAAGAATGCTGGAATTTTTAATGTACCAACTGGTAAATTAGTTTCTTCATCTATATGATCTAAATTATAATCAACATACCATCTACTACTTTCATCTGGCATTAAATCAACCTTAGCATTATTTAACGTAGCTATTTCATAAAGCTCAACACTTGAACCATCTGTTTGAACAGCTGAAGATAAGAAGCTTTCTATATCATCTAAGAATAAATCCATTGGTATTTTCTCATCAGTTGCATTTCCACCTAAGTCCACCCCAAATAGTGAAACGAATTTTATATGTTTATGCTCTGATAATAAAGTTTTTAATTCATTTGCATCGTATCTTTCTTTTTCTATAACGTGCAATAAATTTATCATATATATTTCCCCCTTATGTTGCGATAAATAACATATCTTTATCCTGTCTATTATTTATTCGTTTTAAACTTTATATTATTATATCTTATAGAATAAAGGTTCGCAATATTTAATGTTTTATTTATATAATTATTCTGAAAATATATTTTATTTAACTTTTTATATACTAAATTAATGCTATTTTTAATCGTAACATTTCAAATTTTTATTAATATAGGGTATACTATTAATTATAATAAGAATTTTTATACCAAGTTATGTCAAGAAATTTTAGGAGAGAAAATTATGGAATATATAATTTTTGATTTAGAGTTTAATCAGGGATTTGATAAAACTCTTAATAAAACTGTTTCTAATGAAAAGTGCCCTTTTGAAATAATACAAATAGGTGCAATAAAGTTAGATTCAAACTTTAATATGATAGATACTTTTAATGCATATGTAAAACCTGAGATTTACAAAGATATTCATCCTTTTATAAAAAAAATGACTAATATAACTGAAGATGATGTAAAAGATGCTGAGAGTTTTCCTCAAGTATTCAAAGACTTTAAGAAGTTTATATCTTCAAAAAAGAATATTTTAGTTGTATGGGGAACAGGAGATTTAAAAGAACTTTATAGAAATGTAAATTATTACGATTTACCATCGAAGCTTTTACCTAAATCTTATATTAATATACAAGAGCATGCATCTAAATATTTTAATAACCCAGCTGGAAAAAGCATTGGACTTCAAAATGCAATTTCTATATTAGGCTTAAATCAAGATAAATCCTATCATAATGCATTAAATGATGCCTATTATACAGCTCAAATATTTATAAAAATAAATAATCCATCTATTGTTCCAGATGTTTATATTTATACTCCAATTAAGCTATCTCAATCTAAGCGTAAATCAAAAAAAGAAGTTGATTACGAAAAACTATTCAATGAGTTTGAGAAAATCTTAGAGAGATCATTAACTAAAGAAGAAAAGAAAATAATAGATTTAGCATATAAAATGGGAAGAACTAATCAATTTGTAATAGAATCTAAGGATAAAAAAGTAAATTTCAAAAAAAGATAAGCTAAAAGCCATAATGCTTTAGCTTATCTTTTTATTATATTAATTCTATAACTTCATTTAACACATATAATCCTAAATTAGATATAAGGTAGGCCTTTACTTAAAGTTTATATAGCTAAGATAGCATTAACTGTAGGTCTATTTCTTTCAAAGTTATTTCTATACATTTATAAATAACATTTTTGTTAATTCATACTGTGCGAACTCTACAGATTCTATACTTCTTATATTATCTCTACTTAACTCTCCATCACAAATAAAAATCTCTACATCACCTACTAAAGCATATATTTCATTTAATATTTCTAATAGATTATCTACTTTTATAGTTTCTTCATTAGATTTTATTAAAACAACACTTTTATCTTCTTGATTTTTATATACTGAATTTATACCAGATATAAGATTATCTTCTTTTATGTATACTACTTCACCTTGTAGTGCTTTACCTTTTTCTAACTTACTTTTTAACTCTAATAAATTCATCTATTTATCCCCCTCGAAAATATAGTTTAAGTGATTATTTTCATAGTTTTATTACTATAAATAGTATGAATTGTTAGATTTATTTATTCCATTGATATTAATATTATTTATTTACATATATATTTTTTTACTTAAATAAATAAAGACTCCATTAAAAAATTTAATGAAATCTTTATTTAATATATTATTTATTTTATGACCAATTCTACCGGACAGTGATCTGAACCTAATACTTCTGTATGTATATCAGCACTTACTAATCTATCTTCTAATTTTTTAGAAGCACAGAAATAATCTATTCTCCAGCCTGCATTCTTTTCTCTTGCTTTAAATCTATATGACCACCAAGAATATATATCTGTTTTATCTGGATTAAAGAATCTATATGTATCTATAAATCCAGACTCTAAAAATTCTGTAAATTTATTTCTTTCTTCATCTGTAAATCCTGCATTTTTTCTATTTGTTTTAGGATTTTTTAAATCTATTTCTTTGTGAGCTACATTTAAATCTCCACACATTATTACAGGTTTTTTACTATCTAATTTTAATAAGTATTCTCTAAAATCATCTTCCCACTTCATTCTATAGTCTAATCTTTTTAATTCACTTTGTGAATTTGGTGTATAAACTGTTACAAAATGAAAATCTTCAAATTCTAAAGTTATTACTCTTCCTTCAGTATCATGCTCTTCAATACCGATTCCATAAGTTACACTTATTGGTTCTACTTTTGTAAATATTGCAGTTCCAGAATAACCTTTCTTTTGTGCATAATTCCAATATTGATAATAACCTTCTAAGTCTAAATCGATTTGTCCCTCTTGAAGCTTAGTTTCTTGTAAACAAAAAATATCTGCATTTACTTCTTTGAAAAAATCTAAAAATCCCTTAGTAACACATGCTCTAAGTCCGTTAACATTCCAAGATATAAATTTCATTATGTCCTCCTATTTATGTAGTTATTGTATAATAAATTTATATAATATACTTTTACGATTATATTATATAAATTACCCTTATTTATAAGTTATAATCAATTCTTTTACTAATCAAATCTTAATTTTTTTGCTAATTCATCTGCATTAATTGATGATACATATAAATCTGTAGATAGCTCAAACCCTCCAAAACTATATTTTCTTGGAATTATATGGATATGAGTTCTAAAATGTTCTTCATGTTTTTCATCTGTATTTATTGGGTGAGTATGTATACAAATATTAAAAGGATTATACCCATGTACTTCATACATTTTTTTAAATAATCTTTCTAATATTCTACCTAACTCTTTTAATTCAGCCTCTTTTAATTCTTCAAATCTTTTTTTACTTTTAAAGAAAAGCCTTATCTCACCACCATACTTAGCAATTTCAGGTACTACTAATAAATAATCTTTATTATCGTATATAACTCTTTCTTGATATTTCAATTCACTTTCAATAATATATTCATATAATGATTTATTATTTTTTTCATAATATCTTTTAGATATATTTATTTCATTTTCTACCTCTGGTGGCACTATTGATAAAGATATTATTTGCGAATGTGGATGAATTAAGGATGCTCCTGCTCTTCTTAAAAAATTTTTAAATATACTTATATATTTAACTTGTTCATTTTTAGCCATAAACACATATCTATCTTTATACATTTTTAATAAATAAAAAAATTCTTCTTCACTCATATTATAAAAATTACCATTGTGTCTATTCGTATCAATCATTACTTCATGATGTCCAAAAATTTCTTCTGATAGTGAATCAACTATAGGAAATTTATTATATACAGATCTAACTATCCAACCATCTTCTCCTTTGATTTCAAAAGTACATTTTTCAGTATGCTTTTCATTCCCTCTACAAAAAGGGCAATCTTTTCTATATTCTTCTATAACTTCTTTATCATTTTGGTTATTCACCTTATCCATAGGTCTCTTTGATCTATTTTTTGCAAGTACAACTATATCATTTGTAATAGGATCTCTTCTTAATTCTTTCATAACTCGCACCTCTTAGATTAAAATCGCATATTAATTTTATTATAATTGATTTTTTCAGTAAAATACAAACTCTATTATTACATATACTTTATTTTTCTATAAAATTCAAATATAATTCTATCTTACACATCTATTTTTAATAGTTGTTTAAATTATATTTTGTCTAAACAAATATTTTTTTAGTTTATAATGATTTTTAAGATTATATCTGTTAGTATTAATCTTAAGGAAAAATTTAATTAAAGGGGTGAAATTTTAATGAAGTATTCACAAAGGGTTAGCTCTATGCAGTCATCTCCAATTAGAAAACTAGCACCTTTTGAGGAAAAAGCAATAAAGAATGGGGTTAAAGTATATCACTTAAATATTGGGCAACCTGATATTAAAACTCCTAAAGAATTTTTTAATGCGGTTCAAAATTTCGATAAAGATGTTTTAAAGTATTGTCCATCTAATGGTATGAGTAGTTTAATTGAATCTATTCAAAAGTATTATCGTAATTATAATATTGAGTTTGATAAAGATGAACTATTAGTAACAAATGGGGGAAGTGAAGGTTTATTATTTGCTCTAATGGCAGTATGTGATCCTGGTGATAATGTAATATCTCCAGAACCATTCTATACAAACTACTTAGGATTTACTCAAAGTATAAATGTAAATATTAATCCTATAACGACTACCGCTGAAAATGGGTTCCATCTTCCTAATAAAGAAGATATTATATCTAAAATTGATAAAAAAACTAAAGCAATCTTATTATCTAATCCTGGAAATCCAACAGGTGCAGTTTTCACATTAGATGAAATAAAGATGTTATCTGAAATAGCAATTGAACATGATTTATGGATTATTTCAGATGAAGTTTATAGAGAATTTATTTATGATGATAGAAAATACTTTAGCTTTGGCAATATAAAAGATGTAGAAGATAGAGTAATTATTATTGATAGTGTTTCTAAGAGATATAGTGCCTGTGGAGCTAGAATAGGTTCTCTTGCTTGTAAGGATAAAACTTTAATTGCCCAAATTTTAAAATTATGTCAAGGTAGATTGTGTGTTGCTACACTTGATCAAATAGGTGCATCTAAGTTATATGAAATACCAAGTTCTTATTTTAAAGAAATAAAAGAGGAATATGAAAAAAGAAGAGATGTATTATATAATGAGCTTATGAAAGTAGAGGGGGTTATTTGTAAAAAACCACCTGGTGCATTTTATATTTTGGCAAAACTTCCAGTTGAGGATTCCGAAGATTTTGCAATATGGATGCTAAATGAGTTTAGTAGAGATAATGAAACAGTTATGGTTTGCCCTGCTCAAGGATTTTACACTACCCCAGATTTAGGAAAAGATGAAATAAGATTAGCTTATATCCTAAATGAAAAAGATTTATCAAAAGCTGCAAAACTTTTAAAAGAAGGATTAGAGGAATATGTAAATTCAAAAGTAAAGGCTGAAATTTAACTTGAATTTTCATAATTTTCATTCAAATTTTTATGATATATAAAAAGTAAAAGAGATCTAATTTAGTAATATTTTATATACTACACTTAGATCTCTTTTATTATATTTTATAAAACTCCCTATCTTTTATCCTAAATTTTCTTTATTTAGAATTGTTTGTAATGTTCCTATTGCTTCCATATACTTACTTTGTTCTTCTTCAGTTAATTTAAAAAGCTTTTCTTCAAGACTATTACTTAATTTCCCCATAAAGTCTAATGCAACATTTTTACCATTTTCAGTTATAGTTATTAAGTACTTTCTTCTATCTGAAGCATCTTTCTCCCTTACAACATATCCTTTATCTGTTAAGTCATCTACCATGCTTGTTAAACTCCCCTTCTCAATGTTTAACTTTGCACATAAATCAGTCATACTTATTGGACCATTATTGTTTACGAAAACTAATGCTCTAAGCTGAGTTTTATTAACATCATATGAACTTGAATATTGCTTTAAATAATCTAAATAGAAAGTAGAATATAAAGCTGGAAACGTTTTCGAAATAAATCCTATTGTACTAGCTACTATACCTTTCATAATATATCACCCCAGATGTTTAGTTTATTAACTTTTTAACAATTAATAGTTTACATTAAAATTATACATATTTCAATAGTTTTACAAGAAATAATTTAAAATTTCTGTATATTTTGCACAATTCAATAAAAGAAAAGAACTTATAAAATTTTACTTAAATAAGTTCTTTATCTATATATTTTTTTACTTTTTCTTATATTTTTTTTCATAATTGCTATATAGTATAAATGCTATTAAGGAAAATATTAATGGTCCTGCTATCATCATAATAGTATCTAACATTCTTCCATTTAGAGAAGGTTCTATTATAGAGAATACATTTGCAAAACTAACTACTATACAAACTATAACTGTAGCAATTAAAGATATTGAATAAGTTTTATAAACCATAAATGGGCTTGAAACCTCTCCCTTTAGTTGCTTTTTCTTAAATGCTGGAAATGCTGCAGCTAATAGCACATATGGTATTGTCATAGCTACATTGGTCATCGAAACTAATAATGAGAAAAACTCAGATGCTCCTTTACCACCAAATGATACTAATAAAATTAATACAATAACTATTGTTGCTTGTACTTTCATAGCATTTATAGGCATTCCATTTTCAATCTTAGCAAAATTACCTGGCCATACTTCCTGTGGAGATCCTTGTATTAAAGTCTTTAAAGGTGAGTATGTCAATGTAAAAAATGCACCACTTAAAGCTAAGAACATCGATAAACCTGTAAATCTCGCTATCCATAATCCTATAGTTAAAGCGGTATCTGCTCCAACTCCAAAGGCAACTCCTAACTCAAACCCTAGGTTTTGCATTAAAATATAAGCTACATTCCCCATATGAACACCTTCTACGGATAGTACATTTTGCCAGTTAGTAAATAATCCACAAGCAAATATTCCTATAGAATATCCTATTGCTATTACAACAGCAGCTATTGTGACACCTTTTGGGAATGTACTTTCAGCATTTTCAGTTTGATCAACAAGTCCACCTATAACTTCTAAACCACCAAATGCAAAAATTGCATATGCCAAAAATGAAAATATACTTATCATAGTTTTATAAGCTGGGTTAGGCGAAACAGTAAAGCTTTTAGAAATATCTACTATTGGCTGTGCTAGTTTTCCTTTATTCAAAAATAATACTATTATACCACCTACTAATAAAACTATATTTAGTAAGGCTACTGCAGATCCACCTACTGACGTTATTTTTGTTATTTTTTCAATTCCTTTTGTAGATACATATGTAACCACTATAATCCATATTACAGCTAGTATTCCTAATGTTTGAGTAGCATTTAATCCTAATATAGACCATTCTGAAGTTTTATCATATCCAAATATTGCATTTGAAAATGGTATCCATAATGAAGATGATGTACTTACCATCCATACTATGTAAGATGCATACCACATAAATGTAGATATAAAAGCATATTTTGCACCTACAGAACGCTCCATCCATGAGTATATACCGCCAGTTTCATTCTGATACGCTGCACCATACTCTGACATCATAAATGCATATGGTATAAAAAATAGTATAGCACTAAGAATATACCAAGGTATTGCTGCATATCCCATTAAATAGAAGGCTCTAGGCATATTAGCAAAACCAAATACTGATGTGAATATCATTAATATTAACGATACTAAGGTTAATTTTTTTACATTATTGTTATTTCCTGACATAAGTCTCCCTCCTTAGTTTTATAGGATTACTTTTTGCAAGAAATAACATTTTAATTCATAAATTTAATATTTTATTTAGAAATGCTCACCATTTTCATAATACCTTTCTTTTTCAAATACTGTAAAAGCCAAATCCATACTTTCTACATTTAAATTTTCTCTTATATTATTTGTTATTATATTTGCAACAATATCTTGAACTTCTTGTCCTCTATCAAACCAAGCAACCTCTACAAAAGGATATACTTCAGATATTTTTCCATTTCTTATTGCTACGGATTTTATGCACTCAATTTCAAAATAATCTCTTGGGCATTTTACTGCATCTACCAATTCATCTATCATCTTCTCACTTATTTTACAAATATCATTTTCATTTATTCCTCTTATTTTTATTTGTGGCATAAATGTACCTCCTAATAAAGTTTATTTTTTTAAATTTCATCTTTATTATTATACTTTTATATCTGTACTATGACAATCTTATACTATATTAGGATAAAAATTCTACTTTATTTCTCATTCCATTTATTTAGTGCTTTTAACATAAATTCTTTGATATCTATATCATAAACATCTTTTAATTTAAAACCATTTAAAACTTCTTTTGTTTTACCTTTAGATACAATTACACCTTTATCTAGCATAATAACATTGTCTGCAAAATTATGTACTAAGTTTAAATCATGCAATACTCCAACTACTATCTTATTTTTTGACTTAGACCAAATCTTTACATATTCTAATAATTCAATTTGGTATTTATAGTCTAGATGGTTAGTAGGTTCATCAAGAAGTATTATATCTGGATCTTGAGAAAATAATTTAGCTAAAAATACTCTTTGTAATTGACCCCCTGATAAATCTGTTATCATCTTATCTTTCTCTTTAGTTAAGCCAACCTTTTCTATATTATCTAAAACTATTTTTATATCTTCTTTAGATAAAGACGAAAAAAAACCTTTAGTATATGGATATCTTCCAAGAGAGACTGTGTCATATACTGTATAAGGAAAATGTATCTCTGATATTTGACTCATTAATCCCACTCTTTTAGCTAATGTTTTTCTATCAAAGGATGATACTTCTTTATCATCTATTTTTATATTACCTCTATAGTCAATAACATTCGCTATAGATTTTAAAAGAGTACTTTTACCACAACCATTTGGTCCTATAATAAATAAATTCTCCCCTTTATTTACGTCTATACTTATATCTTTTATTATATCTAAATCATCATATCCACTATATAGATTTTTTATTTTTAACATATTTCTCACCTTTATTTTTTAAAATACACATATGCAAAGAATGGCGCCCCTATAAGTGCTGTTACTGCACCTACTGGTAATTCAGATGGTACAATTATAGTTCTAGCAATAATATCCGCTATGACCATTAAACATCCACCACAAATAAAGGACATTGGTATTACATACTTATGTTTCGAACCAAATATTCTCCTAACGAAATGAGGTGCTATTAAATCTATAAAGCCTATAGTTCCACTTAAAGATATTGCTCCTCCTGTAAGCATTGCACTATAAATGAATAATTTACTTTTAACTTTAGATGTTTCCACACCAACAGTTTTAGCATGTTCTTCTCCAAAAGTTATAATATCCATTTCTCTAATATACCTCATTATACCAAGCATACCTAATACTGCAAATGGTATAATAAGTTTCACATAACTCCAACCTTTCATAGAAAAGCTTCCCATTTGCCAAAGAGATATACTTTTTAAGTCTTCAGAAAATAGTGCCGTTAATGTAGTTAGTATAGCATTTACAAATAGAGAAAATACCATACCTGATAATATAACTGTATTATTCGACATAGTTTTATCTATTTTAGATGAAAATGCTAAAACTATATATACAGTTCCTAATCCAAATAAAAATCCTACTAGAGGTAGGGTAAAACTGCTTACAACAGGTACAGCTACCCCTGTAATTATTACTAATCCTGCTCCTAACGATGCTCCCGATGATACTCCCAATGTATAAGGAGATGCTAATTGATTTTTTAAGATTGATTGCACCACAGCTCCACTAGTTGCCAAGCATCCTCCAACAAAAAATGCTAATAGCACTCTAGGTAGTCTTAATTTCCATACTATACCTATATTTTTCGCCTCAATTCCTTCCATCAAAGGTATATTAAACACTTTATTTACTAATATTGATATAGTTTCTAATAAATTAATATTGGAACTTCCAATTGAAGTTCCAATACCTATAATGATAAGTGCTAGTAAAATACTTATTATTGCCTTTTTCTTATTTTCCATAGTACTCTGGATATACTGCCTTAGCTATTTCTTCTAAAGCTTTTATTGCATTTTGAGATGGACGTGACGATGCATTTTTATCAACTAAATATACTGCATTATTTTTTATTGCAGTTATATTTTCCCAAGCATCCCTAGATTTGATCTCTTCTGTTGGATTTTCCATATATGATGCATTTGTTATTATTACATCTGGATTTGCATTTATTACAGATTCTGCTGTTGGAGATATCCATCCCTCTTCATCTGAGAATATATTTTTAGCTCCTACAATTTCTATCATTTCATTTAAAAATGTAGCGTTTCCAAAACTGTAAAGATTAGGAGCAGGTGATATTTCAAAGTATACAGTTTTCTTTTCTTCTATTTTTTCACCTATAGCTTTTATTTCACTTACCTTACTCTTCATTTCATCTATTATTTCTTGACCTTTTTCTTCTTCATTTACAACTTCTGCTATAAATTCTATATCTTTATATATTCCTTCTATACTGTCACTACTTGGTATGTAAACTACTGGTATTCCAGCTTCACTTATTGCCTTGAATGGATCTTCTGCTGATCCTGTCTTATTATGTCCTGATGCTATAACTACATCTGGTTCTAAACCTATTATCGTTTCTGCATCTGGGTTTGAAAAGTCTATTTTAGTTATTTCGCTATTAATTCCTTCTATATCTAAAGAATATTTATCTATAGCTACTAATTTTTCTCCTAATCCTAATTCCATTATTACTTCAGTATTAGATGGAGCTGTTGATATTATTTTATCTATTTTTGTCGGTATATTTACCTCTGTTCCTTCTCTATCGGTAACAGTTCTATCTCCTTGAGAACTGCATCCAGAAAATATGAACATTGATAAAATCATAAATATCGATAATATTTTTTTCATTTTTTCCTCCTGTTACTTTATATATTTTTAAGTAAATATATTTTATAATATAATTATACTTAATACTGGTCAAATAATTGTGTCATAATTATGTCATTTTCATGTCATTTTTATGTCATTTTATATTTAAAAGTAAAAAAAGCAGTAATAAGAATTTATTATTACTGCCATTGTTTAAAAGCTTATATTTTATACATGTAAATCTACATTTATTCCTATACTATCTTTAAATGGATCTATTGCAGGATTTACAACTTCATTTACAAAGTCTACAACTTGTTCTGGCGCTCTTCCTACAAAATTTCTAGGATTTATTATAGATAATATTTCTTCTTTATCCATATTAAATGAATTACTTTCAATTATAAGATCTATAAGATTATTATCTTTCCCTTCATGCTTAACTCTATATGCTGCTTTCATAGATAACTCTCTTATAACTTCGTGTAATTCTTGTCTATCTCCTCCTCTTTTTACAGCTTCCATTAATATATTCTCTGTAGCCATAAAAGGAAGTTCTTCATTTATATGCTTATTTATCATATTTTCATAAACTACTAATCCATCTGTTACATTTATACCTATTTCAAGTATAGCATCCGCTGCCATAAATGCTTGAGGTATTGAAAGCCTTTTATTAGCCGAATCATCTAAACTTCTTTCTAACCATTGAGTTGCTTCCACTAATGCAGGGCTTAAACTTTCACTTATTATATATTTTGATAAAGAAGCTATTCTTTCACTTCTCATTGGATTTCTCTTATATGCCATAGCAGATGAACCTATTTGATTTTTTTCAAATGGTTCTTCTAATTCTTTTAAACTTTGTAATAATCTTATATCATTAGTCATTTTATGCATACTTTGAGCTATTCCACTTAGTATACTTATAACTTGATAATCTAATTTTCTAGTATATGTTTGCCCACTTACTGCATAAGAAGCTTTATATCCCATTTTTTTGCATATAAGTTTATCTAACGCTTTAACTTTATCATGATCTCCATCAAATAAACTTAAAAAACTTGCTTGAGTACCAGTAGTACCTTTAACTCCTCTAAGTTTCATATTTTCTATTCTAAAGTTTAAATCTTCTAAATCTATTATTAAATCTTGAGTCCATAATGTTGCTCTTTTTCCTACTGTTGTAAGCTGAGCTGCTTGGAAATGTGTAAATCCAAGAGTTGGAACATCTTTATACTTTAGTGAAAATTCTTTTAAGTTGTTTATTAAGTTTACTAATTTAACTCTTATAAGTTTTAAAGCTTCTGTCATTTGTATTACGTCTGTATTATCCCCAACATAAGCTGATGTAGCTCCTAAATGGATTATACCTTTAGCCTTGTCACATTGTAAACCATATGCTTTAACATGACTCATTACATCATGTCTAACTTCTTTTTCTATTTTTCTAGCTTCTTCAAAATTTATATTATCTGCGTTCGCTCTTAATTCCTCTAGTTGATCTTCAGTTATATTAAGTCCTAACTCTTTTTCTCCTTCTGCAAGAGCAACCCATAACTTTCTCCAAGTTGAAAATTTAAATTGTGGAGAAAATATATAACTCATATCTTTACTACAATATCTATCTGTTAGTGGATTTGTATATGTAGTATATTTCTTATCCATCATAATTATTAGCACCGTCCTTAAATCTTATTTTTACATTATAATTATACAAGATAATACGAACAATAACAACTTTTTTTAAGTTTTAGTTCATAATTATTCCTTGTCTAGCTATTTTTATACAAATTATTAAATTTAACTATATATTATTTTAAACAAAAAAGAGAATATCTATTAATACTATTATTTTAGATATTCTCTTAATATTTATAAATGTTATGCTGCAGCTTTATTAACTTCAATATTTGTTACTTTTTTAATTAGCTTTATAGCTAGTATAAAAGTCATTAACTCTGCAAAAGGTATAGTTAACCAAACACCCTTTATATTAATTATAAGTGGAAGAATACATATTCCTATTACAACAAAAATAATCCCTCTGCATGCTGCTATAATAATAGATTCTTTTGCTTTACCTATTGCAGTAAAGTACCCAGAGTAAACAATATTAAATCCATTAAAGAAAAATGCAGTAGCATATAACTTTGATCCACTAACAGCCATATCAAGAACTTCTTTGTTTCCACTCATAAACATACTAACTAAGTTCTTACCGAATAAAAATAATACTATAAATAGTATTATACCAATTATAAAAATTATCTTGTTAGCAAGTTTTAAAACATGACTTACTCTTTCATGCTTTTCATAACCATAATTATAGCTTATTATTGGTCCTATACCATCTGATATCCCAAACATAATTAAAGTTCCAAATTGCGATATATAATTTATACTTGTAAATGCTGCTATTCCTGCTTCACCAGCTATTTTCATAAATGCCATATTAAACACATAAGCAGTTGTAGCAATTGCAATAGCAGTTACTCCCTCTGATGATCCATTATATATTACTGGCCATATAGTTGACTTATCAAACTTTCCTTTAAATATGTTAACTACTGTATTTTTATTTAATAAAGGTACTATAACTATAATTAATGCTATAGAATAAGACATACCAGTTGCAATAGCTGCTCCTCTTATTCCTAGTTGTAGTTTTTTTATTAAAATGTAATTTAATGTTATATTAGTTATTACACTTAAAATGCTTCCTTTTAGATAAACCTCTGGTCTTTCTATAACTCTATCTACAAATCCAAACAAAAACATTAGTGACATTGGTATTGCAAATATTGCTATTGTTTTTATATATATAGCTACACTTTCTAGTAAAACCTCATTAGCTCCTAAAATTACTGCTAGATTTTTATTAAATATTATTCCGATAAATGTTATAACTCCTGAGGATATACACATAACTATTAAAGAAGTTTTAAATATATTTTGAGCTTCTTCATTCTTTCCTTCTCCTAATGTCCTTCCAACAAAGCTTAAACAACCTATACTAATTATCATACTAGTACCTATTATTAACTGTGTAAAAGGCTGAACTAAGTTTACACTTGCCATTGCATTAGAACCTACAAAGTTTCCTAAAAATATTCCATCTATAATATTTTGCATACCATTTATAACCATAGCCATTATCGCTGGTAATGAAAACTTAATAAATAATTTAGATATTTTTTCTGTTCCTAATATATTTTTATTTTCCATAAACTTAACTCCTTTCTTTAGTTTATACAAATAGATAGTATAAAGGCTCCAGTATATGGAGTGTCAATAGATTTTTTATTATTTGTTTTATTTCTAATTATTTTTTTTAAGTATTAATATAATTTCCTAAAACATAAAAAAGCTATTAACAATAATTCGTTAATAGCTTTTATTAAATGCTATAATTTTAACTTACCTTATAGTAACATCATTCCAACAGATAAGATGATTGTAGACGATACAAATATACATGCAATTATTTTAATAGAAAACTTTACCCATGTTCCGTAATCAACTTTTGATATTGCTAATCCTCCCATAATAACACCTGATGTTGGAGTTATTAAGTTAACTAAACCGCATCCTGCTCCAAGTATAGATATTATAAGTTCTGGAGCAAACCCTAGTGTATGGGCTAGAGCTCCGAATATTGGCATCGATACACTTGAAAGCCCTGATGTTGAAGGTATTAAGAAAGATAAACCAATATATATTAAGAAAGAAACATTTGTAAATAATATAGGTGACATTCCACGTAATGATGATGATGCATTGTTTAAAACAAAAGCATCTAATCCTGTATTCGACATTATAACAGAAACACCTCTTGATATTCCTATTATAAATGCTACCCCTACCATATCAGCTGCACCTTCTATTATATAAGATACTATTTCTTTTTCTTTAAATCCATAAACAATTCCTATAATTATAGACATTAATACAAACCACATAGCAAGTTCAGAAAACCACCAATTTCCAAATGATGCACCTGTTAAAAAGTCTGTATTTTTAAACATAGTTATTCCAAATCTCTCCCAAGGTATAACTCCAAGAGCCATAACTATAAAAGATATAGCAAATAAACTAAGTACTATTTTTCTTTTTGTTGTAAATTCTAAAGTCTCTTCTTTTCCATTTAAAAATTTCTCTTTAGCATTATTATATTCGTCTTCTGATAATAGCGAGTTTTCTTTGTTCTGCTTTACCTTTTTTGCATATCTCATTACAAAATATATTGATATTGAAAGTGATGATAACCACAAAGCTACTCCTATTCCCATAACAGTAGCTTGATTTGCGCTAACACCAACACTCTTTAAAGAATCTATACTTGTAGCCACTACGAATGGATTTACAGTGGATCCTAAAACACCACATCCTGCTCCAAGTAATATAGTTGCTACAGCTGTAAGCGAATCAAATCCAGCTGCCATCATTGTAGCTGTCACAAGTGCATAAAATGCTAGTGTTTCTTCAGCCATACCAAAACTTGTACCACCTAATGATAATATAAACATTAGTATAGGTATTAGTAAAAGTTCTTTTCCATTAAGTTTTTTAACTATTGATCCAATTCCTGCATCAAGAGCACCTGTTTTATTTATAATATTTAAAAATCCACCCATTAGCATTACATATAAGCATATATCAATAGCATCTTTTAATCCGTTCATTGGAGCCATAACAACATCTGCTAATGAAGCAGGCTTAGCTCCTGATACAATATGACTTATAATCGCTATTATTACTATAATTGAAAGCAATATGGTGTATGCTGTAGGTAGCTTAAATTTTTTCTTTTTTTTAACTTTATCATTAGTCTTTTCTAATGTATATTGCATGATATTCTCCTTATTCTTCTTATTTTTAAGGCTATTTAATATTTATATCATAATTTTATATTTTTTTAAATGGTACTTTCGTTAAATTTGTTTATTATTTTCCATTTTTATATTTTTATTAACAATATTTTTTGTTTTTATAATCTATATATAAATAAAGTACGAAAATTTCCTTTATAAAAGTCAATAAAAATGGCCATATTTGATATGGCCATTTCTATTAATAATATATACTCTATTCATTTAATTACTTAAAATTATTTTAATAAACTTTAGTTAAATACATTTAATTTTTTCTATATTATCTTTTATACATTCTTTTAGTTCTCTCAATGTTGGGTACTTTCCTGATGCTAATACTTCTCCATTTACTAAAACTATAGGTAAATTTGCTTTACTTATTAAATCATTGTATTCTTCATTTAGATTAGTTAATGATGAAATGGACCTATTTATAGAACTATATTCTTTTATATCTTTATTTATATTCATCAGTGAACTTATATTTTTTGACTTTAATGATACTTCATATCTTGATACTTCTAAGCTTTTAAATTCATTTTTTAAAATTGTTAAATCATTTCTAATTCTTAATGATTCTTCATCTAATTTAGAACTTACTAAACCGTTTATACCATACATATTTTTCTCATATATTTCTATTTTCATATTTTTCCCTCCTAATTTTATATTTACCCTATTTAAAATCTCTATATTATCTTCATTATTCACTTAAAATTTCAACTTATTTATTGTGATATTTTTTATATACCCCATGCTTAGTTTACTAACCATATACTCATGTATATAAATTTATTTCTTTATAATTATTAGTTAATATGCATACATCTTTAATTATCTAAGTCTTGTATAGAGATTATAAGGTCTGTTAGGAGGATTTTATACTACTATATTGTAAGTGCGAGAATAGTACGAGTAATTAGTCTAAATATTTTTATATAAACTTGTCTCAAAATTCATATAAAAATATTTAGACTTTGAGACAATGGTGTTCCTAATCTAAATTATTATTAACTATTTATTATTAATACTTAAATGATCATTACTCATTAAATAATCTACACTTTCACTATCAACAAAATTTAAAACATACTTATATCTAATTGCATAGTATTTATCACTCCAACCTAGCTGATTTTTAATATCTTCCTCATTTGCTCCAAGTCTTAAGCTTATAGCTGCAAATGAATGCCTAAAATCTTTTGCAGAATACTGTGGTAATCCAGCTAAATCTAGAGCCTTTTTTACTATTAATCTTACATTTCTATCTGTTATAGAGTTGCTTTTTTGAGTAGTGAATACAAATTCATCACTTGGCAGTATCAATTCTGGAAGTCCTGAATAATCTCTATAATCTTCAATTAATTTAAAGCAATATGGATGAAGTTTAACTACTCTTTCCTTTTTACCTTTACCTAGTCTCACATATGTATTATTTTTATCATCCATCATCAAATCTTTCCATTTTAAATTTACAAGTTCATTAAGCAAACATCCAGTTGTCGCTAAGAATATCATTATAACTCTATCTCTTATATTTAATTTAGGAAGTATTTCAACAAGTTGATTTATCTCTTGAACGCTAAGTACATCTTCTTTAGTTTTAATTCTACTTACCTCAGGTTTTTTTACATATGTAAAAGGGTTTATTTCTATATATTCTTTTTTATTCATAAAATTATAAAAACTATGTAAATAACTATAGATCTTTTCACAGGTTGATTTTGCATATCTATCTTTTATATATTCTATAAATTCATTACAATCATATTTGGTTACTTCTAATAAATCTTTTTCTTTTAAGTAAACTTTCATAAGTATTATTTTTGATAAATAGTCATGCTTTGTACTTGGATTTAATTTTTGTGCAAATTGATTAAATATTTCAAATTCATTTTCATTTAAAACATTAGTATTTTCCATAACTTCTCCTTTATTAGTTTCTTATAATAAATATAACATTTTTTCTTTTTACTTGAATATATTTCTTATTGTTGATATACTTTTATTTAGTATTTTTTATTTGGAGGTAGTACAATATGCTTGATATTTTAAAGGTCATTGTCATAGGTATTGTCCAAGGTATAACTGAATGGTTACCAGTAAGTAGCACAGGTCATATGATATTAGTTAATCAATTCCTTAAACTAAATCAAACGCCTGAATTTTTTAATACTTTCTTAGTTGTAATTCAATTTGGTTCAATACTTGCCGTACTTTTGATATTCTTTAAGAAATTAAACCCATTTGATTCATCTAAAACTAAGGTTCAAAAAAATGAAACTTTAAGTTTATGGGCAAAGGTTATAATTGCCATAATCCCATCTGGTTTAATTGGGGTATTATTTGAAGATAAAATAGATGCTTTATTCTTCAACTCAACTACAGTTGCTATAGCTCTTATAGTATACGGTGTTATAATGATAATGCTAGAAAATAGAAATAAACAACCTAAGGTTTCTAGCTTTAATCAACTTACATATAAACTAGCTTTAGGTATAGGTCTATTCCAATGTCTAGCTCTTATACCGGGTACATCTAGATCTGGATCTACTATAATAGGTGCTGTTCTTCTTGGTACATCTAGATATGTTGCTACTGAGTTTTCATTCTTCTTAGCAGTTCCTACTATGCTTGGTGCAAGTGCACTTAAGCTTTTAAAAGTTGGATTTGCTTTTAATGGATTCGAATGGCTATTATTAGGTATTGGATGCTTTGTTGCATTTATAGTTTCTGTGTTCGCAATCAAATTCTTACTAGATTACATTAAGAAACATGACTTCAAAGTATTTGGATATTATAGAATTATTCTTGGTGCAATAGTACTTGCATACTTCTACTTCTCAGGTGCATCAATATAAATATTTAAAAATAGAAACTTATGCCTAACTAAGCACAAGTTTCTTTTTTAATGTTTTATTTATTGTGAATCTATTAGGAGTTTTATTAAATCACTACCATCTTCATTTAAAGTCGTTATTATACTCAAATACTCAGTCGCTCTATTTATTGCTAAGTAAATTTTATTTAAATCTCCTACAAAGTCATTTATTTGATAATCTTGCTCTTTATCATTTATCGTTTGATTATAAAGCATCTCTAGTTCACAAAAGATAACTGCCTTATATTCTAAATTTTTAATTGAGAATATATTTGATATTGTAACACCATTTTTAGGACTTAAATTCGTTAAAGTGTCTTCTGCATAAATATATTGTATATCTCTTTCTTCTAAAGCTTTTCTTATTAAATATTGGAAATAAATTGTTTTCCCATTTTTTAATTTTTTCTTATTATATGGATAAACAATTGCTATATCTGAATACTTTAATCCTTTTTGCTTAGTAAAATACTCAATTTCCCATAATACCGCGCTCAATTGTTCATCTAAATCACTTACCTTAACTATATCTACCGCTTTACCTTCTTTTAAAATAGGCTTAGTTGTTGTAAATACATCTTTTGATAAATTAGGCCTTAGTAATTTTATATATTCATTAGAATTTTTAGCAAAACTATTTGTAAAATTTATTAGCTCTTTTGATTGCCTATAGTTCTTATTCAATACTATTTCTTTATCAAAATCTATATTTATAAAATATGATTTAAATATATTTAAATGATGTGAAATATTTAAACTTTCACAGTAAAATACATTAAATATGTATTTTGACTTATATAAGAATTCTCTTATAAAATCTATCTCATCAATTGAAAAACTTTCTGCTTCATCGATAAATATTCCTTTAAAAATAGTCTTAGTTTTTATTACATTTTTAGCTTGCTTTATTAAATTATTAAAAGCTTTTTCATAATCATTTTTTAGCATATTATAATCTACAACTAAATTGTATTTCTTAGCCAACTTAAATATAAATGAACTAAATGTATGTACTTCTAAGTTATTATTATCCTTATAAAGTACATTTAAATTTTCTATTAATTCATTTCGTAGTTGCTTTGTATAAGTAAATATTAAAAACTTATGATGTGGATACACTCTAGCTAATTTAATAGCTCTAGACAACATTATAGAAGTTTTTCCAGTACCTGAACCGCCTTTAAATAAAGTATTTCCATAGTCTATAGAAACTACTTTTTCTATTTGATCCTTTTCTAACATTGTAGCAGTGTATTTATATTCATCATTATAAAATAAAATCTTCTTAAAACTTTCATTTATATGCAGTCTATTATTTAGCAAATAATATTCTGGACATATATCTAAGAGTAGTAAATTTAATTCTATCTCATTATTTTCTTTTCTTAGGTACTCATTAATTAAATTATTATTTTCTTTTATTTCTTCTAACTTAGTCTTATCTATTATATGATTATTTACAAATTCATCTAACCCAAAAGTATCTTCAATTTCTACATAAGGCATTATAAATACATAATTATAGCTTATATTCTTATTAAGCTGAGTCATTTTCATATGCATAGACTCATATTCTTCATTCATTACTTCTAATAGCTCTTCTTCTAAAATAAAGAATAAATCCTCTGTGGTATCCATGAATTTTATAAATAATATTTTATTATCTTCTATATAAAGTAAATCTGTATTAATCCCTTTAAAGGGAGTAATCTTTGGAACTGTATTAGTATTCTCTTTTATATTGTCATAGAAAATTTTTTCTATCTCTTTTAACTTTAATGCATCTAATTGAGAGTTAATATTTACGTATTGGCTCACATTTATTCCCCCTTTATTTTATAATAATTATATCATTTTAATCTAAAATTTGCCATAATCCATATTGATAAAATTAAGCTAAGTCAATTAATGATATTTATTGTTAAGACGCATTATTTCTTAATAAAAAAGGGGAAGTATAATCACCCTCCCCCCAATTGTATTATAGTTTGTAATTTTTTTCCACCCATACATTCATAGCTCTTCTTACTTCATTTTCTTTTACTTCATCAAACATTGTTTCGTCATTAGTTGTATAAGTTTGAACTAAGTTTTCTACATTTGGTGGATATGCTAAAAAATGTCCATCTTTATTTTCAAAACCAACACTCATTATATCGTATTGGTCGCCATTTTCATTTAATACGATTCCATATTCTACTTCTTTTTTTTGTCCATTATTTTTTACTAATTTTACATATTGATTTTTTGCTAATTTATTTAACATATAAAAGTCATCCCTTCTCTTAGTTTTTTATTATTATTGCCATTTAAAGCTCCTAATATAATATTTCCCTATTAATGACTTTTATATTAATCTGTAAAGAGAAAATAATATTTTTAGTCAATAAATCTTTCCCAATATACTTTATTGGACTTTTTTACAGATTCAAAATTATTTCTTATTATTTCACATAAGTATTTTGCCTTTTCATATATCAAAGGATAACTTAGTTCTTGAGGTTTTTCCTCGCTATCTGATAAGAGTATTTTAAATATTTCAGCTCTATCCTCTGCTGGAAAAGTTTTTGAATAAGTATTTATAAAACATACTTCATTTAAATCGTCATCAATTGTATATGAGTAACTTTCTTCATAATCTAAATAGGAATAGTTATAGTTTGAACCTTTTGATAAAAAAGAATACCACCCATCAAAATTATTAAAATCATATTGAGTAATTCTAGACTCTATGATATGCATAACTTCATGCTTTATGTTATCCTTTATATAATACATAGGTAGTTCTCCATCTAAAACTATACAATATTTCATAAGTTCATAATCATTATATGCATATCCTTCTGGATTACTTACTGCATATTCAATTGTTGGACTTAACTTTCCAGTTATGTATATATTAATTCCTGTTAAAGAGTTTTTATAAGTCTTAGAGCATAATTCTTTTATAAATCCTTTAGGCAATTTAGATAGTACTTCATCTATCGCCCTTAAACTTCCTATTATCTGCTCTTTATTTTTTAGGACTTCTCCTGTAAAGTCTGGAAAGTTTCCTATAGCTTCTTCTTCTATAAAAATTTCTATACCATATCTTTGACTTATCTCTTTGCAGTATCGTTCTATATTTTCATAAGGATTCTTTTGTTTTTCTATTGAGCTTAAATTTTTCATATCAACTATAAAAAACTTAGTATCTTCAACACCGAACTCTTCATATTCATTATCTTCACTTAATCCTATAATAGCCATTTCCTTATTATCTGAAAAATCGCCATAATTGTAGGTATATTGGTATCCACTTAAAATATCTCCTTTATAAAGTAATGAACCATCCTCTAAAGAATATATTCTAGAGATTTCCTTATCATCTATAGAGTTTTCTGGATATTCATGAGTCCACATTAAATTTTCATCAGCAAATATTATCATCTCACCATCATCATAATTATCCAGGGTTATTTCATCCTCATATTTATCATTACTATGAGAAAATATTTTTACTATATTGCTATATCCTCCCTGTATTAAAGTTACATCATCAAATATATACGGTAACATAGAATCATATTCTTTAGCATCATTAATTTTTTCTTTTGATATATCATATATTAAAGTTTGGTATTGTCCATTCTCATAATTAGAACATTGGATTAAAATATATTTATCTCCTATTAATCTACTCCACATTTCATTATAAGAATCAGACATATCTATTAACACTTTTTTCTTCCCATCAAATGTAGCATCGTATAAAACTGCATTTTCTACATAATAATAATTGCTTTTTGAATAGAATATATACTCCTTTAATTCTTCATATTCATTTGAATTTGTATTTTCATCAAAATATTTTATAAGCTTTGAATTTCCCTCTATAGATTCAAATAAAACAAAGTGATTTCTATCATAAAGAGCAAATGATTTATCTTCAAATTTTTTTATCTTAGGATAAAATTCTCCATCTATACTTCTATCATATAATAGTTCTCCCGTATTTATATTATAAGACCTATATCCAATCTTCTTCTTTATACTATTATTGTATGAAATTAAAATTGTAGATTCATCATAAAAATCAACATCACAAAAATTTACTCCCTTATCTTTAGATATATAATTTAGATCATATAACCTTTCAGAAATCATAGTTCCTGAAATTTTATTTTGATTTTTTGAACAAGATATAGTATATCCAAGAATTACACACAAAAAAATTAAAAGCGGCACAATCTTTTTTATCAAAACTCTCCCCCTTTCTATAAAATAATTTAATTATATTTCTCTAAAATTTTTCCAATATTGATATTTATATTTTTAGTCACTTATATAAATAATACTTTAATTATATAAATTAATAAAGTAATAATAGCTAATATAATTCCTATAATTGTAAAAAGTTAAAATTTTAGATATTACTTTTCATACATAAATAATAAAAGACTATATATTTTATATAAAAATATATAGTCTTTTTAATATAATAATTAGTACTATAATAGAATTTCAAGTTTATTTAGCATATTTTACTATACAATCATGTAGTACTTGTGCTGCTCCATGTCCAACTTTATCATTATAATATTTTGTAAATCTTTCATCATAAATATACATTTGTGCAAGACCTATATGGGCCTCCTTAGTATATGATGGCCATGTAAATCCTAGCCATTCTCTATGCTTTTCATACACATCCTTTGCAAATTCACTTTTTAAATCATTATTTTCTATAACCTTTTTCAAAGATAATAGCATTTCTTTTTCAATAGATACCATTTTCTTAAATTCTTCTTCGCTCAAATTTAAAAACTTTTTATTAGATTTCTCTATAGTTTCTTGTCCATATTTTTCTCTAATTTCTTTTCCATACTTCATTTCATTTTCATCTAATTTTTCTTTTTTAAATCCTTCAAATTTTTCTTTATTTGACATTTCAATTACTCCTTTTTTATATGATAATGTTTTTTCTACCGTAAATATTAAATTTTCTATTTGATTTTTTTTATTGATTAAGTATTTATAATGTTCTTCTAATGCCTCACAAATATCAAAATCAGGATCGTATATTATATGTGCAATATCTTCTAGCTTCATATCCATAGATTTATAAAATAATATTTGTTGAAGTAAATCTATTTCTGTTTCTCCATAAATTCTATATCCTGAAGAATTAATCCTACATGGTTTTAATAATCCAATTTCATCATAATATCTTAAAGTCCTTACACTTATTCCTGCAAGCTGTGCTAGACTTTTTATTGTATATTCCATTTAATCACCTCCTGATACATTTATAATAAAGGCTTACGTTGCGTTAATGTCAATAATCGTATTTATAAAGAAATATAATTTATTTAATATAAAAAATACAGTTTTTTAAGTTATTTTTGTAACAAAATGTATCAAAGTTTATGCTAAATCTTAATCTATTTTCATATATAATATATTTATATTAATAATATAATCACTAATCCTAATATAATAACATTTAAAATAATAAGGAGGTGAAATTATTGCTATAACTGATATTTAAGTTATTAGCAATTATAAAAAATGAAAAAAAGAAAAATAACATTATTAACAATCTCAATAATATCTATTTTTCTTATAGGATACAATATAGTTAAACAAAAATTTATTTTAGCATCAACTATTTATTCTGTTCAAAAAAATATTGAAATAGGGAATTATAATATTGATATTATTCAATCAAAATTATATGAAAACTATCTGTTTACAAAGTATACTGTCGAGACTCTAGATAAATCAGAACTAAATCAAAATTTGCCTAAAATAAGTCCTCTTATATCTTCTAAACAAATAAATTCTATTAATTTACAAACCATTATTTTAGATGAGTATTTTATTTCTCAATATAAAAAAGAAATAACACTTATAAGCTTTTATGACAATAAAAATATTAATGATTTTGAAGTTAAATACTGTATAGAAGATATCCATTCTAACACTGTAGATGAAATATCTCTAAATAAAAAATATTATTTTGATGAATCTAATAACATAAATGATGGATATACTCTATTAAATAATGAGATTAATATAGGAGAGATAAAAATTAATTTTAAAGATTTTCTTATAAAAGATAAGCAAGGTATTTTATATTTCTCTAGCAAAGAAAAATACGAAATAGAAGATGATTACATTATAAAAATAAAATCAGGCGATTTTGAAGATATATTTTTTATAAATAGTATAAAAAACTCAGCATCTTATTACGTTCCTATAACATTCAATAATAAAGATATTAATCTTAATGACTTAGAAATAAGCATAATAAATACTAATAAAAATGATAAAACTTTAATCTATAAAAATAATCAATAAAATTATTATTTATTTTATAAAAATAATCCCTTAATTATATTTTTTTAATTAAGGGATTTATTATATATTATTTTAATTTATCTCTTTATAAATTTAGTAGATTCCATAGCTAAACTTGCAAATATTGCTAATCCAAAGCATATTATAAAACTACTTAAATCATAAGACATTGGTATATCAAACACACCTCTCATAAATGGAACTAATGTCAAGCTAAACATACCTAAACAAACTACCACTGCACCTAATGCATATTTATTGCTAGTAAATCCTAATTTAAATATTGTTTCCGTATTAGATCTAGAAGCAAATGTTTGGATAATTCTAGATAAAGTTAAAGTTGCAAATGCCATTGCTGTTCCTAATTCTGGAGAATGTTTCATTCCTATATATTGAGCAAGTATTGTAACTATACCTATAATACTTCCTCTTATTAATACAGTCTTTAATGTTCCACCAGCTAATATACTTTCATCTTGTTCTCTAGGAGGATTCTTCATAACTCCTTTTTCTGGTTTTTCAAAACCTAAAGCTATTGCAGGTAATGAATCTGTCACTAAATTTATAAACAATAATTGTAATGTCGTAAATGGATTTGCCCAATCTGCCATTACTGCAAATAATATTGCTATTATACCACCTAAATTTCCTGAGAATAAATAAGTTATAGATTTTTTAATATTGTTATAAACTGTTCTTCCTACCTCAATTGCATTTACTATTGTAGCAAAGTTATCATCTAAAAGTACCATTGCTGAAGCATCTTTTGCAACTTCTGTTCCACTACCCATTCCAATTCCTATATCAGCTTGCTTTAATGCTGGAGCATCATTTACTCCATCTCCTGTCATAGCTGTTATCTTTCCTTTTTTCTGCCATGCTTTTACTATTCTGATTTTATTTTCTGGTGAAACTCTTGCATATACCGATATATGCTCTAACTTTTCATCTAATTCTTCTTCGCTTAAGCTATCTAATTCTTGACCAGTTAGAGCTAAATCTCCATCAACCATTATACCTATATCTTTTGCTATTGCTGCAGCTGTAGTTTTATGATCACCTGTTATCATTACTGTTTTTATACCAGATTCTTTTGCTTCTCTTACAGCTTCATAAACCTCTTCTCTAGGAGGATCTATCATTGCCATTAAACCTATTAAAGTTAATTCATTTTCATCATCTAGCGATGGTACAAAATTTTCATCATCTATATTTTTAGTAGCAAATGCAAGAACTCTAAGAGCTTTATTTGAAAACTCTTCATTTATATTTTTATATTCATTTATTATATCTTCATTTATTGGTACTAATTCTCCATCATTTAATGCATATTTACATCTACTAAATATAACATCTGGAGCACCTTTTGTAAACATAAGTACATTTCCATCTACTTTATTTACAGTTGACATTAGCTTTCTATCACTATCAAAAGGTAATTCATTTAATCTATTATGTTTCTCTCTAATAGTCTTATAGTTTAAATTATTTTTGCTTGCATAATTTATAAGAGCAACTTCTGTTGGATCTCCTATTTCGACACCTTCATTAGTTATATCTGAATCGTTGCAAAGTATAGAAGCTAATGATAAAGCCATCTCTTGATTTGATGAGATATCCGTTGCTGCAACTTCACATCCATTTGTGTTATTAGCTAAAGCCAATTTTTTAACTCCGTACATATAATAATCCACTACAGTCATTTTATTTTGAGTAAGAGTTCCAGTTTTGTCTGTACATATTACACTTGTTGAACCTAAAGTTTCAACTGCTGGCAACTTTCTTATAACTGCTTGCTTTTTAGCCATAGTATTTGTTCCCATTGCTAAAACTATAGTAACTATAGAAGATAAAGCTTCTGGTATTGCTGCAACTGCTATTGCTATTGCAAACATGAATGAATCTACTATATTTCCACCTCTTATAACTTGAACTCCAAATATCAAAATTGATAGTCCAACTATACCTATTCCTAACTTTTTACCAAACTCATCTAGTTTCTTTTGAAGTGGCGTTTCTTTACTTTCTGCTGTATCCAGTAAATTCGCTATCTTACCAACCTCAGTATTCATACCACAATTAGTAACTACATATACAGCTCTACCATAAACTACCATGGAACCACTAAATACCATATTTTTTTGATCCCCTAAGGCACAGTCTTCATCTATTTTATTTTCATGTTTTAGTACTGGCTCAGATTCACCTGTTAGCATCCCTTCTACAACTTTAAAAGTTTGAGCTTCTATAATCCTTCCATCTGCAGGAACATAATCTCCAGCTTCAAGAATTACAATATCTCCAACTACTAATTCTCTAGATGGAACTGTTATCTTAAGTCCATCTCTAATAACTTTTGCATTTGGAACTGATAATTGCTTTAAACTCTCTAAAGAACCTTCTGCTTTTTTAGTTTGAACAACGCCTAATATTGAGTTTAATATTAAAACAGCAAATATTATACTTGACTCTACTACTTCACCTAAAAATATTTGAACTAAAGCTGCCATTAAAAGTATTACTACTAAAGGATCTTTAAAACTCTCTATAAACAGTTTCCATGTTGGAGTTTTTTCTTTTTCCTCTAACTCGTTATAGCCGTTTTCTTGTAATCTTTTTTGAGCTTCTTTTTGAGATAACCCTTCAAGATTACTCCCCATCTGTCTTATAATTTCTTCGCTTGTTTTTTTGTAAAACATACATTTCCCTCCAAATTTAAATTTTACAAATAAAAAAAGACCACCAAAGTAGATTTTATTCTACTCTGAAGGTCTTGCTAACAAGTTAATATACTCGCTAATCAACCGGGGTTTTATTCCGAATTGACGATTGATTATCACAATGAATTGTGAAAGCTACTCCCCTTCAAGGGAATTTTTTTATTTGTTATTATTATATACATAAAACATATTTAGTGCAACTATTTTTATGTTAAGTATTCGTTAAATTTAAAGTTAAACTTTACTCAATAATTTATATATATTATAGATCACAGTATTAGACGTTATATATCTAAATTTGATAATAATAGGCTTAAAATTTTCCTCTAACTATATTCCCCTGCTTCTTTATAACTCTAAAAATAAACTTAACTATCTCATTTAATACAAGAACCATTGATGATAATAATATTATTTTTATCCACATAGATACACTTAAGGCAACAGAATTGAAAAATCCTTTAAATACTTGAGTAAAAACTATCTGTGCAACTGCAGTCATAAATATAACTTCTAATGCTAACTTATTCTTAAATAAATTTGGTATTGTGCTATTAAGTCCAAATTCTCTACAATTTAAAGCATTAAATAATGCACTAAAAGCAAAAAGTGAAAATACAACAGTACCTTTCTCTTGTGGTGTAGCATTAAGTATATTAAAAAATTCTTGAAGATGAACTATAAACATTATAAGGAATGCATTAATAATAATATTAACATACATACTTCTAGCTATAATACCTGCATTTCTTTTTATTGGTTTTCTCTTAATGACATAATCTCGTACTGGTTCTAATCCTAATGCTAATGCTGGCGGTCCATCCATAATTATATTTACCCATAATAGTTGTATAGTAGTAAATGGCATTTCTCTTCCCATTATCTGTGATATTACCGCTATCATAAATGCTACTATATTTACAGTCAATTGAAATTGTATGAATCTTTGGAAGTTCTCATATATACCCCTTCCCCATTTAATTCCATCAACTATCGTACTAAAACTATCATCTGTTAATATTATATCCGATGCATTTTTTGAAACTTCTGTACCTGATATTCCCATTGAAATTCCAACATCTGCTTTACTTAAAGCTGGAGCATCGTTTATTCCATCTCCTGTAACTGCTACTACCTCTGAATTTGCTTGAAGGGCTTGTACTATTCGCATTTTTGTATCAGGCTTAGATCTAGCAACTATAGATATATCATTTATTTCTTCTCTTAATTCTTCATCTGTTAATATATCTATATAAGTTGCTTCAACAGCTTTTTTTCCATCATCTAAAAGACCTATTTCTTCACCTATAGCTACTGCTGTATTTATATTATCTCCTGTAAGCATTTTTACTTTTACACCTGCATCATAAGCTATTTGTATAGATTCTTTTACTCCATCTCTTAAAGGATCTATAATTCCTACAAAACCTCCAAATATTAAATTTCTATCATTTTCATAAGGTTCCAAACATTCGCTAATTGCTATTTCATCATCATATGTAGTTGCCACTTGCATAGCTGAAATGTCTATATTTTTATATGCAAAACCTAAAGTTCTCATAGATTTTAATTGAAGTTTTTTAATTTCTCGTAATAGTTCTTTTTTCATTTGAGATGTCATTTCTACAATATCTCTTCCTTTTTGCATATAAGCACATCTCTCTAAAAGTATTTCTGGTGCTCCTTTAGTTAAAAATACTCCATATCCTTCTTTATTTATTAATGATGACATTCTTTTTTTATCTGAACTAAATGGAATTTGAGATATTAAATTAGTTTCTTTTCTTAACTTATTATAATCTTTATTTCTATGATATAAAAGTAGAGCGCATTCTGTTGCACTTCCTATATACTTATAAGAGTTTTCCTCTTTTTCAATATCTGCAGTTGAGTTTACTATACAATTTTCTTCAAAATAACTATTACTCTTATATTCACTAGTATCAATATATTTACCATCTACATATGCAACTTCAACCATCATCTTATTTTGAGTTAATGTACCTGTTTTATCAGAACATATTACAGATACACATCCAATAGTTTCGCACGCCTCTTTTTTTGTTACTAAAGCATTTATCTTTGCCATCTTCTGCATAGTTATAGCAAGTGTAATATTAACCATAGTTGGTAATCCTTCTGGAACAGTAGCTACAATTAAAGCTATGCATACCATATATACATCTTTTGCTGGCTCTAATGACTTTAAGAATGCTAATATTCCAGATGTATCTAAGATAAGTTCACCATTAACACTCATTTTTATTATCATAAATGCAAATAATATGGATGCTATAATCCCAGAAATTACTGCTATTTTAGCTCCAAGTTTTCCAAGCTTTATTTGAAGGGGTGTTTGAATATCATCAGAACCTATATTTTGTGCTATTTTACCCATTTCAGTTTTATCACCTGTGGAAGTTACTACCATCATCCCTCTACCATAAGCAACAAGAGTTCCTCCAAATACCATATTTACCTGTTTTGCTGGAATGGTTTCTTGTTCTATTATTTCAGTTTTACCATAGACAACTTCCATATCTATAATTTTTTCTGAATCTTTAACAACATCTGCTGATTCTCCAGTAAGCATGTCCTCTCTTACTTTTAAATTTATTGATTCTATAAGCCTACCATCGGCAGGTATCATATCTCCACTTTCTATATAAACAATATCACCAGGAACTAAATCTCTCTTAGGTACTTGATGAATATTACCATTTCTCAATACTTTAACTTCTATATTTTCAGTTAATTTTGAAAGTGCTTGTGCTGCCTTTTTAGATTTACTCTCTGTAGCAGCCCCTATAGCTAGTCCTAAAATAACAGCACCTAAAATTCCAATAGCGTCATGAACTTCGCCTACAAAAGAACTTATAACAGCTGCTGCCAGTAGAATAAGTATCATTGGTTCCATAATACTGTCACTAATTTCTTCTATTAAAGACTTACCTTCTTTAACTTTAAATTCATTAAATCCATATTTTTTTATTCTCTCATCTACGTCATTAGCACTTAGTCCAACTTCTGAATTTACTTTTAAATACTTTAAGGTTTCATCACTTGATTTGTTATAGTATCTCATTTGTTTATTCCCCCCTGTAACATTCCTTTCAAACTTATAAATATATATGTAATTTTATATTCTTATATGCATATGTTTTGGAATAAATATAAAAAAACATGTCTCAAAATTTTAATTTAGATATTTCTAAATTCTTTTGAAACATGTTTTCTTATTCATATTAAAATTTATCTTCTCTTATTAAATAATCATTTCCATCTTGGTCTTTAAACGAGAACATTCTTCCATAAGGCATTGTCATTATCTTATCAACAATTACTCCATTTGACTTCATATTGTTATATGTAGTATCTATATCATCTGTACTTAAGATAATATTTGGATGTCCTAAACTAGCATTTGGATTTTGAATCTTCATCATATTTTTATCATATAAAATAAACGTAGTAAATTCATCTTCATTAGGTCCAACTTCTATCCACTTCATATTAGGCCCCATAGCTTGTTCAAACTTTACTATAAAATTTAATTTTTCAGTCCAAAATCTTTTAGCTTCTTCTTGATTGTTTACATATATAGTTATTTTCCCTATTTTTTTTATCATGTTTTTCTCCTAAAATAATTTTAATTTGTTTATTTATTAATACTTTATTTAATTTTCAATCTTACTGATATCAACAAAATAAATTAAAATACATATATTTATATTGACATAAAAAATATATATTAACAAGGGTTTGTTAGAAAATATGTATAATAACTATTTGAAAGTATATAAATTAATTTAGATCTAAATTTGAAAAATTTATTTTTGATAATTGTTATGATAATAAATTTTAATCCTTCTGAATTTTTTATGGTAGTAGATAAGACAAATAATTAGATAATATCTAGATTTAAAATAACTTTCTAAAATAGATGAATAAGATTTAGAGCTGTTTATATAGATTTTATAAATATACAATTATTAAAATGACAATATTAAGAAAAAAGAGAATCTAATTAGATTCGGGACTGTAGGTAGTTTTGTGTAAATACAAACTTACCTACAGTCTTTTTTGAATGTAAAATTGGTAAGTTTGGAATAATATTCATATTAAACTTTTGGAGGTAAAGAAATGAAAGATCAAAGAGAAATAATTATTCCAGATTTAGACTACCAAGCTGAAGTAAGAAAATGTAAAACCATGGAAGATGTAGTTGGTAAAAATGGATTAATGCAAAAGCTGTTCAAAGATATTATCCAACAATTGCTAGAAGCAGAAATGGAAGAACATCTGGGAAGAGAAAGGCATGAAAGAAGTAATGAAGCTAATCCAAACTATAGGAATGGATATAGTTCTAAGACTATTGAAAGTAGTTTTGGTGAAGTTGGCCTAGATATACCAAGAGATAGAAAAGCACAATTTGAACCGAAGGTTGTTAAAAAGTATGAAACTGTATGTAATGAACTAGATAAAAAAATAATAGGTCTTTATGCCTGTGGTATGAGTGTAAGAGATATCCAATCTGAAATGGAAGAACTATATGGCATTGATGTGTCTCCTGCAATGATATCTAAGATAACAGATAAGGTTGTAGAGGCTGCCGCCGAATGGCAAAGCAGAGAACTTGATGAAATATACCCAATCGTATATATGGATGCTATGCATTTTAAAGTAAGAGATGATAATAAAATAGTTTCAAAGGCAGCATATATATGTATGGCTTTAGATATGAAAGGAAAAAAAGATATATTAGGTATTTGGATTGGTGAATCAGAAGGCGCAAAATTTTGGCTATCAGTTTGTAATGATTTGAAAAATAGAGGCGTAGATGATATTTTAATTGCATGTATGGATGGTTTAAAAGGTCTACCTGAAGCAATTAAAACTGTATATCCAGATGTAAGTATTCAAACTTGTATAGTTCATCAAATTAGAAACTCTCTTAAATATATAGCATCAAAAGATCAGAGAGAGTTTATGAAAGATTTAAAAAGTGTTTATAGGGCATTTAACGAAGAAACAGCACTTAAAAATTTAGATATTCTTAAGGAGAAATGGTATTCAAAATATTCTGTTGTAATAGATTCATGGTACAATAACTGGAGTAATCTGAATACGTATTTTGAATATCCACATGAAATTAGAAGAATTATTTATACTACAAATGCTCTTGAGGGATTTAATAGACAGTTAAGAAAATATACTAAGGTAAGAACTGTATTTCCAACAGATGAGTCACTAAGAAAATCACTATATTTATCTACCATGAAAATTATGGAGAAATGGACCTCTCCAAACCAAAATTGGGCGTCTACTTTAGGACAGCTTACAATTATGTTTGGAGAAAGGATACCTAACTCTTACACAATATAAATTTTTTTAAAATTATGGAAAATTTAGTGTATAAATAACTAAATTAAACACATAATAATTGTGTAAAGAATTCCAGTATTAGTATTTCTCAAAAATAAAAAAATATTACTGGAATTTGAAATTTCCAGTAATATAAATTATAAAAAATCTTATTTACACAAATCTATAGACATTCTCTTTTTTTAGCTATAGTATACTATTTTTTTTAATATAATTTTCCTAAATAATTATAAGGCTTCTACACTCTTAGAACTTATTATATTTACTCCTGTATTAAGAACATTTTCTATAATTATATCACCAACATTAACTGGTGCAGTTATTTTTAATTTATCCAATTCTTTCATAATATCAAACATCATTCCTTTTGGAATAGAATCATCAGTTTTAACTGGAAGTAGTTGTAAATATGAGTTTTCAAGCTTTACGGTAGTAGTTATTACTCTCTTTGGATTAGTAAGCTCTTCTTTTGCATACTTTTCACCTCTTTTGCAAGTATTTCCCTCTACTTTGAATTCATCTCCTATATGCTCTAGACTTAATTGACATCCCATAGGGCATACTATGCAAGTTAATTCTGTTTTGACTAAAGTTCCAACCGCACTCATACTTAAGCCTCCTCTATACTTATAGATATATTTCCTGTAATATTTTTTAATATATCTTTACTTATATTAATACTTTCCATTTCAGATGGAATCATATGCTTTCTTTTCTTTTCTAAAACAACCTTATCATCACTTTTAACAACTAATTTTTTATTTTTATATATGTTTCTAACTCTCATAAATAAGTTAATATCTTCATCAGTTTTTGTATCTATATTTTGAGGAACTATATAACCAATTCCATCTCCTGCTATAGTATTAACTGTTTCATTTTTTTCTAATTTATTTAAACAGTACATAGCTGCATTTTTTCCTGCTACTTTACTTTCCTTAGTAACAAAATCTACTAAATCATGAACATGAACTACATTACCACAAGCGAATACTCCATCAATGTTAGTTAGCATAGAATTGTTTACTATAGGTCCACTAGTTCTCATATCTAAATTTACTCCTGCATCAACACTAAGTTCGTTTTCTGGTATTAATCCAACTGACAGTAATACTGTATCACATTCTATAAACTCATCTTCTCCCGGTATTGGATTTCTATTTTCATCTAATTTAGAAAGTGTTACACCTGTTACTCTATTTTTACCATGTATGTAGCTTATAGATGTACTTAATTTTAAAGGTATATCAAAGTCATTCAAACATTGTACTATATTTCTAGTAAGACCACTTGAATGTGGATTTATTTCTACTACAGCCTTTACTTTTGCTCCTTCCAAAGTCATACGTCTAGCCATTATTAATCCTATATCTCCAGATCCATATATAACTATTTCTTTACCTACCATATAACCATCCATATTGCTAAGCCTTTGAGCTGCTCCTGCTGTGTATACTCCTGCAGGTCTATATCCAGGTATGTCTATAGCACCTCTAGTCCTCTCTCTACATCCCATAGCTAAAATTATTGCATCAGATTCAATATTTATCAGTCCTTCTTCTCCAAGTGCTTCTATAGTTTTATCTTCATTTATATTAAGAACCATAGTATTTAACATATAGTCTATATTTTCTTCTTTTACCATATTTATAAATCTACCAGCATATTCCGGACCTGTTAACTCTTCTTTAAATACATGAAGACCAAAACCATTGTGTATACATTGGTTAAGTATTCCACCAAGCTCTCTATCTCTTTCTATTATAAGAACATCTCCAGCGCCATTTCTCTTAGCTTCAAGCGCAGCACCTAGACCTGCAGGTCCTCCTCCAATAACTACAACATTATATCTCAACTAACTCACCCCTTAACTCTTTTACTTTTCCTAATACTACATTTGAATTTTCATAATCCTTTAAAATATCTTCAACTGGTATATGCAATTCTCTTGATAGTATTTCTATTACTTTAGGTCCACAGAATCCTCCTTGGCATCTTCCCATTCCTGGTCTTACCCTTCTTTTTACACCATCTACAGTTCTCGCTCCACAAGGTCTATTTATAGCATCTACAATTTCCCCTTCTGTAACACTTTCACATCTACATATTATTTTTTTATATCTTTCATCTTGTTTTATTATCTCTTCTTTTTCTTCTTTACTCATATAAATAAATGGCTTATATTTTTCTCTTATTGGATTGAAATTTGTTTTTTCTTCTAATACTAAACCTTCTTCTCTTAAAATTCCCATTACATATTCTGCTATTGCTGGTGCTGATGCTAACCCTGGAGATTCTATTCCACCTACATTTATAAAGTTTTTAGATATTTTTGATGCAAATATGCAAAAATCTCCTGTTGAAGATGTTGCTCTAAGCCCTGAGAAAGATGTTATTGTCTTTCTAAAATCTATAGTATCAATAGTTTTTCTTGAAGCTTCTACTATTTCATTTATTCCATCTTTTGTAGTTGTTATATCTTCTTTATCATTAACTTCATTTGCATTTGGACCTACTAATAAATTTCCATGTACAGTTTGTGTTACTAGTACACCCTTTCCTTTGATACTTGGACATTGGAATAAAACATGATTAGCTATTTTACCTTCTGACTTATCAAGAATTTTATATTCTCCCTTTCTTGCAGTTATACGATACTCATTTCCACCAATCATTTTATTTATTTTGTCAGCATATACACCTGCAGCATTTATTATATATTTAGCTTTTATATTCCCCTTTGAAGTTATTATATTAAATAACTCGTCTTCCTTTCTTATTCCTAAGACTTCTGATTGAAGATTTAATTCAACTCCATTATTTATAGCATTTTCCATAAGGGCTATATTTAAATTAAACGGACATACTATTCCTGCACTTTCACAAAGTAGTGCTCCAACAACATTTTTATTTACATTTGGCTCTATATCTAATACTTCTTCTTTGTTTAATAATTTAAGTCCTTTTGAATTATTTTTTACTCCTCTTTTATAAAGCTCTTCTATATGCTTTTGCTCTTCTTCATTAAATGCAAGAACTAAGGATCCAATTTGTTTAAATTCTACATTTAAATCTTTGCATAATTTTGGATACAACTCATTACCTCTTACATTTAACTTTGCTTTTAGACTTCCTTCTTTTGCATCAAACCCACCATGAACTATAGCACTATTAGCCTTAGTTGTTCCTTGGCATACTTCAACACCCTTTTCAAGCACTACAATATTTAAGTTATATTTAGATAGTTCTCTTGCTATTGAGCTACCTGTTATACCAGCCCCAATTATTGCTACATCATACATATATTTTCCCTCCAGTATTTAGCTTATTTTCGTAAAAAAAACATAAAGAGCCCCCTACACGACTTATTTGTATAGGAGGCTCTCTTTACTCTTAGCCTAAGTATTTATTTTTAAACTTTAACGTTTTCTTTTATTAATTAAATTATAGCTGACGATTATTTAATATGCAACATTATATTTTTTATATATCCCTAATTGCATTTTATCTTTATATTCTCGTCAATCTTTGATACTCTATCTAAAAATAAATTATAGTCTTATATCTTTTTATGATCAATTGTAAATTTAAATACATAATTATCAAACTTTTTTCTAATTCAAATATTTTGTTATTAATATAGCATCCATAACCAATCGATATAAATTGTATTTTTATTTTCAATATGATATAGTTTAAATTATAACAAACAAAATAAATACGTGTTCTGGAGGTGATATCTTATGCTAACACTTGATCGTCATAATAAAATAATAGAGTTATTAAATAAAAATATTAGAATGACTACAAACGAACTTTGTGAACAATTAAATGTATCTGCAGCAACTATTAGAAATGATCTCAATTTTTTAGAAAAAGAACAGCTCGTAAAAAAATTTCATGGCGGTGCAGCATTATTAAATCAATCTAACAATCTTGAATTCCATAAAAGAGATAAGCTTAATAATTTCGAAAAAGATGCAATAGCTAATGAAGCAATACAATTAATACAAAATGATCAATGCATTTTATTGGATGCAAGCTCAACATCTTTGGCTTTGGCAAAAAAATTACATATTTTTGATAGATTAACAGTAGTTACTAATGGTATTTATACAATGTTAGCCCTAAAGGATGTACCTAACATTACAGTTATATTCATAGGTGGTATTGTTACTAAAAACTCAGGATGTACTGAAGGTCTACTAGGTTGTGATTTGTTAAGTAAAGTGAATGCAGATGTTTCTTTTATATCAGCTCATGGTTTTACTTTAGATGAAGGCTTAACAGATTTTAATATATATGAAGTTGAATTAAAAAAACAAATGTTAAAAAGATCTAAAAAATTAGTTGCTCTATTAGACTCTACCAAATTAGAAAAAGTGTCAACTGCATCCTTTATAAAATCTACGGATATAGATTTATTAATAACAGATAAAAAGGCTGACTCATTAATTATAGAAAAATACCGAAATGCTGGTTTAAACGTTAATATATGCCAATAAATATACTATTTAGATTGTTTAAGAAACAATTAAAAGCTAATCCATATATTGTGTCGGATCTAGCTTTTTTTAATTCCATTAATCAATATAGTTATTATAATGATTCTATAGCTTTTTACTAAATTTAAGTTTATAATTAGTTCTAAATCTTAAAATAGTTCATTTAATACACTTAATCTTATTTGAATCAATATCAAATAATATGTTTATAAAAATTTTTCTTGGATTTATAATTTCATAAAAAATCCTATATTGATATACACGCTTTTTCTCGTGTCTACCATATAGGATATATTTTCAAATTAATCTTTATTTTTATCTTATCTTAGTTGTATTATTGTTTATTTATATAATCTTTTAAATTGTTATTAAATACCTCTAGTATGTAACATGATGATGCTGCACCTGGGTCCATATGACCAATTGACCTTTCTCCTAACCTCATTGCTCTACCTTTTTGAGCAACAATATCTATAGTACGTTCTGCTCCAGTATTAGCTGCTCTTACAAAATTTTCAAAGCATTCTTCTGGCTCTAACCCTAATTCTATAGATTTTGTAAATTCATCTAAAGCCGGTCTTAATGCATCAACCATTGTTTTTTCTCCAACAACAGCCTTACCTCTTGATTCTATTGCCTCTATACCTATTTTAAACATTTGATAAAATTCACTAAAATTAACTTCATTTTTGTTAGCTGCTGGTACTCCAAATTTCATAAAGAAACTTCCGTATAATGGTCCAGAAGAACCTCCTACCTTACCTAATAAACTCATTCCAACTTTTTTAAATAAAGCAGTTAAATCTAACTCCTCCCATGTTGGAAGTTGCTTCATAACTTCTCTGAAACCTATATTTAAATTTATACCATGATCACCATCTCCTATTTCAGAGTCTAGCTTAGTAAAATATTCATTTTTTTCTTCAACCATTTTTGCTAAATCTTTTATTACATTTATAAAATAACTTTTATCCAAACTTATATTAGTCACAATCTCCACTCCCTTTGATTATTAAAATAATTTTTGAAAACATTTTCATATAATTTATTATTTTATTGTAAAATATGGAGTGTCACATGGATAATCCATAGCTTCTTTTAACTCATCATCAAGCTTTAATAAAGTAACAGACATTCCACACATATCCATAGAAGATGCATATGTACCTACTAAGGATTTGTATACTTTTATACCTTTTTCTATTAGTATGTCGTGTACTTTTCTATAACACACATGTAAATCCATTAATGGAGTTCCACCAAGACCATTAACTAATACATATACTTCATCACCATTTTCATAAGGTAAGTCTGGTAGTATATTTTCCATTATTTCAGTCATTACTTCGTCAGCTGAACGTAGCTTTTCTCTTTTTATTCCGGGTTCTCCATGTATTCCCATACCTATTTCCATATCTCCTTCTTCCATTTCAAAGATACATTTTCCAGCAACAGGTAGTGTAGATGAAGACATTGCAACCCCCATAGATCTACAGTTTGCATTTGTCTTTTCCGCTATGGCTTTAACTTCATCTAAATCTGCACCCATAGCTGCTTTAGCAGATGCAGTTTTAAATACAAATAAGTCTCCTGCAACTCCCCTTCTATTAGCTATATCTTTAGAAGATATGCAATCGTCAGTTACAAGAACAGTTTCAACTCTTATACCTTCTTCTTTTGCCATTTCTGCACCCATATCAAAATTCATTACATCTCCAGCATAATTTCCATACATATATAAGCACCCTTTACCAGAATCAACTGCTTTTGCAGCATTATAGCAAGGTTCTGGAGATGGGGAGGTATTTATATTTCCTATTACTGCTGCATCAGCAAAGTTCTCTCCAACATATCCTAAGAATAAAGGTTCATGTCCAGACCCTCCACCTATTATTATACCAACTTTATCAGTTTTAGGTGCTTTATTGTAAACAACTACTCTTTTATCATTTTCTAAAAGATGTACTGTTTCTTTATGAGCTTTTTCATATCCGTCTAACATTTCTTCAACTATATCATATGGATCATTAAATAATCTTCTCATATTTTCCCCCTAAAATTCCCTTATTTTTTAATTTATTACTTTCTGTTTTAAAATTATAAAATAAATGATAATGCAGTACCTGCTATTATACCACCTATTATAGTTCCACATATTGTCGGAACACATTTTTTTAAACTAGCACCATTCATTGTAGAAAATGTAAGACCACCAAAGCACGCTGCTATTGCCATATCCATCCATATTCCTCCGCCTTGATGTACTAAATTTATTCCATGATTTAAAGCCCAAGTAGTTCCAACAAGTGTACCTGCTGCAATCCATCCTCCTATTGGACCAAAATTATCAACTAGTTTTCCCCAAACAAAGTTGCATAGAAAAGCAAATACAGCTCCTCCTAAAATTGTAGTAAATATAAATTGCACGGTCATAACAATACCTCCACTATATTTTATAATATATTTTATAACTTAAGCATTTAGAGATTCTTCACTATCTTTTTCCATGCTTTTTTGAGCTACATAAGCTAATACTCCCCCAATAACTCCTCCTACTGCTAAACAAATAAATGTTGGTATTGAAGCTGATAACTCTGCTGTACCTTTCATCATTAAATCTCTGACTATACAAGTTGTACCTATTGCAGTTGCCATATCTACAAAAGATCCCTCAGCTGAGTTGTGTATAAGTCCAACATAGTGATTCATAAACCACAATAACCCTATTATAACTAAAGCTGCAAACCATCCTCCTATTATTCCATATGGTTCTCCTGCAAATGCTCCCCATATTCCGCCTGCAAATAATCCTGCTATAGTTCCACCTATAGCCGTTCTAAAAATAGCCATAATATTAAATCCCCTCTCTAATTTAAATAATAGGTAAATTTATAAATATATCTCTTTATATTACTGACCGTAGTAAGCGTTTTCCCCATGTTTACGAAGATAGTGCTTATCTAATATATAATCATTTATATTACTTACATTTGGATTTAAGCTTTTTGATATAAAGTTAATTTTTGCAACTTCTTCTAATACTACTGCATTGTATACTGCATTTTTTGCATCTTTTCCCCATGAAAATGGTCCGTGACTAGCTACTAATATTCCTGGTACACTTAATGGTTGTATATTTCTTTTTTCTAATTCTTCAAGTATTACTAATCCAGTGTTTTTTTCATAATCATATTCTACTTCATTTTTTGTTAATTCTCTAGTACATGGTATATCTCCATAAAAATAATCACTGTGAGTAGTTCCTAGCGGTACAATATCCAATTTTGCTTGAGCCCATCCTGTAGCCCATGTTGAATGAGTATGAACTATTCCACCTATTTCATCATACTTTTTATATAATTCAATATGAGTCTGAGTATCTGATGATGGTTTTAAATTTCCTTCAACTACATTTCCATCAAAATCTACTACTACCATATCATTTTCAGTCATTTCATCATAACTAACGCCACTTGGTTTTATTACTATTAAATTATTTTTTCTGTCTATTCCGCTTACATTTCCCCAAGTAAATATTACTAAATTATGTTTTACTAGTTCTAAATTAGCTTCAAAAACTTCCTTTTTTAAATTCTCAAGCATAATATTCCCCCTTAAAAAAGATTAAGCTAGTACCTCTAGTACGTTTTCTTTAACTTCTTTTTTTATGTTCTTTAATCTTAACATTGAATCATTTATTCCAGTTCCAAAATAGTCATGTAATATCTTATACTCATTGTATAATTTTTCATAAACTTCTACATTCTCTTCTATTGGAATAAATACTTCATCTTTTAACCTTGCCATATTATTTGCTGCATCTACTATATTTTCATATCCTCCAACTTCCTTACCTGCTGCTACAGCTGCAAACATTGAAGATCCTAAAGAAGTAGTTTGTAATTCTGCTGAAACTTTTATTGGTTTATTAGTTACATCTGCATATATTTGCATTAACATCTTATTCTTTTGTGATAATCCACCACAAGCATATAATTCATTTATTGGAACTCCATGCTCTATAAATGATTCTATTATAACTCTTTGACCATATGCTGTTGCTTCAATTAACGCCCTATATATTTCTTCTGGCTTAGTATGTAGAGTCATACCTAAAATCATTCCTGTTAAATCTGCATTAACCAATATCGATCTATTACCATTAAACCAATCCAATGCTACAAGTCCACTTTCACCTGGCTTTAATTTCGATGCCTTTTCTTCTAATAATTCATGTATTCCTATATTTCTATCTCTAGCTTCTTTGTTATAATTTTCCGGAACACAGTTATTTACAAACCATTCAAATATATCACCCACTGCAGTTTGACCTGCCTCATATCCGTATAATCCTGGTATAACACCATCTTCAACTAAACCAAATATTCCTGGCATTGGTTTCTCTTCTTTTGCTATTACAATATCACAAATTGAAGTTCCCATTATCATTAACATTTTTCCACTGTCTACAACCCCAGATCCTGGTGCAGACACATGAGCATCTATGTTCCCAACAGCTACTGCTATTCCTGGATTAAGTCCCATTTTTTCGGCCATTTCTGGCAGTAATTCTCCTGCCTTTTCTCCTAATGTTTTAACTTCTCCAAATAACTTTTCTTCATAGAAGTTTTCTAGCTTTGGATTTAATTTTGCCATAAATTCTTTACTTGGGAATCCTTCTCTTTTATTCCATAATGCTTTATATCCTAAAGTTCCATTGCTTCTTACTAATTTCCCTGTCATTTGCATGGTTACCCAATCAGTTCCTTCTATAAATGCATATATTTCATCATAAAGTCGTGGGTCATCATTAACTAGTTCAAATATTTTAGGTAATAACAACTCTGATGATATCTTACCTATTCTTTTATAAAATCTCTCTCCCATTTCTTTAGCCAACGCATTTATTATATTAGCTTCTGGCTGTCCACCATGATGTTTCCATAATTTTGTCCAAGCATGTGGATTGTTTTTATACTCATCTAAGTTGCATAGTGCTTGACCTTTTTCATTAATAGGTAATACTGTACAAGCAGTAAAGTCAATACCTACCCCCACTATATCCTCTTTGTTAACTCCTGATTTTTGTACAGCATCTGGAACTGCTCTAAATAATACTTCTAAATAGTCATTTGGATTTTGTAGAGCCCAATCTACTGGAAGTTCTTCTTTAGTAGTTGGTAGTAAATCATCTATAACTCCATCAGCATAATTATAAACAGATTCCCCTACTACATTTCCATTTTCACAATTAACTACTACAGCTCTTCCTGATTGTGTTCCATAATCTATTCCCACAACATACTTCATTACAAATTCCCCCCTTAATATCTTTTAGTTTTTTTATGTTTTAAAATGATTTTTTTGGGTATATATATTAATGGAAGTTACATGCTATATTAGCATGTAACTTCTACATAATATTCTTTTGCAATTACTTTACTATACTCTGGCAATAACCTTAAATCCCATAATAAGTGACTTATCGTATATCTATCTCTAATTTCCTTTGCATAAAGTATAGCATCTTCTAACATTTCATGACTTATATAAGAATATCCATAATCTAATTCAATTGAATCAAAAATATCCATTATATCTTTTGATGATGGTCCAGATGAAAGTAGCTCAATTATTGCATCTTTGTTCGCTTCTATAGAAGCTAATCTTTTTAACCTCTTAGCCTCTGATAAAGTATCATTTTTTTCACTTAAACTAAATATCTCATGTGATGCTTCTTTGTATTTGTTTAAGATATCAGACTTCCAATTTGCTAAACTAAATTTAAATTCTTTATTTTCTTTTAATTCTTTATTTGTATTTATCAATCTTTCACGAAGCTTTTGAGTAATAACTGTTCCACAAGCTACTTTTTCTCCATGTAGAGGTATTTCAAAGTTTTCTAATAATGCCTGGATTTCTATGTAGTGAGAAAGATGATGTTCAGAGCCTGATGCTGGCCTAGAGTTTCCTACAAAACTCATGCCTATACCTGTAAGGATTAAGCTATCCATTAACTTTTTAATTCCTATTGCTGTTCTATTTTTTATATTTTGAGCTTCATTTAAGACTTGATTTACTGAATAGTTAACTAATTCATATACTTCTTTACATAAATACTCGCCATTTACTAAATGACCTAATTGCCAATCTTTAAGAGCTGAAAATTTACCCATTATATCTCCAAATCCTGCAAGAATCATTCTATATGGAGCATCTTTTAATATATTTATATCAGCAAGTATTGCTTTGGGTAAATTTGCTGGATATGTTACTTTTAGATTATTTAAAGTCAATGCAGATACGTTTGATGCATACCCATCCATTGAAGGTGCTGTTGCAATAACCATATATTCTTTATTTAATTTATAACTTACGTATTTGCATATATCATTTATTACACCAGATCCAATGGCTATTATAAATTCATCTTCTTTAGGATTAAAATTAACAATAAACTCCGATAAAGCGTTTTCATCAGGTGTCAACTCATGCTCTCTTACATAAGTCATAGTATTTATATTAAAATTTTTATTTTCTAACGCTTTATTTATCTTTTCACTGCAAAGGTTATAAGTATTATTATCATATACTAAAAATAAATTTTTATATGCATATTTTTCTAATAAATCTCCTAACCTATCTATTGCATTTTCTTCTATTATTACATCCTCTATTGGTACCTCATGAGTTCTCTTGCAACTACAATTTTGTATTCCTTTTAAAAGACTTTCTACTGAAATATTATTATTCATCTCATTTCCCCCATTAAAGTTTATTATAGCAATGCACCTACTTCTTTTAAATTGCTGTATATATCTTTTACTGAATTAAATACATATGTTGGATTTACATTTGATTTTTCTAAATCGTGCATTGTAGTCTCTCCTGATAATACTAGTACAGATGTTATATCAGAATTTACTCCTAGCATTACATCTGTATATAATCTATCTCCGACCATAGCCATATGATGTTTTTCAATATTGAATTTTTTACTTATAGATTCCACTATACACTTATTAGGTTTTCCTATTATATAAGGTAACTTTCCTGTAGAAGCTTCTATCATTTTTATCATTGATCCTGTATCTGGCATGTACTTTCCACCTTCTAATGGACAATTTAAATCTGGATGCGTTGCTATATAAGACACTCCTTCTCTTAAGTAGTCACAAGCCTTCCATATTTTATTGTAAGTGAGAGTTGTATCAAATCCTAATACTACAAAATCAGGCTTTTCATCCGTATCATTGACTAAAATTATACCATGATTTATAAATTCATCTTCTAAATCCTTCGTTCCAAGTAAAAATACCTTTGGATTTGGTTTATCTTCTGTTAAATATATGGCAGTTGCTTCACCTGATGTAAATATGTTATCAATATCACAATTTATACCTAATTTTTTTAGCTTTTCTACATATGTAGTTTTTGATTTGGATGAGTTATTTGTCATAAATATGTATCTTTTGTTTTGAGCTTCTAACTCTTCTAAGAATTCTTTAACTCCATCAATTAGATTATTTCCTAGATATATAGTTCCATCCATATCTAATAAGAAACAGTTAACATCCTTTATGTTTTTACTCATATTCCTATTCTCCCAATATTTAATTTTCGTTTACTTTTATTTTTTTTCTTTTTCTACTTATATGGTAGTATCTTTATAAATATATATCAACTATTTTTATTATTTTTTTATTTTTTATTTTTATTTATTGTTTTTACTTATTATTTATCTGTTTTTATTTTAATTTTTTAATTATTAACATAATATATTAGCTATACAATAAATTAATTTATTTTAAGGAACGACTTTTTAATTTACTTTTAAAAGGCTAGTTCTTTGTTAGCTTCTACTACTTTTATAGCTCTATCAACTACATTTTCCACTGTAAAACCAAATTTCTTAAATAAATCTTTTGCATTTCCTGATTCTCCAAAGTGATCTAAAGATATCATATCTCCATCTATACCTATATACTTATACCAACCAAATGATGATAATGCTTCAACACCTAATCTAGCCCTTACATTTTTAGGCAGTATACTTTCTTTGTACTCATCACTTTGTGCTTCAAATAATTCAAAAGATGGCATACTAACAACTCTCGAATCTATACCATGCTCTTGCAATTTATCATAAGCTTTATATATAAGTTCAACTTCTGATCCTGATGCTATTAATATTAAATCTGGAGTATTTTTTTTAGACTCTCTTAGTATATATCCTCCTCTTAAGGCTCTTCTTGCATCACCTTCATATAAAGGCAACCTTTGTCTTGTTAATACTAATGATGTTGGTGTGGTTTTATTAGTCATTGCATAATACCAGCCTGCTGCAGTCTCTCTTGAATCTGCTGGCCTAAATACAGTCATATTAGGCATACTTCTAAGACCTGCTAATTGCTCTATTGGTTGATGAGTAGGTCCATCTTCTCCAACTCCTATGCTGTCATGAGTTAATACATATACTACAGGTAAATTCATCAATGATGAAAGTCTCATGGATGCTTTCATATAATCACTAAATACAAAAAATGTAGCACAGAACACATTAAGTCCGCCGTGTGCACATATACCGTTAGCTATTGCTGCCATTGCATGTTCTCTGACCCCAAAGTGAAGATTTGCTCCATTTCTATTTTCTTTTGAAAAATCTCCCCTATCCTTCATATAGGTTTTATTAGAAGGTGCTAAGTCAGCAGACCCACCTATGATATTTGGTATTATATTCGATAACCTATTAATAAGTATTCCTGAAGACTCTCTTGTAGCCATTTCCTTATCAAAATTCCAAAAATCTTTATTTTCTAATAGGTCTTTTTCATCAATATTATTATCATGCCAAATTTCATATTCATTAGCTAATTCTGGATATTTATTTTTATATTCTTTCATTAATCTATTCCAGTTTTCTTCTTTTTCTATACCACTATTTATATACTGGCTCATCGTTTCATATACACTATTAGGTACTTCAAACGGTATTTCGCTAGTCCATCCTAAATTTTTTCTAAGAGCTTTTATATTATCTATTCCTAGAGGCTCTCCATGAGCAGATGCTTTACCTTCTTTTTTAGGACAGCCATATCCTATTATTGTATTTACGATTATAATAGATGGTTTTGAAGTTTCAGCTTTAGCATCATCTATTGCTTTATCTATAGATTCTACATCATTTCCATCATCAACTTTAAGCACTTGCCAACCGTAACTTTCATACCTTTTAGCAACATTCTCTGTAAATGCTATATCTGTACTTCCTTCTATAGATATTTTATTTGAATCATATAAAACTATAAGCTTTCCAAGTCCTAGAGTTCCAGCTAATGAACTTGCTTCTCCAGATATACCTTCCATTAAACATCCATCACCTACTATTGAGTAAGTATAATGATCTACTATGTTATAATTATCCCTATTAAATTTATTACTCAAATGCGCTTCAGCTATAGCCATACCAACAGCATTACATATACCTTGACCTAGGGGACCTGTTGTTATTTCAACCCCCGGAGTATGAAGGTATTCTGGATGACCTGCTGCTATACTATTTATCTGTCTAAAGTTTTTTATATCTTCTATACTTACTTTATATCCAAATAAATGTAGCAAGGAATATTCTAACATTGATCCATGACCAGCAGATAAGATAAATCTATCCCTATTTTGCCAGTTTGGATTTTTACCATTGTGATTCATTTTTGACCATAGTGTAAATGCCATCGTAGCTGCTCCTAAAGGTAAACCTGGATGGCCTGAATTAGCTTTTTGTATAGCATCAGCTGATAGTATTCTAACTGCATTTATACATTGTTTATCTATGTTAATTTCCATATAAAATCCTCCATAAATTCCTATATTAAACTAATTACTTAAATAAAATTTATTTATTATTAAAAGCTTCTTCCCAATCTTTTTTAAATTTTTCTAATCCTTGATCTGTCAATGGATGTTTTAACATTTGATATATTAATTTAGCTGGAACTGTGGCTATATCAGCACCAGATTCAGCAGCTTCTATTACATGTATAGGTGTCCTAACACTTGCTGCTATTATCTTTGTGTCTATATTATGAATCTTAAATATTTTCGATATACTCTTTACTAAATCCATTCCTATCATTGATATATCATCTATTCTTCCTAAAAAAGGGCTTACATAAGTTGCTCCCGCTCTTGCTGCTAACAAGGCTTGAGAGGCTGAAAATATTAATGTTAGATTTGTTTTTATTCCTTCTTTAGAAAGAACTTTAGTAGCTTTTAACCCTTCTTCAGTCATTGGTATCTTTACAACCATATTAGGGTGTATTTTAGATATTTCTCTGCCTTCTTTTATCATATTTTTCGCATCTTCACTTATAACTTCTCCACTTATATCCCCATCAACTATTTGAGTTATCTCTTTTATAACTTCATTAAAATCTCTACCTTCTTTTGCTATAAGAGATGGATTTGTTGTAACACCACAAATTACTCCCATATCATTTACTCGTCTTATATCTTCAACATTAGCAGTATCTATAAAAAACTTCATCTTTATATCCCCCTTTAAATTAGTACAATATAATGTACTTTAATATCCCATTTTTGTAAGTTACTTTATTGATTATATATTCATTGCATTCTTGATTGATTTTTCATACTCTGAAATTCTGTCTACCTTATCTTTGGATCCTCCACCTGCAAATTCACAAATTAGCCATAATTCAACTAAATATTTAGCAAGTTCGGGTGCTATTACCCTTGATCCCATACACATTATTTGCGCATCATTACTTTTTCTAGAACGCTCTGTGGAATACGGATCATGACAAACCGCTGCTCTTATGCCATCAACTTTATTTGCAGTTATAGCCATACCAATTCCTGTTCCGCAAATAAGTATACCCCTTTCGTTATCACCTCTTTGTATTGATTCTGCAACCTTTATAGCTATATTTGGGTATAATACTTTTTCAGATACTGTATAAGTTCCAAAGTCTTCTACTTCTATTCCCTTGCTTTCTACTAATTTTTTTATAATTTCTTTTAATTCAAATGCCGCTTCGTCGCATCCTATTGCTAATTTCATTTGCTTATCCCCCTAATAATTTATTTTTATAATGCTTTCTCTACTGCATTTAAAGTACTTTGCACCATAGCTCTAAAATTTTCTACTTTTAATCCAAATCTACCTATAAATAATCCATCTATATCATCATATTTCACTAGCTTAGGAGCAATTTGCGGACTTACTGAACCACCATAAATAACTCTTATCCTATCAGCTACACCTTTTCCGTATTGTTCTTTAATTACTTGACGTATATATTTATGAGTTTCATTTACATACTCTGGATCTGCTGATTTATCCTGACCAATAGCCCACACTGGCTCATATGCTAAAATAACTTTCTTTCTAAAATCTTCACTTAATCCCTCTAAAGCCCATTCTATTTGAGTTTTTAAAACTTGTTTTCCTATGTTATTATATAAATCATCTTTTGTTTCTCCTATGCAAACAACAGGAATCAAATTGTACTTTTCACATATTTTTACTTTTCTATTAACTAAAATATCACTTTCTGCAAACATATCCTTTCTTTCAGCATGGCCTAATTCTACATAACTACAGCCTATTTCTTTTAATACATTAGCTGGAACTTCTCCTGTATAGGCTCCTTTTTCTGCAAAGCATACATTTTGAGCACCATATTTTATATTGCTTCCTTCAAATTCATTTGCAACAGTTTGTATCATTGGGAAAGTAGGCAATATAAATATTTCAACCTCGTCTATATTTCCCACTTCTTTACATATATCCTTAGCTAATTTTTTCCCATCAAATATAGAGTTTATATGCATTTTCCAACTCGATGCTACTATTTTCTTTCTCATAACTTAACACCTTACTTTCTTTTTGTGATTTTCAAATAGACTATTTACTATATCAATTACTGTATTATCACTATATAAAATCATCTTTATCTGCTTGTTCTAATAATGATATATATTCCAATAAATATTTAATTCTATCTATACAATAATCTTATTTATAGTCTCATTTTTTATATTTTGCAAAATGCTTTAATTTGGATTCCAATAAATAAGGTTAATTTCTGATAACAAAAAATCGTTTTCTTATTATTTATACTGCTCTTTAATAATTAAACTGGAGTTTTTATATCATTCATATATTTACTTTTATTTCCAGATACTCCATTAAAAATATACTAAAGCTTTTCATATTTAATTTTTAATTCTTAATTCTTTATCGTTTATGGTATTATTTAGAACTTTTTCATTTGAAACAAATTACAAGTATTTTTAGGATATGTAACTCCCATAAACAGTACTACTAACTTGCACATAGAAGACATTGTAGAATTGTTAATAGATCTAAACTCGTAATCTCTATTTTATGATACATGACTGAATTAAAGTAGTGATTCTATATTGTTATTTATATTTAACTTATTTTTTATTTATTTGTTTTATATTTTATATGGTAGTATGTTTGTTTTTAATTATCAACTATTTTTGTGTTTTTTTATTTTTATTTTGTTATTTCTTAACTTTTACTTACTTTTTATGTTTTTAAATTGTTTTTAAGTTTCTTATGTGCTATATTTTAAGTAATAATAATTATAAAAACAACATTTACTATGAATAGATATAATGATTAAGGAGATATACTATGTTGGTTTTAGAACGCCATATTAAAATAATTAATTTATTAAATAAAAATCTTAGGATGACGACTAACGAGCTTTGTGAACAATTAAATGTTTCTGCGACGACTATTCGAACTGATCTAAACTTTTTAGAAAAAGAAAATTTGATAAGAAAATTTCATGGAGGAGCAGCTATAATAGAACAACATTATACGATGGACATTCATAAAAGAGATAAGCAAAATCCAATTGAAAAAGAGGCAATAGCTAATGAAGCTTTAAAATTAGTACAAAACAATCAATGTATTATACTAGATGCAAGTTCAACTTCATTAGCATTAGCTAGAAAATTAGTAAATTTCGATAGGCTAACTGTAATAACTAATGGAATTTATACTATGATGGCATTAAAAGATATTCCTAATATTACAGTTATATTTATAGGTGGTATTGTGACTAAAAATTCTGCTTGTACTGAAGGTCTATTAGGTTCTGATTTGCTAGACAAAATAAATGCAGATATTTCATTTGTATCATCCCATGGATTTACTTTAGATGAAGGCTTAACAGATTTTAATATTTATGAAGTTGAGTTAAAAAAGCAAATGTTAAAACGCTCTAAAAAATCGGTTGCATTATTAGATTATACAAAATTTGAGAATATTTCCACAGCTTCATTTGGAAGTCCTAGTGATATAGATCTAATAATTACCGATAAAAATGCTGACGATACATCTATTATGAAATATCGCAAGGCTGGAATTCAAATAAAAATTGTTGAATAATACTAAGTTAGTAATTCATACTATATATTTAATTCAAATTTTCTAAACTTTTACATATTGTATTTATATATCTACTTCTACAACTTATATCATTATATTTTATATGAAAAAGTCTGTAGCTAAATTTAGCTTAATGTAAATCTATCTATAGCTTCTTCATATAAAATATATATCATACTTTGTATTAAGATTATATACAATCTCTTACCTGTCATTTAAATTTTCTATTAAAAATTTTAACTTTATATTTAGTGATTAAGATTCTTTTTATTATCTAAACATTTTTCAGGATAAATATATATCAATTCCCACATCCCTTCATCATTTTTCTTATAATCAGCAATTTTAATATCCACCCCATTAGTAAGTTGATAAAATAATACATAATATTCATTTTTATTCTTATCTTTAAAATACGCTTTCTTTTCATATCCATTTTGATCTATATTTATTTTTCCATCTACCAATGAACACCAATCTCCATATTCTATTGATATAAATGACTCCGCATCATATCTCCAACCATGATATGGAGCACATAAATAATTTTCACATAGGTATTTCATATCCTTTATTTTATATTGATTTTCTTCTTTTTCTAAATATATATATCCATAGTAATATGCAAATAAACCAATACTTTCACTTGATCCTTCTATTACTTCTAATTCTACAAAATACTTTAAATCATTTGGTTTATTTTCATCTGGAGCAACTTTATTCATCTTTATTAAATTGATATGTAATTTATTTTCAAAAGATTTTAAGTAATCCTTATAAGAATATTTAGATTTATAAGAATTAGTAAAAAAGTTATAAGCTATAGGATATGGAACTTTTCCATCTCCTAAACTTCCACAACCAGTTTTTGTATCATCTAATGGATTCGCTGCTTCTCTTAATATGCTGAAATAATTTATTATAGTATCTTCTGGAGTTTTCATAAGATCTTTAGGCAAATTTATTTCTGAGTATTTTTTTCCATAAAAATCATATGACCTACTTTCTCTTTTATCATTTAATATTATCATGTTAGATGGTCTAAAAAATCGTTCTAAGCTATAATATTGATTCATATTGTCATTTTCAGTTTCTATATCACAAGTGAAATCTTCTTCAATATAACTGCCACCTAGTATCATTTTATTTTTATTTACTTCTTCAGCGTTAGATATTATTGCTGTTACAATAAAAATCGATATTAATACATACATAAATTTAATATAAAACATAATTTTTATCTCTCCATATTTTAAAATACATACTTATTTATTATGTTTCACTACTCTATTCTTAATACATAAATTTAAAAATTATAATTACTTATATTTCATTTTAAATATATAATAAAAAACCTGTTTTAATAAAATTGTCTTTCAACATTTATATTAAAACAGGTTTATTTTTATTTTGCGTATTCTATTGCTCTAGTTTCCCTTATTATACTAACTTTGATTTGACCTGGATATTCTAATTCATCCTCTATTCTCTTAGTCATATCTCTAGCTAATAAATGCATACCTTCATCTGTTACATTTTCCGGTTTTACCATTATTCTAATTTCTCTACCAGCTTGTATTGCAAATGATTTTTCAACACCTTCATATGAGTTAGCTATTTCTTCTAACTTCTCTAATCTCTTGATATAAGCCTCAAGAGTTTCTCTTCTTGCACCAGGTCTAGCTGCCGATATTGCATCTGCTGCAGTAACTAGTACAGCTTCAATTGTCTGAGGTTCATAATCTCCATGATGAGTACTCATAGCATGTATTACTTCTTTAGATTCTCTATATCTTCTAAGTAAATCCATACCAATTTCCACATGAGTTCCTTCCATTTCATGGTCAACTGCCTTACCTATATCGTGAAGTAAACCAGCTCTTTTAGCCAACTTTACATCTGCACCTATTTCAGCAGCCATTATACCAGCTATATGAGCTACTTCTATTGAGTGTTTAAGTACATTTTGACCATAACTAGTTCTATAGTTAAGTCTACCTAATAATCTAACTAATTCTGGATGTAATCCATGAACTGCAGTTTCAAAAGTTGCTTGCTCCCCATATTCTTTAATTGTATTATCTACTTCTTTTCTAGCTTTTTCTACCATCTCTTCGATTCTAGCAGGATGTATTCTTCCATCTGCTATAAGTTTTTCAAGCGCTATTCTAGCAACTTCTCTTCTTATTGGATCGAATCCTGATAAAATTACTGCTTCTGGAGTATCGTCTATTATTAAGTCTATTCCAGTTGCTGTTTCCAAAGTTCTTATGTTTCTACCTTCTCTACCTATGATTCTTCCCTTCATTTCATCATTAGGTAAATTAACCACTGTAACAGTAGTCTCTGCGACATGATCTGCCGCACATTTTTGGATGGCATAACCTATAATTTCCCTTGATTTCTTCTCAGCTTCTTCTTTAGCTTGAGTTTCTATTTCTTTTATCATTATAGACATTTCACGTCTAACATCTCTTTCTGCTTTTGATAATATTATTTCCTTTGCTTCATCTGATGTTATCCCTGATATGCTTTCTAATTTTTCTAATTGTTGATTTTTAATAGAATCAACTTCTTCTTCTTTTGCTTGAACTACTTTTAATTTTTCATTAAGACTAGATTCTTTAGATTCTAAATTTTGTAATTTTTTATCTAATGTTTCTTCTTTTTGTACTAATCTATTTTCAAATTTTTGTAATTCATTTCTTCTAGACTTATTCTCTCTCTCTGCGTCTGTTCTTAACTTATGAATTTCTTCTTTAGCTTCTAATAGCTTTTCTTTTTGTAATGTTTCCGAGTCTCTTTCTGCTTTATCTAAAATTTCTTTAGCTAGTTGATCTGCTTGACCAATCTTCGCTTCAGAAATATTTTTTCTTACAAAATATCCAACTCCTACACCAACAGCTATTGCTACTATACATATTGCTATCGTTTCTATGACATCCACCTCCTTTGTTAATAATCCCAAAATGTCATTTTTGCAACTTGAAAAATTTATTATTAAGTAAACTATGCTACATAATAAACTCTCTTGAGAGATAAAATTTATAATGTAACAAAATGTAAAATTTTAAATTTACATATTGTGGCATAATTATTTTTAATAATTTATCCTTACTTAATTTTATTATTTTTTCTAGCTTATGTCAAGTTAATAGGATTAATAGGAGGCATTGTTTTTTTATTCTTCAAAATTATCTATACTTTCGTTATCTTCATGATCAACAGCATTATCTTTTGCTTCATCTAACTTATAATGAGCTCTTACTTTTGCATCTATTTCATTAGTTAAATCCATATTATCTTGTAAGAATTTTTTAACATTCTCTCTACCTTGCCCAAGTTTTATGTCATTATAGCTATACCAAGCTCCCGACTTTTTAACTATATCAATATCTGCAGCTATATCTAATAAATCACCTATCTTAGATATACCTTCTCCATACATTATGTCAAACTCTGCCTGTTTAAATGGAGGAGCCACTTTATTTTTTACAACTTTAACTCTAGTTCTACTTCCTAAAACTTTATCACCTTGTTTTATAGTATCTATTTTTCTAACATCAAGTCTTACTGATGAATAGAACTTAAGCGCTCTACCACCTGTTGTTGTTTCTGGATTACCAAACATTATACCAACTTTTTCTCTTAATTGGTTGATGAATATTGCAACACAGTTAGACTTTTTAATTGATCCTGTTAATTTTCTTAATGCTTGAGACATAAGTCTAGCTTGAAGACCAACATGAGAGTCTCCCATATCACCTTCTATTTCAGCTCTTGGAACTAATGCTGCAACTGAGTCTACAACTATTATATCTATTGCATTACTTCTTATTAAAGCTTCTGTTATTTCTAATGCTTGTTCCCCTGTATCCGGTTGAGATATTATTAAGTTATCTATATCTACACCTAAAGCCTTTGCATAAACTGGATCTAGTGCATGCTCTGCATCTATAAATGCAGCTATTCCACCTTGTTTTTGTGCTTCTGCAACCGTATGAAGAGCAACTGTTGTCTTACCAGAAGATTCTGGACCATATATCTCTATTATTCTTCCTTTTGGAAGACCTCCTATACCAATTGCTATATCAAGACCTATAGAACCTGTAGGTATAACATCTATGTTCATAGATGTAGCTTCTCCAAGTCTCATAACTGAACCCTTACCAAAATCTTTTTCTATTTTCCCTAATGCAAGGTTTAGGGCTTTTAACTTTTCTTGTTCTATACTCATACTTTATAATCTTCCTTTCATCTATCTAAATAAAAATTTATTTTGTTCATATTTTATTAATGGATTTTAATTCTAAAAAGTTCTAATCAAACATTTGTTCGTATTTAATTATACCTCATTAAATATATCTAGTCAAATTTTCTTAGAAAAGATTTTTATATAATAAATACCAATAGTAAAATTTTACCACACTTATTTCATTTATAAACCCTTTTATAAGGTTTTATACAAATTTATATGATAAATTTTAATATTCAGTTTTATGTCACTTATGTATATTTTAAAGCATATAAAAAACTACCTTTGTAATTTTTATTTTATACTTTCTATATTTAAATTATCCTCAATTAATTAAAATAACTTAGATAAAATACACAGTATTGCTATAATATATCTAAATTATAATATGAAAGCTTTGTAAAAAAATGCTTTGAGGAGCTATTCCTCAAAGCATTAATATTATTTACTATTCATAAATAAATCTTTATTTTTATATAGATATTCCCAACCAGAATATAAAGTAATTAAAGTAGCTATAAGTATAAACACAAATCCTATATTTAATAATAAAGTATTATTAAAGTTTGCCCCTAATAATAAAACTATTATTGAAAGCATTTGTGTTATTGTTTTTAATTTACCTCCACCACTAGCAGCTATTACTTTTCCTTCTGCTGCAGCTATTGCTCTTAATATGCTTACTGTAAGCTCTCTTGCTACAATTATTATTACCATCCAAGCTGGTACTAATGAAGCTTCTATCATACAAGTTAATGTTGATATCACTAATAACTTATCCGCAAGTGGGTCCATAAATTTCCCAAAATCAGTAACTAAATTACGACTTCTTGCTATATGTCCATCCATTGCATCAGTTATCGAAGCTACTATAAATATTATACATGCTATTAGATATTTATTTGGTATATTTAATAACATTACTACTATTAATACAGGTATTAAAATTATCCTAAATAACGTTAATTTATTAGGCAAGTTCATCTATTACATCTCCCATTAAATCATACTCTAATGCATTATTAATTTCTACCATTACGAAGTCCCCTGGATGTAGTTGCTTTTTAGACTTAACATAAACTATACTATCTATTTCCTCTGCATCGCCTTCAGTTCTTCCCATATAAACATTCTTTTCTATTTGTTCTTCTATTAGAACTTCGAATGTTTTACCAATTTTATTTGCCATAACTTCTTGAGATATACCTTGTTGTAATATCATTAGTCTTTCTCTTCTTTGCTCTTTTACATTCTCATCTATATGGTCTGGTAATTTATCTGCTGCTGTACCTTCTTCTCTTGAATATGCAAATGCTCCAAGTCTATCAAATTTAACTTCTTTAGCAAAATCTAATAATTCTTCAAAGTCTTCTTCTGTTTCACCTGGGAATCCAGTTATTATAGTAGTTCTTAATGTCGCATTAGGTATATTATTTCTTATCATATCTATCTTAGCTAAGATATCTTCTTTTGTTGTATGTCTATTCATTAATTTTAATATTCTGTTGCTCGCATGTTGTATTGGCATATCAAAATAGTTACATATATTATCATATTTCTTTATAACTTGAACTAATTCTTCTGTTATTGATTCAGGATATGAATACATTATTCTTATCCACTTTATGCCTTCAATTTTAGCTAATTCTTCTAATAACTGAGGTAATTTTGCTTCTCCATTGTATATATCTGTTCCATAAGTTGTACTATCTTGTGCTATGACTACAAGTTCTTTAACACCTCTTGATGCTAAGTCTTTAGCTTCTGATATTATATCTTCCATTTTTCTACTTTTTTGCTTACCTCTTAGTTTAGGTATTATGCAATAAGTACAGTGCTTATCACACCCTTCACTTATTTTTAAGTATGCCATATAACTTGGTGTTGAAACGTATCTTGGAAGTTCTTCATTAAAAGCAAATTCTATATCATTTAAACTAACTATTTTATTTTCCTTTTCAAGTCCTGCAACTATTTCATCTATATTTTGGTAACTTCCAGTTCCAACTATAGCATCAATTTCTGGTATTTCTGCTTTTAACTCTTCTGAATATCTTTGAGCTAAGCATCCTGTTACTATAAGAAGTTTTAAATTTGCTGTTTCTTTTAATTGTGCAATTTCAAGTATTGTGTCTATTGATTCTTGTTTAGCTGACTCTATAAATCCACAAGTATTTACTAAAGCTATATCAGCTTCTTCCATATTTCCTACTAATTTGTATCCTTTCCTATTTAAGATACCCATCATTATTTCTGCATCTACTAAGTTTTTTGAACATCCTAATGATTCAAGTGCTATTTTTAACATGTTTTTGCTCCTTTTACTGCTGTCTTATGAAAATTTTTTAAATCTTCTATTGTCTCATTAATGTCTTTAAAGTCCAATATTTCATTGTACTTATATTGATTTACAGAATGCATATAAAGAGGATCATAGTATTCTATTAAATATTTTTCTACAAGTTCTTCATACTTTTTATCATCTAATAGTTGTGTATACTCATCAACTTTCTTTTGACCTAACCTCTTTTTAAATCTACCTATACATTCTCTTAGTACATCAATATTTCCTTCATTTCTGTCATAAATATAATCTTTACAAAGCCTTTTAACTCTGTCTTCTATATTACATTCTATTAAAATATGATACCCATCCCTAATTATAGCATCATAAATTTCATTTGGCACTAATACATGACCAACTCTTTTACTTTCACTTTCTATAAATATAAAATCTGTTTTTGAGTAAAATAATGAATTAAATATTCTAGTTTCAAAAGTTTTTTGAGTTGGAGGCTTCTCATCGAAAGTTATAAATCCAAATACTGATCCAGTATTTTTAGCCATCTGTTCTAAATCTATTATATCAATATTATTTTTCTCTAATTCAACTAATAGCTCTGTTTTCCCTACTCCAGTTAGTCCATGAAGTACTATAAATTGTTTTTTATCCATTATATTCTTTAAATAGTCTAGCACATAATTTCTATAAGATTTATATCCACCTTCTAGCTTATATAAATCAATACCGATTGATGACAAAAGATTTGCAAAGCTTCCACTTCTCATTCCACCTCTTGCGCAGTATATTACTACATGATCATATTGATTTGATAGTTCTTTTACTTCTCTATACATGTCTTTTAACTTTGGTGATACAAAATCAAATCCTTTATCAATTGCCTCATGCTTTCCTTCTTTTTTATATATAGTACCTACTTCATGATGCTCATCATTACTAAATAATGGTATATTGTGCGCATTTAATATATGATCATCATTATATTCTTTCTCAGTTCTAACATCTATAAAGATTGTATTTTCAAGCTTTAAAGCGTCCTCTATATTTATTGTCTTCAAATCTATTCACCTTCTAAACTCGATAATTCTTCCTTAGTTATTAATACTTTTCTAGGCTTACTTCCTTCACTTGGACCTACTATTCCTCTTTCTTCCATAGAATCAATTAGTCTAGCAGCTCTATTGAATCCTATTTTAAACTTCCTTTGAAGCATTGAGGCTGAACCTTGACCATTATTTACAACAAAGCTTATTGCTTCTTGAAGCAAGTCATCTTCATCACTTGGTTTTTGCACTACAGCTTTTGAGATAGTATCCATTATTTCGTCTTCATATTTTATTTCTTCTGTTACTTGATTTTTTATAAAATCTATAACTCTTTCTGACTCGCTCTCAGAAATAAATGCACCTTGAAGTCTAACTGGCTTTGATGCACCTAATGGATAGAATAACATATCTCCCTTACCTAATAATTTCTCTGCTCCACCTAAGTCAAGTATAGTTCTAGAATCCGTTTGAGATGAAACTGCAAATGCAATTCTAGATGGTATATTTGCTTTTATAACACCCGTTATTACGTCAACAGATGGTCTTTGAGTTGCTATTATTAAATGCATACCAGCAGCTCTTGCCATTTGAGCAAGTCTACATATATAATCTTCTACATCATTTGCACAAGCCATCATTAAGTCTGCAAGCTCATCTATTATTATTACTATCTTAGGAAGTTTTTCTTCCGCTTTTTCATTATAGCTTGTTATGTCTTTTACTTGATTTTCTGCAAATAACTTATATCTTCTATTCATTTCAACAACTGCCCAATTTAAAGCATTCGCCGCTTTTTTAGGATCTGTTACAACTGGTATTAATAAGTGTGGTATCCCATTATAGCTTGCAAGTTCAACAACTTTTGGATCTATTAATAAGAACTTAACTTCATCAGGATTAGCCTTATATAATATACTGTTAATTAAAGTATTTACACAGACACTCTTACCTGAACCAGTAGAACCAGCTATAAGTAGGTGAGGCATTTTTCCAATATCAGCTATTATTGGTTTACCACCTATATCCTTACCTAATGCCATAGCAAGAGGCGATTCAAAACTTCTAAATTCTTCACTTTCTAGAACCTCTCTTAGTCCTACCATTTGACTCTCTTCATTTGGAACCTCTATACCTATTGCACTCTTTCCTGGTATTGGAGCTTCTATTCTTATGCTCTTTGCAGCTAAGCTAAGCGCCAAGTCATCAGTTAAATTTACTATTTTACTAACTTTAACTCCAGGGCTTGGTTGTATTTCATATCTAGTTATAGTAGGTCCTACTGTAACTTGATTAACCTTCGCTTCTACACCGAAATCTGATAAAGTTTTTTCTAGTAATGAAGCATTTTTCAATACTTTTTTCCTTCCATTTTCGTCAGCTTTTTTATCAAACTTATTTAATATATCTATACTAGGCTTTTTATAATTTTCATATTTTGAAGCTTCATTCATATTAAGATTAATTGGTTGAGTATTTTCAATCTTTTGTATTTTGCTAAGTTTTTGTGTTTTATCAAGATTTTGCGATTGATCAAACTCTTTATTTTCCTTATTCATCTTTTCAAGGGTAGAGTTTTGAAGATTTTTTAATACATCTAATTCTGATCCACTTTGTGTTCCTTCAAGTATTTCTAAATAATCATCTTCTGCTTTATTAAAGCCTACTATTTTTATAGTCTTGTCATCTACACTATCTTCTAAACTTACAGCAGGTTCTTGTTTTGCATCTTCTTTATGCTTCTTAGCTTTATCCATCATACCTTTAAAGAATCCTGATTTATTTTCTTCTATCATAGTTTGTTCCATTGTGCTATCATCAACTTCATCAGTTATCATATCTAATGCAGATTGTTTTAGATTTGAAACTTTTTCTTTTAAATTTGAACCTTTTATCTTAGGTTTTCCTTTTCCAGAATTTAGATTATATAATAAATCTTGTATTGATATATTAAATGTATAAATTACACATAATAATAATACAAATATGCTTATTAACCATCCACCAGTTATTCCAAATATTGCTTTTATATAATAAGCAATTATAGATGTTATTAATCCTGTACCAGTTCCATCAACCCCCATTTCCATTACATCAGTTATCATAGTTGATTTTAATGGAGAGTCTACTGGTATACTTCTTGCATTTATTAATCCGTAAAATACAAATACAAAAGCAAGAATTATATAATACGTCTTACTATTTTTTAATCTGTAAACATATTCATTTTCTTCGAAAAAGCCAAGTATACCTGATATGATTACTATAAAAGGTATTGTAAATGAAAGACCTCCGAATAAACCTTTAAACATGTTTTGCATAAAATTGCCTACAAGTCCCATAGAACCTGAATTTAAACTATATAATAAAAATATACCTATGAATATAATAACTAAATTATGATATTCTGCTCTAAATCCTAGGTCTTTATTTTTTTTATTTTTGCTCTTTTTCTTTGCCACTCATCTCACCTCTTACTTTTTCTAACCTATCCACCCTAAAAAATACGGCTTTTTAATTTCAACTTTATCTCTTAATGTATAATTACTGAAATTTAAGCTTTATATCAAAGCATATGAAAATTATTATATCTTTAATCTTAAAAAGTGTTAATGCCTTGACACTAACACTTTTACTTATATTATTTAATTATATCATATATTGTATTATTTAAACAAACTTATTTATTTCCTTTATTATTAGATTCACTATTTGCTATTAATTCTTTAAGTTTTGCTAAAGCTTCTTTAAGCCCACCTACTTCATCTATTATACCACAATCTACGGCTTCTTTTCCTATAAGAACACTACCTACATCACTAACTAATTCATCTTTTTCGTGCATTAGTCTTACAAGTTCATCTCTTTCTATTTTTGAAGTTCTAGTTATAAATTCAACAATTCTCTCTTGCATTTTTTTAAAGTATTCAAAGGTTTCATTTACTCCTATTACTAAACCATTAGTTCTAATTGGATGCACTATCATAGTTGCTGTTGGAGCTATAAATGAATAGTCACCTGCAGTAGCTAAAGGAACACCTATACTATGACTTCCCCCTAGTACAAGAGTTACAATTTTTTTAGATACACTATTTAGAAGCTCTGCCATAGCAAGACCTGCTTCAACATCTCCACCTACGGTATTTAAAATAACAAGTACTCCCTTTATTTCAGGATTTTCCTCCACCGCATAAAGCATCGGTATTATATGTTCATATTTAGTTGATTTTTTTTGTGGATTTCCTATAAAATGCCCTTCAATTTCTCCTATGATAGTTATACATTGTATGTCTTTTTTAGGTGTGTTAGGCATTTGAGGTACACCCATTTGCTTTATATCTTCTACTTGATCATTACTACTTTCATTATCAGAGTCATTCTCGCTATTATCAGAAGAATTACTTTCATATTCTAGTTCTTCTTCTACTAAAAACTTGCTGCCTCTTTTCGTTGTTTTTTTACTTTCTCCTAACTCTTCGTTTCCCATACCGCTGTTTATATAATTATTATTAATATTATTTTCTTTAAATTTCATACTTTGTCTCCTCTCAAGCATTATTAATTTTAGTTTTACCAAATCTTTGTAAAACATTCGTTTACAGATGCTTGAGATTTTTTAATTATATTATATTTACTGTTCTCCCTGTTACAATCGTTGTTACTAACATATTTACTATAGTCAATATTCTATTTGATAAATATTATAGGATATATATTAATAAGATCCTGAAAATAACCTTTGCGAACGTTTTTATTTTACTTAAATAAAAATGCTGTATTATTAGATTTTGAGATCTATTATTACAGCATTTTTGTTAACTATAGGCAAGATTTATAAAATATATTAATCATATTATTTTCTTTATTTTCATTTACGATGGCATTTACCTCATAGACATCTTTTATTAATTCTTTTGTTAATACTTCTTTTGGAGTTCCATGGGCTACTATTTTACCATCCTTTAAAACATATATTTTATCACAATACATTGCTGCTATATTTAAATCATGTATTGCAGCAATTACTTCAATATCTAAATTCTTTACTATATCCATTAATTGTAGCTGATACTTTATGTCTAAATGATTTGTTGGCTCATCTAAAATCAAGCAATTCGTTTCTTGTGCTAATGCTCTAGCTAAAATAACACGTTGTTGCTCACCACCTGATAAAGTATTAAAATTCCTCTCTTTACAATGTAGCATATCTACCTTAGATAATACTTCATTCATAATTTCATAATCCCTTTTAGAATCTCTTTCCATAATCTTTTTGTGTGGAGACCTACCCATCAAAACTATTTCACCAACACTAAAGTCAAAATCATAATAATTATGTTGAGATACTACAGCCATTTTTTTGAGCTTTCTTTTATACTTAATTTAGATAAATTTACTTCATCTAGCTTTATAATTCCACTTGATGGTTTTAGTATTCTATATATACATTTTAAAAATGTAGATTTTCCACTTCCATTTGGACCTATTATACCTACAAATTCTTTATTTTTTACATCTATATCTACACTTTTTAAGATATCTGATTTTCCTATGCTAAATGTTACTCCTTCTGTATTTATTCTCATTAACTTTTCCCTCCAAAACCATAAGTTCTTTTGATCATCAGCCAAATAAAACAAGGAGCACCTATCATAGATATTAATATCCCTATTGGTATTTCAGTTCCTTTTATTAAAGTCCTAGATAGTGTATCTGCCCACACTAAAAATATTGCACCTAATATAGCCGCTATTGGAATTATTTTTTTATGATCTGTTCCAAAAATCATTCTAACTATATGCGGTATTACTAAACCTACAAAACCAATCATACCCGATGAGTACACTAAGACACCAATCATTAATGATGTTACTATTAAATACATATGTCTGTACTTATGAAGATCTGTACCTAATGTAATAGATACCTCATCGCCTAGTAGCATTAAGTTCAAAATTCTATACTGAGTCATAAAAAATATAGTTCCAATTAGAATAAATGGTAATATAAACCTTATTTGTTCCCACTTGGCTCCTGCAACACTACCCATTAGCCAAAAAGTTATAGTTTGAATACCCTCAACATCATTTGCAAAATAGACTATAAAACTTGAAAAAGCACTACAAACAGAACTTAAAGCCATTCCACCCAGAAGTAATTTTACTGAGTTAGCCCGTCCACCAATATTTGCTATTATTAATACAAGGATTGATACCGTAAATGCACCTATAAATCCAGATACTCCAATTGCATTTGCACCAAATACTGAACCTATACCAAGCATAACTGCCATAGTTGCGCCTAGTGATGCTCCCGATGATATACCTAATATATACGGGTCTGCAAGAGGATTTTTTACTATAGCTTGTATTACTATACCAACTACAGATAATCCTATTCCTACAGCTATTGCCAATATAATTCTAGGAAGTCGTATAAGCCATATAACATCATGTATAGCTCCACTTGCTAAAACTTCACTATCTCCTACTCCAAATAATTTATAGAGTATTGTACTATATATATCTTTTAAGCTTATATCTACTGAGCCTAAATTAACTGCAAAACCTAAAGACAAAATTAATACTGCTAATAATAGAAAAGAAACACCTATGTAGATAGGAACTTCTTTAGATGTATTAGATTTTATTTTACTTATATTTAATTTATTTTTCATAAATGATACCTAATTATCTAGCTCTGGATATATTCCATTTGCAAAAGTAGTTATGCCATCAATAGTCCTGATCCCACTTGAGTACATTTCTCCAAGAGCTATTGAGTTCACTCTATTATTTTTTACTGCATTTAAACTTGCAAGTGATTTATTATTTAAAACTTTATTAATTGCATCTTTAGACATGTTTTCATCTGTTCTATCCATATATACAACAAATATAGAATCTGGATTTAAATTTATTAAATCTTCTTCATTTATGTTTCCACCTTCTGGATTTAAAAGTTCTGCACCTAATTTAGATACCATATCTCCACCTAGCGTTTTTGCTCCATATGTATATATCTTATCATCAAAGTACTCTATTATTAATGTACTTTGCTTTTTTTCTCCTTTAACTGAAGATGCCACTTCATCAATCTTATTAGTTATTTCAGCCACTAGAGAATTTGCTCTATCTTCTACATTAAATATCTTTCCTAGATTTAGTATATCTGTTATTTCATTTTCTATTGTTCTCTTCTCTTTCACTCCACTATTTAAAGACATATATGTTTTTATATTATTTTCGTGCCAATAATCTACATCACCTAATTTTTTTTCGTCAAAAATAGAGTGCCAAGATAATATAAAATCTGGTTGTTCTATAACTACAGCTTCTTTTGAAGGTTCAAAGTCTTCTATATAATTTATCTTAGAAAAAGCATCCTTATATTCATCTTTCACTTCATGATCTAAACCTGATGCCATTACTATTTTATCTTCTAATCCTAAAGCTAACATTGTCTCAATTGAATTTTGATATACTGCCACTACCTTTTCTGGAGCTTTATTAAAAGTAACTTCTACAGGTTCTTTTGCATAGTTATAAGTTGTTATAATAACAGGATAATGAGAATCATTTCCTTCACTAACTTCTACTTCATTTTTATTATTTGCATTATTTGTATTATTTGAACCACATGCTGTAAGGCTTATTACTACTATTAAACTTAATAGTAGTATAATTCCACTTTTAAATTTACTCATTTCATCTCTCCCATATTAATATTTTATATAAAGTATATTTAATCATTTTATTATATTAGTATAATATGTCATTTTTGTGTCATTTTGATGTCATTTTTATGACATTTTGTAAATTATATTTAATAATAAAAAAAGAGATTAGTGCATATTAAAATGGATCCTATATGGTGGACACGAGAAAAAGCGTGTCTGTCTATAGGGGATCTTTTTTTGTACAATATTAACTAAGAGGTGATTATAAGATGAGTAAAAAAATATTTACAGAACAAGAGATATTAGAATTATCTAAAAATAAATATGTAAAAAATGTAACTGCTAAAGGTATAACTTATACTAATGAGTTTAAATTGCAGTTTATTGCTGAATATGAGAATGGGAAAACTTCAAGAGCTATTTTTGAAGATGCAGGATTTGATGTTAATATAATTGGAATTAAACGTATAGATTCTGCTAGTCTAAGATGGAGAAAAGCATATAACGATAAAGGTATTTTAGGTTTAGAAGATACTAGGACTTTAAATTCAGGAAGAACACTTAATAGAGAATTAACTATTGAAGAGATTATTGCTAAGAAAGATGCTGAAATAGAGTATCTTAAAGCGGAGCTTGAATTGATAAAAAAGTTAGAGCTGCAAGAAAGGCAGGTGATAAATAAGAAAATACCTGCATCTAAAATATTTAGACTAATACAAAATTTAATTCAAAGTTTCAATCTTAAAAACATGACGAGACATTTATGTAAAATTGCTAATATCTCTACTTCAGGTTACTATAATTTTTTAAATAATTTTAAGACTAGAAGTATAAAGGAAAATAAAGATCTTATATCTAAAGAAATTATCTTAAAAGCATTTAACTATCGTGGATATAAGAAAGGATCTAGGTCTATAAAAATGGTATTAGAAAATAAATTCAATATTATAATGAATAGAAAGAAAATCCAAAGAATTATGAGAAAATATAATATTACTTGTCCTATACGTAAAGCTAATCCATATAAGCGTATTGCTAAGGCTACAAAGGAGCATAGAGTAGCTCCTAATAGACTAAATAGAGAATTTAAGCAAAACATACCTGGTAAGGTAATGTTAACTGATATTACATATATGCCGTACGGCAATAATAAGATGGCATATTTATCTACAATAAAAGATTCATCAACAAATGAAATATTAGCCTATAATCTTTCTAATAACTTAGCTATAGATATTGTAACTGAAACTATAAATAAATTAGTTAAACTAAAGTCATTTAAATTACATAAAGATGCATTTATTCATTCTGACCAAGGCTCTCATTATACAAGTCCAATCTTTCAAAAATTGCTTAAAAAATATAACTTGGGTCAATCTATGTCTCGTAGAGGCAATTGTTGGGATAATGCTCCGCAAGAATCATTCTTCGGACATATGAAGGATGAAATTGATTATAAAAGCTGTGAAACAATAGAAGAACTTAAAATATTGATAGATGATTACATGGATTATTACAATAATGAACGTTGCCAGTGGAATTTAAAAAAGCTGACTCCTGTGCAATACAGGAATCAGCTTTTAGTAACTTCTTAAGAACCCTTTTTTTCTAGTGTACTTGACAAAGGGTCCATTTTATATCGAATTTATGCACTAATCTCTTTTTTATTATTTATAAAATTGATTGTGTATAACATGGACAGCTTTTGCCATATCTTCTTCATTTACTAAGCAAGATACTGTAGTAAAAGAATCTGATGATTGTAAAAGTGTTATTCCAGCCTTAGATAATCCCCTTATGATTTTGGCTATAATACCTGGAGTCTCTGTTATTTTACTCCCTATTAAAGTTACCTTTGCACATTTTTTATTTATAGAATACTCTACCTTATATTTTTTTAGTATATTCTCTACACACTCCGCATCATTACTATTTATAGCAAAGCCTTTATCCTGAAGAAAAAAATTAATCATATCCATATTTATGTTTTTTTCTTCCATTTCATTTAAAACATTTGAAAATACTTCTTCTGATGACTTTACTTTTATCTGAGCAATATTATTTTTATGAGCTACAGCAGACATAAACTTTTCATCATTTTCATAATCTTTATCTCCATACTCTAGATCTTTTAATGAACCTATTCTTGTCCCCTCATAATCTGGGTTTAAAGTGTTTTTGATTTCTAATATTATATCAGCTTTTTTAGCTAACTCTACAGCTCTTGGATGAATAACTTTAGATCCTTGCTCAGCCATTTGGAAAACTTCTTCATATTCTATAAATTTTATGATTCTAGCCTCAGGCTCCACCCTAGGATCAGCCGTCATTATTCCATCTACATCAGTATAAATCTGAACAACTTTACTATCCAAAGCCTTTCCTATTGCTACAGCTGAAGTATCACTTCCACCTCTTCCTAGGGTTGTAATTTCACCACTTTCAGTTCCTCCTTGGAACCCTGCTATTACAACAACTTTCCCTAATGCTATTTCTTTTTCAATTCTTTGAGGATTTATTTTTTTTATTTTTGCATTACAGTATGAATCAGTTGTAATAATACCAGCTTGTATCCCTGTTAGAAATATTGCTGGTATATTATTTGCTTCTAACATACTTGTTAATATCGTTCCTGATATGATTTCTCCGCAAGACATTATTATATCTAACTCTCTCTTTTGCGTTTCATTATTAATACTTTTACACAATTCTATTAAAGTATCTGTAGCATAAGGATCTCCTTTTCTTCCCATTGCAGATACAACGATTACTAAATCATTCCCTTTTTCTTTATAAGCTTTTATTATGCTTACTACTTTTTCCATTTTTTCATATGATTTTACTGATGTGCCCCCAAATTTTTGAACTAACATTCCCATATTTTGCCTCCCATGAATACTTTAGTATATTCCATCATATTCAATGATTATCATATCATTGCCTATTTTCTTTACACTTCTCCATGGAACTTCTAAAACGTCATTATCTCTCTTTCGCCCAAAAAGACCTTTTTCCTTCGGAATTAGTAGTGCTAGAATCTTACCATTTGTTTCATCTATTATAAGATCACATTCTCCAACTACTCCCAATCTTTCGCCAGTAACTAGGTTGACAATCTCTTTACCTGCTATTTCAGATAAATTCATCCTTATCCCCCCTAAACCATATTTATCTCTTTATTTGTTTTTTATAACTCTATTCCTTCTACATCTCTACCAACAACACATATACCTAAGTTATCTAAATTGAATACTTTATTTATAACCTTTTTTACACTTTCAATGTTTACATTATTTATACATTCTAGTATTTCATCCGTAGTCTTAACTTTATTTAAAAGTAACATAGACTTACCTATAGACATCATTCTACTTCCTGTACTTTCAAGTCCAAGTAAGTAACTACCTTTTAGTTGCTCTTTACTTTCATGTATCTCTTTTTCTGATAAATAATTTTCACTTAAATCTTTTATTTCATCTTTTATTATTTCACAGACCTCTTTTAGGTTTTCTTTACTCATACTCGCAAAGATTCCAAGCTCTCCGCATTTCCTATATAAGCTCTGTTCAGAATATATAGAATAAACTAATCCTTTTTCTTCTCTTATTTTTTGGAATAATCTAGAGCTTATACTTCCTCCAAAAATATTATTAACTACTGCTAAAGAATATACTTCTTCATTATCTTCTATACCAACAGCTTTTAAATTCATTGCTAAGCTAACTTGTTCTGTATCTTTATTTTTTGATATAAAGCAAGATTTAAAAGGAGCTTCATCTAAAGTTATATTAACATCCTTGCGGTCCCAATTTTTAAACTTTACTTCAATTTTTTCTACCATTTCATCAAAGTTAAAATTACCTGATATAGATATAACTGAGTTATTTGGAACATAATAAGTATTAAAATATTCTAGTAGCTCTTCTTTTTTTATATTCTCTAAAGATTCTCTAGTTCCTAGAATATTCATTCCTAATCCATCACCTTCATATATATGTTCTAATAACATATCATAAACTAAGTCTTCTGGTGAATCTTCATACATTTTAAGTTCTTCTATAATAACAGATTTTTCTTTATCTATATCATTTGTATCAAATTTAGAGTTTAATATCATATCACTTAATATATCAAGACCAATATCTATATGCTCGTCTAATAACTTCACATAGTAGCAAGTATACTCCTTACTCGTGAAGGCATTTATTTGACCTCCTAAGTTATCTATTTCACTTGCTATTTCTTTAGATGTCCTTTTTCTAGTTCCTTTAAATAACATATGTTCTATAAAATGAGATACTCCACTTACTTTTGCATCTTCAATTCTTGACCCTGCATTTATCCATACTCCCAATGATATTGATTTTACGTATGGTATTTCTTCCCCTATTATTGTCAGTCCATTCTCTAGTGTTTTTACTTTATACATGCTTTCCTCCATTTGCAACATTTCTATTATATATATTACTACTCTTTTTCAAGTCAGAATTTAATTTATTAATAATCTTAATTAGTTATGTATTACATTATAGTTTAGTAATCCCATTTATTCAACTGTACTAGAAAATATCGCTTAGCCTTCCTGCTTTTAATCCTTTTTCTCGGATTATTCCTATTATATCATCTAGACACTCTGTTGTAGCCTTTGTTGGATGCATCAATACTATACTTCCATCTTTTACTTCTTTTTTCTTTACTCTGTTAATTATCACATCTGGCTCTTCTCTATACTTCCAATCAATAGTATCTATGTCCCACTTAAATGCTGTATATCCTAATTCTTTAGCTGCCTTCATTGTTCCATCTCCAAATGATCCTGCTGGAGCTTGAAAGAATTTAATCTCTTGTCCTGTAATACCTTCTATTACACTTTCAGCCTTTTTCATTTCTTCTAAATTTTGTTCATAAGTCAACTTTGCATAATCTAAATGTTTGTATCCATGACTGCCAATCTCATGCCCTTCTTCTTTCATTCTCAATAATAAATCTTGTTTATTTTCTGCCCATTTTCCAGTAACATTAAATGTGATTTTTACATCCTCACTTTTTAATGTGTTTAAGATTGACTCTATGTACTCATCCTCCCAACCAAGGTCTACGTTGCAAGTTATTGCAACATAGCCACTATCAACTTTAGTACCTCTCTCATATGGTATTTCCGCCATATCATTTAGATTAAAAGTAGGAACAGTTCCACTTTTTTTAAGTCCAAATATTATGCCTCCTATAGTAAACAATACAACTAAAACACCTATGAATATCTTCTTAAGTTTCTTCTTATTTGCTACCATAATTAACATTTAAGATTCCCCCTAAATATGTACAAATTATATCTTAGTAAATCTTATTAATTTATTGTCCCATTTATGCAAACTATATTTATATACAAAAATTATATATAAAAATAAAGGTTAGTTCTTGTTTGAACTAACCTTTATCATAAAAATCTTATAATATTATTTATGATCTTTTTTTTCAGTTGATTCTGGCTTAGGTAGTAGAACTTTTCTAGATAAGTTTACTCTTCCTTTTTCATCTATTTCAGTTACTTTAACTTCTACTTCATCTCCAACTTTAAGAACATCTTCTACTTTTGCTACTCTCTCATGAGATATATGAGATATATGAAGTAATCCTTCTTTGCCTGGAAGTATTTCAACAAAAGCACCAAATGTAGTAATTCTAGTTACTTTCCCTTTGTAAGTTTTACCTACTTCAGCTTCTGCAACTATGTCATTTATTAGTTTTTGTGCTAAGTCTATCATATCTTGGTCAATACCAGCTATGAATACTTCTCCAGTTTGTTCTATATCTATCTTAACTCCAGTTTCATCAATAATCTTAGTTATAACCTTACCACCTGGTCCTATAACGTCTCTTATCTTATCTGGGTTTATATTCATTGTTATTATCTTAGGCGCGTACTTAGATAATTGTGGTTTTGGAGCATCTATAGTCTTTCTCATTTCATTTAAGATATGAAGTCTACCAACTCTAGCTTGCTCAAGTGCAGTTTTTAATATATTTTCATCTATACCATTTATTTTTATATCCATTTGTATAGCTGTTATACCATGCTCTGTACCTGCAACCTTAAAGTCCATGTCCCCTAAGTGGTCTTCCATACCTTGTATATCTGAAAGTATTGCTACTTTATCATCGTCTTTTATAAGACCCATTGCTATTCCTGCAACCATGTCTTTAATTGGAACACCTGCATCTAATAGTGATAATGTTGATCCACAAACTGACCCTTGAGAAGTTGATCCATTTGAGCTTAATACCTCAGAAACTAATCTTATAGCATAAGGGAATTCTTCTTTAGAAGGTATTACTGGAACTAACGCTCTCTCTGCTAAAGCTCCATGTCCGATTTCTCTTCTTCCTGGACCTCTTGATGGTCTAGCTTCACCAACACTATATGCTGGGAAGTTATAGTGGTGCATATATCTCTTATTTTCTTCTTCATCTAGGCCATCTAATATTTGAACATCTCCTAAAGCCCCTAATGTAGTTATAGTCATTACTTGAGTTTGACCTCTTGTAAATAAACCAGATCCATGAGCTCTTGGTATAAATCCATTATCACACCATATTGGTCTTATTTCATCTAATTTTCTATTATCTGGTCTTATCGCTTCATGAGTTATAAGCATTCTAACAGATTCCTTTATTATAGATTGAAGAACTTCTTCAATATCAGAACCGAACTCATCAACTATTTCTTCAAAATGAGCAAGAGTTTCTTCTCTTACTTCATCCATTTTTTGTTGTCTTTCAAGCTTTTCAACAGTTCTTACTGCCTCTTTCATTTTATCAGTTGCAAATTTACGAACAGCTTCTTCTACATCAGCATCTACCTTATGTAATTCAACTTCCATCTTTTCTTTTCCAACTTGTGCAGTTATTTCTTCTATGAAAGTTACTATTTTCTTTATTTCTTCATGAGCAAATAATATAGCCTCTAACATTAAGCTTTCAGGTATTTCTTCTCCACCAGCTTCAACCATCATTATTGCATCTTTAGTTCCCGATACAACTAAATGAAGAGAACTTTTTTCTCTTTGTTCTGCAGTTGGATTTACAACTAAAGCTCCATCAACAAGTCCTACTAAAACAGATCCTGTAGGTCCATTGAATGGTATATCTGATATAGATAACGCTACTGAAGAACCTATCATAGATACTATATCAGGAGTACAATCTTGATCTACTGAAAGTACAGTAGCAACAACTTGTACATCATTTCTAAATCCTTTTGGAAATAAAGGTCTTATCGGTCTATCTATTAATCTAGAAGTTAATATTGCCTTTTCTGAAGGCTTACCTTCCCTCTTTAAAAATCCACCTGGTATTTTTCCAACTGAATATAATTTTTCTTCATAATCAACACTAAGTGGGAAGAAATCTATACCATCTCTTGGTTTTGCTGATTTTGATACGTTTACCATAACCATAGTTTCTCCGTATCTAAGTATAGCACTACCAGCTGCTAATTCAGCTATTTTTCCTATTTCAACAGAAAGCTCTCTTCCTGCCAAATCCATTTTGAAAATTTTATGTTCAAACATTAATGCTTGTACCTCCTCTTTTACTAAAACCGCTTTTTTATCCTAATTTATATCTTATCAAAAATACTATAAATTAACAATATAAAACTCAACTTATGACTTTTATTATGCTTTTAAGTAATTATAAGATATTTGTTTAATATCGAAACTTATACATTTGTATATTATTTGCTTTTTCGGATAAATATAATCATAATCTAATAAGAGCAACTAATTGCAAGTATATCTGGCCCAGTATGAGAACATATACAAGCACCACCTCTTGTAAAATATAACTTTTTACATTTTATCTTAGTTTGGACTTCTTGCTTTAATTTCTCAAAATCATCTAGATTATCTCCGCAACCTATTATGATATTTTTATCTTCTAAAGTATCATATTTATCTATAATTAATTTTACTAATTCATGTATTGTGTGCTTTTTACCTCTTACCTTAGAATGTATAAATATATTCGCATCTTCTACGGTAAATATAGGTTTAATTTTCAACATATTACCTATTGTAGCAGTCGCAAGTGATGCTCTTCCACTTCTTTGTAAATATTCAAGAGTATCAGGAACAAAAAATAAACTTACAGAACTTCTTAATCCTTCTAATTCATTTATTAACTCTTCAGCTGTTATCTCTTTATTATTTTCAATAAGCTCACAAGCCTTAACCACAAATTGTGCACTTCCTAGTGATAATGTTAATGTGTCAAAAACATGTATATCACCCTCTGTGTCATTCTTTGCCATTACAGCACTTTGATATGTTCCAGAAGATTTAGAGGAACCATTTATACAAACTATAGAATATTCATCTTTATATTTATCAAATGCTTCTTTAAATTGAATATATGTAGCTTGAGATGTTTTTGGAACTTCAGTTTTTTCTTTCATTCTTTTATAAAAATCTTCATTACTTATATCAATACCTTCTTTGTATTCCTTATCCCCTAGTATTATATTTAAAGGAATAACTTCTATATTGTATTTTTCTATTAATTCCTTTGGCGTATCACATAAACTGTCACAAATTAATTTTACTTTCACTTATATCTCCTCCTAAAACTAAAGTATATATTCTTTTTTTAGATTTATCTACCTAATAAATTATTTACCCTTCAGAGCAAATATAATCATATTTATTATTAAATTTTACATTTGTACTTCTTGCTTAATTATACTATTTATTCATATAACTTACGTTCTATCATCTATTTTTATTAGTTTATACCATTATAGTTAATTATATTTAAATATTTGCAAGATTAATTATAATTCCGCATATTAAAATTTATATATTTAATCAAAAACAGGAAGGCTTTCGCCTTCCTGTTTCGTATATAAGAAAAATAATTATTTTCTTAATCCTAATTTAGCTATTAAAGCTCTGTATCCTTCTAGGTCTCTTTCCTTTAAGTAAGCTAATAAGTTTCTTCTTCTACCAACCATCTTTAATAGACCTCTTCTTGAGTGGTGGTCTTTCTTATGAGTTTTTAAGTGGTCATTTAATTCGTTTATTCTAGCTGTTAATAAAGCTATTTGTACTTCTGGAGAACCAGTATCTCCTTCTTTTCTTCCGAATTCTTTGATTATATCAGTCTTGTTCATTTGTAATACCTCCATATAATTTTTAATAAAATCGCCAATTACTAAGCATTGATTGGAGTGTTCTAATGCCGAGTAAAGGTTAATTTACTTATTTATTTTATCATATAAATTTATTTTTTGCAAATATACTTTTTGTAGATATAGTCAATATCAATTTTTAGCTGAGATTTTAATTCTTCTAATGAATAAAACTTTTTTTCATCCCTTATTCTTTCTAAGAATTCAAGCTTTATAGTTTTTCCATAAATATCTTCATTAAAATCTAATATATTAGTCTCTACTGATAAATCTTTACCTTCTACAGTTGGATTATATCCAATATTAGTTGCACCAAAGTATGTTTTGCCGTTTAAGTATACCTTAGTTGCATATATACCACATTTAGGAACAAGCATTTCATTTTCAATCTTCATATTTGCAGTTGGGAATCCTATAGTTCTTCCAAGTTGCTTACATTTAATTACTTTCCCCTCTAATTGGTAATTACGTCCTAAATACTCTTTCACTTTGTTTACACTTCCCTCAGCTATTAAATTCCTTATATAAGTGCTACTGACCCTTATATTATTTATTTTTACGGGTTTTACAACTTCAACTTTAAAGTTATACTTAGCACCTAAAAGCTTTAATAGTTTTGCATTCCCTTCTTTATTTCTTGCAAATGTAAAATCATGTCCTACAATTACTTTTTTAGCTCTTAATTTTTCCTTTAAAATCTTTCTTGCAAAATCATCAGCTGAAATATTTGTCATCTTTTCATCAAAAGGTATATTTACTACTATATCTATACCTAAATGATTTAACTTCTTCATTTTATCTTTATCTGTAATAATATTTTTTACACTATGATTGTTAAAGTAATTAGCAGGGTGATTTGCAAAGGTGAAAACAACACTTTTAATTCTTCTTTTTTTACTACTTTCAACTGCTTTTTTTATAAGGACCTTATGTCCATTGTGTAGACCATCAAATTTTCCTATAGTGACAACACTTTCTTCTACATTATTTACATCCCATATAGATTTAATAATATCCATAATGTTTTTCCCCACTAGAATTATAGTTTATATAAATATTTTATCACTTTTTAAGCTAATAGTCTTATTATCTTTTAATAACTTCCCTACACCTAAAAATATACCATCGCTATAAACTCTTACAAATTCATCATTTTCATCTAAATTATTTGTACTAAATCTTTTGCTATCTATTATTCCTCCGTTGCTGTAGTATTTTACAGCACTTTGTCTTAGATTAACTTCTTTATAATTATTTAATACATAATCTATATCATATAAATATTTTTCTAAAATTCCATTATTATTGAATTCTTCTAATTCTTCTAGTGTAATTGAGTTTTCTAAATTAAATCTCCCTGAAGAAGTTCTTAATAAGAAAGACATATGTCCTCCACATCCTAAAAATTCTCCTATATCATGACATATACTTCTTACATAAGTTCCTTTAGAACACTTAACATAAAACATTATTTTTCTATCATTTATACTAAGTATATTTAATTCTTTTATATTTACTTTTCTAGATTTTATAACTATATCATCAGCTTTTCCACTTCTTGCTAAATCACACATTTTTTTACCATTAATCTTTAGTGCTGAATATATTGGAGGAAATTGTTCAATTTCTCCTCTTTGAGTTTCAAAAGCTTTTTCGATGTCTTCTTTAGTTATTTTAAAATCTTCTGTTCTTTTTACTATACTTCCAGAAGAATCATATGTATCAGTTGTAATACCTAATGTAAGCTCACAAATATATGACTTATCTTTGTTTAGTATCAATTCACTTACCTTTGTCGCTTTTCCTATACATATAGGTAGTACCCCTGATGCATCTGGATCAAGGGTACCTGTATGGCCAACTTTTTTAGTATTTAAAATTCTTCTAACTCTGCTAACTACATCATGAGATGTCATGCCTGTAGGCTTTAATATATTTATTATTTTATTCATTAAAATCACCTTAAATCTCTTTTAGAACAGCTTCTAGGATTTTTTTCTTAGCATTTTCCACAGTATCATATATAGTACAGCCTGCAGCTCTTATATGTCCACCACCATTAAAACCTTGAGCAATCTTACTAACGTTTACATAGTTTTTAGACCTTAAACTAACCTTAACTTCATTTTCTTTCTTTTCTTTTAATAAAATCCCTACTTCTACACCATCTATATCTCTTGTATAAGTAGTTACTCCATCAACATCATTGAAACTCATGTTATTTCTTTGTAACATATCTATAGTTAAGTTTATACATGCTATTTTAGTATCTATTATCTCTAAAGTATTTAGTGCTTCTCCCAATAATTTATAGTAGTTATAAGAATTACTTTGGAAAACTCTTTGAATAATTTCATCTTTTCTAGCTCCTAAAGATAATAACTCTTTAGCCATTTCAAAACTACTTGGGTGTGTACTTGAGTAAGAGAAATTGCCTGTATCAGTTACAAGACCTGTATAAAGAGCAGTTGCTATTTCTTCATTTATAATACTTATATTTTCTCTTTCATTTAATCTAGACAATAAGTTATACACTAACTCACTAGTAGATGAAGCATCAGCATCTATATAGTTTAAATCTCCATAAGCATCATTACTTGCATGATGATCTATACAGATTATTTTCTTAGCATTATTCTTAATTTCTTCACTTACACAAACTCTCGATTTATCTCCACAATCTAGGGCTATTAAATTATATTTATCTATATTTAATATGTTAAAATCTGCTGAACTTAATCTATTTACTTTATCTACTAAAAATCTAAGATTAAGGGGAGCATTATCATCTAATACATAATATACATTTTTCCCTAATTTCTGTAGAGCATAATATATTCCAAGTGTTGAGCCTATATTATCACCATCTGGACTAATATGAGAAGTAACGACAAAGTCGTTACTTCCTTTTATAAAATCTATAATATTATCAATATTAGTTATCATATTCCTCATCCTTATGCACTGATTCTTCATTATTCTTTGAAGTAACTTGCTTTATAAGATTATCCATGTACATACCCTTTTTAATTGAATCATCAACTTTGAATATTATTTGTGGAGTATGTCTTAACTTTACATTTCTACTTACTTCTCTTCTTACATAGTTTACAGCACTTTTAAGTCCTGTTAAAGTCGATTCTTCATCTCCACCTAGGATACTCACATATACATATGCATAACTTAAGTCATTAGTAACTTCTACATCAGTTACACTAACCATAGATGTTATTCTAGGATCTTTGATTCCACTAATAAGCATATTACTTATTACTTTTCTTATTTCCTCTGCTATTCTTCTTGTTCTATTGTATGATGCCATAATATCGACCTTCTTTTACTATTTTAATTTTCTTTCTACTTCTTTAGTTATATAGGCTTCTACCATGTCGCCTTCTTTTAAGTCATTATAGTTTACAAAGCTTAAACCACACTCGTAACCATTATTAACTTCTTTTACGTCATCTTTAAATCTTCTTAGTGCAGCAATTTCACCATCATGGATTATTATTCCATCTCTAACTATTCTTGCTTTTCCACCTCTAAGTATCTTACCACTAGTTACATAGCATCCTGCTATTGTACCAACTCCAGATATCTTGAATATTTCTCTAACTTCTGCTTTACCTGTATCTTCATCTCTATATTCAGGATCTAACATACCTGTCATAGCTGCTTGAACGTCTTCTATAGCTTTGTATATTATAGTATATGTTCTAACATCAACATTTTCCTTCTTAGCTACTTCTTCAGCTCCTGGAACTGGTCTTACATTGAATCCTATTATTATTGCATTAGATGCTGTTGCAAGCATTACATCAGATTCATTTACTGCACCTACACCACAGTGAATTACTCTAACAGCAACTTCTTCATTAGATAACTTTTCTAATGATTGCTTAACAGCTTGAGCAGAACCTTGAACATCTGCCTTTATAACTATGTTCAGATCTTTTACATCTCCATCATTCATATGAGAGAAGAAATCATCAAGTGACATTCTTTGATTAGACTTTAACATCTCTTCTCTAGCTATTTGTTGTCTCTTTTCAGCAACATTTCTAGCTATTTTATCACTTGGAACTGCAACGAACTGATCTCCACCTTGTGGAACTTCAGATAAACCTAATATTTCCACTGCTGTAGAAGGCCCTGCAGCTTTAACTCTCTTACCTTTAGAGTTTATCATTGCTCTTACTTTACCACTTGCAAGTCCTGCAACTATTGGATCTCCAACCTTTAAAGTTCCTCCTTGAACAAGAACTGTAGCAACTGGACCTCTACCTTTATCAAGTTGCGCTTCTATAACAGTACCTACTGCTCTTTTGTTAGGATTAGCTTTTAGTTCTTCCACTTCTGAAACTAATAATATCATTTCTAATAATGTATCTATACCAGTTTTTTGTCTAGCTGATACTGGAACTGCTATAACATCTCCACCCCAGTCTTCAACTAATAATCCTTGATCAGCTAATTCTTGCTTAACTTTATCAGGATTTGCAGCTGGCTTATCTATTTTATTTATAGCTACTATTAATGGTACTTCTGCTGCCTTGGCATGGTTTATAGCTTCTACTGTTTGAGGCATTATACCGTCATCTGCTGCAACAACAAGTATCGCTATATCTGTAACCTGTGCTCCTCTAGCTCTCATTGATGTGAAAGCCTCATGGCCTGGAGTATCTAAGAATACTATTTTTTGACCATTAACTGAAACTTCTGAAGCACCTATGTGTTGAGTTATTCCTCCTGCTTCTCCTCTAGTTACGTTAGTTGATCTTATTGCATCTAATAAAGAAGTTTTACCATGGTCAACGTGTCCCATTACTGTTACAACTGGTGGTCTTGGTAATAAATCCTCTTCTTTATCTTCTTCTATTTCCATTAAAGCATCTATTTCTAATAACTCCTCTTCTTCATCTACTGTAGAAGTTAATAATGTATATCCATACTCTTTAACTACTAATGAAGCTATTTCTTCACTTACTTCTTGGTTTATACTAGCCATAGTTCCCATTTTCATAAGCTTCATGATTACTTCAGAAGCAGAAACTTCTAAAGCATTTGCTATTTCTTGAACTGTTAGTTTTCCAGTTATTGTAACTGTAGGACCATCATTAGTTAAAGCTTCTTCTCCTACTAACTCAGATAATAATTCTACATCATCATTGTCTATTTCAGCATTTTCATTTTCTACATGTATTTCTAATTCTCTTAATTTCGCTATTACGTCCTCATTTGACATTCCTAGCTTTTCTGCTATTTGGTATACTCTTGTTTTTGACACAAGATCACCCCCTATTGAATTTTTTATTTTAAAAGTTCTACTATTTTATTGGCAAAGCCATCATCTTTAACACCGATTACTGCTCTTGGTGCTTTTCCGATTGCAAAACCTAATTGTAACTTTGTTGAAAAATATGCATAAGGCACATTTCTATATGAGCTTTTATCTTTAAAAAGCTTTTTAGTATTATTAGATGCATCTTCTGCAACTATTACTACTTTAACATTTCCTCTTTTTAACTCTAATAAAGTTGAGTCGTCTCCAGAAACTATTTTTCCAGCACGCGTTGCAAGACCTAAATATGAATATATTTTTTCTTCATTATTTTTCATATGATTTTAACTCCACAAGCAGTTTTTCATATACCTCATCTGAAACTTCTATTTTAAAAGCTCTATTTAAAGCTTTTGTTTTTATAGCCTTTTCTAAGCACTCTACACTCTTACATATGTATGCACCTCTACCATTAGCTCTTCCACTTTGGTCTATGAAAATTTCGCCTTCTTTATTTTTAACTATTCTCATAAGTTCTTTTTTAGAGTCTCTATCTTGACAAACTATACATTTTCGTTGAGGTACTTTCTTTATTTTTTGCAAAGATATCCCTCCTTACTATTCATTATCTTGAGTATCTTGAGATTCACTCTTTATATCTATTTTCCAGTTAGTAAGCTTAGCTGCAAGTCTTGCATTTTGTCCTTCTTTACCTATTGCAAGTGATAATTGGTAATCTGGAACTACCACTAAAGCAGATTTTTCTTCTTCATTTACATCTACTCTAACAACTTTTGATGGGCTTAGAGCTGCAGATATAAATTCAGCTGGATCTTCACTGTAGTTTATTATATCTATTTTTTCACCTATTAACTCATCAACTATATTTTTAACTCTTGAACCTTTTGGTCCTACACAAGCACCTATTGGATCTATATTATCATCAACAGACTTAACAGCCATCTTAGTTCTTGAACCAGCTTCTCTAGCTAATGATTTAATTTGAACTATTCCTTCAAATATTTCTGGAACTTCAAACTCGAATAATCTCTTAACTAAACCTGGATGACTTCTTGAAACTACTATTTGAGGTCCTTTATTAGTTTTCTTCACTTCTAATATATAAACCTTTATTTTTTGCCCTGCTTTATACGCTTCATGAGGTATTTGCTCAGCTGGAGTCATAACAGCTTCTATTCTACCTAAGTTGATATATACTAGACCTTTGCTAACTCTAGCAACTTCACCAGTTACTATTTCGTTTTCTTTTTCTATAAATTCATTATATACTATATCTCTTTCAGCTTCTCTTATCCTTTGAACAACTACTTGTTTAGCTGTTTGAGCTGCTATTCTTCCGAAGTCCTTAGGTGTAACTTCATTTTCTATTATATCACCTAAATCGTAGTTTGGATTAATTCTTCTTGCTTCATATAATTCTATCTCTAAGAATGTATCATATAAATCAGATTCATCAACTACTACTCTCTGAGAGAATACTCTAACATCTCCTTTTTCTCTATCAAATTCAACTCTTACATTTTGAGCTGAACCAAAGTTTTTCTTATAAGCAGTTAATAAAGCCTGTTCTATAGTATCTATCAGAATATCTTTATCTATGCCTCTGTCTTTTTCTAATTCATCTAATGCTTCCATAAATTCGTGGTTCATCACATTTCCTCCCTAATTAATTTACCGTTAGAACTTTATTGCTAGTCTGATAAGTGCAACATCTTTTTTATCAAACTCAACTTCTTCATTATCTATTATAACTTTTATTTTTTTATCTTCTGTTAATCCAACAAGTTCAGCTTCTAACTGCTTAGATCCGTTTAATGGTTTATATAATTTTATCTCAACATCTCTACCTTGATATCTTACAAAATCTTTTTCTTTTTTTAATGGTCTATCAAGCCCTGGAGATGATACTTCTAAATAGTAGTTGTCTTTTATAGGATCTTTTACATCTAATATTTCGCTTAGTGCTCTACTAACTACTTCACATTCATTTAGTGAAATCCCGCCTTCTTTATCTACGAAAATTCTTAGATAGTATTCTCCAGCTTCTTTTACATATTCAATATCTACAAGCTCAAAGTTATTAGAATCAATTATAGGTTGAACTAATTCTTCTATTGTAGCTTCTATACTTTTCTTCATGATTTTTCCTCCTATTCAGTTGTAAGTTAATAGTATTAAAATAAAAGAGTGAGCACTACGGTCTCACTCTTAGTTTTTGCTAAATATACTATTTTATATACTACTATATCATATAATACTTTTATTTGCAAATTTTTTATATTATATCAATTTTTAATCATTATTATGCTTAAATTCATTGTTATTATAAAAAGTAAAAACAATTCTTTTTTAAATAATATTTTTAAATGTCATAGTTTATAACTTAAAATAAAGATAGCTGGTTTTCATCACTCATTTCTTCTAAAGATCCATGATTTGTAAGAGTTTCTATAACAGTTTTAGAAATCTTAGTTCTCTTTCTTAAATCTTCTTTAGAAATGAATTCTCCATTTTTTCTTTCTTCTTGTATATGAATAGCAGCATTCTCTCCAACACCTTGTAGTGCTATCATTGGTGGAAGTAATAGACCCTTACCTGGAACTTGGAATAACTTTGCATCTGATTTATAAATATCTACAGGAAGTATTTTTATACCTCTAGCATACATTTCGTATGCAACTTCAAGCACTGTAAGCATATTTTTTTCTTTAGTTGATGCATCATTTCCTAGGGATTCTATTTCATGTATTCTGTCTCTAATCGCATCTATTCCTTTTACAATTAAATCCGCATCAAAGTCCTCTGCTTTTGTTGAGAAGTAAGTTGCATAAAATGCTTCTGGATAATGAACTTTACAATATGCAAGTCTAAAAGACATCATAACATATGCTACAGCATGGGCTTTAGGGAACATGTATTTTATTTTTTGACACGAACCTATATACCAATCTGGAACATCATTAGCTTTCATTTCTTCTATATGTTCTGGCTTTAATCCTTTACCCTTTCTTACGTTTTCCATTATTGTAAAGGCTGATTTCGGTTTTAATCCTTTAAATATAAGGTAGTTCATTATATCATCACGAGTTGATATAACTTCATCTATACCAACTATTTCTTCTCTAACCAAATCTTGAGCATTGTTAAGCCAAACGTCAGTACCGTGAGAAAGACCAGATATACGTACAAGCGCTGCAAAAGTAGTTGGCTTTGTATCAAGAAGCATCTGTCTAACGAACTTAGTACCAAACTCTGGTATTGCTAGTGAACCTATTGGACAATTTATTTCCTCAGGAGTTACTCCTAAAGCTTCTGTAGATGTAAATAACGACATTGTTTCTGGATCATCTAATGGTATTTCTGTTGCAACAATTCCCGTTAAATCTTCTAACATTCTTATCATGGTTGGAGCATCGTGCCCAAGTATATCAAGCTTTAGTATTCTACCACTTATAGAATGGTAGTCAAAATGTGTTGTTATAACTCCACAGCTTATATCATTCGCTGGATATTGTATAGGAGTAAAGTCGTATACATCTTTATAATGAGGTATAACCATAACCCCACCTGGATGCTGTCCTGAAGTCCTCTTAACACCCGTACATCCATTAGCTAGCCTTAGAGCCTCTGCTGTTGGAACATTTATATTATTCTCTTCTATATATTTTCTTGCATAACCAAAAGCTGTTTTTTCTGCAACTGTACCGATTGTACCTGCTCTATAAACATAACCTTCACCGAATAGTTCTTCCGTATACTTGTGTATTACAGGCTGATAATCTCCTGAGAAGTTAAGATCTATATCTGGCTCCTTATCTCCTTCAAATCCAAGGAAAACTTCAAAAGGTATATCGTGTCCATCTTTTCTAAGAGGTTTACCACATTTAGGACAATCTTTATCTGGCAAATCAACTCCAGAACCATACTCTCCTATCTCAAAGAAATATGAGTACTTACATTCTGGATCATCACAAATATAATGAGCTGGTAATGGATTAACTTCTGTTATATCACTCATAGTCGCTGCAAAAGATGATCCTACTGACCCTCTAGATCCAACTAGATAACCATCACTTAATGACTTTGTAACTAGCTTTTGTGCGATAATATACATCACTGCATATCCATTACTTATGATCGAGTTTAATTCTCTATCTAATCTATTAATAACCACATCTGGTATTGGTTTTCCATAAATTCTTTCTGCCTTTGCATAGCACATTTCTCTCAGCTCTGTATCAGATCCTTCTATTACTGGAGGATAAGTATCATCTGGTATTGGCTTTATATTTTCTACCATATCAGCTATTTTATTGGTATTTTCAACTACTACCTCATAAGCTAACTCTTCTCCTAAATAGCTAAATTCTTCTAGCATTTCATCTGTTGTTCTAAAATGTAAGTATGTTTCTTCATCATCTAATTTAAATCCTTGAGAGTACTTTAGTACCCTCCTTAAAACAGCATCATGCTTATCTAAGAAATGAACATCTCCTGTAGCCACTGGTATTTTTCCAAATTTCTTTGCTACCTCAATTAGCCTTTTATTTATATCTCTCAACTCTTCTACATCATTTACTTCACCTTTGTCAATCATAAATTTATTATTATCTATTGGCATTATTTCAATATAATCATATAAATCTATTATTTTTTTTAACTCTTCATCAGAAGCATTTTTCTTCACAGCTTGATATACTACTCCTGCTTCACAAGCTGATCCTATTATTATGCCCTCCTTGTGCTCATTTAAGACACTTCTAAGTATTCTCGGAGCTCTGTAAAAATGATTTACATGAGCATCTGAAACTATTTTATACAAATTCTTTAGTCCTGTATAATTTTTAGCTATTAAAGTTATATGATTCGTAGTAAGTTTTGTATAATCAATTTTTCCTAAAACATTATTAACTTCCTCTAAAGTATTTGCACCCTTTTTCTTAATCATATCTAAAAACTTTAAAAATATATGTGCAGTGGCCTCAGCATCATCTACAGCTCTATGGTGATTAAGAAGAGGTATTCCAAGTTCTTTAGCAATAACATTAAGTCTATGTCTTTTTAAGTTTGGTAGCAATATTCTAGCTAACATTAAAGTATCTATACTTTTACTTTTATATTCTAAGTTTTGTTCTCTACACTTTTGTGATATAAATCCTGTATCAAACTCTGCATTGTGTGCTACTAATACACTATCTCCTATAAATTCCATAAATTTAGGTAGTATCTCCTCTATAGTTGGTTTGTCTCTAACCATATCATTAGTTATACCTGTTAGCTCTTGTATTTTATAAGATATATCTTTTTGTGGATTTATAAGTTCACTAAATCTATCTACTATTTTAAAGTTTTCTATTTTTACTGCACCTATTTCAGTTATTTTATCATTTACATTAGAAAAACCTGTGGTTTCTATATCAAATACTACAAAGCTTTGAGATAAATCCTTATCATTAGGTTCTTCAATTATAAGTGCATCATCTTCTACCAAATATCCTTCTACTCCATAAAGTACTTTTATTCCATTAGCCTTAGCTGCACCCATAGCATCTGGAAATGCTTGAACTATACCATGATCTGTTATAGCGATTGCTTTATGTCCCCATTTTGCAGCCCTTTCTACTAATTTTTTTACATTACACACAGCATCCATTGATGACATTTGAGTATGAGCGTGCAATTCTACTCTTTTATTTTCGCTTAAATCTTTTCTTTCTTCTTTTACTTCTTTTCTTATTCCACTTATAGTCATACTTATTTCTCTTTGATAAGTATCATAAATTATATCTCCCTTAATTTTTAAGTAAGACCCTTTTTTAATCTCATTTAATACACCGTCTTTATTTACATCATTTAAGAAAAGTTTGCAACTTATTGAACTTGTATAATCTGTAACAGCTAGTATTAAAAGTATTTTACCATTTCTAAGTTCTTTAGTCTCTATATCAAATACTTCACCTACTATACCTGTCGTACCAGAATTCACATTTAACTTTGTAATTGGTTCGATCATCACGTTTACATTTTCACCGTAAATTAAACTTTCATCAATTTCTGGCTTTATAACATACTCTGATTCTTCATCATTCGGTTCTTCAATTTTTCCAAAATCTAATGCTTTAATTTTTTCTTCTATTTCACGATCTGTTCTTTCTATTATCTTTCTAACACTAATATTATCATCTATAGCTTTTTCTAAAACTATTTTCATTTCTATACCTAATTCCTCTATAAAAGAATTATTCAAAACATGAATAACATTTTTTCTCATTAACTTTTCATAGAACAATTCCTTAGGTATCTTAATTTTTAATATATCATCTAAGCACATATACTCTACTTTTTTATACCAACCTTCTATTGCAGGGCATAAACTCTTTAAAATGTAAAGTATATTTTTCCAATATCTTTTTATAATGTCTTTATTAGTTTTTCTATCTAAACCAGTGTATCTAATTTTAACTCTTATATCTTTGAAATAATCTAGACTATATTTAAGTTCCTCTCTAAGTTTATCTAGCAACTCATATTGTACTATATCTTTTGAAGCTAAATAAAAATACACTATCTTATCTTCTTTAAAATAAACAACTTTTTGTATATAAACATCTTTTAGTTGTTTAGTTAAAACTGAGTTATTTATTTCTAATTTATCTAAATAATCTTTTACGCAGTCCATGGATATCTCCTTTCTTCGAATTACTATTATAACACAGGTAAAACAATAGATTAACCATGAATAATTATGTAAATATACTCATACCCTTTATTACTTATATTACACATTTGGTTACTTTTTACTAATAAAAATATAGATTTTATTTGGAATAGCTACAAATTGAAGTTTTTTAATACTATATATTAATAAGAAAAATCCACTTCTAACACAAGGCGGTGTTAAAATGAATGATGAATATATAATTGATCTTAGAAAAATAATACTTTGCTTTTCTGAATTAGGAGAAAAAAAGTTATTAAAAAAAACAATAAAAGAACTAAAAATTAATAAGAGAGTACATCTTTACTACTCCCATTCTGGAAACATCCCTATATGTGCACTGCCTAAACTAAAACTTGTATTGGTTTCTAGGCAAGGTTTTTTATCTTTTTGCTTTAATTTTTTTACATTTGTCAAATGGTCTAATAGTAAAAATATAGCTATAACAACTACTAATATAAAGACTATTGCAAAATGTGTTATTTCCCATGAAGTAGGTCATATATTAGATCCTAATGTATCTAATACTAAATATGAGTATGCTGACATATTATCTAATATAGTTGATAAATTGATAGAATATAATATTGATGTTAGCGATAGTAATTTTCATAAAAGTAATTTACCATCTGATTTAGAAATGTATGTTATTGAACTAAAGAAGAATTTAATAAATAGGGAGTCTAGGGCTTGGGATATAGGAAGAACTATAATTGATTTAGAAAATGAAAAAGATGAAATTATTTTTAATAACTTAAAAGAATATGCTTTAGCTACTTATAATTTCGGAAATTTAAAAAGCATTGTTAAAGAACATAACATAGATGTATTTTTTAAATATAAGCGATATTTTGCTTAAATTAGAGCTAAATTTATTTAAATGAGTAATAGTTTAGTCCTATAACTTATAAATCTATTGCGCTTTTTATTTTTAATCAATAAAAATAGGGTTGAGCTAAAGCTCACCCTCTATTTTTATAAAATTATTATTTATATCTTAAAATATCATATACTAGACTACTTTGATTATCATAATAACCAACTAGATTTCCCATTATTCCAGCTACACCGTTACACCAATTTATATCTGTAGCATATTGATGATATGTATAATTATAATTCCATTTCATTTTATATACTGTATTTTGATTGTACTTACTATTCTTTATATAGTTTGCAGCTATCCATTTAGCAGAACCATCTATAGTAGCATCTACACTTGTCCAACCATATTTATATGCTGCCTCAGCTCCAGATAAATTTGCACTTCCATCTACAGCTCCTATTCCAAAGAAGTTATATACTTTAACAGGCTCACTTAAAGGCTCTCCTTTATAACTAGTTAAAATTTGGCCTTTAGCTAATTTTGAGCTTCCATATCCGGTTTCCCACATAGAATGTGCTACCAAATATATAACATCTATATCATACTTTTTAGCTGCGTCTATAAACTGTTGACCTTTATTATAAAATACATTACTTGATGATACCTTTTTATTCAAGAAATTATTCAATTCACTCGCTGTAATACCAGAAGTATATCTATCAATTCTTAAAAATTGTAACTTCCCATATGAGCTAGCTGATAATATCTTATTAGGATTTAACTTTATTTCTATTTCACTTTTAGTAGCAGGTTTCCCTCCTGATACATTACCACCTACACTAACCCTGTCAACTTGTCTACTAAGATGTTGTTCTAAAGTGTAGTTTAGATATATATTATTTATTGTTCCTGGACCTGATACTACAATATCTGAAGATGAATCATTGTCATTACCAGAACCTCCCGCAGAATCCGAAGACATATCATCTAAATACTGGCTTGATACATATGCTTCTTTATTATTATATAATATTTTTGACCATCCATTACTTTCTGATATTACTCCTACTTTTGTTCCTTTTGCTAACGTTCCTATTTTTGAGTATGATGTTGATGGTCCACTTCTTACATTTAACGAATCTGTATTTACTACTTTTGTTTCTTTTACAGTTCCTACTGAATTATCATCTGATCCTGATGATATTTCATCTAAATACTGGCTTGATACATATGCTTCTTTATTATTATATAATATTTTTGACCATCCATTACTTTCTGATATTACTCCTACTTTTGTTCCTTTTGCTAACGTTCCTATTTTTGAGTATGATGTTGATGGTCCACTTCTTACATTTAACGAATCTGTATTTACTACTTTTGTTTCTTTTACAGTTCCTACTGAATTATCATCTGATCCTGATGATATTTCATCTAAATACTGGCTTGATACATATGCTTCTTTATTATTATATAATATTTTTGACCATCCATTACTTTCTGATATTACTCCTACTTTTGTTCCTTTTGCTAAAGTCCCTAGTTTTGAGTATGATGTTGATGGTCCACTTCTTACATTCAACGAATCTGTATTTACTACTTTTGTTTCTTTTACAGTTCCTACTGAGTTATCATCTGATCCTGATGATATTTCATCTAAGTACTGGCTTGATACATATGCTTCTTTATTATTATATAGTATTTTTGACCATCCATTACTCTCCGATATTACTCCTACTTTTGTTCCTTTTGCTAAAGCTCCTAGTTTTGAGTATGATGTTGATGGTCCACTTCTTACATTCAACGAATCTGTATTTACTACTTTTGTTTCTTTTACAGTTCCTACTGAGTTATCATCTGATCCTGATGATATTTCATCTAAGTACTGGCTTGATACATATGCTTCTTTATTATTATATAGTATTTTTGACCATCCATTACTTTCTGATATTACTCCTACTTTTGTTCCTTTTGCTAAAGTTCCTAGTTTTGAGTATGATGTTGATGGTCCACTTCTTACATTCAACGAATCTGTATTTACTACTTTTGTTTCTTTTACCGTTCCTACTGAGCTATCATTAGATCCATTATTACTAGAGTTGCTTGAATCTAAATATCTGCTTGATACATATGCTTCTTTATTGTTATAAAGAATTTTTGACCATCCATTCTCTTCAGATATAACCTGTACCTTTATACCTTTATTTATTTTTCCAAGTATTTTGTAACTCGTTGAAGGACCACTCCTTACATTTAACGAATCTGTATTTACCACTTTTGTCGTAGTATTTGAGTAAGAAGGTTTTATATCTTCTAAGTACTCATCATAAACATATCCGATCCTTCCATCATACTTAATTTTACTCCATCCGTTGCTTTCTGAAATTACCTCTACCACTGCTCCTTTTTTAAGAGTAGTTATAACTCTATAGCTAGTTCCTGCCCCGCTTCTCATATTTAAATTATCTACAGAAACCTCTTTTTTCTCATAATTAGATGATCTGTTTGATCTTACTTCACTATCAAATATACTTATGTACTCAGATGATATCCATCCTTCTTTATTTATATTATTCGATATTTTATACCACCCATTTAAAGTTTCAAGTATCTTTACTTGCTCATCCTTTTTTACGTCAAATAAAACTTCCTCATTAGAGCTTGGCCCACTTCTTACATTTAAAATATCGGCTGTGACAATTCCTACTAATTCTGCATCATTTGCATGAGAAATAGAAAATGGTACCATTGCTAATGCTGTTAAAGCAATTTCTTTTCTCAAACATTCTCCCTCTCTTCTTTTTGTAAATTAATATAAAGTATACCAATAATTATATTATAATATTAATTATTGGTAAATATTATCATAAACTTTAGCTTTATTTAAAGTATTTTTTATTCAAATTTTCTGCACAAACTATACTATAAGGAACTTTTTCAAATCCTGTTTCAGATTTAAATATGCTTACTATATTTTTACCGTTAGCTAAATAATTTTCATGTTCTGGATAAATAATCGGGTACTCTAAATATGAAATAAAATACTCTAAATCTTTTCCAGTACATCTCTTCCAATACCCTTCCCACTCTGTATTAGTTACATATTCATATGGCTTTAATAGCTTACCATTTTTTATGAAATATTTAATAGAGTCTGGTAATTCTTTTGAATTATTTTTAAATTCTATATCTAATCTACAAAATTCTATTACATAGGATGTTAATATCTTACTTATTCCAACCATTTTAGCTTCTAAACAATCTAGTTCATTAGCATTTTCGTTAAGTAATCTTTTCTTATATTCTCTGGCATATATTTCAAACATACGATATTCGCCCTCTCTAATAATCATACCCAACCACATCCCTTTTAAATTTATCTTTATTTATACGGTTTTAAATACTTTCCTTACTAATATATTTAGCTTTCGACTACTACTTACCTTTTTAAAATTATAAATAATCTAAATTTATTTCATTTTCCTAATAATTCGTGCATAATAATATTAAGAAATATAATTTAGAGAGGTTTATTGTATGAGTATAAAAAAATTAGCTAATATGATAAAAGAGAGTAATAATATAGTTTTCTTTGGAGGGGCTGGTGTATCTACAGAGTCTAATATTCCAGACTTTAGAAGTGCATCAGGTTTGTTTAATGAAAAACTTAATAAAAACTTCACACCAGAACAACTAGTTTCTCACTCATTTTATATTAGATATCCTGAGGAGTTCTATAAATTTTATAAAGATAAATTAGTTTACAAAGAGGCTAGACCAAACAAAGCTCATATTGCATTGGCTAAACTTGAGAAAATTGGTAAATTAAAAGCTATAGTAACTCAAAATATAGATGGACTTCATCAAATGGCAGGTAGTAAAAATGTTTTAGAGCTTCATGGCTCAATACACAGAAATTACTGTACTAAATGTAATAAATTCTTCAATTTAGATGAAATGTTAAATTTAGATGGTATTGTCCCATATTGTGATACTTGTAAAAATATTATAAAACCCGATGTAGTTCTTTATGAAGAAGGTTTAGATGATAATATTATATCTAAGACTATTTCTTCAATAAGTTCTTCTGACTTATTAATAATAGGTGGAACATCTCTAGTTGTTTATCCTGCAGCAAGTTTTATAAACTATTTTAAAGGTAAAAATATGGTTTTAATTAATAAAAGTAAAACTCCTTATGACTCTAAAGCTGATTTAGTTATTAATGATTCCATAGGTGTAATATTAGATGAAGTTATAAAATTATTATAACAAAAAGAGCTTTTTTAATTATAACTATTAAAACCAATAATTATAATAAAAAAGCTCCTTTTTATCTCTAATTTCATAGTAGATTTATCCTTTTAATAATATTAATTATTTGCATTCTCATATTCTTCTTTGTATACTTTAATAGCTTCTATCCATGCTTCTTCGTTGCTTATCCCCTTCTCTCTAGCTATATTTTGAACAACTTCATTTAGCTTTATAGCTGATTCCATTATACTCATGCTTATCTACACCTTTCTAAAATTTATTTCACAATATTTATGAAACAAGACCATATTATTCATATTAAATTTACCAATAAATCTTAAAAATAATAAATCTTCTTATATTTTTATTCTTATTTTATGACAAAATCTATATGTATATACATTAAATTTATGAATATTAAATAATGGAAGAAGATATTTTATTTAAACTATTTAAGTTTAATCTTCTACACTATCCGTAACCCCTTGAGATTCTAAGCTTAAAAATTACTCTAAAGCAAAATCTACACTTTAATTATTTAAAATATAATAATAAATTTTTTATATAGTCATACTTATTTAGATTTATATATAGTAAAAAAATATAAGCTAGATGAATTATTAAATAACATCTAGCTTATATTTTTTATATATTCTATTAAATTTTTTTGCCTTTCTTTATTAAGCTATATTTATTATATGGTTAAAACATAATTCTTAAATAAAATCACTTTATAGTGAAATATATAAATATTAAAATTAGTCGATTTTAAATCCTAAATATATTTCAATCACTGCTATAACTATAAAATAAGTACCTATAATGTAAGGTATATATGGCAATACAAATAAAATCATTATAGGGCAAAGAAGTATTATTAAACCTAATATTATAGATAAAATCGATAATATTGTTAAAGCATTTAATTCAAACTTCTTATATTTAATAGAAATTATCAAGCTATATACCCCTTTAATCAATGCATAAATACCATATATAAGTATTAGTGTTCCAGTTGTAGTTATTGGGTTATACCATATTATTAATCCAAACAATATATCTACTATACCTGTAATTACATAATATAACTTAGAGTTACTTTGAAATCCTCTTATTATTCTTACTATTCCATAAACAGTTAGTAGTATTCCACAAATAGATGTAAAATTATATAACGCTGATAATGGATTTATAAAAAATAATATTCCTATAATACCTAATATTATTCCTTCTAGAATAAACATTTTTTCTAAATAGTTTTTCATTTTAAACACTCCTAATATATTGTCTTTAATTTTTATTTTAACCAAAATTTAATAATATAATTTAAATATATGGTTTATATTTTTTTATGGTAATTATTTTATATGTAAGAAAGCCACTGCGAAATATTCACAGTGACCTTTTTATTACTTAATTATTTTTTTATTATATACGCCTTCAAGACCAACTTCTTTTACTCTATTTCTAATAGCATCTACATCTGTAGTGTAAAAACCTATTTCTTTCATTCTATTGAAATATAAACTTCCTGCAAAGGTAAATCTTTTTTTATCTCCATCTTCTTTATGCATTTCTGTATTAGAGTAAGCTATAAAGTCTCCAATTAATAAATTAGTTGGAAGTTGTAGTAAATACATTCCATCACAGTATCTAGCTGCATTGTGACCAGCTAAGCTTCCTGTACATATAGCTTCTGCATGGACTTTCTAAATGCAAAGTTTATTCATAACTTTTATGATTATAGTAATTTACCTGAAGATACCTTTGGTCAAAGATTAAAGAAGCTTAGATTATTAAAAGGACTTTCTCAATATGAGCTAGCTGATGCTGTTGGTATTCAACATGGAATGATAGCCTCCTATGAAATTGAACAGTTCTATCCTAGCTTAGATTCAATTAATAAGTTATCTAAAATACTAGATATAAATATTTTATGTTGTGAAGGTTATTCTAATTTTCTAATTAATTCTAATAACTTTAAGGACAAGCTTATCTCTTGGAGGTTAGAAAATAAACTAACTAAAAGAAATGCCTCTAAATTAATCGGTATTTCAGAAAGAGGTTATGCTCTATGGGAATCTGGTATTATTATGAATTCAACCACCTATCTTAAAGTTAAAAATAAATTATTAGTATATAATCTTATCTAATTTTAAGTAGTTTATATTAATTTGTAAAATAAAAGGATAAATTTGATACATAAATTTATCCTGACCTATATTGTAAGTATTGCGACATATGATAAAGTTAAAGATAGACTTATTTCCACTCTATGTTCCTTTATATAAATCTATAATTTTAACTTCTACTGATTATTTGATTTAGGAGTATCTAGATACTGACACTATAGGTGAGTTTATAATTAAGTTTAAAACTAATAATAATTTAACATTAAAAGATATTTCTAATAGGACTGGCTTTAGTATGTCTCATATATCTAATGTACTAAACGGTAAAAAAGCTAGCTTAGATTTTATAAATAAAGTCTACAACTTAAATAAATAGAAAAGTGACGCATTTCTTTAATAAGAGGATGCGTCACTTTTTTGTTATATTTATAGTGACTCGTCATTCTCATTCTGATACATATTTAATCTTATTAACTATTTAATTTTAATTATGTTATAATTTTAACCCTCTACATTAAATCTAACCTACATCCTGCTATTTTCTCAAATTACTTTATAAATTAAGTATATTTTTCTTTAATAAGTCATATATTATAAATATCTACGTAGATATGGTGCTGTATACTATATTGACAAAATCAATATTATACAGTATTATTTAAGTAGCTCATCTACCAAGTTGTAGAAGGAGAAAGCTGGATTTCGCAATGTGATAACCAGCCTTTTTTATTTTTTGATTCTTTTCTTATATTCTCTATAAGCATCTCTATACTGTTGTTTATTTCTCTTTAAGAAAACAGGAAACGCAGTTATAAACTCATAAAAAACATTCCCATCTCTTTGCTTTTTCTCTTTTAAAATAACTAAATAATCATCATTGCCATACGTGTATCTAATGTATACTTTCTTAACTTTATTTCTTCTTTTATCTAACTCTTCCTCAACCCATTGCTCAATATGTTCATCATCTATATTAGCAAGTTCAATAACTTCACTTATTCTATGTATTCTATATAACCTATATAAACACTCTACTCTACTTAAATATGCAAACTCACCTCTAGCCTTTACAGTTTCACATTCTACCTCACAAGTTTCATATTCGGGAGTATTATAACATGGAAAAACCTGAGAATATTCTTTCTTATCTATAGATATAATATGATAAAATCTCTCACACTTACTTAATTGCACACTAGTAAATCTATCGTCTTCACCTACAGCTTCTTTATTTAATACCCTTACAATATTGTTCATATTAAAAAATATAAACTTACCTTTATACCTCGGTCTATTATCCTTATTCATAAATCCATTTTTAAAAGCTTCATATCCAGAATCTATAATTTCTTCAATTGTATCTCCCTCATAAAATACAGATGGACTAAGTTTACTTTTACTCACTAGTACCACCCCTTGGATTCCATATAAACAAATTAAACTTTGGCTCATATTTACTCGTCTTTTGATATAAATTTATATTTCCTTTTTCTATTAGATAGTTTACTAAAACATCTTTTCCTTTTGTTGAATTTTGTTCATATAACCCTCTATGTACATATGATATACATCCAATCAAAAGATCTGTTAATTGAAGTATCTCTGACTCTCTTGAATTAATTTGATATATTCCTTTTATTACCTCTTCTTTAGAATCATATATATTATTACATAAAACTGTTCTAAGCTGTCTAACCCTTGGACCACCCTTAGTGTCCTTTATATCTATAAATATATTATAATAACTATCATAATCTATAAGTGGATTTAATAATGTGAAATACATTTTATAGTACCACTTATTATAATCTCCATCGTTATACCTATTATGATCCAAATCACTTTTGTTTTTAGCTATTAATCCTCTAAAACTTAAATCATCATTTTGGAAAAAATAATCTATAAGCTCTTTATACATATCTATTTTTGAGTTAGAAACCTTAGTCCATTTTATTTCATTCCATGTGCTTACATTATACTTTTGTTTTATATTTCTTATATTTTCAAATATACTTTGTTTATTTTCTTTTGAACATGTTATAGCTCCTAATACCATAACATCACTATTATCATTTGGCAAATGACAGCTTTCATCACAGTATATATTATGCATCTCAAATCTCCTTTTTGATTTAGCGATTATTATAAATAATATTATATCATATAAATATTTTACCTAAAGTACTGTGTATAGTTTATAATAATTCCGTCATTAATAAGATTTAATTAATTACCATGAATCAATTAAATCTAACTCATTATATTCATATATACTGTATTGATGTGTTAATTCATCTAAATAATTTATAAACTCTTCTCGTCTCTCATCATTATCACATACACTTTCTTTAAACCATGGATATTTAAATCCTAATAATTCTGTGTACTTCTCATTGTTGTCTCCAAACTTATGAAACTTTCCATTTTCATCTCTTATATATCCTTGTTTTTCACCTATTACTTTTTCAAATATCCCCCCTACTTCATCCATTACAGAATCAAGTTCAATTGGAGGTAGTTGTTTTTGTTTAAATATATTTATAATATTTGCTATGTCTCTTGAACAAAGATCATATATATAAAATTCTATTTCTTCTTCATCGTCAAATTTATATGAACCATATTCAATATAATCTTCTATTTCATTTGTAATATGTCTAAAGTATGAACTATATCTTTTATCTTTCATTAAAGTGTTGATTATAAATTTATTTTCACAATCGCTACCTCTATATTTAGTTGATTTTTTTATTAACTTTATGCAAAGTTCATTTAATTCATTTGTTGTATTGTAGTCTGAATATTTATTCATTATAGTTTTAAAGCTCATTATTCATGATCTCCCCCTAAAAAAAGAAGTGTATTAATATAAAGTATACACTTCTTTTAAACCTACATTTTTTATCGAAATCTATTTTTTTAAACGTCTAAAAAACTCTTCACATTCTTTTATATCTTCTTTACTTACATCATATAGTTTGTATATAATTTCATCTAACTGATCAATTAAATGTGTACACTCCTTTTTATTGGAATAACTCAACTCTATTTCTTTAACTATATTTAATATATATTCCTGATCTTCATTGGATATATCAACTATAGGTAGCTGCTCCAATGTAGATTTATTTATAGCTAGATAACCTCCTGCTAAATGCTTATCTTTGAACTTTACATTTAAGTAATATGATAAAAATTTACTATTTAATAGACCTAATAAAACCTCAGGTTTATATATACCATATCCATGTATAGCATAAATTCCAACTCCTAGACCAGTTGATTCTCTTATATATACAGCCTCAATTCTTTTTGTCATTCCTGCTATGACTATTTTCTCATTGTTCCAAAATGACCATTTACTGTCAGCAATTCCTTCACCTTGTGTAACATATGCTCTTTCATAAATTGACTTCATATATCTTATATTAGTATAGTCAACATTATATGGATCTACTGCACCACTCACAATAAATGGAATACTATTGCTTTTGTATTCTTCACTCAAGTAGTCTTTTATAATTTTTGCTTGGAATCCTGTTGCCCCTGATGCGAATTTTATTCCACAATCTTTAAATGTTTTATACTCTTTTAGTGTTTTCTTCAAATCAAACTTATTAGACTCAAGCTGTTCAAATGAATTAACATTATATTCATTAAAACTACCATCATTAATATTTCCAAAAACCATTATCGGATATACACCTACATTTTTGAATACTCCAAATTCAGATACATTTATAATTTTATATAATCCATTTTTACTCATATATTCAACTAGATCTTCTGCATATTTAGATACTAGTAACTTGTTAGGAATTATCCATGAATACATATTATTTTTGTTTGTTAACTCAAAACATTTTTCCAAAAATGCTGCATATAAATCAAATGCTCCTTTAACTAACTTATATGTTTTTCTTATATATTCTCTATTATCTGTATTTGATTTTGAGTCATTGACTGCAGATACATAAGGAGGATTACCTATAACTATATCAAATCCTCCTTTTTCTTTAAATACCCTAGAGAACTCTAATTTCCATAAAAAATATGGTCTCCTATTTGATTTTTTTTGCTTTTTTAATTCCTCAATTTCTTTAAATCTAAGTCCTTTTTCTCTATTTAATTTATACTCTATAAGTTCCCATTCCTTATCTTCTATATCCCTTTTTATCTTTACTTTCTCACTTGTTTCTTTTGTATCAAATAATTTACTCTGTAAATTCTGTATATCTTCAAGTAATTGATATTCTTGCTCTATACCTATATTTACACTTACTCCTTCTATATTCATAGATATTTGGTTAGTTATTTTTTTCTTATTTCTCTTAGATTTTTCTTTTAATAACTCTTCATCAAATAATTTAATTCCCTTAAATTCATCTACTAATGAGTTTCCAACCATTATATTATAATCTAGATTCGGTAAAGTATTTACAGTTCTTACATCAGCATCAACAACTAAAGATAACCATAGTCTTAATTTTGTTATATCTATTGCACTAGGCTCTATATCAACTGCAAATATAGACTTTTTCATAGCATTTTTCTTTAAATCGTATAGACTTCTTTTATTATCACTTATAAAATCTTCTTTTTGCCATTCAGTTAAATCTTTAGTCATATAGTCAGTTATAACATTTCTAGCCTTAACAATTTCATTTAACATCCCTAATGGAAATGCTCCTGAACCAACGGCTGGATCTGCTACAGTTACACATTCTAATGCTTTATCTATTATATCTAAATTATCTATTATAAATTTAGGCATCTTATACTTATCTTTATCTTTTATATTTAAATCAGCATCCTTTAAAACCTCCCCATATTTTATAAGAAGCTCTAACGATGTAGTATCTATTTTAGTTTCATTATTTAAATAGTTAATCAAACACTCTTGACACATATAGTGAACTATTTCCCTAGGTGTATAGAATGCTCCTTTTGATTTTCTTTCTTTTACATCTAAAAGATTTTCAAATATTTTCCCTAACATCTCAGGATCTACTGCTACTTCCTTTTCTAAGGGCTCGTCTTCATTCATTGTAAAGTTATACATATCAAATAAATCTAGTAATCCATCATTATTATCATTAGAGAAAAATTCATCTGGTATTTCTATATTGATTTTTTTCCATTCATATTTATATATAGGTTCAAATAACCCCCCATTTAAGAATGGTATTTTACAGTTAAATCTCTTATAATATTCATGATTTCCTCTTTTGCTATTTAAAGCTTCATAAAATAATGGTTCTAAATAAGAGTTAAAAAAGTTACCTTCATCACTATAAGTTTTATAGCTTGTATATATATCTCTTATAAATGTTTTCTTTCCATTTCCCCATTCTTGATCATACTTAGTATTAGTAAATGCACTTGCCAAACCATCAGCTTCTTCATCTATAAGTGTATTTAATATTTTTCTATCTAATTCCATTTTAGACTCGTCTTCTTTATATGCATTAAAAACTTTTGCTATAGTATTTCTAATATCCTCATTTTGCTTTTTATAAATTTCTCTTAATTCATTCCTATCAATAGGGAAAAATGGAACAATGGAAACTCCTAACCATCCTTTTTTCTGAAGGAAATATAAAAATGCAACTTGTCCCATAAGTTTTTTAGCAAACTCTTCAGAAAACTCATTAACTTCTACCATTAATCTCTTAGCTTCTTCTATAAACTCACTATTTGATTCTAAAAACTCTTTAAGGTCTAAATACTTATCTCTATACATTTTAAAGAACTCATCTGTAACAACTTCTACACTAAATACATTTTCTATTTCTTCTACAGATGGCTTTTTAGAGTCATTAAATAATAATTTCTTTAACTGTTCTTGAACTGTATGATTTTTAAGCTTAGGCTCAATTAAATATGAATATCTTTTTGCTGGAGTTATATTTTCTGTTAGTCCATTTATATCAAATGTATAATCTAACTTAACAAATGATATTCTCCATATATCACTATCATCCGAGTATAAAGCTACTATAGCTGCATCTGCATTTATATCTTTTAAATGTTTAGCTATAAAGTTTCTTTGTAGCGTTCTAGCTTGATCTGGTTTACACCTTAGCTTTACTATAGATGCTACTATGTTTTTTCTATTCTCATCAGTATATTTTCCTATATCTTTAACGTATTCTATATGATTTTCATATACGCTACTTTTTTCTACTATAGGTCTTCCACTTATCCTCTCTTTCATATCTAAATTTAATAAATTTATTATAAACTGATTAAACTTAACTTCATTAAATGTTTTTGTAAGTACTTCTTTTAACATATTATCTTTGTTATCCATTACTTATCCCCTTTACAATAAATCTAGAGATAATACAACCTCTGCATTATACTCTGCCTTATTTTCTTCTATTTTTAAATTTTTAATATATGAATCAGGTACTAAATCCCATATTGTATTTAATATTTCTATAGGATCTGTAATTCCCTTGATTGTAGTTACAATTTCTTTTCCTATCTTAATAGGTATAGATCCATCTTCAAATAAATCCATTAACTTATGAATCTTTACAATTTCATGTTCTATAAACTTAGGATATGAATTCAATGCCTTAAGAGTCTTCATTATAGTCTTATCATGACTCTTACCTTCTTTTCTAGTTGGTGATATATCTATACTTTCTTCTTGTAAAACTCTTATTAACTCCTGTTTATTTAATTCTAAATTATCATAGTACCTACTACTAATATTATGATGTTTATCTTCTTTATCAGATTCCATAAGCTTCATAGCATCTAAAAATGTAATTTCTCTAGATATACTATTATCACATATTAAGAATCGCTTCATATACCCTTTTCTAAAGAATGTAAGTGTTCCATCATTATCTAAATACTTAGCACTTCTTATTTTTTTAGGATAATTTTTTATCTTCACAAATAATTCTTCATCCGAGTCTCTTAAGTCTCTTATTATTTGTAGATACTTAAGTGTACTATCTTCTTCAAAATCTTCTTCTTCTAAACTCTCTTTACTGTTTAACTTTTCATATAAATTTTTTCCAAATATACCATAAGTATCAACTTCTTCATTTTCACTAAGATATTTAAAGTCTTCTCCTAGAGTATCATGGAATGCTTGTATCTTTGATGTTATATTATCTTCTAATGACATATGCTCTGAAACTTGTGCACTTGGGAAAAAGTTAAATACATATATATCATCAAACTCTGTACCAACACGATTTATTCTTCCTACTCTTTGCATTATTCTAGTTGGATTCCATGGTAAATCATAGTTTACAATTATGTTAGCTCTATGTAAACTTATACCTTCTGCTAATACATCTGTAGTTACTAATATTCTAAAATCATTCTTTTGTTCTTTCTTTGGTACATCTGGATTGAAGTTATTTTGTATAATCTCTCTATCCCTATTTTTTGATCCACCTGTAAATAATATAGTTTGATTCTTAAAATGCTTGTCTATGTTTTCTTTTAGATACTCTGCAGTTTCTTTTGACTCTGTAAATATAAGTATCTTTGCTTTTTTAAGTAGCTTATTATTTTTTAAGTCAGACATAAACTTGTCTAACTTCGGATCACTATATACAGGTTCCCACATACGTCTTATCATTTTTAAATTTGATAAATCAAATCTTAAGTCTTCTATAAATAATTCGCTAAACTCTTCTGATTTAAATTTAAATGCATCTGCTCTATCTACTATAATATCTAGTTTTTCTTCTTCTCCATTGTTCATTAAATCATAAATATTATATTTTTTACTTATATATATAGTTCCAGATTCGTACATTTCTATAAAGTTTTCATATGATTCAATAAATCTATCTAGAGTTTTATTAAATGCATAGAAACTACTCTCTAATCTTTTTAGTAATATTCCCTTCATAAATCCACCCATGTTTTGTTGTCCTACTAATAAAGACTTATACTTAGATGGAACTTGCTTTAAATAAGTTAATGATTTATATCTAGCGTAAGAAAGTATTTTTATTATATCTAAAGTTTTATTAAATGCCACCTCAACTTGATTATCAAATTCATATACTATTTTTTCTGGTGTATTTAAGTTAGGGAATGTTAATCCCTGAGCTTCTAAATCCTTTTGGTAATACTTCATTATTTCATTTCTAGTTCTTCTTATCATTATATGATTTAGTACTTTTTCCCTTATCTCTGTAGATACTTCTTTAGAGACTTCTGCATACTCTGGTGTACCTTTATCATATTTCTTAAGCTTCTTTTCTAATTTTTTAAAAAATCCTTCTAAATCCTTTTGATTAGGTATTATATTAGAGTTTTTTCTATTCTGGAATAAGTATATTTGATTAGCTATATCACTAATATAGTTATTTTGTGGTGTAGCTGATATTAATACTACTTTTTTACCGTTACATATTTCATGTAACTTAGCATATGTATCATTATCTTCATTTCTAAACCTATGTGCTTCATCTATAAATATATATTCGTATAAATCTAAATCCATTTTTAATATAGAGTCTAACTTTCCTAATGATTCAACTTTTGCTGCTACATCAAAATGTATTAATACATTATCCCAATTCTCTTTAAGTACTGGTGGACATATAATAAGTTTTCTACCTCTTAATCTTTTTGCTAACATCGCACATATATATGTTTTTCCAAGACCAACTACATCCGATATAAATACACCATTATATGTTGCTAATATTTTTTCTGCTCTTGTTACTGCATGTAATTGGTATTGTAGTTTCATAAATCCTGGTGGTAATCCTAGTGTTTTAGCATCTACCTTATCTTCATTTATTTCTTCTTTGAAGTACTCATATAAACATTTTAAAAACAATTCATATGGAGTTATATCTTCTCTTATCCAACTACTTTCTGCTTGTTCTATATATTCAGTTGTGACATCTACAGATTCTTTCCATAGCTCTTCAAATTTATCTAATGCAAATCTAACATCTCTAGAATCTTTTAACTCTACATTGAATTCTAATTGATTTATTAGACCTGATTGAGAGAAGTTACTTGATCCTGTTATGACCTTTCCAAAATCCTCTGATTTTTCTTGGTCCTTTCTCATTATATATACTTTTGCATGTATTGGATGATGTGGGTATACTCTTATTTCTAACTTTCCAGTTTTAACAAACTCTATGAATTTTTTTATACCTATTTCTACATCCTTACTATCTTCTGATGATTCTATTTCGTCACTAACTTCCTTAGAGTATTGTTCTTTAGCTTCTTTGTTAGATGTAAACTCCATTTGCATTTCATTTTGTGCAGTTTGTATTAGTTCTACAGATTTTTTATCTAAATTAAGTCCTACTAATATTCTAGTTTTTTCTACTTTGTCCATAGATTCATACATTTTATAAAATCCACTACTTCTAAAATATCCTACTAATACATCAAAAAACTGTACATTATTGTTTAAAATTTTATTAAATCTATCATAAAGTGTATTGTTTTCTTCATTTGTAAAAAATGTTAAATCATTATAATTTTTACTCACGATCTCCTCCTATTGCCTTAATAATTAACTCTTTTGTAATATTTTATTAATTAAATTATACTATTTATTTGTATTAAAAAAAAGGAACTTCTTTTTAACCTAATAAGCTAATATCTAGTAACTAATTAATATTTAACTACAAAATATCTGAAAAAGTTTAAACTTACTAGTTAATCAAAAGCTATAAACATAAATGTAGATAGTTGAAGAAGGAGCAAAAACCACTCCTTCCTCAACTATCTTTATTTATATTTTATGGTCAAAAACTATGGGGTCAAGTCTGACCTCACAGATTGCAGCAAAAACCGCTGCAAACTGTGATGCCAGACTAAAAAACTTCTACAACCACAACTCAATCTTCAACACTTACATATTTTCAATTCATCTATCTTCTTTTATCCCTTATCACTTTTTCTAACACACTATATTACTTATACATTACTATCATTATCTCCACTAATACATCTATATTTAAGTCCATTGGTTATAGAGTTTGGCTATCGCCACCGCGCTTTACGCTCCAATCTTTTGAGCACAAACCACTCAAAAGGATTTCCACTACAATCGCTAACTCAAAACCATCTCCTAATACATAATCTCATAATTACTCTAAGGTTATACTTTGTAGTTAGATTAGTAGCTAAATGATGACCTATCGGCCGTGCCCCTCTGACTAATCCTCAACACACGAACATGCTCATTGCATAACATACTTCGCATACACCATTTACAATCGAGTATGCTACGTATCTTATTTACTCGCTGTGTTCGTAGCTTTTGAGGATAGCCATTCACTGCCCTAAGCCCAATGCCCTGTGCATTAGCTTTTCTTAGTACATTCGTCCAAATCTACATATTTGACCTCCACGTGTCCTTATAAGTAAGTACTTTTGTTTTTAAAAATTTATTTTTATAATATATTTTTATTTGAATTTGTTACTAGGTGTCGGTATGATAGTTTATTGGTTGGTATCCCGCATTGGATAAAACCATTGCTCCGCTATCCAATGCTAGTACATCTATAGCTTTTAAGGGCATATTTATCATTTGATACAATGTTAAAAGTAATCGAAGGTAACATTTTAAGTATTTGCTTAATAAAAAAGTAGGAACATGAGCTCCTACCTCTTTAGGTTCATAATATATTAAAATTGTTCACTGAATCTATCCTATAAATTAGAATTTATCTATTTTACTAATTTAGTTATAGCATCAAATAGTGTTGTAAGTGAAATTAATTTACTTATTAAACTCTATTTTAAAATCTGATAGTATTGGAGCAGACTTTGTTTCTTCATTCCATTTTCCATAAATTATTATATTTACATACTCAAGATTATCACCTATCTCAACTAAATCATATCTTTGTTTATATCTAATATCCAATACTTCCTTATTTTCAATATCCTCGTAATTTTCAAAGTTTCCAGTTGTAGCCCATAGTACATGACCATTATTATCTCTAACTTCTATTGATTCCATAACATCTAATTCTTTGTAATATTGATTTGGTGCTGTAATATCTATAGAAAGTGACATTGGAGTTAATAAAATTTGATTTAGGGTAAAGTCATTTTTAGTCTGATTTACGTTTATAACTTTAGTATCATCTTTGTTAGAACTTATAGGAAAATTAAATGCCCATTTTCCATCTAACATTTTAGAATTGCCATTTTCATCAACGTCATTACTATATAATCCAAATTCCATTTCAAAATCTATCGTGTCAGACTTAACTTGGTTTATAACATCAAAGTTATACATAGCACTTCCTTTTAATGTATATTCATCTACATACTTAACTCGTGGTGTGTCCGCCCCATATCCATTAGGTTTAACTCCATTTATTTTAAACTCTGGATAATATTGATTAAAGTAATAAACCATCTCACCACAATCTTTATCAATCTCATATTCATGTAACGTATTTGCGTAAATTGTTTCTTTAAAAGGTTCTTCTGTTTTTATAATATAATCTATATATACATTATTACCATCATATATAGCTTTATCAATTGTTATTGTAAGTCCATTGTATTCAGAAGATGCATTTATATCACTAATGTTATCTTTAAAAGATTCCTTATTCTTTAGTGCATAATTAATCTTATCAAATATATCGCCTAAAACTGGTATGTTATACGCTAAGGATGGATTATTAATTCCTAATGTTAGGATAACTCCTAATGATGCCACTGATGCAATCATTGTTTTTCTATACTTATTGCTTTTCTTATGTTTTTTGCCCTTATTTATTGCTATTTTAGTTATTTCATTTATATTGTCTGGAATTTTAATATCATTAAATTTATTCATTATTTTATCTCCTTTAATATATCGTATAATTTTTTCTTGCCTCGTCTTATATAAGACTTTATTGTATTTTCATTACATTCCATAACTTCTGCAATTTGTAATATTGTTAAATCTTGAAAGTATTGAAGTATTATTGGTGTTTTATATTTTTCATCTAAAGAATCTATAGCATCATACAAATCGATACTTTCTTCTAGGTCTGAATAAGATATATCTTCTATGTAATCTTCTACCTGAGCATCTTGAAATTTACTATAATGTCTATTTTTTATATTTACATTATTTATAAGTATTTTTGTTATCCAAGTTTTAAAAAAGTTTGGATTTCTAAGTTTTGAAATATTTATATATGCTTTATATACTGTTTCTTGATAAATATCTAAAGCATCATGTTCATTTTTAGTATATAAAAATGCAGTCTTATACAGATATTCTTTGTAGGTATTTATTGCTTCTTCAAACGATTTATCACAACCTCCTATTGCCTTTTCTACGATTTTATATTCAGTGTATTTCTCTTTCTTCTCATTGAAAAATCGTATGTTTTTAATTGCTATTTTTTCAATCATTTTATCCTCCTTTGTAATCATGACTACATATATTAGATTCATTAAGCTTATATAAAGTTGCATAAATTCAAAAAAAGTTTGAACAAATGTCCAAACCTTTTAGATTTAGCTATATACATAAATATATTTAATCTTTTATAATTAACTTATTTATCTAGTTGAATCTAGAGATAAGTTCGCAATATATAACAATTGCGAACTTATCTCTATTATAGCATTAAAAAAGCCCCCTTTAATTAGGAGCTTTAATTGTTTTATCTACCATTTTATAAATATCATCCCACGAATGAGTCCTCTTATAAAACTTTATATGTTCAATACTTTTTAAATTATGTAATAACTGTTTTGTATAATCATTCAATTCAATTTCTAGTAAATACTCATCTCCAATTTTTCTAGGCTTTGCCTTCGTAAATTCATACTCATCTTGATTTGCTAAATATTCATATATAACCGATATCATTTCATCATTTAAATATCCTCTTTTTCTACTTCCTATGTAAATTTTTGAGCAACGGACCTGCTTTTCAAGGTCGTTGGCGATATGAGCATCGCGAATTTTATTCTTAGATTTAATCATTGTATTACCTCCTAGTTATTTGAATAATAATATATTTCATTTTCAGGATTCTTCGTTATACTCATTGTCATTTGTAATTTGTTAAAAACTGTGTCATAATCTATGCTATAAGATATCTCCCAAGGCATACTCTCCAGTAGTTCATTGTAAAATTCATACATATAATTCTGTGCAAACTCATTATTATTACTGGCTTCTATTGTATAAACATTATCTAAATAATTTTTAAGTATATGTGTATCTGTATTTTTAAAATCAATTCCATAAGAATATTCAATATGCTCTATCAAATATCTATTTAAATTTAAATCTTCTATTGACTCCCATAATTCATTGACTTTTATTGGGTCTATACATTCTCCAATTTTAAATGGAAGTTCGTAGTCGTGAAATGTTTCGCCAACACGTTGCTCAAATTGCAAAATCACTTTGACCATTTTTACTTTGTCTTAAAATAGCTTCTTTTATTTTTTCATTTTCTGTAGGAAGCTCAATCCATTCTCCCTTTAAATATCCACTGTTGTAGCTCTCTAAATCAGCTATATATATTTGCATTTTTTTCACTCCTTAGATGTAATTTTTAACTTTATTTCTATATTTATATTATGTCCTTTACAAGTGAAAAATATACGCCAAACCGTTGAAAATACTACATTTAAGTATGTTAACAAATTATCATTTTGCCTTCTGATTTAATTTAAATTAAAAAGTATCTTGAATAAATTTATTAAACAGATAAATTAGTTCCAATGACTAAAAAAAGCCGTATACGGGAATATTAAAAATGGAGGTGATCTTATGGCAATAGGTAGCTTTGAAGGGTTATATACATTTCTTGAAGTTGCAAAAATCTATGGAATAGATGATTCATGTTTAAGAAAACAGGTAGCTCGTAATAAATTTGTTATTGGGGAAGATGTAAAAAAGATGGGTAGAACTTGGATTATAACCGAACAAGCAATGGTTAGAAGTTTTGGAAGCTTAAAATTTGAAGACTATAAAAAGAAGCTCGAGAAAAAAGAAAAGGCTCAGGCTAAAAAACTTAAACAATCAAATACTTAAATACATTGATACGAGACTTAGCTATAAAATACATATAATTAATGAATAAACTATTTAAAAAATAAATAAAGTTATAATTTAATATATAAATTTATTAAAAATTTAAGGTATTTACAAACAATTCCATTTTAAAAGTTATAAATATATATTTCCATATTACTATAATAAATTCTTCTTTAAAAGCCATCGAATCACTAGCATTGGATAGCGGAGCAACGGTTTTATCCAATGCGGGATACCAACCAACAACCTACTATACCGACACCAAGTAACTACACCAAATAAATTAATAGATGCAATAAAACCTCCAAGGACCAATATAGTAAGTTGTACAAAACGTGGAGGTAAATCTCCTAGATTTGGTCTGCTCCATCATAAAAACTAACGTACAGGGCATTGGGCGACGGGGCAGTGAATGGCTATCCTCAAAAACTACGAACACAGCGAGTAAATAAGATACGCAGCATACTTGATTGCAAATGATGTATGCGAAGTATGTTATGTAACGAGCGTGTTCGTGCGTTGAGGATTAGTCAGAGGGGCACGGCCGAAAGGTCATCCTTTAACTATCTATCTAACTAAAAAAATAATAACCTTAAAATAATCAAGAAACCCTGTGTCAGGAGATGGTTTTGAGTTAGCGATTGCAGTAGAAATCCTTTTGAGCGGTTTTTACTCAAAAGATTGGAACGAAAAGCGCGGTGGCGACAGCCAAACTCCCAAAGTATCAAAACTATATATAACACCAATACCACTATAAGCCACAAATAAATATAATTATATACTCTAAAAAATAAATACATAAAATCTAAAAATAAAATAATTATAATCCATAATATTAAAACCTATGAATGTTCTAAGGCTTTAGTCTGGCATCACAGTTTGCAGCGCTCTTTGCTGCAATCTGTGAGGTTAGACTTGACCCAAAAGCTTTTGACCCCAAAATATAAATAAAGATAGTTGATGTATGAGCATTTTTTGCTCATACTTCAACTATCCACCTATACTACTGACTAAAAATATTAAACATATAATTAAACTTAAAAGAAAATTACAGGGATAGGAGGTGGGGGAGCAGAGAGCGCGGTGGGTAAAATATGGTCCAAACTGCAACGGAATAAATAGTTAGCACAAAAATAAAGCTACATTTTGTATATCTTAGTTTTTATGTAGTGAAGGTTTTGACCATATCGGGGCTGACAACCGAAGGTTAACATTCACACAAATAACTTTTGATTCATAATAAACCTGTGCGAAGCAACCATTCAGAGTACATGATCCGTCTAAATATTTTTCAAATTAATAAAACTATGACAGAATATATTTTTCTATATCCTGTCATAGTTTATAATAAACTCAATATATTCATATCGTTCACGATCGTTCACGACCGTTCGCGACCGTTCACAACCGTTCGCATACTACTACTTTTTTATTGTATATCTTATTTTTGACCCTGAACCAATTCTTTCAATCTTACCATCTTCCACAAGCTTATTAAACAACTTGCTTGACTTAGTCTTTCCAAATCCCAAATTATCCCTGCTTAATGAATTTGTTATAAACCCATTACCTTTAATAAAATTAATAATCTTCATCTCATCCAAACTTAAACCTGACTCTATATTTATACTTTGCTCAACATTTTGACTATCAGTGATATTAGTTAACTCAACATCATTAAACATATCTCCTAACAAATACTTTGTTCCTTTTCCTACTCCCTGAGACTGTAAATAACCTTTATTAACTAACTGTGCTAAAACCTTATTACTATATAAAGAATGATTATCTATTAATTGCTGTAACCTATTATTAGTAACATATCCTTCTTGATGAGCTGTAACCAAAGCCATAATTTCATCTTTATCCAAATTTTTATATTCTTCATTTAATGTATTTTTTATAAAACTTATACTCTCATTTGGTAGTAAGGATATTGTTCTTAAAGTCAACTCTACTCTATCAGGACCAAAACTTTCTTCTAAGTCTGGGATTGTCCATTCTTGCTCTTTCCAAGCTTTTCTTATTGCTTCAATCCCAGAACCAGCTCTTTCTCCAACACCTATTAAGTTAAACATTTTAAATATATTCTCATTCCTAGGGTCACTTATTCCTCCACTCATAGCTTCTTCTATCGATATTCTAAGAGAACCTTGGTTCGAGAATTTAAAATATGTCTTTCCCCTCTCTATTACTATACCTCTTTCTAACCTATAATCAGCATGTATAATCGCATTAGCTACAGCTTCTCTAATAGCATCATGTACACCTGTATTATCCTGTCTTATTCCATTAATCAGTTCAAATGGTAAATTTAGATTATCAGTTATTCTATTTATTATCTTAAAGTAAAAATCATATATATTCCCACTCCAAGTTCCATCAGATGATGTAATTCTATAATCCCATCTATTTTCTGTAGTTTTTTCTCTATAGTCTAAAAAATACTTTGGAAACTCATCAATAATCTCTCTTTCTTCTCCAAACATTAATAATCCAGCAGCAGTTATACCTTCTTCTCCCGTTCTTCTATTTTTTCCATATGCTCCTAATTTGTATAAAAAATTCTTTAAATCTAATCCTATCCATGGATGAGATGGTTTTAACGCTGCTAACCTATTTTTATAATTATTAATACTATCTATATTTAAATCTTCTATTGTAAATCCTTCAAGTATTACATTGTCTTGTGAAAAATCACTAGCATCAGCTATCATTCTATCAATTTCTGACTTGCTACATTTATAATCACCTGAATGATTTCTCCTAAACGTTCCACCATGTTTACTATCACTATATGGATTCTCACCTATATAAATAGGCTTTTGTCTTCTATCCGCTCTCGGTACTATTATTTTAAGTATATCTTTGCCATCATAGCTTTCTACTGTAACATTAATATCGCTAATAATATTAGCACTTACTTTTTTACTATTATTTAAGTTATCCCATAAATCTTTTTGTATTTCATCTATATTATTTAAACCTGTTATGTAAAATTCACCTTTATTTTCCTTTATTCCAAGTAAAATAACTCCACCATTGCTATTGGCAAAAGCAGAATATGTTTCCCACATATCTTTAGGCAGCCCACCACTTGCTTCTTTGCATTCAAGCTCTTTATTTTCTGATAGTTTATATATATCCATACTCCACCTCCATATCTACAAATTCATATCTATATTATAATCGGTAGTAAGTTTTATAATCAATAAATATTATTTTAACTTATCTTACTTAAAATTCACAATATTTCTAACCTGGACCTCACTAATACCATACTTTCTAGACATTATTTTATAATCACCCTTAAACTCCTCTCTAATTTTCTTATTCCTATACTCCTTAGTAATACTATTCTCATTTGGAATATACAAATTACTACCACCAGCCAATCTTACTAAATCCTTAAAAGCATCAATACCAATAGTATCAACAACATCCAAAACACTCTCAGGCAGATCATCTCTAGTCAAACACTCCAACATAAAAAATCCCTCCCTAACAATAAACAACTATATAACCAATTATATACCTATACTTTATAACATATATTATTTATTTCTTATATTAATCTATCTCAAACTTAACCTTCTCTATCTTTATCATATTTCCATCTATTTTATACTCAGTATATAAATCATTATTTGATAAAATTTCCACATTACCATAATGCATTTGCCTATGATGATTAGGACATAAGCAAATTAAATTGTCTACTGATAACTTACTTTCTTCTTCATAACTTACTGGAATAATATGATGTACCTCTACATAATACTTACCATCCTTTTTCTTAAAAGTATGAGGATTCTCATTTAATGCATCACAAATCTGACACTTATATCCCATATATGCTTTAAATTTGTTCGCTATGCTTCCTCGCTCAACTATCTTAACTAGTCTTTCTTTTTTCTTAATATCTACATTTTTATAAATTTCATTTAACCCTTCTATACTACTTTTAGAACAACCAAAATCATAGTCATCATCATTTATTACTTCTTCATATGAAAATCTATTTTTTGTTGAGTTTATTATATTTATAGCCTCATAAAACGATTCTTTAATCAATGGCATAGTTGAAGCTTGAAATCCCTTCACTAAATATTTATCCCTACTTAATACTTCATTCTCAATTTCATTAAATATAATGGGTGAATCAATTAAATTCTTTATTATCTTAAACTTAATTCTCCACATCTCCTTATCCCCAGAATTTTCATAATCTCCATCATAAAATTCTAAATCACTATCTTTAATATATTCAGGTTTTGACACAACCTCAATAATTGCATATATTCCTGGTTTTAATTTTTCCTTACCTCTTAATGACTTTTTAGTTCTATGATCAATACCAACTCTAATTAATCCCTTATCTCCAATATCTATATTTTTTCTGTCACATGGCCTTATTTTGTAGTAAACTTCATCATTACACTTATCGCTATTTAAAAAATCATCTATATACCACTGCTTTGGATTCGCAAAAAATGTCCAGTAGTTAATCTTAGTATTTTCCATATTTCATTCCCCCTTCTAAATTGTATCTTTACTTATATATTAACATTAATAATTATTTACTAAAATTATTTAAAATACTTCTTTTAAAAAAATCTATACTATTAAATTAAAATTTATATAGGAGGTAACATAATGAAATGGTACTTAGACTTTGGACATGGAGGAAAAGACCCTGGAGCACTAGGTCATAACAAAACCAAAGAAAGTGAAACAGTTCTAAAAATAGGACTACTCGTAAAAAATACTCTAGAACAAGCTTTTGAAAAAGTAATAACCACAAGAGAAGATGACAAATACTACTCACTAGACTATCGAAGTACAAAAGCAAATAAGAATAACTGTGACTACTTTGTAAGCCTTCATATGAACTCATCAACTAACAAAACTGCAAAGGGATGTGAAGTATGGGTATATGATAAAAACAGTAAACTATACAACCTAGCTAATAATCTATCCACTAATATCTCAAATAAAATAAACACACCTAATCGTGGAGTAAAAATATCAAAAGAATTTTCAGTACTTAGAAAAACTAAAATGCCTGCTCTATTAATAGAAATAGACTTTATATCAAATAGTAGCGTTGAAAATAATCTAAAATCATCTAAATATATAAAAGATGTAGCAGATACAATATCATCTACCCTATTATCATTTGTAAACAAATCCATAACTAATGATGGGATTTTTTATAGAGTTTGTATAGGAGCTTTCAATGATAAAAACAACGCCATCAAACTAAAAGATAAAGCTATATCTAAAGGATTCAAAGACTCATATATAACTACAAAATAAAATATAAACTTCTTAAAATAAACTTTTTTATAAAGTAGTTTAATATAGATTAAAAAATAAACCTCCTATAATGACATCAAGAAAGTAATTAAAAGATTACTTTTAAAACAAATTTTATAAGGAGGTATATCTTATGGCTGTTGTAGAATTTCAAAATCCATCAAGTTTGAAAATTGTATTAGACTTAGGTTTAGTAGATGGAAAAGCAAAAACAAGAAGTAAATCTTTTGCTAATTTAAAATATGATGCAGCACTTCAGGATGTATATGATGTTGGAGTAGCTTTGATGGGGCTTCAAAAACATGATGTAATAGACATAATAAAAGTAGACAACACAACACTTAGCTAATAGTCTATTATTTTAAATTTAAGAAAGGAGGAATTTTAAATGGAAACTACTAAAAGTCTAGTAATGACTTTTTTAGATGAAGGCGATTCAAAAGTATCATTAACTGTACAAGACCCTAGAGATAATATAACTGAAGCTGAAATAAAATCTGCTATGGAATTAGTTATATCTAAGAATATCTTTGATCCAAATGGATTAGACCTAGTATCAGCAGTAGATGCAAAAATAGTTGTTAAAGAAACGACTCCTTATGACTTAGTTATAGGGTAATAAAGTTAATAAACTTATAAAGACTATGCTTTAACTCCCCCTTTTTAGCATAGTCTTTTATATATATTTATATGGAAAGGTTGTGTTTATGATGAATTCAGAAATTCAAACTCTGATAGCTTCTGTTGGTTTTCCTATAGCCCTTAGTATGTATTTACTTGTTAGAATTGAAGGTAAGCTTCAGGCTCTATCTGATAGTATTAATGAATTATCTAAAAATATAATAAGTATGAAGTAAACGGGCTATATAGCTCATTTACTTCATACTTATTATTTATAATATTCATCAAAATATTTTTCTATCACTTCTTTCTCATCTATTTCACACTCTGATGTATATTTTTTTAATGACTTTATAAGTTCATCTGGATTAATCTTTAAAACTTCCACCAAAACCTTAAAAATAAAATCTATTCTAACTTCATTTGCTGAATGTAAAATTTCATTATTTTCGTCTATTACATCACTATATTTTTGCGAAATTATATAAATTCTAGTGGAATTCCCCACCAATTGAACTGTATAAAATAATGTAAATGTAAATGTAAAAACTAATCCTGATATTATAAAATAGAATGGTATTTTAGGTAAAATGTTTATATCTGAATATAATATCAAATACATACAAAAATAAATCAGTATCTGCATTCCAACAATAAAAGCTAAAAACTCAAAACTAACTAATAGTCTTTCAACAGTATCTTTTCCATTTAATGATTCAATCGCTTTTCTATTTTCTCTGCTTATAGAACTTATTACTATTGAAATACCTGCAAGTATTATACCAATCATTCCTATTAACGCTGCTGCAATATATATCACTATATTTTGAAGTGCTGGTCTAAAACTTTCAAATTTCTCATATAAATTAATACATTCTGATATAAATGTAAAAATTATTACCATAAATATTGCAGCTATTGATTCTAATGACTTAATATCAAAAAATTCGTTAAATTTCTTATATTTAATAAATCTAGCCAACATTTAAATCACCGCTTCCATCTATAGGGGTAATGTCCCTATTTTATATTTACAAGTCTTGCAATACTCCTCTTTATCATTTACTACTTCATCGGATATAATATCTTTAATCGGTTTTTTGTCGTTAGTGGAAAAAGTTCTTCCATCTGTATTCTTTGCTTCTATTGTAGCATATCCTTTTTTTATAGCATCTTCAGCAGTAATTTCAGGACAAATATTATACACAGAAGCTAATTCTTGTTTAACAATTTCAGAATCAACTACTAAACCTGTAGAGGATGTAGATTTAAGAGAACTCCTTCTACCTGTTACATTTCCAGTTTTATAATCTTTTAATCTTATCTTATCCATATTTTTTTCTAGTTCATTCAAGAGTTCTTCATCTGGATTAGGAGGAATAATATCTATCGTGATCTCTTCTAATGCTCCTAATTCTTTTAAACTGCTTTCTATCTCTTTCATGTTTAAATTATTATTTATTAAAGATACTTCAAATCCAAAAACTTCTTGAGTATACTCTTCATTTATACTTTTCGTTATTAAAGAAGCAAATGCTTTGCAAAACTCACTATAACCAAACCTATTTGTTGTATAAAAAGCAACAATTTCCCTCTCTACATCAAAATAAAAAGATATTATTTCTTCATTATCAACCGCTATTTTTTTTAGCTTACCGTTTTCATCTGTTTGATTTGCAAATATGGGAGCCTTTTTAACAACCTTTCCATATATTCCATCATCTAACTTATCTACATCACTAAATACATAGTGATTTATTTTTACTTCTTCTCCTTTATATATCTGTGTATATTTATATACTACTCCATTTTTTATACTATTTTTTAACTTTAATAAAGTTTCCTTTAATAACTCAGGTTTTTCATATACTTTAAAAATATGATCGGAATTTAAATTTATTTTCCCGTAATATAACGTTGTACTCATTCTACAATTCTCCTCAATATGTAATTTATGTTAATATTATATATAATATTAACATAAATTACATATTTTTACATATCATCCTTTTATATTTCTTAAAAACCTATTAAAGCTTAATATTAATTATTGTATAAATACCTACTATTTAATAATCAATAAATGAATTAATTCTATAATTCAACCTCTTCCCCCTAATCTCAACACACCTACACATCTCAACAAGTCTACTCCCAATCCCCTCATCAATCCTCAAAAGACCCTCAACATCCATCTCACAACTAACAATAACAGGCAACCTATTAAAATACCTAAAGTTCAAAAGCTCAAACATAATATTCAAATCACTCTCAGTAACCCTCCCCTTAAACAAATCATCAATCAAAAGCACCCTAGATTCCTTATACCTTCCCATTACCCTATGATAATAAACCTCATCCATAATATTTTGCTTAAGAGCAGTAATCACTTCCCTATAGCTCATATAAATAACACCAACAGCCTGATCCATAAGCTCATTAGCAATAGCTAAAGAAAGATGGGTCTTACCAGACCCAACTTGTCCCATAAACATAATAGAATTACACCTATCTCTCTCAATCTCCTTAAAATTTCTAGCATACAAATACCCTTCCTTATAAGCATTTGTAATCTGACTATCAATACTATACATAAAATTATTAAACCTCTTATTCCTAAACTCCTCACTTATACCACTTTTTCTTAAAATATCTTCCGCAATTCTCACCTGTCTGCATTCACATTCAATAGCTTCATTTCCATCTATAATAAAAGTCATATCCCTACACTTATTGCATCTATACTTACTCTTTTCCATCTGAGATTTGCATGATTCTTCTAACTTCATCAAGCTGCTCTTTACTTGGCTCTGTGTATATAACCTCATCATTCTCATCTTCATATCCTTTGGTACATTTAGACTTTCTATAAGCTCCTCTTTGTTCATTATCTATATTCCCCCTTAAGCTTTTCTCAGCTTCAAATAATCTCAAAGACTCTAACGTTGTTATCCCATTCTCATTCCATTTTCTAATTATCCCTTTTATATAAGCAATGCTTGGTTTATTTCTTTCTATAGAAATATCTATTGCCCTTTCAAATAAATGTATATCTACTTTCTCGTAAATATCAAATAAGCTCTTATCTGCATCTAAATCTATACTTCCTATTTTACTTTCATATAAATATCTCATCATCTCAAAATTATCTAAATTATAATCACTTCCGAAAGAAGATTTTTCTTTTTGTTTTTCTTTTTCTTTTTGTTTTTCTTTTTCTTTTTCCCTATACCTATACTCAGAATTGATATCAACTTTAGCTATGGGTATACATACACTATCCATAGTGGTATCTTCATCAGTAACATAGGTATCTATAGCGGTAATATTATTTGAACCTTGTAAATCTATACGGTACCCATACTTATTACACTCTTTTAAAAACAAATCTATGAGCTCTCTACTTTTAATATATAAAAGCTCCTTCTCCACACATTTTTTAACCTTAGGGCTTATCACCTTATTATGCTTAATCCAATTTTTAATAAAAATCTCCTTACTCTTATCACAATAAACAATTTTTCCATACTCCTCAAATCTCAAAAGAAGCTTCTCTACAGTCTCCCTGTTATAGCCAGTTTCTGTTTCAATAATCCTCTTAGGTAATTCATAAATTCCACACTGACTAGTTTTACTATTAGTCATTAAATAAATATAAAAATACTTCTCCTCAGGAGTTAAATCTAACACAAAGCCATCCTGCCAATAATCTATATGAATGTGTCTATACACCGCCATATTAAAAATCCCCCTCATAATTTAATGTAAGACTTGTTTTTATTGTAACCTGTATAATCGCAAGTATTTCAGCGTAGATGTTTCTATAATAGTTTATTCGACATTTGCAAGTGCTCTTTACTTGCATGGAGAGAAACTATATAGAAACATCAAGCAGTTGCGACTCAACAGGTTCAATAAACAACATATCATTACTTATGGATTCCTTTACACTTTCATCAAATGCAATAGCTTTTTGCATCTCAATACTAAGAGGAGCATATTTAAGAAGCTTCTTAATAACTGTCTTTTTCGCCATAGAATCGAATTCATTTTCCCAAATTCCACCTTCAAAACTTTTAGAATACTTCTTTCCATTATTTAAAATTTCATCATAAGTCATAAAAGTAAAACTATATCTATTTGGCTCTAAATGGTAAACAGCATAATACCCAATAATTTTACCCCTATCACCTTTTAAAAGAGGCTTATGAATTAACTTTTGCTCTAAACCATAATCTATATCAAACTCATCATTTTCCCTTACTTCATGAGCATATAAACTCTTTAACTTTTCACTTCTATGTGCAAGTTCTAAAAGACCCTTATATCCTATTTGAAATTGAACTTTTTCCATTCCATTCACTTTATAAGGTATTAAATAAGCTTGTCCAAGCGGTGTATTTGGCTCTAAACCTAACTGGGCACTTTGCATCATAGCAGCTATAAAAGACATTGGATCACAATTTTGAAGTTTAGGATTTGAATTAAAAGCAGTAAGCGCCACTCTTTGAAATCTATCACTACTTAATTGACTTGGAAGAGCTGCTCCAATTTCTCCTTTCATTTTTACAATTAATTGTTTCATTGCATAACTTGGATTTACAGTTACAGAATTGCCCTTGGCTTCATTATTTTTTAACACTTTTTTTAAATTAGACATTTTATATCTCCCTTTTAAATTTATTGAATTTTCAAATATTTTAACTTGCAATTATTCTATTATTTTTATATCCTAAACACTCTAGAGCTAATAGTTTTCATGTATCTCTCTACTAGTTCTGGGTGTTCTTTTTTTAATCTCTTCGTATCTACAACATTTCTAATTTGCTTTTTCCAAGTAATCTTCCTATCACCCAAATAAGCCACTTCATACTCTTTCATTTGTAATTGTAAATACTGCTCCACTGATTTTTTCTCCATCTCCAAATCCTTTATAAGCTCACAAACATCATCATACCTATTTAAAAAATCAGTTTTTTCAAATAATATAAGCTCCTCATCAGTACTATCTTTATATAAGCTCTGAAGCATTTTAGAATAATCATCACTACCATCAGGTATTGGTAAAGAGCTTCCTAATACACACTTGTCCCAAAACGACTTTTCTAAATCCATTATTTGATTTATAAGTTCTTCATTTCTTTCTATCTTATGAATTACTAAATCTTCATTACCTATAAGTACCGCAATATAACAATGAGTTGCACCTGTAACTGCCATATAGTGATAACACTGTACTTGATAATAAATAGGAACTTCTTTTTGCCACAACTTCTTAGAGTAGCTATTAGTGACTTTACACTCTAAAAAAGCTTTTTCACCAATGATAGCTCTATCTATATTTGCAAGTGCAAACGGGTACTTATCATTTCTAAGTATTCCATTTACATTTCTAACCTTTTTATTAGTTTTCAGCATAAATTCATTAGCCACAAAATTTTTTAATTTATTTCCAAGCTCCATCCTATAACTAACTTCATCTTCATAAGAATTACCAACTTGTACCTCATCAATCTTATCCATATACACACTTATAGAACTTTTGTATGGACTAAGACCAAGTACACTAGCTGCGTCACTTCCACCAATACCTTCTTTTCTTCTTTTTTCCCACTCAAACTTATTCATATCTTTAGTTTCATAAATTACATAAGAATCTAAGTATTTTCTCATTTGTTATCCCCTTTAAATTAAATATTTTTAACTATACTTTGTTCTCTCATCAAATCTTCTAATCTATTTTTAAGCATTATTAAAGTAGCTCTAGCCTTTAATGCTTCAACTTGCTTTTCATCTTCAAAAACTTCAACTATCTTTTTAATTTTCTTTCCTTCAACAAAAGTCACTCTTTCCTTCATGATATCCCCTCCTCATATTTAATCTTATGAGGTATAAAATTTGTCCTATTCTTTATTTAAGAATATCTAAAAAATACTTCTGACCTTTTCCAGTTATAAGCGTTGTAGTAGATATCTTTTCTCCACTCTCAGTATTTATAATAGTTTCACACACTTTAAACAAACCACTTTTTATATAAGGCTGTTTAGGTGTATTCTTATCCTTACCAGCTTTTATAAGATATCCTTCTTCCCTTAGAAAACTAAATAATCTATTTCTACCAATTCTAATATCATTATTATTAAGAATCTTAGCAAATTGTCCTATTGTAATAGCTTCATTAGATGATGCTATACATTTACCAAATTCAGTATAAGGTTTATCAAAAGCCATACACTCTTCTAATCTCTCAACTTTTCTCTCAACTAATAATCTTTTATTTCTTTCTTCTTTTAACTTAGTAGCCATTTCAATTATAAAATCAGGATCTTGTAAAGTTTTATTAATAACATCATCACTCATATATGCACCGTTAACTCTTATAGATGGAATTACTTCTTCCATAATCCATTTTTCAAAACGCTTAGCATTTGGTAATTTCGATTTAATAATTAATCTATATACATTACCTTCATCTATAAACTTTTTTGATACATACTGAATAAAATCACTTCTATTTGAGTCATTTCTACGAACTACCCCCACGTCATGAAACGTTACCCCGTCCTCTTCACAATGTCTAATTATAGCTGCCCTTGGATTTGTATATCCTAAAACCTCGGCCACTGGTATAGCTTCAAAATATTCTTTATTATTTTTTACTATAACTCCTATATTTCCAAATTCCTCACTTGTAAAAATCTTTAAATTTTCCATTTTATAATCCCCCTATTCTATTATCATTTCGGTAAGTATTAATCAAAAAAAATTTCTCTTATCTCTTCTTCATTAAGATTAAAAATCTCAGTCATTTTTCTAAGCTCTTTTAAAGTAAACTTTGACCTTCCATTTTCTTTAAAGTTATAGCTTTTAACGTTTATACCTAGTTTTTTTGCAACATCAGCCTGCGTTAATCCTATTATCATACGCTTTACCTTTAACATCCTTAATCCCATTTTTAATACTCCTTTATAATTTTTATATTCTAAAATTTAAAATTTTATTGCAATTCGGTAATTAAATAGTACATCCATTTTTTTACAGTGTCAATGAAATAATGGTAATTTTTTTATAAAAATTATCACTTTTTTATTGAATTATACATTTTTTACTCATTTTATTACATTTTGTATATTTTTATTTCCATTTATGTAATACTGTGCTATCATTAAATTATAATAATAATATGTAAAAATTAACCAAAGGAGGGTATGAATTTTGGAGACAATAGCCCAAAGAATTTCTAGAGCTAGGCGTTATTTAAATATAAATCAAAAAGAGCTAGCTCAAAAAGCAAACATAACCGAAGCAAGTTTATCAAGATATGAAAACGGAATAAGAGAACCTAAATCAGCTGTACTTACAAGACTTGCAGAAGCACTTGAAGTATCAACAGATTATTTATTAGGGCTAAGCGAGAATAGAACTTATGAAGATAGTGATATATCTAATAAATCAGAAAAAGATATAAAAGTAATTTTAGAAAACGCAGAAAAAATGCTAAAGCAAGACGGCTTAATGTTTTCTGGAAAGCCAGCTTCAAAAGAAGCTATAGATGGAGTTTTACAGGCTATTCAAATGGGGATGCTATTAGCTATTGATAAAGAGAAAAATAAATAAAATTAGCTTTGTTCATGTCGCAACGACTTAGTCCGTTGCTCAAAATTATTTAATCAAGCAATCGATATATAAAAGGGGAGAATAGTTTTGATTTTAAAAGAGATAAGAGAAACAGTTAGAATTATAAAACAGTATTATCCCGGTTTAAGTGCATTAGATGTTTTAAATGAACTTAAAGTTGTCACTAGTTTTTTAGTAGATACTACTGAAACTAAATTACCAGATGGATGTTACTTTAAATTAGATAATGTAAAATTTGTACTTATAAATCCTTCACTTTCTGAACACGAAAGAAATAGAGTTTACGCCCATGAACTTGGACATGCTTTATTTCACCCAAACATTAACACATTGAATTTAGAAAATTACGATAAACTATTTGTAAAAAAACTAGAATTAGAAGCTGATAAATTTTGTTGTGAGTTCTTACTAGATGATAATGTATTCAGCACATATGAAGGTTATTCAAATTCTGAAATAGCAAAAATTTTTGGAATAACAACAGAGCTTGTCGATCTCAAATTTAATAATCTAGATAAACTTAATCTAATTGAAAAACCTAATTTCTCAGTTATGTAAAACTTCTTATTTTTAATATTTATATTGGTAAATGCATCATTTAATTTACCAATATATTTTTTTACACTTAATTTGGTTATTTTCCTTTAATAACTCTAAATAATTTATTAATTAGTTATATATTTAATTCATATATTTATATATACCTTTAATTCAAAATTCGCTTAATTCCTACTACTAAGCATATAAAATATAAATTTAACCTTTATTCAATAACTCAAATAATTAATAAACTTATACAAATACTATATATAAGTTATATATTGAACTAGCTACGGAGGTGAATTTATGAAAGTAGCGATATACTCTAGAAAATCAAAATTTACAGGCAAAGGTGAGTCTGTAGAAAATCAAGTTCAACTATGTAAAGACTATGCCAAGACATTAGGCGTAACAGAATTTTTAATATATGAAGATGAAGGTTTTTCTGGTAAAAATACAAATAGACCAGAATTTATAAAGATGTTAGAAGATGCAAAATCAAAAAAGTTCGATACAATAATCTGCTATAGACTAGACAGAATAAGCCGTAACGTATCAGACTTCTCTAGCTTAATAGATGACTTATCTTCACTAGGAATAGGCTTCATATCAATAAAAGAACAATTTGACACAACAACACCAATGGGAAGAGCTATGATGTTCATTTCAAGTGTATTTGCACAACTTGAAAGAGAAACAATCTCTGAACGTGTTAGAGATAACATGAGAGAACTCGCTAAAGATGGGAAATGGCTTGGAGGCCAATTACCATTAGGATATGATACTGAAATAATAAAATACGTATCTGATGGAAAAGAACGTAAATACAACATTCTAAAAGTAAATGAAGAAGAAATACCACTAGTTAATGATATCTACAACAAATTCTTAGAAGTAGGATCATTAACAAAAGTAAGTGAATATTTATATAAAAATAAAATAACAGGAAAAAACGGTGGAACAATAACACCATCAATGGTAAAAGAAATACTAACAAACCCAATATACGTAAAATCAAGCAAACTAACGCACCACTACTTTGAAATAAACAACATCCTAACAACAGGAGAAGCAAATGGATGTGGCTACTTAACATACGGTAAAAACAGAAACGGCAAAAAAGTAGATAAAAACAACTGGATATATGCGGTATCAAAACACTTAGGAATAATAGAAGATACAACATGGCTAGAAATCCAAAAGGTTGTAGATAAGCAAAGTAAAAAAGGATGTAGAACAGGGTCAAGTAAAAATGGTTTATTATCAGGAATATTAAAATGTGCAAAATGTGGTAGCGCAATGGTTTTAACATACTCTTCTTATGGAAAAGGTGAAAATAAAAGAAAATCATACTACTACAAATGCAATAAGAAATACACAATGTATAAATGCTCAAACTCTAATATAACTGGAAAGGAAATTGAGGACTTTGTACTTAATAAAATAAAATTAACAGATAAAGAAGTTTTAATAAGTGAATATGAGAAGATGAAAAATAACTTCAAAGCAATAAAACCAAAGGATAGCACATTAATACAAGAAGAAATAAAAAATAAAGAAAAAGCTATAAATCAGCTAGTCCTAAAGTTAAGCGAAGTAAATGAAGCTAGTGCAAAGTATGTAATTGCTCAAATTGATAAGCTTGGTTTGGAAATTGAAGAGTTAAAGAGTAAGCTTGATGATGTGAATGAGTTTGATAATGATATCGAGTTGGAGATGCTTAATATTGATTTGGTTGTTGATAATTTAAATAAGTTCAATAAGTTGATTGATAGTGCTAGTATTGATGAGAAGAAGATGCTTATTAACTCTATAGTTGATAAGATTACTTGGGATGGGGATTCTGGTGAGATAAGAATATTTTATAAGGGACTTTCATGGACGCAGTCTGGCCTGAATAATTTGTGTTTAGATACGGAGCGCATCTGTGTGACCAACATAAAAACCTGACTTTTCCCCTGCAACAAATAAATTTTTCATACCTTTTGCTCTCATGTAGTTATCTCTTGGAGATACTGATAAGTATCTAATAGAATTTCCTTTACCGCCTGAGTATGGGTCTACTATTAGAGCCCCTTCAAATCCAGGTACCATTCTTAATTTTTCTAAATTAAAAAATGGTGACATTAGTTTTGCATGACCTGTATCAATAAGAACTATATTTTCAGAAAATGCTGGAAGAGCATATTGTTGACAAACTTTAATATCTAGCTTTTCTGAATTTCTTAGTTCTTCTGGCAAAGGAACTACTGCACATCCTTTTGTCTCTAGCTCATGTTGTATTTCTTCACTTAGAGATTCTTTTAATAATTTCATAGAACCACTAAATGCACCATAGTCCCCTGTATTTCTTCTTCCTATCATATCCTCAATTCCACATCTAGCTGTAATACTAACCCTTCCACCAAATGATGGACATCTTAGTATACACATTGCGCATCCATTTCCATATTTAGTACAGTTACCCATAGGTCCTGACGATCCTGTTGTTTCTACGAAAGCATCCCCATAGATCTTTTCTCCATCTTCAAGCTCAACCGCCCTTATTCTTGGTCCATCAACCTCTACATCTACAACCCTACTAAAAAATCTTACATCAATCCCCATTCCTCTTATTAAATCTCTAACTGGTTTCTCTATTTTTGTTACATTATAAATGCTAGCATGATCATGTCCTGGAAAATCTACATCCTTATGTTTAGTATATTTATCTGTTAATCCAAATAATTCACTACCCCCTAAGGCTATACATTCTTCTGCAGCTGTATATCTTCCATTGTTTCTCATTATACCGCCAACATTCCCAAGACCTAATAATAAATCAGTTTTTTCAAGGATAATTACATCACAACCTGCTTTTTTTGCACTTATTGCGGCTGCACATCCAGACCAACCACCACCAATTACTACAACAGTTGCCATTTAGCATCTCCCCCTAACTTCAATAATTATAAATCATATTAATACTTTTATGTTACATGATTCTTAGAAAGTCTCTACTATTAATTTGAGCTTTACAGGACTTTATACGCTCGCCATTTACATTTACTGTACAAGCGCCACAAATACCCTCTCCACAACAAATTAAATTATTATTTGCTATTGATAATGCTATGTCTTTATCTACACTATCTACTAAGTTTCTCATACATTTATTAAATGTATTGTTGCCACCACTATAAACAAGTTTTACATCATTTCTTTTAATATAATCAGTTATGAAATCTTTATCTTCTTCTATATCTATAATATGAATATTAACCCCTAGATTATTTAACTTTTCTTTTACTTCATCTAAAATAGTTAAATTTTTATTGAAAAAAACTTCTACTGAATTATTATTATCTAGAAGTTTTTTTACTACATTTATTGAATTAACTTGAGATAATCCACCTAAAATAACTATACAGTTTGATTGCTTTATTTTTTTTATCTTATCAACTCCAAAAATACCATTAAAGTATGGTCCTTTTACTATGATTTCATTAAAATCTAATAGAGTTTTTGTCTTTATTCCTCTTGATTTTATAATAATCTCTAGTATGTTATTTTCTTTATCAATATCCATTACTGATATCGGAGCATTATAAATAGAACTATCTCTATTTATTGCTTTTAATAATACATATGCTCCTACTACATTTAACTCTATAGCCAAAGTATTAGGTATTTTTATTTTCGCTAAGAAAATATCTTCTTCAATTTCCCTTTTTTCCAAAATTTCACATACATGTTCTTTTCTATTATTTAATATTTGATTTTTATTATGTTGTACTTCGTTGTAGACACATACGCCCTGCCATGAACAATCACAAGTTTTTTCACCTCTTATTAAGCTACATTTTATACATTCTCCTGAGAACGCTAGATGACATGGACAATATTTGCTGCCACAATCAACACAGACCTTATTTTTTCCCTTATCCAAATTATCCACTTCCTTAAAATGATTTTATTTTTTAATATATTATTAATTTATTAGATTAACTTTTTTTTGTTACTTACAATGAATTTATATTCTATAATTTTTTCTTAAAAATATAATGTATATAAATAGGATTTTCATATATATATTTAGAATAATATGAGTATATATAAATTTAATTAAATAAATAGGAGATAATTATATGGTTAATACTTTTATTTTCTCAAAAGATCATTTGACTGTACTTTTTTTCTTTGCATTGTTCTTATACTTTTCTCCAAAGTTAACAAAAAATCTACTTCCTTATAGTTATATAGTTGAGAAGATAATTTGTTTAATGATACTTTTAGAAATCGTATTGGAACAAGCTTTTGTGTTTTCTGTTGATAACTACTCTGCGCTAAACTCTTTACCTATTGATATTTGTAGATTTACTGAATATATTTGTATAGCTATATTGTTTTTTAAGCAATATCAGTTATTTAACATATATTTTTCTTGGAGCCTGGTTTGTTCTATTGGCAATTTAATCTTCTTTAAATATATACCTTATAATTTTCCAAATTTTCTTTATTTAGCGTATATATTTTCTAATAGTTTGTTACTTTATGCCAATGTTTATATGGTCCAAGTTAGAAAGTTTAAACTTAATAAACAAGCTATAAAAGATAACTTAATAATGTGTGTAATTTATTTTTCTTTTATCTTTCTTTTGAACAAGTTTATAGGTTCTGAATATACTTATAGTTTTTCTAGTTGTAATATTTCAAGTATACTTATTTTTACTGGATTAACAACCTCTGTATATATCCCCTATTATATATTTAAAAGTGATGAATCCAGCTTCAATTAAAATAAAAAAGCTATGAAGAAGATTATAAATCTTCTTCATAGCTTTTTTAATCCAAATTTTTATATGGTTTTTTGTGAGTATTTTTATACTTTTTTATATAGAATCTTCTTTTTTCTATGTTTTATATATTTTTAAACTTTTACCATATCTAAATTTCCTGGGGAATTTCATTTTATATTGTAAAACTATATTTTCTATTTCAAATAACTCATATTATTTCTCAAGATATTTTATACATACTTAAATTATATCTAATTTTTAACTCTCTAAAATTTACTTAATATCTTATACCACTCCAATAAATATTTTCACTTACCTTAACCATATCACTAAGTTCTACACCTTCCAATGCCCATTTCTTAAACTCCATAAATCCAGTCCTATCAACTATGTATCCAATATGTTCTTTACCACCTGGTGCATTTAAATCTATATATTTATTTACATATTTATAAGTGTTCATAATTATCTTAATTATAGATTCTTCATCAACCCAAATAAGAAAATCTTCTGCTAGTCTTGGATTTTTCTTTCCAGTTCTACCCATTATAGCTAATCTATAATATTTCTTTGAATCTCTAGTCCAAGCACTAGTTGGACAGTTTAAAGTACATTCTCCACATCCGATACATTTATCATGATCTCTAACAATCTTATAATTTTCCATTTTTAAAGCACCAGTAGATAGTTTTTGACATTTTTTAACACATGCGCCACATGAAACACACCTTTCTTTTTCATAAATAGGCAAAGTCATACCTATTATTCCAAAGTCATGAGTTCTAGCTTTTATACAATCATTTGGACATCCTGTTAATGCTATCTTAAAGTGAAGATTATTTGGAAATACAGCTTTTTCTATCTTTTTTGCAAATTCAGTTGTATTATATTGAGCCTTTGGACAGACTTTATTTCCTATACATGCACATATATTTCTAGTTCCTGCAGCAGGATATCCTTTATTCTCTTCTTTCTGATTTATATCCATTTTTTCTATTACTGGTTGAATTAATTTATTAACTTCACTCATATCTTCCATGCTTATTCCAAGAATTTCAAATCCTTGTCTTGTAGTTATATGAATCTGACCATTTCCATATTTATTAGATATCTTAGATACTATTATCAAACTTTCTGGATCAATACATCCACCTGGTATCCTAACTCTAAGAGATGTCTCATATTTATTTTTAGTAATCCTATAAGCATTTTTAATTAATGTTTTAGTATTTATATCTCTTATCATATTTTTACCTCCTAATCTACAAGATTCTTAGCATAAGAATAATCAAATACAGGTCCATCTATACAAATATAAGTGTCATCCATTTTACAATGTCCACATTTACCTATCCCACAACACATTTTTCTTTCATACGAAACCCATATATTATGCTCTGCTAAATCTCTTTTTAAAAATTCAGCAACAGTAAATTTCATCATCATAGGAGGTCCCACCACTACTGCTGATGTATTGTTTATATCATCTATATTTAATTTTGGTATATATTTTGTTACTAATCCCACATTTCCATTATAATCTTTATCAGCTTTATCTACTGTTATAATTATATCTAATTTTTCACTCCATTTTTTAATATCTTCCTTAAATAAAATGTCATCATTAGACTTAAAACCAGCAATTAATTTAAAGCTTTTACATTTATCTAAGTTATGATAAAAATATTCAACTATCCCTCTTACTGGTGCTAAACCACTTCCTCCAGCTACAACAATTATCTCTCTACCTTCATATAAATTAACATTAAATCCATTTCCATAAGGTCCTCTTATAAAAAGATTATCCCCTATTTTATAATTAAATAATTCACTAGTTACTTTCCCTACGTTCCTTATAGTAAAATCTATATAATCTTCACCATATCCTGATACAGATATTGGACTTTCCCCATACTTAGGTATAGATATTTCATAAAATTTACCTGGAAGTACATTTTGTGTATTGCATTTTACTCTGAAAGTCCATTCAATATCTGTATGCTTAGTTATATTTATTATCTTTGAAGATACTGGTATATATGGGTTCATTTACTCTAACTCTCCTTTATCACATACTAATTTATTTACCTTATCGATACATTCTGAGAATGATATGTATTGAGGGCATGCATCGTCACATCTACCACATCCTACACACATATGGTATCCAAATCTTTTATTGAAATCATATATCTTATGCATAACCTTAAATCTCATTCTTTCACCTTGATTTTTCCTAAAAGAGTGATTGCCTGCCATGTCTGTATATCCATCTATTTGACAAGAGGCCCATACTCTTCTTCTTTCTCCTACATTCTCATTTTCTTTATAGTAAATATCTTGCATTGTAAAACATGAGCAAGTTGGACAAACAAAGTTACATCTTCCACATCCTATACATCTACTATTGTACTCTTCCCACATCGTATTATTAGCTATTGATATTGGTTCTATATCATCTGGTATTTTTACAGATATTGTATTTTTTTTAACAAAACTAACTTCAAAATCTACACTTTCACCTTTAAATACATTTAATTCATCATCCTTTATGTCTAAATAAATTTCATCATCTCGAAAATCTATAGCCATTGAATAATCATCACATTTATTTGAATTCATACTAACACAAAAACAATTTCTAAAACTTTCTTTACATCCAATAAGTACAAATTTCACTTTCTCTCTCAATCGTTTATAATAGTAATCTTTTTCAGCTCCATTATTTAAATATATTTCATCTAGTCTTTTTATACCATTTAAGTCACATGCTCTCAAGAAAACTAGTAATTTTATATTCTCTATATCACTTTCTTTATATTCTTTTTCTGTAAAATAAAATAGAACTTGATTTATAGGAAATATAACTTCTTTAACCGAAAAACTAGATTTTTTATTAAGTTCTATTTCTTCAAAGCTACTTATTTCTTCATATTTTGTTAAGTCTGTATCTGAGTAAATTCCTTTAAAAGGAGTTGTAACAGGAGCTAAAATTTTATACTCAGATTTTAAAGACTTAAGACCTTTATTAAAGCTTGATTTATCTAATCTTATCTTCATCTAAATTCCCCCCTATACTTTGTTAAATAAATATTAACACTCTGATTAATTATAAGTCTGTGATAATTATCACAACTAAGTATTCTTTAATAAAAACAATTATACAAAAAAACCTTAAAACAAAGATTTAATAAAGTTTAAATCCTTTATCTTAAGGTTATAACATTTACATGCCTTTAAAATATTTCGAAAGACCTTCCATCCTAATATATACTTTTTTTCCTTCTAGTTTAACTAAATCTTCATCTTGAAGTATTTTCATAGCTCTGGATAACGTTTCCCTTTTACACCCTAACATCTCCGCTATATAAGTTATAGTCAAATTTACATTTAAAAAAGTCCATTGTCCTTTTTTAACTCCAAATTCTTTCCCCATTCTATATAGTTTAGCAGCTAACTTCTTATCTATTCTTATAGATATAGAATTTTTAACTTGTCTATATAATCTACGATTTCTATTTTGAATATGAACTAAAATATTTTTTGTTAGTCTAAGGTCATCTTCCATAACTTTAATAAAATCCTCTGCATTACATTCAAGTATGATAGATTTTTCAAAAGCCTCACATCCTATAGAAGATGTTTTTATACCATCAATTAAAAGCTCATTTATCATTTCACCTTTGTTTAGTATAAATATTATTTTACGCTCTCCACTTTCACTCATTTTAAATACAGATATTTTTCCATCTTTTAAAAAAAATAATTTTTCTAAATTATCTCTTTCATTAAATAAGATTTCATTTTTATTTAAGATTTTTGAATTTAATAATTTTCTGATTTTAATTTTACTTTCTTCTTTTATTCCATCAAAAACTTGAATATTATCCATATCTCCTCCAATTTTTATTTTGTACTATAGATAATATTTCAGACTATCTACTTATATAGCTCTCTATTTCAATTATCATATCCATCTTCAAGACTTCCGAATCAATTTAAATATTTTTAAAATTGAGGCCTTTAAAGTTATTTTTATCTATAATTACATTTCCATTATTAAATTAAAAAGTTATATCAATTTCTTTATAAAAACAATTTTTATAATTTTTTTATATTAAGAATATTATACCATTAGTTTAATAAATATTGAAATTTAAGCATACAATTATCTATTATTAATATAAAAAAGAACTATGTAACATTTAATATTACATAGTTCTTTTTTATATTTCCATATCAATCATTTTCTTAGTTATACTTTTAATGTTTTGTAATGACTCAACCATAATTGTTCTATCTTCGCTACTTAATGCATTGAACTTCGACTCTATAATAGAGGATATAGTCTTCATTTCATTATTTATAACTGCCTCTCCATACTCAGTTATTCCATAAAACGTATTTCTTCTATCTCTACTATCTTCTTTTCTATACACATAATTTTGATCTACTAACTTATTTAATAAAATACATAAACTTGATGTTGATACATTAAGTTCCTTACTTAAATTTTTAAGTTCCATTTTTTTATACTTGTATATCTTTAGTAAAACAAAAAACTGTCTTTCCGTTAACGTTTTATTTTCTATATTCCTCTCTTTGTTTATATTCTTTATAAAATTATTAAATAGCTCTATATCATAAAGTATTAATTGAGCCAAATTTTTTTCATTCATTTTCTCACCCCACGCCGCTATTAGTTGTTTATACTCCGTTAAATTCACATCTCCTATCTATTATACTCTAAAAGTTTTATTTTTTAAATTAAAATTATAGTAATTATATATTATTTAATTCTTAAATTAAGATTTTTATATTCTATTTTTTACACTTACTTTCTTTTTGTTTATTATTTTTTTCCTTATTCATTTTTTGAATTTTTTCGATAACTTTAGGTGTAGCTGTCAATATATTATCTACTAAATTAATATTATCATCTAAACTCATTAATCTTGTTTCTCCATTCTCTACAACTACGAATGCTACCGGTTGTACAGAAATTGCACCTGCACTACCACCTGCAAAATTAGTATCATTGCTCTTATTATTAATCTCTAAATCTTTTTTATTATCATATCCTTTAGAGTATTCTCCACCACCTATTCCAAATCCTATGGTTACTTTTGAAATAGGTACAACTACAGTATTATCAGTCTTTATTGGATCACCAATTATTGTATTAGCATCTATAGAACCCTTTATAGTTTCAAGAGTTGTTTCCATAAGACTTTGTATTGAACCTGTTGCTCTCATGATTACCACCATCCTTATTTTTTCTATTAATCTTTATAAGTGATATAGTTAATTTAAATAAATCACTTATTCTAGGGTTTATATGTATTCTTATATTTCCCTTTATATAATCTTCTATATAATTAGGTCTTACATTTAAATACATTTTTTGAGGACTAATTATATTGCTTAAATTAGCATAAATGATATTTATGAATAAATATATAAAAGATGTAAAATATATATTTTTATTACCAAAACTTATATTTGAATAAAGTTCTTTTACCATTGTTTCTTTAGACAGTTTATAAATACTAAAAAATTCACGAAACAATAATTTTAGCTTTATTTTTTTTACATTCTCCTTTTCATTTTTTTTATTAATCTTCCTATTTTTATTTTTTTTATTTTTAGGAGGATAAATCTGCAATTTAATATTTAATAAATTAAAAAAGTATTTGATATTTAACTTTATAAAAAAATCACTATTATTTATATCTATTGTAAATATTATATTTATCCTTGATTTTAAAATTATTAATAAAGTTAATATTAATATAATTATAATAAGAGAAAAGTTGTATATAGCATTATATTTCATGTTACTATTATTTTCTAAAAGATAATTATCTATACTTTTTCTATAAATTTATAATATAAAATTTAATCTATTATTTTTAATATAATAAGTAAATCATTCAAATAATAAATTCTCTTAGTTATACTAATTCTATATCGTTACTCGAGATTAATTATTTATGTTTGTAATTTCTATATACAAAACAAGTATTCTATAATCTACTACTATAAAAAATGTCCATAAGATTCTAAGTCTTATGGACATTTTTTATTAGTTTATATTTTGTATATCTTCATTTTCATAATTCTCTATAGGAGGTAAGTCTTCCAGTCTTTCTATATTTATTAATTTTAAAAATTCATCTGTGGTTTTATATATTATAGGCTTACCTATTTTATTTAATCTTCCAGCTTCTCTAATAAGGTCATTTTCTAAAAGAGTCTGAATAACCTTATCACACTTAACGCCTCTTATATCCTCTATTTCAACCTTAGTTATCGGTTGCTTATACGCTATAATAGTCAAGGTTTCTAATGTAGCTTGACTTAAAGTTTTCTTTTTTTTCGGTTCAAGGACTTTTTTAATATAGTCTGCATATTTTTTATTAGTACACATTTGGTACTTATTTTCTAATTTTATTATTTGAATACCTCTATTATTTTCCTTATATTCTTCTCTTAAAGAATGTAACATATATTCAATTTCTTTTGGAGAAAGTTCTTCATTTATTATCGAATTTAGTTCTTTTATACTTATAGGCTCTCCATATGCAAACATTACTGATTCTATAATATGCTTAATATCCTCACGTTTCATTTTATCACTCCGAACATTTCTTTATTAATATATCATCAAAGAATATATCTTGTTCAACTATTATTTCTTTTGACTTTATTAATTCTAGTATGGATAAGAACGTAGCTATTACTTCGTTTTTATCGCAATTTTTTATTATATTAGTAAAGTGAATTTTTTCTTTAGATTTTATAATATCTCTTATATATACCATTTTTTCCTCTACTGAAACAATTCTGCCTTTTACAATCTTATTTAATTTTTCATCTTTAGTAGTATCATCTTCACTTGTATTTACTCTTAAAATTCGTGGTAGAATCATCTTTATAGCTTCAATTGATATATCTTCTAAATCTATTTTTTCATCAATTATTATTTCTTCTTTTTTTCTATAGAATACTTCACTTAAATCAGTTACATTACTTTTTATATCTTGTGCAGCTAGCTTATACTTTTTATATTCTTCTAACTTCTCCATAAGTTCTAATCTTGGATCTTCCTCTTCTTCATTATCCTTTTGCTTATACAGAAGGTATTTAGATTTTATTTGAAGAAGTTTCGATGCCATTGTTATAAACTCACTAGTTATTTCTAAATCCATTTTATCAAGCATTTCTAGATAGCTCAAATATTGTTTAGTTATCTCTGTAATAGATATATCTTTTATATCTATCTTTTGCTTTGATATCATGTCATATAATAAGTCTAAAGGACCATCATATACCTGTAAATGTATGTTATATTTCATTAAGTTACCTCTTTAAATTCTAATTACTTATAAAAATACCCCTACTATACTTACAATGGCTGTATATATCGGACTATAGATTATAGTATATACTCCTGTAAATATTGCAAGTAGTAATATTATCTGACCATAACTTTCATACTTATAAACAAACTCACTCCATTTTAAAGGTATAAAAGCTGATACAACTCCCCATCCATCAAGCGGTGGTATTGGAATTAAATTAAATGCTGCAAAAGCAATATTGTAAGCTGCCGTAGTTGAAGCTATTGTGTATATAGCATACATATGAGAATTCTTAGCTATAATTAAAGCTATTATTGCTGTAATTATATTCCCTATAGCTCCAGATAAAGATACTATTACATTTCCCCACTTGTAATTTTTAAAATTATTTGGATTAACAGGTACTGGTTTAGCCCAACCTATATGGAAAATTAATAAAGTTATTAGACCTATTGGATCAACATGTTTAGCTGGATTTAGAGTTAATCTACCATAGGCTTTAGCTGTATTATCTCCTAATAAGTAAGCTGAAAGTGCATGCCCAAACTCATGTACCGATAATGCAATAGCAATAGCTACTAAATTTACTAATATATCACTTAAAAGATTCATATATTTTCTCTCCTATTATATATTTTTAGTACTACTATTATAACATGTATAAAGTTATAATCAAAATTTTTCTATAGTTACTTTTATCTATATCTCATCTATTAATTTACATGATAAAAGAGCAAGTTTTATATTAAACCTTGCTCTTTTATCATGTAAGTTAACTTTATAACATATTATCTATTACTCTTTGTAACATTTTTAAATAGCTAGCTTTATTTATATCTTTATTATTGACTAATTCTACTTCTCCAATTTTATCTTTTCCCCTATAAACTTCTACAATACCTAGAACTGTACCTTTTTTAATAGGTAATTTAGATTCTTCATATACTTTTATTTTTTTAGTAAACTCTTTAGAGTCACCTTTTTTTATAAGAACTGATAAATCATCTTTTGCTACTAAACTAATCTTTTCTTCTTCTGCTTTTTCCATAGTTAGAGTAGATATTTTATCATCTCTAGAGCATAATTTCACACTTTCATAATTTGCAAATCCATAATTTAAAAGACTTGATGCATCTTTAAATCTTTCTTGAGATGTTTCAGCTCCAAGCGTTGCTGCTACTAAATGTGTATCACCTCTTTTAGCTGATGCCGATAAGCAATATTTAGCTTGTTGTGTAAATCCTGTCTTAACACCTGTTGCCCCTTGATAATGTTTAATTAATTTATTAGTATTTGCAAGACCTATCGTTGATTGCTTTTTACCTACAACAACTGAATCCATCCAAGTAGTTAAGTATTTACTTATTCTATCATGTTTTAATAGCTCTCTAGACATTGTTGCAATATCATAAGCAGATGTATAGTGATTATCTACTGGCAATCCATTAGTATTCACAAAATGTGTATCATTCATCCCTAGCTCCTTAGCTTTAGCATTCATCATATCAACAAATGATTCTACACTTCCTGCTATGTATTCTGCCATAGCAACACAAGCATCATTTGCAGATGCAACTGCAATACCTTTTAGTAAAGTATCTACACTTTGTGTTTCTCCAGGCTCTAAAAATATCTGACTTCCTCCCATACTAGATGCAACTTCACTTACTTGCACTTGATCATCTATTTTTATTTTTCCGCTGTCTAATGCTTCACATATTAAAAGCATTGTCATTACTTTTGTAACACTCGCTGGTGGCAATTTCTCATGTGAATTCTTTTCATATAAAACTTGTCCACTTCCAACATCCATTAAAATAACTGATTTAGATGAAATATTTAAGTTACTATTTTCCTTATCACCTGCAAAAGATAAATTCGTATTTGTTATTATAAGTGCAAATACTAATATTATGCTGGATATTTTTTTCATTTATGTCACCTCTTAATTTGTATTTAAGATTAGTCTTTCACAGTTATATTTTTTTATTCGAAATGTGTAGGAGATACGCTTTGTTCTAAGTTTCTTTTTAATTCTAATTTTTCAAAATAATTACTTAGTATACCATTTGATTTAGCATTCTCTATTATATCAAAAACATCTTCATGACTCATACCATAATCTGCCGCTATTTCAAACTTAACCTGCTTTAAGGCTATTTTAGCATTTTTATTTTGAATTTTATTATCCATATATAAGACCTCCTATTAAAATTTATTTATAATTATTTTTTACTAAAAACAAACAAAAAACCCGTGCAAATTAATAAAATTTTAATAATTTACACGAGCTAAACTAATAATGTATTATTTCACTTTCTATTGATATAATTTCTGCATCTGTATTTTCTTCTACAAACCTAATAATACTTTCCATAGAAGAATTACACTGAGCATCATTCAAATCTACCTTAGAGATTCCTATGGTTATTCTTTGATGTAATTCTTGATTAGATATTTCGCTTGCAGATATATTAAATGTATTTTGAAGTTTTTTTAATATACTCTTAACAATCATTCTTTTTTCTTTTAATGAATGTACCCAATTCGCTCTTAAATCAACTCTCATCACTAGTATTTTCATAATATATCTCCTATATTTACTTATAATCTTCTTGTACTGTTTCTCCTAAAATTATATTTATAGTATTCATCATATTCATAAAATTTTGTTCATCTATTAAATAATTATAGACTTTTTCATTATTTTTAATTCTATCTTCTAAAGTTTGAATCTTTCTCATAGTTTTTTTATCTATTTTTCTATTTTTTATTTTATAACTTTGAATCTCCATTTGACCTAGCTTATATTCTTTTAATAGATTTTCACTGTCTTTATCTAATTTTAATTCTTTCATACTTTTTTGGAAAGCCTTATATTCCTTACTATCTTTTATATCACTTGCTAGTTTTGTGGCACTTTCATATATTTTCATAAGAACCTCCTAAAAATATATTTATACTTTATATATATTATTTAAAATAAAAAATAGACATGAAATAAATTCATGTCTATTTTGTCAATCCTATACTTCCATTATTATAGGAAGTATCATAGGGTTTCTCTTAGTTTTTTGATATAAATATTCTTTTAAGTTTTCTTTTATATTATTCTTTAGGTAAGCCCATTCTTTTATATTTTTCTCTTCACATTCAACTAATACGTCTTTTATTACATTCTTAGCTCCATCCATTAAGTCTTCAGACTCCCTTACATATACAAATCCTCTAGATATAATATCTGGACCAGCTAATACTTTTCCATCTTCTTTAGATATAGTTACAACAACTATCATTAAACCATCTTCAGAAAGATGTTTTCTATCCCTTAATACTATATTTCCTACATCACCAACACCTAATCCATCAACTAATACATTTCCTGTTGGTATGCGAGTTGTTACTGCAGCAGAATTTCTATCTAATTCTAATACTTCTCCTGTTTGCATAACAAACACATTATCTTCTGGCATACCTAAGCTCTGAGCAAGTTCTGCATGTCTCTTTAGCATTCTATATTCACCATGAGCTGGCATAAAGTATTTAGGTCTTACTAATCTATGCATAAGTTTTAATTCTTCTTGGCACGCATGACCTGATACATGTATATCTGCTATATCATTATATACAACGTCTGCTCCCTTCTCAAATAAGAAGTTAATTACTTTAGATATCAATTTTTCATTACCTGGTATTGGATGAGCTGATATTATTACTAAATCACCTTTTTTTATTTCTACTTTTTTATGTTCTGAGCTTGCCATTCTCGCAAGAGCTGACATAGGCTCTCCTTGAGTACCTGTAGTTATTATCACTAACTCATTATCTTGATATTTTGATATATCATTTAAATCAATTAACATATCATCCTCAATATCTAAATATCCTAATTCTTTTGCAACTCCAACTACGTTTACCATAGATCTACCTGATACAGCTATTTTTCTTCCAAATTTAGCAGCTAAATCAACTACTTGTTGCAATCTGTGTATATTAGATGCGAATGTAGCAACTATTATTCTACTCTCATTTCCTTTTCTAAATAAATCATCTAATCCTGTTCCCACTGTTTTTTCAGACATACTATATCCTGGCTTCCCAACATTTGTACTATCTGCTAACATTAAAAGAACTCCCTTTTGGCTTAACTCACAGATTCTATGCATATCCATAACATCTCCATCTATTGGAGTTAAATCAACTTTAAAGTCTCCTGTATGGAATATTATACCTTTGTCTGTGTGTACGGCTATAGAGTAAGCATCTGGTATACTATGATTCATCTTTATGAACTCTACATCCATATTAGTAAGCTTTATAATTTGTCTAGTAGTTACAACATTTAACTTAACGTTATTAAGTTTATGCTCTTTTAACTTCACTTGTATAAGAGCTATACTAAGTCTTGAACCATAAACAGGTACATTTAATTTTTTTAGAATATAAGGAAGCGCTCCTATATGATCTTCGTGACCATGTGTTATAAATATACCTTTTATTTTGTCCTTATTTCTCATTAAATAAGTTATATCCGGTATAACTATATCTACCCCTAACATCTCATCTTCTGGAAAACTTAATCCCGCATCAATTACAACTATCTCATCTTTATATTCAATAACGGTCATATTTTTACCAACTTCATTAAGTCCACCTAGGGCTGCTACCTTGATTTTATTGGCGTTCTTCTTGAACAACTACACCATCTCCTTCTGTCTATTTAATTTTCTAAATTCCAAACATTATATATTAAATTTAAATAATATCAAATCACGAACTCTACCAGTTATTATCATTGTACCACAAATCTTATTATATTTTAAGTAATATTTAAAATACATTTCTTTCATTATTTTGACAAAAACAAATTATTCTGATATCCTCTGAATATATTAAACTATTATATTTAGGAGGATTTATGCGTGGTAGAACCCATTGTACTATAGGTGTCCTAGCATCTATACAGGCATCTTTAATTTTCAAAATACCAATTTCAATATTTTCCATTATAATATCAGCAGTTTTTTCTTTACTTCCTGATTTAGATGAACCAAATTCTACAATTTCTCATCTTTTCTTTAAAAAAAATTTTTCTAAATTTATATACAAAATATTAATATATCTCATTAATATTTTAATATTCTTTTTTTCTTTAAAAATAAATGATAACTTCTATTTAAGCTCAGTTATAACATTTATTTCTATATTTATAATTGAATCAAAATTAACTCATAATTTTTTAAGAAAGATATTCTTATCGCTAATATTTTTATTATTAGGAACTTGCCTTTATTTAGTAAATACAAAAATACATATAATTCTTTTTATAATGATGTTAGCTATTTTTCCGTGGTTAAAACACAGAGGAATATCTCATAGTATTTTAGCGATTATCATAATTTATCTTTTACTTAAACAAATAGAGATACTAACTAATATATACAATTTATCATTTTGGGGAACTATAAGTTATGCAAGTCATATATTTTTAGGTGATTTATTTACTCGTCAAGGTGTCCCATTATTCTATCCTTTAAGCAATAAAAAAATTTCATTAGGAAATCTTAAGGTAGGAGGATACTTTAGCAATTTCTTAGAGATTTTAATTATTATATCTTTGATATGTATTATAATATATTCATTAATAAAAATGTAAGTCCTTATTTAGGACTTACATTTTTATTACATTCTTCACATAAACCATAAAATTTAACATCATGATCTACTATATTAAATTTATACAATGACTGTATTTCACGTTCAATACTATCTAATAAATCTTCTTTTACTTCTATTATTTTATTACATTTACTACATATTAAATGATGGTGATGATGACAATCTTCTTCATTTAAGCTTATCTCATATCTTACGCATCCATCATCTAAATTAAGCTTTGATATTACATTTATTTCATCTAATAACTGCATTGTTCTATATACTGTTGCTAGACCTATTTCCGGACAATCCACTCTTACTAAATCGTATATTTCTTCACTACTTAAATGTTCGTCTTCATGTTTTAATAATATTTCTATTATTGCTCTTCTTTGAGGAGTAATTTTAAATCCCGTTTCCTTTAATTTATCTTTTAGTTCGTCCATTGTATTCTTCATTATATCACCCTTTTATTTTTCAATTGATAATTCTTAGTAAAAATTTTATACTAGATTTATACATATTGTCAATAAATTTAGTATATTATATATATCATTTAATCTTCAATTGAGAATAAAGTCCACAAATTATGTATAATTAGTTATAATTTTTACTTTATGCATATATCTATATTATTACCCAAAGTTTTTAAATTTAAGCAGTAAAAACCTACTTAATATAAAATCAAGTAGGTTTTATAAAAAATTTTATTGCTCGTCTTCGTCGTAGTTTAATCCTTCTTCTTCCATTATAGCATTATATACAGCTACAACAGTTTCATACTCATCATCACTTTCTAATGGTACTAATATTTCACCTTCTTCATCTTGGTCTATTCTAAATATTAAAGCTTCTTCTGCTTCTTCATCTTCAACAGGCATTAATATAGCATACTCTTTTTCTTCTGCTTCTAAAGTTAATATTATTTCAAATTGACTTTCTACTCCGTTTTCATCTATTAAACTAATTATATTTTCTTGCATCTTATCCACCTCAAATTATTATTTGTTAGTTATATTATATATCATATATTTATAAATTTATAGACATTTTCTTAAAATCTTTTTGAATCTAAATATCCTTGTAATATTATTACTGCAGCCAACATATCTATTACTTTCTTTCTTTTTTGTCTACTAACATCACCTTCTATTAATGATCTCTCTGCTGCAACTGTAGATAATCTTTCATCCCAAAATTCAATTTCAAGTCCTGTTTCTTCTTTTATCAATTCACAAAATTTTATAACTTTCTCTCCTTGAGGACCTAAAGTTCCATTCATATTTTTAGGCAATCCTGATACTATTTTATTAACCTGTTTTTCTTTTATTATTGCCTTTAATTCTTCTATATCTTTTTTCTTGCCTACTCTTCTTATAGTTTTTACACCCTGAGCAGTAAGTCCCATTAGATCACTAGTAGCTACACCTATAGTTTTATCACCTATGTCTAATCCCATTATTCTTCCGTCTAGCATTTCTTGTCTCCTTATTTAACTTTATTATTTTTCCTATTTATAATTCATTCATACATTATTTTATGTCATAAATATGTATTTTGCAAACTAAGTTACTTAAACAAAAATCGGGCTGATTACTCAAACCCGATTTTTACTATTTATCATCTTCAAATATAATCATATTTATACTCATAATAATTATTGGTATTAAAATGTATATAGAAGCTGTAGATGCTGCAACAATACCTGAGTCATTAACTAAAAGCGTAACTACACAACCTACCATAGATGCTATAAAGCCCTTAAATACCACTGGATATTTCTTAGCTATTCTTTTAAAATGTTCTGATGGTCTAAATATAAGTACACCTATTATGACAATTCCTGCTAAAAGTATATTAACCCATATACTCGTCTGAGCTAACTTTAAGTTCATTTGTATTTTTCTTCCAAAAGTATTAATTATAACACTTGGTCCTTCTACTAGTATTTGGCTTACAAACCCACCCAAATGAGATTGACTTCCTGTTACTAAATCTAAAACAGCAAATATAGAAACTATACCTACTGCAGATAAACCTAGTATTACAACTTTTTTTAGGTCTAATTTAACATCAAATATAAGCATTATAAATAATAGATATGCAACAATTTCTGATATAGCTCCACCTACATTTGCACCCATCGATGGATAAGCACTAGTAATAAGTATTACAAATAAAGATATAATAGTTAACCACTTAGGTATTTTTTTATACTGTAATAATACTGCAAACCCAAATACTGCACTGGCTATTGTTATGCCTTCATATTCATTACCTATACCATAATATCTTGCACCAATCATAGCATCATAACTCATTATATTATTTTGCATTAAGTATGTTCCAAATATAGAATCTATAGCTATTAAAATTATTGTTATTAAGGAAAAGAATCCCATGTTTTTTATATCATCTTTAAATAATATTCTTCCAATTATATATAAAACTATCGTCGTTATAATTATAGAACTTCCTATACCAAATTCAGTTCTATAGTTAACCATAGGAGCTACTAAAAATGCTAGTGGCATTATTATACCTAACTTTATAAATTCTTTTATTATAGCAAATACTTTCTTCTTATATGGTATTTTTTTTCTTGCAAATACAGCTAGCATACCTATTATCCACGATGCTGCTATAATAATTACAAAAGTATTTACTATATTAGCTCTTACCTTAGATATAGAAACTATTTTATCAAATTCATGTGATAAATAATCTATATTATCATCTTTTTCGATTTTATTAATCACTCTTCCAACCATGTGCTCATTACTTAATCCATATTCATTTAATATGTCTACACCTAGGTCTAAATTTGCTATAATACCATCTCTTCTAGTTGTTGCTGAAACTAATATACCTTTTCCATTATATTCTTTAGAAAATTTAACTACTGGAGATAATCGTCTTTTATTTTTGTAATCAAAGTCACTAGGGAAGGTACTTGTTATATAAACAACATCATTTTCATCAACTAACTTAAACACTGATTCAATATAATTGTTTATATTGCTATATATAGAATCTCTCATTTTATCATAAGTATTAGAGTTTAGATTTTTCTTATATTTGTCTAATCTATATGTATCTCCTAGTTCTATAAATATAGCATCACTTTCATTATAGTATTTTTTAGTTTCATTTAATAGCTTATCATAGTCTGTTCTCATACCAAACGGCATGGAAGAATCTTCTATATTTATATCCTCAATATTACCAGCTGGAATTCTACCATAGTTATCCATAGCTATTAATGCTATATTTCTATTTTTTGTTATTGAATCTCCAACTATTATATCAGCATTCCCTAACACTGCAGTTTTAATATTATTCTCTGATAGAGTTTGTCCTAAAGAACCTAATACAGCTCCATATTCTCCAGTTTTATTAGCACTTAATGACATGTTTATTGTCAAGTCATTAATAGCTTTTGCCTTCTCTCCAACTGCAGATTCATATACTTTAGCATTTTCATCTGTTCTTTGTGCAAAGTTTATATATTCATCATTAGCTACATTAGCTCTACGACCAGCTCCAATAGTGGCATAAGACCTTTTATCATCGGTCCCTCTGTCACCCTTTATGTTCATAAGACCTATGTAGCCTTCTTTGCTAAGCTTTTCTTTTAAGAAAGGCATTTTCATCATATTTTCTAAATTAGTTCTATCCATATTAATGAATATTACCTTTTTATCTTCTTGTGCAAAACTATTACTCGGTATACAAGATACCAATATCATAATAGCCATTAACAATGATGCAACCTTTTTTTTCATGAAGTTGACCTACTTTCTTTTTAAATAATAAGAAATTACCTCTTCTAATATTTCATCTCTTTCGAATTTCTTTATTATTGATCTTGCATTTTTATGGCTAGTTATATAGCTTGAATCACCAGAAAGTATGTACCCTATAATTTGATTTATAGGGTCATATCCTTTCTCAATTAATGCTTTATATACAAAATCTATCGTATCCCCGATACTCATTTTATCTTCTGATATACCTTCAAATTTCATAGTATAGTCTAGATTATTTTCCAAAGTAAATCCCCCTTAATTAGTAAATTTATTTTACTTGAGATTTTATTACCTCACAAGCATAATTTAAAGCTTCTTCTACTTTACTTACATCACTTGCTCCAGCTTGGGCCATATTAGGTCTTCCTCCACCTTTTCCGCCAGCTATTTGTGCAACTTCTCTAACTATATTACCTGAATGTATTCCTTTTTCTAATACATCTTTAGTCGCAGTTACGATAAAATTAATTTTATTATCTGCTACGTTTGCCATTACAACAACTCCTGAACCTAATTTATCTCTTAGGCTATCTGCCGTTTCTCTTAATGTATTCATATCCATATCTTCAAATTTAGCAGTTACTAAATTCACTCCATTTATTTCTACTTTAGAATCTAAAATAGAGTCAGCTGATTGTAAACTCATTTTCGCTTTAAGATCGTGTAACTCTTTTGATAAAGCTTTGTTTTCATCTACTAATTGAGATGCTCTTTGAGTTAAATTATCTTCTTTTGCCTTTATACTTATACAAACATCATTTATTACTCTATCTTTTTCTTTTAAGTATTCATAAACAGCTTTTCCTGTGATAGCTTCTATTCTTCTAACTCCAGCAGCAACTCCACCTTCAGATAATATCTTGAACATTCCTACTTGAGAAGTATTTTTTAAGTGAGTACCTCCACAAAGTTCTATAGAAAAATCTCCCATAGAAACAACTCTTACTTCATTACCATACTTTTCGCCAAATAGTGCTGTAGCTCCTTTTTCTTTTGCTTCATTTATACCCATATTTTCACAATTTATTTCTAAAGAGTCAAATATTGCATCATTTACTTTTTCTTCTATTAATTTTAGCTCATCTTTTGATATAGCTTCAAAGTGAGTAACGTCGAATCTTAATCTTTCTGAATTAACTAAAGATCCAGCTTGGTTAACATGTTCTCCTAATACTTCTTTTAATACTTTGTGTAATAGGTGAGTAGCAGTATGATTTCTTGCACTTGCCATTCTAACTTCTTTATTTACTAAAGTATTTAATTCATCATTTACTTTTATTTCTCCAGATTTAACAAATCCTATATGCTTTATAGTATTATTAGCGCCTTTTCTTGTATCAACTACTTCTATAACTACATTATCATTAGAAAGTATTCCGCAGTCTCCTGCTTGTCCACCACCTTCTGGATAGAAAGTAGTTTGATCTAATACTATTGCTATTTTATCTCCTTCTTTAGCAGATTCCACTATTTCATCATTCATAACTATAGCATTAACTTTTCCTACTAAGCTTAAGTTATTATATCCTTCAAAAGAACTTGATGCAGATTCATCTAATTTAGATAATGGATCTTCCTTCCAACTTTCACCTTCCATATTTCCTCTTGCGCTTCTAGCTCTTTCTCTTTGCTTATTCATTTCATCATTGAAAGCATCTTCATCTAAATCAAGACCAACTTCTTCTAATATTTCTTTAGTTAAATCTATTGGGAAACCATAAGTATCGTATAATTTAAATGCATTTTCTCCACTTAAAGTTTTTTCATTATTCTTCTTTAATTCTTCTATATATGAAGCTAATATTTCACTACCTTGATCTATAGTTTCATTAAATTTTTCTTCTTCTATTCTAATTACTTTCTTTATGTAATTTTCTTTTTCTACTAATTCTGGATAAGCTTCTCCACTTACTTTAATAACTTCATCTACTAAGTTATATAAGAAGTTTTCTTTTATTCCTAATAATTTTCCATGACGAGCAGCTCTTCTTAATAATCTTCTAAGAACATATCCTCTTCCTTCATTTGATGGTAATACACCATCAGCAACTAAAAAGCTTACAGCTCTTATGTGATCTGTTATTATTCTTACAGAAACATCTTTTTTAGCATCTTTTCCATATTCTACATTAGCAACTTTCTCTATTGCACTTATTATTTGTCTTATTGTATCTACTTCAAATATATTATCAACATTTTGCATTATACAAGCCATTCTTTCAAGGCCCATACCTGTATCTATATTTTTATGCTCAAGTTGACCATAATTACCTTCTTCATCTCTATCAAATTGAGTGAAAACATGGTTCCAGAATTCTAAGTATCTATCACAGTCACATCCTGGCTTACAATCTGGATTATCACATCCAAATTCTTCTCCTCTATCAAAGTATATTTCTGAACAAGGTCCACATGGTCCTGTACCTATTTCCCAGAAGTTATCATCTTTTCCTAGCCTAACTATTCTTTCTGTTGGGAAGTTCATTTGTTTTGACCATATATCAAAAGCATCATCATCTTTTTCGTATACTGTTACCCATAATCTATCTTCTGGTATATTTAAATGTTCTGTTACGAACTCCCATCCCCATCTTATAGATTCTCTTTTAAAATAATCTCCAAATGAAAAGTTACCTAACATTTCAAAGAATGTACCATGTCTAGCAGTTTTACCTACATTTTCTATATCACCAGTTCTTATACACTTTTGACAAGTAGTCATTCTCTTACTTGGTGGAACTTCAACTCCTGCAAAGTAATTTTTTAAAGGAGCCATCCCTGAGTTTATAAGTAATAAACTTTTATCATTATGTGGTACTAAAGAAGCACTCTTCGCAGCATAGTGTCCTTTAGATTCAAAGAAGTTTAGAAATTTACTTCTTATTTCATTTAATCCCATTTTTTGCATATTAATTTCCTCCTGTTAATTATCATCTGCTTATATTTTTATATAAAATAAAAAACTCGCGCCTATATAAACTATAGGGGCGAGATTATTTCGCGGTACCACCCTAATTATCATAACTTTTGTATGATATCTTCGGAAAACCTTAGTTATAACGGAACTACCGACAGCTTATACTTTCTTTCCAAGCTGTAACTCCAAGACTGCTTCAATTACTCTATTCTAAGGGCTTCCACCACTTCCCTCTCTCTGTAAGACATCAAATAATTTACTACTTCTTTTCAGTGTTTTTAATTATTTTTTAATTTTAGCTTTATATATAGTTATCTTACTAAATTTTACAAAATTAATCAATATATATTTTACTTTTATAAACTTTTCATTATTATAGCTCCGCCAACAACTATATCACCATCATACATAACTACTGATTGACCTTTAGTAATTGCTCTTTGTGCTTCATCAAATACCATTCTTATAGTCCCATCACCATTATTATAAACAGTAGCCCATGAAGGCTTTGCTGAATATCTAACCTTAGCTTGTACTCTTATTGGTTCTGTTATTTTATCAATACTTATTAGATTTACATCCTTAGCTATAAGTTCTTTTTTAAATATATCATCATTAGATCCAAGAACTACTGTATTTTTAACTGGATCTATGTCAACTACAAACATAGGCTTTCCAAAGGCGATTCCAAGCCCTTTTCTTTGACCTATAGTATAGTTTACTATACCTTTATGTTTACCTAAAACATTACCCTTAGTATCTACAAAGAATCCTTCTTCTATTCTTTTGTTTGCATGTTTTTTTACATAGCCAGCATAGTCATTATCTTTTACAAAACATATTTCTTGGCTATCTGGTTTATTGTGAACATCAAGTCCTAATTCCTTAGCTATCTCTCTTACTCTATCTTTTTCATAATTTCCGATTGGAAGTAACGTATGCTCAAGCTGATCTTGAGTCATATTATATAATGCATAAGTTTGGTCTTTCTTATCCGTTACAGACTTTTTAAGCAAGTATCTTCCTGTATTTTCATCTTTTTCTATCTTTGCATAATGACCAGTTGCAACATAGTCACATCCTATTTGTAGCGCCCTTTTATAAAAATCATCAAATTTTATATGTTTATTACAAGCTATACAAGGATTTGGCGTTCTTCCTTCTAAATACTCATCTATAAAATAATCTATTACCTTCTCTTTAAATACTTCTCTAAAATTTAATACATAAAAAGGTATACCTATTTTCTGTGCTACATGTCTAGCATCCTCAACTGCAGCTAAAGAACAACATCCACCTTCATTTTCAATTAAGTCATCATCTTCATCATCTTGCCATAGTTTCATAGTTACACCTATTACATCATAGCCTTGTTCTTTTAATAAATATGCAGCAACAGAACTATCAACTCCACCACTCATACCTATCATTACCTTCTTTTTGCTCATAAAAATCACCTCATTCTCTATATTATATCTACTTTATACGATTTTTAAAAGTATAAACTTCTTTCATGTTTTTTATAATTTTATTCTCATAAAAAACACTTAGATATAATTTATGTTCTACCAAATCGAAAGGCTGGCAATATAAATATAAATGTCATTTACAGCATTTTTTCGCTGTATGACAGGTATATTATATTCCAGCCCAAATTCCTAAGTATAACTTATTATATAAAATATATATTACTCTTCATCTTCTTCTATATCATGGTGGTGATCATGATCATCATCTATTACAACGCCATCTAATTCTGGTATGTGTATATTATGTTTCTTAGCATAGTCTATTAATGCAGCCTTTATAGCTTGCTCAGCTAGTACTGAACAGTGCATTTTTACTGGTGGTAAACCATCTAAAGCTTCTGCAACGGCTTTATTAGTTACTTCTAAAGCTTCATGTATACTTTTACCTTTAACCATTTCTGTTGCCATTGATGAACTAGCTATAGCTGATCCACAACCAAATGTCATGAACTTAACATCTTGTATTATTTGATTTTCATCTATATCAAGATATATTCTCATTATATCTCCACATTTAGCATTTCCTACTTCTCCAATACCACTTGCATCTTCTATTTGTCCAACATTTCTTGGGTTCATGAAGTGATCCATAACTTTTTCACTATATTGCATAATTCTATCCTCCTAAATTCTCCGTTTAATTCATTATTTTGCTAATTGTTGTTCTCTTACATATGATTCATAAAGAGGTGACATACTTCTTAATCTCTCTATAACCTTTGGTAAGTTTTCTATTATATAATCTATATCCTCTTCTGTTGTAAAATCTCCAATTGAAAGTCTAAGTGATCCATGAGCTATTTCATGTGGTAATCCTATTGCCATAAGAACATGCGATGGATCTAAAGAACCTGAAGTACATGCCGAACCACTTGATGCACCAATTCCTAACATATCTAATAATAATAGTATTCCTTCACCTTCTATAAATTCAAATCCAAAGTTTACGTTACCTGGTAATCTGTCAGTCAAACTTCCATTTACTCTTGTATGAGGTATTCTTTCTAATACTCCATCTATTAACTTAGTTCTTAACTTAGTTAATGTTTCTATATGTTTGTCCATATTTTCTTTTGCTAACTCTGCTGCTTTACCATATCCAACTATTGCTGGTATATTTTCTGTACCAGCTCTTCTTTTTCTTTCTTGAGCTCCACCATGTACAAATGCATGAAGTTTAGTTCCTCTTTTTATATATAAAGCACCAATTCCTTTAGGTCCATATATTTTATGAGAAGACATACTCATTAAGTCTACACCTAATTCTTTTACATCTATATTAATATTTCCTGCAGCTTGAACAGCATCTGTATGGAAAACTATATTATGTTCTTTTGCTATTTCAGCTATTTCTTTTACAGGTTGTATTGTTCCTATTTCATTATTAGCAAACATTATAGTTATTAATGTAGTTGTATCTTTTATAGAGTTTTTTAATTGTTCTAAATCTACTCTACCTTCAGAGTCTACATCTAGATAAGTTACTTCAAAACCATGATGTTTTTCTAAATATTCACATGGATGTAATACTCCATGATGTTCTATTTTAGATGTTATTATATGATTTCCTTTATTTCTATTTGCAAAAGCAACTCCTTCTATAGCCCAGTTATCACTTTCAGTTCCACCAGCTGTGAAGTATATCTCATTTGGATTAGCATTTATTAATGATGCCACTTGAGCTCTTGCTTTATCTAAAGCTTCTTTAGCTTCTCTCCCAAATGAATGGAAGCTTGATGCATTTCCAAAGTAATCAGTTAAATAAGGCATCATAGCTTCTACTACTTCCTTCTTAACTGGAGTAGTTGCAGAATAATCCATATATATTCTTCTTTTTTCCATTTTCTTACACTCCCTATCTTTTTGATATTAAATTCGTTATATCATTATCTAATAATCTATTTTTATTGTAATCATTAATCATATCTTGTAGGGTAATCGAATATATAACATCTTCTATACCCTTTTTTAATTTTTCCCAAACTATTTTTGTTACACAAGTCCCTGAATTTTCGCAAACATCTTCATCTAGTACACATTCAGATAAAGATACAGGACCTTCTAGTACTACTAATATATCTCCAACGCTTATATCCTTTGCATCCTTAGCTAATAGATACCCACCTTGTGCACCTCTTACACTTTTTATTATGCCAGATTTTTTTAATTTCGAAAAAATCTGTTCCAAATATTGCTCAGAAATGTGTTGGTTATTAGCTATTACTTTAAGCGGTACCGGACCTTGGCTTTGATTTATAGATAATTCAAACATTGCCTTTAACCCGTATCTACCCTTAGTCGATAGTTTCATATTTAATCACCTTCTATACTGAAATCTAAATCATACTATTTCAGTAGGAATTATCTTTAAAATTATTGTATTATAACCTAGTAAATTTGTCAAGATTTAAAACATAGTAAATTTGTATGAATTTAAAAACTAGTAAATAACTTATTTTAAGTATTTACTAGTTTTTGATTTATCCTTTATAATGCAGATGCCCCCAATATACCTGCATCATTTTTAAAATGAGCTATAACAATTTTAGCAATTCCATTTCCATTATATATAACTCTTTTATTTAATTCTTCTTCTAACCCGTCTAAAATAATTTCATTAGCATTTGAAACTCCACCACCAATTGATATTATTTCTGGATCTATAAAATGAACTATACTTACAATTCCTCTTATTAAATACTCTTTGAATCTTTTGACAACAGATATAGCTACTTCATCATTTTCTTTATAAGCATCAAACACCATTTTAGCAGTTATATTTTCTATGTTATTTTGGGCAAATTGTAAAATAGTAGATTTCTTACCTTCTCCAATTAGTTTTTGTGCATATTTTATAATAGCAGTAGCTGAACAAAAGGTTTCAAAACATCCATTATTACCACAATTACAATCATAATAGTTTGAATCTAATATTATGTGTCCTAATTCAGATCCAATTCCATGAGCTCCTGAGAAAGGTTTTCCATTTATTATTATACCTCCACCAACTCCAGTTCCTAGAGTTATCATAACACCTACATCATACCCTCTCATACTTCCATATTTATATTCAGCAAATGCAGCTACATTTGCATCATTTTCCACTACTATTTTTACGTTAGAAAATATTTCCTTTAATTTCATTTCTAAAGGGTCATTCTTAAGTCCTAAGTTAACACAACTTACATGGCCATCCTTATTTACAACACCAGGTATTCCTATTCCAATTGTTCTTACTTCCTCTATAGTCATACCTTTTTCTCTTAATATCTCATTTACCACATATTCAATATCTCGAACTACACCATAAAAACCCATACTTTTATCAACATCTTTACTTGCTTTTACAGTTATAATTCCATCTTCAACTAAACCAGCTTTAATGCTCGTTCCTCCTACATCAATCCCTATATTGTACACTTATAGTCCCCCCTCTGTTAATTTTATTAGTCACTAGTACGTAAATATTATATACATTCTAATGTTTATATTTCAATTAAATTTTAAATAACATATACTCTCTAGTTTCATCTTTATACTTGATTATGATTCCTTTGATATATACTCCAATCACCTATATTTTCAAATCCTAACTTATGGTATATTTCTCCTGCTTTCTCATTGTCATAGAATAAACAAGGTATTTTATTTTCATCTAAAAGCTCTGAACATATTTTAACTATACATTTAGTTGCCAAACCTCTATTTCTATATTTTGGATGTGTGCCAACTCCAACTATCATTGCATAGTTTTTATTTTCAGATGTACTTTTTGCCATTGCTACTATATGCTTATCTTGTTCTATAAAATAACCTCGTCCTGTTTTTAACCCATTCCTTAAATTTTCTACTGTAGTATTTTCAAATTCTTCTATAGCTTCATAAAGCTTTGCTACCTTGTTTAGATGTATAAATCTCATTTTCTTTACCTTTATATTTAAATCATCATATTTGAATAATTCTTTACTTTCTAATTTGCAAAACTTCACTTTTCTGCGTCTAACTATATTTAATTTATATGCTAACAAATCTACAACATTGGATTTACCACTAATTTCTGTAAATTCCATATTACTTATTAGATCTGCAAATTCATCTACATTAAATTGGTCATAAGCATAAAATATGATAAATTCAAAACATTTAACAAGGACGCCTTCTATATCACCTTTTATATTTATTCCTGCCCATATGTTTAAAAAATAATTATCATAACCATACCTTTCAATATCCCCTATTGTTAACAAATTAAACTCTTCCTCTTTTTCTAAATATTTTATAACCTTATTATGATAGGAAGAGTCAAGTTTTATAATCATAGCACTTCCCCCTGATACAAACTTAAATAACTATATATAATATTAATTTATTTCTCTAATACTAATTATAGTCTATTTTTTTAAATTATCCCAAAAATGTTTAAACGCTAATTCATTTTTATTATTTCCATGAGTATAATATTTTTTATTTTTTATAGATTCTGGAAGATATTGTTGCTTCACATAATTATTAGGATAATCGTGTGGATATTTATAATCTACTCCTCTACCTAAGTCTTTAGCACCAGAGTAATGAGCATCTTTAAGATGGAGTGGAATATCCCCAGTCTCTATATTGTCTAGATCTTCTAAGGCTAAATCTATTGCCGTTACTACTGAATTTGATTTTGGGCACTGAGCTAAATAAACTGTTGCTTGAGCAAGAGGAATTCTAGCTTCTGGAAATCCTAATTGTAATGCAGATGATACACATGCTTCAGTTATTGTTATAGCTTGAGGTACAGCTAATCCAACATCTTCACTAGCAACACATAGAAGTCTTCTAGTTATTCCTTGCATATCTTCAGCTTTAACAAGCCTTGCTAGGTAATGTATAGCTGCATCTGCATCTGATCCTCTTAGAGATTTATGAAATGCTGATAGTATTGAGTATCCATCATCCCCGCCTCTATCAAAACTTAATATTTTAGTATTCGAAGATTCTAACACCGTATCTAAAGTTATATAAACAGAATTTGCTGCAATATCTATGCCTAAGTTAAATGCCAGCTCTAATTTATTTAAAGCTGTTCTCATATCTCCATTGCAAGTTTCTGCTATTGCTTTTAGTGCCTCATCTTCTATATTTATATAATCATATGTATAAAATTCAGGTAGTTTTTTAACAGCTCTTTTAAGACCTTTGTAAATATCATTTTTATCTATTGTCTTAAATTCAAATATAGAGCTTCGGCTTAGTATAGCCTTGTATATGACAAAGTATGGATTATCCGCTGTACTTGCTATTAATGTGACAGATCCATCTTCTATGACTTCCAATAACGCTTGTTGTTGTTTTTTATTCATAGCTTGTATCTCATCTAGCATTAGTATAATCCCATTAAAAGAAAATAAATCTTGCTTAGCTGACTCTATAACTTCTTTTATTTCTTTAACTCCACAGTTCACAGCATTTAATTTTACGTATTTCTTTCCTGTTGCATTTGCAATTATATTAGCTAATGTTGTTTTTCCTGTTCCTGGTGGACCATATAATATCATATTAGGTATTGATTTGTTTTTTATGATTTTATTCAATACTTTTCCTTCTCCTATTATATGTGATTGACCTATCATGTCTTCTATTTTTTTTGGACGTAATCTATCTGCTAAAGGCTTCATCTATACCTCCCATTTATATAAATTTTTAATGCAAAAAGAAGGCATCTAGTCTTAGATACCTTCTCATTATTTCTAATTAGTTAGAATTCTTTACCTTTTTTAATTCAGGTATAAGCTTATCATTAAGTATTTTTATATGAGTTCCTTTCATACCTAATGATCTAGATTCTATAACTCCAGCACTTTCAAATTTTCTTAAAGCATTAACTATAACAGATCTAGTTATACCTACTCTATCTGCTATTTTACTTGCTACAAGTAAACCTTCCTTACCATTTAATTCGTCAAATATATGCTCCACAGCTTCTAATTCAGAATATGATAATGTTCCAATAGCCATTTGAACTACTGCTTTCTTTCTCATCTCAAATTCTAACTCTTCACTTAAGGCTCTTAATACTTCAAGACCTATAACAGTAGCACTGTATTCAGATATAACTAAATCATCATCTGTAAAACTCTCATCATATCTTGATAAAACTAAAGTTCCTAATCTTTGACCGCTTCCTAGTATAGGAACTATCGTAGTATACTTTTCAAGTCTTCCATGTTCATCAGGGAATAATTTAAGCATTTCTTCTCCAGTTAAGTTATCTAATGTCTCCGATATTTTTAATAAACTCTTATTGTATTCTTTCGGGAACATTTTTTGATTAGTATCTTCTTCTTCAACTACAGAGCTATCTGCTTCATCATTAAGATAAAGACCTAATATTTTCCCTTTTGTGCTCAATACATATACATTTGCACTAAGAACTTCTCCTAATGCACCTGCTAATAGTTCGAATGAAACACTACTTCCTCCACTTGTTTGTAATGTCCTATTTATTTTTCTCGTTTTTTGTAATACTTCGCTCGCCATTTATAATCATCTCCTCATGAAATATAGGCCTAAATAACCTTTATTTATATCTTTCCTTATATTCATTTATATTCAAACAAAAACTTACATTCATAATTTATGCAATAAGAATCTTATCATAAAATAGATAGTTTTTCAATATAAAATATATTTTGATTTTTCTTTCAAATTATAAAGTATTTATCTATATATTCTTTATTTTTTACAATCTTTATTCGAACATACATTTTTGGTTTCAGATTTAGTTACCTTCTCTATCATATACGAACCACAATGTTCACAAATTTCACCAGTTGGCTTACTCCAAGATACAAAATCACAATTTGGATAGTTAGAACACCCATAAAATGATTTACCTTTTTTAGACTTCCTTAAAATTATATCTCCATCCTTACATATTGGACATTTTACACCAATTTTATTTACAAGTGGCTTTGTGTTTTTACATTCTGGATAGTTTTTACATGCCATGAATTTTCCAAATCTTCCATATTTTATAACCATATTAGAGCCACAGTTTTCACAAATTTCATCAGTTTCTTCATCCATATTAACTTTTTCAACATTTGCAATTGCAGTTTCTATAGCCTCTTTTAATGGCTCATATGACTTAGCTACTACACTTTTCCACTGTGTATTCCCCTCTTCTATAGTATCTAAATCATTTTCCATTTGAGCTGTAAAGTCTACATCTATAAACTTTTGGAAGTTATCTTCTAATATATTAGTTACAATTATACCTAACTCTGTCGGACATAAACTTGTACCTTGTTTTTCAACATATCCTCTATTTAATATAGTAGTTATTGTAGGGACATAAGTACTTGGTCTACCTATACCTAACTCCTCTAATGTTTTTACTAAACTAGCTTCTGTATATCTAGCTGGTGGTTGAGTAAAATGTTGATTAGGAATAACTTCATTTATATTTAATTTGTTACCTTCTTCTATAGCTGGAAGAATTTTATCTTCTCTTTCTATAAAGTTATAAATTTTTGTATATCCATCAAATTTCATTTTTGATCCTGTCGCTTTAAATATAAAATCTCCAACTTTGCATTCTACATTTAAAACATCAAATATAGAATCTTCCATTTGGCTAGCAACAAATCTTCTCCAGATTAAATTGTATAACTTAAACTGATCTTTACTTAAAGATGACTTTATACTTTCAGGTGTTCTATATACAGATGTAGGTCTTATAGCCTCATGAGCATCTTGAACTTTTTTATTTTCTTTAACCTTCTTTTTATCATCTGTAGCTTTTTTATAGTAACTCTCACCAAGCTTATCTAATATATATTCCTTAGATTTTTCTTTAGCTTCCTCTGATATTCTTCTTGAGTCAGTCCTTATGTATGATATAAGACCTACTGTACCTTCACCTTCTACGTCTATACCTTCATATAATTCTTGAGCTATCATCATTGTCTTTTTTGTAGTAAAGGATAATTTATTAGCTGCTTCTTGTTGTAGAACACTTGTTGTAAAAGGCTTTGGCGCAGCTTTTCTTCTTGATTTAGATTCTATTTTTTCAACCAGTAAATCTTGATTTTGTATTTGTTCCAAAATACTATTTACAGCTTCCTCATTTTCTAGTTCAATCTTCTCATTTGATTTTCCATAAAACTTAAGAGCTATATCTTCATTATTTTCTGTTTTTGCATCTATTTCTATCGTCCAATATTCTTTTGGTATAAATGCATTTATATCTTTTTCCCTATCACAAATTAGCTTAGTTGTTACAGATTGAACTCTACCTGCACTAAGACCTTTTCTTACTTTCTGCCAAAGTATAGGACTTATTTGATATCCTAATAATCTATCAAGAACTCTTCTTGCTTGTTGAGCATCAACCATATTTAGATTTATAGTTCTAGGACTCTTTATTGCCTTTTTTATAGTTTCTTTTGTAATTTCATTAAATTCTATCCTGCATTCTTTATCTTCTTCTATATTCAATATATGAGCTAAATGCCATGATATAGCTTCTCCTTCTCTATCAGGGTCGGTAGCTAGATAAACTTGTTTAGATTTTTTCGCTTCTTTTTTAAGTTCTTTTATAACATCACCCTTACCTCTTATATTAATATATTGAGGTTCAAAATTATTTTCTATATCTACACCTAACTTACTTTTAGGCAAGTCCCTTACATGACCTACAGATGCCTTTACTGTGTAATGGCTCTTTCCTAAAAACTTCTCTATTGTTTTAGCTTTTGCAGGCGATTCCACGATGACTAATGTTTTTGCCATTTTAAAGCACACACCCCCACTATCTATCTTATTTATACATTTAAACTATATGTATTATTATTTGATTCTATTATAATATCCTTTAATACTAGTTCATTTAGTCCTGTATTAACTGATTTTATTTCCATACCAGTATAATCACAAATGTCATCAATTTGCAAGACTCCATTATTTTTTATAGCATTCATTATGATAACACTTTCCTCGCTTAAATCTATATTATCATAATTTTCACCAAATTCTATATTTTTAATGCAACTTATATTATATTCATTAATTATATCATCTAAACCTTCTATTAATTTTGCGCCATCTTTAATGATTTTGTGGCAACCTCTACTCATTTCTGAGTTTATATTCCCAGGTACTGCAAATATATTTTTTCCTTGATCTAATGCAAATTCAGTGGTTATCAAAGCTCCACTTTTACTAGCCGCTTCAACAACTATAACACCTTTACTCACTCCACTTATAATTCTATTTCTATTAGAAAAATTTGATGGAATTACAGCAGAGTTGACATTGTATTCCGATACTATAAGACCTCCATTTTCTATTATATTATTTGCTAATGCTATATTTTGCTTAGGAAGAGGATTATTAACTGAAGACCCTAAAACCGCAATAGTTTTTCCTTCTCCTTTCATACATCCTATATGAGAATACGAGTCAATCCCCATAGCTAATCCACTAACTATATTAATACCTAAACTTGATAATTGCTCACTTAATTTTTTAGCACAACTTATCCCGTATCTAGTTGGTTTTCTAGATCCTACCATAGCTAAGTTTAAATTATCATTAAGTATAGATAAATTTCCTTTATAAAATAATATTATTGGAGGATTATATATGTTTTTTAAATCATATGGATACTCATTATCATCAACACAAATATATTTAATACCTTCTTTATATAAGATTTCTTTTAATTTGTCTAAATATGAATTGCTTTTATATTTTACTATATTTTCTTTAATATTTAAATTTATATTTTTTAAACTGTATATTTCTTTGTCTGAAAAATCCATCAAAGTCTCAATATTTCCTACTTCATCTTTTATTTTTTCAATTGTTTTTGTACTTATACCACTTATAGATTTAAGCCATAAATAAGCATCTTTTCTATCCATAATTCACCTCTATCTAAAATAAGTATAATAAGCTTTTCTATAGGAAAAAGCTTCATTTATATGACTTGATTTTATAATATTACTTTCATCTAAATCAGCTATAGTTCTAGACATTTTTATAAGCTTAGTGTAACTTCTATTGCTTAATTTATATTTATTAAAAATTATTTCAGTTATTTTTTTTGCCTCTTTATCAAGTTTGCAATATTCATCAAGTTTTGAAGATCTTATTTCATTATTGGTACTTATAAAATCATTTTTAAATCTATTTCTTTGAATTTCCCTTGCCATTTCAACTCTGCTCTTTATATCCTTAGATTTTTCTGAAGTTTTATTATTTTTAAACTCTCCGTACGGAACTTGGTTGACTTCTATAAAAACATCAAATCTATCTAGTAATGGTCCTGATATTTTATTTAAATATCTATTAACTTCATAAGATTTACACTTGCATTCTTTATCTGACATATAATATCCACATGGACAAGGGTTCATTGCTCCTATTAATAACATATTACACGGATAACTTACACTATATTTAATTCTAGATATATTTATATATTTATCTTCTACAGGCTGTCGTAGCGTTTCTAAAATTCTTCTATCAAATTCAGCTATTTCATCTAAAAACAATACACCTCTATGTGATAGTACAACTTCCCCTGGTTTTGGATCATTTCCACCTCCAATTAATGATTGTTTTGTAGATGTATGATGAGGAGACCTGAAAGGTCTTTTACTGATAATACCTATTTCTTCATCGATCAATCCTGCAACACTATAGATTTTGCTTACTTCTAACATTTCATCTTTATCTATCTTAGGTAGAATAGTTCTTATTCTTTTCGCTATCATTGTTTTACCTGATCCAGGTGGTCCTATCATAAGAATATTATGGTTACCTGCAGCAGCTATTTCTGCACCTCTTTTTACAAAATAATTGCCTCTAACATCTTCAAAATCTTCTTCATATATCTCATCTACACAGTTAGTATTGCTTTTTTTCAAAGCTAAAATTTCATCATTATTTATCACTAGATCTCCATTCAAATATCCTATACACTCATTCAAACTATGTATAGGTATAATGTCTATTCCATCAATGAAAGAACTTTCTATTAAATTGTCAAACGGTATAAAAATCCTTTTAATATCATACTTTTTTGCACCTATAACTATAGGCAAAATACCTTTTACTCTTCTAAGTTTTCCGTCTAATGATAATTCTCCTATAAACATACTTTCATCCAAATAATTATCTTCCTTATTTATATGATTTCTTAATAATCCAATACATATAGATAAATCTAAAAAAGATCCTTCTTTTTTCATATCCGCTGGGGATAAATTCACTACGATTCTTGAATTTGGAAATTTATATCCGCTATTTATAATTGCTGATTTTACTCGTTCTCTAGATTCTCTTATCTCCATACTAGGAAGCCCTACTATATTAAAACATGGTATCCCATTGGTTATATCTACCTCTACCTTGACTAAAAAACTTTCTATTCCGATAATATTACTTGAATTAATTATACTTAACATGCTTACTTCCTTTCTAAAAAGCATTAATAATATGATTAATTTTACTTTCATTAAAATAAATTTCTAATACATCAAATCTTATAGGAACATTATGTAAATTATTTATTAGTAAATAATACTTTGCTACATTTAATATTTTCTTAATTTTTTTATAGTTAACAGCTTCTGCTGGATATCCATAGTTTAAATTACTTCTAGATTTAACTTCTATAAATACTAGTTCATTATCTAATTTTGCAATAATATCTATTTCTCCACTTTTTATCTTATAATTTTTTTCTAGTATTTTAGCACCTTTTTTAATTAAATATCTTAAAGCTATACGCTCTCCTAATTCGCCTTTTTCTTTATTATTCATACTTAACTCCTATAGGTAATTTTTTGTAATTATTGTCAATACATTATATAAGTATACAAATATAATCCTTTTTATTGAAATATTCCCCTTTTTATATAATATATAAGTCATTTAAATAATACCTTGTTAAATTAACTATATATTAAAGATAAAAATAAAATATGGTTATCTACGAAAATAGATAACCATATTTTATAAATCAGTTAATTCTTATTAGTAAATTAAATATTATTTATATATTACTTTACTATCTATATCTTTAATTGTTTTACATCCAGTTAATATCATAGTTGATTCTAGCTCTGATTTAACTTTATTTACGTATGCTTTTACTCCATCTTTTCCTCCACCAAAAGAGGCTGTTACAAATGGTCTACCTATTAATACAGCATCGGCACCTAAACCAATCATCTTTAATATATCTACACCAGTTCTTACTCCGCCATCTGCAAGTATAGTAACTTTTCCTTTTACAGCTTCAGCAATTTTAGGAAGAACATCAGCAACGCCTGGAGTACAATCTAATACTCTTCCTCCATGATTTGACACCACTATAGCATCAACACCTGCTTCTACTGCCATAATAGCATCTTCAACAGTCATTATTCCCTTTAATATGAACGGTAGCTTTGTAGATGCCTTTAATTCTTTTATCTCTTCTATTGATTTCGGTACTACATTTTTACCGTGCATAGATAATGTCACTAGTCCACATGCATCTATATCCACACCTACTGCAAAAGCCCCTGATTCTTCTGATAATTTAATTTTTCTTATTATATCATCATTTTCCCAAGGCTTTATGAAAACTATTCCATTTCCACTATTATTTGATAGAACTTCTAAGTTATCCATTAAGAATGAATCTATAGCTGTATCTCCTACCATAGCATATATACCAGCATCAATACAACCTTGTACTACAGATGTTATATATTCTTTTTCTGTAAGACCTCCACCCATATTTAATGTAGTTCCTGTTACAGGTGCAGCAAATATTGGTAATGCCATTTTTCTACCAAATAACTCAAAAGAAGTATCTGGTTTCGAAACATTATGTATTATCCTCATATTTATTTTAACTTTTTCTAAACTTTTAAAGTTTTCTATAAAAGAAGATCCACTTCCTTTACCTCCCATGCCTGGAACTTCTCCAGCACATACTACCCCGTTGCAAACTTTACAGACTCTACAACTTCCATTTAAATTTATTCTGGCATTTTTTAACATTTCTTTATAGTCCATTGTTAATACCCCCATATTTTTTATATTTACTAGTATATTATAGCATATTCTTTAAAAAGCTCTTTCTATGGATTGGAGTTATACCAGATTTTTCAATGGCTTCATAATGTTCTTTTGTTCCATATCCTTTATGACTCTTAAACCCATACTGTGGATATATCTCATCATACTGATACATTATACTATCTCTTGTTACTTTCGCTAATATACTAGCTGCAGCTATTGATATAGACTTTGAATCACCTTTTATAATAGGTTTTTGCTTTATATCTATACCAGGTATTGTAGCTGCATCTACTAATAAATAGTCTGGCTTTTGTTTTAAACAATTTAATGCTTTTTTCATAGCCATATAAGTAGCATTTAATATATTAAACTCATCTATTTCTTCACTATTTACAATTCCTATACCATAGTCAAGAGCTTTATCTTTTATAATATCAAATAATTCATCTCTTTTAGATTCGCTTAACTTCTTAGAGTCATTTATACCTTCGATCTTTGTTCCTTGCTTAAAAACTACTACAGCAGCTACAACAGGCCCTGCTAAAGGACCTCTACCTGCTTCATCTATTCCTCCTATATAAAGATATCCATTCTCATATCCTTCATTTTCATATAAATTTATTCTTTCTAATCTTTCTTCTTCTCTTCTTATACTATCTAACTTTTTAGCTAGCTTCACAGCTAAGTTTTGTACCGATTTTCTTTCATCACATCTTAGTATCTCTATGTACTCCAGATATTTTTCTGGTTCTAAATTATCTACTATTTCTTTAATTTCTTTTACGCTTTTATTTGTCATAAGCTTCTCCTTATTCTTTTATAATACATATATATATTAACATAATTTCTTATTTTAATAAAAATACTTATAATTCTACCTCTCATAACAATTTTTTATTTAAAATATAAATTTATTATAAGCTACTCTATCCGATTCAATACTTTTATTACATATAAAAAATGTCCAAAATAAATTAAAATCACTTTAAGAACTTTAGTTTATCTTGGACATCTATTTTATTAAACAGCTTTACTCATTTTATATTTATTTGATTTTTTAGGTTTTATGAAGCTACCTATAATACCTGCTATAACAACTGGAACTATCCAATTAAATCCATATTGAGCAAAAGGTAAATTTAAAATAAATGGTATATTTATATTAAAATCATTTGCAACTGTTAACATACTCACTATTAAAGCCATATAAGTAGAAAACTTAAATACATTGTCATTTTTAATTTTTTCACCAAATAAAGTTAATATTATTAAGGTAACAGTAGCAGGATAAATTAAACTTAATATCGGAGCTGAGAACTTAATTATTGTACTAACTCCAAAATTAGATACTATAGCACTAAATATACACACTATAATTACAATTGTTTCATATTTTAATTTTCCATTTGTAAGCTTTGTAAAATATTGTCCCGTTGCAGATGTAAGACCTACTGATGTTGTTAAACAAGCAAGACCTACTATTATTGCAAGAATTATTTTACCTGGCTGTCCAAGTAACATACTAGTTATATTAACTATTAATGATGTTTGAACTACATCTATACCATATTTATTCGATACTGTTGCTCCTAAATATGTAAGACCTCCATAAACTAAACATAATCCTATTGATGCTACTATACCAGCTTGTAAAGTTAACTTAACTTTAAGCTTTTCATCTTTATATCCTTTATTTACTATCGTGGCTATTACTACTGTAGATAAGGCTGCTGCACCTAGAGTATCCATAGTTTGATACCCTTGATTAATACCTTCTGCAAATACATTATCTATCATAGGAGTATGACTTATATCACCTAATGGATTTAATATTCCAGCTATTATTAATACAGCTAAAGCTATTAATAATGTTGGTGTTAAGAATGAACCTATTATATCTATAACTTTTGATGGCTTTATAGTTAATACTAAAGTTAATACAAAGAATATTATAGAGAAAATAATAGGATTAAATCCATCAACCAATGGCATTATTCCCATTTCATATGTAGTTGCTGCAGTTCTAGGTATTGCTAAAAGCGGACCCAAACAAATCATTATAGAACACCCTAATACTATAGATAAATATTTACCTGATCTGCCTAATACTTTACTTACTTCTCCATTACATTTAGCTGATGCTAGTATTGCTAATAAAGCTAAACCTACGTCTGCTAATATAAATCCTGTAAATCCAGTTATCCAACTATCTCCTGATACTAATCCTAAAAATGGTGGGAAAATTAAATTACCTGCTCCAAAGAACATAGCAAATAGTGCAAATCCTACCACCATTATATCTTTCATTTTTTGCATATAATGCCTCCTAATATTGCATATAAATTATAATTTAAAATTTATTATATATTTTACTTTCTAAATTGTCAATAATATTAGAAATTTTAGATTTTTTCTGACTTTTTTATAAATGGTAATCCTTTTATTATATAAAATAATAATAAAAAGATTACCTAAAAGGTATTGCAATTGTGCAACTATCAATGTCTTTTAGGTAATCTTTTATTTATATTAATAATTTCAATTTATATATTACTTTATATCTTCAGGAACTTCTAAGCTTATCTGTCCTATCTTACCTTCTCTAAATTCATTTAAAACAGTATATGCTATACGAGAGTAGTCTAGTTCTTTTCTTCCAGTTATAAATCCTCTCTTACGACCTATCATATCCATAGTCTCAAGACCAGTTTCGCCTAATTCTTCTAACTTATATCTCGCCTTTAGTTTCTCTGGTTCAATGTCCATAAGCTTTTCTATAAGTCTTAAAGCTAATGTTTCTACATCTAAAACTTCATCTTTTATAGCTCTACTAAATGCTAAATTTAATGCTACTTCTTGATCTTCAAACTTAGGCCAAAGTATACCTGGTGTATCTAATAACTCTAAGTTTCCTTTTAACCTAACCCATTGTTTACCTTTAGTTACACCTGGCTTATCTCCTGTTACTGTACTTTTTCTACCAGTTAATTTATTTATTATAGAGGATTTACCAACATTAGGTACTCCAACTATCATTATTCTTATAGGTCTTTCTTTTCTACCTTTTTCCTTTAGTGCATCCATTTTTTCTTTAGTAACATTTTTACACTCATCTATTAATTTATTTAAACCTGAACCTTTCATAGTATCAACAGGTATAGCTTTTATTCCTTGCTGCTTATAGTAATTTATCCATCTATTTAATTTATTTCTATCAGCTAAATCACTTTTATTTAATATTACAACTCTTGGTTTATTTCCTGCTAATTTATCTATATCTGGATTTTTACTACTATATGGAATTCTCGCATCTAAAAGTTCTACAACTACATCAACTAATTTTAAATTACTTCTAACTAACTCCTTAGTCTTTTTCATATGACCAGGATACCAGTTTATATGTAAATTATCATCTACAAGATAATCTTCATAATCAGATCTCATTTTATCTCCTCTTGCCATGATTATCACTCCTTTGACTATTTATACTATTTTTTAATCATATCGAACTTATTTATTATATCATAATCTTCAGTTCAATAATAATAATTGTAATCCAATCTTTTATTTCTATGATTTTCAAATTTTTAATTTACTATACTGTTATAAAAATTTAATTAACGATATTTAAAACACCTTATTTTTAAATATCAATTTTGTATAACGTAAAAAGAGTTGCCAAAATGAATAACTCACTTAGACAACTCTTTTATTTATAGTAAAGTCTTTAATTATCTAGCTTCTTTTATCTTAGCAGCTTTACCAACTCTACCTCTTAGGTAAGTTAATTTAGCTCTTCTTACTTTACCTCTTCTAGTTACTTCTATCTTCTCTAATTTTGGAGAATGAACTGGGAAAGTTCTTTCTACTCCAACGTTGAAAGATATTTTTCTTACAGTGAAAGTTTCTCTAGCACCTGCACCTTGTCTCTTTAATACTACACCTTCGAATACTTGAACTCTTTCTCTTTTTCCTTCAACTATCTTAACGTGTACTTTTACTGTGTCCCCAGGTCCAAAGTTAGGAACATCGTTTCTTAATTGTTCTTGTTCTAATGATCTTAATATTTCGTTCATTTTTTTCCTCCTAGTTCATAGACGTTCTTAATACTTGACCAGTGTAGCAGAGGAACGCCCGTATTTTTCAACAATATCGATTATACTATATATTTTTATTTCTTACAAGTCTTTTTGTACAAATCTGGTCTTCTTTCCTTAGTAAGTTTTACCGATTCTTCATATCTCCACTCTTCAATTTTCTTATGGTTTCCTGAAAGTAAAACTTTAGGTACTTCAATTCCCATAAATTCTCTTGGTCTTGTATAGTGAGGATATTCTAATAAATTATCTTTAAATGATTCTTCTTCAAAAGATTCATTTTGACTTAACACCCCTGGTATTAGTCTAGATATAGAATCTATTAATATAAGTGCAGGAAGTTCTCCACCTGTCAATACATAATCTCCTATGGATATTTCATCAGTAACTATTAAATCTATAACTCTTTGGTCTATTCCTTCATAATGTCCACATAAAAGTATTATATCTTCATTTTTTGACATATCTTGTGCTATTTCTTGACTATGTACTTTTCCCTTTGGAGTTAAATATATAACTCTAGGATTTTTTATATTATGCGTATCAATTATATGCTTATAAGTATCATATATAGGCTGTGGAGTCATAAGCATGCCTGCTCCTCCTCCAAAAGGATAATCATCTACTTTTTTATGCTTATTAGTCGAGAAGTCTCTAATATTATATATATTTACTTCTATAATTCCCTTTTCAACAGCTCTTTTCATTATACTTTCATTCATGTATGAATTAAAAACCTCAGGGAAAAGAGTCATTATATGAAATCTCATTTTATCACCTAATCTAACATTCCCTTAATAGGGTCTATTATCATTTTTCTTTCTTTCATATCTATAGTAGGTACAAATTTCATTATAGCAGGTATTAAGTATTCTTTTTCTTCTCCTTTAACAATATATACATCATTTGCAGCATATTGAAGAACGTCTTTTAATACACCAACTTTTTCACCATCTACAGTATATACTTCTAAACCTATCATATCAGCTATAAAATACTCATCTTCCTCTAGCTCTCTACCATCTTCTCTAGATACATAAATAAATTTATCTCTTAATACTTCTGCCTTCTCTATTGAATCGATATTTTTTATCTTCATTATTACAAGATTGCCTTTGTATCTAACTCTTTCCACATTCCATTTTGTATTAAAATCTTTGTCTAAATAAAAAACATCTAAATCGTCAAATCTATTTATATCATCAGTAAAAGGATAAACTCTTACCTCTCCTTTTAAACCTTGAGTGTTAACTATCTTACCAACTTTAAAGTGAGTTAATTTATTGTTCATGATTGTCACCTTACTTTCAAGAATTACATTTTATTCGTATTATAAACAAAAAGGATTAGGTATATACCTAATCCTTTCTATACTATCTCAAGAGAAACTTTTTTATTTTCTCTATTTGCAGCAGATCTTATGACAGTTCTTATAGCTTTAGCTATTCTGCCCTGCTTACCGATAACCTTACCCATATCATCTTGAGAAACACTAAGTTTTAAGATTATTTCATCTTCTTTTATACTTTCCTCAATTTTAACTTCGTCAGGATTATCAACTAGAGCCTTAGCTATATCTAACACTAGCTCTTTCATATATTTCATCTCCTAATATATGCTTCTGTTATCTAATGAATTACTTAGCTTGCTTAGAAGCTTCGAATTTTTCCATTACTCCGTTGTTAACTAATAAAGTTTTAACAGTATCAGTTGGTTGAGCACCGTTTGATAACCACTTAACAGCTTTCTCATCGTTTATTTTTATTTGCTTTGGTTGAGAAACTGGGTTGTAGTATCCTATTTCTTCTATGAATTTTCCATCTCTTGGAGATCTAGAGTCCGCAACTACTATTCTGTAGAAAGGTTTTTTGTTTGATCCCATTCTTTTTAATCTTATTTTAACTGCCATTACAGTCACCTCCGAATAATTTTTGTCTTTTTTTATTTATTTAAAGAAAGGAAGTCCGGCAAAACCGCCCCTTTTCTTCATACTTTTTTGTGAGCCTGTAAACATCTTCATCATTTTCTTCATCTCATTAAGTTGTTTTATCATTCTGTTTACATCTTGTACACTCGTACCACTACCTTTTGCTATTCTTTTCTTTCTAGATGCATTTAATAGCGATGGATCTCTTCTTTCTTCTGGAGTCATTGATTGTATTATTGCTTTGCTTCTCTTCATTTCTTTTCCATTCAGATCAACATCACCAAGTTGGTCTTTTATATTCCCCATACCTGGTATCATGCCTAATACTTTATCAAGTGGACCCATATTTTGAATTTGTTCCATTTGTTGTAGTAAATCTTCAAAATCAAAATCTTGTTTTTTAATCTTTTGTTCTAATTCTTTAGCTTTTTCTAAATCTATACTTTCTTGAGCTTTTTCTATTAGGCTTAGGACATCTCCCATTCCTAATATTCTTGAAGCCATTCTATCTGGATGGAATGGTTCTAAATCATCTAACTTCTCACCCATACCTATGAATTTTATAGGTTTTTGTGTTACAGCTCTTATTGAAAGTGCCGCACCACCTCTAGTGTCACCGTCTAGTTTAGTTAAAACTACTCCATCTATGCCAAGAGCTTCATTAAAGCTTTCCGATACATTTACTGCATCTTGTCCTGTCATAGAATCTACAACTAAAAGTATTTCATGTGGTTTAACTTCAGCTTTTATAGATTTTAGCTCATCCATTAAAGCTTCATCTATATGAAGTCTACCTGCTGTATCTATAATAACTAAGTCATGATTATTTTTTATAGCATGACTTAATCCTGCCTTTGCTATATTTACTGGGCTTTCTTTATCACCCATATTAAATACTGGTATATCTAATTTTTCACCTACAACTTGTAACTGCTTAATGGCTGCTGGTCTATATATATCTCCAGCTATTAATAAAGGTCTTTTCCCTTGTTTTTTAAAATATCCACCAAGTTTACCTGAAGTAGTAGTTTTACCAGCACCTTGAAGACCAACCATCATTATTACTGTTGGTGGTTTTGGAGATATCATTATTTTACTTTGAACATCTCCCATTAGACTTGTAAGTTCTTCATTTACTATTTTTATTACATGTTGTGCAGGGTTTAATCCTTGCATTACCTCTTGCCCAACACATCTTTCTTGAACTTTTTTAACAAAGTCTTTTACTACTTTAAAGTTAACATCTGCTTCAAGAAGAGCAAGCTTAACTTCTCTCATAGCACTTTTAACATCATCTTCAGTTAATCTTCCTTTTGATTTTAACTTACTTAAAGCGCCTTGTAATTTATCTGATAATCCTTCAAATATCATTTTAACATCTCCCTACATATATCTTCTATGTTCTCTAGCTTAGGGATTAAATTAGCACAATCTCTATTTTGCAATAAATCTTGTTTAATGTCAACAATTTTATTTTGAACAAGTTTAACAAGTTTTTCCTGCTCTTTAAGCTGAGAAACTAACTTAAGCTTGTCCTCATAATCTCTTAGGATTTTTTCTGATCTTTTTAATGTATCATAAACACCTTGTCTTGATACATTTAAGTTTTCACTTATTTCACCAAGAGAGTAATTTTCTTCGTAATATAAAGATACTATTTCTCTTTGCTTTTCAGTAAGTAGATCTTTATATTGCTCAAATAATAACCCAATCTCAATCATTTTTTCTATATTCATTCGTTCACTTCCCAAGTGATATACTGTAAAGGTTATTTACTTTACACATTGTATTTTATATTAAATCTTATGTGTTGTCAACATTTATTTTTATAAGCTAATTATTCCCAAATAAAGCATCTGAAAATGCCTTCGCATCAAAGTCTTGTAAGTCTTCCACGCTCTCTCCTACACCAATTAATTTAACCGGAACATCTACTTCTGATTTAACTGCAAGCACAACTCCACCTTTAGCTGTACCATCAAGCTTAGTAAGAACTATTCCTGTTATATCTGCTACTTGCTTGAATGTTTTCGCTTGAGAAACTGCATTTTGCCCTGTAGTAGCGTCAACTACCAATAATACCTCTCTTTTAGCTTCTGGGAATTCTCTATCTACTATTTTAAATACTTTACCTAATTCATTCATAAGATTAGCTTTATTATGTAATCTACCTGCTGTATCACAAATTAATAAATCTACATTTCTAGCTTTTGCTGCTTTTATAGCATCAAATATTACAGCGCCTGGGTCTGCACCTTCTTGATGCTTTATTATATCTACATTGCTTCTATTAGCCCATACTTCTAATTGCTCTATAGCCGCCGCTCTAAATGTATCTCCTGCTGCTAGTAATACTTTTTTTCCTTCTGATTTATATCTATTTGCTAATTTTCCTATAGTAGTTGTTTTTCCAACTCCATTTACGCCTACCATAAGTATTATAGTTGGTGAGTGCTCTACATCAAGCTTTGAGTTATCTGAAGTCAGTATTTCTTCTACTATTAATTGCAGTTCACTTCTAACATCTTTCGGATCTGTTATCTTCTTTGACTTTATTACATCTCTAAGTCTTTCAATTATATCCATAGTAGTATTAACACCAACATCTGCAGTTATTAATACTTCTTCTAAGTCTTCTAATAATTCTTCATCGACCTTTGTATACGACTTCAATACTGTATCTATCTTATCTGTTATACCTTGCTTAGCTTTAGTTAAACCTTGCTTTAATCTATCAAATAAGTTGACTTTCTTTTCTTTAACCTCTTCTACTAATTCTTGATCTACTTCTTTTATATCTTCATATTTATCATCATTTTCTATATAAGAAACTTCTTCACTACCTATTTCTTCTATGGCCTCCTTAACTTCTTCTAGCTCTTCTTTATATTCAGACTCTTCTATAACCTCTTTAGCTTCGTCTATTTCTTCTTTTGTTTCTATATTCTTAATGTCGTCTTTTACTTCTTCGATAGCTTCTTCCTTTATAGCTTCACAAACTTCATCTATTGTATCTTCTTGTAATTCTTCAGTTATTACATGTTCACTTTCTTCATTATTATCTACTTCATTATGTACTTGTTCAACTTCAACCTCTTCTTTATCTTGTTTTTCAATAGATTCTTCAATTTCTTTTACTTCTTCTTGCTTTTTTTTATTAAATTTAAATAATTTTTTAAACACTTATGTTACCTCCATAATGCTAAGTATTTTAATAATTTAGTAGGTAGTTTGAACTACCTACTAAATTTATATAACATCTGTTAATTCTTCTGCTTCCTTTAATTTTAAACTTATAACTTTAGATATTGCCTTTTCCTGCATCGTTACACCATAAATATAATCAGCAGCTTCCATTGTACCTCTTCTATGAGTTACGGCTATGAATTGAGTATCTTTAGATAATTCTTTTAAGAAATCTCCAAATCTAGCTATATTAGCATCATCAAGTGGAGCTTCAATCTCATCTAATATGCAGAATGGAGTTGGCTTTGCAAGTAATATAGAAAATAATATACTAATTGCTGTTAATGCTTTCTCTCCTCCTGATAGTAAACTTAAGTTCTTCATCTTCTTACCTGGTGGTTGAGCCGTTATTTCTATATCACTTTCTAGAATATTATCTTTGTCTAGTATAGTAAGTATACCATTACCTCCACCAAATAATCTCTTATATACGAATTTAAAATTTTCATTTATTTCATTAAATTTAACTTCAAATTCAAGTTTCATATTCTCTTCTAAATCTGCTATAAGTTTTTCTATGACTTCTATAGACTCTTCTAAGTCTTGCTTTTGTTCTTTGTAGAAGTCATATCTCTCTTTTACTTCTTCATATTCTTTTATTGAGTCTATGTTTACATTACCTAAATTTCTTATTTCTCTTTTTAATCCTTCTAGTACTTTTTTATCTACAGTAACACTTTCATCTTTTAGCTCTATTGCTTGAATAAATGTTAGTTCATAACCTTCATATAATTTATTTATATAAGTTTCCTTTGAGGATTTTAATCTTTCTAACTTACCTTGTATTTTAAATAAACTTTCCTTTAAATCCATAAAAGTTCTATCTGAAGCCTTTAATTCCTTATGAAATTCCTCTAACTTTTGCTTTAATCCTTCTTTTAGAAGCTTTTTATTTTCTAAACTTTCATTGTTATGTGATAGTTGATTCGTTAGATTTTCCTTTTCATCTTTTTCAGATTTAATACTTTCTTTTAGCTCACCAATTTGATTTCCTTGTTCTTTTACAGAAATTTCAAGGGCTTTTATTATCTCTTCAGCTTCTTGATTTTCTTTGGATATTCTATCTATATCTTTCAATATACCTTGATGTATTTGCCTATACTTCACTAGATTTAAATTCAATTTATCAAATTCAGACTTATATTCTTCATACATATTACTGTTATTTTTTAATGCTTCTGTTAAGTAGTCTATTTGACTTTTATTTTCTTTATGTTTATTGTCTAAATTTAAAATCTCTTTATTAACATAGGTACTCTTTTCTATTGTTTCATCTAAGAAAGAACCTAACTCAGACTTTTCTCTTTCCAACTTTTCATTATTATCTTTTAACGACTTTATTTCATCATTAACTCTATTAATATTTGATTTTTTTATAATTATAGATTTTTCTATTTCAGAAATATTACTTTTAGTATTTTCTATATTTTCTTTCGTAGTATTTATTATTTTTCTGCACTCTTCTTTTTGGCTTACTAGGTTTTCAGTTTCTACTTTCATAGCATTTATTTTTTCACTATACTCTGCTATAAGTCTTTTCCTAGATAATATATTCCCATTAGTTCGCAAGCTTCCTCCAGTTAAGGAACCTCCTGGATTCAATATTTCACCATCTAGGGTAACTATCTTAAATTTATGATTTGTTTCTTTTGCAAACTTTATCCCTTCATCTATATTATCTATTATTATAGTTCTTCCTAGTATGTTTTCTAATATATTTCTATATTTTTCATCATAAGATATCAAATCACTTGCTATTCCAATAAATTTCGTATTTGCTCTAATATTTCTTAAATCTATCTTATTAGACTTAATTATATTAATAGGTAAAAAGGTAACTCTTCCCAAATTATTTTTCTTTAAATAATTTATTGCAAACTTAGCACTAATTTCATCTGAAGTAATTATATTTTGCATATACGCTCCAAGTGCTGATTCTATTGCTTTTTCATACTTTTCATCAACACTTACAACTTGTCCTAATGCTCCATAAATCCCTTTTAGATTTTTATTTTTTAAAACCTCTTTAACGCCTCTATTAAAACCTTCATAGTGATTTTCCATATCTATATATATATTTAGCTTTGAATTATAGTCATTTAAGCTAAATTTGTTCTTTTGTATTGCTTTATCTAGATTATTATCTTTTTCTATTGAACAGTTTAGTTCTCTGTTAAGAGCTTCTAACTTTAGTTTTAAATCCGTTATATTATCATTTTCTTGACTAAGACTCTTTTGAAAATTATTCAGCTCTTCATTTTTATATAATATTTTTTTATTAAGTTCATCGATATCACTATCTATTGAATATTTTCTAGAATTAATATTTTCTTTATTAGCATTAAGTGTAGAAAGCTTACTACTTGCATCTTGTTTTTTACTTAGTAAGTTTATGATATCGTCTTTTAAATCCTCTATCTTTTTATTTAAATCTTCTATAGTAGATTTTTTATCATTATTTTTTATTTCAATTTCTTTTAAGCTATCTTCTAAATTATTTATTTGCTTTTCTTTTTCGTCTTTTTGTTGATGTAAGCTTTGTATAGTTAACTTATCTTCACTTAACTTTTCTCTAATTTTACTTACTTCTCTATTTTTTCTTTCAATCTCACTATTAAAGTTCTTTATTCTTTCATTTATAAGATTAATTTCATAATCTTTTTGTGATATTACAGACTTTATAGAGTTTATATAGTCAATAGATTTATTTATGGTTTCATCCATATCTTCTATTTCTTTATTAGTTTGATTAAAATTATTTTCTATAGTAGCTTTTTCTTTTTCTACTTCTATAGATTGCTCTTCAAGTAAATTATTATGTTTATAAACCTCTTTTAATTCTAGCTCTAAAGCTTCAATTTCTTTTATATAACTATTTACTTCAATAGTTTTAAGCTTTTCTCTTAACTCTATATATTTTTTAGCCTTTGTTTGTTGATTAAAAAGCGGATTCAATTGATTTTCAATTTCTATATATATATCATTTATTCTTTCTAAGTTTTCTTTAGTATTTTTTAAATTTCTTTCAGCTTCTTGTTTTTTATATCTATACTTAGATATACCACAAGCTTCATCAAATACTTTCCTTCTATTTATAGGATTATTACTAAGAATTTCATCGACTTTTCCTTGTTCTATTATGGAATATCCATCCTTACCTATCCCTGTATCTAATAGAATTTCTTTTATATCTTTTAATCTACAATGTTTATTATTTAAAAAGAATTCACTCTCGCCACTTCTATAAACTCTTCTTTTTATTGTTATTTCACTAAACTCTAAATCTAACTGATTGTCACTATTATCTATAGTAAGTGCTACTTCACAGTAGTTCATAGGCTTTTTAGTGTCTGTTCCTGCAAAAATAACGTCTTCTAGCTTTTCACCTCTAAGACTTTTTACACTTTGCTCTCCCAATACCCATCTTACAGCATCAGAAATATTACTCTTTCCACTTCCATTAGGTCCTACAATTGCTGTAATACCTTCTTTAAATACTATATCTGTTTTTGTTGGAAAAGATTTAAACCCTTTCAATTCTAATCTTTTTAAGTACAAACCTATCTCTCCCTTCAATAAAACTAAAGGTTATAAATATTATATAAACTACTGTATATGTCATTCATAGTTATTTTTAGAGATTTATTATTATCTAATATAATCTCTAAACAGTTTATATCTATATCATCTTCTTTTGTCTTCAAATTAATTTTCATATTGTCTTTCATATATAAACTATTAGACTTTTTATTTCCTATAATTCTAGAAACATTTTTCTTATTAGTTTTTACAATTATATCTTCTTGAACATTGTCTTCTTTCGCTATATAAATTAAGTAATCCTTTATCATTTCACCTTCTGCTAATTCTCTAAAAGCAGGATGATGTGGTCCATCAACTACAGCTTTTCCAATTTGAATATCTTCCGTAGCTTGAAGACCAACTCTTATAACATTTATATTATTGACATAATATAAAGTTAAAAGTTTTTTAACTATTTGAATACATTTTTCTAAAGAAAAAGGTTTATATTCACCTTTATTTAATAAAACTTCAAGGCCTGTGTCTTTTACTACTAAAGTAGGATATATCCTTACACAATCTGGTTTAAGTTTTATAAATTGCCTTGCTGTATCTATACACTTTTCTTCAGTATCAGAAGGTAAACCTACCATCATTTGTAAACCTAATTTTATTCCGCTTTCTTTTATTAGCTTAGCACTTTTAATTACTTCTTCTGCATCATGACCTCTTACACTATCTATTAGTACATTTTCATCCATAGATTGAACTCCAAGTTCAATTATACTCACATTATATTTCTTTAATCTATTTAGAATATCTTCACTTATACAATCCGGTCTAGTAGACATTCTTATATCTTGAATTAATCCTTTTTCAACATACTCTTTAGCTACAGATAATAAATCATTTTGTATTTTCTCGTCTATTGCTGTAAAGCTACCTCCAAAAAATGCAACCTCTACACTTGCATCTTTATCTATAGTTGGTAAATATTCCTCTATAATCTTTCTAACATCTTTACTTGTAACATCTGTGCTAACTCCTGTAATTTTCTTTTGATTGCAAAATATACAATCATGAGGACAACCTCTGTGAGGCACAAATATAGGTATTATTCTTTTCTTCATTTTTATCATCCTTTACTTATTTATGGCATATTTAAATATACTTTATAAAATTTTATTTAACGCCACTCTTGCCGCAAATTGTTCTGCTTCCTTTTTACTTTTACCTTCACCAACACCTAATACATCTTTATTTATACCAACTTCCATAATGAATCTCTTATTATGATCTGGACCTTTTTCATCTATTAACTTATACCATATATTACTTTCTCCCTTACCTTGTAATACCTCTTGTAAGTGAGTTTTATAATCTCTAAATATTTTTCCTCTTCTTGCATCTAATATTATATCTTCCATATTAGTTAATATGAATTTTTTAGCATCTTCTATTGACCCATCCAGATATATAGCTGCTATAACAGCCTCAAAAGCATCTGCAAGAATAGATATTCTTTCTCTTCCTCCAGTTGCTTCTTCACCTTTTCCAAGCAACATATATTCTCCTAATTTTATATTATTTGCTACTTCACTTAAAGATTCCTCACAAACTATACTCGCTCTTAGTTTTGTAAGCTCACCTTCAGGTAATTCTTTTTCGTTCTTAAATAAGTAATCACTAACAACTATACTTAATACAGAGTCGCCTAAAAATTCTAATCTTTCATTGAAGTTATATCTTTTATTCTCATTAGAGTACGAACTATGAGTAAGAGCCTCAAGTATGTACTCCTTATTATTAAACTTATAGTCTATATTTTCCTCAAATTTACATATATTATCTAAAATTCTTTTACTTATTTTCATAATACGACCTCCGAGTTTATTATCTCTAGATTATAGTGTACTATTTTTTTTTAACTATTGCAAAACTAAAATTTTCTTTGTAACACGCAAAAACCTATGAAACTATATAGCCTCATAGGTAATTAATTTCATCTATTTATCATTTTTTATAAATCATCATCACAGTCACAAATTTCTGTACATTCTATATAGCTATCATCATCGTCAGAAGATAATATTATTGCTTGACAATTTGGACATATAACGTCTATGTCATCATTGTATAATAGATCTTCATCTATATCTACTAAATCACCACAGTTAGGGCACTCCATTTCTACATAGCTAAAGCTGTCATCACTTTCCTCATAGTCATCTTCTTCATCTTCATAAATATCATCTTCCATGTCTGCTAAATCTTCATCTATGGATTCTACATATTCTATAAGATCAGCTTGTTCTTCTTCTAAGTCTACTATTGCATCAGCAAAACTATCTAACACTTCTACTATTTTATGTATTATTTTTCCTTCTTTTGTTTCCTTACTTATCTCTAAACCTTCTGCAAGACCTTTTAGGTATGCTACTTCTTCATATAAGTATTTCATAATGGCCCTCTCTTTCTTTATATATATTAAAAGCTCATATATCTTTATTATTAAGATATATAAGCTTTTATATACATAAATTAATTAAACTCTAGATAAATATTCTCCAGTTCTTGTATCTATCTTGATTTTGTCTCCTTGGTTTATGAATAAAGGAACTTGAACAACTGCACCAGTTTCAACTGTAGCTGCTTTAGTTACGTTACTTGCAGTATCTCCTTTTATTCCTGGTTCTGTTTCAACAACTTCTAATTCTGCAAAGTTTGGAGCTTCAACTTGAAAAGCTTGCCCTTGGTAGAATCTTATTGTAGCTACTTCATTTTCTTTTAAGAATTTTATAGCATCTTCAACTTGTGTATAGTTTAATGGTATTTGGTCATATGTTTCTTCATCCATGAAGTAGTATAACTCACCATCATTGTATAAATATTGCATTTGTCTTGTTTCTATATGAGCTTTAGGGAATTTATCACTTGGGTTGAAAGCTTCTTCTCTTATTGCTCCTGTTTTTAAGTTTCTGTACTTAGTTCTTACGAAAGCTGCACCTTTACCTGGTTTAACGTGTTGGAAATCAACTATTAAACATGGTTGTCCATCTTTTTCGAAAGTAACACCTTTTCTAAAATCACTTGCTGATACCATTTTGGTCCCTCCATAAAAATAAATTTCTTGTATGAATATATTTGGGTGATGCTTAGATTTACTTATCTATCTATTATTATAAGCAAAAGTCTTATTTTAATCTTAGTTAAATAATTCTATAAAACCCTTTACTTATCTTATAATCACCTTACATTTTTCAATTATATATTCTATTGTAATCTTGTCAAGTTGTATTGGTATATATTGTATAATATTTACGATTTTATATTAAAAATTGCATTTATTGCTAATATATACCCATAAAATCCAAAACCAGATATTTGTCCTATACAAGCAGGTGCTGTAACACTTTTTTGTCTAAATTCCTCTCTTTGATGGATATTAGATATATGAACTTCAACAACCTTGGTTTTGATAGATTTTATGGCATCATGAATTGCATAACTATAATGTGTAAAAGCACCAGGATTAATTACAACACCATCAAATTCATCATTAGCTTTATGAAGCATATCTATAATAGCTCCTTCATAATTACTTTGAAAAAATTCAATATTAATATTTTTTTCACTAAATTCACTTTTTATGTACTTTTCTAAATCTTCTAATGTATCATTTCCATAAATAGATGGTTCTCTTTTCCCTAGCATATTTAAATTAGGTCCATTTATAACTATGACTTTCATGTTAGCCTCCTAACTTTGATTACTACTTTATCACTATATAATAATATCATATATTATCTTATATAAACAAGTATTTGGCTAACCACTTCGTTTATATTTTTGTTATTTATATCTATTTGTATATTTGAACACTCTTTATATTTATCATATCTTTCATCTAAAAGCTGATTTATCCTTATTTTTAAATTATCGCTATTTTTTAATAATGGTCTATTATCTATGCTATTAGATACATTTCTTAAAAGTGTATCTACGCTTCCATCTAAAAATATAACCTCTCTCTCATTTTTTAATATCTTTCTATTTTTATCTTTTTTTATTATTCCTCCACCTGTAGAGATAATTATGTTTTCTTGTAAAACAATTTTCTCCAATAATTCACTTTCTATTCTTCTAAATTCATCTTCACCATATTTATCGAAAATATCAACTATAGTCATATTTGCTATTTTTTCTATTTCAATATCCATATCTATAAAATTATAATTTAATTTATTAGCAAGCTCTTGCCCTATTGTTGTTTTACCTGCACCCATAAGTCCTATTAATATAACCTTCAACTAAATTCCCCTTTCAAAATTTCTTATATATACTTTAAATTTAGTTTCATATACTTCATTATTTTTACATAATCTAAGTTTCACATCAATAAATTTATCATCTTTATTACTAACATACATTCTTTCAACATAATCACCAATCTCATAACCGCCTATATCACTTTGATTATTAGCTTTTAGACTATTAATAAATAATTTTTTCTGATTATATTTATAGCTAATTTCTTTATTTTTAACACTAGAATTGCTATTTTCTAAATCGCTTTTATATCTACATTTTATTGACTTAGCACTTTTATATTCAATTCCGTCTTCCTTTATACTTTCTATATTATCATACTCTACTGATATTATACCTTTTGATTTTTCAATCAGAGATTTAATATGTTTACTCATTTCCAAACCTTGCTGTTGTAGTTCTACCTTATCTTCAATTGAAGCACTAACCTTTATGCTAAATATTAACAAAGAATATAATGTTAAAGTTAAAGTAGCTATTAAGGTTAATGATACAATACTCTCTAAAAGCAAATATCCCTTACTACTTTTCATATTGACCTTCCTTCAATAATACTCTACCACTTACAGGAACTACAGTTATTTCGTTATTATACTTTTTACTCATTATTTTTATAGTTCCACCTGTTGGATTTGGAATACCATCCCTTTTAAATCTAATCTTATCACTATACCAACTAGTTTTAACACTACTCGGAGGATGTATTTCTTTTACCTTAATCCCTTTATCCATCAAAATATAACTTCCTTTTCCCTTTACAATCTGTATATATGTATTCATATTTCCAAGCATATTATTAGCTCTTACATATCTTATATCACTGCATAATTGTTTTGCATATGAACTTATATCATATTTAGATGTATTAAGCATAGGTATACATATAGTACTAATTAGTACAATTATTCCAATAGTTATTACTAATTCTATTAAAGTTACACGCCTTCTCTTTTCATATTATAATTCTCCATAATTATATATAGTTATTAGTTTTTGTTTTTTTAAATCTTCTTTTGAATCAATTTCATGTAAATCATTATTATTATGTTTATTTAAGTCGTTATTTTTTATCATATTACCATCTTGTTCTCCTATATTATCTTCATTTAAAACTTCATTTCCTTCTAAATTCTCTTTATTTTCTGCATAGTTATTTCCTTTAGAGTCTTTATCTAAATAGTATTCTTCTAATTTTGCTTCTGACCATGGATTTTTAATTTGTATATTAACTTGAATATTTTTCTTATAATTGCCTTCATTTGATTTGACTAACAGGATAAATTCCAGCTTACTAGTTTCTTCTGGATTAGTTTTATTATTTAATTCTATATATAAATTGTTTAAGTTGCTATTTGAGATGTTCTTTGCATTATTAATAAAATTTTCGTAATCATCTTTTTTAAAATAATTTATAAATTCACTAGAGCTATTACAGTAGTCAATAGCGTTATAAACTTCTTTTTTCATATTTGCATAAACTATTTCTATTCCACTTAGTGCATTTTCTTTTAATTGTAAATTTTTATTTTCTAAGCCATAAATATTAATATTTGTATATGCAAGACCAATACATGCCATACATATGGTGCTTATTATAGAAAATACTATCAGTGCTATTATTAATATAGATCCATTATTCTTTCGCCACATAAGTGTTAACCTCCACTATATTATTATTTAAACTAACTTTAACGTTTAATTCATAGCACTGATAATACAGTTCATTTTTCTTTATTTTTGATTCTACTTTATACTTATCTATTTGCTTTTCTTCATAGAAATTAAAATTCTCATTATCTGAATACTTTATCATTTCCTTTTTTTCATTAATATAAGCTTCTGCTATATTTACCATTTCTATATTATGTTTATTTTTTGCAGTAAACTCATAACTACCTTGAAGTGTAATTGTTATAGTGTATGCCGCTAATATTAAAATCGATAAGCTTATTATGCATTCAATTAATGCAAATCCATTTTCTTTAGTAAGTAAATTTTTATTAATTTCAATTCATACCTTTCTTAGTAATATTTATTTTATACTATCTAGGTAAATATTTTTTATTACGTTGTAATCTTCTGCTGTAGGACTAATATCTGTCCATATATAAAATGCTTCCAACCCTTGATTGATTAACATTTCTATACCATAGATAACATTTAATCCATTTTTATTCGCCCACTTTATAAAATTAGTATCATGTGGTTTATAAACTATATCACAAACTAATAAATCTTCCTTTGGTACAATGTTCTCATCAATAGGACACTCATTATTTCCCATACCAATAGGTGTTGTATTTATTAGTATATCGATAGAGTCTAAATCTACTTTTCTTATTTCATCCGTTAAAAAACTAGCTTTTGTATTAAAATTATTATTAATTATTTTGATTATTTCTATAGCCTTTTCTGAACTACGATTTCTTATTTCTATAGATGATGCATTGTTTGAAGCTAGTTCAACAGCTATACTTCTACAAGCTCCCCCAGCTCCAATAATCATAATATTTTTATTTTCAATTTTATATCCTTTGTCTAATATAGATTTTACAAATCCTTTTCCATCTGTATTATATCCTTTTAATATTCCTCCTTCATTTTTTATAGTATTTACCGCTCCAATTAACTTTGCATTTTTATCAACTTCATCTAAAAATTGCATAACTTCTACCTTATGAGGTATTGTTATATTACACCCTTTCATATTCATAGATTTAATTCCTTCAACTGCATTTCCAAGCATATTAGGATTTACGTCAAAACATACATAAATAAAATTTTCATTGTATTTTTCAAATAAGTAATTATGTATACTAGGTGAAAAACTTTGCTTTATAGGGTGACCTAATAAACATATTGTTTTTGTATTTGAATTAATTTTCATATTACCTCCTACCATGATTTATTATCAATTTAGTTCTAAATTATACCATATTTTATAGTATTAAAAGCTGCACATTTTTTTGTACTCTGAGTAAATAAAACCTTCCTGTCTATTTATTGTATGATTCTTATATTTTTTAATTTCATAATCAGCTTTTATTTCTACTAAAATTTCTATACTGTTATCTGGACCAGCATTTATTATTAAGTTTCCTTCATATAGCTCTACAATTAATTTAGCTAAAGTTATACCCATATCTAATACTTTTCTCTCACTATAATTTGAATATTTTTTATACTCATAACCACCTATATTTTTTATAGACATAGATATATAATCTTTTCTACTACCTAGATTAAAATAAACGTTACTTTTATCCATAGAATATTTTACTACTATAGATAATAATATTAAAATTACTTTTTCTATGTCATCAGGATCAATATTAGCTATCTTTTCTTCATCATCGGTATCAAAGATTATATTAACGCCTTCATTCATAAATCTACTAAGCTCATCAACTATATTTTCTGAAATATCAACAATATTATAATAATCCTTTTGCACCTCATGGAAATCAGCCTGTAATTTAGCTAGTTCTATAATATTATCTATTAAACTCATTAGTATATTAACATGCTTTTTAACAACACCTATAGTTTCCAAAATATCAATTTTATTATTTCTCTTTAATTCTTCACTGTAAACCACATCTATGAGTTGATTGCTTGAATGTATAAGATTTAATGGTGTTTTCAGTTCATGAGACATATTTATAAAAAACTCAGTTTTAGATCTACTTAAATTTTCTTTTTCTTCGATTTCCCTTTCTATCATTTCAGCTTTTATTTGTTCCGTAATGTCTCTTACTATTCCTATCATCTTAATTTTCTTATTTATATCTAAAAGCATTCCTCCACATTCTATGTTGATTTCTTGACCCAAGTTATTAATTAATACATCTCTTTTATATTTAACATTATCATTAATATTACCTGAAGCAACAGCTATATTTTTACTTATATTATCAATATCAATATTTGAAAGCTCATTTGTACCAAGCATACTAAAGAATGCATTATTTGCATATTTAAGAACTCTATTTTCAAAGTTCATTACATATATTCCCTCAGGAATAATATTAACTAAAGATTCATATTTACGCTTACTGTACTCTAATAACTTTAATACATTCTTATAATTTGTTATATCTCTAATTACAAATAAGTTTCTAGGTTCTTCACCATCTATATATTTTATTTTTTCTATATTTAAGCAAACATCCATCCCATTATTATAAGTGTAATATAGCTCTTCAATTGGATACTTTCCTAAAATTATATTCTTTATATCATCTTTATTAAAGTCTATATATTGGTTTTTATCATTGTTATATAATATTTCATCTCTACTTGTAACCAAAACTGAGTAAGGAATATTATCTACTATTTTTTTATATTTCGTCGCATTATCTTTTATTTTCATCTCAATATTCTTTTTAGATGTTATATCCGTCATTATGCATATTACTCCATTTTTATCATTACTTAATTTAATCGGAGCTAATTTAGAGCTTAAAATCCTATTTTTGTTGTCTATAATTTCAAACTCTAACTCTCTACAATCTGTCTTAACTAGATTTATAGCAGCTTTAAATTCTTCACTATCTTTTATACTATTTTTACAAAAAAAGTCTAAGTTAATATTATATTTATAGTCTTCATATTCATTCCATAAGAAATAAAAGCTTTTATCTTCATTTGAAATATAATTTTCTTCGTCTATCATAAATATACACTTATTAAAATCTTTTAACATCAACTTTAATAAACTTTCTTTTTTATTTATCAGCTCGCTCATATCATTATTTAAACTTTTTTTCATGTTTAGCTTTTCGTTATGTATCTTTATATTTATATTGCTTCTATTAATTTTGCTGACAATATCTGTACTCTTTTTATAAGAATCCTTTACATATAAATTAAATACTCTTAGTAGCATATATATACTTAATATAACACCAAAAACAGAATTTATATTTGCTAACAATTCACTGCTTGATAATATTAAGTTCATGGATATTTCTCCAAAATATAAAAAATGAAGTATATATTTTATATGAAACTTATTTTTTAATATATATGTTGAAAGTAAGTACAAACTTGATATTAATATATATGATTCTATTATAGTAATATAAAGCTTATTTCCAATATGTATATCTATAAATAAGATGCTTATTACTGCTAAATAATTTAATGTCGATATTATTTTTCTATTTTTACACTCTATAAGCTCTATATCTACTAATGATATTAATAATATTAAATCACTTATTACACTAATATATTCATATATTCCATAATTATCAATATCTAAAATAAGTACTACCTTTAAATAAATTACAGTTAGCATCATTATAAACTGCATTGCTGACTTTTTACCTCTATTGCCTATTAAGTTGGTAGATACTATATATAAACCTGTAACAAGAATTGATACATTGACTATATCTAAATATTTATACATCTCATTTCCCCTCTTAAATAACCAAATACTAATTTACGATCCTATATCAAAATATATATCTGAAAATTCTATATCAATTTTTTCTATATCCGTGTCTTTATACTCTAACTGTTCATCTTCTTTAGATTCTAATATATTATTATTTTCTAATACTATCTCGAATTTACTTCCATATCCAACTTTACTATATACATTAATTTTTGCATTATGAGCATCTGCCAATTTTTTCACTAACGCTAACCCCACACCAGTACCTTCTGCTCCTCTAGATAAAGTTGTATCTACTTGCTCAAAATTTCCAAATATAGACTCTATTTTATCCTCAGGTATACCTACCCCTGTATCCTCTACGGATATAATGACTTCATCTTTATTTGAGTTTATTGATACTAATATCTTCCCATTGTTACTATTAAACTTAATTGCATTTGATAATAAGTTTAATAACATCTTTTCTATTTTATCTTTATCTATTAATATAATTTTTTTATTTATATTTTTTATAAATAGTATTTCTAAATTTTTATCATTTGCATATTCTCTGGCCAACATGACAATATTTTCTGTAAATTTAACCACATCACATCTACTATAGTTCATATCTAAAATTCCATTTTCAATTTTACTTATTTCTTCAATATTGTTAAGTAATCTTTTTAATCTGTATGAATTTTGCCTAACAACTTTGGCGTAATTATCAATATATTTAAAATCAGCCCTATCCTCACTATTTTGGAGTATTTTATTAACTTCAAATATTGTATTTATAGGTTTTTTTAAATTTTCAGCAATTGTATATAAAAATTCTGTTTTAAACTTATATTTGTTTTCCATATCAGTTAATTTTTCAACCATTTGCACTGATCTATACTCATTATCCAATACACTCACAACACATACTAAATTGTTATCTTCTTTTAAATCCGTTATCGCTATTGATAAAGTTGTATTTCTATCATCCTTATTAGAAAACTTTTTAAACTTTCCATAACTTTCACTTTTTACATACTCCTTTACAATTTCATTGAATCTGTCATATCCTATATGTTTAAGTATTTTTATCATAGATTTATTTCTATAAGTATGTACTTTTGTCTTCTTATCTATTATTACAATCCCTTCTGGAAGAGCTTGTAATAATAATTTGTATGTCTTTTCACTTTCTTCCAGTTCTAGCTTAGCATTTTCTAAATCAGTAATATCGATTACCATACTTAACAACATTGGTGTATTATTAAGATTTATAGAAGTTGTAATAAATTCAATAATCTTACCATCTTCAGTTTCTAAATTTGTAATAACCCTTTCTTCCTTACCACTCTTTACTAGCTCTATATTTTTCATAAATCTTTTCTTAAAATTTCTTGTTATGTTAGATTTTATATCATCTATTACTAATACTTTGTTTACATTTTTATTTATATTGAATATTTCTAGAGCCTTATCATTTATATAACTTATGATATCTAAGTTATGAATCACCACGCCATCATGCAATATATTCATAAGATTTCTATATCTTTCTTCACTTTCTTTTAATTCGGCACTCATATTCATATCATCAGTTACATCTTCTAAAATACATATTTTTATTTTTTTTCCATTTATAATATCTGAATTACATGAAAACTTAAAAACTTTATTACTATATGTATAAATATTTATAATTTTGCCTAACTCTTCTTTTTTACTTTTTATATTCTCAATCATCTCTTTATAATTTATAACCTTATTTTTTAAGTATTCTTTGATACCTATTTTATTTAAATCAACTCCATCTCTTTCTAGAAATAACTGAAACACTTTATTTCCGTATATATACTTATACTCTTCATCTAAAATAAATATTGGTACATCTAATACTTCCATTGTGTTTTCTATTTTATAATTTAGCGTCTTAATTTTTTCCTTGAGATCGTATTTTAGATTAGATTCTGAATGTATTTCTTTAATTGATTTTGATATGTATTTTTTATTTAATATTAATTTATGTTTATTTTTACTTAAATTGCGTTTAACATTGTTTATTTTGTCTATTAATCCTAAAATAACAATTAAAATATTTATTAATAAACTTATAATTAAGCTTATTTCATAACTACTACTTAATGATAATATCCCTACTATATATCCTATAATTATTAAAAAATTCAAATAAAGCTTAAAATTTATCTTTTTATAAAATATAGTTAGCCCCAATATTTTTATTAAATATACTAGGCTAATTAGGTATAAAATATTTTTTTCTATAATTTCATCAGAAATATAATATTTAGTATAAAAACTTACACATATTTCACAAATATATAATATTGTCAATATAATAAAAGATGAGTTTCTATATAGTAGATACAGAGATGTTGACAATATTATGATAGAAGTAAGTATTATAATATTTAAAATTTCTATCATTTCTCTATATTCATACAAATTATCCATATTTAATCCCGCCTTATACAATATATATTATTTAACAGCATATATGTAATATTATCACAATAAATCTAAATAATTTGTCAATTCTTGATTTAAAACAAAAAAAAGCCTTAATCAAGGCTTTTTTCTGTTTTAAGTTCTTTTCTTAGTTTTTTAAGAGCTCTTTTTTCTATCCTAGACACATAGGACCTAGATATTTCAAGTTTTTGTGCTATTTCTCTTTGAGTTTTATAACCTAGAGTAGTTAGACCATATCTTAACTTTATGATTTCCTTTTCTCTATCAGTTAATATTTTATCTAAATTTTCATAAAGTTTACCTATTTCGACTTTAAGTTCAACTTGGTCTACAATATAATCAATATCGGTCCCTAATACATCTATTAAACTTATTTCATTTCCTTCTTTATCTGTTCCAATAGGATCTTGAAGTGACACCTGTAACTTATTTTTTTTGTTAGTTCTTATACTCATAAGAATTTCATTTTCTATACATTTAGATGCATATGTCGCAAGTCGTGTTCCTTTATCAACATTATACGTCTCAATGGCCTTTATTAATCCTATTGTGCCTATAGAAATGAGGTCATCTTGATCTTCTGTTGAGTTGTTATATTTTTTCGCTATGTGTGCTACTAATCTCATGTTTCTTTCAATTAATACTTCCTTAGCTGACTCGTCATTTTCTAGCTTAAACTTGGTTAAATAGTATACTTCTTCTTCAGGGGTTAATGGTTTTTCAAATGATTTGATAATAGTCAACTGTCCACCCCCTTTGAACACATATCATTTTAAATTATATGTATTAAGAGAGTATAAGTTGACTATTTTAAAAATATTCCTTATTTATTTTATTACAAATTGTTTCAAATATGGGAGTTGCAGACTTACTTTCATCCTTTGTTCCTTCTACTAAAATTGTGATTGCATACTTTGCTTCCTCTTGTGGATAAAATCCAGTTATCCATCCATGATTTATAGATACACCATTAATATTACTTTGAGCAGTACCTGTTTTTACTCCACATCCACCTTCTAAGTCACTAAGTTCTTTAGCTGTTCCATATTCTGAAACAGATTCCATAATCTCCTTTATTTGAGTGATTATATATGGCGATATTATTTCTTCACTTTTTGAAGATTTAAATGATTCAATAATACTTTTATCATTGTTTATTATACTATCGTATATGTATAGTGGCTTATATGTTCCATTATTTGCTATAATTTGAGTAAGCTGATTTATTTGCAAAGGTGTAAATTCAATATCAGCTTGACCTATGGCTAAGTTTCTTAAAGCTATTTCTGTTGGTATTTTTGATGATATTTCTTCATCTATTCCTATACCAACTTTTTCATCTAAGTGTAAAGTTTCTATAGCTTCTAATATTTTTTCTTTTCCAACCTTTGAGGCTATATCATAAAATGCAGTATTGCAAGAATTTGAAAATGCATCTTCTAAACTTTCAACTCCATGACCATCAGTATTATGGCAATGAAGCACTTCTTTATTATTTCCTATTTTAACTTCACCTGTACAGTTGTAAGTATAATTTTCATCTATTACTTTGTTAGTAAGAGCTGCATATAAAACAACTATTTTAAAAACTGATCCTGGAGGATAAGTAACTGATATAGCTCTATTTTCTAGTTCTCTGTTGCTACTATTTATATATTCTGCTATATTATTTTGATTATAATTAGGTCTTGAACTCATTGCTAGTATTTCTCCAGTTTCTATATCTGAAATTACAACTGCAGTTGGATTAGATTCTTCATCAACAGTTTCTTCTACTATCTTTTGTAGTTTAGAATCAATTGTAAGCCTTAAGTGTTTATCTTCTTCATTATATTTTGTTGATTTTATACTTCCCTCAAGAATATCTAATCCCTGACTTTTCCCAGAGTCTGCGGCTTTAAATACAGAAACATATTCTTCATTATTATCTTTTAAAACTTCATCCATACTTTTTTCTATTCCACTTTGAGCGCTTTCGTCAGACTTCTTTAAATATCCAATAGTATGTGTTAAAAGATTACTTTCTGAGTATCTATATGTTTTTTCTTCAACTATTATACCTTCATCCTCAAGTTCTTTTTTCATATTTTTATTAAAGTTTTCAACTTCAATTTCAATCATACTAGATAATAATTGATCTTGAACTGCTTTAAATATATCTTCATCAGTAAGATTTGTAGCTTTCTTTATTAATGTAATATTTTTGTAGTCTCCATTTAAAATTTTTTGTGGCACTAAAAGTATGGTCTTTTTAACTGTATCTGTTAAAGGAATATTATTTTTATCATAAATTATTCCTCTTCCAGAATTCAGTTTTACTTTTTCTGTACTTTGATTTTCTACACGTTTTGAATATTCCTCACTTTTAAAGATTGAAATATCAGTCAACCTATAAACTAAAAATCCGTATATGGTTAAGGCTATAAAAAATATAGACCTAAATCTACCTCTACTTTTTATAGATAGAGGTCCTTTTAATCTAGACATAAAATCACCCCTTAGGTATTTATCATTTTAGACAAATTCTAAGGGGTTAATACTTATTTTAGTGTGTTAAATTCAATTCACTTCTTATTTTAGATATTACTATATCTATTGCAACTTGATTATGCCCACCTTCTGGCATTATTATATCCGCATATTTTTTATATGGCTCTACAAATTGATCATGAGCTGGTTTAACAGTACTTAAATATTGATCTATTACTGAATCTACTGTTCTACCTCTTTCTTTTATATCTCTTTGTATTCTTCTAAGAATTCTTATATCATCTTCTGTATCAACATATATCTTTATATCCAATTTATCTCTTAACTCTTCATCTTCTAATATCATAATACCTTCAACTATTATTATATCTTTTGGAGCTATTGTTATAGTTTCATCTAATTTTCTTGTATGAATTTCATAATCATATACTGGCTTTTCAACAGACTTTCCTTCACATAAATCTTCTATATGTTGTATTAAAAGTTTATTATCAAAAGAAAGTGGATGATCATAATTAGTTTTTAATCTTTCTTCAAAACTCAAGTGACTTTGATCCTTATAATACGCATCTTGCTCTAAAATTGATATATTTTCTTCTGGTATATTTTCTATTATAGATTTACAAACTGTACTTTTCCCAGATCCAGTTCCTCCAGTTATTCCTATTATAAGTGGTCTCTTATTATTCTTCATTTTCAATTTCTCTCCTTAAATATGTGATACTTATTTATGTCTCTTTACATTTTTAACACATCTTATTATTTAGTTAAGATGTTTGAAATATTCTTCATCATATATTTTTGTCTCTTCTAAATAGAATCCTGTTGTATATTCTCTGTAGTTACTATTTCTTATGTCTTTCATAAGTGACTCATCAAACTTATAATTTTGAGGGTCTTTATAAAAATCATCTATAGCTTTTCTATATGCCTTTACTACCGTTTCTACATATTTTGCATCTTTCATTCTTCCTTCTATACTAAAGCTATCAATTCCTGATTTTATAAGCTCTGGTATGAATTCTATCATACACAGATCTCTAGAACTAAAGAAGAATGTTCCACCTTCATCTTCGTATACAGGGCAGTATTCTCCTTGTCTTTTTTCTTCAACTAAATTGTATTTTTTATTTTCTGAATAAAGATTTATATCTCTAGTTGATATATAACTAGTTAGTAACTTTCTTCCAGAGTAAGACATACACATTCCGCCATGAACAAAAGCTTCAATATCCATATCAAAAGGAATATTAGCCTTTATTCCTTGTATTTCTTTAAGTGATAATTCTCTTGATACTGCAACTCTTCTTATTCCTTGTTCATACCAAAAGTTTGCTGTTGCATAATTATTTACATTCGCTATAGTAGTTAAGTGTAATCTCATATTAGGAACTACTTTTCTTATTGTGTCTAAAACACCTGGCTCAGATATTATTAATGCATCAACTTTAGCTTCTTGTAATTCTAATAAATACTCTTCTAAATAAACAAAATCTTGATTGTGAGGAAGTAAATTTATAGCTACATACACTTTCTTTCCTCTTTCATGAGCAAAATTTACACCTTTTACTATTTCTTCTTTTGTAAAATCTTTAGATGATGTTTTCATTCCATAAGATTCTCCACCTATATAAACAGCATCAGCTCCAGATTCTATTGCTATCTTTAGTGTTTCTAAATCCCTTGCGGGGGCTTGAAGTTCTATTTTATTTATCATTATTTTGTCCCTCTTTCTTTTTCTTTATAGCTAAGAGCTACTCCATCTCCTATTGGAATTAGCGATGTGCTTAAATAATCACAATTACATATATAATCTAAATAATTTCTCATTCTTTTTACTATAGTTTTTTTTCTTCTAACTACAAAATCATCATGCGCTACCATTCCTTTGTATAAAATGTTATCAGAAATTAAAAGTCCTCCGACCTTCAGCTTATCTATAACCATATCATAAAATAATTTATACTGTCCTTTTGCTGCATCTAAGAATATCATATCAAATTCACCTTCAACTTTAGGCAGCAATTCTTCTGCATCTCCTTCTAGTATAGTTATATTATTTTCAAATCCAGCTCTTTTTATATTTTCTTTAGCTTTTTCTATCATAGATTCATTTCTTTCAACAGTAGTTATTTTAACCTCACTACCAACTGTTGTTGCAAAAAGTATAGAAGAATATCCAATCGCACATCCAACTTCTAATATTGTTTTAGGTTTGTCCAATTTTAATAGTACCTTTAGTAAGTCAGAAACTTCTTTATGTACTATTGGTACATTATGCTCTGCAGCGTAAACTTCTAATTCTCTTAATAAGCCTTCTTTATCTTTAAGAGTAGTTCTTATATATTCTTCTACTAAGTTATTTACTATATTACTCAATTAAATTCACTCCTTATAAATTAATATGGATTACGCCTTAATACTTAAGACATAATCCATAAATTTTGGCGTTAGATTAAAATAAACTATAGTTAGTTTTTATTTGTACTTGTATTATTTTCTTTTTGTAATTTATCTCTTGCATCCTTATATTCTTGAACATACTTTAAATGTTCTTCATAAGTTACACTATAATTATTTCCACCATCTATTGTTGCTACAAAGTATAAATAATCTGTTTTTTCAGGATATAAAGCCGCTTTTATAGACTTAATTCCCGGACTTGCAATTGGTGTAGGTGGCAATCCTTTATTTATATATGTGTTATATGGAGAATCAATTTTTAAATCTGCATAAGTTACAATTTTTTTTCTCTCATCAAAGACGTATTGTATTGTTGCATCTGATTGAAGAGGCATGTCTATATCTAATCTATTATAAAATACACTTGCAATTATTGGCCTATCTTCATCTAATACAGCTTCTTTTTCAATAATAGATGCTATATTTACAACTTCTTCTAATGTCATATTTAATTCTTTTTGTCTTTTTACAAGTTTATCTGTGTATTCTTTATCAAATTGAGAAAGCATAGTTGAAATTACTTTTTCTTCACTATCTCCTTCTTTAAAGTAATAAGTCGATGGATATAAAAAACCTTCTAAAGATTTAATATCATTTTCTTTTAAAAATCTAAACTTATCATAAAGTTTTGATGGATTATTAATTAAATCATCATACTTATCTTTTTTCCCTATTTTTTTATCTACAAGAATAGAAACAATCTCCTTAGACGTCGATCCTTCTGGTATTGTTACTTTTATACCATCATTATATACTTTACCAGAAACTAAAAGTTCTAATATATCTTTATTTGAATACGTTTGACTTATTAAATACTTACCTGCTTTTATTTCTTCAGCATTATTGCTTAACTTTACTAAAACTTTAAATAAAGTCTTATTTTTTATTAATTGATTTTCATATAGAATATTAGATATACTATTAACACTTGAGCCTGTAGGTATATCTATAATTATATCCTTCTTGCTTTTTCTATTATAAGGTCCAATTTCATAAACTACAAAAGCCCCTATAAGAATCACTAATATAATAGAAGTTATTCCTATTATCTTAAGTTTATTCCCTTTTAAATTCATAGGTTATCTACTCCTCGTATATATTTATATCCTTTATATTATAAGTCTAAGCATAAAAATTTTCAATAAATTTGTCGAAGAAATAATTTTTTGAAATAGTTTTCAATTTTAATCAATATAAAAGCCTAACGTTATTTTTTACACGTTAGGCTAGTAATAAACATTTATCTAGAATTTTTTTATTCCATCTTTTGTTACAACACCATAAACTAATTTTTTAGGCTCAACTTTTTTATCTACTATCGTATATGCATTTACAAATCTTTCTATAGCAGATTCTAACTTGTCTTCTTTATTAAGATACATTGTTGCTAGAACTTCACCTTCATTTACGTATTCGCCAACCTTCTTTTCAAGAACAATACCAGCTGCTAAGTCTAGTACATCTTCTTTAGTTTCTCTTCCTGCACCTAGTATCATTGCTGATACACCAACTTCTTCAGCTTCTATTTTGCTTATGTAACCACTTCTAGGTGATTTTACTGGTACTACTATACTTGCCTTAGGGAATAACGTATAATCGTCTACAACTCTACTATCTCCACCTTGATTTTCTATGAATACCTTTAACTTTTCTAAAGCTGATCCAGAAGCTATAGCCTCTTTAATTTTTTCTACTCCTTCTTCGAAAGTTTTTACAGTTTTAGCTAAAACTAGCATATATGCACCTAACGTTTCACATAAATTAACAAAATCTTTCGGTCCATTTCCTTTTAATGTTTCTATTGCTTCTATAACTTCTAAAGAGTTCCCTATTGCAAATCCTAATGGTTCATCCATATCAGTAATCATACCTATAGTCTCTCTACCCATTCCATTACCTATATCAACCATAGCTTTAGCTAATTCAAATGAGTCATCTAAAGTTTTCATGAACGCTCCATCACCAGTTTTAACATCTAATAATATGGCATTAGCACCTGATGCTAACTTTTTACACATTATACTTGCAGCTATTAAGGATATATTATCTACCGTAGCTGTAACATCTCTAAGAGCATACATTTTTTTATCAGCTACGGCTATTGTAGCAGTTTGACCACATACAGCTATTTTATGTTTATTAACTGAATCTATAAATTTTTTAGCTTCCATTTCTATTGAAAATCCTGGAATAGATTCTAACTTATCTAGAGTACCTCCAGTATGTCCTAAACCTCTTCCTGACATTTTAGCTACTGGAGCTCCACAAGCTGCTACTAATGGAGCTAAAGCTATTGTAGTTTTATCTCCAACTCCTCCAGTACTGTGCTTATCAACTTTAATTCCTTCTATTTCAGATAAATCTATTACATCTCCTGACTTCATCATAGCATCTGTAAGATATACAGTTTCTTCTTTATTCATTTTATTTAAATATATAGCCATTAGTAAGGCTGAAGCTTGATAATCAGGTATTTCACCCTTTGAATATTTTTCAACAAAAAAATCTATTTCAGCTTTAGTAAGCTCATGATTATCTCTTTTTTTTCTTATTATATCGTAAATTCTCATTTAAATTTTCTCCTAAAATTATTAATCGTCCTAATAACCTAGCCCTAGTATTAAATTGTCAATACTAGGGCTGTTAAAAACTATTATATTTTATTGACAACCTTTTTAACTAAACTTAAAAATTCTGCTTTTACTTTTTGAGTAGTTTCTATAACTTCTTCATGGTCAAGAGGTTGATCAAGTATACCTGCTGCCATATTTGTTATACAAGATATCCCTACAACTTCCATTCCTGAGTGAGATGCAACTATAACCTCAGGTGCTGTTGACATACCTACTGCATCTGCACCTAGTATTTGTGCCATCTTTACTTCTGCTGGTGTTTCATATGTTGGTCCACTAAAGAATGCATAAACACCCTCTTGCACTTTCATATTTAATTCTTTTGCACATTCTTTTACTAACTCTACATTTTTAGGCTGATATGCAGTTGACATATCTGGGAATCTTGGTCCAAATCTTTCATCATTAGATCCTATTAAAGGATTGCTTCCACTTAGATTTATATGATCTTTTATTACCATTAAATCACCAGGATTGAAGCTTTTATTCGCTCCTCCTGCTGCATTAGTAACTACTAAAGTTTCAACACCTAAAGCTTTCATAACTCTTACAGGGAATGTTATTTCTCTTTGAGAGTATCCTTCATAGTAATGGAATCTTCCTTGCATAGCAACTACTTTTTTACCTTCTAAAGTACCTAGCACTAAACATCCAGCATGTCCTTCTACTGTAGAAACAGGGAAATTAGGTATTTCATTATAGTTTATTCTTACCGGATTTTCTATTTCATCTGCTAATATACCTAATCCTGATCCTAATATTAATCCTATTTGTGGATTTATATCACATTTTGATTTTATAAAATTAGCACTTTCTTGAACTTTATCAAACATGTTTTTCATTTGCTTTCCTCCAACTTTACTTCATTACTTCTCCTTTGAAACTTTTTCCATTTTTAGGCATCTTAACATTTAGTATATCTGCAACTGTTGCTCCTATATCGGCAAAGCTATCTCTTATGCCTAAGTTAACATTTTCTTTTATATTTTTACCATATATAAGAACAGGTATATATTCTCTTGTATGATCTGTACCCTTATAAGTTGGATCATTACCGTGATCTGAATTTATTATAAGTATATCTTCATCTTTCATAGATTCTATTATTTCAGGAATTCTTGCATCAAATTCTTCTAATGCTTCTTTGTATCCTTCAACATTTCTTCTATGACCAAACTTTGAATCAAAGTCAACTAGATTCGTAAAGATTAACCCATTATTGTCTTTTTTTATATAATTTATTGTTTCATCTACACCATGCATATTATCTTTTGTATGTATAGCTTCTGTTATACCTTGTCCATTAAATATATCTTCTATTTTACCTACAGCTATAACATCAAGATTTGACTCTTTTATATTATCAAGAACCGTAGGCTCAAATGGATTTAATGAATAATCTCTTCTGTTAGAAGTTCTAGTAAACTCTCCTATCTTTTTACCTACAAAAGGTCTAGCTATTATTCTGGCTACTGCATTGTCACCCATCATTATTTCTCTAGCTATTTCACACATTTTGTACAATTCTTCTAATGGTATTACCTCTTCATTTGCAGCTATTTGGAATACACTATCTGCAGATGTATAAACTATAACATCTCCAGTTTCTATTTGGTGTTCACCATATTCATCTAAAATTGCAGTTCCAGAAGCAGGTTTGTTACCAACTACTTTTCTTCCAGTTCTAGCTTCAAATTCATCAATTATTTCTTTTGGAAATCCATTTTCAAAGGTTTTAAACGGAGTTTCAACTAGTACACCTGTCATCTCCCAGTGTCCTGTTGTTGTATCTTTTCCTTGTGATAATTCTGCACATTTTCCATATGCACCTATTGGTTTTTCTTCGGATTCTATAAAGTCTGCTCCTTCTATATTTCCTATACCTAATTTTCTTAAATTAGGTATTTTTATATCTTTATATTCTTTGACAATGTTTCCTAATGTGTTTACTCCACTATCTCCAAATTTTTCAGAATCAGGAAGCGCACCTATACCAACACTATCTATTACCATCCATATTATTCTGTTCATTTTAATGTCCTCCTTTGTCACTTTGTTCTAGGATGCTTTTCTTTCATTTCTTTTCTAATATTTTTATTTATATGATTTACATAGCTTTGTAAACTTGACAAATTGGAATTACCTAATATCTTACTTACTACAGCTACATTTGCACCATTATTTAATAAATGTATTGCAAATGAATGCCTAAGCATACTAGGGTTAATATTTTTATTTATATTAGCATCTACAGCATATTTTTTTATAACTTTCCATAGACCTTGTCTTGTAAACCTACTACCTAATGAGTTTACAAATAGCGATTCTTCTTTTTCATTAGCAATCTTAGGTCTTCCTTCTTTTAAATATTTTTCTAAATAAAATTTTGTTATATCTGAAATTGGTATTACTCTTTGATGTTTCCCTGAATTACAATATATATATTCAATGTCTAAATCAAAATCTGTAATGTTCATTTCAATTAACTCAGAAACTTTTATTCCAGTTCCATACAATATTTCAAATATAGCCTTGTCCCTAATTTGTCTAGGAGTATCTAAATTAGGAAAATTTAATAAAGCATTTATTTCATCTTCAGTCAAAACATCAATATCTTGTTGTTTTACTTTAGGTTTTTTTATACTTCTTGAAGGATCCTTTTCGCATTTACCAGAAAAAAATAAATAATCATGGAAAGATTTTATAGAAGATATCATTCTGGAAACAGTAGCTGCCGAAATATTAGATCTTTCTAGTTCTATTAAATATGCAATAATATCATTTTCCCTTACATCTTCTAGTTTTATATTTTTATTATATAAGTACTCTATATATTTTTTTATATCTATAAAGTATGACGATACTGTATTATCAGACAATTTCTTTTTGTTTTTTATATAATTAATGTATTCCTGTATTACTTCCATAGCAAGCTCCTTTTATCTGACTAGGAATTGTAAAATATTAATAAATATAAAATTTAATAATGCTTGTATTAGTAATGTTGATACTAGTATTATTATTAAATTTAATAAATATTGTTTTAGTAAGAATATTATATTCTTCTTCTTTTTATTTTTATATTCTTTCACAAATTCTTTTAAATAATTTATTGATATTATTATTAATATAATTGTTCCTGGTATAATCACTAAATTTTTAATTAAAGCTGTAAAAACAATTTTAATACTTTTTGCTTTAAGTAATAATATACAACTATTTATAGTATAGCCGATTGATAATCCTTTTAGCATAAAAATTAAAATTGAAATTGGAAATGTTATAACTAATAAGTTTAGTATACCTATTAAGCTCATAAATTTAAAGTCTAATTTTAAATTTGACAGAATCGTATTTTTTAATCCTATGCTATCATTAGAGCTATAGTACTCTTCAATTCTACTTATAGAATCATTTATAATATTTTCATACCCAGGAAATATTTTATTTAAGCATGTCCCAAGTATAACAAATGCTATAAATAGGATTCCAATTAGTATTATTCTTTTATTTAGTTCTTCATAATAAACTTTTTTCCCATATGTTCTTCTCAAATTTATAACCTCCCCTTGTACCTTACATATTATTATGTAAGGGAAGAGGAGGTTATGACTTTTATATTAATTCTTTTATTAATAATAATCCTATCGAAGTTTTTGCGTCTTCAATTTCATTTTTTTGTATCATTTTATAAACTTCGTCCATTTCAAACTCTTTAACTTCTATAATTTCATCTTCATCAAAGTTTTGTTCTCCTGGAATAAGATTTTCCGCTAAGAAGATATATATTTTTTGGTTTGAAAAACCAGCTGATGTATAAAATTTATGTATTAGTTTTATTTTTTCAGCACTGTATCCAGTTTCTTCCTTTAATTCTCTTATTGCACAATCCTTTGGATTTTCACCTATCTCTATTTTACCTGCAGGTATTTCCCACAACTCTTTTTCTATTGCTTTTCTAAATTGTTTTACTAGTATAACTTTATTTTCAGGTGTAATAGCTATAATTCCAACTGCACCATTATGTTCTACTATTTCTCTTTTTTGATATCCTCTATTAGGAACTTCTACAGTATCCACTCTTAAACTTATTGTTTTCCCAGTATATACTCTATCACTACTAATAGTTTTTTCTTCTATCATTGCAAACCTCCATTAAGTAGTACGCAGCTGTACTTGCTGCCTGGAAGAACTCTTTATCTTGTTCATAACTTCTCCCCATACTTTTTACCCTTAAATTAAAATAATCTAAGTCTTCTTTAGTTTTACCATTGTTGATATATACTACGTTGTGTTTGTGATTTAAATTGTTATTTTCTATTTGATTTTTGATTACTGCCATACAATCTTCATCATACACAGTTATCGGTATATTTACGCTAACATTAACAATGTCATTAAATACTGTAATACTGTGATGTGATATTCCTCTATGTCGATCTCTTTTATCTGAAAAACTTATTCTAGGGATAGCTATAGGAGTTCCTCCTAATTTTTTAACAGCATCTAAAATAGGGCCTTGTTCTATACCTGTAAATCCATATTTTGTTCCAGTTCCTGCAATCCCTGGTCCCATACTTACAAATACAGCATCTGCTTTTAATACTTCTTTTGCTGTTATTAACGCGGTGTATATGTTTACACACTCAAAATCTCCACCAAAAGCATTACCAATCGTTATTGTATAATCTATTAAATTTTTATTTTTTAAAGTTTCTACGTTTTTGCTTAAGTATATAGGAAGTGCTGCTCCATCAGTCATTATATATACTAATTTTTTATTAGGATAATTTCTCTTATAAGAAGCAACAAATGGTGTTAGCATACTATGTAAAGTTCCTACTACAACTGGCATATCATATAAACTTTCAAAGTTATCTATTACACTATGGTAGCTGCTTTCTTGTTCCTCTACAGAATCCACCTTAATTTGAAAAGGCGTATACCTTAACTTCATTATATGGCCACCAGGTGTAAAACTAGATTCTATATTATTTAAATTTGATATAACAAAGTGGTAACCACCTGTTCCCAAACTTAATTCTACAGCAGTTGTATTTAATACAACTTCATCTCCAACATTAACTGCACCTGTCATTTTAGGATAATTATATGCTTTTTGAATTTCTCCATTTACATTAACTCTTATATCATCTAAATTTTCACTTTTATCAATTATCTCTTCTACTATTCCAAGCTTTTTACTTATCATAAGCTTACCTTCCTAATTTATCTATAAAGTTTAGCACTTTGTTATTTTCTATTATTTTAGTTAATGAATATTTTTCAGTTAATAAATGTATTAGTACTAAGAATACAAGCCAAGTTAATCTAATATTAAATGAATATCCAAGTACCATAAGTATACCAATAGATATTCCAAGTACATTTGATCCTGTATCTCCCATCATAGCCTTTGCTTTTAAGTCATACTTAAAATAAGCTAAAACATTAGGTAATATAAGCAGTGGTAATACTTTTATATACCCTGTTAATGTTGTAAATATACTTATTATTATTGCTAAATAAACTTTTATTGCTCTACCTGGCCTTAAGTCTAATAAATTCATTAAATTTGTTGATAAAGCAATTATTAATGTATTTATAATTATATCTGAAATACTCTTAGATATAACAACTGAAACTAAAATTCCTACAAAACCTCCAAAAACAGCTTTGAATCCACCTGTAGTTAAGTTTCCTTTAAAAAGACTTTTAAAGTGCCCTTTAAGACCACTCACATCTCTATTTCCTATTATGTCATCTAATATTCCTGCTAGAAACATGGACATAATTCCGAATATAAAAATAAATATAAACATTAAATTTTTATATTCTGTAGTAAAATACACAAGTATAATACTATTTATTATAATCATGGGTAAAAATACAATCCCCATACTTACTGGTATCATATCATTTTTGTAATTAGGTCTAACAACATTACTGTTTATAAGTAAATTCTTAAATAAAGGTATTGATATATACGTACCCACAAAACCTATTAAAAATAAAATAGTGTAAAATATGTACTTATTCAAATATTACTACCTCCATTCTTTCTTTTTTTGCTTTAAAACTTTCTTTATGTGGTAGTATTGCTTTCCTCTGTGTATAAAACCTTTTAAGTCTCTTCCAGTTTCATTATGAGTCATATTAACTAATACTTCTCTTATTTTAAATCCATGCTTTAATATATCTATAGTCATTCCTACTTCAACACCATATCCAAATGGTATTTCATCAAACTTTTCTAAAACTTCCTTTTTAAATAATCTTTGACCAGATAATGTTGCATCTAATTCTACCCCAGTCATTTCTAGTACTGAATTTTTAGCTAAACCTTTTACAAATCCTAAGCCACCTTTTTTCTTTGCTGGAGGAAATTTAGCTATAACTACGTCTGCATCACCACTAATCATTGGATCTATAAGTTTTTTAACCTCTTTAGCAGAACTACCTAAATCTGCATCTAAAAAACCAATAATATCTGCATTTTTCATTGCTATTTTTAATCCATAATTTAATGCATATCCTTTACCTCTATTTTTATCTAACTTTAAAACTATAATTTTTTCACTATTAACTTCTGAAGCTATTTTTGTAGTTTTATCGGTAGACCCATCATCCACAACTATTATTTCATTAATTTCATTTATACCTTTTATACTTTCTAATGTATCCTTTATTCTTATTTCTTCATTGTAAGCTGGTATTATTATGCTTATATAAGGATTCATATCATTCTCTCCTTTTGTTAATTACTTAAATGGTATTATACTTTCTGCATTTTCTGATATTCCAAATTTGCCAACTATACTTTCATCTTTTAATGCTAATACTAGTGCTAATTGTCCACTTCCTTGATTAATGTTATCAATTGTAGATATCTTATTCTCAGAGTATAAATCTATGTATGATAGTTTAGTTTCTGCATCTTCTACACCCACTACATATTTATTTTCTGATTTTATCTTATCTATTAATGATTTATCTATTTCTTTAAATTGACTCTCTAGGTCTTTATTGCTACTTTTACCTGTTAGAACAACTGAAGTATATGATTGATAACTATCACTTAACTCACTTAAAGTTAAAATGCCTAGTTCTTCAAGATAAGTTAATTTATCTTTAGCACCTTCATTTTTTAAAGCTTCTATAATGTAATTTATAAGTTCATCTGTACTTTTTATTTCTTCACCTAACTTGCTAGATAAATTAGCTAAAACACTTTTATCAGTTATATTACTATTTAATTTTATATCAAAAGCAACATTTCCATTTGCTTTTAATATAGTATTATATATATTAGTTGTATCACAGTTTTCATTAGTAGATATTATACCAATATACTTGTCAGTTAATTCTTCAACTATTAATTTATCTACATTTTGGTTTATAAAGTCTACCACTTTATCATAACTGTTATTTACATTTTTTAGTTTTGCTTCTAAATTATTATTAGTATCTCTTAAATCTTCGAATTTAACGTCTAAGTCATTTATTATTTGAGCTTGTTGTTTACTTAACTCCTGATCATAATTTAAGTTAAATCCTACTAACATACCTATTCCTAATGATATAAATATAGCACCTATGGTAACTATATAATACTTCATATTTATGTGCATCTTAATCCTCCTAAATTTACATCTGTAATAGTAATCTAAATTTCAACTGCATTAGGTGTATAAATTGTTGCACACTTGGTGAGAATGATGCAACTATTAATATTGGGAATAAAGCAGTTAAGATTAAAGCAAATATATATTTTAACTTTAATCTACTTCTATAAAGTAAATTAACACCTTTTGCATCTATTAATCTAGAACCTATTTTTAACCTTACTAAAAAAGTACTTGCCATTCCCTTTCTTCCTTTTTCTAGGAAGTCTATCATATTAGAATGAGTTCCTACTGCTACAATAAGCTCTGCTTTATATTCATATGCAGTAAGCATAGCTATATCTTCACTTGTTCCTGGTGCAGGGAACACTATAGCCTCTAAACCTAAATCCTCTACTCTCTTTAAGCCTGGTGCTCTACCATCTGTATATGCATGTACAACAATCTCTTTTGCTTTTTTCAAAGCTTCATCACTTACACTATCCATGTCACCAACTATAACATCTGGAGTATACCCAAATTCAAGTAAAGCATCTGCACCTCCATCTACTCCAACAAGCACAGGTTTCATCTCTTCTATATAAGATATTATAGCACTTAAGTCCTCTTTATAATCTTGACCTCTTACAACTATAAGAACATGCTTATTTTTATAGTCTGTCTTTACCTTCGGAATTTCAACATCTCCTAGAATAAATCCTTTTTCTTTTTTCGCATAATCTATAGTATTGTCTATAAATTTATCTAATTCTACACCAAGGTTTTCATATGCTAATTTTATTTTTTCCGAAACAACTTTTTTATCTAAAACTTCTCCGCTTCCTATAAATTTACCATCTCTATATATATTTCCATCAACAACTTCAACAATTTGACCTTCTTTAAGCTCATTAAATAATTCTTCACCTATATTATCAATTATCAAAATATTTTTGTCTGTTAATATACCTGGTCCTTTATTAGGATATCTACCACTTATAGAAGGCGCAGCATTTATAACAAGCTTTATCTTACCTTCTACTAGAGAGTTTGCAGCTACTTCATCAATATCTACATGATTTATTACTGCTATTTCTCCACCTGTAAGTCTTTTCGCAAGTCTTTTGGTCTTTCTATCTACCTTAATAGGGGCTTCGACTCTCATATTTTAAACCTCCGATATCTTATAAAATCAAATTCCATTATAGCATTATTTAGTAATAAAAGAAATATTTTAACCTTTTTTTATAAACTCTACTAAGGTTGGACATATATTTACAGCATATAAACTACATTCATACATTTACTATCCCGCAAACATGTAACTATAATTCATATGCTAAGTTTAAATTAATCCCATCAAAACTTCTTTTTTATTTAATTCTGGATTTTCAATAACTTTATTTAATAATATATTAAGTTTTTCACCTATATCTTTTCCACGGTATCCTAAACTTTCGATATCTTTTCCATTAATATCTAGGTCCTTAATTTGGTAACACTCTTTATTTTTTTCTATTTCTAAGATTTTTTCTACTGTTTCATCTAGTATACACACTATTTCTTCTATATTATCCTTATTACTATTATTTAACATTAATTTGTTATAATATATTCGTTTTATCTCTAAAGCCTTCATAAATATTTCTAAACCAACTTTATTTAATAATAACTTTATATCTATAGAATTAACTTCTTTATTGTCAATGATCATGCAAGATACCAACTTCTCACATTCATTTTTTATTTTTTTAGAATAAATCAGTGTGTTTACAACACTATTAGAAGGTATTTTCTTATATTTGATTATATATTCCAACATAGACATCCTTACAATTAAATCTTTAGGGTAATATTTTAATATTCTTAACTCTTCTTCAAGTAATTTATATCGATTTTTATTCATATAAGAATAAATACCTATAAATCTAAAAATTCCTGTTTTATATAGAAGAGTAATATCTTGAGGATTATCACTTAAAATCATTTTAGTAAATTCTTCAGTTATTCTTTCTTTACTTATATTCTTTATAATACCAGCATTTTTATATATACTTTTTAAGGTTTTATCTTCAATTTTAAAGTTTAACTTACTACTAAATCTTATAGCTCTAACCAATCTTAGACCATCTTCATTAAATCTTTCATCTGGATTACCAACAGTTTTCACTATTCTCCTTTTTATATCTCCAATTCCATCAAACTTATCAATTATGCCTAATTTATCATTATAGGCAATTGCATTAATTGTGAAATCGCGTCTTTTCAAGTCTTTAACTATATCACTTGTAAATTCTACACTTTTAGGTCTTCTATTGTTTTCATATTCACCTTCTAATCTGTATGTTGTTATCTCATATACTTCATTTTCTATTATTACACCTACAGTTCCATGCTTAATTCCATTATCAATAATTTTAAAATCACTGAAAATATTTATAATTTCATCAGGTTTTGCATTAGTAGTTATATCATAATCATTTGGTTTTATGCCAAGAATACTATCTCTTACACATCCCCCTACTATAAACGCTTCAAAACCTTTATCATATATTTTATCTATTATGAATTTAACCTTAGATGGCAAACTTATTTTCATTTTATTATATCTCCTTGATAAATTTTATAATTTAGTATTATTAATATATGGAATATTTCTAAGTTTTGTTCTATAGTACTTATTTTATACGTTATACCAAAAAATAAGCCTTCTTTTAATGAGAAGGCTTATTAGTATTTAAATCTATAAAATTATTTTACCATACTATGTTCTAATCTTAACTTATCTGCTATCATTGCTATAAATTCAGAGTTTGTTGGTTTTCCCTTAGTATTATGTACTGTATATCCAAATAACTGATTTATTGTATCAACTTTACCTCTGCTCCACGCAACTTCTATTGTGTGTCTTATAGCTCTTTCTACTCTACTTGGAGTAGTATTAAATTTCTTCGCTATACTTGGATATAATTCTTTTGTTACTGCACCTAAAAGCTCAACATTATCTATAACCATTTTTATAGCTTCTCTTAAATATAAATAACCTTTTATATGAGCTGGAACTCCTATTTCATGTATTATATTAGTTATTTCAGTTTCTATATTACCAGAATTTTTAACAAAATCACTTCTTGTCATGTGTATATCAGTATTAACTCTAGTTCTAGGCTCTATATGAGCAGTTTTATTAGATACAAGCTCTCTGATTCTATTTATAAATATTACAAAATCGAAAGGTTTTACTATGTAGTAATCAGCCCCTAAATTTATTGCACTTTGAGTTATTTTATCTTGCCCTACTGCAGATAAAACTATTATTTTTGGCATTTTTTGTATATCCATTGCATTTAGTTTTTCTATAACACCTAAACCATCTAAATGAGGCATTATTACATCAAGAACCAATAAGTCTGGTTGAGTTCTCTTAACTAAATCTAAAGCTTCAATTCCATCTTTAGCAATCCCTAATATTTCTATATCATCTTCATTGGATAAATATTCCTTTAAAACTTGACAAAAGTCTTTATTATCATCAGCTAAAACTATTTTTATTTTTTCGTTCACTAAAATTCCCCCCATTATAATAAAACATTCTCTTTTATTTACAGAAAATCTATTTTTAATTCTAAAAGACAATTCGACATACTAAAATTATAATCCTTCATAATTATTAAAATTTTCTTTTATATTTTTTCATTGTAACATTTCGTCTATAAAAATACCATATCCTTTTTTAGGATTATTTTTAAAAACATGAGTAATACTGCCTATAAGTTTATTATTTTGTATAATCGGTATCCCACTCATACCTTGAATTATTCCACCAGTAAAATCTATTAAGTCTTCGTCTGTAACTTTAATTATCATATCTCTATTTGAAGTCTCATCATCTATTATTTTTTCTATTTTTATATCATAGGTTCTTATATTTCTATTTTCATCTTCAAAAAGTATTACAGCATCTCCTATTTTTATATCTTCTGATGTTCCTAATTCAATTAATTCACTGTCTATTTTTGCCTTACTTAACAAATTACCATGTATTCCAAAATTAGAATTATTATCAAACCGTCCTATAGGATGATTTAATTCAAATTGTCCTTTTATTTTACCTATGCTGTCCGAATTACCCTTTATAATTTCTAAATTATCCGCATTGTACAAATATCCTTCTTTTATTTTCAAAAGTTTATTTGTATCAACATCCGTTATTGCATGACCTATAGCAAAAAATGTGTCAGTATCAGGGTCATAAAGTGTCATAGTTCCAATTCCAGATATTTTATCTCTAACCCATAAACCAAGTTTATATTCTCCATTTTCATATTTTAACTTTATAATTTCTTCTTTATATTTTTCATTTCTTTGAAATCCAACTTTAATTTCTTCCTGCTTAATTTTTTTTAATATTATATATATATCTTCACTACTACTAACTTCTTCATCATTAATTTTAGTTATATTATCACCAACTTGAATACCTCCAATATAGGAGATATTCTCTTCTTCGTATCCAATAACTAAAACTCCATCCGTATCTGCTTTAATACCAACTATATTACCCAATGGATATACAAATTTTTTTTCAATCTTTTCTTTGAAAATACTAACACTTCTTTGATTATTATCATTGATTAATTTATTATACTTAAATGTAAATATTACTAATAAAGTAAATATAAAAATGCTTATAAATTTAATACTTGTTATTTTATTTTTCATTAGTTTTCTCCTATATTTGCTAATACTGTTTTTATAATTCCTTTATTGTAAAATTTTATTCAAATATTAAATAAATTATAACTTGTTTACAAAAAAAATAAGAAAGCTTAAACTTTCTTATTTTTTGGCTAATTCTATTATTTCACTAGCATGTTCTATAGTTTTTTCGGTTATATTACTTCCTGCTATAAGTCTTGCTATCTCGTCTCGTTTTTGATCATAATTTAACTTTCTTATACTTGTAAAAGTTCTATCATTTGCAGTATTTTTTTCAATACAATAGTGAGTATCTGCATTAGCAGCTATTTGTGGTAAATGAGTTATACAAATTATTTGTTTTTTCTTAGATATTTTAGACAATTTTTCTCCAACAATTTGAGCTGCAATCCCACTTATCCCTGTATCGATCTCATCAAATACCAAAGTATCAATTTGATCTATATCTGCAAGTATAGTTTTGAAAGCTAGCATAAATCTAGACATTTCTCCTCCTGATGCAACCTTATATATCGGTTTTATATCTTCACCTAAGTTAAAAGATATCATAAACTCTATATCATCTTTTCCGTCTACAGTAAAGCTACTTTCTTCAAAGTCAACTTTAAATACTACATTCTTCATATTTAGACTTTTTAATTCAACTAATAATACATCCTCCAATTTAGATGCTACAAGTTTTCTAGCTTTAGTTAAATTATCAGCTTTTTCTACAAGAATTTTTTCAATTCTTATTATCTCTCTTTTTAATTCTTCTACTTTTTCATCTCTATTTAATATTTCATCTAGTCTATTTTTTATGTTGTCATGATAATTGAAAATTTCTTCTATGCTATTTCCATATTTTCTCTTAAGATTATTAATTTCATCTATTCTTATTTCAATTTGCTCTAATTCATAAGGTTCAAAGTCTATACTTTCTTTATAGTTCCTTATTTCTCTAGCTATATCTTGAAGTTCATACATTATCCTTTCAACATTTTCATTGTATTCACTTAAAGCTTTATCATATTCAGATATTGCACTTAGCTCTTTAGATGCACTTCCTATTAAATCTACTGCATTTACACTACCTTCATATAAGTTCTGATAACTTATATTTAAGTTACTATAAATTTTTTCACTATTTCTAAACACATCTCTTTGCTTTAACAATTCTTCGTATTCATCTTTACTTAAATTAGCTGATTCAATCTCATTTATTTGAAATTTCAACAAATCTATTTCTCTTTGAATCTGCATATCATCTTTATTTTCAGTTAAAATATTAAGAGCATTTTTCACTTTAGTATATTCATTGTATACATTTTTATATTCATTTTTTAGATCTATTAACTCACCCTCACCAAATAAATCTAAGAATTGTAAGTGAGTTTCTTTATTAAATAAAGCCTGATTTTGATGCTGACCATGAATGTCAATTAAAGTCGATGAAATCTCTCTTAATACGGATAATTTAAGTGTTCTACCATTTACTCTAGCAACACTTTTACCATCATCATAAATAACTCTAGTAATAACTAATAGATTATCATCATCTAGCTCTATATCATATTTTTCTAAAACCTTTTTTAAATGCACGCTTTCAGATGAAAATATAGCTTCAACTATTCCTTTTTCCGTACCTTTTCTTAAAAAAGCTCTATCATATTTTTCACCTAAACATAGACCTAGTGCATCTATTATTATAGATTTTCCTGAACCAGTTTCTCCCGTTAATATATTTAGGTTTTCATCAATTGTTAATCTTAGTTCCTCTACTAAGGCACAATTTTTCATATACAACTCAAGGATCACTTTAAAATCCCCCTTTATTAAGTATAATTTTTATTTATTTAAACTATGAGAAGCTTCTACTACCTCTGTTATTTTTTTTCTATATTCATCTTCATTGAATTCATAATCGTCATTTGAATTACGAAGATATATTAAGTATTCTATATTACCTTCAGGACCTTTTATTGGCGAATAATCTAAGTCTAGTATTGAAAATCCTATTTCTACAGCAAAATGTGATATAGTTTCTATTACTTCTATATGTGTAGATTTCTCCCTAACCACACCTTTTTTACCGACTTTTTCTCTTCCTGCTTCAAATTGAGGTTTTATTAAAGCAACAACATGTCCTCCTGGTCTAACTAACTCTTTAGCCTTTGGTAGAACTAATTTTAAAGATATAAATGATACATCTATAGATGCAAAATCTGCAAATTCTTTAGTATCTTCAATTGTAACATGTCTTATATTTGTTCTTTCCATACAAACAACTCTCTCATCTTGTCTTAGTTTCCAAGCAAGTTGTCCATATCCAACATCTATTGAAAATACTTTTGTAGCTCCATTTTGAAGCATACAATCTGTAAATCCACCAGTTGAAGCTCCTATATCCATACAAACTTTACCATCTAAAGTAAGTCCAAAGTTTTTCATAGCTTTTTCAAGCTTTAAACCTCCTCTACTTACATATGGTATAGGATTACCTTTAACCTCTATTTTGGCATCTTCTTTAACATCTACACCTGCCTTATCACATCTTTGATTATCTACAAAAACAAGACCAGCCATTATGGCTTTTTTTGCTCTTTCTCTACTTTCAAAAAATCCTTGTTCTACTAATAATACGTCTATTCTCTTTTTCATAAAACTACCTTCCAGCCTCTATTTTTTTATTCTTTTTGCTATACATTCAGCAGATAACCCAACTGCATCATATAATTTATCTATATTGCCGTGATCTATAAATTTCTCATCAATTGCTATATTTTCAACTTTTATATCATAGTTATTATCTATAACAAAACTATTTACTCTACTTCCAAAACCACCACTTATTATATTATCTTCTATAGTAACTATATATTTATATTTTTTGCATAAATCATGAAGTAATTTTTCATCCATTGGTTTTAAAAATCTTGCATTGATTATAGCCGGATTTATATTATCTTTTAAAAGCATTTCTTTTGCTTCTAAAGCATGTTTTACCATATTACCTATAGCTAATATAGCTATATCTTGCCCATCTTCTATAACTTCGTATTTTCCGATTTCTATTTTTGAGTACTCGCCCTTATTTAAATAATATGAGTTACCTCTTGGATATCTTATAGCTACAGGTCCATCTATTTCTAAAGATAAGTCCATCATTAACTGTAGCTCTTTAGTATCTTTAGGAGCCATTACAATTATATTAGGAACTATATTCAAATAACTTAAATCAAACATACCATGATGAGTTTCTCCATCATTTCCTACAAGGCCTGCTCTATCTATTAAAAATGTAACATTTTTCTTTGTTATACAAACATCATGCACAAGTTGGTCAAATCCTCTTTGTAAAAATGTTGAGTATACTGCAAAATATGGCTTCATACCTTCTTTTGCTAAACCAGCAGAAAATGTAACTGCATGTTGTTCTGCAATACCAACGTCATAATATCTTTTAGGATATACCTTTTCAAATATATCAAGGCCTGTTCCAGAAGGCATTGCTGCTGTTATTGCTACAACATTCTCATTCTTTGATGCCATATCAACTAGTTTTTCACCGACTGCAGCTGATATAGATTTTAAGTTTGATGGCTGTATTCCTTCTTTGACATCAAATTTAGATACGCCATGATACTTATTTGGTTGTTCTTCAGCGAATTTATACCCTTTACCTTTTTTAGTTATAACATGTAATAAAACAGGACCTTTTTTATTTTTAGCTTTGTTCAATATTTCTATTAATTCTTTAATATTATGTCCATCTATAGGTCCATAGTATTTAATTCCTATTGATTCGAAGAACTCAGATTGTTGAGGAGTAAATTGACTTACTATAGTATCTTTTACCTTACTTGCTGTTTTGTATATCAAATTTCCTGCAGATGTTACATTAAATATTTTTTCTACTTCATCTTTTACCTTATTCATAGTTGAATTTCTTATTATACTCGACATATGCCTAGACATTGCCCCAACATTCTTATCTATAGACATTTCATTATCATTTAAGATTACTATCATATCTGTATTTAAGTAACCTAAACTATTCAATCCTTCTAAAGCCATACCACCAGTTATAGATCCATCACCTATCACTGATATTACATTAAATTTTTCTTTTTTTATATCCCTTGCACAAGCAATACCTAAACCAACGGAAATAGATGTACTACTGTGCCCTGTATCAAATATGTCGTGAGGGCTTTCTACTTCCTTTGGAAATCCACTTAAACCTTCAAATTGTCTTAAAGTATTAAAACTATCCTTTCTTCCTGTAAGAATTTTGTGCACATAAGATTGATGACCTACATCCCATATTATTTTATCAGTTGGACTATCAAATACTTTATGTAGCGCGAGACTTAACTCTACTACGCCTAAATTTGATGCTAAATGTCCACCTGTTTTAGATACTGACTTAACTAGAAATTTTCTTATATCTTTTGAAAGTATATCTAATTCTTCATTAGTCATATTTTTTATATCTTTAGGACAGTTTACTTTATCTAAATATTTATACATTTACCTTCACCTTTTATTTGATTAATTTTTTTATAATTAAAAAAGTCTTCCATAGAAGACCTAAAAAAATATATCGTTTCTATGTAATTATAAAAATGAATATACCTTATTATTGCCTTAGATATATTCATTTTATAACCATTTTATAAAACATTAGAAATTATATCATATAAATGTGCTTTTTTCAATTTTATGCCATTATCAAAGCTACAACTATACCTAATAAAGCACCCATCCATACTTCTACTGGTGTGTGTCCTATCAATTCCTTTAATTTATCTTGTTTTATATGCTTTCCATGATGAACATCATCTACTATTTGATTTAGTATAGCTGCCTGCTTTCCTACCGCTCTTCTTACTCCTGAGGCATCATACATTATAATCACTGCAAATACAAAAACTATAGCAAAGTCAGTTGATTTAAATCCTCGCTCTAAACCAACTAAAGTTGCTAAACTTGTCACGAAGGAACTATGTGAACTCGGCATACCTCCAGATGTAAAGATTCTAGCTAAATCTATACGTTTATCTTTTCCAGTAAATATCTTTATAAATTGAGCTAAAAAACAAGCAAATATACTTATTCCTAAAACCTTGTTGCTAAAAATTTCTGAAAAAAAGTTCATTTTTCCTCCTCTTAATACTCTCTATCTATTATATAATTCGCCAAACCATCTAAGAAACTATGATCCTGTGATAAGTCTTTTATACTATCTTTAGCTTCGTATATTAATTGTTTTGCAATCTCTTTTGATTTTTCTAAACCAAGTAAAGATGGATAAGTAGATTTATTATTTTCTATATCACTACCTACATGCTTACCTAACTTAGCTTCATCTCCAATTATATCTAATATATCATCTACTATTTGAAATGATAACCCAATATTTTTTCCATACTTAGTTATTTTTTCTAATTGTTCTTCATCTGCGTTACCTATTATAGCACCAGCTCTCATACATCCTATTATTATTGCTGCTGTTTTATTTAAGTGTATAAAGTCAAGTTTTTCTTTTGATATAGATTTATCTTCACTTTCTACATCTACTACTTGTCCGCCTATCATTCCATAAATTCCTACACTCTTAGCTATTTCATTTATTGCCTTTAGATACTTTTGTGGATTTTCTTTATTAATAGAATTAGATAACATTACCTCAAAAGCATAATTTAATAGAGCATCCCCTGCTAAAACTGCCATAGCCTCTCCAAATACCTTATGATTAGTAGGTTTACCTCTTCTTAAATCATCGTTATCTAGGGCAGGTAAGTCATCATGTATTAGTGAATATGTATGAATCATTTCTATTGCCACTGCAAAAGGAATTGCATCTTCTTCATTTCCTCCAACTATTTTACATGCTTCTAGTGTTAAAATAGGTCTTAACCTTTTTCCACCAGCTTTTAAACTATAATTCATAGCTTCCATTATAGTAGTTTGGTAACCATCTTCTTTTGGCTTATATTCATCTAATAAACTTTCTATATAATTAGATTTCTCTTTTAGAGATTGCTTAAACTCCACTTTTATTCCTCCCTCATATCTAAATCTTCTTCTATGCCTAATGAGTTAAATTTACTTATTTTTAATTCGGCATTTTCCAATAATTTATTGCAGTGTTTATAAAGGCCTATTCCTTCTTCATATAAACTTAAGGATTCATCTAAACTAGCTCCTTTAGATTCTAGTTTTTCCAAAATTGCTTCTAACTTTTTATAAGCTTGTTCATATGTTAAATCCATATTTATACCTCTTTATTTATTATTTTTTCTACAGTACACTCTATAAATCCATCTTTCAAAACTATTTCTAGATTATCTTTAAACTGTATTTCTTTTGTGCTATTAATTACTTGTCCTTCTTTTTGTACTATGCTATATCCTCTATCTATAGTTGCTAATGGGCTTAAACTATGAATCATAGCGCCCATGTTAGTAAGCCTCTCTTTTTCAAGCTTAATATTATTTTCTACTTCAAAGGCTATTTTATCATATATTTTGTCTAATTGTATAATATTATCTTTTATTATGTATGATTTCAGGTAATTATTTATTCTTTCAAAAACAGAGTTAAGTCTATGTTCATCTATTTTCACTTGATTTATTAATGACTTACTCATTCTATTTTTTATATTATTTAATTTAAACTCCAAATCATTTAGAGATGGTGTTGCTATTTCTGCAGCTGCTGATGGAGTTGGCGCTCTCATATCTGCTACAAAGTCGCAAATTGTAAAGTCAGTTTCATGACCAACTGCCGATATTATAGGTATTTTAGACTTAAATACTTCTCTTGCAACTATTTCTTCATTAAAAGACCAAAGTTCTTCTATAGAACCTCCACCTCTACCTACAATTATTGTATCTACATTTTCTCTATCATTAAAGAATTTAATACCTTCACATATATCACCTGCTGAGTTTAAGCCTTGAACATTTACAGGATACAACATTAAATTAACTTTAGGGTATCTTCTTTTTATTACGTTTATTATGTCTCTTATTACTGCTCCGGTCGGAGATGTCACAACACCTATAGACCTTGGTATTTTCGGTATTGGCTTTTTATATTTTTGATCAAACAATCCTTCTTTACTTAACTGTTCTTTTAGCTTATTAAACTGTATGTATAAATTTCCAACTCCTTCAATCTCAATAGAATTAATATATAACTGGTAAGATCCATCTCTTTCATAAACAGAAATATATCCACTTGCAACTACTTTTACACCATTATCTAACTCTAGACTTCTATCATAATTACTTTTAAAAATAACACAATTTAATTTAGATGTTTCATCTTTTAATGAAAGGTATACATTTCCACTACTATGTACCTTGAAGTTTGATATTTCACCTTTAACTTTTAAATTATATAATATAGGATCATTCACCAAAATTCGTTTTATATAAGAGTTTGCTTCACTTATGTCTAAAGCTCTTAATTTCATATTTACTCTCCTAAATTAAGTTTTTCAAGTCCTATTAATGCACATCCTACTGCATTATCAGTTGAATATTCTGGTTCTGTAAAATATGCAGTTATATTATCTTTGCTTAATTCACTTTTTATTTTTCTTGATATATATTTACTTGCAGAAACTCCACCAGCAAATATAACTTCATTTATATTATTTTCTCTACTTATATACAATACGGACTTTAATATATTTTTACACACTGTATCTAGTAATAATTTACATATATATTCTTTACTATAATCATCTATTATTTTATTTATTTGATTTTCAATCCCAGATAAATTCATATATCCATCTTTTACAGATGTTTTTAGCCCAAACTCTATTTTATCTTGGCACTTTAGAGCATTTTCATCTATATATTTTCCACATGGAAAACTATATCCCATCTTAATCCCTATTCTATCTATAAGTTGTCCAAAACTTATATCTTTAGTTCCACCAACTATACTTATTTCACGTTCTAATCTTTCTTTCTTTACCAAAATAACCTCAGTAGTTCCTCCTGACATATGTACAGATAAAAATCTATCTTTATTTTTTATATTATTAGTTAAAAGACTCGCTTCAATGTGATTCTCCTGATGAGTAGTTTCATAATAATGACAATTGTTTAAACTACTAAATAATTTTGCAAAGTTACTTCCAACTGTAAAGACTGGCATATATGACTCTTTCACCGGTCTTGGTTTAGTTGATACACATACTCCAATAACCTTATTACCTTTTATCATAGAATTTATTTCATTACTTATTTCTCCTAAATTATTAACATGCTGAAAAACAGCCTCACTTTGTCTTAACCCCTTAGTGTTATCTTTAACCTTTAGCATTATCTTTTTATTAAATATTATTTTTTTATCTAAAGATATAGCTGCTATAGAGGTTGTATAGCAGCTAGTGTCAATTCCGATTATTATATTATTTTGATTCAAGTTCACTTATAACACTTCCTAAAATTCCATTTATAAATTTAGGAGATTTATCATCACAGTATATCTTTGCAAGCTCTATGGCTTCATTTACAGAAACTCTTTGTGGTATATCCTCTATGGCAATAATTTCAGCTATTGCTAATTTTAATATAGCTAAGTCTACCTTCGCTATTCTATTTACCGTCCAGTTCCTTGCGTTTGAGTTTATTAAAGTATTTATCTTTTCTTCATTTTTTTCTAATGTTAAACAAATCTTTTTTATGTATTCTCTATCTATAGCTTCATCTATATCTATACTATCTAATGATAGATCTGGGTTATTTGAATGTTGCAATCTTAATTCTTCATATCTATTTAATATATATTCAGCATTATTTTCTACGAACTCATCTACGAATAAATCTAAATTATCTATTTCCTCTTTTGTTATACTATTTTGGTATATTAATTTCATTGCGTACTCTCTACTAGTAACTTTTCTCGATATATTTTCCTTTTTCATCAGTCAAATCCTCCTTCAGTCTTTATTATGCGCGTTTTGCAGTAAAAAACCCTCTGATTTTTCAGAGGGTCTATATTAATTTTTCTTAGATTCTTCTTTCCTAGCTTCTTTTTTTGCAATCTTTGCTTCTTTCTTTGCTTCTTCTAGCTCAGTTTTTTCTTTCTTGAAGCTAATTCCTTGAATATGTATATTTACTTGAGAAACTTTTAATCCTGTCATTGTTTCAACAGTATTTTTTACATTTTCTTGTATCTTTAAAGCTATATCTGGTATAGATATTCCATAATCTATCATAACCATTATATCTAAGTTAACGTCCTCTTCTTCTAATTGTATCTTTACACCATTATTATTCTTTAATAATTTATCTGTAAAAGTTGTTATAGTTTCTACACCTTCAACTTCTAACGCTGCTAAACCTGCTATAGTAGCTATTACATCATTAGATATTTTAACTTGTCCAAAATTATTATTTTCCATGATAAATACTTACCCCCTACTTAAGGAACTATTTTATATTATAATACCAAATACTATGAAACTTTGCAAGAAAATAACCTCAGTTACTTCTGAGGATTATTCGAATTTTAATATATATATCATATATTAACCATATTATTTATATTCTAATCATTATATATTTTTGTACCTATAGTTGTTATTCTTTATAATATATTAGCGTCACTTCTAATCTTGTTGATTATTCATTAATTTAATATTTTCATATTTTACATCAGCTTGTTCTGCTACTAAATCAAATATTTTAGCTGCCTCTTCTTTTTTTAATTCTTCTTCATTTACAACTACATTTACAATTCCATCACTTATATATACTAATGCATCTTCAAATCCTTTTGTGCTTAATAGATTTTCTATTTTTAATTCTGTCTCCTGCTCTTTTACTAATTTCAATTTCATTTCAGATGCTTCTTTTCTTGTTTCATCAGATGTTGAAGGATTATTTATCATTTCATTTAAACTTTGAGCCAAGTCATTTCTTTGCTTTTCTCTAGTCATTTTCATATCTAATATGTATGAAGATTTTTGCATATTTTCTTTTGATGTTAACTGTGCCTCTATTTCTTTACTTGTTTCAGTTACTTTTTCAGTTACCTCGCTTTCATTTTCTGCAATTTCTTCACTAGATTTACTATCAACTATATCGACTTCAGTGCTATTTCCTTCACTATTTTCATCTGTATTTTTACTAAGTTGAGCTTGCTCATAAGCTTTAAACTCTTTAGATACATCTAATGCTGATTTTTTACTTAATTGATAATTTACTACACCTACAACTACTAACATTGCTGATAAAGTTATTACTACAAATCCTCTATTCTTATAATTAAATCTCATTTTTATCCCCCCGGTTATATGTATTTATTTAGAACTCATTATCTGAACTTGATGTCCATCTACTTGTAATGCAGTTTGTACAGCACTATAAAGCAATTCTTTTACTTTAGAATCATTAGCTCCACTTGCAACAACTAAAACTCCTTTAATTTTAGCCTCTGTTGTTTTTAATATTACTGGTGAATTAGAATTACTAGTTATCATTGTTTTATTTTCACTTTCTGTTGTAACCTTTCTTTCTCCACCTTGAGCATCTTTTTCTTCTGTAGTTTCTGTGGTTGAATTACTATTGAATGCTGGTTGAAGCTCTTCACTCGACTCAAAAGTAATCATCACATTAACATCTCCTACACCATTAATTTTACTTAAGATACTTTCTAATTTTTTTTCTAAATCTTTTTGTTCACTACTTGAAATTTCTTCTTCCTGCTGTTGTTCTACTTGAGCTACATTTTCATCTGAAGCCGTATTTTCATCTTCAGGAATACAGGATATTATTATGAGAGCCAGCACACATATAATTCCTAAAGATAGCAGTGAGTATATCTTTTTCTTATCTTTTTCGTTTAAGTTTTTAAACATTTACTCAACCCCTATTAATCAATTTCTATAGTCTCAATTGATACATCAAGTATTTCAACTAAGTCATCTTTTAGTTTTTGTTGATCTAAGCTTGATTCATTTTGCTGCTTTTCATCATTCTTAAACACTGGTTTTGTTTTTTCATTTTCACTAGATTGTATGTCCTCATTCTCTAATTTATTACTATTATTTTTTTCTTTTAGTTTTATGTTGCTAATATCAGATCCTTCAAACTCTATATCTTCTAATTCATATCCATACTCATCTAGCTTTAATTTAAGAACTTGTTTTAATCCTTCTTCATAATTATTTGCCAAACTATTAGTTCCAGATTCACTTGCTAATTTATTACTACTTTCTATATATTCTTTATTATAATCACTCATCATTTTTAATATTTTATCTTCTAAGCTAAAATCACCTGAAAACAAACTAATTATGGGTGTTATTACTATGAATACAAATATAAAATTTACTACTAAATTTATGTATGGCTTTATTTTTGACTTTGGTAAAAGCATATCAACTATACTTACTATAAAAGCGCCTATTAGTATAGTTATAATCCAAGATTTTAAGCTCTCTATCACTTAAGGCACCTCCTAATGAGTTACTACACTAATGGATGTTAAAATCGCTATTGTTACGAAGAACATAATCATTATAGCTATTACACACGCTAGCATTATTACCATTAAATTTGCCACATCATTTAAAAAACTAGACATACTTTCTTCCCCTACTGGTTCTACTACAACTGCTGCAACTTTATATACAATTATTACAGATAAAATTTTTATTATTGGAACTAAGCAGATACCAATTAATATTACTAATCCAATTCCGCCAAATACATTTTTAATAAGCTGAGATGAAGATAGCAAAATGTCAACTGAATCTGATACAAACCCACCTACTACTGGTATGAAGTTTCCTATTGCAAATTTTACTGTTTTTACACTAAACTTATCAAAACTAGTTACATATATACCTTGAATAGATACAAGACCTAAGTAAATAGTGAACATTGCTCCTATAGTAACTATATTTATATTTTTAATAAATGAAGAAAGTTTACTTAGTTTTATGCTTTGTGATAAATTATTTATAACTAGAATTGCAAATACTACTGTGATAGATGTAAACATAAATTCTTTAAATATAATATTTATTAGTGTAACCCCACCTAAAAATATTGGATTAAGAGCTGTGGATGTTATTGGGAATCCCATTAAAGTTAAAAATGTAATTAAGATTGGCATTATAACTTGCATCAGTCCTACTGTACTATTTATAGTTCTATAGCATATTGTTAAAACATCTTTAAAACCAATTAGAGTAAGTGACACCATTGTTATGAAAATTATATATGTTGTTATTTTACTTATATTTCCTGAAGAAAAGGAATTTTCTAGACTTTTTAATATAGATGAAAGTAACGCTAGTACCAAAATTGTCGCTACTACTTTTAAGCTAACTTTCAATTCACTAAATACTGTAGCTTTTATTTTCTCTTTCTCAAATAAATCTAATATGCTCTGCTTACCGCTAATCAGATCTTTTACAAATTGTTTTAAATCTATATCTTTAACCGCAACATCATCTCTTATATACTTTTCAATTTCGTCTACACTAACTTTATCAAGTTGGCTATCTATATAAAGGTCAATACTACTTTTTGCTTCGTCATAACTTTCCTTTGAATCATCTTCTGCAAAGCAGGTTATGGATAAATTAAGTATTGTAAGAGCTGTTAACAAAATACCTAATAATTTTTTTTTCATAAGTAATCATTCTCCTATGGGATTATATTTAATATCATTTCTACAATAGAAAGAAGTATAGGGAATGACATTGTCATTACTATTATTTTCCCTCCAAATTCTAATTTAGAAGCTATATTTTTTTCTCCACAATCATTACAAAGTTGTATAGCAAATTCCATAATATATGCAATCCCTATTAACTTAATTATCAAAGATATGTATATGCTCGGAATATTTGCTTTATTAGCTAAGTCTTGTATTCCCTCTATAATAAAATTTAATTTAAATATGACCGATAATAATATCGTAACCCCAGTTATTATTGCTATAAAATTTGCCATTTCTGGTCTATCTTTTCTTATTATGAGGCAAAGAGTTGTAGCAATTATAGCAACCCCCACTAACTGCATTACATCCAAGATATCGCCTCCTCTTTAGTAAAGCTGAAACATTGTTCTAACTGTATTAAATAAATCACTTATCTCAGTTAATACTATTCCAAGCACTATAATTACCCCAGCTAGAGTTGTAAACGTAGACCAATCTTTTCTATCAGCCTTATCTAAAATCATATTTAAAACTGATATTAATATTCCCACACCTGCAACTTTTAATATTAAAGTTATATCCATTTTCATCCTCCTATACCAAAATTATTCCTATACATATACCTAAAAAAGTTATAAGTTGCTTGTACAAATTCCCTTTTTTGCTTATGTCTTCTTTGCTATCAGTTGTTAATTTTTTTAAATTTTCTACACTTAGACTTATCATCCTTTCTTGAGATGCAATATCACTTTTACCTAATGTAAGTATAAGTGTCTTTAATTCTTCGACTTCCTTATTTTGTAAATAAGTTTCATTTGTTAAAATACATAAATTATCATCTAGAATATCTTCTAATACTTTATAGTCATTATTACTTAAATCATACGCCATTGATTTAAAGAATTTCGATAAGCAGTAATCTTCTTTATTACCTACTCTACTGAAGACCTCTTCTAGAGTGTATAACCCAAATGACAAGTCCATCCTTACTATCTCTAATATTCTTATGAGATCATTTAATGATTTATGCCTTTTTATATAAGACTTGTATATAAAATCTCCAATTAAGTAACTACACCCTATGAGAACTCCAATAATAACTACTTTAATTTGCAAAATACCATCTCTTTTCTTCTAAGTCATATATTTTTTCAACTGTTCCAGGCCCTTTTCTTGCTGACAATATAATAACTTTTTTAAACAGTTCTCTATCCAATAAATGACTTAATTCTTTTCTTCCTTTTATATCATCAATAGAATCTCCATGTACAGTTGTAATTAAGCTTACACCACCATTTAATGCTGTATATAAAGCTTTAACTTCTTTTTCATTGCCTATTTCATCTGTAACGATTACATTTGGCGACATAGATCTTAAAAGCATGATTATACCTATATCTTTAGGGCATGTTTCTATAATATCAGTTCTTATTCCAACATCCATTTGTGGAACTCCTAAATAAGATCCACCTATTTCATTACGTTCATCTATTAAAGCCACCTTCGTCCCCTTGAATCCAAATCTTTTATTTCCATTGCTTAAGTTTCTTACTATATCTCTTAATAAGGTTGTCTTACCACATTGAGGTGGAGAAATAATCAAAGTATTGTTAACTTGATTGTTATCTTTTATTATATGATCTAAAATTTTATCAGAGCATCCTATAATTTCTCTTGAAATTCTTATATTTAAAGATGATATATGCTTTATATTTTTCACTTGTCCATTTTCAACGATTGCTTTTCCTACTATTCCAACTCTATGCCCACCCCTTAAAGTTATAAATCCTTTTGTTATATCATCCATAAAAGTATGAATAGAATACTTACATATAATTTGAAATGTTTGTTCAATGTCTTCTCTAGTTACAATATATGGTTTGTCCATTTTTATTCCTAAATCATTATCTTTTTCGTTATAAAAATAATCTTTGTTATTAGCATTTAATATTAGTGGTTTTTGAGCTCTAAGCCTTATTTCTTCAATATTTAGATTACTTTTAGGTAGTTTTTTTATTTTTTCTCTTAAGTTTAACGAAAGAGAGTTTATAATTTCATCAGATATATTTTTCATATCTTGTCCTCCTTTCTAGTTTATATATTTATATTTATTAGCTATGCAAATTATTACTAAAAAAACTGATTTTGATTTTTAATAAAAATTCAATTTATAAAATTTTACACATAAAAAAGAGTTACCTTTTTAGGTAACTCTACACTTTAACTTTACTTGCTATCTTCATTTTTACTTTCTTCTTTTTCTTTAGAAGCTTGAACAAACGCTTCTATATCTTTTAATACATTCCCTTTAGCAAACTTTATACCTTGGTTAATCGCATTCTTTATTGCCTTACCATTTGAACTACCATGAGCTTTTATAACTCCTCCATTTACACCTAAAAGAGGCGCTCCTCCATACTCTGAATAATCCATAAATGATTTTAATTCTTTTAAGTCATCCTTTAATAACATTGCTCCAATTTTACCTTTAGTACTAGCTAAGAATGTTTCTTTCAAAAGTTTCATAACAGACATTGCTACACCTTCTGTAGACTTTAATAATATATTTCCTGTAAATCCATCACATACTATTACGTCTGTTTTTGCATTTATCACATCTCTTGCTTCTAAGTTTCCTATAAAGTTTATATTCATTTTTTTAAGTTCTTCATAAGACTGTTTTACTAACTCATTTCCCTTGCCTTCTTCTGAACCTATATTAGCTAAAGAAATTCTAGGACTTTCTATCCCTAAAACTTTTTTAGAATAAATATTAGTCATTGCTGCAAACTCAACTAAGTTTCTAACTTTACAATCAGCATTTGCTCCACCATCTGCAATTAAAGTCATACCTCTTTTAACATTTGGTATAGCTGGGCATAAACATGGTCTATCTATACCTTTAATTCTACCTACTACAAATAGTCCTCCTGCAAGTAAAGCACCTGTACTTCCTGCTGAAACTATAGCATCAGCTTTTCCTTCTTTTACAAGTCTTAGTGCAACTACCATTGAAGAATCTTTTTTACTTCTAATTGCTTTTACTGGTTTATCTTCATTTTCTATTACCTCTGTTGTATGTACTATTTCTAATTTGCTTCTATCAAAGTCATAGTTGGCAAATTCCTTTTCTAAGACTTCTTTATCACCAGTTATTATAATATCTATATTATATTCTTTAATTGCGCTTACAACGCCTTCTACGTTGGATTTAGGTGCATTATCTCCGCCCATTCCATCTATTACAATTTTCATAATAAACCTTCCTTTCTATATTTAAATTATTTTATAAAATATTTATTTAACTCTATTCTTAAATTATTTTAGATATATATTAGAATACCCTCTAATAATAAGTTTTAAATTATTAGTTTGTAAAAAAAAAAACATGTAGAGTACTCTACATGTTTTTTAGAAGTCATTACTTAGAAACAACTTCTTTACCTTTATAATATCCGCAATCTGGACACACTCTATGTGGTAATTTTGGCTCATGACATTGTGGACAACTTACAAATCCAGTTGCTGTCATTTGTGAGTTAGCCGCTCTTCTCATTTTAGTTTTTGATTTAGACGTCTTACGCTTTGGTACTGCCATTTACGCCACCTCCTTAGTCATTTTTAAACAAATCTTTTAATTTAGCAAAACGGGGATCTATAATCTCCTCGTCGTTCGCAATTTCATCACAAGAGCATTCTTCTCTATTTAAGTTAGCTCCACATCCTTGGCAAAGACCCTCACAGTCTTCATCACAAAGAACCTGTGCTGTTAAATTAAAGTCTATAGTTTGCTCTATAATATCAAGAAGATTAACTTCCTGTCCATCATATATGAAAGCATCATCATCCTCAAAACTATCTTCATCAAAATCCTCTTTTACTAAGAATCCTTGTATATCGTAGTTAACAGGTACTTCCACTTCATCTAAGCATCTTGAACAATTTTCAAGAAGTGTAAAATCAACATTAACATCAATATATAAACCTTTGTTAGTGTTTGATATCTTACCATCTACATTAATAGGTGAAGTTAGCTTATATATGCCATCACAGTAATTAATAGTATCAATTTTTTGAGAAAAATTCAAGTCTATTTTATCAGTTTCTCTTCTATTTAATTTATCTAGACTAATAATCATGTTTTCACCTCAATAATATTGCCAAATTAATTATACAAATCTCATCATTGTTTGTCAAGTATTTTTACTTGATAGATAAATTTGTAAATAATGTGAGCATAAGTTAAGGTAGGTGATTAACCTACCTTGACTTTATTATATCCAATTAAAGTATTTTTAATTATTTAACTAAAGCTACAGTATCTCTAGCTATCATTAATTCTTCGTTAGTTGGTATTAATAATATCTTAACTGCAGAATCTTCAGTAGATATTACAGTTTCTTTTCCTCTAACTTTGTTAGCTTCTTTATCTAACTTCATTCCTAAGAATTCCATGTTAGTAGCTATAGCTTCTCTCATATCTATTCCGTTTTCACCTACACCAGCAGTGAATACAACAGCATCAACACCGTTCATTTCAGCAGCGTAAGATCCTATATATTTCTTAACTCTTTGAGCATAAGCATCTAATGCAACTTGAGCTTTTTCGTCACCCTTAGCAGCAGCATCTTCTATATCTCTGAAGTCACTTGATATACCAGTCATACCGTATACTCCAGATTGCTTGTTCATTACGTTATCTATTCCATCTGCATCTAAGTTTTCTTTTCTCATTAAGAATGGTATTATAGCTGGATCTATATCTCCACATCTAGTTCCCATTATTAATCCTTCTAATGGAGTGAATCCCATAGAAGTATCTACACATTTACCACCATCAACAGCAGCTATAGAAGCTCCATTTCCTAAGTGGCAAGTTATTATCTTAACATCTTCTATGTTCTTTCCTAACATAGCAGCAGCTCTTTGAGATACATACTTGTGAGAAGTTCCGTGGAATCCGTATCTTCTTACACCGTATTTAGTGTATAACTCATGAGGTAAACCATATAAGTAAGATTTTTTAGGCATTGTTTGATGGAAAGCAGTATCAAATACAGCTACCATTGGTACCCCTGGAAGTATAGCTTTACAAGCATCTATTCCCATTATGTTTGCTGGGTTGTGAAGTGGAGCTAAATCTATACATTCTTTTATAGTATTTTCAACTTCTTCAGTTATTACTACAGATGAAGCAAACTTTTCACCACCGTGTACAACTCTGTGTCCAACAGCTTCTATTTCGCTCATTTCTTTTACTCCACCGTAAGTTGGATCAAGAACAGCATCTAATACTAATTTTATAGCATCTTCATGGTTTTTCATTGGTTGTTCAACTATGTACTTACCTTCTACACCGTCTTTTTCTTGCTTAAGTATAGAACCTTCTATACCTATTCTTTCAACTAAACCTACACATAATACAGCTTCATTTGACATATCTATTAATTGATACTTTAATGAAGAACTACCACAGTTTAATACTAATACTTTCATTAGTATACCTCCTTAAATTTTATCAATACTATTTAACAGGTCTATTACTAAACCTTATATTTAACTGCTTTGTACGACTTCTAAGAGAAATCTTGTATACATTAAACATTTATCATAATTAATATATCACTTTTTACTTAAAAAGTACATAGCATTTACAGAATATTTTAAATCCATATACAAAAAACTTGTCTTATATATTATTTTTATCTTTTTGTTGCAATATTATTATATAAATATTAACAATTTACATATATAATACATATATAAAATAATCAAAATCTATATAAATATCTATATATTTCTATTTATACTATCAATTACCTTTATTTTTATACAAAGTAATACTAATAATTAAATTATATAGCTTTTGATTTTTAACTTACTTTTATGATTAACAAAAGGAGAAATTTTATGAATATACTTGGATTAGTTGTTGAATATAATCCATTCCATAATGGGCATTTATATCATTTATTAAAGTCTAAAGAAATAACCAATGCTACACATACAGTTGCTATTATGAGTGGTAACTTCCTTCAAAGAGGAGAACCTGCTTTATTTGATAAACACATAAGAGCTTGTGCAGCTGTTAAAAATGGTGTAGATTTAGTTATTGAATTACCTACATTATTTGCTTGCCAAAGTGCAGAAATTTTTTCTCATGGAGCTATAGCTACTTTAAATTCTTTAAATTGTATAAATTCAATTTGCTTTGGTAGCGAAATTGGTGATATTGATATTCTTTATACAATTTCCAAAATATTAGTCAATGAACCAGATGAATTTAAAGTTTCTTTAAAAAAATATCTAAACGAAGGATTACTTTTTCCTACAGCTAGAAGCAACGCTTTATTTGATTATATTAATAACAATAATTTACTTAATATATCTAAAGATGACCTTTTAAGTATTTTAAACTCATCTAATAATATTTTAGGCATAGAATATGTAAAAAGTCTACTAAAATTAAAAAGTAATATTGTTCCTTTTACAATTACTAGGATAAATTCAGAGTATAACTCTGAAAAAATAGATAATTCTATTTGTTCTGCCACTGCTATAAGAAAAGCCTTAAAAAATGGAAATGAAATTTCATTTGCTTCAAATGTGGTTCCAGAACCTACTTATAATATTTTAAAAGAGAAAATTAATAATAATTTTAATCCTATTTTTGATGAAATGTTTTTTGATACTTTATCTTCGATTATTCTTAGAGATAATAATCATTTAGATAGATATTTCGATGTTAATGAAGGGATAGAAAATAAAATTTATCAAAGTATTTTCACTTCTAAATCATTAGAAGAGCTTCATTCATCTATAAAGTCAAAAAGGTACACTTTGACTAAAATAAAACGTACACTTAATAATATTTTACTTGGTATAACTAAAGAAGATATGAATTTAGTAAAAAATATGGATTACATTCCTTATATAAGGGTTTTAGCTTTTAATAACAAAGGTCGTGAAATACTAAAATCCATAAAAAACTCTTCTGAAGTTAATATTATAAATAAGTTTTCTAAGGTTGAATTTTCTATGAATGATAATAAACTTAAGACTTTAATTGATTATGATGTAAAAGCAAGTAATATATACAATATGGTATATTATAAAAATAATAGACATCTATTAAAAGGACCTATGGATTTTTATATATCACCAACTTATATAAAATAAAATTTATTTTTATTATCCTAAAAAATACATAAAAAGCTACCTACAAATATCTTTTTATTTTGAAGGTAGCTTTTATTTTTTTAGTAAATTTTACCTGGATTTAATAAGTTTTTAGGATCAAATGCAGATTTTATATTTTTAATTATATTCATATATATCTCACTTTGAGATTCATGTAAATATCCTTTCTTAGCATACCCTATACCATGCTCACCAGATACTTGACCTCTTAATACTCTAGCTTTTCCGTACATATGGTCAAAAGTTTCTTTTAATTTTAAATTCCACTGCTCTTCGTTCATATCATCCTTTAATACATATACATGTAGATTTCCATCACCTGCATGACCAAAGCTTTTTATTCTAACATTTAATTCATTTTGTAAGTCATGAGTATATTTGATAAATTCTGCTACTTTATCTCTAGGAACTACAACATCACATTCATCCATTTCTGTAGTAGATGCCTTTATAGCTTCAAGGAACGCTCCTCTTGCAGACCATATTGATTCATTTCTCTCTTGTGTATCTGATATAAATACATCATACGCACCATTTTCTAAGCAAAGATTAGCAACATTTTCATATTCTTTTTCTATATCTTCTTTTGTATTTCCATCAAATGTAAGCAATAGATAAGCATCAGATGTATTATCTGGGAATTTTTTACCTAAAAAATCTTCTGCTGCAAGTATTACATCTCTTTCCATAAACTCTATAGCTGTTGGTATTGATTTTGATTTTATTATCTTTGGCACAGTATTTATTGCCATTTCTAAATCTGGGAATGGTATTAGTAAGCTTATTGCTTTTTTAGGTAGTGGAAGTAATTTTAATGTTGCTTTAGTAACTATACCTAAAGTACCTTCTGAACCTACTATTAAATCTTTTATTGAATATCCAGAACTATTTTTAACTACTTTACCACCTACATTTATTACTTCTCCATTTGGAAGTACAACTTCAAGCCCTCTTACATAATCTCTTGTAACACCATATTTAACAGCTCTCATTCCACCTGCATTAGTATTTATATTTCCTGCTATTGTTGCACTTTTTTCACCTGGGTCTGGTGGATAAAATAAATCTCTTTCCTCAACATATTGACTTATTGTCATAAGAAGTACACCCGGCTCAACTGTTAGCGTTAAGTTTTCTTCATCTAATTCTAATATCTTATCCATTTTACTTAAGTTAATCATTATTCCACCATGTATAGCAACGGATGCTCCAACAAGTCCTGTTCCTTGTCCTCTTGGAGTTACAGGTATGTTATTTTCATAAGCATACTTCATTATTTTAGAAACTTGTTCTGTGCTGCGTGCATTTATAAGGACTTCAGGATATTCTTCAACACCACCTAATTCATCATGAGAAAAATCTTCACTTATTTCATCTCCAACTATTACGTCATCTTTATCACATACACTAAGTAAAAAATCTATATCATTTTTATCAATAGTCTTATACATACAAATCCCCCCTTACTCTTCTTCAGCCGCTACAGCTATTTGTAAACTTTTTTCATCTATTTTTTCTATTAACTTAGGAATTATCTCATAAATATCACCTATTAAAGCCATATGTGCTACATCAAATATAGGAGCTTTTTCATCTTGGTTTATAGCTATTATATAATCAGATCCACTCATACCTGCTACAAACTGAACAGCACCTGAAACACCACATGTTATTATTAACTTAGGTTTTACAGTTCTACCACTAAGCCCTATTTGCTTTCTTGGATCTAACCATCCAGCTTCTACCATTGGTCTTGTTCCACCTACTTGAGCACCTAACTTATCAGCTAATTTATAAATCATTTCCATATCTTCTTGTTTCTTTATAGCTCTACTTGCTACTACTATAATTTCTGCATCTTCAAGACCTACTTCTTTAGTTTTAGATTTTATATCTAAAACTTCTATATTAGATGATAATTTTTCTTTATCTAAATTACATAAAGTTATTTTCCCTGTTGGTACTTCTATTTTTTCTGGTGCTGAAAATATTTTATATCTAACTGTTGCAAATTGAGGTCTATTATTAGGAGTGTGTATATGTGCCATTATATTCCCACCAAAAGCTGGTCTTATTTGATCTAAGTCAGTATTTTCTTGTATATCAAGTATTGTACAGTCTGCTGTAAGACCTGTTTTAAATCTAGCAGCAAGTCTTGGAGCTAATGATCTACCTAATGTAGTTCCTCCAACTAACATTATTGTTGGTTTTACACTATTTATATAATCTTCTACAGCTGCAGTATACGGCTCTATTCTAAACTCTTTAAATTCTTCATTATCATAAACAAATACTTCATCTACTCCATATGCTAATAAGTTATCACATTTATCTTTTATGTTATGACCTACAAACACACAGTATACTGGATGATTTATTTTTGCTGCCATTTCACGAGCCTTACCTATAAGTTCGTATGTTACTGGATGTATTTCGCCTTCATGATGATCAACATATACTGTTATACCTTTCCATTCATCTTTATTTATACTTGCTTTCTTCTCTTCTATAAATTCAAATGCACCTTTAGGACCATTCTTTACGCACATTTTACACATTTTACAACCTGCGCCAATTTCTATTTTACCGTTATTATCTTCTATTGCTCCAAAAGGACAAATCTCTAACACACTTTTTATATCTTCAATCTTTTCCATATTTACAACTATTTTTGCCACTTTTAATCCCCCCTTAAATTAATTTTAAATCTCTTAATTTATTTGCTAGAGCCTCACTTAACTCTTCAGCACTTCCTCTTAATATATCTTTATCTGTATTTGGAGTTGGAGGGAATATTTTTAAAACTTGAGTAGGAGACCCATTTAATCCATAATTCATTTCATCTTTATCTTCAAAATCATTTAAAGTATACATTGGTATTTCTCTATCTTTAGTTTGTACTTTTAATTTAAATGAAGGTAGTCTAGGTTGGAATATATCTTTTTCTACTGTCATTAGGCATGGGTATTTTATTTCACATACCTCCAATGTATTTGGCATGTCAACTTCTACTACTATGCTTTCATCTTTTATTTCTATTATTTTAGTTACGTTTGTTACATGAGGTATATTTAAAAATTCTGCTACCTCAGGACCTACTTGAGCTGTATCTCCATCTGTAGTTTGCTTACCACAAATTATAATATCTGGATTGCCCATTTTTTTGATTCCTTGAGATATTGTGTAAGATGTAGCTAGTACATCCGCTCCTGCAAACCTTCTATCACTTATTATTGCTCCCTCATCAGCACCCATCATAAAACTTTCTTCTATAACTTGCTTAGCTTGAGGTGGCCCCATTGTTATTACCTTTAATGTAGCATTTTTTTCTTTTTTTATTCTAAGTGCAGTTTCAAGTGCAAATAAATCATATGGATTCATTTTTGAATCTACACCATCTCTTTTTAGTACTCCTGTAGCCTCATCTACTTCTACCTCGGTTGTACCTGGAACTTGTTTTATACATGTTAAAATTTCCATTACTATTCCTCCAATCCCCTTTATTTTACTGGTACAGCTACTTCTTTATCAGAATCTGTACTATAATCTTTTTTTGGTTTTACTATTACTGAAACTCCATCTGGAATAACTGTAATTTTAGCGTCTTTACCTTTTATTTCAAAAGCCATATTTAAAGCTTCTTCAAATGTATTTGCATGTTTCATATGCATACTTTTTATCATTTCTGGATTACATTGATCCGTTACTATTATGACAGTATATTTTTCTAGTATTCTAGCTAATATCTGGAACTCCCATTGATCTGGTGCTGTATCACTTTTTTCAACTTTCCTTACATTTTCTAATATTTCACTTGGTGAAGAAGCATTCGCTATATTATCATAAAAAGACTGACCACCGTGACCATCATTGCAAGCAGAGATCATTATTATTACTCCACCCTCTTTACATGTAGCCTCAGCCGCTGTCATGCCTTTAACTGATTGATATATATTTTGATCTAATGGATATCCTCCATTAGTACTTATAACTATATCTGCATTTTGAGCATCTATTTTAGATAACTCAGTTACAAATTCGCATCCTGTTTTATGCGCTTTTTCAGCATCCCCTGCAAAAGATGCTATAACTTTTTTATCCTTATCTATTACTACATTTAATATAAAAGCTAAATTTGCTTTTTTAGCTGCATATACCATATCTTCATGTATTGGATTATTATTAATTATCCCTGTTCTTGCATACTTACTATCTATAAATTCACTACAGTGATTGTACATAATAGTCTTAGCTGATGCTATTCCTGGAAGAACACTCTTTCTTCCACCTGAGAATCCAGCAAAGAAATGTGGCTCTATAAACCCTTCTGCTATCAATAAGTCAGCTTCAAAAGCAACTTTATTCAAATAAAAGTCGCCTCCTGATGGAAGTACACCTGCTTTTACCATTGAATCATCATCTGTAGATACATGCATTATTATTTCTTCATTATTTACTATCTCTTCTCCCATTTTATAAATTAATTCTTCTCTTGTACTAGGTCTATGAAATCCTGTTGCAACTATAATCTTTACATCTATATCTGGATTTCCTTCTCTTAATCGTCTTAAAATTATAGGCATTGTAACTTTACTTGGAACTGGTCTAGTATGGTCACTAGTTATTATTACAACGCTTTTTTTATCCTTAGCTAACTCTTCAAGTTTAGGTGAACCAATTGGATTATCCATAGACTCTTCGACTATTTCTTCTTCACTCCTATTAACAACATAATTATGAGCTTTTGACTCTAAAACAGCTAATAGGTTTTCATCTGGAATGTTTAACTTCATCCCCATTTTCGAATAAGGCACTTTTAAAATCGACATATTGTCCCCCTTTTATAAATTTATTTTATATAAGTGGTATAAAACTTCCTATATAAACTAAAACACCTAGTATCACCACATATCCTAAACAAAACTTAAGTGTTGATCCAAATATTTTTCCTTCACTTCCTATTAGTCCTGTAGCTGAAGTTGCAATAGCTATACTTTGAGGTGATATCATTTTCCCTGCAGTAGCACCTGCAGTATTTGCTGCAGCTATCCAGTATGGATCTATTGATAATGACTTAGCAGCTTCTACTTGCAATCCACCAAACAGTATGTTTGCTGATGTATCGCTACCTGTTACAAATGTGCCTATTGCACCTAATAGTGGGGCTATTATAGGATACATTTTACCTGTTATTGCACATAATCCAAAAGATATAGAACTTGTCATTCCGCTATAAGACATGACTTTAGATATTGCAACTATTGACATAATAGTTACGAAAGATTTAGAAAGTTGTTTTAGTGTTTTTATAAAAACATCTATCATTTTGCTTACTTTTACTTTTTGGATTAATCCTGCTATGAAAGTAGAAATTATGATTATCATACCTGGTGTATTTATCCATGTAAATGAAGTCGGAACTGCTCCTTCTCCATTATAAATTTGTATATTGCTACTAAATCCAGCTAAGAAGCTATTTATTGACTTGCATAAAGGACTAGCAAGTAATATTAAAATACATAAAAGTATATATGGTAACCATGCAAGTAACCCTTCTTTTGTAGATATCTTAGCTTCTACTTTTGAATCAACAATGACATTTGAGTCATCAAAAGATGCAGTTTCATTTTTATTTAATTTTTTATTCATAAATTTAGCCATAAGTATTGTAGATAACATACTACATAAACTTCCTATTAATGCTGGCAACTCTGCCCCTAAATATTTTGCTATAAATACTTGAGGTATGGCAAACGTTGTCCCAGATATTAACGTAATCCAAAAAACACCTTTTATGGCTTTAAAACTTTTTTCTGTTAAAATTACTAATGCAAAAGGAATTATTACAATGAATATTGCTAATTGAACTGATGTTACATAACTTAATTGAAGTACATCTAACCCTGTTACTGAGGCTAATGTTGATACTGGTATCCCTATAGCTCCAAAAGCTGTAGGTACTGTGTTTGCGATAAGACATATTACTGCTGCAAATATTGGATTAAATCCTAGAGATGCTAATATACTAGCAGGAATTGCAACTGCTGTTCCATAACCAGCAACAGCTTCTAAAAAACCACCAAATCCCCATGCTAATATAAGTACTTGAATTCTGTGATCTGTTGTTATACTAGATAACATATTTTTCATAGTGTCCATTGTTTTAGTTTCAACAGCTAAATTATAAGTAAATAGTGCTGCTACAATAACTAATAGTATAGGCCATAACGCTACAGCCATTCCCTCAATTGTTGCTGTTGCTGCATTTGATACTGGCATCTTCCAAAATCCAAGTGCTATGACTATTGTAAGAATGACTGTGAAGAAACATGTTTTGTGGGCTGGCAACTTCATTATGCCTAAAGATACTATAAGCCATATAATTGGTATTATAGCTAAAATAAATAAAACATACTCGTTCATCAAGTATCCCCCTTAAATTTTTTCTTATTTATATGTCATAACTTGAATGATGGTCAGTGGTATTACCACCTTATACCTTAAATGGTATTATGTTTCATTGTTAATATCAACACTTATCTTAATATTAACAATCTTATTTTTCTTTATAGTTTTCTTTTATTAAATTCATATGCTCTTCCATTTTTTTATATGCCAGATTAGAGTCATTGCTTATTATAGCATTATATATCTCTTTATGCTGATTTAATAATACTCTTTCGTCTGAATATTTATTAACTATTTTTCTCCTTGCATCATCAATAAACTCTTCAAATAAATTTGAAGATGTTAAAAAAAGACATTCAATTAAATAATTTTTACTTATTGAAGCTATTTTATTGTGAAATTTTTGATCTAAATTTACAAGAATTTCATTTCTATTTTGATTATTAATTTCTTCTTCCATTTTATTTATTATAAATTTCATTTCATCTGCTTCTTCTTTTGTTACTCTTTTACTTGCAAACTTTACTGTTTCAAGTTCTAATGCTTGCCTTAGCTCTATAACGTCTTCCCAACTTCCATTATTAAGTTTAAATATTAAAGATAGTGGTTCTATTAATGATTTATTTACATTAGAACATATAAAATTTCCTTCACCTTGTCTACTTTCTACAACTCCCATAGTTTCTAACACTCTAAGAGCTTCTCTTATAGATGTTCTGCTAACTCCCATTTGCTCTGATAATTCTCTCTCTGATGGAAGTTTATCTCCATTTTTAAATTCTCCATAAAATATTTTTTCTTGTATTTGCTCTATTACTTGTTCATATACCTTTTTACTAGTTATATTATTAAACATATTCCCCCCACCCAAATATATAAAAAACCTTTTAACAAATTAATTATATTATAATCTATTGTTCTTTAAAATTCTCAATTAATTTAACATTCATATAGATTCTAAGAAATTAATATAATTAAATATATTACTTAAATAAGGTGGTGTATATGAAAAAAAATCAAATAATTATATTTTTCTTTCCTATTGTAATAGTTCTATTCTTAGTTGTTGGTATTATAATATTTCCTCAAGAATCTATAAAATCAGCAAAAGAAGGTCTCAATATTTGGGTAAATGTTCTAATCCCATCTTTGTTACCATTTATAATTGGTGCTAATTTAATAGTGGAATTAAAAATAGTAGATTTAATTGGCGTGATAATAAACCCTATAACAAAATTCGTATTTAATGTTTCAGGAAAAAGTGCTTTAGTTTTTGTTATATCTACTGTATCAGGATATCCTGTAGGTGCAAAGCTCGCTTATGATCTTAGAGACAAAGGACAAATATCTTCCTCTGAAGCTCAAAGGTTAGTTTCTTTCTGTTCAACATCTGGACCCTTATTTATTATAGGTGCAGTTGCTGTTGGTATGTTTAACAATCCATCTTTAGGGTACTTAATGATACTTTGTCACTATCTTGGTTCAATAAGTGTTGGAATTTTATTTAGAAATTATGGTAAAGAAAAGCTTAGTAAATCTAATATTAATATTAGGACAAATTTTAAAAATATTATTAGTACAAGATATTCTAGTAATATAGGATTTTTCGTCATGTTTGGAAATGCTGTTGTTAATGGAGTTAATACTTTGTTGGCTGTAGGTGGATTTGTTATTGTATTTTCTGTAGTTTTTAAAGTCCTTTCATTATTTAATATAATATCACTCCTAGCAACTATTTTAAGTATTCCACTTTCATTATTTGGAGTAACAAAGGAACTATGTTATGCTTTTATCGGTGGATTGTTTGAAATTACAATAGGATGTAGTAATATATCTCAAGTAGCTTCTGCATCTTTATCTATAAAAGCTTCTTTATCTAGCTTTTTAATAGGTTTTAGTGGACTATCTATTCTTGCACAATGTTGTAATTTTTTAGCTAAAACAGATATTAAAACTAATTTATACATACTAAGCAAGCTTTTGCACGGATTATTTGCAGCTATTTTCACATTTTTACTTTATCCTATATGCGAAACTACAGCCTTAGTTTCTAGCTTCGGTCCAACTTATAATACTTTATATAATAATAAACTTTTAGAATTCTATTTAAATAATACAAGCCTAATAATACCGTTATTATTCCTTGTATATCTTATATTTAAATTTGTAATACCTAACACTAAGATTTCTAAAAATGCTTTTTAGAAAGTCTCCAGGTTTATGCAAATTACATTTAAAAATAAATTTTATACATATAAAATAAAAAGCTATGGATCATAAAATAAACTCTATAATATCCATAGCTTTTGTTATTATTCATTAATATAAATTTTTATACATACTCTATACTATTTTAAATCCGCTTTATCTCTCATTACTTCTTCTAATAATGACTTAAGATTATGCTCAACTGCTGAAAATACATCTGTAGCATACTCAATAGAACCTTGTCTTATTTCTCTAGCTACAATCTCTGCTTTTTCTGTTATTTCTCTAGCTCTTTGCTCCGCTTGACCAACTACATCACTAGATTCTATATAGTCTTTTAAAGTATTTTCTGAATTTTGTTTTAGCTCTTCTAAGCTTCTAGTATACTCTTCTTTTATTTTTTCAGCATCTCTTTCTGCTTGAGCTACTAATTCTTGTGCATCTCTTTTAGCTTCATTTAGAATTCTATTTCTTTCTTTATTTATCCAAACTGCTTGTACAACCTCATCTGGCATTAAAGCTCTTATATCTTTTATAATAGATAAAAGTTCTTCTTTATCTATTACAGATTTTTGCGAAAAACGAGCAGTTTGTGCATTTCTTATTCTATCTTCTAATTCATCAAACAGCTCTATCATTTCTAAGTCTATCTTCATTGCTTATTTCCCCCCATTATTTTTTCTCTTTAGCTCATCTAGTACTACTTTTGGTACTAAGTTTTTTACATCTGCATCAAACATTAGAACTTCTTTTATTAGCGAAGAACTAATAAAAGAATACTTAGTAGTTGTAGGTAATATAATTGTCTCTATATTTGGATTTAGCTCTCTATTCATATGAGCCATCTGTAATTCATATTCCACATCAGCTCCACTTCTTACACCTCTCACTAAAGTGTCTATCCCATTATCTTCACAATAATTAACTAGTAATCCATCAAAGCTTACAATTTTAATATTATCTAAATGCCCTGTACATGATTTTATTAAATTAACTCTTTCTTCAAATGTAAAAAGACCTTTTTTATTCGGATTAAATAGTACACCAATTTGTAACTCATCAAATAATTTTGATGCTCTACAAATTATATCTAAGTGTCCATTTGTTATAGGATCAAAACTACCTGCAAACATAGCTTTTCTAATCTTCTTGCTCATTTTGTGCCTCCAACTTATAAAATGTCAGTGTCGTATTTCCATACTTCTTATCTCTAGATTTCACTAGATTTCCTATACTTTCGTCAAATAAGTCCTTTGTATCATGCTCTACAACTATTATTCCATCTTCGTATAATAAATTTAACTCATCTATAATCTTTAAACATTCTATAAACATATTTTCATAATATGGTGGATCCATAAAGATTACATCAAATTTTTGATTTTGACTTGATAATCTTTTAACAGCATCTTTAAAATCAACATTTAAAATAGTACTCTCATTCTCTACTCTAGCTTTTTTAACATTCGATTTTATTATATTTATGCTATCTTTACTTTTATCTACAAAAACACAATTTTTAGCTCCTCTAGATAAGCACTCTATCCCTAGAGATCCCGTTCCTGCAAATAAATCTAGTATATTACTTTCTCTTATATAAGGATTTATTATATTAAATAGCGATTCTTTAACCCTATCTGTTGTAGGTCTCACATCTTGATTTTTAGGACTATCTAACTTTAGTCCTCTTGCCTTTCCTGATATAACTCTCAATGTCATATCTCCTCTCAATATATTTTAACATAATTTGTATTTAGTTTAGCGAAATTTCTCTTGCTGCATACTCAAATTTATCAATTATCTCATTTTTCAACAATTTATTTTTAGAATTTTGTAATTTTGAGTCTTCTCCTATAATGTAACGAGCTTCTTGTTGAGCTATTTTTAATATTTTCATATGTTTAAATATATTAGCTATTTTTAGCTCAGGAAGTCCATGTTGTCTCGTACCAAAGAATTCTCCAGGACCTCTTATTTCTAAGTCCTTTTCTGATATTTTAAATCCATCATTAGTCTCTTCCATAATAGACATTCTTTGTCTACAAACCTCTGATTTCGATGCATATATTAATATACAGTATGATTTGTGTTTTCCTCTACCTACACGACCTCTAAGCTGATGAAGTTGGGCCAGACCAAACCGTTCTGCATTTTCAATTATCATCAATGTAGCATTTGGTACATTAACTCCAACCTCTATAACAGTAGTTGAAACGAGTATATCTAACTCTTTATTTTTAAAACTTTTCATAATATTATCTTTTTCAGTTGCCTTCATTTTTCCATGTAAAAGCCCAACCTTAAGATCTGAAAAGTATTCTTGTTTAAGTTCTTCTACTAATTCTACTGCGGCTTTTGCTTCAATAGATTCACTTTCTTCTACCAAAGGACATACTATATAAACTTGTCTACCTTTTTCAACTTCAGCTCTAACTAAGTTATTATAAGCTCTATCTCTTTTATCCTTGCTTACAGCTATAGTATCAATAGGCTGTCTTCCTGGAGGAAGTTCATCTATAATAGATATATCTAAATCTCCATATAATATAAGAGCTAAAGTTCTTGGTATTGGTGTAGCTGTCATAACTAATACATCAGGATTATTACCCTTATCAGAAAGTTTTCCTCTTTGTCTAACGCCAAATCGATGTTGTTCATCAGTTATTACTATACCTAAATTATTAAACTCAACCTTATCTTCAATTAAGGCATGAGTACCAATTAATATATCAATTTCTTTATTTTTTACTCTATCTAAAACTTTTTCTTTTTGTTTCTTAGTAAGACTTCCTACAAGAAGCTCTACATTCATCCCAAACTCTTTTAAGGTTTCAGTTAATGAAATATAATGCTGCTCTGCTAAAATCTCTGTAGGAGCCATTAAAGCGCCTTGATAGCCATTTAGAACACAATTTGCTAATGCAAGTAATGCCACTACTGTTTTACCAGAACCAACATCACCTTGAACAAGTCTATTCATAACTTTAGAAGACTGCATATCTTCTATAATTTCATTTAAAGCTCTATTTTGAGCTTTTGTTAGTTTAAATGGCAAAGAGTCTATTATATCTTTTAACTTATCATTTTCTTCAAATTTTATTCCTTCAACTTCTGTAACTCCATTTTTAAACATGAATAAACCTAGTTGAAGAATTAAAAATTCCTCAAAAATAATTCTATATAAAGCTATTTTAAAATTTTCTTTACTACTTGGTGCATGAATATTTTTTATAGCATAATCTATACTACATAATTTGTACTTATCAATTATTGTCTTTGGTAAATACTCTTTTATGACTAATTCTTTATTAGATAATACAGACTTTATTATACTCATAATTTCCTTATTAGTCACCCCAAATGTAAGGGGATATATAGGCATTATTTTACAAGTATTTTTAGGTGCGTTGCTAAGATGCTCTATCTCACAAGAACTTAGCTCTATATTTTTAAATTCTTTTTTTACTTTTCCAAATACAAGTATAGTATCTCCACTTTTAAATGCATTACTTATATATGGTTGATTAAAAAAAACTAACTTTGCATATCCCGTTTCATCTTTTATATCTACCTTAGTTAAGGTCATACCTTTTTTTGGATTACTATTAGTAATACCTAATATCACTGCCTTTATCGTTGCTTTATCTTCATTTTGTAACTGAGCTATCTTCTTTAAATTATTTCTATCTTCATATTGTCTAGGAAAATAATAAAGTAAATCCTTAAGTGTAAATATTCCTAGCTTATTTAATTTATATGCCCTTTTAGGACCAATTCCTTTTACGTATTGTATATCCATTTTTAAGTCACTCATAGTTATCACCTATTACGCAAAAATCCTGTATAACCAACTAAACGGTAGTAAGATTATACAGGACTTTAAAATCATTATTCAACTGAAATTAAGTAATAATAAAGAGGTTGTCCTCCATAGTATAACTCTACATCTATATCCTCAAACTTTTCTTCTAATTCATCACGAAGGTTGTTTGCTTGTTCTTCACTCACATCTTCTCCATAGAATAAAGTTATTATTGCACTATCTTCATCTACTAAATTATCTATAAGTTTAGTAGTTATTTCATCAACACCTTCACCAGCTGCTTGTAATTTACCTTCTGCTATAGCTATTATGTTTCCTTCTTTAACTTCAACATCATTCATCACTGTATCTCTTACAGCATATGTTACTTGACCTGACTTAACTAAGCTTAAAGACTCCATCATTGCTGCTTCATTTTCTTCAACAGTTGCATCACCATTAAAACTTACTAAAGCTGTAAATCCTTGAGGAGTATTTTTAGTAGGTATAACTACTATATTCTTCTCACTTAACTCTTTAGCTTGATTAGCAGCCATTATTATATTGCTATTGTTAGGGAATATAAATATATTTTTTGCATTTATACCTTCAATAGCTTTCATAAAGTCTTCTGTACTTGGGTTCATAGTTTGACCACCTTCTATTATGTGATCAACTCCAAAATCTTTAAATATTTTAGCTAAACCATCACCCATAGAAGTTGCTATAAATCCATATTCCTTTTCTTCTTGAGTAGATTCAGACTCATCATCTTCTACTAATGTATTTTCATGTTGAAGCTTCATATTTTCTATTTTTATAGTTAAAAGTTCACCACAAGCTAATGCATCTTGTAATACAAGTCCTGGATCATTAGTATGAACGTGTACTTTTATTATTCCTTCATCTCCAACTACAGCTAAGCTATCTCCATATTTAAGCATCATATCTCTTATTTGAGTGTCGCTTACTTTATCACTTTCTAATATAAATTCAGTACAGTATAAGAATTTTATATCTTCTGTAGATACACCACTTTGTAATTTAACTTCTTTTAATGGTGCTGAACTTGAATTATTAGTCCCTATTGTATTTCCTTTTAAGCATTCTAACATACCTTCATATACAAGAAGTAATCCTTTACCGCCTGAATCTACAACTCCTGCTTCTTTTAAAGCTTTTAATAATTCTGGTGTTCTATTTAATGATTCATTTGCTTCTTTTATAACTAACTCTAAAAATGCTATAAAATCATTTTCTTTTTTAGCTATTTTTAAAGCTGCTTCACTACTTTCTCTTATTACAGTTAGTATAGTTCCTTCTATTGGTTTTATAACTGCTTTATATGCAGTATCAGAACCATTTTTTAATGCTTCTGCAAAGTCTAATGTACTTAGTTGATCTTTGCCTTCTACTGACTTAGCTATACCTCTTATAATTTGAGATAAGATAACTCCTGAGTTACCTCTTGCTCCCATAAGAGACCCTCTAGATATTGCCTTACCTATATTAGTTATTTCATTATTATCTACTTTAGCCAATTCTTTAATCGCATAAGAAATAGTTAATGACATGTTTGTCCCTGTATCTCCATCTGGCACTGGGAATACATTCAATTTATCAACTAACTCTTTGTGATTTTGAAGATTGTTTGCACCTGAAACAAACAAATCTCTTAGTTTTTTTCCGTCTATATATTGAATCATATTCTTCCTCCTAAATTACTTAACTCTAATTCCTTGAACATTAATGTCTATTTTACTTACTTTTATAGCCGTCATCTTCTCAACTGTATATTTTACTCTATCTATTATATTGTTTGCAACTGTAGATATATTTGTTCCGTACTGTATTATAACATAAAGTTCTATTGCTATGGTATTGTCTTCTAATTCTTCTACTTTTACACCTTTAGTAGCATTTTCACCTTTTAATAGTTCTACTATACCCTTAGATTTATATCCTAAACCTACTAGTCCGTAACTTTCCATTGCTGCTCTATACACGATTTGAGCTATCACTTGTTTATCTATTTCTACATATCCAAATTCATTATTTAATCTTGCACTCATGGTTTGACCCCCTTAAATTATTTTTTATTTTTATTTTGCTCAAAAAACTTTTAAAAATATCTTATTTATGTAATATTAATTCTAACTACTATAATACTATAAATGTATTATAATTTAAACCTACTTAATTTCATTTTAAATTATAACCATATGTATCTAACAATATATTCTAATTTACTTTTTATTTTTGTTATTTACTTTATGGCTAATTATATATATAATTTTATATGATAGTTGCAAATTGTTCAATAATAATATATAAGACAAATGTATATTTCTATTGCAGAAATTTGATATTTGTGTTAATATAAATATGTTTTTAGTCTTTAAATAGTTATCATTTTAAGGAGGTGTACGATAATGGCTAAAGTATGTAGCGTATGTGGTAAAGGGAAAGTTTCAGGAAACCAAGTATCACACTCAAATAGACACAGCAGAAGAACTTGGTCTGCTAACTTAAGAAGCGTTAGAGCTATAATAGATGGAACTCCTAAGAGAGTTAAAGTTTGTACTAGATGTTTACGTTCTGGTAAAGTTGAAAGAGCTTAATTACTTATTAAAAAAAGCCTACTAATATAAGTAGGCTTTTATTTTTTATATATTTGTCTTTTCTTTACTTCTTTCCATTTCTCATAAATTTTAAAACTATATTAGATAACCATTTTGGTAATTTTATAGTTACCATTTTCATTGTTTTATCCCCCCATTTAATAAACTAATATATAAGACCTCTATTTATCTTTATTCATTTGTACCTAAATATATTTCTTCTATCAAATTAAAATAATATAAATGACTTAATAATTCCTAATATAAGAATAATATAACTCCACACACTATAAGAACCAATGCTGTGAGTGTAGAAAAAATCCAACTTGGGAGTATCATAGACATAATCACTGCTGCTCCCGTAGCAATACATATTATTCCTAACAGCCCTTTCGATTGATTTCTCATAAAATACCCCCTCACTCACCGCATTATTATTATACTTTAATTTATGCACATAAAAATCTAATTAGACCTATCCTACATTTTTCTTCAATATTTCTTACTAAAATAAAAATAAGCATGCCAAATTAGCATACTTATTTTCTATATGGATATCTATTTTTAATTTATATTTCTTATTACTAGTAAAGCACCTTCTTTTACACTTACAGAACAAAGTTTACCTAGCATAACATTTGAAATACCTAAAGGCATTGAATATTTCATATTATATTCTTCTAGTGGATACTCTAAATTTTCTAATGTAACCCCATTAGCGTCTCCTTTTGTAGGTATAACAGATATTATATCACCCTTATTTCCTTTAAGTACAAGCTTTTCATTTATAGCTAATTGTATCTCTTCTTTTTCAGAAATAATTTTTGGAAAAATATTCTTTTCTCTTATGTAATATAATAAGTTTATATTTGCAATAGTATGGTCAATTCTTCCACCCATAGCAGCTATTAAATCTATTCTTTTTGCATTTAACTTCTCTGCTAAATAAATACAAATTTCCATATCTGTTTCATCTTTCTTAGAAGGAAATTTTTCAAAGCTAACATTTTTTTCTTTATAATAATTTATTACACTTTCACTTGCAGAATCCAAATCGCCTATTATATAATCAGGAATTATGTCCATATTATATGCATGATTAGCTCCTCCATCTGCACAAATAATAAAATCATATTTTTCCTTATTTATAATTTTTTTAATTATATTATAGTCTTTAACTTCTCCATTAAGTATAATGCATACCTTCATAACATCACCTATTTAGAAGCATTTTTCCTAAATAAATCTACAGTTTCTTGTATATTATTACTATTAAATATAGCAGAACCAGCTACTATTATATTGGCACCAGCATCAACTACTTTGTCCACATTTTCTGGCTTTATACCGCCATCAACCTGTATATCTACCTTTAAGTTTTTAGAGTCTATAATTGACTTTAATTCTTTTATTTTAGGAATGGTACTTTCTATAAATGACTGACCTCCAAATCCAGGATTAACAGTCATTATTAAAACCATATCCACATCTTCTAATACATGCTTAATAGTTTCTATTGGTGTTGCAGGATTTAATGCTACACCAGCTTTAATATTGTAAGATTTGATATTTTGTATAGTTCTATGAAGATGTTTACAAGCTTCCTGATGTACAACTATAATATCACATCCTGCTTCTACAAATTCTTTTATATAGTTATCTGGATTTTCTATCATTAAATGAGCATCAAATACCATATTTACATCTTTTCTTAAGGATTTTACAATCCCTGGTCCTAGTGTTATGTTTGGAACAAAATGTCCATCCATTACATCTATATGTAAATACTCACACCCTGCACTTTCTACTTTTTTTACATCCTCTAATAACCTTGCAAAATCTGCTGATAATATTGATGGTGCTAATTTGATCATACCTAGTATCTCCTTTTACCTTGTTTACTTTGTCTTATTTCATTTAAAAGCTGTATATAGCTATCATATCTTTCGTTTGATATTTCCCCCGCTTCTACAGCTTCTTTTACCCCACACCCAGGCTCATTCTCATGAATACATTTAGAACCAAATCTACAATCATCATAATTTTCAAATTCAATAAAGTATTCTTTAAGTTCATTTTCGTCTATATCATCTAAAGTCAAAGAACTAAATCCTGGAGTATCAGCAACCATACCTCCACACTCTAATTTTAAAAGTTCAGCATGTCTAGTGGTATGCTTACCTCTTTTTATTTTATCACTTACTTCACCTGTTTGTAATTGGAAATTTCCATCTATTTCATTTAATAAACTTGATTTACCTACTCCTGATGGTCCAGCGAAAACAACAACATTACCTCTTAGTTCATCCTTAATTTTATCTACATTTAACTTAGTTTTATTGCTTACAGGTATAACCTTATATCCACTAAGTTCATATATACTTTTAATTTTTTCTAAAGTATTATCATCATCTAAGTCTGATTTAGTTAATACTATAACAATGTCTAAATTTTCTTTTTCCGCTAATACTATAAATCTATCTAATAAAGATAAATGTGGCTTAGGATTTTTAACAGCAAAAACTATTAGTGCTTTATCAACATTTGCAATTGGTGGTCTTATTAACTCAGTATCTCTTTCATCAATTTCTTCTACTACCCCTTTTTTATTCTCTTCATCTACCACACTTATACGAACTCTATCCCCTACTAGAGGAGTTATTTTTTGTTTTCTAAAAATGCCTCTAGCTCTACATTCATAAATCCCCATTTCTGTATCTACGTAATAAAATCCCCCTATTCCTTTTATAATCTTTCCTTGTAACATTAAATTCCTCCTTTAAATTTTGGTATGTCTATTTAAATAAACGATATATAAATAATTCTATTTCTCAATTTACTATCTTACTATATTTTATACATATTTCCTATAAAAAGTAATATTTTAAAAATTTTTTATAAATTATTTGTGAAATAGGATTTCATATAAAGTAAAAAAATAAGTTAGAGTATTATAAAAATACTCTAACTTATTTATACTATTCTGTAACAGGACTTTCCGTTTCACCGTCATTAGTTCCACTATCGCTTCCTCCACCTTCAGTAGTTCCTCCAGATGAGTCTCCATTTCCGTCTGTACTTCCGCTTCCGTCATCTGTACTTCCACTTCCGCCATCTGTACTTCCGCTTCCGCCACTTGTACTTCCACTTCCGCCACCTGTACTTCCGCTTCCGCCACTTGTACTTCCACTTCCGCCACCGGTACTTCCACTTCCGCCACCTGTGCTTGGCCTATTCGTAATTCCATTACTACTTCCGCCACCTGTACTTGGTCTATTCGTAGTTCCATTATTATTGTTATTTGAATTACCTGTTGTTGGTGGATTTAATGTATCATCCAAATCATCATTATCATCATCTGATTCACTTTCTTTTGGACCTTTACTTACAACAACATCAACATCATCACCTTTAGATATATTAGTTGTTCCTGAATTTGGGCTTTGACTTAATACTATACCTTCTTTATAAGTATCACTGTATTCATATTTTATATTTCCTAGATTTAAATTATTTTGTGTTAATATATTTTCAGCATCACTTAATGTTAATCCAACTAACCTGGGTACTTCACCTTGTTTTTGCCCTTTACTTAAAACTATACTTACAGTATCTCCCTCAGCTACTTGAGTTCCTGCTACAGGACTTTGAGATATAACGTAGTCTTTTTCTACTGTATCACTGTATTCATCTCTAACTATAACTTTTAAACCTAAATCTTTAAGTTCTTTATTAACAGATTCTAAATCTTTATTTGTAAAATCAGGAATAGTTATAAGTTGTTCTTCTTGAGAACTTCCACCAATCATACCTGAAACAAATTTATATATGAAAAATACTTGAGCAATCAAAATTAACCCTAATATTACAGCTGCTATCTTCAACCTCTTTTTAACCTTTGGGCTATCTTCTTTGACAACTTTATTTTTTCTTTTTTTATTCTTTTCTTTATTTTTAGGTGGTTGTATTATTTGCGGTTCTTCTTCTAATAACTCATCATATTCATCTTCATCTTCAAAATCAACACTTTCTTCCACTCTATCCATTTCAATATGCTTAGTAGCATAGTTATCATATTCTTTTATAAAATCTAGGTCTATGTTTTTTTCTACATAATCTATATCTTCTATTAATTCCTCAGCACTTTGATATCTATTTTCACTAGATTTCTCAGTTAATTTTTTTATAATTGTTCTTACACTTTGAGGTATACTTACTTTTTCTTCTGAAGTAAATTCTACATCTTCATTTATATGTTGTAATGCTATAGATATAGGGCTATCTCCTCTAAATGGAACTCTACCTATTATCATTTCATATAAAACTATACCTAAAGAATATAAATCAGCAGTTGCATTTACATGATTTCCCTTGGCTTGTTCTGGAGAAAAATAATGTACAGATCCTATAATGCTGCCTATATTAGTCATTGTAGAGTTTGTTACTGCTTTTGCTATACCAAAATCTGCAACTTTAACAATTCTACCTTCATTAGATATTAATATATTATGAGGTTTTATATCTCTATGAACAATTCCTTTTTTATGAGCAGCGCTTAAAGCCATTGCTATTTGCTTGGTAATATCTAAAGCAGTGTACTCATCTAAAGTCCCTTCATTTTTTATTATATCTTTTAGATTTTGTCCATCTATATATTCCATTACTATATAGTGAACCTTACCATCTTCCCCTACATCATATACATTAACTATATTAGGATGAGAAAGGCTTGCCACTGCCTCAGCTTCCCTCTTAAACTTATTTAGAAATTCTTCATCATCTACGAATTCCGGTCTAAGAACTTTAACTGCTACAGTTCTGTTTAATAATTTATCTTTTGCCTCATATACAAAAGCCATACCACCATCACCAATTTTTCTAATGATCTGGTATCTATTTCCTAAAATTGTATCTCCCACTTTATCACCGTCCTAATTATGCTTTATTAGTATAACTGATACGTTATCTTTTCCAGAAACGTCATTAGCTACATCTATTAATTTTTTATTTGTAATGGATATGTCTTCGTTATTTAAAAGTATATCTTCTATATCCTCTTTAGCTACAAACCCAGTTAATCCATCGCTAGCTAAAAGAATTAAGTCATTTTCATTTAATTTAACTTTAAATATATCTACTATAACTATTTCATCAGTCCCCATAGCTCTAGTTATATGATTTCTATGAGGATGATTTACGGCTTCTTCCTCAGTTATTACATTAGCTCTTAATAGTTCTTCTACAACTGAATGATCTATACTAATTTGATTCAATCTAGATCCACTTAGTAAATAGCATCTACTATCTCCTACATTTGCAACATATAGATTATCTTTATATAAGATAGCTGTTACTAATGTTGTTCCCATGCCTGTACACTCTTCTTCTTCAATAGATTTTTGGTGTATAATAGAGTTTACATTATTATAAGCTTGTTTTATTATATCATCAATATAATCTATTTTTATGCTATCACTTTGTAATAAATTTTCTTTTAAAAATTTCAGGATATTTTCTACAGCTAATTTACTAGCCACTTCACCTTTATTATGCCCACCCATACCGTCAGCAAGGGCAAATATTCCTATAACTTCTTCACTTTTAGTTTTTATAACTTCCCCTCTACAGTAATCTTCATTATTTTTCCTTACTTTTCCTACGTGGGAGTCACAGCTATAAATCATAAGATTTCCCCCTTAAGCTACTTATGTTTTCTTCTCAATTGTCCACAAGCTCCTCCTATATCTGAACCCATAGAAATTCTTACAGTAGCTGGTATATTATTTTTCTCTAAATAATCTCTAAACTTATATATATAAGACTTATCAGGTCTTTCGTATTCTCTTTCTTCTACTTTATTTATTGGTATTAAATTTACATGACATAACATGCCTTTTAAAAGCCTAACTATCTCTTTAGCTTCTTTTTCAGAGTCATTCACACCTTTAATTAAAGAGTATTCAAATGTTACTCTTCTATTAGTCTTCTTTATATAATATTTACATGCATCTATTAATTCATTTATTTTATATGCCTTTGCAACAGGCATTATCTCTCTTCTTTTTTCATCAAAAGGAGAGTGAAGTGATAGTGCTAAATTTATAGGTAAACCTAAGTCTGCTAACTCATACATTTTAGGTACAACCCCACATGTAGATAGAGTTATATGTCTATAACCTATATTGAGACCATTTTTTTCATTTACTAATTTTAAGAACTTTTTAGTATTTTCAAAGTTATCTAAAGGTTCTCCACTTCCCATTAATACAAGATTCGATACTCTTTTACCTATATCCTCTTGAATTTTCATAATTTGGTCTAAAATTTCCCAAGGCTCTAAATTCCTTATTAAACCTTCTAATGTTGATGCACAGAAGTTACATCCCATTCTACAACCAACCTGATTAGATATACAAACAGTAACTCTATCTTCATAATCCATCATTACTGTTTCTATTATATTTCCATCATTAAGTAGAAATAGATATTTTTTAGTTTTATCTACCTTCGATTCTAATTTTAGTTCTTGTTCTATATTCCCTATATAGGATACCTCTTCTAATTTTTCTCTTAAATTCTTAGGTATGTTCTTCATATCATCGAAAGTTTTAGCACCTTTATATATCCAAGAAAAGATTTGACTTCCTCTAAATGCTTTTTCGCCTATACTAACTAAAAATTCTTTTAACTCATCTTCTGTCATATTTTTTAATGCTACTTTAGTTTGTTCCATATTTATCACTACCTTACTCTTTCTAATTTTGCTATAAAGAAACCGTCTATATCGTGAATATTCGGATATATCTTCAAGTATCCATTATCTTGATTATCTAAGTCTACTTTAACTTCATTTATAGGAACTAATTTAAAATTATTATTATTATCTAAGAAATCCTTTATAACTTCTATATTTTCATTATCTTGTATTGTACAAGTACTATAAATTAAAGTACCTCCGACTTTAACGTATTTTGATGCATTTTTTAGTATATCTTTTTGTATTTTAGGTAAATCTTTAAGTTCTGCTTTTTCCTTATACTTTATTTCTGGCTTTCTTCTTATTATACCTAAACCAGAGCAAGGAACATCTGCTAGAACATAATCAAACTTATCTATACTTTCTTCATCTAATACTGATGCATCAAAAGACTGAACTTCTACATTTGTAAGCCCTAATCTATCTACTGTAGATTGTATAAGCTTTAATTTATGGTCAAATATATCTCTAGATACAACTTTTCCAGTATTATTCATTAATGTTGCTAGATGTGTAGTTTTTCCTCCTGGAGCGCTACAAACATCTAAAACTAAAGAGTTTTCTTTAGGATTCATAACCTTTCCAACCATCATAGAGCTTATATCTTGTATAGTAAACAGACCGTCTTTAAATAGTTGGTTATTTTCTATATTTTTTAGATTTTCAACTCTTATTGCTTCATCTATATTTGGTACTATACTACAATTTATACCTTCCGATTTTAGCTTTTCAATAAGAGAATCTCTACTAATTTTTAAAGTATTTGTTCTTAGATATACACTAGGTTTCTCACTATTTGCTTCTAATAAATCTTCAGTAAACTCCTCTGAGAAATTGTTAATCCAGTTCTTTATCATCCAAGGCTTATAAGAGTATCTAGTAGCTAAATACATTATTTTATCGTCCTTTAAATCTACTTCTCCTATGGTATCCTTTTGTCTTATAACATTTCTAAGAATTGCATTTACAAACCCAGAAGACCTTTTATCGTATTTTTTAACTAAACTAACAGTTTCATTAACTGCAGCATAGTCAGAAATACTATTTAAAAGTAAAATTTGATAAATACCCATTCTAAGCAATATTTTAACATAAATATTCATTTTTTTGCATTTTATCTTTGAAAGTTTATCTATTATATAGTCTAAATAGTACTTATTTTCAACTACACCATAAATAAGTTCTGTCGCTAAACCTCTATCTTGATTATTTAAATTTACATTCTTAAAATGCTTATTAATAGCTATATTAGAATAGTTATTATTTTCTTCTATATCCAAAAGCACCTTAAGTGCCAATTCTCTTGCCTTCATATATCGTCTCCTTAATTTATCTATCTCACTTTAAAAAAGGGATGTCTTAATAGTGATTGGTATACCAATCACCTTAAGACAGCCCAATTTTAATCATCATTTCTATCTGCTATTGCTAATAACCTTAATAACTGAAGTACTGATGTCAATGCTGCAGCAACATATGTTAATGCAGCTGCTGTAAGTACTTGCCTACTTCCTTTTAATTCATTGCCTTCTACTATTCCCATATTACCTAATTGAGATAAAGCCCTACTAGATGCGTTAAATTCAACAGGTAGTGTAACTAATTGAAATAATACCGATGCTGAAAATAAAAGTATTCCTATATTTAAAAAAATACCTCTACTCATAAATAATCCTAGTGCTATTAAAAGCCAAGATATATTTGATGCAAAGTTTACCACAGGAACTAAACTACTTCTTATATTAAGAGGTACGTATCCCTTTGCATGTTGCATTGCATGACCACATTCATGAGCTGCTACTGCAACAGAAGTTATTGATGTCCCATAGTATACATCTTGTGATAATCTTACAACTTTTCTTCTTGGATCATAATGGTCACTTAAATGTCCTCTTACCATTTCTACACTTACATCGTATAACCCATTTCTATCTAATATAGTTCTCGCTGTTTGCTCTCCAGTAAATCCTCTATTTGTATTTACTCTTAAGTACCTATTCGTAGTAGTACTTACTTTAAATTGTGCATACATAGTAAATAATATAGCAGGAATTAATATAAACATTGTTCTATCTAGATAAAAACCACCGTAATAACCACCATATCCATACATAATTTATAACACTCTCCTATTTTACTATCTTATAAAGAAGTTTATTGCATTTTCAACTTCTTTAATATTTATACATGTATCTACACAAGGTCCATTTGGTCTTTTATTAAATACGCCTAAAACTGGAATTTTACTAACATCTTGAACTCCAGAAGTCAAATCCCTTTCACAAGCAACAGCTATAACTGCTTTAGGCTTTTTATCTAAAATAAATTTTCTAGCTAAAGTACCTCCTGTAGCTACAAATATGTCTATATTTTTTTCTTCTTTTAGTTTTACCAAATCACTTATATTACATAACCCACATTGCTTACAGTTAGAAATTTCCGTAGTAACTTTTAACTTGCAACTATTTTTTTGTACACAGTGTGGTATAAGAATAAGTATATCTTCATTTTTAAAGTTATATTCTTGACTATAAATATACTCATTATTAAGTTTTACATATACTTTTCTTAATTCATCCTTTGGTATTCCAACAAAAGATGCTATTTTCATCATTAATGGAAATATTAAATTCACTATTTGAAAATTAATTTTCATTAATTTGGGATTAGCATCCTTATCATTAACTACATTACTAGTAACTATAGTTGAGAATATTATAGTTATAATCATAACTATGACTATAATATTAACTAAAATTTCAAATAAATTAGTTAAGTTCAATAAAAACATATTTATAATTGATACTCCTACTATAAGAATTCCAAGTAATATAGCTATAGTAGTTATGTATTTTTTTGTATCTATCATTTTTTGACACCTAGCCTAATATTTCGTTAGTCTCAATACTATTTCCTTTTATATATTCTTCAACTAAAACTCTTTTCTTTCCTGGCATTTGAATTTCACTTATTAAAATTACATTATCTTTTGTACTAACTCTTATACCTTCTTTATCTACTTTTAATATAGTACCTGGTGCTTTATCACTAGATTCACTTAAGACTTTAGTCTTCCAGATTTTCATAGTCTGACCTTTATAAGTTGTATATGCACTTGGCCATGGATTTACACCTCTAACTAAATTGTGTATTTCCTTAGCAGATTTTGAAAAATCTATTTGACCTAAAGTTTTATTCATCATAGGAGCATAAGTAAATTCATCGTGATTTTGAGGGATTCTCGGTGCTTCTCCTTTTTCTATTAAGTCTATTGTTTCTTTTAGTACTTTAGCACCTTCTTCCTTCATAATATCATGAAGTTCTCCTGCTGTAATCTCATCATTAAGTTCAAATTCTGAAGTTAATATCATATCTCCAGTATCTAAACCTTCATCCATATACATTGTTGTTACACCAGTTTTATCTTCTCCATTTATTATTACCCAGTTTATAGGTGCTGCGCCTCTATACTTTGGAAGTAATGAAACATGCACATTTACACATCCAAATTTAGGTATATCTAATATTGACTTTGGAAGTATTTGACCAAAAGCCACAACTACTATTAAATCTGGATTTAAATCTTTTAGTATCTTTACAAATTCTTCATCTCTTGCCTTTATAGGTTGATATACTGGTAAATCATACTTTAAAGCAAGTTCCTTTACTGGAGGCATACCCATCTTTTTCCCTCTACCAACTGGTTTATCAGGTTGAGTAACAATTCCTATTATATCATGTTTTTCATCTATTATTTTTTGTAAACACCCAACTGCTATATCTGGTGTTCCCATAAAAAGTATTCTCATTAAATCAACTCCTAATTACTTTTCTATTTTGTCAACGAATAATACACCATCTAAATGATCTATTTCATGACAGAATGCTCTTGCTAAAAGCTCTTCTCCTACTATTTCAAATAATTGCCCTTCTCTATTGTAAGCTCTCACCTTTACTGTATATGGTCTTTTTACTACTCCACTTTTACCTGCTACACTTAAGCAACCTTCATCATCAATTTGTTCTCCTGATACTTCTATTATTTCTGGATTTATAAGTTCTAATAATCCATCTCCAATATCTATAACTACTACTCTTTTTAATATTCCAACTTGTGGTGCTGCAAGACCTACACCATCAGCTTCATACATTGTATCAGCCATATCATCTAATAATTGAATTATTTTATCATCAATTTTTTCTACTTTTTTTGAAACCTTTCTAAGTACTGGTTCACCTATTTGAACTATTTGTCTTAATGCCATTTTTACATTCCTCCTAAAAATTATAATACGCTATTTGGATTTATATCTATAGATATATTAATATCCTTATTAAATACAACTTCTCTTTTAGTTATACATATATATTTTATTATACCTTTTAATAAATTAATTTCAATATTATCATCTTTAAATAATATTTGCCATCTATAATTATGATTTATCTTTGAAATAGAGCATGGATTAGGTCCTAATATAAAATCAAATTCTTTTATACCTCTGTTTTCTAATAAATAAATTATAGAGTTATACATTGCTCTAGCATTTTGCTCTACCATTTTTTCATTATTTCCACTAATCACAACACTTAACATATTATTAAATGGGGAATATCCAAATGCTTTTCTTATTTTTATCTCATCTTCAAAAAAACCTTCATAATCATAGTTAATCGCTCTTCTAATTGAATAATGATCAGTATCATAAGTTTGAAGAACTACCTTTCCTTCCTTTTCTGATCGACCTGCTCTACCTGCAACCTGTGTAATTAACTGAAAAGTAGTTTCTGCACTTTTAAAATCTGGGAAGTTTAATATCATATCAGCAGATAATATCCCTACTAAGGTTACATTCTCAAAATCCAACCCTTTTGAAAGCATTTGAGTCCCTATTAGAATATCTGCCTCTTTATTTCTAAATTTATTTAAAATTTCTTCTAATGAACCTTTTTTAGATGTAGTATCTTTATCCATTCTAAGAACTCTAACACCTCTAAAAATATTTTTAATTTCTTCTTCTATTTTTTGAGTTCCAGTTCCAAATGGCTTAACATAATGACTACCACATTCCGGACATTCCTTTGGTATTTCCTTTTCATACCCACAATAATGACAACGCCCTAAATTTTTACCTTTATGATAAGTTAGTGATATATCGCAGTTCTCACATTGAAATACATAACCACAACTTCTGCAAGAAACAAAGTTTGCATACCCTCTTCTATTTAAAAATAATATAACTTGATTATTATTTCTTATAGCATTTTCAATTTCTAAATGAAGTTTGTTGCTAAGTATACTTTTATTACCATTAGATAATTCATTTTTCATATCAACTATTTCAATCTTAGGCAATGGATTTTTATTAGCTCTATTCTTTATACTAATAAGCTCATAGTCTCCATTTACAGCTTTATAATATTCATCTATGGAAGGTGTAGCTGATCCTAGAACTAAAGATATATTCTTCTTCATTACTAAATATCTTGCAACCTCTATTGCATTAAATTTAGGATTTTTTTCTGATTTATAAGCCCCTTCATGAAACTCATCAATTATAACAACTCCTAAGCTACTAAATGGAGCAAACAATGCTGATCTTGCACCTATTAGTATTCTTATTTTACCTAATTTTATAGCCTTATAAACATCATGTTTTTCACCTTCTGAGAGTTGACTATGAAAAACACCTACTATATCCCCAAATCTATTTTTAAATCTAGATATTGTTTGTGGTGTTAGAGATATTTCTGGAACTAAAACTATACTATCTAAACCTTGATTTAATGCATATTCTATGATTTCCATATAAACTTCAGTTTTTCCACTACCTGTCACTCCATGTATCATATAAGGTTTTTTATTATCGTTAAACATTTCAGAAGTTACTTTATTTATAGCATACTCTTGTTCTTCATTTAAGGTTATTTTCTTACATTCTGACTCATATATACTTTCTGGACTTCTATAATAGTCCTTTATTTCCAGGGTAATCAGATTCTTACCTACTAGAGAAGTTATACTTTGTTTTGATGCATTTAATATTTCTAATAAGTCATTAATTTCTACACTACTATTATATTTAAGAAACTCCACAATTTCTTTCTGTTTATTACCTAAATTTATTTTGTTTTCCGATATATAATCCTCTATATATTCTTTATCCATACTTAAAGATACATAGCAAATTTTCTTTTCATTTTTATGGTCTTTATATTCCCATTTTATATCAATAAGATTTTTTCTTTTCATCTTATCCAATATGTTGTTTATATTTTTTATTTTTTTAAGTTTGTCCATCTTTATTTTTCTTTTATTATTTAAAAGAGTTTCTATTATAAATATTTCATTTTCATTTAAATTAAGACTTTCTTTATATAAACACATATCCATAGTATCTTTTATATTTTCACTCAAAATAACCACTTTATAGTTATTAAGCTTGTATCCTTTTGGATATATTAAATTTATACAGTCTATATATGTACATAAGTACCTATTTTTCATCCAACGAACTAATTCCAAATCACTTAGCTTAAATATAGGCTTTTCATCCAAAATGTCTACTACATATTTACTCTTTATTCCTTCTTCTATTATATTTGTAATTTCAAATACAAAGGCTTCTGTAGGTTTATTCCCCTTTCCAAAAGGTACTAATATCCTATGTCCAACTTCTAATTCATTCTCTAGAAACTCAGGAATTTCATATGTAAATAAATTATCTGTATATATGCTATTGTTTCTAACTATAACTTTTGCATATTTTTTCATATTTTAACCTCTATTTATACCTATTATCTAAAATTTAAGGGCCTTCTCAAAGTAAATTTTTAAAATTCACCTTGAGACAGCCCCTTATTTTTCTAATAAATCTTTAACTTTATCTAAAATAACATTAGCTACTTCATTTTTTTTCATAATAGGATATTCTTCTATAGCGCCGTCTTTGTCTATAATTTTTACAATATTAGTATCAACACCAAATCCAGCACCTTCTTTAGTTAAATCATTAGCTACTATAAAATCTAAGTTCTTTTTATTAATTTTATTTTTAGCATTTTCAATAAGATCGTTAGTTTCAGCTGCAAAACCTACTAATATCTTATCTTTCTTAACTTTTCCTATTTCATAAGCTATGTCTTTATTTCTATCTAATTTTATAACTAAGTCATCATCACTTTTCTTTATCTTTTTATCACAGTAATCCTTAGGCTTATAATCTGCAACTGCTGCACTTTTTATAATAACATCATTCTCATCTAAATTATTTATTACAGCTTCATACATATCTTTTGCAGATTCTATTCTTATAAATTTTTTTAGATTTTTTGGTGGTTCTAACGTTGTCGGTCCAGAAACTAGTGTTACTTCAGCACCTCTATCACAAGCTTCTTTAGCTATTGCATAGCCCATTTTTCCTGTAGAACGATTAGTTATGTATCTTACTGGATCTATTGCTTCTACAGTAGGTCCAGCTGTAATTATTATTTTCTTACCTTCTAAATCTTGCTTTTTTGTAAGAGCATCTACTACAGCTTCAACTATATTTTCTGGAGTTGCAAGTTTACCTTTACCTATATCTCCACAAGCAAGCCTACCACTTTCAGGCTCTATAAATTCATAGTTTAATGCTCTTAATGTATCTATATTTCTTTGTACTATAGGATTTTCGTACATATTAGTATTCATTGCCGGAGCTATTAAAACTTTCGCTTTAGTAGCCATAACTGTAGTTGAAAGCATATCGTCACTTATACCACAAGCCATTTTCCCAATTATATTGGCAGTGGCTGGAGCTATTAAGAATACATCTGCTTTTTTAGCTAAAGATATATGCTCTACATCCCATGTTTTAGGTTCTTCAAACATATCACAAACTACGTAGTTTTGACTTAAAGACTGAAAAGTTAAAGGTGTTACAAATTCTGTAGCGCTTTTAGTCATTATTACATGCACATTTACACCAAGCTTTTTTAGTCTACTTACTACATCACAAACTTTGTATACGGCAATTCCACCACTTACGCCAATTACAACAGTTTTATTTTTTAGCATATCTTATTCCTCTATTTCTTTTTTATCAGCTTCTTGTTCTTGCTTTTCTTCTAATTCAGCTTGTTCTATTTCCATTTGACTTAATACTCTATATGTTATTTCACCTTCTGCAACTTCTTGAGTAGCTATACATACAGGCTTATTTTCTTTTTGCTTATTTTCTACATATGGAGCTGATCCATCTATTATTTCTCTCGCTCTTTTTGCAACAGTACCTACTAAATAGTATCTGTTGTCTATTTTGTTTAATACTTCATTTATTGATGGTTTTATCATTTTATAACTCCTCCTTGAACTTCTCTATTATATTATTCTTATATCTAGTAACTTTATTCTTCTCTGAAGATATTATAGCTTCTAGTTCTTTAACTGATTTTTCAACGTCTTTATTAAATATAAAGTAATCATAATCATCTATTTGTTTTATTTCTTCAAATGCACAACTAAATCTCTTTTCTATTTCTTCTGCAGTTTCTGTTCCTCTTCCAACTATTCTATTCTTTAATTCTTTAAGAGATGGAGGAAGTACAAATATGAATATTCCTTCTGGATATACTTTTTTAACTTGTCTTGCTCCTTGCATTTCTATTTCTAAGATAACATCTTGACCTTTTGCTAAAGTTTCCATTATTGCAGCTTTTGGTGTACCATAGAAATTATCATAAATCTGAGCGTACTCTAAAAATTCACCTTTTTCTATCATAGATGTAAACTCTTCTTTTTCTAAAAAGAAGTAATTAACTCCATGAACTTCTCCATTTCTAGGCTTTCTTGTTGTAGCTGATACAGAAAGCTTTATTTGGTCATTTTCTTCTAATATAGCTTTACAAATTGTACCCTTACCTGCTCCAGATGGTCCTGATACAACTAGTAATAGTCCTTTTCTTTTAACCATTACTTTTCTTCCTTTCTATTGTCTATTTATACTATTCTATGTTTTGAATTTGCTCTCTTATCTTTTCCAATTCACTTTTTATTTCAACAACTAAGTTAGTTATATTTAAATCAGACGACTTAGAACCTATAGTATTCGTTTCTCTATTCATTTCTTGTATTAAGAAGTCTATTTTTCTTCCGATTGATTCATCTTTAACTATAGTATTTTTTAATTGTTCTATATGACTTTTAAATCTTACTATTTCTTCTGTTATACTACTTTTGTCTGCATATATAGCTACTTCTTGAGCTAATCTACTTTCATCTATTAGACTTGGATTTTCTAATATTTCACTTATTCTACTATTTAATTTTTCTTTATAATCAATAACTACATTATAAGAATGCTTTTCAATTTCTTCAATTAAACTTTTAAGAAGGTCAGATCTTTCTAAAACATCTTTAGCTAATCTTTGTCCTTCTTCACTTCTCATTTCCTTTAATTTAATTAAAGTTTCTTCTAATGCTTTTCTTAGCATTGACCATAATAATTCTTCGTCTTCTTCTTTTTCCTCTGTCTTTATTATATCAGGGAACTTTGCTACGTTCATAACACTTATATCATCAACTAAATCAAACTTATTTCTTATATCTCTTAATATATTTACATATTGGCTTGCCAATACTTCATCGAACTTTAAGTTTACATCTTCACTACCTAACAAGTCAAGCTTTATGTAAATATCTACTCTACCTCTTTTTATGTAATTTTTAACAAAGTTCCTAGCCTTATCTTCTAAAAAAGATATTTTCCTTGGAAGTCGTATATTTATATCACAATACTTATGATTTATAGTTTTACATTCTACTAAAAAATAATAATTATCATCTTTATATTCGCCTCTTCCAAATCCAGTCATACTAATAGCCATATTATACCTCCAAATTTCCTTCGCATATTTTCACTGAAGGTCCTGTCATATAAACAAAATCTTCTATATCTATCTTTACTGTTCCGCCCTTAGATGTTACATTTACACACTTGCCTACTTTGTTTAAGTAATTGCAAATTAATGCAGACGCAGTCATCCCTGTCCCGCATCCGAGTGTGTATCCACATCCTCTTTCCCAAGTGTTCACATATATACTATTTCCATCTTCTATTTTAACGAAATTAACATTTGTTCCTTCCTTAAAAATCTTATATTTTTCTATTTCTTTTCCATATTTATATAATTCTTCTAAACTTAAGTTTTCTGATAAAATAACCGTATGTGGAACACCCATTAATATTGAACTTAAAGTGAACTCTTTATCTAATATTTTTACTTTTTTATTTATGAATATTTCATCCTCTGTATCTACAGGAATATCCTTTGCTAAAAAGCTTCCTTTTCCCATATTTACTTTTACTGAATCAATTTCATTATTTTTTAAATTTGCTTTTATTTTCTTTATTCCATCTAAAGTATATACATCAAATTCTTCTTTTCTAACTATATTATTGTCATAAACAAATTTTACAAAACATCTTAATCCATTTCCACACATTGCAGCTCTTGAACCATCAGAGTTATAATAAACCATCTCTACGTCTGCTACATTAGAATCTTTAACTACCAATAGCCCATCTGCTCCAACTGAAAACCTTCTATGACACACTTGTTTTGCTAAATTTCCATAATCATTGCAATCTATATTATCATTTCTGCCATCTATAGCTATAAAATCATTCCCTATTCCGTGTAACTTCCAAAACTTCATATATTTCTCCCCTTTTATATAAGTTACTAACTAAATATTATACAACATTACAATGTTAAAATAAATAATTAGATTCGTTTTTTCTAATTGATTATTAGTTGAATAAAACCCTTTATTGTAACTAATCATAAAACATATAAATTTTTATACTTATATATTATATTTACTTACTATTCACATTATTGATATTATGTGTAATAATTAATTTATTGATATTTAATATGAAGGGAGTGTTTTTATGGCTTTAGATGGTTTAGTTATTCACTCATTAGTTAATGAACTATCTACTAAACTTATTGGTGGTAAAGTTGATAAAGTTCATCAACCAGAAGATGATGAGATTGTTTTATATATAAGAAATAATAAAGAAAATTTTAAACTAGTTTTAAGTTGTAGTTCTTCTAATCCTAGGGTTTATATTGCTAATGACTACAAAAAAGAAAATCCTATTAAAGCACCTATGTTTTGCATGCTTTTTAGAAAATATATACAAGGTGGTAATATAGTAAATATTTCACAAGTTGGATTTGAAAGAATTATAAAAATAAGTATTGATTCTTTAGATGAATTAAAAGAAAAAACTAGAAAAGATATTTACATAGAAATAATGGGTAGACACAGTAATATAATTCTTACTCATAACTCTGATAATAAAATTATAGATTCGGCTAAAAGAATTCCTACAAGTATAAGTAGAGTTCGTCAAATACTTCCTGGTCTTACTTATGAGCTTCCACCTGCTCAAAGTAAATTAAATCCACTTGATAATATATCTAAAGATAGTTTTATAAAGTCTTTAAAAACTTTTGATGGCCCTATTTTTAAAGGAATATATTCTAAATTTTTAGGTATAAGCCCTGTAATCTCAAAAGAATTATGTTATAGAGCTAATATCAACGAAAAAATAAATACAAATGATATTTCAGAAGAAGATATAACTTCTCTATATAATGAATTTAGCAGTTTATTTAATAATATAATTAATAATATTTTCTCACCATGCATAGTTATTAATGAAAAATTAGATAAGGTTATTGATTTTAGCTGTATTAATTTAACTTTATATAATGATTTAAAATTTATTAATAAAGATAGTATGTCAACTATTTTAGAGGGCTACTATAAGACTAAAGACATAAAAGATAGAATTCATCAACGTGCTTCTGATTTAAAGAAAAGTATTTCTGTAAAACTTGAAAGGCTTTATCATAAACAAGAAAAACAAGAAGAAGAGTTATTAGAAGCTGAAAATGCTGATATTTATAAGGTAAAGGGTGAACTACTTACAGCTTATATTTACATGATTGAAAAGGGAATGGATAGTGTTGAGGTTCAAAACTTCTATGACCCTAATTATGAAAATGTAACTATATCTCTTAATAAAAATTTAACTCCTTCTGAAAACGCTCAAAAGTATTTCAAGAAATATAATAAATTGAAAACAGCTAAAAAAGAAATAACTTCTCAAATAGCTATAAATAAAGAAGAAATAGATTACTTAGAGAATATAATTTTAAGTATAGAAAACTGTGAAAATTTAGCTGAACTTCAAGATATTAAAGATGAACTTATTAGGCTTGGGTACTCAAAGTCATCAGGTAAACTAAAGTCTAAAAAAGAGACTGCACTTACTACTAAACCGCATGAGTTTATTTCATCCGAAGGATTTAAAATTCTTGTAGGTAAGAATAATAAGCAAAATGATTACCTTACCCTTAGAATTGCAGACCCAGATGATATATGGATGCATACAAAAAATATTCCAGGATCTCATGTTATTATAAAATGTGCTGGAAAAGATGTATCTGAGCAAACTATATACGAAGGCGCTATGTTAGCAGCTTATTTTAGTAAATCCAAAATGTCTTCTCAAGTACCTGTAGATTATACTAAGAAGAAACATGTAAAGAAACCTAGTGGTTCTAAACCTGGTATGGTAATTTATGAAACTAATAGTACAATGTATGTAACTCCAACTGAAGAAATGGTTGCATCATTAAAAAATAAAGATTTTTAAAATGAAATCAACAGGATATACTTTTAACTGTATATTCTGTTGATTTTTTATATTTATAGAATTTATTTAAAACTTAATTAAATTTGTTTGTATTATGATTGTAAGTGTATATTTTTTTCTTTATTTTTTATTTGTATGTATTCAGTATTCTTGTTTTTTTATGAAGGTATTTATATTTAAACGTCTAATTTTATTATTATAAAGGAATACGTTTTCTTATTTTGAGTTATAAATTTTTAGAAGGTTGGTGTACATATTATGACAAATACTATAGTAAATTTCCCTTACAATTTTAGAGGAGTAGCAAGATTAGATTCAGATGGTGTAGTTCACAATCATCTTTACCATGAATGTCCAGTTGGAAAAGTTGATAAAAATGTTATATACAATAAAAATAACTTTCCTATTGGTAGAGTTGATGAAAGTGGGATAATTCATAACCATATAACAAAAAATTCACCTATTGGTAAAGTTGATGAAAATGGATATGTATATAATGGTGTTTCTAAGCAGTCTTTAGTTGGAAGAATTGATGGAGATAATGCTAGTTTAGCCGGAAGTGCTTATTTACTACTATTACATAATAAATAAAAATAACTGCATGTAAATTTTCATGCAGTTATTTTTATTTTAATAAATTCATATATTAAGACTTTTTATCTATTATTCTATACTTTTAATGCTATCTTATTTATCAGCTTTTAGCGACTCTACAAATTCTATTTCTCCAATAAAATTATTCCATTTAAGCTCTTTTTTAAACTCCTCAAAGCACCTTTTAGCCCTACCTCCACCACTACAAGCAAATAATCTCATATTTCTATTATATATTTTATAATCTCTAGTAAATCTATTAAATGGTAATGCATAAGTTCCAACCCATATAGGTGAACCAAAAATATATTCTCATAATTATTTAAATCTATATATTTATTTATAAGTATTGGATTCTCTTTAAAAATTATACTTTTACTTACTTAGAAGTATTTTTTTAAGCCTTTTTTAGAAAATACTTTTTTGTTCTTAATTCCATAATATCTGCATTTAACCCTTTTGCAATTATTTCTTCTATTAATTTTGTATTTCCTTCTATTGAAAAATACACAACTAAGTTTTTCACAATATATATATCTTTTTGCTTTTCTAATTTTTATCAAATAGAATAAATATATCTTTTATATACAAAATTTCATTTTATATATATAAATTTCTATTAAATACCACTACTTTAAATTATAATCATAATATATGCTAATTATTAACTTTTTAGAGGAGATTATATGAATAATTTATTTTTATACTATATTTTTATAATTAATATAATAGGATTTATTTCAATATATGTAGATAAGATGAGAGCTATAAAAAATCAATGGCGAATTCGTGAATCTACTTTATTTACTATTGCTTATATAGGTGGTAGTATTGGTTCTTTGTTAGGAATGTACTTATTTAGACATAAGACAAAACATATTAAATTTACGATTGGATTTAATTTTATACTTCTTATTCAGATAGCTTTAATATCTATGTTTTATATATAATTTATTATTTATTTTTATTAAAATTAAAAAGCTATAAACAATAGATTTGTTAAAATGTAGCCTTATCTAAGTACATTTTAACCTTTTATCTACTGTTTATAGCTTTGATTTATAATGCTATTGATTTATCTTCATCTATAAAAAATCTTTTATACCATACTAAAAAAATATATATTACCCAAATTTTTCTTGCATTATTCTCGTTTCCATTATAATGATTATCTAGTAATTTTACTATCTTAGTAGTATCGAAAAATTCTCTAGCATAATCACTCTCAAAAGATTCTTTTACTATTCTATGATATTTTTCTTCTTTTAGCCACTCTCTTATTGGTACTGGGAATCCTTTTTTCTCTCTTTTAGCCCATTCATCTGGAAGTACTTCATTAGCTGCTTTTCTTAAAACATATTTTGTATTTTCATCATTAACCCTATAATCTCTAGGTATATCTTGAGCTACTTTCATAACCTCTTTATCTAAAAATGGAACTCTTAATTCTAAAGAATGTGCCATACTCATTTTATCTGCTTTTAGCAATATATCCCCTGGCAGCCAAAGATTCAAATCTAAATATTGTTTCTTTGTTAAATCATCTTTATCTTTTACTTTTTCATATATAGGTTTAGTTATATCTTTTATTGACGGTGATTGAGAATATTCTTTATTTAGTATATCTTTTGCTTCATCTTCTTCAAAAACAAAAGCTTGCCCTATAAAGTAATCTTCAACATCACTTCCTCCCTTAATCATTAACATTTTACCTTTAAAATATGGTTTATTCTTAACCAACTTAGCTAGTAATTTTCTTAAAGGTTTAGGAACTTTCTTATATTTTTTCATAACTGAAGTTTCATCATACCATTCATAGCCACCAAATAGTTCATCTGCACCTTCTCCAGATAAAACAACTGTAACATGTTCTCTTGCTAACTCAGATAAGAAATATAAGGGAATCGATGATGGATTTGCTTGTGGCTCATCCATATGATATTGAATACAATCCAGTTTATTAAAACACTCTTCAGCATTTATAATTTTACTTAAATTTTCTATTTCAAGCATATTAGATAAGTCTTTTGCTAAATTAGATTCATTAAACTTATCTTGCTCAAATCCAACCGAAAAAGTTTTTTGTGGCATCAAAACACTAGTTATGTAACTAGAATCTACTCCACCAGATAAAAATGAACCTAAAGGAACTTCACTATTTTTATGAACTTCTACCGATTGATTAACTATATGCTTAACTTCATTTATATAATTTTCTAATGTATTTTCTTTTTCATCAAAATTGATATCCCAGTATCTTTTTATTTCCATCTTTTCATTTTCATAAGTAAAGTAATGAGCTGGTGGGAGTTTAAATACTCCTTTAAAGAAAGTCTCATTTAAAACTGAGTATTGGAACGTTAGATACGGTTTTAAAGCATCTTTATTTAATTCTTTTACGAAGTCTGGATGTTTTAAAAAACTTTTTATCTCTGATCCAAATAAGAATGATTTTTCATCTTTTCCTAAAAAACTAGTGTAATAAAAAGGTTTTATACCAAAATGATCTCTTGCACCAAATAATTTCTTATTTTTAGTATCGAAAATTACAAAAGCAAACATTCCCCTAAGCTTTTGTACCATATCTTCTTTATATTCTTCATAAGAATGTACTAGAACTTCACTATCTGTATCAGTTTTAAATATATGCCCTCTTTGTATTAACTCTTCTCTTAGATCTTTATAATTATATATCTCACCATTAAATACTAATGCTATACTTTTATCTTCATTAAATAAAGGTTGAGCTCCATGAGTCACATCTATTATGCTAAGCCTTCTAAAGCCTAATGCTACATCCTCATTTATAAATTCACCAGTTTGATCTGGGCCCCTATGTATTATAGTATCTAACATATCCTTTAATATATATTTCTTATTATTTGCTTTGCTAACAAATCCAACAAATCCACACATACATATCTCCCCCCTCTATGCTTAAGTTTTTGCTATATATATTTTGTTTCAAAGCTATATTATATCATAGTTTTTGTTATTTTTACAATTTTTTACATTTACTTAATTGTCAAAATTATCTGAAATAATAAATGAGTAAAATAAAACACAAAATCTAGACTTTAAAATCTAAATTTTGCGTTTTCTGTTTTAATTATTAGCACTAGAAACTTTAATGCTAACTTTTGTTTTTTCATTTTTAAATTGGTTTTTATTTAATAACCTATTTAATACTATACCTATAATTGCCGCTAAACTTAATCCTGTTATTTTAACACTTTGAGTTACAGGTATTCCTATTGATATTCCTTTATTTCCTAAATAAGTAGTTCCTAATCCTATTACTAATATAGTAGCTATTATTATCATATTATTTTTATTCTCTACACACTTACTGTCTTTTATAGTCTTTAAACCTACAAAAGTTATCATTGAGAATAACATTATACTTATTCCACCCATAACAGCTTGAGGTATGCTTTGTAAGAATCCTCCAAACTTACCAATACAAGCAAGAAGTATTGCAAGAATTGCTGTACGTCTTAAGTTTGCTGGATCGTAATTTTTAGTTATAGCAAGTACTGCTGTATTTTCTCCGTAAGTAGTATTTGCTGGCCCTCCTAAAAAACCTGCTACCATTGTAGCTAATCCATCTCCTAATAATGTTTTATTTAGTCCTGGATTTTCTAAGAAATTCTTACCTACAACAGTTCCATTAGTAGTAATGTCTCCTATATGCTCCATGAAAACTGCTAAAACAACCGGTGCTATTATAACTATTGCTTCAAGACTAAATTTAGGTAGTGTAAAGTTTGGTATTGCAAATAAACTAGCACTTGTTATAGTTGATGTATCTATTAATCCTGTAAAGTAACATATCGTATAACCTATAATTACTGATATCAAAATTCCTATTTGCTTTAAAAATCCTTTAGCAAATAAGTTTATACATATTGCTACACCTAATGTAATAGCTGCTATAATAAAATTATGTGAAGCCATATCAAAAGCTGTTGGTATTAAGTTTAATCCTATTACAGCTATCATTGCTCCTGTAACTTGAGGTGGGAAATAATTTTTGATTTTTTCAGCACCAATAATTTTTACTAAACATGAAAGTATTACATATACAAAACCTGCTACAATTATACCACCTTGTGCATAAGCCAAATCTCCTCCATGAGCATCTATAGCTGCTTTTATTACTGGTATAAATGCAAAACTTGAACCTAAAAATACTGGCACTTTATTTTCTGTACAAAAATGGAATATTAACGTTCCTATGCCTGCACAAAATATTGCAACTGCTGGATCTAACCCTGTTAACATTGGAACTAATACTGTAGCTCCAAACATTGCTAATAAATGTTGAAATGACATGATTAATTTTTTCATAAAAAACCTCCCAAAATTTTTTTAGGGAGAAATATTCTCCCTTTTTCAGTCTCTCTGTACTGAATTAAAAGGCAATATAAAACCTTATTTTATTCTAGTTAAATTTTATGCTTTTATTCTTTAATAGTTACTGAATCTTCTTCGTCAGTTTCTATTAATTTAACTGATATTACTTCAGACTTTGATGTTGGTACATTTTTTCCAACATAATCTGCCCTTACTGGTAACTCTCTATGACCTCTATCTACTAATACTGCAAGTTGTATTGATTTTGGTCTTCCAATATCCATTATTGCATCTAATGCTGCTCTTACAGTTCTTCCTGTGTATAGTACATCATCTACTAATACAACTATTTTATCATTTATGTTGAAATTTATATTTGAACCATTAATGACTGGATCTACATTAACCTTCTTTAAGTCATCTCTGTATAAAGTTATATCTACTTCTCCAGTATTAACAGGTTTGCCTTCAATTTGCTCTATTTTTTTAGATATTCTATTTGCTATAGGTACTCCTCTAGTCTTTATACCTACTAAAACAACATCATCTATACCTTTGTTTTTTTCTAATATTTCATGACTTATTCTTGTTATAGCTCTTCCTATAGCTTTGTCATCCATTAGTGTTGCTTTTTCTTTCATTTGATTCCTCCTAGGCTAATTACTTAGTATTAATAATAAAAAAAGCTTCTTACCATAAGACAAGAAGCTAATATTACAAAACTAAGTAATATATACTTATATTCGCCTTATGATATCTCTGTATCAATTAAAGGTATTTCTTTTTAAACTTTCTATTACTATTACAATTATAAATTGTATTATACTTTTTTTCAAGGCATTTATTGTTTTATATTTTATACTAAAAAACAAAGTTTACTTTAGTTTTTTTAGTATATCTTTAAAATAATCTGGTAGTTCTGAATCAAATTCTATATACTCATTATTTCTTGGATGTATAAATCCTAGCTTCTTCGCATGTAGAGTTTGACCATTTAGTTTGAACTTCGTATTCTTAGGTCCGTAAACAGGATCTCCTAATAACGGATGATTTATTGAAAGTGCATGAACCCTTATCTGGTGAGTTCTGCCAGTTTCTAATCTAGCTCTCATATGTGTAAAGTTTTCAAATCTTTCTACTACCTCAAAATGTGTAACAGCACGTTTTCCATCTTTAACGATAGCCATTTTAAGCCTATCCTTAGGATTTCTACCTAAAGGTTTATCTACTGTTATTTTATCTTCCTTAACGACACCGTGGCATATGAATTCATATTCTCGTGTTATTGAGTGATCTTTTAGTTGCTCCGCTAAGCTATTGTGTGCATTATTATTCTTGGCTATCATTAAAAGTCCAGATGTATCCTTATCAATTCTATGAACTATACCAGGTCTTATAACACCGTTTATAGATGATAACTTATCTTTACAGTGATACAGTATAGCATTAACTAAAGTGTTTTCATAGTTTCCAGGGGCTGGGTGAACAACCATATCCTGAGGTTTGTTTACAATTAATACATCATCATCCTCATATACTATATCTATAGGTATATTTTGAGGAACTACCTCTAGTAACTTCGGTGCTGGTATTTCTATTTTTATATTGTCATCTTCTTTTACCAAATACTTTGCTTTTTCAATTTTTCCGTTAACTTCAACTTTTTTATCTTTTATAATTTTTTGTATATAACTTCTAGACATATCTCCTAACTGTTCTGATAAGTAAACGTCTAGTCTATCTCCTTCTTCTTCTTCACCTACTAAAAACTGTCTTATTTCGTCCATTACTTCACCATCTCTTTATCTTCAAAAAATAATATATGTATACATAGTAGTATTGTACCTACTACTACAAATACATCTGCCACATTAAATACATATTCCCAAATTATTCTAAAATCAAAATAGTCTACAACAAACCCTAATCTTACTCTATCTATTAGATTTCCAATGGCTCCTGAAATTATAAGTAAAATTCCAACTTTGCCGACTAAATTTATTTTTTTCTTATGTAAATAGTATAAACCAAATGCAGAAGCTACTAATGCAACTATAATAAATATAGTTTGATTGTTTTGAAACATTCCAAATGCAGCTCCTCTATTTTCTACATATGTAAGATGGAATATGTTTTGTATTACAGGTATACTGCCTGCTTCTTTTAAGTAATTTAATGCAAAGTATTTAGAAAGCTGATCTAAACCTATTAATATAGCTATTATTACTTCATAAATCAATATTATTACCCTCCTAAAAATATTATAAGTATAATTATACATAAAAAAGCTTCCTAAATGGAAGCCTAGTTTTGAGTTTCTTGATCTTTTTTATCTAAATGTTCTATTAATTCTGATATAGTTACAAATTTATACCCTTTTTCTTTTAAAGACGGTATAACAGTTTCTAATGCTTGAATTGTTTGAGATTTTGTATTTCTTACATTATTATAGTCATGCAGTAAAATTATATTCCCATTTTCAACTTTTTTTTCAATTGTGTCTACTATGTAATAAACACCTGGATTAGACCAATCTCTTGGATCTAAGTTAGACCATAAAACTATATTCATATTTTTATTCTTTACTATATCACACATATTTCTGCTAATAGCTCTATAAGGAGGTCTAAATAGCTTAGGTTCTATTCCAATTACATCTTTTATAACCTCTTGTGTTTTTATTATCTCATTGTATATTTCATTATAACCTTTTTTAGCTACGTTTATATGTGTAAAAGTATGATTTCCTATTTCATGCCCTTCTTCAAACTGCCTTTTTACTATTTCAGAATTTCTTTCAACATTTTCTCCAACTAAAAAAAATGTTGCTTTTACATCATATTTCTTTAATATATCTAGTACCTGAGGAGTAAATACATCATCTGGTCCATCATCAAATGTTAACGCAATTATTTTCTCGTCACTATTACCTTTTCTTATTATTATATCTTCATAATCTCTCGTTATATCATTATTACTTTCATTTAAATTTAATACTTCTTTTGTTTTTAAGTTCATTGTTTTTACAGAATAAAACGTAAATGCTACAATTAATAATCCTAGAAGTACACTAAATTTCTTTTTCATATTGATTGACCTCTTCTCTTATACAGTTTTATTCATTATCATCATATAAGCCATTTTTATTTAAATCAGTTAGATCTTTTAAGTCTTCTGAATAAAAATCACAACCTTTATTTATAAAATTTAAATCTACATGCTCTGTATCAGAAGGCAAGTTATCATGCTCTTTAGCACAATCAGAACATAAGTCTGTTTCTGGTATTAAATCTAATCTTTCGCTATCTATTTGTTTTTTGCAAATCTCACATATTCCATAAGTTCCACTTTCGATTTTCTCTAAAGCCTTATTTACTTGATATAATCTTCCCTTTTCATGAATAGTTAAGCTATTTTGCATATCATTCATATATTGCTCAGTTGCAAAATCAGCTGTATGATTATCATATGCTGATAATTCTCCAGAACTATATCTTTCACTAGTATGTTCTACTGTATTTCCAAATAAAGTATTATCTTGCATACTAACTATTAATTTTGATAAACTTTCTTTTTCTTTTTCTAATTCTTTTTTATATTTGTTTACATTCATCTTATACACCTCTATTTATTTCTATAAATATCTACTAAATTTAATAATTTTGCTATAAATGCTCCTATAACAGGTAAGTCTATCCAACTAGTTAGTATATAAAATACAATTGCCGCTAAAAAAGTAAATCCTATAGCTTGACCAAAACCTTTACCTAATCCAGCTACAAAGTTTATTAAAAATAATCTCCTTTTACTATCTGTAAGCATCATATACTCTCTAATTCTACTTCTCTCAATAATCAAAGTAAGTCTTTCTAAATACCTTTTTATCATTCCTAGATCTTCTTTAGGATTATCTGATAAATACATCTCATTTATGATTTTGTCTAAATTTTTCATACTAACATAAGTTGGATTTTTTTCATTTTTATCTTTACTGTTATGCTTCATATATTCACATCCTTTTATGAAACATATACTTTTAAATTAGTATGTGATATTTTTCATATAAAAATACACAACAAAAATAGCCACCTTAACGGTGACTATTTTTATTTATTTTATAAAAACTTTCTTTCTATTAAACCTACTTTTTTATACACTTTTCTTAAAGTTTTTCTTGCTTGTCTTTCAGCTTTTTCAGCACCCATAGCATATACTTTTTCTAAATATGCTTTATCTTTTAAAAGCTCTAAATATTTTTCTCTTATAGGGTTTAAAGCGTCTACTATAACTTCAGCAACATCTGCTTTAAATTCTCCATATCCTTTACCTTCATACATTGAAACTACTTCATCAACACTCTTATTAGCTAATTGAGTATATATATCTATTAAGTTCTTTATTCCCGGTTGATCATTAGAATATCTTATAACACCTTCTGAATCTGTAACACTTCTTTTTATCTTTCTTCTTATTGTGTCCGGATCATCACATAATAATATATATGCATTTTCATTAGGATCTGACTTACTCATTTTTTTATTAGGCTCTTGTAAGCTCATTACTCTACCAACTTCTTTTGGTATATATCCTTCTGGTATTTGGAATGTTGGTGAGTATCTATTATTAAATCTAGAAGCTAAATCTCTTGCTAATTCTAGATGTTGCTTTTGATCTTCTCCAACTGGTACTAAATCAGTTTGATATAAAAGTATATCAGCTGCCATAAGTACTGGATAAGTGAAAAGACCTGCATTTAAATTTGCTTCACTTTTTTGTGACTTATCTTTGAATTGAGTCATTCTACTTAACTCACCCATATAAGTCATTGTATTTAATATCCACATAAGCTCTGTATGTGCACTTACATGTGATTGTATAAATATAGTATTTTTTTCTGGATCAAGACCACAAGCTAAATATTGAGCTAATATTTCTAATGTATTTGCTCTTAAGTTTTTAGCTTCTTGTGGTACAGTAATTGCATGTAAGTCAACTATACTATAATAACAATCGTAATCATCTTGGAATTTAGGGAAGTTTCTTAATGCACCTAAATAGTTTCCAAGAGTTAATTTCCCTGATGGTTGTATACCACTAAATATTACCTTTTTTTCACTCATATTAACCCCTCCAATTATATTGCTTTTAACATATTTAAAACTATATCTTTAGATCTGTGAGCAGCTTCTACTACGAACTCATCATATGTAACATCTGCAGTTCCATCTGCCTTATCAGACATAGCTCTTATTATTACAAATGGAGTAGCATTTAAAGTACAAACATGAGCAATTGCTGCACCTTCCATTTCTGCACAATAAGCATCAAATTCACTTATTAATTCATCTTTTAATTCTTTAGAACTTACGAATATATCACCTGATACTACTCTTCCCTTTAAAACTTTATTTCCTTTAGATTCCTTAATTGATGATTCATATGCTGCATCTATAAGCATTTGATCAGCTATAAATGTTGAACTTTCCATTCTTGGTATTACACCTTTTTTGTCTCCAAATGCAGTAGTATCCATATCATGTTGTATAGCATCAGTTGATATTACTATATCTTGTACATCTAACTCACTATGAAGTGCTCCTGCTACGCCTGTATTAACTACAGCATCTACATTAAATTCACTTATTAATATTTGAGTACATAATGCTGCGTTTACTTTTCCTATACCACATTTAACTAAAACTATATTTTTTCCTTCTAACGTTCCTTTATGAAATTTTAAGCTAGCTTTTTCTACTACCTTTTCTATATCCATAAGATCTACTAATATATCTACCTCTTCATCCATTGCACCTATTATACCTATTATGTTCATGTTCATCCTCCTAAGATTTTATTTTTTAGCATAAAAAATTCGCGTTGCTCATGTCGCCAACGGCTCTGCCCGTTGCTCAAAATATTTTTTATGCTCACTAAACTTACTGATATTACTTAACTATAACAATTATATATATTTATTTATATAATATAATTTCACTAAGCATAAAAAATCCGTCCTATTAATATTAATAGGACGGATATAATTTCCGCGGTACCACCTAAATTATACATATATTCATATGTATCTCTTAAATCTGCTATAACGTGCAGTCACGATATCAGCTACTCTATAATAGTTTTAACTATTATATTTAACCTAATTCCTCTAAGATCCATTCACTAAATCTTTCTTGTAAAGTTCTCACCCTTCTTTACTCTCTGTATTGAATCTTAATTTAGTTACTAATTCTTTTCAACGGAGTCCATATTTTTTATTTATTTTATAATATGACTTACAATTAAAAATGTCAAGGGTATCATTTAAAATTAAAAATTAATATTAATAATTGTATTATAAGAACCAATATAAAGGCCATTATAAAATAATGATACGCAATCATATTAGAAAATAATTTACTAACTAAAATAATATATACTGATATTGATAGTATAAAGGCTATTATAGATTGTATTTTATAGAACTTTTTTTTATTTACTATTATTGAGTAAATTAAATTAATCAATAAAATAATACAAATAATTATAAACACAATTCTTAAAGTTTCTATCTTATCTAATGAAAATATACTATTCTCAAATTGATACTTTCTATAATAAACATGATGCATAACACCTGCTTTTTTCTTTGTTAAATATTGAAGTATACATACACCTAAAATTATCCCAATCTGAATTATAAGTGTTAATATATATAAGAATTTTTTTACTTTTCCCTTCATAATTTAATTCCTATTTAGTTGGCTCTCCAGTTTCTGTAGGATTAGATGTGTCATTACTCCATCCTATCCATCCATCACTGTATAGCTTACTATTTTCATAACCCATAACATTAGCATACGCTAAAACTTCTGCTGCTCTCCATCCACTTCCGCACATGAATATTAATTCTTTATTTGTATCAATTCCAGCTTTATCCCATAATGCTTTTATTTCATTTGCATTTCTCATTGTATTGTCTATATTACGATAGTCTTCTAACGTTACTGAAGTAGTTCCTGCATATCCATATACAGCACCTGGAATACGACCTTTCTTATCATGATAGCTATATCCAGAAATTTTTCCTATATATTCATCCCAACTACGATTGTCTACTAATATAGAATCATCATTTTTTAATTCTTCTTTTAACTCTGGTATAGTTACTATTAAATCAGGATTTGCTGGTATAGTTGTTCCAAAATCAGTTCCTGGTGTTTTTTCATTGCTTTTAGTTTCAAGTTCATATCCTGCTGATACCCAAGCATCATTACCTCCATTTAGTACTCTAACATCACTTACTCCTATATAACGAAGTACAACTGCTACTCTATATGATGCCATTACATCAGGACCTGTAACTATTATAGTATCATCTTTAGTAAATCCATAATCTAAAGCAAACTTAGTTAATTCTTCATCACTTGCTAGCATCCATGCTGGTGGTGGTTCTATAGTATCTGTATTTATATGAACACTAGTTGGAACATGTCCTTTTGAGTATGCTTCACTTTCTTCTCCCCAACTAGCTTCAACAATTTTTATATTTTTTGAATCTTTAAAAGTATCTGGGATATTACCATCTACAACTTCCTTTACAATTTCAGCTGGAACTAACATCTCATAGTTATCATATGATTCCATAGGTAAAGATTCATCTTTTGCCCATTCATTTACATTATATATATATAAGTTCTCATATCCCTTTTTATGTAAATAGTTTGCAACTTCCTTTGCATCAGTTCCATTTGAATCGTATAAAACTATATTTTTATCTTTATTAATCCCTTTAGTTTCTAATGCTTTTTCTAACGTTTCTTCTTTATCTTTATTTTCAACTTTTAACCAATTTGCTGAAAAATCTACTGCATTTAATATATGTCCTCCTCTAGATACACCATCTAAGGCCCATCCATTATATGCATCATTTATTCTAGTATCTACAATTACCCATGAATCATTATCTAAATTAGATTGCAACTCAGATGTAGAAATATTTTTAAATTCTTCATTTGACACAACCTCTTCTTTAGAACATCCTGATAAAATCGTTAAACTTAAAATTGTTATCAGTACTAAAGTTGTTTTTTTAATTTTATTAAGTATCATTTCATCCTCCTACATTTTATTCCTTGTCTATTATATACTCAGTCCGAAAACTAAGTAAATGAATATAGATTATTTCAATATATACTTTTATTAAATAGATAATATCTATAACTATTTATATAATATTATAAGTCAAGTCAATGCTTAGAAAGTTATATAAGAAAATAATTATGTTACTGTTATTATTACTAATATAAAATAATTTAATTACATAATGCTTTATAATTATTCCTTTAGAAATAAAAAAGTTACACTATAGTATTCTCTTCCTACAGTGTAACTTTTTACTTTTATAATATACTTACTAATATTGCACCTTCTGAGGTATACGTTCCCATAACAGGTCCTATTTCTGCTATAATAATTTCTTTAAAATCATATTTAGATTCTAATGATTCTTTTATTTTAACTGCTTTTTCATTACAATATGCATGTGCTATAGCTAAAACTCTATCACTAGGTTGATTTATATTGTTATCTATATAATCTAATATTTTCTTTAAACTATTGTTAACTCCTCGTGCTTTATCTATAGGTTTTACAATACCTTCTGTAACTTGAATTATAGCCTTAAAGTTTAAAGCATTTATAATCTTACCCGCAATTGGATTTATTCTTCCACCTTTTATAGCATTGTCTAAAGTTTCTAAAGTTCCATAAAATAAAATATCTTCCTTTAAATCATTAAGAGCTTCAATTACTTCATCTAAACTTTTTCCATTAGATATTAATTCAGATGCTTTTATAGCAAGTAGACCTTGACCTATCGATCCACTCATAGTATCTAAGACCTCTACTTTTTTGTCTCCGAACTCGCTATCATACATATCTTTTGCTAATTTAGCACTACTATATGTTCCTGATAATTTAGAACTTACAGTTAGTAATAATACGTCCTCTTCTCCTTTATATGCTTCTATAAATCTATCCGGAGATGGACAAGAAGTTTTAGGTAACTCTTTTTCTTCTTTCATTCTTTTGTAAAATGTTTCATTATCTATTTCTAATCCACCTATGAAACTTTCTTCTCCAAATGATATATTTAAGCCTACTATTCCTATATTATATTTTTCTAAAGTTTCTTTCGGTAAATCACAACCACCATCAACTAATAGCTTTATTTTATTCATATAATTACCTCACCTAAATAATTTATTTAAAATTTAATGTTTATCTACTTGTTTTATGTTAATATTAATAATAAATAATCAATCGGTCAATCGACCGATTATTTATTATTGTATATACGTTTTTACAAATTGTCAATACTCTAAATTTTTCAAATATTGCTTTTATTGACTTTAAAATAATACATACTTATAATATAATTTGTTTTAACGTTTATTTATAGGGAAAGGTTGATTTTATGAAATCTAACACTAATATGAAAGAAAATATATTAAATGTAGCTACAAATTTAATTACTGTTAACGGAATAAGAAATACAAGTCTTTCTGATATTGCAAAAACAGCCGGTATAAGTAAGGGTACACTATATTATCATTATTCTTCTAAGGATGATTTAATTTTTGATATAGCTGATAATCATTTAAAAATTATTACTGATGCTGTATTAGATTGTGTGTATAGTATAGAAAGTAAATGTTCTAAAGATGATCTTATTAATATTATTATGGGAAAAATATCAACTATAGGTTCTACAGGAAGAATTCATATGTATTTACTTTGTGAAGCAATTACTGGAAATGAACCATTAAGAGAAAGAATCAAGTTAAAATACATACAATGGAGAACAACTTTACAAGAAGAAATAAATAAATACTTACATGAGGATATTGATGATTCTGAAGCTTTTTCATTTCTTATAATTTCAATAGTAGACGGTCTAGTAGTTCAAAGTATATTAAAAACAGAAGAGATACCATTTGAGAAAATTGCTAGTTTTTTAGTTAATAAATGGATATAACAAAAAAGCTGCTAAAATATATTTATTTTAGACAGCTTTTTATTAATATTGTATTGACTTATACGTGTCAATGAATAACTTTTCATCTCAAAATCATTTATTATAATTATTTGATTATATTTAATATAAATTTCCACTATTTACTATAGGCTGAGCATCCTTATTTCCACATAATACAACAAGTAAATTACTTACCATAGCAGCTTTCTTTTCATCATCAAGTTCTACTAATTTTCCTTCTTCTAAAGTATTAAGTGCCATTTCAACCATTCCAACAGCCCCTTCTACAATCTTTTTACGTGCTGAAATTATAGCTTCTGCTTGTTGACGCTGTAACATAGCAGCTGCAATTTCAGGTGCATATGCTAAGTGAGTTATTCTAACTTCTTCAACTTCAATACCTGCACATTCTACCCTAGATTGAAGTTCTTCTCTACATCTATTTGCTACTTCAGTTGAACTTCCTCTAAGAGACTTTTCTGCTTTTTCATCTACATCAGCTATATCATAAGGATATAATCTTACTATATTTCTTATAGTTGAATCACATTGTATTGATAAAAATGTCTTAAAGTTATCTACATTAAATACTGCCTTTGTTGGATTTACAACTCTCCAAATTACAACAGCTCCTACTATAATAGGGTTTCCCAATTCATCATTTACTTTTTGATGATTATTATTTAATGTCATAGTTTTTAGAGATATTTTCTTGCTTCCAATTGATATAGACTCTTCTTCCAAATTATCTTTAGTTTTCCCTACTCTAACTTTAGAAATAATTGGGTCATAAGTTGGATTTATTGCAGTTACAAAAGGATTTACCCAGAAAAATCCAGACTCAGTTAATGTACCATAGTAATTCCCAAATAATGTTAAAACCAAAGCTTCATTAGGATTAATAACTTTAAGTCCTGCAAAACTTATTAATCCTATTAATATAGCTATTATCCCTAAAAAAATTCCAGTTCCAAGTATTATTCCATTAAATTTGCATGAAATTGTAATTATTATTGTTCCTAATATTATAAGCCCAAAGCATATAATAATTCCTATTAAACCACTAAGCGCTTTAATATTTTTTTCTTCAACATTTAATTTTCTCTCACTCACATAAATCACCCCTTATATTTTTATATGGTATTAAAATAGTATCACTCAGTTTTTATCTTTTCAATAATTCGCAATAAATAATTTAATATATTTTTTAATTAAAAAGGATTAGCTATCCATAAAATGAACACTAATCCTTTAATTAATTATTTTCTTATAACTTTTATACCAGTCATATGGTCATTTAAGTTGCATTGTTCTAAAGTTGTATCTTCAACTCTTTCTATTTCAAGAGCTAAAGTTTCAGACTTAATATAAGCTTCAAATTTCTCAACGGCTGCAGCTATTTCATCATCTGAACAGTATTCTATTACTATATTATCTAATACATCAAAGTTACTAGATTTTCTTAATTGTTGTACTTTAGATATGAATTCTCTAGCATATCCTTCTTCTATTAATTCTTGACTTAATGTAGTATCAAGTATAACGAATAAGTTATTTTCCATAACTACATTGAATCCTTCTTTAGCAGATATGTTTATTAAAACATGTTCTTTATTAAACTCAAAGTCTTCTCCATCTATGTCAACAGTTAAACTTTCTCCAGCTTCTAACTTAGGAACTACTTCGCCTGCATTTAATTTATTTAATGCTCCTGCAAAGAACTTCATCTTAGCTCCTAATATTGGACCTAATACTTTGAAGTTTGGCTTTAAGCTAAAGTTCATGAATTCACCTAAATCTTTAGCAAATACAACTTCCTTAACATTAAGCTCTTCTTTTATTAAATCAACTATATCACTAAGTATTGCTTCATATTTTCCGTCTACGAAAACTTTTTGTATTGGTTGACGTACTTTTATTCTTGCAGCTTCTCTTGATGCTCTACCTAGTGTAACTAAGTTCTTAGCTAAGTCCATTTTTTCTTCTAATTTTGAATCTAATAAGCTTTCATTAACTCTTGGATAGCTTGCTAAATGAACAGATTCTTCATTAGTTAAGTTTCTGTACATTTCTTCAGACATATAAGGAGCAAATGGAGCTATTAATCTACAAAGCTCTGTTAATATTTCATAAGTTGTGTTGTATACAGATTTTTTATCTTCTGTTAATTCAGTCGCCCAGAATCTTCTTCTAGAACGTCTTATATACCAGTTAGATAAATCATCATTTATAAATGCTTGTATTCTTCTTATAGTCTTGTTTACTTCGAATATTTCTAAGTTTTCTTCAGTTTCTTTCTTTAAGTTGTTGAACTTAGATAATATCCATCTATCTAATTCTGGTCTGTCTTTGTATTCAACAAAGAAGTCAGTTGGATTTATATCATCAGTATTTGCATATAATGTGAAGAAGTTATATACATTTTTCATAGTTCCTAAGAACTTACTTTGAACTTCTTTTAATCCATCTTCATCAAATCTTATTGGAGTCCATGGTGGAGATACATATAATAAGTACCATCTTAAAGCATCTGCTCCATATTTATCAAATAATTCAAATGGATCTACTGTGTTTCCTCTTGACTTACTCATTTTCTTTCCATCTTTATCAAGAACTAAGTCATTAACTAAAACTTTCTTATATGGTGCTTTACCTGTTACAAATGTAGATATAGCAAGTAATGAATAGAACCATCCTCTAGTTTGATCTATACCTTCACAGATATAATCTGCTGGGAATAATTGATCAAAGTTTTCTTTATTTTCAAATGGATAGTGATGTTGAGCAAATGGCATAGATCCACTATCAAACCAACAGTCTATAACATCAGTTACTCTTGTCATAGGCTTTCCACAACAATCACATTTTAAATGTATATCATCAACATATGGTCTATGAAGTTCAACTGTTTCTGGATTTACATCTTCTATAGCTTTTTCAGCAAGTTCAGCTCTTGAACCTACAGACTCTTTATGACCACATTCACATTTCCATATGTTAAGTGGAGTACCCCAGTATCTACTTCTTGATATAGCCCAGTCATTTAAGTTTTCTAACCAGTTACCAAATCTACCTTCTCCTACAAACTTTGGATACCAATCAACAGAGTTATTATTTTCTATTAATTTATCCTTAAGTCTTGTCATTTCTATATACCAGCTTGGCTTAGCATAGTATAGAAGTGGAGTTTGACATCTCCAGCAGTGTGGGTAGTTATGAGCTACTTTTTCTTTTCCAAATAATTTATTTTCATGAGCTAACCATTTTATTATCTCAACGTCTACACCATCTTCCATTACGAATTTACCTTCCCATGGAGTAGTAGTGAATTTACCTGTTTCATCAACTGGTTGAAGAACTGGTAAGTTGTATTTTCTACCTAAGTTATAGTCATCTTCACCAAATGCTGGTGCAGTATGAACTATACCTGTACCATCTTCAGTTGTTACGTAATCTCCTAATGTAACGAAGAATGCTTTTTGATCAGTTTCAACGAAAGGCATTAATTGTTCATATTCTATATATTCTAAATCTTTACCTTTCATTTCTTCTAATACTTCATACTCTTCTCCTAATACCTTATTAGCTAAAGCTTTAGCTACATAGTATACTTCATCATTTTGCTTAACCTTAAGGTAGTCTATTTCCGGACCTACTGTTAATGCAACATTTGATGGCAATGTCCAAGGAGTAGTTGTCCATGCTAAGAAAAATTCATCAGCATCTTTTCTCTTGAACTTAGCTATTACAGTGTTGTTCTTTATTTCTTTATATCCTTGTGCAACTTCATGTGAAGCAAGACCTGTTCCACATCTTGGGCAGTAAGGAAGTATTTTATGACCTTCATATATATAATTTTCTTTGTTGAACTTGTCTAATATCCACCATACAGATTCTATATAGTTGTTATCAAGAGTTATATATGGATTATCTAGGTCTGTCTCATAAGCCATTCTTTCAGTCATATTTCTCCATTGCTTTTCATATGTAAAAACTGACTCTCTACATTTTTGGTTGAAGTTAGCTATTCCATAATTTTCTATCTCTTGCTTATCTGAAAGACCTAATTCCTTTTCAACTTGTATTTCAACTGGTAAACCGTGAGTATCCCAACCAGCTTTTCTTTTTACTTGGTATCCACTCATTGTTTTATATCTACATACCCAGTCCTTTAATGTTCTTGCTACAACGTGATGTATTCCAGGGTTTCCGTTTGCTGTTGGAGGACCTTCATAGAATACGAAACTTGGATCATCTTTACCTTTTTCTAATGTTCTCTCAAGTATATTTATATCTTTCCAATACTCAGATACTGTAGCTTCTGCATTTTTTACAGAACTATCTACTAATGGCTTAAACTTTGCCATATTATCACCCTTTCTAATAATGATTATATTAATTGTATTATTAAGATTGTTATCTAAAAACTGCATCCTCAAACAGATACAATAAAAAAACCCGTCCCCTATAAAAGGGACGAGTTATTATCGCGTTACCACCCTAATTCTATATACAAATACAAAATCTTTGTATATAGCACTCTAAATAGTTTAACGGCACTTAACCGGCACAGCTTAATTAATTATAAATTGTTCAGCCTGCAGCTTAAGAGTGATTTTCAATTTTTTTTCGTTTATTGGTTCTCAGCTTATCCAACTCTCTGTAAAACTCCTAAAAATTTACTCTCTCTATCATTGCTTTTAGATAAATATTAAATTAATTATATATTTTAAGATTATATATTAAGTGTATTAAATAGTCAACCTATTGTTTTCTGATAATTTAATTTATTCAATTTCAATTAATCTATCGTTGTTGCTATTTCTTTTTCTTTTTCAGCACTTTCTTCTGAATTGTAGATAATAGTATTTACAAATGGCTCTTTAGATTTCTCATCTATATCAGAAAACATCTCATCAACGCTTCTTATTTCCTCTTCTAATAGATACTTGAATTTATTTCTAAACACCTTAAATTCTTTTACTAAAGAATCATATTCTTGTCTTATCTCTATAACACGATTATTACCTTTTTCTATTATCTGTCTAGATTCTAGTTCTGCTGCTTCAACTATTATCTTAGCTTTTTTATTTGCAGCTGCACATGTATCTGCTGCTGTGCTTTCAGCTGTAATTAAAGTCTTATTTAAAGTTTCTTCTATACTTTTATACCTGCTTACTTGTTCCTGATATAAGTTTATTTTTTCTTTAAGATCTATATTTTCTCTATATAAAGCTTCAAAGTCTTCTTTAACTATATCTAAAAACTCATCTACTTCTTCTTCTTTATATCCTCTTAAAGCCTTTTTAAAGTCTTTATTTTCTATATCAATTGGAGTTAGCATATATTTTCCTCCTATACTATTAACTTCGCTTTTATCTTTATCTTACCTTTTTTAGTCACTTCACCAATGCTTATTATTTTTGCTCTACCTTTACCTCTAACAGAAATTAAAGAATCATCTTTAACTTCTTTAGATGGAGATGTTATCTTTTCATAGTTAACTTGAACTTTCTCTCCATTAATAAACTTCATGCTTTCTTGTCTAGATATGTTATAAAGCCCACTTATAACACAATCTAACCTACTTGAAGTTATAGTAAACGATATTTCTTTATAATTAGGTGGGTTATAAATTATTTCATTTTTTGAAATTTCTTTAACCTTAACATTATTTCTAGATACTTTTTCTAGATTCATAATTATAAAGTCACATATATCTGCACTAACTATCACTTGGCAAAAGTTCTCATGTATAATTATATCTCCAACTTTTTCTCTTTTTATTCCTAAATTCATAAGCGAACCTAAATAATCTTTATGAGAAATAGTTTTAAATTTAAAATTTCCTTCAATTTGTAAAAATCTAAGTTGTTTTTCTATATCTTCATATTCCATATAAAAAGGATATATTGAAATTACACTTCTCTCAGCTTCTTCATATCCTCCGTCTACAGTATACTTTAAATCTCTTTCGGAATTTAATATATCTATAGCATTTTTAACTTCATATGGATTAAGAAAATCACTACATTTTACATCATAATTTTTAATACAACTATTTGCTTTATCGATTATCTGATACATCTTATTCTTTAGTTCTATATCTTTTATATGGTTTGTAAGTCTTAACTTATCCATATTACCAGAAAACTCTTATAATAACATTTTGGGCTAATCGTATTAAAAAGAATGCTATTATAGGTGTAGGATCAATTGGTGAATTTAAGTATTTATACACTACAGATCTAATTGGTGATTCTATTGGATCTGTTAATGTACAAAGAATATCGTATAATTTTGTATTTGTTGCTCCAGGAATCCAAGTCATTATACATCGTACAAATATTATAAATATAAATAAATCTAATAGCTTATATAACGCTATTGCTATTGTACTCATTATCCTAAAACTCCTTTATTATTTATTTTTGCCAAGGAAATGTAGTTTTACTCTCTAATTCTTTTTTCATTGTAGAGTCAATATCTACATTACTAGGAGCTAATATAAATATTGATTTAGTTATTTTTTGTATGTTACCTTCTAAAACATATACTGCACCATTCATAAAGTTGAATATAGCCTTTCTATCATCAAGCTTTTCTACACTATCTAGATTAACTACTAGTGCTCTTCTTTGTTTTAAATGATCTGCTATTGTTGTAACATCTTCATATTTTTTAGGCTCAAGTATTACAACTTTCATTTGACTAACTGTATGTAAACTTACTATTTTATTACTTTTAGAAGAATTTATAGAATCAAATCCTGCTGTTATATCATCATCTTCATCTATTTCATGTTCTAGTTCATCTACTTCTTCTTCCATATAATCATCTTCATAATATTCTTCATCAGGACTAGTTACCCAGTCTTTTATTTTTGATATTATTCCATCACCCATATTAATATTCCTCCTTGTGTGTATTTTTATTTAGTTATAGTTTCTTTTTCCAAATATAGATGTTCCAACCCTTACTATAGTTGCACCTTCTTCTATAGCTATTTCATAGTCATTACTCATACCCATAGATAGTTCATCCATAGTAACCCTTGGAATGTTTAGATTCTTTATTTCTAAGGATAAATCCTTAAGACCTCTAAATACTTTTCTTATCTCATCTTCATTTGCAGTAAAGGGTGCCATTGTCATAAGACCTTTTATATTTATATTTTTATATTTATTAGAAACATTTTTTATAAATTCAATAGCATCTTCCACTTCTAAGCCATGCTTGCTTTCTTCTTTAGATATATTTACTTGAACTAAGCAATCTATCTTTCTATCTATTTTTTCTGCACGCTTTTGAATTTCTTCGCATAAAGATTCTCTATCTAAAGAATGTATCATAGACACTTTATCTATTATATACTTTACTTTATTCGTCTGCAACGTTCCAATTAAATGCCATTTTACCTTATCTCCAATAACCTCATACTTTCTAGCTAATTCTTGAGGTTTATTTTCTCCAACATTTGTAATTCCACAGTTTATTGCTTCTAAAATAGCATCCGTATCAACAGTCTTAGTAACACCAAGTAATGTTATATCATCTTTATTTCTGTTTGATTTAAGTGCAGCATTTTCTATTTTTTCATTTACAACTTGTATATTTTCTTTAATAAACTTCATACGATCACCTACTCTATTTTCATTTTTGTATTTATAAAATTAGGTTTTAGAATAATCTTATCATACAAATCTACAGTGTCTATTTCATTTACTTGATTTTTGTAATAATCTATATATTTAAATTCATCGTCTTCATATGTAACTCCCTTTAGCTCAACAAAGGAAGGTGTTTTATTTTCTTCACTTACAACATAGACTCCTTCTTTTCCATCTATATTTTTTATCGCATCTTTTGGTATTTTTATACCTTCTATTTGCTTATATATTATATCAAATTCTTCAACTCTTGTATCATAAATTCCTATATTTTGATTATTTATTTTAAATATTGCTATAAAATTATCATTTTCCTCATATACTTTATAAACAGTAGCTTGTATTTCATTATCTCCACTACGTAATACTATAGATTCATTTTCCTCAAAGTATTTTTTCTCATTTTTATCTACGTATGTATATATATAAGAATTATGGTTATTTATAACTCTTAAAATAATACTGTCTTCTTTTATTTTATCTGAATTACTTTCTACACTTTTATATTCATTTTTTTCTTTTTCAATATCCGATTTAGTTATATTTTCTAAATTGTTATAATTATACTTTTCTTCTTTTCCGTCATATTTATATGATATTATACCTGATATTGATGACTCATATGTAGCTACATTATTAGCTTTTTGATTCTCCAAAATTTTTTTCTCATCTTCTTTAACAGCTAACTTTGCGCTATCTATTCCATTATTAACTAGTTTATTTTTATCTTGTACATATTTATTTAAGGTTTCTTTATATTCTTTTATTTTACTATAATCTTTATTTAGTAAATCTAATTGAATATTGCTTACAGTAGATTCTATTTCTTTATTAAAATTGCTTATATCATCCTTAGAAATGTTAATTTCTCCTTTTTTTATCTTTTCTATTTCTTCGTTTAAATCGCTTATTTTTTCATCAATGTTATAATCTACATCACCATATATATTAGCAACTTCTTGAGATCTAGTAACTTTTTCCCCTTCTTCTACTAATAAATTTAATTTTCCATCTACATTTGATTTTAATAAGTATTCATCTCTCACAATAAGACATTTTCTACTTATTTTCATTTCAGCTTTTTCATTTTCTAATACTAAAGTTTGTATATTTTTTCCTATAATTGACGAAAAAAAGTTAAATATTATATAAATAAATATACCTAAAACTAATAAGTTAGAGTATTTTATTTTTTTCAAGATTTCACCTCCTATATATAAGGAAACCTTTTATATTTACTTCTCTACAGTTATTAATTCTCCTTTTATTTTATATCGTATTTTACAGTTTAAATTTAATTTTTTTAATGGCTATGTTAGCTAACTTCGTGATTAATTATATATAACATAGGCTATAATATAGATATAAACTATATTTCAACTAATTTACAGGAAGGATACCTAATATTATGTCAAAAATAGATATAAAAGCTATGATAAAAGATTTAAAAAAGAATGAACTTACAGAGTTAATTTCAGTAGCACAAGAAGTATTAAGTACTTTATTTAATTCTTCTGAAATTAGAGATAATGTTAAAGAAAGTAGATTTTCCAAGGGATACGAATGTCCAAAATGTCAATGTAAAGATGTAAATAAAAATGGGAAATCTAACGGAAGACAAAGATATATTTGTAAACGTTGTCGCACAAGTTTTGATGAGTTTACTATGTCTCCATTCTCTAATACAAAATTAGGCTTAGATAAATGGTTAAAATACTGTGAATTAATGATATTAGGACTTTCTATAAGAAAATGTGCTGAAGAAGTCGGAGTAGGTGTTAAAACGTCTTTTTACATGCGTCATAGGATACTTGATGTAATCAATCTATCATTAAAAAATGATAAGGTTGAAGGTATAGTTGAAGTAGATGAATGCTTTATTAAAGAGTCTTTTAAAGGCAATCATTCTAAAAGTACTACATTTGTAATGCCTAGAAACCCTAGAAAAAGAGGTAAAGGTAAAAATGATAAGAAGAAAAGAGGAATATCAAAAGAGCAGATTTGTATAGAGACAGCAATTGATAGAAAAGGAAATATCCTTATGAGTGCTGTTTGTAACGGTAGAATTACAACAAATCAAATAGTTAACTTCTTTGACAATAAAATATGTGAAGAGACTACTTTTTGCGTAGATTCACATAAATCATATATAGGAATAAAGGACAAGTTGAACATAGAATTAAAGCAAGTTCCTAGAGGAAAATCAATGATAGATAGTGTTTATCATTTACAGCATATAAATGCTCTTCACAGTAGTTTTAAGAGATGGTTAATGCCTTTTAATGGTGTATCCACAAAATATATCAACAATTATTTGGCTTGGTTTAAATTTCTCCAACTAAGTAAGAAGAATAAAAAGGGTGACCGAATTAAAGATATGCTAGTGAATGTAGCTACTAAGGATACATATGTAACTAGAGAAACTATTAGAAATAGATTCATTGAGTTAACCTAAAATAAGGAACTTTACTTCAAATTAATGAAACCATTTTGTAATTGGAAAATAATTGAATATTTTGTATAATATAATCAAGTTCGCAATTGTTATAAAGTGTGAATTAGAAAATAAAAATAGGAGATATTTTATGAGAAAGTATATTTTAATATCATGTATTTGTGCGTGTATATTATCATTAATAGTAGGTTTGGAAAATATTGATTCTAATAAATCAGATGTAGATGAATCAACCAAAGTAGAAGCACAGAATGAGAATGTAATTGATTTTTATGAAAATCCAGTTTTAGTTGATAATGAAGATTTAAAAATAAGTGCTGTAAATCTTCATTATAAGGACAATGCTGGTATGATTGAACTAATCATAGAAAATAAATCTGATGAATTGATTTCTGTAAATTTAGATAAACTATTTTTTAGCGATAAAGAAAGAGATGCACACCTTTCATGCAATATAAATTCAAACTCTAGTGCTAATGAATACATATATATAGAAAGTATTACTTCAATAAATGATTTTCATGACAAAATAGAAGGAACTTTAAATGTTTTAATGAATAAAAATAATAACCAGTATGAGTTTATGTTTAAAGGATAATTTACAATTTTAATCTATTACGAATAATTTATAGTAAGTTATAGAAGCAACCACATCTTAGAATTCAATGTATTGAAAAGTCTAAGGTGTGGTTCTTTTTATGCAATATTTATCACGAAGAGGGCTAACATAGCCTTTTTAATTAGTTTGTTAATTTCTTTTTCTTTTAAATTTAAAAGCCCCCTATAAAGGGAGCTTTTTGTTAATTTTTGAAAGAGTTAATAGAATCTGATATTTTATCTATACACTTTAATCCCCAATTAAAGCGTGTGCATTGAATTAAAAATTTCTTCTCTTTGAATCTTAACGTCAAGGCCTAAATCATGGCCTTTTAATACTAATCCATTTTTAATTACTTCAAAAGACTGATTACACTTGGATAAATCTACCATCAAAACCATTGTGAAAAAATCTTCCATTATAGTTTGGCTAATATCGATTATGTTTATATTATAATTTAATAATTCTGAACTAATTCCAGCTACAATACCAACCTTATCCTTACCTATTACTGTTAAAATCGCTCTCATCTTTTCCCCCTAAAGTTTGAATTTGATAGAATTCTACCTAATAGAACACATTCATTTACAAATAAACGTTTACACATACATTATACCTTAATTATATATTAAGTTATAACTTTTTATATAAAAAAATAGCTCTTAATAAATTAAGAACTATTTTTATCTATACTTATTAAATTTATATATTCATCTATAATAATATAGTTATTATATTCATGCTACCTTCATTGATTATTTTTTGAAGAGTTTTTTGAATCTTAACTCTTATTTCCTCCGGCATTGTATATAACTTACTTTGTAATTGTTCTTTAACTAAATCGTTTAATGATTTACCAAACATATTTAATTCCCAAATCTCACTTGGGTTTTGCTCAAATCCATCTAATAAGTACTTAACCATTTCTTCACCTTGATTTTGATTTCCTACTATAGGTGAAACCTCTGTTGATACATCTGCCTTTATTATGTGTAGAGATGGTGCATTCGCTCTTAGCTTAACACCATATTGTTTTCCTTGTTTTATTATTTCAGGCTCTTCTAGACTTAATTCATCTAATGATGGTGCAACAACACCATATCCCTTAGTTTTAGCATCAATCAATGCACTTTCAATCTTATCATATTCTGTTTTGACCTTAGATAATCTAGTTATTAAGTTTAATAATTGATAATCTCCCTCAATTTTAAATCCACTTTTTTCTTCTAAAACATTATAGAATAATTCTTGTCTTGTGCTTAAATCTATTGTTATAACACCTTCGCCCAATTCTACATTATCAACCTCAGTATCTTCTAAAAATTCCAGTTCAGAAAAACCTTCTACTATTTTATTAACATCTCTTATCTTACCTATTTCTTCTATACTTTCTTTTAATGCATGTATTATATTATTTTTAATCCAGTGATTCATTTCTAATCCTTCAACCCATTGTGGCAAATTAATTCTTATTTCTTGTAGTGGGAAGTCATAAAGAACTGTTTCCATAACTTCTTCAATATCTTCTTCATCCATTGCTACAACATTTACAGGAACTATTGGTACTTCATATTTCTCCTCTAATTCTCTTCTTAGCATTTCTGTTGATTCACTAGTTGGATCGATTGTATTTAAAACAACTACAAAAGGTTTATTAAGTGATTTCAATTCATTTATTACTCTTTCTTCTGGAGCTACATAACTACTTCTATCTATTCCTGTTACAGAACCATCTGTTATAACTACTATACCTATAGTTGAATGGTCTCTTATAACTTTTTTAGTTCCTATTTCTGCTGCTTTTTCAAAAGTCATTGCTTCTTGTGACCATGGTGTAGATACTAATCTTTGTTTTCCATCTTCTTCATGGCCTAATGCTCCATCAACTATGTATCCTACACAATCAACCATTCTTACTTTTAATGATACATTATCTCTTAATTTTATTTCAACTCCATCTGCTGGAACAAACTTTGGTTCTACCGTCATTATAGTTTTACCTGAGCCACTTTGTGGTATCTCATCTTGAGTTCTTTCTCTTTTGAACTCATTTTCTATATTAGGTAACACAAGTTTTTCCATAAAATTTCTTATAAATGTAGATTTTCCTGTTCTTACAGGCCCTACCACACCTATGTAGATATCACCTTGAGTTCTCTTAGCTATGTCTTCATATATGTTATTCATCAAATTCCCCTCCTGCATATAATTTCTTAATTAATTATATTTTGCAAGAAATGTTAATATACCTAAATAAATAAATTTAGATTCATTCATATAATAATTGTCCTAAAAAAATAGGACAATTACAAAAAAAGCTAGGATTAAAATCCTAGCTTATCGTAAACTATTTCTTCCATTTCATGTTTTTTACTTCTCATCATTAAGTTAGCTACAACTTCATTTGCATTTTTATTTTCATATAAAACAGAATATATTGCATTAGTAATAGGCATATCGATATTCATTTTTTTAGCAACTTCATGAGCAACTTCAGTAGCTGTTATTCCTTCAACTACCATTTTAACTTCTTCTAAAGTTTCTTCTAAACTCTTACCTTGACCTATTAATATACCTGCTCTTCTATTTCTACTATGCATACTTGTGCAAGTAACTATTAAGTCTCCTATACCTGAAAGACCTGAGAAAGTACTTTTATCTGCACCTAGAGCTATACCAAGTCTTGCGATTTCTCTTATTCCTCTAGTCATAAGTGCAGCTTTAGTATTATCTCCATAACCTAATCCATCACATATACCTGCTCCAAAAGCAATTATATTTTTCAAAGCTCCACCTAACTCTACTCCAACTACATCTGGATTAGTATATACTCTAAGCTTTGGACTCATAAATATATCTTGTACTTCTTGAGCTATTTCTAAGTTTTCTGATGCAACTACTAATGTTGTCGGTATATCTTTAGCAACCTCCTCTGCATGAGATGGTCCTGATAGTGCTACATATGGATTTTCTGGTAACTCATCTTTGCAGACCTCAGATAGTCTAAGACCTGTTCCTTTTTCTAATCCTTTTGCTACATCAACTAATACTTGTTCTTTGCTTACAAATGGTTTTATTTGCTTACAAACACTTCTTATAGCTTGTGATGGTACAGCGAGTACTATTAGTTTACTATCTACTACTGCATCTTCTATATTTGTAGTTAAAGTTATATTATTTGGAAATAATACACCCGGTAAATAATTTATATTTTCTTTTGTCGTATTTATTTTATCAGCTTGTTCTTGGTTTAAAGTCCACATTGTTATGCTATAGCCTTTTTTAGCAAGACTTAGTGCCAATGCACTTCCCCAACTTCCAGCTCCTAATACACATATTTTTTTCATAACACACCACCTAGGATATACTTATTTTTTTTCACCTATTTTTCTTTCAGTACCTTTAATTAGTCTTTTTATGTTTTCTCTATGAGTATATATAGCAGATACTGTTAAAAATAAAGTAACAAATATTCCTTTTTTATTATTATTTACTATCATAAACAAAGGAGATGATGCTATACCTACTATTGATCCTAATGATACATACTTTGTTCCTATTACTATGATTAAGAATATTCCAAAACAAGTTAATGCTATAACCGGATTCATTGCTATCATAGCACCTAGTGATGTAGCTACACCTTTTCCACCCTTAAATCTTAAGAATGCTGGCCAGTTATGGCCTGCTACAACTGCTACAACCGCTACATATGCTGCTATAGTTTCATCTATACCTGTAAGTTTAGCGATTCCTCTAGCTATTAATACTGCTACTAATCCTTTTAATAGATCTCCTGCAAAAGTCATAGCTCCTGCTTTTTTTCCAAGTGTTCTTAGTACATTTGTAGATCCTGGATTTCCAGAACCTTGTGTTCTTATATCAACATTAAACATTTTTCTAGCAATTATAGTCGATGTTGATATATTACCTAAAAGATAAGCAATTATAATTATAATAATATAGCTAATCATATTGACCCCCTAGCAAAATTATTATCCTCTGTTCTTTTCTCTGTATTCGAATCTAACAGAAGTTCCTTCAAATCCAAAGTTTTCTCTTATCTTATTTTCAAGATATCTTTGGTATGAGAAGTGAGTAAGTTGCTTGTCATTTATAAATAATGTAATTTTAGGTGGTTTAACATCAGTCTGAGAAGCATAGTAAATCTTTAATCTCTTACCTTTATCTGATGGTGGCTGATTTAACATTACTGCTTCACCTATAACGTCATTTAAAGCTGATGTTGATATTCTCTTAGCATGCTCACTTGCTACATATTCTACTGTTTCTAATATTTTGTTCATCCTTTGATTAGTCTTAGCAGAAACAAATAATACTGGAGCATACATCATGAATGGGAATTTTTCTTTTATTTCCTTAGTATAGTTTCCTAATGTTTTATTATCTTTTTCTATTAAGTCCCATTTATTAACTACAAATATACAAGCTTTACCTTCATCATGAGCTATACCTGCAACCTTTGTATCTTGTTCTGTTATACCTTCTTGTGCGTCTATTACTATTAAAACTACATCTGCTCTTTCAACAGCACTCATAGATCTTATTACACTATATTTTTCTACAGTTTCATATACCTTGCTTTTTCTTCTAATACCTGCTGTATCTATAAGTAAAAATTGTTGTCCATCCTTTTCAAAATATGTATCTACTGCATCTCTAGTAGTACCTGCAATTGGACTTACTATAACTCTATCTTCTCCTAATATTTTATTAAGTATTGAACTTTTACCTGCATTTGGTTTACCAGTTATAGCTACTCTTATTATATCTTCGCTATACTCAGTATTTAATCCTTTAGGGAAATTCTCAACAACTTCATCTAATAAATCACCAAGTCCCATTCCATTTGCACTTGATATTGCATGTAAATTTCCAAGTCCTAGTTCATAGAAGTCGTATACATTATCAAATTGCTTTTGACTGTCTATTTTATTAACAACTAGTATTACTGGTTTATTAGTCTTTCTAAGCATTGTTGCTACTTCTTTATCTGCAGCTGTTATTCCTGACTTTCCATCTACAACAAAAAGTATAACGTGAGCCATATCCATTGCAAGCATAGCTTGGTTTCTCATTTGAGATAATATAACATCTCCATTATCAGGCTCTATACCTCCTGTATCTATTAATGTAAAGTAAGTTCCTAGCCACTCTACTTCTGTGAATATTCTATCTCTAGTCACTCCTGGAGTATCTTCAACTATAGATATTCTTTTTCCTGCTAATTTATTAAACAGTGTAGATTTCCCAACATTTGGTCTACCAACAACTGCAACTATCGGTCTATTATCCATTCTACTATCCTTTCTTATTTTAAAATTTTATCTACAAAGTCTTTCCCTGTGTTCTCACATGGAATTACTTCAATATCCATTCTTTTTTGTATTTCTTCTAAAGTTATGTTATCAAGGAATATTTCTTCGTCTGCTTTTAACATAGCTCTAGGTATATATAGTGTTTCTCCTAAGTCTATACCTTTTAACTGATCCATTATGTCAGTTGCTGTTATAAGACCTGAAACTGTTATTGTATCTCCAAAGAAGTTATTTATTATTTTATAAACATTTATTTCTACATTTTCAAACTTCTTCATTATTAGGTCTGCCATATCTTTTATAAATTCATATGCAGAATGTCCTGTTGCTATAGATACTTTTTTAGTTCTAGTTATTTTTTCTTTAGGCACAGATTTTAAATAATCTTGAATTTCTCTTTCTAATTTACTTATCATACCTACGCCATTTTCAAATTGAATAAACCCTTCGTATTCATCATATTTTAATAACTCTCTATTTGCAATTATATAAAATTCATCTGATAAAAAAGCAAACCTTGTTCCTAGTTTTTCCATATACATCTTTTGTAATTCATGTATTTGATCAATAGTATCCCCTGCAGTTTTTTCATTAAATATTTCTAAGTTTGGAAGATGATCCCTATGCTTAGTTATGCCTACCGGAACTATTGCTGCACTATTTACATATGGATATAAATTTGATAAATCCGATATAGTTCTTGTTAATTCTTCTTTATCATTATAACCTGGACATAAAACTATTTGACAGTTCATTTGTATTCCAGCTTCTGCAAGTCTTTGCATTATTCCATATAATTTTCCTGCAAATTTATTCTTTATCATAGTACGCCTTAACTCTGGGTTAGTAGTATGCACAGAAATATTTATAGGACTTATTCTATACTTAATTATATTATTTATATCTTCTTCACTCATATTAGTAAGAGTTACAAAGTTACCTTGTAAGAAAGAAAGTCTTGAATCATCATCTTTAAAATAAAGAGTTTCTCTCATACCTTTTGGAAGTTGATCTATAAAACAAAATACGCATTTATTTCTACAGCTTTTTGCTTGGTCTATAATTGGGTTTGTAAATTCAATCCCTAGATCATCATCATAATCTTTTTCTATTTCATATATATATCTTTGACCATTTATTTTCTGAATCTCTAACTCTATGTATTCATCACTCATTAAAAATTTATATTCTATTATATCATGTATTTCTTGTTCATTTATACTTATAAGTAAATCACCAACTTCAATACCTATTTCATCAGCTATACTGCCTTTGTATATCTTACTTATAACATTGTTACTTTTTTTTACATTTACTTCCATTTAGTAATCACCACTTTTCTTCATAAATACATCATTTTATAATACCATATGTTAATTTAAATAGTCAATAAAATACAAATTTCGTCACATAGACTATGTATATTTATTACTATTCATCCAAAAAAGGTACCGAAAGGTACCTTTAAAAATTAATGCTTAACTATTATTAATGTTCCTTCTGATATTTGATGAACCATTCCAGATACACATTTTGACATTAGTAAAGCTTTATTTTGCAAGTCATCATTGTCATTTGCATAAAATATAGGGCATCCTCCTACTGGATTCATATTTTTATCAGTTGTTATCACTGCTAAAGTAAATTCATTTAAGCCTACATTATTTCCCACTTTTATGCACTTCCTTTCTTATCAGTTTTATAATTCTTTAGTTTTAAATATTTGCCTTTTGATGTTGAAAGAATGGGACATGATTTTACAGCCTCTATTATTTTCTGTTCATCTTTTTCCATTGGTATATACGCAATCATTATACTTTCATTATTTGGATTTCTCCTTGGTAATGGAACAAATGCTGGCTCATTATTTTCTCTGTATATTCCAAGTCTTGAATAAAGATTGTAAACTATAGCTTGTCTTTGTCCTAAGTCATATATAATAGCTGCATTAGTATAACTATTGTCTTTTGGTTTTATTTCTATACCTATCCCTTTAGATAAAAATCTCTCTCTATCCTTTTTTAAACCTACGTTAGTTATACCTTTTAAGTCTCCAACTTTCATTATTGATTCGTCTACAAATTCAATTTTAACTATAGATACATCTGCTACATCTTCTATACTTTTTCTTCTTGATATCCTTCTTAATATAAATGCTAAAATTAAACCTATTAAACTACTTATAAGTAATGCTATATTATGACTTAATCTTACTTCAGATATAATAAGGTAATACAAACCTATTGTTATAAATGAAGTAATTATACACATATAATTTCTAACTTCATAGGTTCTTGCAATCTCTTCTATAAAAGAATTACCCCTTTTAACTAGCTGTGAATCTTCTAAATTTTGAAGTGTATTTCTTCTATTTTCTCTTACCTGTCTAAACTGTTCCGCAGCTAGAGATAAAAATGTTATAGAGGTATAAGAACGTTCTATTAAAGCAGGAACTAATAATGCCCCTAAAGAAGATGCTACAAATGCTAATACTATTTGAGATAATAAAACATTTGGTTGGGATGGGTATTGTTTTTGATCTAAATTAAGCATTATCAATCTTGTAACTACTCCAATAATAACTGCTACAAAAAATACTTTATCCATTTAATCACCCCTTATTTAAAAAGCATAGGCTTCTTTTTATAAGCACTTTGCTTACCTTTAGCAGTTTCTATAATCGGTGTACTTTCAATAACCTGCTTTAGTACATCCATATCTTGAAGTATTGGTATAAATGGTATAACAACAGTCATTTTTTCCATATTAGCTCTTGATATCGCTAGAATATCTACTTCATCAATATCTTTATCTATTCCCATATTGATATAAATATTATGAAGTATTGCTTGTCTTTGTCCTAAATCATTAATTATTCCAAAGTCACTTACTGTCTTAGGAATAATTTCAATGGCCATTCCTTTTTTTATATATCTATCTCTTGTACTTTTTAAACCAATATCAATTATATGTACATTATTTACAAATAGTTGTGACCCTTCAAAGTGTAATTCAGCAGGAACCACATCTGCTATATCTCCTACACTATTTCTTCTCAAAACTAGTCTAAATATAAAAGCTACTATCATACCTGCTATAACAGCTGCTATTGTACATATAAAAGTACCCACTCCATATCTTCTAGCTATAATTATGTATGCTGAAGATGCTGCTAAAGCTGAAAATAAACTTATATAACTTCTAGTTTCATATGTCGATGCAATTTCTTCTACATATGAACCACCTTTTTGAACCATTTCATCATCATCTAAATTTTCTAATGTTATTCTCTCCTGCTGTGCTAATCCTTGAAATTGCTGAATACCAACTGCAAAGAAAGTTAGCGCTGAAAATTCTTTATCAATAAGTGCTGGTAGTGCTATAGCTCCAAGAGATGCAGATAGCCCCGCAATTATGATTTGCTCTATATAATCAAGAGGTCTTGTTGGATATTGCTTATTAGTTATTCTTAACACAAAACCTCTACATAAAGTCCCTATGATCAAAGCAACTAAAAATGCACGTCTAAATAGTTCATCATTTATTAAACTTTCTTTCATTATTATTCCTCCTATCTCTTATATTTAAATAAAATTTCCATAAGATTAGTTTGTACAAAAACAAAAAAAAATTTCCTATTATTCTAGGAAATTTTTTTAGGAATAGTAACTGTAAATTCACTACCTTTATTTAATTCACTTTTAACCTCGATTTTACCATTTAAAGATTTAACAATGTGCTTTGTTATAGCTAGCCCTAAACCTGTACCACCTACATCTCTACTTCTAGCCTTATCAACTCTGTAAAATCTTTCAAATATTCTTTGAATATCTTCTTTAGGTATTCCAATTCCATTATCTATTACTTGTAATATTATATCTTTACCATTAGATCCAACAATTACCTTTACTTGCCCATGTTCAGGAGTATACTTAATTGCATTTTCAGTTAAATTTAAGAAAATCTGCTTTATATAATCTCTATTAGAAATTACATATAAAGATTGATCTAAAAATTCATGACTAAAATCTATATCTTTATTTTTAGCAATATAACTTAACATATCTTTTACTTCATTAAATGTATCATATAGATTTATTTTTTCTAAAACTCTACTTTCAGTATTTTCTATAGCAGATAATAGTAAAATATCATCTATTAATCTCTTTAGTCTATCAGATTCACTTTCTATTATAGCTAAAAATCTATTTCTAGTTTGAGTGTCTAGATTTTCATTTAATCTTAAAGTTTCAACAAATCCACTTATAGATGTAAGTGGAGTTTTAAGTTCATGTGTTACATTTGCTACGAAATCACTTCTCATGTTTTCTAGCTTTACTTTTTCAGTAATATTTTCAATATTTATGATTGAACCAATTATAACATTGACTGTATTTTGAAGATAAACTGGGTCTACTTTTATAGTATAAACTGTTCCATCTTCCATTGTAAGTCTAGATTTCTCATTAGTATTAGATCCTCTAAATTTAGATATTTCTTTTAGTATCTTTTCTTCTTTTATAGCAGTTGCTATGTTTTGACCTTCTATAGTTTGATCTAAATTAGCTTGTATTATTTTTTTAGCTTCATCATTTATTAAAAGTATATTTCCATTTATATCTATAGCTAGAATACCATGGGATATACTTTTTAGAATAGATTTTAATTGAAGATGTTTATATTCCACAGCTTCGATGTTATCCCCCATTTTCTCAATCATATAGTTAAAATTATTAGTAAGCTCTCCTAGTTGACCTTTTGCCGATATATTAAGTCTTGTATGAAATTCTTTATTACTTACTTTTTTAGAAACAATTCTAAACTGCTCTATGTATCTTTTTATAGTTATAGTATATCTAAGTGATAATATTGTGATTGTAACTGAAATTAAAGTAATAAAAAAGTATATATTTTCTAAGTTATCCATAATTTCATCTCCATGAATATAAAATTTTAATCAATTTTATACCCAACACCTCTTATAGTTTCTATGTATTTTTCATTATCATCTTCTATTTTCTTTCTTAGATATCTAATGTGTACATCTACGGTTCTTGTTTCACCATAGTATTCATATCCCCAAATCTTATCTAAAAGATAATTTCTTGAAAGAACCTTCCCTTTATTTTGAAGTAATAATCTCAACAATTCAAATTCTTTAAGTGTAAGATCAATTTTATTATTATCCTTACACACTTCATGCTTAGATAAGTCTACTCTAATATTTTTATGAACTAATACATCATCTTCTACCTTAGAATTAACATTATATCGTCTTAAAACAGATGCTATTCTTGCCAATAATTCTTTTATACCAAAAGGTTTTGTTATATAGTCATCAGCACCGACTTCTAGCCCTTCTACTTTATCCCCTTCCATATTTTTTGCAGTTAACATAATAACTGGAATATTTTTTAAATCTTTGTCTGATCGTATTTTTTTTAGAACATCTATTCCACTTATATTTGGAAGCATCCAGTCTAGAAGTATTAAATCAGGTTTAATTTCCTTCGCTTTTATAAATCCATCAAACCCATCATAAGAGCAATGAACCTCATAGTTTGCAGTTTCTAAATTGAATTTTAGTAGTTCTACTATATGTATCTCATCGTCTATAACAAGAATTTTAGTATTCATAAGAATTATTCTCCTCTCTATTTTACCTGTAGCATAAGTCCTATCCTCTTATTTGTCTTCTCATGAACTCTATAAGAATGGAACTTGTCTGAGTTACAACTAGTACATATATTTAGATTTATTATATTCTTAACCTTTACTCCACAAGTTTTCAAAATATATTCATTAATACTCCATAAATCTAAATAATATTTCTCTTCCTTTATTATATAAAAAGTTTCTTCCATGTTTGTAAGAATTGTGTTAAATTTTTCTACTAAATCTTTTGAAACTTCATAACAACAAGGTCCAATAGAAGGACCTATAACACAAATCAAATCATCAGGATTTGTATTATATTCCTTCTTCATAAGATCTATTGTATTTTTAACAATCTTAGAGTAAGTACCTCTCCAGCCTGCATGAACTGCTCCTATAGCCTTATTTTTCTTATCTATAATAGCTATAGGAACACAATCCGCTGTAAATACAAGAAGGGGAACTTCTCTTAAATTAGTTATAAGAGCATCTCCTTCTTTTTTACATCCTATATTTTCTTCATTTACAATGTTTACAATATCAGAATGAATTTGAATATTACTTGTTAAGTTATCTAAGTTAAAGTCATCCTTATTAAATGTATTTATTAAATCCTCTTTACTTTTAGAATCTATATTTTTTGTAGTTATTGCTAATTTAACAAAATCTAATTCATCTTCTATTTTTTTTATACTTATGTAATTCTCCATATTTAGTCTCCCTTTTCTATTAGAATATTCTTTAGTTCATTAACAAAAGTATTTATATCTTTAAATTGTCTATAAACAGAAGCAAACCTAACATATGCTACCTCATCTACATCTTTTAACTTTTCCATAACTATTTCACCTATGTATTTAGTATCTACTTCTGATGAGAAATTTTTATTAACTTCATTTTCAATATAATCTACTATTTCATCTATTTGTTCTATTGATACAGGTCTTTTTTCACAAGCCTTTAATATACCATGTTTGATTTTATCTCTATTAAAATATTCTCTAACGTTATCTTTTTTTACAACCATTACTGGAGTAGTTTCTATTTTTTCATAAGTAGTGAATCTAGATTTACAAGATTCACACTCTCTTCTTCTTCTAATTGATTTACTGTCTGTATGTCTTGAATCCACTACTTTTGATTCTTTATAGTTACAATAAGGACACTGCATGCCATTCCTCCTAAGTTTTCTTTTGTATAATTTTTTTTATAATTTTTCTATATTAAATTCATCTAAATTAATATCTGAGCCTAAATTTACTATTATTGTATCACAACCTACCTTTAGTATATCACTGAAGAATACAATTTCTTCTTCAGATCCTCTAGAAAAAAAGCCTCTACTATCACCTAAAATAGTAAACGATATCACTTTACCTTCATTAATGTCTAAATCAATATCAGTTATGAATCCCATTTTCTTACCATTCTTAATATTTATTACTTCTTTTTCCATTATATCAGATACTCTCATCATATTATAATCTCCCTCCTTTAAAAAATAAATATGTACTTGGCCAAAAAAAAAGAACTAATTTAAATTTCTCATAAAAAATAAAGTTCATAAAAAAAAGAGCATGACCAATGCCTTAATTCACTTAATATGTACCTTCTTTATAATGATATGTGAATTTGCATTTATACATGCTCTTTAAAGTTAAATTTTATATATACTTTCTCATATTTTTAAGTGCATTTTTTTCTATTCTTGATACCTGTGCTTGAGATATTCCAATCTCATCAGCTACTTCGATTTGTGTTCTCCCTTTATAAAACCTTAAATCTAATACTAATTTTTCTCTACTATTTAATTTTTTAATCGCTTCTTTTAAAGCAATCTCTTGTAGCCAATTTTCATCGGTATCTTTTTTATCTTGAACTTGATCCATAACAAATATAGCATCTCCATTATCCTGATATACTGGATCAAATAAAGATATTGGATCTTGTATTGCGTCTAATGCCATTACTACTGATTCAACTTCTAATCCTAATTCTTTTGCTATTTCTGATACTGTAGGTTCTTTTGCATTACTTCTTACTAATCTTTCTCTTACTTGTAAAGCCTTATATGCAATATCTTTTAATGACCTACTAACTCTAATTGGATTATTGTCCCTTAGATATCTTCTTATTTCTCCTATAATCATAGGGACTGCATAAGTTGAAAATCTTACATTTTGACTTAAGTCAAAGTTGTCAATAGCTTTTATAAGTCCTATACATCCTATTTGAAATAAATCGTCTATATTTTCCCCTCTGTTATTAAACTTCTGTATTACACTTAAAACTAATCTCAAGTTTCCTCTTACAAATTGCTGTCTAGCTTCTTCATCACCATCTTTTATTTTTAAAAGAAGCTCAGTCATTTGATTATTCTTAAGAACCGGAAGCTCAGATGTATTAACACCACAGATTTCAACTTTATTAATTTGCATAAGTTTCAGTCCTCTCTTAAAAGTTTGTATATATGAAATTATTTACACATCAATTATTTTTATACTTTTAAGAAGGAATTATTTGCTTTATACAAATTTTTTCATTTCCTTTTTTAGCCTTGAAATTATTTTTTTCTCTAGCCTAGAAATATAAGATTGAGATATGCCAAGCATTCCAGCCACTTCTTTTTGTGTTCGTTCATTACCTTTATTAGTTAGTCCAAATCTTAATTCCATAATTTGCTTTTCCCTATCGGACAATCTATCAAGTGCCATTATTAATAAATCCTTATCAATTTCCTCTTCGATAATTTTATAAATCTCATCATTTTCTGTTCCTAATACATCTGAAAGAAGCAACTCATTTCCATCTAAATCTATATTAAGCGGTTCATCAAATGATACTTCTGCTTTCTTTTTATTATTTTTTCTCAGATACATTAATATTTCATTTTCAATACATCTTGATGCGTAGGTTGCTAATTTTATATTTTTATTTAACTTAAATGTATTTACAGCCTTTATTAGACCAATTGTACCAATAGAAATTAAATCCTCTACATCTATACCTGTGTTTTCAAACTTTCTAGATATATATACAACTAATCTTAAATTTCTTTCAATTAGTGTAGTTTTAACACTTTCATCATTTTCTAGCCTTTTTAGTAAGTCATTCTCTTCTTCTGGTTTTAATGGTGGTGGAAGTATATTCACTCCACCCATGTAATAAATACTGTCTGATTTTATAATTCCTAATTTTACCCCTATCTTTAAAGTCAGCATTCTACATTTAGCTATAAACTTGCTTAATATTGACTTCATGTTACTCTCCCCCTTTAATGTTCCCATATTTATTTTAGTTAAGATAAGATGCTTGGATTTAATATTGCACTATATTCTTCATCCTTAAAATCTGATACTCCTATAATTATATTCCTAATCTTCTTTTCATCTATTTCTAAGTAGTCTGCCTTAAATCCTAAGATCATATTTGCTTGATTACTACCTGCATGTCTATAAGGAATCAATCTAACTCTAGCCGATAACTCATCATCTAAGTCATTAATTATCTCATCAACATTTATTACACTTATATCCTTATAATCATGGTTAAGTTCTAAATTTGGTAATAAGGATGTTAATATACTAGACTTAATTATAACTACATCATTTTTACTAATAGGATCTTTTAAAAAATTACCACTATCTAATAATGCCTCACAATTACAGTTATTATTTAATAAGCTTATTGTGATTGTCTTAGTGAAATCTTTTAAGTGTTTGATAGTTTTTATATCTCTGTATATATATTGAAGAAGCTTACAACTAAAATATGAGCATGCAATTAAAAATGATATTTTCAAATGACTAATACCAGTAAAATAAATTATAAAGTATGTACTTCCAGAAATAAAAATATTAACTAAGTAAAACATTATAAGTATCCTTATATACTCTTTTTTACTATTAAATTTAAATGATACTAAAGTTATTATTATTATGAATATTATTTTTGATGGAATAGTAAATAAGACTTCTAAGTTTGGAAATATGTATGCTACAGAATATATTGCACCTAAAACTGCACCAAGTAGCTTTTGCACTCTAGTATTAAAATTTTTTGTAAGAATAGAAGTACAACTTATAATAATATAATTTATTAGTAGGTTCTCTATAATATAAGAATCTATATACATTGCCTACTCCCCCTCTTCATGAACCTTTAGTTCATTATACTCTAATTCTTACATAATTTTATGTCATTTTTTATAGTCGAAGCTTATGCATAAAATTTCTAAATTCACTTATAAAAACACTACATTTCCCTTTATTTTTAACTAATAAATATATCCTCAGTATTTATTAGTAGAATTAACTTGTAGAATAACTAGTATATAGGTAAAAAATCAGTATAAATTACTTATTATTTTTATATAAATTTATTCTATTTAATTTTTTATATAAATATATAATTATGTTTATACTTTTATAGATTTTAAGTTATAACTTCATCAAAGTAACAATTTGACTTTTGTTTATAAAATAAAAAAAAGATAGCTTATATTAGAAAGTGAAATATAACCATATATTCACTAACATAATATTTAACTATCTTTTTATATTTAAAATTATATCTATTATCTTCTTCTTCTTAAAAAAGTTGGTATTATCATTTCATCATCTTCTTCAACTCTTTTAGGCTCTTCTTTAGTAACAGCAGTCTCTTTAACTGGTTCTGCTACAACTTCTTGTTTACTAACTTCAGGTTCAACTGGCTTAGTTGTAAACTTGCTTATAGTGTCATTTATTCTCATCTCTTGAGGTTGATTATGTTCAAACCCTGTTGCTATAACAGTTATACTTATTTCATCTCCTAAGTCTTCTCTTATAGATGCTCCAAATATAATGTTTGCTTCTGGATCACATGATTCTTGAACTAATGTAGAGGCCTCATTTATTTCAAATAGACCTAAATTAGATCCACCTGTTATATTAAGTAGTACTCCCTTAGCTCCTTTTATTGAAGTTTCAAGTAATGGTGATTGTATAGCTTCTCTAGCAGCTTCTACAGCTCTATTTTCACCTACAGCTCTACCCATACCCATATGAGCTAAACCTTGTTCCTTCATTATTGAAGTAACATCAGCGAAGTCTAAGTTTATAAGACCTGGTACTGCTATAAGATCTGATATAGATTGTATACCTTGTTTTAATACATTATCAGCTATAGAGAATGCTTCTAACATAGATGTATTCTTTTGTACTAATTGTAATAACTTATCATTAGGTATAGTTATTAAAGTGTCAACATTTGCTTTTAAATCTTCTATACCTCTTTCAGCATTCTTCATTCTTATTTTACCTTCAAATACGAAAGGTTTAGTAACAACTCCTACTGTAAGTATACCCATTTCCTTAGCTAATTGAGCAACTAATGGAGCTGCTCCTGTACCTGTTCCTCCACCCATTCCGGCAGTAACAAATACCATATCCGCACCTTCTAGTAACTTTATTATTTCATCCTTACTTTCCTCAGCTGCTTTTTTCCCAATTTCAGGGTTTGCACCTGCTCCAAGCCCTCTAGTAAGCTTATCTCCTATTTGAACTTTATACTCAGCTTTAGATGTGTATAAAGCTTGCTTATCAGTATTAATCGCTATAAACTCAACACCTTTAAGTTGTGCTTCTACCATTCGGTTAACAGCGTTATTTCCACCGCCACCTACACCTATTACCTTTATCTGCGCAAAATTATCTGATTCTACGTCAAAGTTTAGCATTTATAAACCTCCTTGTTTTACGATTCAAAGTAAATCTATGTAATGATTATACCATTTAATCTACATAATTTGTTAATATTTAACTAACTTATTCCACAAAAATACTTATTTTCCTCTTTTTTTATTACTTAACCTTAAAATGATATGTCTTCTAATTCTAGATAAATTGTCGAACAATCTCGAACCAAAAACTAATATGGCTGCGTAATAAATTGGTATCCCTAATCTATCACCTATGTATGTTAAGAATATAGCTAACAACGAGTTTCCAATGAATCCTGTAATAAATATTAAATTATCATATTTTCCATCAAATGTCGACTTTACTGCACCAAAAATTGAATCTAATGCAGCAAGTATTGCTACTGACATATAAATAGAGTAATCCATTGGGTAAGTAAAGGGAATATAATAACCAATGACTACGCCTAGTGCTAGTCCTCCTAGTATCCACAACATAAATATTCACCTTCTTTATTTTACTTTGAAATACTGCAATTTTTCAAGCTTTTTATGTCTTTATTTAGCTTTTTCATAAAAATTCACCTTTATTTTTTCATTTGCTTCTACATTTATATAAATTCCATATCCATCTCTTAATAAATTTGCATATGACTCTGGAGAATTTATACTAGCCATTAATGAATCTATATTTCCTATTGCTTTTATTATGAAAGGTTGCCCATAGGTATTCTTATTAACTGTTATTGTAGCTCCTGAACACTTTATTTCACTTGTAGGTAAGACTCTTTCTCCATTTATGGATATTGCTTTTGAGCCAGCCTTTTTTAAATCATTCAAGATTCTTAGAATATCTATATCATGAACTAATAAATCATTAGGATTTTCACCACTAGCTAATTCCCTTTCACTATCTTTTATAGTTATAGTTACACCACTACCTTCAATATCGTCATATCCACTTACTTTTTTTAAATACTCCAACTCATCTTTCATAAGATCTTCTAGTGACTTATTCTCATCTTCTAAAACTTCTTCATATGATTTTAAATTTTCACTATAATTTTTTTTTCTTTCTTTTAATTTAGATATTTCTATCTTAATATCATTAATTTCTTCTTCAAGATTTCTCTTTTCTTCTAGAGTAATATATACATTATTTGGATTCATAGATTTTACATAAATAGTTATAGATAATCCTATTATAAATGCCGCTAACATTAATAGAGCTCGTTTAATTTTTTGTTTATTAATCTTCATCTTTTTCATTTATATCTACACCATCTAAGTATTCTCTTTCATTAGAAGCCTTTATAGTTATATTATCGCTTTTTTCTACAGTAACTTTAGCATTATAGTATTTTTCTATTTCCCAGACAATACCATATTTTATTTGAAGTGCTGATGCTAATGTATCTGCATTACCAATAGCTTTTATTACAAAAGGCTCTTTTATAATAGAGTCATTTAAATATAGCTTGTCTTCTTTTAAATGTATATATGAGTTGTAAACTATCCTATGACCATTTAAAGATACTGCATTTGCTTGGGCAGAGTTTAACTTATTTATAAGAGAAAGTAACAAATCAAAATTATAACTTATTCCATCTAAAGATGCATTACTTATATTTCCACTTTCCGTAACAGATTTTATCGTTACTACTACTCCTTGCCCCTTCACATCTGTGTATCCTGCTAACTCTTCATATTTCTTTATTTCAGAACTTATATTTCCTTCTAAAGATCCATCTTTAGCATTTTTATAACTATCTATATCATCTTGTATTCTTTTTATTTCTTCTTTTAAGTCTTCCTCTTCTTTTTTTAATGATTTTAATTCTTGAGTCAGTTGTTCTCCTTTTTTTAAGGTCGTCATTCCATTATTTTCTTGATTTATGCTTTTTAGCTGTAAACTTATAAAAATCCCTAGTATAATTGTAACTACTACTAGACTTTTATAAGATATTTTCTTATGCAAATTAATCACTCCTCATTTGCTGCTTATCAACTTGGTTTATATACGGCATAGTTACTATATGTTAGATCTACTATTCCATCATTAATTTTTTTACTTTGTAGATCTACTAATATTTTGCTAGCCCTAGCTATATTATATTCTAATTCTTTATCATCTACTATTAAAAATTTTGTCCCATACTTAGTTATTATATTTATTTCATCCTCATTTGTATACTCAATTTGTTTCACTTCTTTTTCTAAATACTCAGATTTTATAATATTTAATACTTTTAGCATACCGTCTTTTTCTTTTTGATTTTTAAAGGTAATAGAATTATTACTTAGTGTATAATCTACACTACATATTATTTTATCATTATTTTCTTCTAAATTATTAATTTTTTCAATTAAATTTCCACTACTATCTATATAGCAATATTCATTTCCATTAAATAATACAGCTACAATATCTATTTCTTTAACAGTTATTACTATTTTATTAGGAAGTTTTATTTTTACTTGAGCATCTTCTATATAAGGATTATTTACTATTTCTTTTCTTACCTTTTTTAAGTTATAAGTAAATATATTTTTGTTTGTTACTAATTTTTCTAAATCAATGATTTGGTCATCCTTTAAAGTTGTATTACCTATAATTTCGACTTTAGTTAGATTAAAAATATTGCTTTTTACTAACGATATCGCACCTAAAGATACCATGAGTATAAAAGTTAAAACTATTATTAATTTATCTTTCCTTCTTTTTCTTTTTCTTTTTCTCTTTTTCAAACTCCCACCTCCTAATATATATTAAAATACAACCTTGTTATTATATTTCCCTACATAGGAGGCTATACTTTTAAAAGCAATTTAAATCTTATTTTTACAATATACTTGATTACACCCGTTAAATTTACTTATTATTTTAATATATAATAAAAGGCTCTATTTTGAGCCTTTAAATTCTTCTAATATCCGCGCCTAAACTACGAAGCACTTCTTCTAAATTTTCATATCCTCTTTCTATATGATATATATCAGAAATCTCAGTTTCGCCCTCAGCTGCAAGTGCAGCTAACACAAGACTTGCTCCTCCTCTTAAATCCGTTGACTTTACTTTTCCTCCGCACAAAGATTCTACACCTGTTACCATACAAATCTTATCTGTTAATAACTTTATATCTGCTCCCATTTTTATAAGCTCTTTACAATGCATAAATCTATTTTCAAAAATAGTTTCAAAAAATATAGTTATACCATCAGATAAGGTCATTAAAGACATTAATTGTGATTGCATATCAGTTGGAAAACCTGGATGTGGAGAAGTTTTTAGAAAATCTATAGTTTTAATTTTCTTAGGTGGTATTAGTGTAAGTCCACTTTCTGTATAGTTAATGTTACACCCTGCATTTGTTAATACATTACTTATAGGTTCCATATGTGCTCTTATAGCCTTTTCAACCTCAAGTCGTCCGCCTGTCATAGCACTAGCTACCATATAAGTTCCTATAGCTATTCTATCCGGTATTACACTATATTCAACTTTATCTAGCTTATCTACCCCTTCAATTTCTATATAATCTGTTCCCGCACCTTTAATTTTTGCACCCATTGCATTCAAAAAATTCTGCAAATCTTCTATCTCTGGTTCTTTAGCGGCATTATATATCTTAGTTATACCTCTTGCCTTAACAGCTGCCAACATCGCATTCTCAGTTGCACCTACACTTGTTCTTTCAAATCTAATTTCATTTCCTTCAAGGTATTGTCTACAGCAACTAATTACACCATCATGTTCTTCAATTTTCACATTAAGGCATTCTAATGCTTTTAAATGTAAATCTATCGGCCTTGCTCCTATAGCGCACCCTCCTGGATGACTTATTTCAATACACTCTAATCGACCTATCATAGCTCCCATAATAATTATAGATGATCTCATTTTTCTTACATACTCTTCATCTATCTTATTAAAATTGACATTAGAACTATCTATGATTAAAGTATCTTCGCTATAGCTAACCTTACATCCTATACTTTCTAATATTCTAATCATAACAAAAACATCTGATATACAAGGTACATTGTGAATTATACTAATACTCTCATTAAGTATAGTAGCTGCCATTATTGGTAATATAGCATTTTTGGCACCTCTAATTCTTAAAGTTCCTTCTATTTTGTTACATCCATTTATTATATACTTAGACAAAATTACCCCCCCTAGAAGTAGATTTAAATCAAAATGCTCTATATTTAAATCTATGTACTAGAGGGGGTATATGTTACTTTTTCTTAATTCCGATTACTTTTGGTTGATTTTCTGATTTCATTTCATCAGATTTATTTTCATCGCTTTTTTCTTCAACAGCCTTTGCTTCTGCTTTTTTAGATTTATTTTCTTTTTTGCTAACCTTTGATTTGTTATTAGCTTCATAGATTTTCATTATTTCATCATATATCAAATCTATAGCTTCTGGTTTTCCTATTTCTTTACTCGCATTTGCCATATCTATTAAAAGTTCTCTATCTCCTAATAATTTAAATACTGCTTCATTTAATCTTTCTGGAGTCAAGTTTTTTTCTAATATAGCAATACCAGCACCTCTTGATTCTATACTCTTTGCATTATATTCTTGGTGATTTTCTGCAGTATAAGCCTTTGGTATTATTATAGATGGCTTACCTAAAGCTGTAATTTCAGCTAAAGAAATTGCCCCTGCACTACCAATTACTAAATCACTTGCTGCTAATGCATTTGCCATATCTTCTAAGTAAGGAACTACTTGTTGATAAGGTTTTAAGTTTAGATGATCTAAAGTTTTAGAAAAATCTTCATAGTAATACTTTCCAGTAGCAAATATAAATGCTATATCTTCTTTTACCATATTTTCTATTACTACTTTCATAGCTTCATTTATTTCTTCTGATCCCCCACTACCACCATAGCAAAGAACCATCTTTTTATCTTCACTTATTCCAAGATTTTTTCTTGCAATATTTTTTCTTGCTACTAATATTTCTTTTCTAACTGGATTTCCTGTTAAAACTAACTTCTCCCTGCTTCCTTCTGGGAATCTTACATGAGAATCTTCAAAGCTAGTTAAAACTCTTGTTACAACCTTTGATAGTATTTTATTAGTTACTCCTGGAAAAGAGTTTTGTTCATGAACTACTGTTGGAACTTTACTCATAGCCGCATTAAATAATACTGGACCACTTACATATCCACCAGTACCTATTACTACATCTGGCTTAAACTTTTTAACAACCTTTCTTGACTCTTCTAATCCTTTGAATAGTTTAAATACTCTTTTTACATTATCAAAGTCTATTTTTCTTTTAAATCCTTGTACTGTAACTGTTTTTAACTCGTATCCATACTTAGGAACTATTTCTGATTCTATTCCTTTTTCTGTACCTACAAACATTATCTCAGCGTCTGGATGTTGCTCTTTTATTCTATTTGCAATGGCGATTGCTGGGTATACATGACCTCCAGTACCTCCGCCTGATAATAAAATTCTCATTGAATCATCTCCTGTTAGTTAATTTTGACATGCTTTGAGATGTTTAACACTATACCTACAGCTCCCATTAGTATGGTCAGCGAGGTTCCTCCCATACTTATAAACGGTAAAGCAACTCCTGTTGCTGGCATAGATGAAGTAGCTACCGCTATGTTTAAAGCTGCTTGTATTCCAATTTGCGCACCTATACCTGTAACTACCATACAAGAAAATACATCAGAACATTTTAATGCTATTCTAATACATCTATATACTAATATGACAAATAGCATCATAACTACTATGCATCCTATTAGTCCTAATTCTTCTCCTATTATAGCAAATATAAAGTCATTTTGTGGTTCTGGTATGTAAAAATACTTTTGTTTACTTTTTCCAAGTCCTAAGCCAAATAATCCACCTGAACCTATAGCATATAAACTTTGAATTACTTGATACCCTGATCCTAATGGGTCTTGAAATGGATCTAAGAAAGACAATACTCTTTTTAGTCTATATGGCGCTGAAAGAACTAACACAGCAAATAGTCCCGCTCCTATACCTATCATGGTAGCAACAAATCTCATACTCATACCTGCTACAAATAACATTACAAAAATAACTAATATTATAGTACCAGCTGTAGACATATTAGGCTGAAGTATTATAAGTGCAAAGAAAATACCTGGAACTAAAAGAAGTGGTAAAACACCTTTCATCAAAGATTTTATATTTTCATATCTTTTTTCAATTAATTTAGCTGTTATTAGTATACATGCAAATTTTGCAATTTCTGCTGGTTGTATAGTCGCTCCACCAACTCCTAACCATCTTTTTGCACCATTTGCTTCTATTCCTAGTGGTGTTAACACTAAAACTAATAAAACTATTGCTATTATACCAATTTTGGTAGCATTTTTCTTCCAAAATGTATATTCTATTCTAGATGTTATCATCATTCCTATAAAACCTAAAATAGCATAAATTACATTTCTTTTTAAAAAATAAAAGGCATCGTGGTGTTTAAATGCAGCTTGTATGTAACTTGCACTAAACACCATTACTATGCCTATAAATACTAATGTCATAGTAGTATAAAATACTACTGGATCAAATTCAGTCTTCATTCCTTTTTTGATTTGTCTTTTCAAACCTTTTTCTTTAGGCTTCAAACCTTCTTTAGGCATATGAGACTTACCTCCCTTTGCATTCGTTATAGCAGTATAGAGGTTATATTAAATTGTTTACATTATCCTTGAAGTCTTTTCCTCTTACTTCAAAATTACTATACATATCCCAACTTGCACATGCAGGCGAAAGTAAAACTACATCACCTTTCTTGGCAATTTTATATGAAGTTTCTACGGCTTCTTTCATATTATTTACTATGTATATTTTGTCAAAGCCTTTTTCTTTTGCAGCTTCTTCTATTATAGGTGCTGTTTCACCTAATAATACTAAGGCTACTACATTTTCCTTTGCAATTTCAAGAAGTTCATCAAAACTACTTCCTTTATCCTTACCTCCAGCAATTAATATTATATCTTTATTATAAGACTTAACTGCCTTTATAGTAGAGTCTGGATTAGTTCCTTTTGAGTCATTTACAAACATTATGTCATTTAACTCTCTTACAAATTCTTGTCTGTGTTCAACTGCTTTAAATGTTTTTAATACATCTTTTATTATCTCTAGGTCAATATTACTTACATAAGTTATACCTATAGCTGCCATGCAGTTTTCTAAATTATGATCTCCAGGTAAACTTAGTTCACTTGCATTTAATAGAACTATTTTTTCATTTATATCTATAATTATATTATTATTTTCATCTAGATATATTCCTTTATTTAATTTTTCTTTTCTTGAAAAGAATATAACTTTAGAGTTACAATTTTTTGCTAAATCTCTTACTTGCAAATCATCATAATTTAAAATTGTAAAATCATCTTCTTTTTGATTTTCAAAAACTCTAGCTTTCGCAGCAATATAATTTTCCATAGTATGATGTCTATTCATATGATCTTCAGTTACATTTAAAAATGCACTTACTTTTGGTCTAAATTCATCTATACTTTCTAACTGGAAACTACTTAATTCTGTTACTAATATAGATTCTTTAGTTGTAGTATCAACTGTATCTATAACGGGATTTCCGATATTCCCAACAATATAAGTATCTTTATTAGCCTTTTTGAAAATTTCTCCAACTATACTAGTAGTAGTAGTTTTACCATTTGTACCTGTAATCCCTATAAAAATAGGATTATTCTTAGATAATCTATATGCTAATTCTACTTCACCTATTATTTTGATGTTATTTTTCTTTAATTTACATATAAAAGGCAGGTCTAAAGGTACCCCTGGAGATACCACTGCCATATCAATATCATCTACATTTTCCGGATGATATCCTAATATATATTCTACATTTTTTATATCTTTTAATTCATTTAATATATCTTCTAATTGTGACTTATTTTTTATATCGTTCACAATAGTCTTCGCATCTAGTTTATCTAAATACTTTATTGTAGATACTCCAGTTTTTGCAAGACCAACTAGTAAAACTTTTTTATTTTTAAGTTCCACCTTTCTTCCCTCCAATTTAGAATACAGCTATTATTCCTATCCAAGCTAAAACTACCGTCACTATCCAGAAAGTAAATACTACCTTAGTTTCTGGCCATCCACATTGCTCAAAGTGGTGATGTATTGGAGCCATTTTAAATATTCTTTTCTTAGTTAACTTATAGTAAGTTACTTGAAGCATAACTGATATTGCTTCTGCAAAATATATCCCTCCAACTAATACAAATAAAAGCATAGAGTTTGTTAATACTGCAAAAGCCGTTACAGCACCTCCTAAGGCCATTGAACCTGTGTCCCCCATAAATATCTTAGCTGGGTAAGCATTAAATCCTAAAAATCCTATACATGCACCTACAGTCGCTGATGCAAGTACTGCAACCTCCATATTTGATATAGATGTTGCGAATAACATAAAGAACCCTGCAACTATTAAAGTTACTCCTGATGCTAAACCATCTAAACCATCTGTTAAGTTAACTGCATTTACTATACCAACTATCATAAATGTCATTAGCGGTATATATAATGGTCCTAGGTTTATAACAGTCTCAGTAAATGGTATTATAAGTTGTGTTGCACTTGGTGATGAGCTGTATTGATAATAAGAAACATATAAAGCTAAAGCTACTTGCATAACTATTTTTTGCCATGGCTTTAAACCTAATGATCTTCTCATCTTTATGATTATAAAGTCATCTACAAATCCTACAAATCCGAATCCAACTATGCATATAAGCCCTACAATCATGTCTGAGCTTATATTACTTCTTGTTAATCCTGTAATAAGTATTGCTATTATTATAAGTACTCCACCCATTGTAGGTGTACCATTTTTTTGTAAATGCGTTTGTGGTCCATCATCTCTAACTGTTTGACCGAATTTAAATTTAGTTAACATCGGTATAAATATCGGTCCTAGTATAATTACTATTAGAAATGAAATCATTGCTGTATACGTAAGTTCTGTTATTCCTAACATAATATAAACTCCTCTCCCTGCTGGCTTTTCTTTAAGTTATTTACCTATTTAAATATTCTACTATCTTTTCTAATTTCATACCTCTAGATGCTTTTACTAATACAACATCATTTTTTTGTATTAATTCATCTAATTTTTTTATTGCCTCTTCTTTAGTTGCAAAATGATATATGTTTTCTAAGTTAAATCCTAAAATTTTGGCTTCGTCTCCTATAAACTTTGAATCATCTCCTATTGTTATTAGTAAATCTGTGTTTCCTACTGCAGATTTACCAACTAATCTATGCCCATACTCTGCATGTTCACCCATTTCAAACATATCACCTAAGATAGCTACCTTTCTTTCATTGTATCTACCTAATATTTTTAATGCCGCATTCATTGAATCTGGGCTTGCATTGTAAGTGTCATTTATTATAGTTATTTCATTTCCTTTAACTATATCTAATCTCATTTTTGTCGCTTTATAATTTTTTAAACCTTCTTTTATATTTTCTAAAGGAATTTCTAAAGTCATTCCCACAAGTATTGCTGCCATAGCATTATATATATTATGCTCTCCTACTGTCGGTATGAAAACTTCTTCTTTTTTATCATCTATTACACATGTGAAAGTTATGTTATCCTCTACCATTGTAAATTCTTCACAATATATATCATTATCTTTATCAAATCCAAATGTTTTAAGGGTATAGATATGTTCTTTATTTTTTAAAGTTGATAAAAACTTATCATCTCCATTGACTATTAAAGTGCATGATGAATCAAAGTTTGTAGTTATCTCCATTTTAGCTTTTAAGATTCCTTCTTGTGAACCTAATCGTTCTATATGAGAAAGACCTATGTTTGATATTACACCAATCTTAGGATTAACTATATTAGCTAAATATTCTATTTCATTAAATCCTGACATGCCCATTTCTATTACTGCACATTCATGTAATTTATTTAATTCAAATAATGTAAGAGGTACCCCTAATTGATTGTTAAGATTACCTTCATTTTTTAATGAATTAAATTTAGATGAAACTGCTGCATATACCATATCCCTAGTAGTAGTTTTTCCTACACTACCAGTTATACCTATAAAAGGTATTTCAAATTTTTCTTTATAATATCTTGCTATATCTCCTAAAGCAATTTCCGTATCTTTAACTTCTATAACATTAACATCTGAATGATTGAATTCAATATTAGATTTTTCATTTTTTATAAAAGTTTTGCAGCCTTTTTCATATGCACTTTGCATAAAATTATGACCATCTAAATTTTCTCCTATTATGGCTACAAAAACATTCTTTTCATTTGCTTTTCTACTATCTATTACAATATCATCTATAATATAATTTTCATTTCCTAAAACTAATTTTCCTTGAGTCGCAATTACTAACTCGTTGACTGTTAGACTTTCCATACCACTCCTCCTTATTTTTTCTATACGCTTTATTATTTTACAACTCATCTTAATAAAAGGCAATGTATATGTATACATTGCCCCAAAATAAATTTTAACTTTATAATTATATAACAAATTATGACTTTTTTGAAGTTATTTATAATTATCTTTGATTACAAATTATTTACAATTTTAGTTATCAAAGTATATAGATATACTTGAACCCTCTGATACTTTGGATCCTGGTTTTGGGAACATATCTGTAATTTTACAATTTTCTGGTACATTTACATCTGGATCTAGATTCACTTTTAAGTTCGATTCTTCTAATACTTTTGTTGCATCTTCCATTGATAAATTTCTTACATCAGGAACTTCAACCTTAACTTTTAAATTATCTTCTTTTTCTTCTTCCGTATATTTTGGCTCAACTCCTAAGTATGGAAGAGCTTCACTCATTATTTCTTTAATTATCGGTCCAGCGGCTGTACTACCAAATAAACTTCCTTGTGTTGGTTCATCAACTAGTGCTAATACTACTATTTGTGGATCATCAGTTGGTGCTATACCAACAAATGAACAAACATATTTACCTTGTGCATAAACCCCATCTACAACTTTTTGTGCTGTACCTGTTTTTCCTCCAATTCTATATCCTGGAATATATGCAGTCTTACCTCCACCTTGGCTTACAACTGTCTCTGCTATTTCCATCATTTTTTGAGCAGTTTCTTTAGATAGAACTTGCCTTACAGATTTAGGTTCTACCTCTTCTGTAACATTTCCCTTATTGTCTGTATATGCTTTTACGATTCTTGGCTGCATAAGTTCTCCATCATTTGCTATTGCAGATATTGCTGTTATAAGCTGAAGAGGTGTTACTGATATTGACTGACCAAATGACATTGTAGCTAATTCTACAGGACCTACATTCTTTTCATTATATACTATCCCTTTTGCTTCTCCTGGTAAATCAACTCCTGTTTTTGATTTAAATCCAAATGCCTCTATGTACTCATAAAATTTACTAACTCCTAATCTATTTGATAATTCAACGAAAACTGGGTTACATGAATTTTGAACACCTTGAGCAAAAGTTTGCTCTCCATGTGGTCTGTAATGTCTCCAGCACTTGATTTTACGTCCTCCAACAGTTACAGTACCTTTACATACAAACCTATCCGTATCACTTACTAAACCTTCTTCTACAGCTGCAGATGATGTTATTAACTTAAATGTTGAGCCTGGCTCATATGTATCATTTATAAGTGGATTTCTCCACATTGCGTAATATCCATTTATTTTTTCATCATCACTATATTGATCTAGTAATTCTTCATAGTATGGATATATTGGTGTTCTAGAATTATTAGGATCATAATCAGGCTTTGATGCCATAGCTAAAATATCCCCTGTTTTAGGATCCATAGCAATAACACTAACCCTTTTAGCAGCTGTTACTTCATAAGCTTTATCAATCGCTTTTTCAGCATAATGCTGTATTACCTCATCTATCGTTAATACTAAACCATTACCTTGTACCGGCTCATAATAAATTTCAGAACCCTGTGGTATTTCTCGTCCAGATGCATCTGTACTAACTATAAGCTTACCGTCTTTTCCTTCAAGTTTACTGTTATACTGCATTTCTATACCAGATATTCCAGTTGAGTCTGATGCAGTATGCCCTAAGACATATGAGGCAAAATTTCCATATGGATAATACCTTTGATTATCTTCCGCTACCCATATACCTGATAAACTTAAATCTCTAATTTTGGTTGCAGTTTCATCATCTATCCATCTTTGAATTCTTACAAGCGCCGTATTTTTTTTATTTACTAATTTATATATATCTTTTTCTTCTTTACCTAATACTTCAGCTAGCTTACTTGCTACATCTTCTTTGTCTTCTACTTCAACAGGCTTACACCAAACAGTATACTTTGTTACACTTACTGCAAGCTCTTTCATATTAGAATCGTATATAGTACCTCTTTTAGGTTCTATTGGTATTTCTCTAGTTTGTTGTTCCGATGCTTTAGAACTTAACCAATCTCCTTTAATTAATTGAAGATAACCAGTCCTAGTTATCAATCCAAAAAACAAGCTACAAGCTAATACAAGAACCAATACCAACCTTTTCTTACTAACCCCTCTTATCTTCTTCAAAAGTTTTCACCCCTTAATCCTCAACGGTTATATACTCGATTTGGCTTTTTTTTGGATAATCCATATTAAGTTTTTCTTTTGCCATTTTTTCAATTTCTTCTGTAGTATTATTACTATATATTTTTGAGTTTAGTTGTTCTATTATAATTTCTTTTGATCTTAAATCTTTTTTCAAATAATATATGTCATACTTAAGTTCAGAAACCTTAGCATACCCACATAGATTCCCTATTATCACAGCTACTGCACAGGCAAATATAAGAATTACACGAGATTTTTTTAATTTAGTTTTTTTCTTCCCACTTTTATTTTTATTCTTCTTCTTTTTCTTATATTCATTTAAGTCTTTAATTTTATTATTTTTTTTCATCAAAATCACTCCTAAAAAGTTATTTGAAAATCTATTTACTATATATTATTTATTTGCATATTATTAGAAACATCCTTTAATGACTTAAATCGAAATTTATACATAAAAAAATAAAAAAAGTGTGCATATTTTTTTATGCACACTTTTTTTATTTAATTTTACATATTTTTATCATAACATTAAATTTATAACGACATAAAATACTTTTCAAAAACTTGTTAAAATTGATTAGGTTTATATTTTTATATATGTTCATAAGATCCATATACTAAAATTTCTTTATCTTCTATCATAAGATTTCCATTTGCTATTACTGTATCTATATTTAAATTTTCATCCAATAATAATATATCTGCATCTGAACCTTCACTTATGCAACCCTTTCTTGGATAAACTTCTAAACCTTTAGCAACATTAGATGTTATATAAGATAAAGCTTCTTCTATACTAAAACCTAATTCTTCTACCATATTTTTGAATTCTTCATGTAAACTAGATACACTAGATACCCCCATTTTTATTAAGTTTCCAGCTTCATCATATTTTGACCAACTACCATATCCATCAGAGCTTATAGTAATATTTTCTTTTGGTACATTTATATCTTCAGCCATTTTTATACACTTACCTGGTGTTAAATCATCTTTCATACCACAAGTTAAGTCTATTTTTCCTCCACGCTTAGCATAATCAAATGCTTCAATTAAAAGTTCTTTTCTTCTATTTACATGAGTTGGTCTTATAGTTTTCATAGGTATTTCTGTTTCTTCTAGTATTTCATTAACTGGCTTAAGACCTCTTTTCCCATCTCCCATATGAAGAACTACTATTCCTGCTTTTCCACTTAACATACCAGCTACTCTTGCATCAGAAGCAACTCTTTGTAGTTCTATATTGCTCACATTTGGAGCTCTATGATCAGATAGGGCTAGCTTGACCCCTATTATTTCATCTATAAATGCTATATCTCTTTTTATTGATCCTGTTATAGTTATTGTTGGATACTCATATGAACCAGTGTGAGCAAATACTGTTATTCCTTCTTCTTTTAAAGCTTTTGCCTTTGCCACTAAGTTTTCTACACTTCTAGTTGTTCCATCTGTTCCTAAAAGCCCTACTACAGTAGTTATCCCACCTTTTGTAAGCTTACTTAAAGTTATTTCTGGAGCTCTAGTCTTAAAACTTCCTTCTCCTCCACCTCCAGTTATATGAACGTGTTGATCTATGAATCCTGGAGTAAGTTTTTTATTACTTCCATCTATTACTTTTATTTTATCATTATTAAAATCTATATTATCTTCTATCAAAGATATTTTTCCACCACTTATAAATACATCTTTTTTTCCTTTATACTCAGGTGAATATATCTCTACATTTTTTATTAATATCATAATATTTAAATCTCCTTTAATTACACTAACTTAGAATCTTCAGCACCTTTTTCTTCATCTTTATCAAGTTTAGCTATACCAAATCCTGTTATAGCATATATTATTGCAAAAATTATACCTGTATAGTTTAATATTGCCCATGGTAAATACTCTAGAGTTGGTACACCTAATGTAGCAGCCATATAAGCTCCTGCTGCTGACCATGGTATTAATGGAACTAATACAGTCCCTGAATCTTCTAATGTTCTAGATAAATTCTTTGGATGTAAGTTTTTCTTTGGATAAACATCTTTAAATAATTCACCTGGAACAAGTATTGATAAGTATGAACTCCCTGTTACAAATGCAACTGTAAAACAAGAAGCTACTGTTGATATTATTATACCTGCTGTTGACTTAACTTTTGACATTAATAAATCTAAAACTACATCTAGCATTCCAGAAACACTTACTATTCCTGCAAATCCCATAGCACAGAATATAAGTACAGTTGTACTTGTTACCGAATCAACTCCACCTCTATTTATAAGTTTTATAACCTCTTCAGTAGGAACTCCTGTAAATCCAGTCATTGTTATATCAAATCCAGATATTAAAGCTGTAAATCCATCAACTATATTGAATCCTTGAACTAATGCTCCTAAAACTACAGTAATTAAACTAGTTCCTAACATAGTAGGTATAGTTGGCCATTTTCTAACTGATCCTAAAATTACTAATACTAAAGGTAATATCAGTACTATATTAAAGTTAAACATTGATTCTAACTGATCCATCATTGCTTGAACTGACACTGGAGTTACTAATTCCCCAGATACATTAAATCCTACAACTAAGTAAACTGCCATAGCTAATAAAGCTGCTGGTATTGTTGTATAAAGCATATGTTTTATATGTTCATATATCTCACTTCCTGCAGCCATCGGAGCTAAATTTGTTGTATCTGATAATGGAGATAGCTTATCTCCAAAGAATGCCCCAGAAACTACTGCTCCTGCTGTTGCAGGTAAAGAAACTCCTAATCCACCTGCTATACCCATCATAGCTACTCCAATAGTCCCAGCTGCTCCCCATGAAGTACCTGTAACTACTGAAAGTACAGCTGATGATAAAAATGCTGTTACTAATATAAACTTTGGATTTATCATTTGAACTCCGTAATAAATTATCATTGGAACTGTACCTGAATACATTAAAGCTCCAATTAAAAGTCCAACACTCCATAAAATTAAAGTAGCTGGAAGTGCGCTTGCTATCTTATCTACTATAGCTTTTTGCATTTCTTCCCATGTATAACCTAATTTAAGAGCAATAATTCCAGCAACAAATGCTGAGGCTATCATTATAGGCTCTGCTTTTATTTTTAAAACTCCATAACCTAATGCTAATGCTACTACCATAAAAATAATCGGTATTAGTGCTTGTAATAAACTTGGCTTTTTCTTTTGTAATTCTTTCATAAATAATCTCCCTTTCAACATTTTTGATAAAATTTTTCAATTAATATTTATAAATAAAGCTATATAAATTTTTAAATATCCATATAATCTATATAAGCAAATATCGTGCCAAATTTTATATTTTATTATTTTTTTCTCAACTTTAAAATATAAAGTATCAATTCTTTATCATATCTATTATTTAAAGCATATAAAAAACCATAACTTCTTTTATAAACCCTAATAAAACTATAAAATATAAAAAAGGGATAATTATAAAATAACTATCCCTTTTTCATCCCATTATTTAAAATATTTATCCCTTTTTCTAATATTTTTGTCCCTTTAAGCCCTCTATTAATTTCTATATATCCATTATTATTTAATTTGCTCATTATAGTTCTCATTTTACCTTCACCAATATTAAGACCTTCTTCCATTGACATTAAAGATAGCGTCCTTCTACCTATTCCTTGATATTTATAAATTTTCTCTAATACCCAAAATTCTTTTTCATCTAAAGACTCTTTTAACTTTTCAACCTCTATGTTCTTATTCAGATCTTTATTTTTTTCAATAATATACCTTGGAAGATCAGCAATATCTATCCTTCTACCATCTTCTTTTATAGTTGATACATATTCAACAATATTTACAAGCTCTCTTATATTCCCTGGCCATTCATAATTTTCAAGAAGATCAATAGAGTCATTAGTAAAAAACTCTTCTAAATCGCAACATTTATTTACTTTAAATAAATAATGTTCTAATAATAATCTTATATCTTCTTTCCTTTCTCTTAGGGGTATTGAGTACATAGGCATTACATTTAATCTATAATATAAATCTTCTCTAAAGTTCTTTAATCTAACTTCTTCTAAAAGCTCTTTATTAGTTGCAGCTATAATTCTAATATCAATTGGAATTGTTTCTGTACTACCAACTGGGGTTATTTCCCTTTCTTGAAGCACTCTTAACAATCTTGATTGTAGGTATAGTGGAGCATCTCCAATTTCATCTAAAAATATAGTTCCTTTATGAGCTTTTTTAAACAAACCTATCTTTCCACCTTTTTTAGCTCCTGTAAAAGCCCCATCTTCATAACCAAAAAGTTCACTTTCTATTAAATTTTCTGGAATAGCAGCAAAGTTAATAGCCACAAATGGATAATCCTTTCTTTCAGATTCATTATGTATTGCTTGAGCTAATACTTCTTTACCTGTACCAGTTTCTCCTTGAATTAAAACAGTTGAGTTTGATTTTGCAACCTTCTTAGCCAGTTTTATATTCCTTCTAACAGAACTACAATTTCCAATCATATCTTCGAATGTGTATTTAGCTTGATTTTCCTTAGATTTTTTCTTCTTTCTTAATTCATCATCAATCTTATGAATATGATTTACTTCATTAAGAATAATCATATTACCACTATGATTGTTATTGTTTTTTATCTTTTCTTTTACAACTAAAATTTCTTTGTTATCAATGTTAACAATATCCTCTTTCAACTCTTTAAAAACGCTATAAATATTTTTAGATAATATATCTTTCTTTTCTATGTTTAATAATCTTAAAGCCTCTTCATTTAATACCAATACTTCATTTTCATCATTAGTATATATTATCCCATTTTTTTGGTTATCAAGTAAATTTGTTAATAAGTCTTTTAGCCTTATAGTCTCTTGAGATATATTTATATATTTTTTTGACATATTTATCATATCTCTATAAAAACAAGATGAAACTATATCACTATATGTATCTATGCATTCTAACTTATTTAAAACCTCAATCAAGCTAGTTATATCCATCTTTCTAGAATTTATATCAATAATGTTTTTTATCTCTCTAGGAACCAAGTGAGTTTCTCCTGGAGTAATAGCTATATTTAAATTTTTATATTCTTTTATTCCTGGGTAATATGGATAATACTTTATATGATCAACACCTTGATTTTTTAATTGATCGATTACCTCTTTACAGCTTTCTTCTGTATCATTTACAAGAAGAACTTCTTTTCCTCTTTCAATCTTTAAAATCTCATCTATGCATTCATGTCTTATAACTCTTTTAAGTACAATATACTCCTTACTTTTATTGATTTTAGGTTGAAAAATATTCTTAATTTCCTCACTAGAAAATATTAATAAATCATAGTCTAAATTATTATCAAAATCATCTGATGAATTCAAATTATCTATGTATAAATTTTCGTTAAAAATACTATGTAATTGATTTTTTATGCTAAGCCCTGTATGCTCACCAAAGGATATTATTAAGATTTTTTTCATATCTGCTCCTTTTTATTTTAATATTTAAAAATTATATTTATATTATCAAAAAAGCACTAACCTTGCAAAGGCTAGTGCTTTTAGTAAATAATATATTTTAGTATCCTATATTCTTTCTGCAACTCTTAGTTTTGCACTTCTACTTCTAGGATTAAACTCTACTTCTTCTTTACTTGGTAATATTGGTTTTCTGCTTATTACCTTAACTAAAGCTTCTTTATCACACTGACAAATTGGAAGCTCTGGCGGACATACACAATCTAATGCTAAATCTCTAAATGCATTCTTAACTATTCTATCTTCTAAAGAATGGAATGTTATTATACAAACCCTTCCTCCTTCATTCATTATAGAAACTGCATCATTTATCATTTTTGTGATTACTCCAAGCTCATTATTTACTTCTATTCTTATAGCTTGGAAAGTTCTTTTTGCTGGATGTGGTCCATCTATTCTTGCTTTTTTAGGTATAGCTTTTTTTATTATTTCAACTAATTCTCCAGTAGTTTCTATATTTTTTTCAGTTCTACCTTCAACTATAAACTTAGCTATTCTCTTAGCCCAGTTATCTTCACCATAATCTTTTATAATTTTAGCAAGTTCTTCTTCACTGTAAGTATTAACAACATCATAAGCTGAAAAACTACATCTAACATCCATTCTCATATCTAATGGAGCATCTTGCATATAAGAAAATCCTCTATCAGCTTCATCTAATTGATGTGATGAAACTCCTAAGTCAGCTAATACTCCATCGATTTTATGAATACCTAATTTAGCTAATTCTTCTTTTATATTTTCAAAGTTACTGTGAACGAATTTAACTCTATCTGAGTATTCGCTTAATCTTTCTTTTGCTGTTGCTATAGCATTTTTATCTTGATCAAATCCTATAAAAAGTCCTTTATCAGATAATCTTTTTACTATTTCTTTTGAGTGACCAGCTCCACCCATTGTACAGTCAACATAAACACCGTCTGGCTTTATATTTAAATTTTCAATGCACTCATCTAAAAGTACCGACACATGATGAAATTCCATTTTATATCTCCTTAGTACTACTTATTTTGATTCTTCTTTTTTATTATTTTTCTTTGATAAATAAATATGTGCTATTATTCCACCTATTACTCCAACTAAGCTTATTACTTGAGCCATTCTAAGTGGTCCAATCATTAAACTATCTGTTCTAAGCCCTTCTATAAAGAATCTACCTAGTGAGTAAAGTATTATATAGTAAATGGCAATCTGACCTTCATATTTCTTATTTTTTCTAAATATCCATAAGAATATAAATATTCCAAAATCCCATATAGATTCATATAGGAATGTTGGATGAACCTTAACTCCATCAACTATTATTCCCCATGGTAAATCCGTTGGCCCACCATGAGCTTCACCATTTATGTAATTTCCCCATCTTCCTATAGCTTGTGCTAGAGGCATACCTATTAAAGCAATATCTGCCATTTTAAGGAAATTAATATTCTTAATTCTTGTGTATATAAGACCTGCTAATATACCACCTATTAAAGCACCATGAATTGCCATTCCTCCACCTCTAAAGTTTAGAATTTGTGAAGGGTTTTGAGAATAGTATCCCCAATTAAAAATAACATAATAAAGTCTTGCTCCTATAACTCCAGATGGAATAGCAAATATAGCTAAATTTAAAACATCATCTTCGCTTATTCCAACTCTTTTCGCTTCTCTTAGTGCTAATAAAGTTCCTAAAATCATCCCTGTGGCCATTAATATTCCATACCACATTACATCTATACCAAATATGGTAAAGGCTACTCTATCCATAAATTTTCTCCTTATTTTTTAAATAATTTACTAAAGAATCCTCTTTTTTCTTCATATTTACTTGCTATAGGTATAATTATATCCTTGTTTTCTATAATTAAACTTTGATTATTTTTGAATATATTATTTGCAACTTCTTTAGAATATTTATTTTTTATATATTTATAAGCTTCTTTTAATTGCGGTCTTCTTCTTTCACTACCATGTGCATCACTTGCAATTATATGTACCATATTATTATCTAATAATATGTCTGTAGTCTTCTTTATATCTTTTCCGTGTTTTCCTAATACACTGGAAGCATTTACTTGAATTATAGCTCCTTCTTTTATACAATCATAGATTATATTAGGATTATCTATAATGCTTTTATATCTTTCTACATGAGCTAAAATTGGAGTGTAACCTTTTATTTTTAACTCATAAACTATATCTGGTAAGTTTTTAGGAACATTCATTGGAGAAAACTCAATTAATAAATATTTACTTTTATTAATTGTATAGAAGTTCAAATCCTCGATCTCCTCTAAAATACCATCAGTGTAGTAAATTTCATTTCCTAATAACACTTCTATATCTATATTATTTTCTTTTAATATTTTGTTAAAGTTGTCCACTTTTTCTATTAACTCTGAACCCATTATAAATTTAAATTCTGGATGAAAATGAGACGTATTTATAATCTTTTTAATACCATCTTCTTCTGCTATCTTTGCCATTTCAATAGCTTCATATAAATCTTTAGCTCCATCATCTACGCCTGGAAGTATATGACAATGCATATCTATCATAGCATTTCCCCCTAACTTATGTATTTATTTTTAGCTATATCTACATATTATAACATAAAAGGAGAACATCATAAATAAAAGGTAGGTTAATATAAAAAATTAATACTAACCTACCCTTTATTTTTAAATTATTATTTAGGTTCTACAATGGATATAACACAATATTCTTCATTTAAATGAGATTTAAGTCTTTCTTCTATCTCTTCAAACTTAACTTCCTTTATAACTTCTAAATAATCTAGTAAGTTCATTCCTTTAAAGTTATAAGAAATAAAGTTATTAGCTATAAAGTTAACAGAATCAAAGTACTTTAAGAAATGACCTATTTTCTTTTTCTTTGTTCTTTCAAAGGCAACTTTATCTAAGCCTTCTTTTTTATATTTTTCTATATATTCAAGAATTATTCTCTGCACTTCTTTTGGATTTTTAGAGTCTCCTCCTATAATTGTAAATCCATAATCTACTTGAGAAGAAAATCCTGAGCCAAAGTTTTCGTTTATTAACCCTTTCATATATAAATCTTCATAAAGAGCTGTTCCTCTTCTAAAAATCATATCTATTAGTATTTCAGTAACTATCTCTTTTTTCATAAGCTCTCTTCCAGAAATTCCTACATTATTATCTTTAAATGCTATATTAAACATAGGTATTGATATAGGGAACTTAGCTACTACTTCTTTTTCTTTTACGTGACTTGGTTCTTCTGGATAAAATACTTCTATTTTATGATCTAGCTTTTCTACATCATTATGGTTGTATTTTTTGACAACATCCATAACCTGGTTCTCATCTAAATCTCCTACAACAAATAAAGTCATATTTCCTGGGTTATAGAAAGTATTGTAGCACTTGTATAGCTCTTCTTTATTTATTTTATATATACTATCAACAGTACCTGCTATATCAATCCTAACTGGATAATTTACATACATTGCTTTTAAAGCATTAAAGTAAACATTCCAATCTGGATCATCATTGTACATTTTTATTTCTTGTTCTATTATTCCCTTTTCTTTTTCAACATTTTCATCTGTAAAATATGGAGTTTGAACATAGTCTATTAAGTGACCTAAACATTCATAAAAGTTTTCTGTACAAGAAAATAAATATGCAGTCATAGTAAAGTTTGTAAATGCATTAGCACTTGCACCATACTTAGAAAATTCATCAAATGCATTACCTCCATTAGGTTGCTCAAACATTTTATGTTCTAAAAAATGTGCAATTCCTTCATTTACTTTTATTTTTTTGTCTTCTCCTATTGGTATAAACTCTAGCTCATTAGAACCATATTTAGTTGCTAGTACTGCGTACTTCTTAGTGAATCCTTTTTTAGGCATAAAGTAAACATCTAAACCATTTTCTAGCTTTTCATAATATATTTTTTCTTTTAAGATTTCATTATTAATTTCTTTCATATTTATGCCTCCTTAATTACTTAAGAAATATACAGTGTCTAAGTTTATATCTTGAACAACTTTTACTATATCTTCTATACTTACCTTACTTAATTTGTCTATTATTGAATCTATTGTAGAACCTGTTTTACCCATAGCTTGTGCGAAATAAAAATCAGATCTACCTCCAATACTATCTGATATTGTTCTCATAGAACTTATTAGTGCACTTTTACTATTTTTTAATTCTTGTTCACTTATATCACCATTTTTTAGCTTATCTATTTGAGCATTAATTAAATCTACAGTTTTTTCATAGTTATTTGATTCTATACCAGACGATACAAATAGTATTCCCTTGTATTTTTCAACCGAAGAGTAAACATAATAACATAAACTTTCTCTTTCTCTTACATTAATAAATAATTTAGAATCAGGACCTCCACCTAAAATATTAGATCCAACAACTAAAGCATAGTATTTTTCTTCATCTAGATAATCTACATTACTTCTATAACCCATAATAAGTTTCCCTTGAGTTATATCCATTTTTTCATTTATATATTTTACTTCTTTGATATCTTTTTTAAATTCATCTCTAGGTATATCTATTATATTTCCTCTTTCAAACTTAAAGTTTTCAGTTATAATTTTTATTATTTCTTCTTCATCAAAATCTCCTTCAACTACTATGTCAATAGGAGATGTTCTAAGGATATCTCTATAATGATTATATAATTCTTGAGGTGTTATTTTATCTATATCTTCTTCATAGCCATATTCACTTATACTATATCTTTCACCCTCACACATTTCTTCAAATGCTCTTTCAAGTGCATATCTTCCTTTATCATTTATCTTAGCTTGTATTCTATCTTTTAAGTTTTCTTTTTCTATATTTAAAAACTCCTCTTTAAATCCTCCATCTATTACTAGTGGATTATTTATAACTTCATTAAAGAACTCTATAACATTTTTAAATATTTTTTCATCTAAGTACTTTTCATTTGTACTTATTATTTTAAAGCTTAAAACTTGACGTTCTCCTCTTTTAGTAACATCAGCTCCCATTGATGAACCATATAGATTGTCTAATTCATTTGATATTTCTCTTGCACTAGGATATTTTCTACTACCACTAGTTACTATCTCTGGTATTAAAGCATTTTTTGTTGCTTCATCCTTATCCAATAATCTTTGTATGTATATACTTACAAGATTAGACTTAAACTTTTCTCCAGGAATCAAAGTTAAGTTTATTTTATCGCCTAAAGATACCTTTTTTATCCCTTCCATGTTAGCCTCCTATTTTGCTTAATAATGATATTCTGTCAAATATCTCATCTACTATTAAATCGTATTTTTCGTTTGTGTCTATATAATAAAACTTTGTATTTCCCATATCTAATTCACTAAGTATACTATTTACTAAGTTTTTAGTACTAATACTGTCTATTATACTCGTTGGTAAAACTATGTATAAACCATCAATTCCATATTCTAGTAATTCCTCACCACATTTAATTATATCCTTTTTATTATTTTCTAAAAGAGGTAATTTTATTTGAATATAACTATTTTTTTCGTCCTGTAATATGTAGTCACGTATTTTTTCTCTAAATAATATATCTTGTTCTATATTATTTTCATTTTGAAACCCTATTAAAAGCACTCCAATATCTTTATTTTTACTTGCAATAGTTTTTAATATCTCATCTTTATATAATAGTGCTAAATTGTTTGACTTATAAAAAGTATCTAGTATCTCTACTTGATTTAAGTTATATGTACTTAAGTTTAAATTTTCATATCTTTTTGTAAAAATATTAAAGTCTTCTCCCTCGGTCATGAACATAGGACATATGATAATATTTTTATACCCTTTTGAAATAATATCACTTATGCTATTTTCAAAATATGGATAGGAATATAAATAAGAATTTACAACTTTATAGTTTGACCCTAATTTTTCTCTCAAATTAGAAGCTATGTACTCTGCATCTTCTTTATAGGAACTAGAACCTAAATCTTCATAATACATTTTATAATCGTATAAATCTTTCATTACTGTTAAGTATGACTTAATTCCCTTTTCAAAGTAAGTTTCAGTTACACGCTCTTTTAAGTTGTAATTTTTACTTTCTCCTTCAGATACTAATAATACTACAGTTTCTTCTTGCTCTTCTAAAGGACTAATATCTTTAATTTTAATGTGGTTTCTAAATGCAGATACTGTTATAATATTTACCCCAATAAAAGCAATAATAAGACCATAAGCCATATATTTATAATCCCTATCTAAAATTATTTGTTTATAAAAAATTAGTGTTGATAAAACTATAAATATATTTTCCATATATCCTGTAAATATAAAGCTTAAAAAAACACAGATAAATAAAAGTGTTGAATTTAACATAAAATCAACTCCATAATAATGTATAGTTTACATCCATTATATATATGATGTATAATCAGTATGTATGTCTATAATGAAGTTTTTAAATTTGTAAAAATCAGCTTAATTAGTTGTTTTCACAACTTAGAAGGTTGTATAAAATTTATATATAAAATTTCAATAAATAAATTAGCATAAAGAAAGGAAGATACAATTATGAAATTAGGTATAGTTGGTTTACCAAACGTAGGTAAAAGTACACTGTTTAATGCTATAACTCAAGCAGGTGCAGAATCTGCAAACTACCCTTTCTGTACAATAGAACCAAACGTAGGTGTGGTTGCTGTTCCAGATGAAAGATTAAATAAATTAAAAGAGTTATACGATTCAAAGAAAATAGTTCCAACAGCTATAGAGTTCTGTGATATAGCAGGTCTTGTTAGAGGAGCTTCTAAAGGTGAAGGTCTTGGAAACAAATTCTTATCTCACATAAGAGAGGTTGACGCTATAGTTCACGTTGTTAGATGTTTCGAAGATCCTAACGTTGTTCACGTTGATGGAAGCGTTGATCCTTTAAGAGATATAGAAACTATAAACTTAGAATTAATATTCTCTGATATAGAAATATTAGAAAGAAGAATACAAAAAAGTGCTAAGGCTGCTAAAGCTGATAAGTCAATAGCTGCTGAAGTTGAATTCTTAAAAGAAATATTAGCAACATTAGAAGATAACAAATGTGTTAGAACAATGAGCTTTACTGAAGATCAACAAACATTTGTTAATTCATTAAACTTATTAACTTCTAAGCCTGTAATATACGCTACAAACGTGTCTGAAGATGACTTAGCTGATGAAGCTGCTAACAATGAATATGTAAATAGAGTTAGAGAGTTCGCTGCTACTGAAGGTGCTGAAGTTGTTGTTGTTTGTGCTCAAATAGAAGCTGAAATAGCTGAACTTGATACTGAAGAAGAAAAGAAAGAATTCTTAGAAACATTAGGTCTTGAGCAATCAGGATTAGATAAATTAATAAAATCTTCTTATGCTTTATTAGGTCTTGTATCTTACTTAACAGCAGGTCCTCAAGAAGTTAGAGCTTGGACTATAAAAGTTGGAACTAAGGCTCCTCAAGCAGGAGGAAAAATCCACTCTGATATAGAAAGAGGATTCATAAGAGCAGAAACTATAGCATTTGATGATTTAGTTAACGTTGGTACTATGACTGCTGCTAAAGAAAAAGGATTAGTTAGACTTGAAGGTAAAGAATACATCGTTAAAGATGGAGATGTAATATTATTCAGATTTAACGTATAATATAATCAAGAGAACTGTATTAAATATAAATTTTATACAGTTCTTTTTTACTAATTATATTAAGCATAAAAAATACACAGTATATATAGACTTTTTATCTATATTCTGTGTATTTTTAACTTATATATTTATATTAATGTATGATTTAAATTCTTAAGCAAGTATTGAATATCCTTTTTTAGAAAGAACATTTTTAGCTGCATTCATAGCTATTTCCTTTTCACTAAATGGTATTCTTTCACCTTTTATTAATTGATAAGTTTCATGGCCTTTTCCAGCAAAAACTATCATATCTCCTTCCTTAGCCATTTCTACAGCCATCTCTATTGCTAGCTTTCTATCTGGCTCAACTATATAGTCACAGCTACTTCCTTCAAAAGATTCTGCTATATCTTTAATAACATTCATTGGATCTTCAAAGTCTGGATTATCAGATGTTAAGATACATAAATCACATTCTCTAGATGCAACATCTCCTAACTCTTTTCTTCTTAACTCAGTTCTTCCTCCAACTGAACCAAATAAACATATTAATCTATTATGATCATATTTCTTTAAAGTTTGAAGTATATTTTCTAAACTTACACCATTATGAGCATAGTCTATTATAACTGTAGCATAAGGAAGTATTGGTAATACTTCTACTCTACCATTTACCTTAGCTTGTCCTAAAGAATTTATCATAGTTTCTTTATTAACGCCTAAATATCTACATACAGCTATTACAGCTAATGCATTATATATACTAAATTCTCCAGGAGAACATATATAACAAGGGAACTCTTCTTCTTTAGTATGACAAGTAAAACTTACCCCTAATGAGTCTATAGCTTTTGAATACTCTATATTTTTAGCCATTACATCTGAATCTTTATACATTGAGAAAGTTTCTATGTCACAAGTTGCTTTGTTTATTACTTCTTTTGCGTATTCATCATCTATATTTATTATCCCATGTTTAGCCAGTGTAAATAATCTAGATTTACATTCTAAATAATGTTCAAATGTTGGATGTTCCTTTGGACCTATATGATCAGGTGATAAATTTGAGAATATAGCTACATCAAACTCTACATCTTCAACTCTATTCATCATAACTCCACCTGAAGAAACCTCCATAGATACACATTTAACTCCGCTATCTAACATCTTTCTAAATATTCTATGAAGCTCATAACTTTCTGGAGTTGTATTTACAGTCTTTTCGCTTATTCCATTATAGAAAGTACCATTAGTACCTATAACACCTGTATTAACTCCAGAAGAATTTAACACTTCACTTATATAGTTAGTTATTGTAGTTTTACCTTTTGTACCAGTTACACCTATAACTTTTAATTCTTTTGAAGGATTTCCAAAATAGTTTGCCGATGCCTTTGATAAAGCTATTCTACTATCTTTTACAAATAGTTTAATCGCATCTTCACCAAGTTCTATATCATCATTTATTATAAATACTCTACATCCTCTATTGTAAGCATCCATACAGTATTTATGTCCATCAACTGTTTCGCCTTTTATGGCAACAAACATATATCCATCTTCACATTTAGAAGAATTATATGCAATATCTTTTATTTCAACATCTTTTATTTCTTCCCAAGGCTTATTTGAAGTAAAATTAACATCTTCCATAACTTTAAATAATTTCATACTTAAGCCCTCCTTCTCTTTAGCATGTTTATGAGTTGTAGTATATCATATTGTTTTCAATTTTTATTCATATAATAATTGTAAAAAAATCCATTTAATTCTATATTTTAAATCCTAAAAATAGAGTAGCATATAACTACTCTATTTAATATATTTATAATCTTTTAACTTTTTTATTGCATTTTTCTATAGTTCTCATAGCTAATATACCTAATGAGTCTATATAGAAATCTTCATCTAAATTATTGTCATTTTTTAAAATTGATAATTCTGTACATCCTAAGATAGTACCATCACAACCATTTTCTTTAAGATAGTTTACTATGTTATTAAATTTATTCATATTTGCAGGCTTTCCGCTTTTTATATCATCATAGATTATAGACATTATATCAGCTTGCATTTTTTCATCTAATACCACATAGTCTATATCATATTTTTTGCACATATCTTGATATAAATTTGTACTAATATTGCCAGTAGTAGCTAATATTCCTAATTTCTTGTGATTATTTTCTTTTGCAAATTTAACAGTTTCTTCGATTATATTTAAAACAGGTATATTTACACTTTCCTTTATTTCATTATAAAAATAATGAGCAGTATTGCAAGTTATAACTAAGAAATCACTTCCAAAAGCTTCTAATCTTTTAGCATCTTTTTTTAGTATATGGATTGGATTTTCACAACTTTTACCTATTATATAATCAGTTCTGTCTGGGGTAGTTGCTCTATTTACCACAACCATATCTATATGCTCTTGGTCAGTTTTTGCATCTGTCATTCTAACTACCATATCATAAAAATATACAGTAGCCATAGGACCTAGTCCTCCCATGACCCCAACTGTTTTATTATTTTCCATATTTATGCCACCAATCTATTTGCAGTATTTATTGAACTTTCTCATTTGGTTTATATTGTATAAGAATAAATACCAACGTCTTTTAAAGTTTCCTTTTAAGTCAGCATCATATCCAAATGATGTAGCACTCTTACCTTCTGCATCTAATTTCTTAGCAAGGCTTACTAATTCAGGATTTTTAACGAATTTGTAAACTACATTCTTAGGTATTACACGCCAGAAGAAAGGTTCTTTTTGTATTTTTAAGTCTAGTTCTTTATTATAAACTCTATCTTCTACAACATATTTAGCTATGTTATTTCCTGAAGAAGTTACGTAGAAATTACTTCTTCCTTGTCTTAAATTTATTTCAAACACTTTATATGTGTTATCTCTACTATCATATTTTATGTCAAAGTTAGAAAACCCTGTATAGTTTATACTCTCTAAGAAGTTTTTAAACTTCTCCATTAAAGGTCCATCATACTCAGTTATTATAGCAGCATGGTTTCCTATTCCTTTTGGAGTATGTTCTTCTAATAATACATGTCCTAAACACATCATTTTAACTTTACCATTTTGATCTGAGTAACAAGTTAAAACTCTCATATAAGAGTCATCTCCTGGTATAAAGTCTTGTATTATTAAGTTTTTATCGTATTTTCCATTATATATTGAAGTTGTTATTTCTTTAAATTCTTCTTCATTATTTGCAATGTAAGCTTTTTTCATTCCTTCAAATGGATGTTGCCAGAATAATACACTATCTGAAGGCTTAACTATAACTGGATACTTAAATCCAAAATCCTTAACTTCATCACCTTTTGAGTATATGAATGTTTTAGGATAATCTAGTCCTTTTTCTTCACACATTTGATAGAATAATTCTTTTTCTATAAGCTTTTCTTTTAATTCTTTTCCTATATAAGGTACTATATATTTTTCTGATAATACATCTCTATGATCTATTATTAACTCTGCATATTCATCAGTACATCCGTGTATTATTAATTTTTTATTAGGAGCCGCTAACTCATCTGCAGTTTGTAATAATACTTTTATAAATTCTTCTTCTTCAGTTATTCTTGGATCTATTCTAAAATCTATTATATTACTGTCCTTAGTTGCTCCTAGGGCATATCTTCCGAAAGCTATAGACTTAACACCATAAGCTTCATGGTAAGCTCTTGCTACACTGTAGCAGTTTATATCTCCACCAACTAATACAGGCTGAATTATTATGTTTTCCACGCTTTTCCACCTCTTAAATTTAAAATTCAACGTACTAATTAAGTATACTTTATTTTATTATTTATGTCAAAATTCTAAGCTTTTATGTAAAAAAATACAAAAGAGCTGCTTTTATATAAGCAGCTCTCTTTATCTAATTATTTAATTATAAATGTGTATATTAATATTACATTCATATACTAATTTTTATTTAGCATCCACATTTAGGCTTATGATCTGGCTTCCATTCTGGTTTGCAATCTGGCTTCCATTCTGGCTTGTATCCACATTGAGGTTCATAGTCATTATATCCACATTGTTGCATACTGCAATCCATGAAATCAAAAGCTAAGTCTGAAAAATCGTCTATTAAATCTTTAACATCATCTAACTCTTCTTTCAATTCATCAATTAAACATTCACAGAATCCTTTGTTTAATCTACCCTCAGCTACACAAGAAGTATAACAATCAGTACAGAATATAAATAATAAAATAAATTTAGCTATTATAGCTAAAACTAGTAATATTAATCTAACAAGTAAGCATAATAATCTTCCTACCTCTTCTGGACAGTTTGAATTACAATTAGTATTTCCTATTACGTTAATTAAACATTCACCTAAATCTATAGCTCTTTCTATTTCTCTTCTAAGAGCACAGTTTTTTATTCCATCAGGGTATGGAACATCTAGTGCCTCTTGTAAAATATCAATTAAAGCTTGTAGTACACCATCATTAGGATTACTAGGATTTCCTACTAATATAAACTTAGCTATATTCCATATATTACAAAATATTGGATCAAGAACTTCTTGCTCAGCTATAACTAGTCTCCCTTCAGTTCCATCATATGAAGCAGTAGTTATATCATTCATTAAATTTGATAATATATCATACTGCTCTTTCAATCTATCTGCATAAATTTTTTTTGTCATTTTTTTGTATCCTCCATATATTTTATTAATTAAGGTTATCTAAATCCTTAATCTAATATATAGTATGATAGTTGTACATTATTGTTACTATATTATTTCATTTTTTTACTATTTTATACATATTTCTACATATTAATATTGAAATCTTTGTAATAAATTAGAATAAATAGGCTATGAAAATTTAATTTTCATAGCCTATATTTATTATTATTTTTTTAATATACTTACTCTATTATTTTCTTTTATTTTACACTTACCAACTTTTACTTTAAGCTCTTCTTGACCTTCTAAATTAGTAATTATTACCGGAGTTATAGTTGAAGTTGCATTAGCTTCAATATACTCTAAATCCATATTAGCTAACTTATCTCCTGCCTTAACTTCACTTCCTACTTCTACAAATAATTCAAATCCTTTACCTTCAAGCTTAACCGTTTCTATTCCCATGTGTATTAAGATTTCTCTTCCTTCGCTAGATTTTACTATTATAGCATGTTTAGTTGGTAAAATAACTTCAACTGTCCCATCTACTGGAGAACATATTACTCCATCATTTGATTTTATAGCAAATCCATCTCCCATTAACTTACTTGAGAAAACCTCATCTGGAACTTCAGATAGTTCAAGTATTTCTCCATTTGTTAATGATAATATTACTTCATCAGAAGAAACTGCTATCTCACTTTCTTCTTTAATATTATCCTCATCTTCTTTTATTTCATCTTTTATTATTTCTTTTTTTTCAGACTTATTAACTACTAGTTTACCTGATATTATTTCATTTATTTCAGATTTTAAAGTATCTGATTTTGTTCCAAATATAGCTTGTATGTTATCTCCAACAACCATAACACCTGCTGCACCAAGTTCTTTTAACTTCTCTTTGTCTACTTTATTTATATCTTTAACTTGTACTCTAAGTCTAGTTATACAAGCATCTAAACTACTTAAGTTTTCTTTATCACCTAAAGCAACTAATATTTCACTTGCTAGTTCACCTTTAACTAAACTAGATTGAGATGTATTTTCATCAACTTCATCTTCTCTACCTGGAGTCTTTAAATCAAATTTTCTTATCATAAATCTAAATCCAAAATAGTATACTACAGCTAATACTGCACCTACTACTAAAACATAATACCAAGGAGTTCTATTTGGTATTATCCCAAATAGCGTAAAGTCTATAAGACCCCCTGAGAATGTCATACCTATTTTTACATTTAATATTTGCATTAACATAAATGATAAACCAGCAAATACACAATGTACTGCAAATAGTACTGGAGCTACGAATAAGAATGCAAATTCTATTGGTTCAGTTATACCTGTTAAGAATGAAGTTAAAGCAGCTGATGCCATTATACCTGCAACATATTTTTTCTTTTCAGGTTTTGCTTCATGTACCATAGCTAAAGCTGCTGCTGGAAGTCCAAACATCATGAATGGGAATTTACCAGTCATAAATGTACCTGCAGTAAATTCTACACCATCTTTAAGCTGAGCAAACCATATACTTTGATCTCCCATTACAAGTTCTCCTGCTTTATTTACATATTCTCCAAATTGATACCAGAATGGATTATAGAATGCATGATGTAATCCAAATGGTATTAATGCTCTTTCTATAACTCCAAATATAAATGCTGCTAAAGTTCTATTAGCATCTATTACTGTTTGAGAGAATGACATTAGTCCCATTTGTATTGGAGGCCATATAAATGTTAAAACAACACCTATTAATAAAGATAAAACTGCTGTTATAATCGGAACGAATCTTTTCCCTGCAAAGAATCCTAAATAAGAAGGTAGTTCAATCTTATAGAATCTCTTATACATACTAGATGCCAAAATCCCTATTAATATACCACCAAATACACCAGTTTGTATTGTAGGTATACCTAAAACATTAGCATACATAGGACCTGTCATATCATCAGTAATTCCACCCATAATACTCATTGCTTTGTTCATTACCAATAAACCAACGATAGCTGCAAGAGCTGAAACTCCTTCTCCATCAGTTAAACCTACTGCAACACCTACTGCAAATATTAATGGTAAGTTATCAAATATTATTTGACCACAACCTTCCATCATACTTGCTATTAGTGCAACTGTTCCATTTGCTAAAAATGGCATATACGCTATAACATTTTCATTTACTAATGCATTACCTATACCTAAAAGTATACCTGCTGCTGGAAGTATAGCAACCGGTAGCATTAGTGATTTACCTACCTTTTGTAAAACACCAAATAATTTTTTTAACATATTAAATTACTCACCCTTTCTTAATTGATAATTTTTAAAATTTATTGGTTATTTATTTTTATAAAAAAAGACTCAAGCTTATAGAAATATACCATTATATAAATTTAATAAGTTCAAGAATATAAATCTACACTTAAATAGATTTATCCCCCAAAATTACTAAACCTATAATAATTATATATTTTTATAAACCTAAGTCTTGCCTGCCTAACAGTAACAACCTTAATATGGTTTATTAAATACTTTTATTGTCTTCTATTCTTATAACTTCTATTACTCTGTTAATATGTATTATTAAATATAGCATCTCATCTTCACTTACTACATATTCATAATGTTCTTCTATAAAAATCTTTATTTTATTTGCACATTCATATGATTCATTATATTTTTCTTTTATAATTTCTAAAAGTTCATTTTTACTATTTCTCTTATTTTCATTTTTTATTAATCTTTTTGCAAAAAATTTTAAATGAGTTAAAAATCTTTCATAATTCATCTCATTTTGATTAAATTCTATAGAATAAAAATATCTTATTATATTAAGTATCTCTTTTACTATTTTCGTCATTAAAAATGATTCTGATGTATTTTCATTATAGTTAGCATTTACTATATGCATAGCTATAAAAGCAGCCTCATCTTCTGGTAGATTAACATCAAACTCTCTGTTAATATACTCTAATGCCCAAAGTCCTATTTCAAATTCAGCTTTATGAATCCTTCTTATCTCATAAAGTAATTCATTTTTTATTTCTATATTTTCTTTATATCTTTTTAAAGCAAATGAAATATGATCAGTTAATGCTACATAAATATAATCGTATAAATCTGTTTTTAATTTACTTTCTGTATATTCAACTATTGCTGAGCTAGCTTTAAATACATTTTCATCAACCTCTAATGCTAACTTACTTATGTTATTTTTGAAGCTTTCATCTTCTGCAATAAACTTTTTCTCTATCTTAGTTTCGTCAGCTAATTGGCCTACTTTTTTTTGAAATCCTATACCACAACCTGTAAGAATTAGTTGCTTGTTGCTTGTTGTATCTTTTACTAATACTACATTGTTGTTATAGATCTTCTCAATAATCATGCTACTCCCCCTTTAACTGACACAAAATTTGATTTAATGAATTTCTTAGAAAATAAAAAATACCTAAATTAAGATACAGTAGTACTGTAAAACTTAACCTAGGTATTGCCTGCATTATCAGTAACAATCCAACATAGCTAATTGAATTTGTTTTTTATTTAATTACAACATAATTCTAGTATAATCAATATCTAGTGTCAAGTATTTTCCTGCTATTTTTTATTATATTTTAAGTCTTATCTTTCTTTTATTAAACCTTTTCTATATGCTAATAAAAGTAGTTTTAAATCCTTTATTTCGTCTTTAATTTTTTCTCCCGCATCTGTATCTTTAACTCTTCTTCTTTTTACTTTATGCTCTACTACAACTGTAGTCGATAGTATATCACTTTCATTTACTATAGCTTCTTCTGCAGAGCTAAATGGTTCATGTGATACTAATTGTAAGCTATAAGAATTATAAATTAAAGTATATCCTGCTATTCCAGTTTTCTTTTGATATGTTTTTGAAAAACCTCCATCAATAACTAATATTCTCCCATTTGCTTTTATAGGACTTTCACCATTTTTACTTTCCACGGGAACATGCCCATTAATTATATGAGATTCTTCAAAGTCTAGATCAAATTCTTCATAAACCCTTGCACACATTTCATCATCTTCTCTTAATAAGTAATATGGATTTTTATTTTCTTTATGAGTTTCTTTCTCTTCTATGAAGTATCTCTCAAAAGTAGTCATATCATCTTTTCCAAATAAAGATGAACATTTTCCTGTCCATAAATACCACATCATATCCATACCATATTGTTTTTGAAGTGTATTCTCAGCAAAGAAATAACCTTCTCTAGCTAATACTTCCATCTTATCCATTAAGGCTCTTCCCTTATATTCTTTATTTTGTAATTTCATAGACATAAAGCTACCATCTGAATTAAGTGGTACACATCCATGGAATAATAAGTTAGAATTAGCTTTTAAATATATACTTCCCTTAGAAAATAGGAAAGAAACATGTTTTTGAAGTTTTTCACTTCCTTTAAATGATGAAACTAATTTTTCAACTACTATCTCTTCTGCCTTAGTTAATTTATAAGGATTTTTAGGATCAATAGTTGGGAAGTTTGAATCTTTTAATTTATATTTTTTATTTTTTAGTTCAATTGTTCCTTCTTCATAGTTTATCTTATCTAGTAATAATCTATGATCCATTTCAAACTCAGGTCTTCTCTTTATTACTTCTCCTTCTAGCTTGAACTGTATTATACTTATTGCTTTATGCATTTTTGCTATAAGACTTTTTTCACTACTAGATACTTTTTGATCTCCTACCTTAGGAGTAAATTCTTTACATGGATCATCTTTATAAGCTTCCATAGCAAAAGTCGCCAATGGAAGTAAGTTTATTCCATAAAAATCTTCTGCTATATCTAAATTTGCATATCTTGCACATATCCTAAGTGCATTAGCTATATTAACAGGTTGCCCAGCAGCTGCTCCCATCCATAATATATCATGATTTCCCCATTGAATATCTACACTATGATAATCCATTAATGTATCCATAATTATATCAGGTCTTGGACCTCTATCGTATATATCCCCCACTATATGTAATCTATCAACTACTAACTTTTGTATAACTTTAGATATAGCTATTATAAATTCCTTAGCTCTATCTATATCTATTATTGTTTCAATTATACTATGATAGTACTCTTGTTTATGGTCACTTCTATTGTCTGGATGTAATAACTCCTCCATAATATATCTAAATTCTTCTGGCAAGAACTTTCTAACTTTAGATCTTGTATATTTACTTGAAGTATATCTACAAAGTTCTATAAGTCTATACATATTTATTCTATAAAAATCTTCTAGGTCAGTATCTTCTTTCGCTATGATTTCCAGTTTTTGTTCTGGATAATAAACTAATGTAGCTAGCATTTTTTTTTCAGACTCTCTTATATTATTTGCAAAGAGCTCTTCTATTTTCCTTTTAATAACCCCTGAACCATTTTTTAAAACGTGTACAAAAGGCTCATATTCACCATGTATATCAGTTAAAAAATGCTCTGTTCCTTTTGGAAGGTTTAGTATTGCCTCTAAATTTATAATTTCCGCACTAGCTTTTGATATACTTGGGTATTGTTTCGATAATAACTTCAAATATTTCATCTGGCTATTTAAGTAATCATCTGAAACAGTCGATAATTCCTTCATTCTCTTTCCTCCAACTTATCTTTTTGTCTAATATTTATTATATCATATTTCTTGATTTCTTACTTATTATGAACTACTATTATGCATAATTATTAGTATCAAAATCTTAATTTGTTATACTTAATACTTTTAAATATTTTATATTAACTTTATTAAAGCAAATAAGGACTACCATTTCTGGTAGTCCTTACATGTTAGTATATATTAAGATTTATTTAACTAATTCGTAGTTAGCTAATCTCTTATAGCTTTCTAATCTTTCTTTTGCATTTTCTTCAGCTTGTGCAAATAACTCTTCAGCTACATCTGGGAATTGCTTAGCAACCGCAGAGTATCTTACTTGCTTCATTAAGAAGTCTCTGAAACTTTCAGTTGGCTCTTTAGAGTCTAGGCTGAATGGATTCTTACCATTATCTTTTAATTCTGGGTTGAATCTGTATAAATGCCAGTATCCAGCTTTAACAGCTTGATTTTCATTTTCTACACTACGTCCCATACCTTCTTTTAATCCGTGAGATATACATGGAGCATAACATATTATTAATGATGGTCCATCATATTTTTCAGCTTCTACTATAGCTTTCATGAATTGGTTCTTATCAGCACCAATAGCTACTTGTGCTACATATACGTTTCCGTAAGACATAGCCATCATACCAAGGTCTTTCTTTCTAGTTCTCTTACCAGCAGCAGCGAACTTAGCCATTGCAGCAACTGGAGTAGACTTAGAAGATTGTCCTCCTGTATTTGAGTAAATTTCTGTATCGAATACAAGAACATTTACATCTTCACCTGATGCAAGAACATGGTCAACACCACCGTAACCGATGTCGTATGCCCAACCATCTCCACCTAAGATCCATTGAGATCTCTTAACTAGGTAGTCTTCTCTTTCTTTTATTTCATCAACTAAAGCTTTAACTTCAGCATTTTCTATATTATGAGCATTTGCTAATACTGCAACTACTTTAGCACTTGCAACTTTTGAAGCTTCACCATCATTCATAGCTTCTAACCAAGCAGTGAATGCTTCTCTTGATTCATCACATATATCCATAGCTAATAAGCTTTCCATATTTTCAGCTATCTTAGCTCTTATATGTTTAACAGCTAAATACATACCATATCCGAATTCAGCATTGTCTTCGAATAATGAGTTTGCCCAAGCTGGACCTTTACCTTCATGGTTAACAGTGTATGGAGATGATGGATATGAACCACCCCAGATTGAAGAACATCCAGTAGCGTTAGCTATCATCATTCTATCACCGAATAATTGAGTTACGTTTTTAATGTATGCAGTTTCACCACATCCAGCACAAGCTCCAGAGAACTCATGTAATGGTTGTCTGAACTGACTTCCTTTTACAGTTGTTGGTGCCATTATGTCACCTTTTACAGAAACTTTCTTAGGATCTACTCCAAATGCCCAGTTATCAACTTCTTCTAATTGAGTATCAAGAGGCTTCATAACTAAAGCTTTTTCTTTAGCTGGACATATGTCAGCACAGTTTCCACATCCTGTACAGTCCATTGGACTTACTTGCATTCTATATTGTAATCCTTCGAATCCTTTACCTATTGCTTTCTTAGCAGTGAATCCTTCAGGAGCATTTTGCATTTCTTCTTCATTTACAAGAACTGGTCTTATACATGCATGAGGACATATGAATGCACATTGGTTACATTGTATACAGTTTTCTAATATCCACTCTGGAACGTTAACAGCTATACCACGTTTTTCATAAGCTGCTGTACCACATGGCATAGTACCATCTTCTAATCCTTCTATGAATGTTGATACTGGTAACTTGTTACCTTGTTGTGCAGTTATAGGTCTTAATATATTTTTAATGAAGTATGGTTCCTCTACATGCTCATCGCTATGATCAGTTGCATTTGCCCACTCAGCTGGAACATCTATCTTAACTAAAGAGTTTATACCTCTTTCAACAGCTTCGTAGTTCATGTTAACAACTTTTTCACCTTTTTTACCGTAAGCTTTAGCTATAGAATCTTTTAAGTATTCTACTGCTTGCTCTACTGGTATTATATTAGCTAACTTGAAGAATGCAGATTGCATTATCATGTTTATTCTGTTTCCAAGTCCTATTTCTTGAGCTATCTTAGTAGCATTTACAGTATAGAATTGGATATCATTTTTAGCTATATATTGCTTTAAGTGAGCTGGTAAGTGTTCTTCAAGTCCAGCTTGATCCCATATTGTATTTAATACAAATGTTCCACCTTTTTTAAGACCGTCTATTAATCCATGATATTGATATACGTAAGCTTGAGTATGACAAGCTATGTAATCAGCTTCATCTATTAAGTAAGTTGATCTTATTGGCTCATCTCCGAATCTTAAGTGAGACATTGTTACCCCACCAGATTTTTTAGAGTCATAGTCAAAGTATGCTTGAACGTATTTCTTAGTATTATCACCTATTATTTTTATAGCTTGTTTGTTAGCTCCAACAGTACCGTCAGATCCTAATCCCCAGAACTTACATCTTACTGTTCCTGGTACAGCTACTTTTAATGGTTCAGATAATTCTAATGATCTATTAGTTACATCATCAACTATACCTACTGTAAATTGATTTCTTGGATTTTCTGATGCTAAGTTATCAAATACAGTTTTTATTTCTGTTGGAGTAGTATCTTTTGATCCTAATCCATATATTCCACCTATTATCATAGGAGCATTTTCTTTATTATAGAATGCAGAACGTACGTCTAAGTATAATGGTTCTCCTGGAGCACCTGGTTCTTTAGTTCTATCTAATACACATATTCTTTCAACAGTGCTTGGTATAGCATCCATTAAATGTTCTACTGAGAATGGTCTGTATAAGTGAACTTTTACTAAACCAACTTTTTGACCTTGAGCGTTTAATGCATCTACAGTTTCTTCTATAGTTTCTGTTACAGATCCCATAGCTATTATTATGTTAGTTGCATCTTCTGCACCATAGTAATTAAATAATCCATATTTTCTTCCAGTTAAGTCGCTCATTTTGTTCATGTACTTCTCAACTATTCCAACTATGTTTTCATAGTATCTGTTTGAACCTTCTCTAGTTTGGAAGTATACATCTGGGTTTTGAGCAGTACCACGAGTTACTGGGTGGTTTGGAGATAATGCTCTATCTCTGAATTCTTGTAATGCTTCTTTATTTAATAAGCTTGCATAATCTTCATTTTCTAATAATTCAACTTTTTGGATTTCATGAGAAGTTCTGAATCCATCAAAGAAGTTTATAAATGGTAATCTACCTTCTATAGCAGCTAAGTGAGCTACTGGAGATATATCAGCAACTTCTTGAACAGAACCTGATGCTAACATAACACATCCAGTTTGTCTTGCAGCCATAACGTCTTGGTGGTCACCGAATATAGATAAAGCTTGAGCAGCTAATGCACGAGCACTAACATGGAATACCCCTGGTAATAGCTCTCCAGCTGTTTTGTACATATTTGGTATCATTAATAATAAACCTTGTGATGCTGTGAAAGTAGTTGTTAAAGCACCACCTTGTAAAGAACCATGGAATGTTCCTGCAGCACCAGCTTCTGATTGCATTTCTACAACGCTAACTGTTTGCCCGAAGATGTTTTTTCTACCTTGAGCTGACCATTCATCTACAACTTCTGCCATTGTTGAAGATGGAGTTATTGGGAATATAGCAGCTACTTCTGTAAATGCATAAGCAACGTGAGCAGCAGCTGTATTACCGTCAACTGTTTTCATAAATTTTGCCATACTACGTAATCCTCCTTAATATATTACTAAACATGTAATCTTAGTGAGTTACATATTTTTATATGTATTTTTAACACAATTATCTCACTGATTAAACCAATTCTACATAATGGGATAAAATCCTTCTATTTTTTTCAAATAATTATATTTTTTATAAAATATAATTATTTTATTAGTTTATTTAAAATCAAACTAAGTTATACCCATTATGTATTATTCTAAACTATTTTATAAATTTTATTTGCTTTTTCTTATCATTATTTAGATGATAAGAATACAAATACTTAAATGAGATGCTTAAGGATAAATTTTAGTATCCACTTCCAGATACTTCATCTCCATTTACTATAGCTATTGATGCACTTGCACCAATTCTACTTGCACCTGCATTTATTACTGCTTCTGCATCAGCCTTGCATCTAACTCCACCAGATGCTTTTACTCCTATTTCAGGACCTACTGTATCTCTCATTAGTTTTATATCTTCTGGAGTTGATCCACCTGTTCCAAATCCTGTTGAAGTTTTTACATAGTCAGTTCCAGCTTTAACAGCTATTTCACAAGCTATTTTCTTTTCTTCATCAGTTAAGTAACAAGTCTCTATTATTACTTTTACTAAAGCTTCTTTATTTGCAGCATCAACAACTGCTTTTATGTCTCTCTCTAATAAGTCATAATTCTTGTCTTTTAAAGCACCTATGTTTATAACCATATCTACTTCATCTGCACCTTTTGCTATTGCATCCTTAGTTTCAAATGCTTTAACTTCTGGCGTATTAGCTCCTAAAGGGAATCCTATAACTGTACATACTTTTACATCTGATCCTTCTAATTCTTTTTTAGCTAACTCTATATGAGTAGGGTTTATACATACTGAGAAGAAGTTATGTTCTTTAGCTTCTTTACAAACCTTTATAACATCTTCCTTTGTTGTCGTTGCCTTTAAAACTGTGTGGTCTATCATGTTTGCTATTTTATTGTTCATGTTAAGTCTCCTTTTTAATTAGTAGTTCATTCAGTACACATTAATGTTACCATATAATGGACACTATTTAAACTATGTTTTCTTACCATGTTCCTATAAAATATATTTTCCATAATAGAATCTAATTATTATAAAATTTCTTAGTTTAAATTTCTCTACTCATTAATAATAAACCTTTACAGATTTTTTTTTAAGTAGGCACTTTTTTGGTATATAGTATACAAAAATATACTTGATATGTTTTTAGGTATCTCATTTTATGATATAATGAAAAAAAATAAAATTTACAGTAATTGCTATTAAATAAACATAAGAGGTGCATAATAATGAGTTTAGAATTTTCATTTCACAGCAAATGCCATAAGAGTAGGAGCTGTGCTAAATACGATACTTGCCCCATGTTTTTATTTCACAAATTAGTTTCAGGAAAATGGAAACTTCTAATACTTTGGTATCTAAGTGATGGTTGCCTAAGATTTAGTGAACTAAAAAAGAAATTGCCTGATGTTACACAAAAAATGTTAACAAATCAGCTAAGGAGTCTAGAAGAAGACAATCTTATAATAAGAAAAGTTTACCCTGTAATTCCACCTCATGTAGAATACAGCTTAAGCGAAATGGGTGAAAAGATGCTTCCTCTACTAGAAGACATGTATGCCTATGGTATAGACTACTTAAGCTCTGAAAATCAAAGAAAAAGTAACACAAATAACGAATAATACATAATTATTCCACATCTATCAATGTTATTCCTTCATTAGAAAGAATATATATTAAGTAAAACTTATCATTTGCCTAAGTCTAGATATAAATGATAAACTTTTCTAGATTTAGTAGTTATAAATTCAAAAAATCCAAGTCATAAATATCTATATGATGACTTGGATTTTTTGAATTTATATTTTCCTTGAATTTTTTAAACAAATACAAGGTTATTTAAACTATTTTATTAATTCAACTAGGTCTCCGTTTCTTACACCAGCAGCATTTCCTTCTTCCATATCAACGTGCATTTCTAAAGCAAACTTTTCGCTAGCTCTAACTAATACGTTTTCGAATACTAAAGCTCTTGGTCCAGAAGTTCTAACACTTACAATATCCTTATCTTTAACACCAAATTTTTCAGCGTCTTCTAAGCTCATATGTATGTGTCTAGATGCAACTATAACACCTTCAGCTATTTCAACTTCACCTTTAGGTCCTACTAATTTTAATCCTGGACTTCCTGCTACATCTCCTGACTCTCTTATTGGAGCTTTTACTCCTAAAGCGAATCCATCTGTTAAAGATATTTCAACTTGAGTAGCTGGTCTAGCTGGTCCTAAAACTCTAACACCTTTTATAGTTCCTTTAGGTCCTACTAAGTCAACTTTTTCTTCACAAGCAAATTGTCCTGGTTGAGATAATGGTTTGAAGTGAGTTAACTCATGCCCTTCTCCGAATAATACATCTATATCAGCTTGACTTAAATGTATATGTCTATTTGATAAAGCTATTGGTAATTTCATTTGGTATCCTCCTACAAATTTTATAAAATATTCAATTCAATTATACATAAAAACATTCTTAAAATCAAACGGTATATAAATTATTTTGACAAATACTTCAATAAATCAAAATACCCTGGGAAAGATATATCTATGCATAATTTATTGTCTAATTTAACTTCTCCATCACTTATTAGGTTTGCTATTGAGAATGCCATAGCTATTCTATGGTCTTTAAATGTCTCAATCTCAGCACCTTTTAGCTTAGATTTTCCTTTTATAATCATACCATCTTCTAGTTCCTCTATATCTGCACCCATTTTTTTAAGGTTATCTACTACTGCTTTTATTCTGTTACTTTCTTTTACTTTCAATTCATGAGCATCTTTTATTATAGTAGTTCCTTCTCCTTGAGTTGCAAGAACTGCTATTACTGGAATTTCATCTATTAACCTTGGTATAATTTCTTTATCAATTGTTGTAGATACAAGGTTTGGAGTATATTTTACTAAAATATCTCCTACTACTTCTCCTCCAACAAATCTTTTATCCAGTATTTCTATATTTCCATTCATACTCTTTACAACATCTATTATTCCAGTTCTGCTTTCATTTAATCCAACATTTTTTATAAGAACTTCTGAGCCTTCACTTATTAAAGCTCCAACTATTATAAATGCTGCTGATGATATATCTCCAGGAACATATATGTCTTGATTGTATAATTCTTCTACTGGATTAACTTTTATACTTAAGCCATCTACACTTATATCCGCTCCAAAGGATTTAAGCATTATTTCAGTGTGATTTCTAGACTTTACCTTTTCATGTATTGTACTTTGACCATTTGCATAAAGGCTTGCAAGTATTAATGCTGACTTAACTTGAGCTGAAGCTACTGGCATATGATAATCTATTGCATTTAAGTTTCCTCCATTAATTTTTATTGGAGTATAATTTGCATCATCTTTACCTTCAATTTTACATCCCATACTTTTAAGAGGATCCGTTACTCTTTTCATAGGTCTTTTTCCTATAGATTCATCACCTATTAATGTAGATTCAAAGTTGTTTCCAGCTAAGATTCCCATCATAAGTCTTATTGTTGTTCCTGAATTTCCAACATCAAGTATATCACTTGGCTTTTTTAGGTTTCTTAGACCATTTCCTTTTACAAAAACGTATTTACCTTGAATGTCTATATCTACTCCCATTTTTCTAAAACAAGAAATTGTACTTAAACAATCTTGCCCCATCAGGAAGTTGCTTATTTTATTATTTCCTTTTGATATTGACGAAAACATTATTGCTCTATGTGATATTGATTTATCCCCTATAAGTTCAAAACTTCCTCTAAGCATATTTGCACTCCTTTATTATTTCTAATATCCTATCTTCACAAATAGTATTTATTACTTTAACCTTACCTAAATCCACTGGTAAAACTAAATTTATTTTTGAAAAACTATTCTTTTTATCACTTTTCATTATCTCTAGTACTTCATTTTCATCTGCATTTTCAAATTCTAGAGGTAAATCATATGCCTTACAAACTTTTAAGAAATTATTATAGTATTTTTCATCTATAAGATTTTCTTTTAAGGATAATTTAAATGCCATATTCATACCTATACTCACAGCATCACCATGACTTATCTTACATAGCTTTTCTACTCCATGACCAAACGTATGTCCAAAGTTTAAAATCTTTCTAAGTCCGCCTTCTTTTTCATCTTTTCCTACAACTTCTGCTTTTATAGATGCACATTTTTTAACTATGTAATATAACTTTTCACTTCCTCTATTTAATATATCCTTGCTATTATTTATTAAATAGTCTAAGAAATTATAGTCATAAATTATACTATACTTGATAACTTCACTCATTCCACTTCTAAATTCATCTTCAGGTAAAGTCTTTAATACATCTACGTTTATATATGTAAATTTAGGCTGATAGAAAGTACCTATTATGTTTTTAAAATTACCTATATTAATACCTGTTTTTCCACCTATAGATGAATCAACTTGAGCAAGCAAACTAGTTGGTACTTGTATTACATCAATACCTCTCATGTAAGTAGATGCTACATATCCAGCTAAGTCTCCTACAACTCCTCCACCTAAAGCTATTATTACAGATTTTCTAGATAAGTTTATTCTTACACAGTACTTTATAATATCCTCATAAACTTCAAGAGATTTTGAATCTTCTCCTGGTGATACTATATATTCATATATAATTTTAGATTTAAGATTTTTTACAAAGTCATGTCCTTGGGATTTATAAACATTTCCATCACTAATTATTAAAATTGAGTCATATATATTTTGCTCATTAAGTTCTTCATCAAAATGTTTATAACTATTGTCTATTATTATATTACAAATATCATTACTTATTTTTTCCATCCTCTATCACCTAGCCTTTTTACATATGAATTATAATTTGAAGTTAAATCACTTAAATTATCTCCACCTATTTTTTCTAAGAAATATTTACAAATTACAAAAGCTACTACATTTTCACAAACCACACTACATGCTGTAACTGCACAATTATCAGATCTTTCTATACTTGCTTGATAAGATTCTAATGTGTTCATATTTATAGAATTAAGTGGCTTATATAAAGTTGGTATTGGCTTCATTGCACATCGAATTATAAGTTCCTCTCCTGTAGTCATGCCACCTTCTATACCACCTAAATTATTAGTATTTCTTCTTATACCATTTTTTTCATCATAGCTTATTTCATCCATAACATTAGATCCATAGTTATTAGCAACTTCAAACCCAATACCAAACTCTACACCTTTTATTGCTTGAGTTCCCATTAGATGCATTGCTAACTCACCATCTATCTTCTTATCAAAATGTGTGTATGATCCTAGTCCTGGTATTAAATTTTTAACCCTTATTTCTACTACTCCACCTATTGTATCTCCATTTGATTTTACTTTATCTATTTCTTCTATCATTAGATCTTCTACTTCTTTATTAACACATCTAACTTGGCTTTTATCTACATTTTGTTTTATATATTCAAACTCATATAAATTTTTATCTTTAATATTTCCTATTTGTACAACATGAGAAGTGAATTCTATATCAAAGTATTTTAAAATTTGCTTACAAATTGCTCCTATTGCAACCCTACTAGCAGTTTCTCTTGCACTTGATCTTTCTAATACATTTCTCGCATCATCAAAATCATATTTTAAACAACCTACTAAGTCAGCATGACCTGGTCTTACATTGCTAACCTTCTTGCTATCTAAGTCTACATCACTCATAGGATTCATATAACTTTCCCAGTTTTTATAGTCTTTATTTTTTACCTCAATGGATATAGGTCCTCCAAGAGTTTTCTTACCTCTTACTCCACCTAATATATTTATTTTATCTTGCTCTATTTTCATTCGTCCACCACGACCATATCCTGATTGACGTTTTTTAAGTTCTTCATTAATTTCATCTATGTTTAATTCTATGTTAGCTGGAACTCCATCTAATATTGATATTAAACTTTGACCATGTGACTCACCACTAGTTAAATACCTTAACATATTATCATTCCTCTCTCTTTTATATGTATTAAAAGGGGTTATCTCAAAATAACTTATTATTTTTGGATAACCCCTTTAATCTCTTAATTTAATAGTTAAATTTAAGAGTTAATCTCTTTTATAAAACTATCTAAATTTTCTTCTAATTTTAACTTAAATTCTATATTGTCTTTTGATGATAGTTCATCTGTTTTATTTAAATATAAGTTGTACTTAAGCTTTGTATTTATACTTTTAAAGAAGAAATCCATTATTATTTGGCCACCTTTAAATTGTGTGTCATAAGAATTAGATCCTCCAACAGCTATATACATACCTGTTCTTTTTTTATTTCTATCTATAGATGGCTTTTTTAATACATATTTGCTTGAATAAAAAGCTTGAGTTCTATCAACAAGAGTTTTAAGTTTTGCACTTACAGAATCAAAATATACAGGACTCACAACTATGGTACCTTTGCTTTTATCAAACATATCATACATTGGTGTCATTTCATCTTTAATTCTGCAATAACCAGTTTTTTCACAGAACCCACATGCATTACAATATTCTATATTCATATCATATATGTTAAACACTTTATAACTTATATTTTTTTCTTTTAATTTAGATGATATTATATTTGTTATAAAATAACAATTTTTATTTTTTCTAGGACTAGCATTTATTATTAAAATCTCTATTTTATCCAATTGAATCTCCCCTATCTATTTTTTAGCATTACAATCATTATATCGTCGTCATAGCTATCTGTAGATGCAAATTCTTTTAAATCTAATTTAAGCTTATCCACTATTTCAGATTGGCTTAAATTATAATTTTTTTGTAAAAATACTTCTAAACGTCCTAATCCATATTCTTCTTTTTCTTTGTTTTTTATTTCTAATACCCCATCAGTATACATACAAATCATTGCGCATTCGTCTGCATCGAAAGTATTACTTACATACTCAGACTCATCTAAAATACCTATAGGTATTCCTTTAACACAGTTTAAATCCCTTTTTATACTTCCATCAGTTTTTATTATTATTGGACTATAATGACCTGCATTAGATACTGATATTGTATTTTCTTTAGTATTGAATACACTAACTAAGCAAGTAGTAAATACACCCATTTTATCAAATTCATCGTAAAGCATATTATTAAGATTTGTCATAATCTCCCCTGGAGTTTTATACTGATGACAAAGTACCTTAAATGCACCTTTTATCATTGCTACTACATAATTTGATACTATACCATGTCCCATAACATCAGCCACTATGTAAACTATATTATCTTCATCAACTTTAGTTGCATAGTAAAAATCTCCTCCTACAACTCTAGCAGGTCTATGATAGTAATATAATTCTTTTTTATCATTACATTCCATCTTACTTTTATCCATTATAAGTTTTTGCTGCTTATTTAAAATATTAAGCTCATTTGCTAATAACTTATGCTTAACATCCACAAGATTATATTCATAAAGCTGCATACCTACGGCCACTTGATTTGCTAAGATACTTAAAATACTTAAGTCATCCTTAGTATATCCATTAGAATTAGCACAAACTATACATCCTATAACCTTATCTTTATCCATAAGCTTATAATAAATATATGTATCTATATTAATGTTATTTAAAACGCATTGGCTTGCATTATTGCAATATCCACCCATATCTTCCTTTGCTAATATTTCGCCTATAGCAGAATATACTTCAGTATTAGCTTTTTTTCTTTTTTCTAAATTGTAAGAACTCGATATTTTATTGCTATATTTTTCTTCATTTATTATAATTAAGGCTTCTTCACTATTAGTTATATCACAAGCTTGCTCACTTAAATGATCTAAGAATTCATTTATATCTCTGTTATGATAAAGCTTTTTAGTAGCTTCATTTATAGAGTTTATGGCACTTCTTAACTTATTAACAACTTGTTGCATACTATTATTTTTTGTAGTTATCTCTATAGATAAAGCCATTAATGATGCAACAGAAGATATAAAATCTATATCATAATCAGAAATGTAATCTTCTTTATTTAAAAAACAAGTCATAAATCCAACTACAACATCGTTAACTATCAAAGGAAAAACTATTCTACCTGTATATCCTTCAATATTCGCCATTTCTCTTTCATCAATAGCTCTTTCATCCTCAAATACATCTTTAACAAAAACTACCTTCTTTTCATTTACAGCCTCATGTATATATTTAGGATAAGTAGAAAAGTCTATTTTTACACCTATCGGTCCTCCAACAGGGAAAAGGTTCGGTATTTTTTCTAAAGTTTCTGAACACACTAAATAAGCATGCTTATAATTATTTTTGTAAAATAAATTAACGCATGCCTTAGCTGGATGAACTACTTCTAGCATTTTTTCAATTATCTTATCTTTTATATCAAAAAAATCCAAAGATTCAGATACCATAGAAGATATTTCAACTAAATTTCTCATTTTATAAATGTCTTTACTCATCCTATGCCCTCCCCGACACACTATTTATTCTATTTAATATTACTACATATGTGTTTTATAGTAAATAGAAAAACAGTTAAAAAGCTTATCACTAAAATAGTGTTAAATCCAGTTAATACACCTATTATTATTAATGTTATAAGTGCATTGATTCCACTTTTCCCTCTATCATCAAGTATATTTTCTCTAGTAATCTCTATACTATTTTTCATATTTTCTATATGCTCTTTTACATTAACTTCTAGCTTTCTTTTATAAAAAAAATAAGCAACTTCTAATAAAAGCACTTCTATTCCTAAAATTATTTTTATATCAAAAGCAACTATTAAAGCAAAAATTCCTATTATTATCTTTAATGCTTTAAAGAACACGCTATCTATTCTTAATGTTATATTTTGAATATCTTTACCTTCTTTTCTTAACTCATATTCTGAAGATGGTAGATTCTTTATTTTAGTTTTTACTATTTCTGAGTAAAATAGCCTTATTATTCCATTTATCATATTTTTTTCCTTCCTTTTAAAGTTTTATTTATAATTTTTACAATTATAATATTTTTTATACTTGTCAATAATAAAAATACAGGAATTTTTACTACTTATTAAATTAAAGGAGTGTTTGTGTCATGACCATAGAAAACTTAGATCTAGAAACTCGAAGTAAGATATATAGTTATACAAAAAAAGTTTTAAGAAAGTATCAAAAAGGAATTACAACGGGAAAGTTAACTGCAAATCAGTTTGCAGAGAATATTTTATCAGATGGTTCAATAAATAACATATTAGATGAGAAATATACTAGTGAGGAGGAATTTAAGGATTCTTACATAAATTACATAAACACACTTATAAATATACAAAATGATAGCTTATCTAAAAATAAAAAACTTCAAACTCATAATTTACTATCAAGTATTTCTCAAAAAATAAAACTAAAAAATTTATTAAATTCTACTGGATATAGCTTAACTATTCCCATTGATTATCTTAATTCTAATGAATTAGATAATGTTATTAAATATATAGAAACTGGTTCTATAGATCTTGGCAATGAGAGAATCTATAATTACGTAAATCCAAATACTAATACCCATTAATATACTTACTTCAAAATAAAAGAAGCTATAAAGTTAAAATTAACTTTATAGCTTCTTTTATTTTTATTATGTATTATCCTAATGCCTTTTCTAATTTAGATAAATGTTGAATTGGATAATATTTTAGTAATTCTCTAAATTGTTCTACTGATAATCCTTCTGTAGTAGTATAAATACGTATTTTTTCATCTAAATCTGCATTAATAAAATTAGCTTTTATTTCTTCAAAATTAACTGTACCCATAATCATTTGTCTCCTTATATAAATTTATATCTTTATTTTGCCCATAGAAAGAATTTTTAGTCTAATAGTTTTATAACTTTTTACATAAGATAAGCCCCATAGTTTACCTACAGGGCCCTAATTATTTTACAGTATTTGTTTTAAATTTAATTATTGTTGTTGTTTTCCTGCCATTTGTTGTTCTGCCATTTCAACTAATTTTTTAGTCATGTATCCACCTACATAACCATTTTCTCTTGCAGTAAGGTTTCCTTTATCAACTTGTTGATAGTTAGCCATACCAAGTTCATTTGCTATTTCTAATTTCATTTGATTTAATGCAGCTTTTGCTCCTGGTACTACTGTTTTGTTATTATTGTTGTTATTTGCCATGTTGACTACCTCTTTTCTTAAATAATTTTGTTGCTTGGTAGTATTATATGAAGTTAGAAGTTTTTGATACAGGCAATTTTTACACTAACTAACAATTTATACCAGCTAAATATCCTGTTGAAAAAGCAATCTGAAGATTGAATCCTCCTGTATAAGCATCTACATCTATAACTTCTCCAGCAAAGAATAAACCTTCTACTAACTTAGACTCCATTGTACTAGAGTTTATTTCACTTACCTTTACTCCGCCTGAGGTAACTATAGCTTCATCTATTGGTCTATATCTTTTAACTGTAAAAGTGAAATTCTTAAGCAAGTTTACAAGTTTTTTTCTTTGCTCTCTAGAAATTTGATGAACTACAGTGTCTTTTGGTATTTCACTTTTTTCTATTATTATTGGTATTAACTTTTTAGGTAATAAATCATTTAAAGCATTTTCAAATCTTTTGTTTGTATACTTTTGAAAATCTTTTTGAACTCTTTTATCTAGCTTTTCCTCATCTAAAGCTGGCTTTAAATCTATTACAATTTTATAATTCTCTTTTGTTGTATCTTTCATTCTACAACTTGCAGATTTTATAATAGGTCCATCTAATCCGTATTTTGTAAACTCCATTTCACCAAAGTCATCATATACTTTTTTATTTTTGCTATTTAAAACAGTTATTGATACATTTCTTAAAGATAACTTTTCTAAGTCTTTAACAAAACCTTCTTGAACTTCTATTCCTATTAAAGATGGTTTTGTATCAATTACTGTGTGACCCACTGATTTAGCAAATTTATATCCATCTCCAGTTGATCCTGTTAATGGATAGCTTACTCCTCCAGTTGCTATTATAACTGAATCACATTTTATTTCTTTTTTATTACTTAATATAACTTTCTCAACTTTATTATTCTTAGTTACTATTTTATTAACTTCTGAATTTAATTCTAACTTTACTTTTTTATTTTTTAATTGCCTTTCTAGTGCATCTACTACATCACGAGCTTTATCACTTTCTGGGAATACTCTTTTTCCTCTTTCAACTCTAGTACTTACACCTAGATTATTAAACATATCTATAACATCATCATTAGTATAAGTATAAAATGCACTATACAAAAACTTACCATTCGTTGGTACATTTTCTATTAATTCTTCTATATCACAAGCATTTGTTATATTACATCTACCTTTTCCTGTAATCAAAAGCTTTCTTCCAACTCTATGTTGCTTTTCTAGTAGCAATACATCAAGACCTCTATCAGCTGCTGTAGCTGCTGCCATCATCCCTGCTGCACCTGCTCCTATTACTACTACTTTCTTCAAATAATCACCTTCTATATCTTTATTTATAAATACAAACACTATTAATCTAATTTTAATGCTTTAAATAAAGCAGGTACTCCTGCTACAGCATAAAATACAACTAAAGTATATCTAATATAGTTTGATATAACATTAAAAGTTTCTATATTTCCTACTTCAAAATAATTCGGTACAATACTAACAATAGATTTAAGTACTACATATACTATACCTAAAGAAATTATACCTAATATAAATCTCTTAACTTTCATTCCCAAACCATTATTTTGTTTTGCTCTAGTAAAAATTATATTATTACCTTCTTGTCCTGTACTAAATTTTATAAAATTATCTTCAACTATATATCCAAATACAAAACCTGTTAATATTCCAAAATATTCTATGTAAGATTCACTATTTATAAAATATCCAATTAGCGCTAGTAAAACTAGTATTATTAAAAGAATCCAGTACTTTTTATTCTCATCAACATAATCAAATATCTTAATAAAAACTATACTAAATACAATACCGAATATCCATCCAAATATAACATCAATAGGCCAGTGAACAGCTAGGTATAACCTTGATATACCCACTGCCAAAATCATAATTGAACCAATTACATAAACCCAACTATTTTTAAACAAAATCATAAGACTAGTCCAAAATGAAGTTGCAGTCTGAGTATGACCACTAGGGAAAGAGTAACCAGTTGCTGTAGAAACTCTCATAGACTCAAGACCTGGCGTTCCAATAGGTCTTGGCGCTTTAACAACCTCTTTTACACCAGTGTTTACAATAAAATTTCCTATTATTGAAAATAATAATCTTTGACCAAATGTCTTATTAAAACACCAATACATAAGTGCTGAAAAAAGAACAATTATAGGAACTTCTGTACTAATAGTAAATATCAAAAATATTGCATTCAATAAATTCGATCTAATACTCTGAAAAAACATTAAAATACTTAACTGAAGACTCACAACACTCATCCTCCTAAAATAATCTACTATTGAATTATACATAATTTAAAGTAATAAATACATCTTTATTTAATTACTAATCTTATTTTAAGCTATTATTAGCAAAATATATTAATTATTATAAATTTTAACAAAAAATTTCATAAGCATAAAAAAGGCTATGCTCAAAATAAAAGACAATATCGTCTTCCCAATTTGAACTTAGCCCTTTTTCTAGATATAAATTTATATAATAATTATTTCACGTCTTCTACTATTCCAATATATGGTAAGTTTCTATATTTCTCAGCATAATCTATACCATATCCAACTATAAACTTATCTTCTATAACAAATCCAACATAGTCAACATGCATATTAGCAGTTCTTCTTTGTGGTTTATCTAGTAAAGTACATAGCTTTAAAGATTTCGGCTTTCTAGTTTGTAAAGCAGCTACTAAGTTGCTTAAAGTTAGTCCAGAATCTATTATATCTTCAACTATTAATACATTTCTGCCTTCTATATCAACATCTAAGTCTTTTATTATCTTAACTGTTCCTGAAGACTCAGTTGAGTTACCATAACTTGACACACTCATAAAGTCCATATTAACATCTAAATCTATATTTCTTATTAAGTCGGCTACGAATACGCTAGCACCCTTTAATATACCTACTACAAGTAAATCTTCCCCTTCATAATCCTTCTCTATTTGCTTTGCTAATTCATATACTTTAGATTTTATTTCTTCTTCAGATAACATTACCCCTGTAACTTTAAACATCTTAACCTCCTGTACGATTCCGTATATTTTACTCTAATATTATAACATAAAGTTGTAGAATTTTGAATTTTTTTCTTTATTTTTATTTTATAATTCGTGTTTTTAAGTTTAATCCATTATTCTCTAGTATAAACTTTATAACTAAATAATAAACATTCTACTAAAGCCTTGGATTAAATTTTTCATTTGTATTATACTTTATATATAATGGTAGTATAAATATTTACTACTTATAACTATTTAGGAGGTATTTAAATGAGTGTAAATCATGGTGCAAACTTATATGATTTATCTAGCAAATATGGATTTTCAAAAGAAGAATTTATGGATTTTAGTTCCAATATAAATCCTTTTGGTACATCAAAACTTGCTAAAGAATATATCATAAATAATATAGATATAGTATCAATGTATCCAGATCCTAATTACATAGAATTAAAAAAATCTATAGCTAGCTACTGTAAATGTTTAGAAAACAATATTATATTAGGAAGTGGCGCAACAGAGTTAATTTCTTCATTTATAAAAACAATAAAGCCTAAAAAAGCATTATTATTATCACCTGCTTACTCTGAATATGAAAAAGAATTATCAAAAATAAACTGTAACATCACAAAATACTTTTCTAGATACGAAAATAATTTTAAAATAGATGTTTCAGAATTAATAGAAAATATAAGTGAAAATAGATATGACTTAGTGATAATATGTAATCCAAATAATCCTACAGGCTTTACTTTTACGTCAAAAGAAATTGAAAAAATCTTAAGATCAACTTCTTCTTTTGTAATGGTAGATGAAACTTATGTAGAATTTACAGACACTAAAATATATTCTAGTACTAGTTTAGTAGATAATTACAATAACCTATTTGTTATAAGAGGAACTTCAAAGTTTTTCTCTACACCGGGACTTAGACTTGGATATGGACTTATAGGAAATGAAAAAGTAAAAGATAGTATAAACTCTCAATTAGACTTATGGAATATAAATATAATCGCTTCATCAATGGGACAAATTATGTTCACTGATAAAGAGTTTATAAATCATTGTACAGATGTAATACTAAGAGAAAGAGATTTTCTAACAGAGGAGTTAAATCAATTAAAAGACTTGCATGTTTACGAAAGTAATGGAAACTTCATTCTATGTAAAATACAATCAGAAAAAATAACTGCAAGAACTTTAAGAGAAAAACTAATACCTAATAAAATAATAATAAGGGACTGTTCATCATTTGATGGGCTAGATGAATACTTCTTTAGAGTATGCATATTAAAACCAGAGGAAAACAGACTTTTATTAAATGCTCTAAAAGAGATTTTTATATAACATCATAAAAAATTCGCTTATGTACCCAACAGCAATGTCCATTACTCAAAAAAATAAAAATTCTAGTCATTAGCAATATCACATTTGCTATATGACTAGAATTTTTATTTTTCTATCAATAATTTATCTATACCCAAACATAAACTAATCTTCTTTAACTTCAAAGTCTACATCTTCAATTACATTTGAACCTTTATCATCTTTTATCATAAGCTTATATTTTTCTATTTCTTCGCTCATAATTCCTAAACACCAAACTAATACTAATAAATCATCAAACATTCCAAAAGCACCAGTTATCATTTCAGGAATAAAATCTATGACAGATACTAAATATAAAATAGCTACTACTATTGAAGATATAACCTTTAATTTGCTAATTATATTAGCTCTTTTATCAGTTATAAAGTCAGGAATTTTAAATATATTTATAATAAAAAGTAAACCAAATTTAGCATTTTTAAATCTTACTAAAATTCTTTTTAACCCATCTAAAATAATATCAATTACTTTAGTAAAGTTATTCATCTTACCACCTCTGTAATATATAGCTTAATTATTATTATATATTATTCGTGGCTTTATATAAATAGATTTTACTTCCAATTATTATTCAGCGTCGTAACTCTCCCTTAATGATATAGATTTTTCACTCTTAATGAAAAATCCTACTATAGCTCCGCCTATAGCTGGTAAAACCCAGCTAAATCCAAGTGATGCTAATGGTAACTTTTCCATAAATGGTGCAACTCCCCATAATCCATTTGATACACTTAGTAAACTAACTACTAATGTAACATAGGCTGCTCCTTTAAATACATTATCATTTTTCACATTATGACATACTAGTGATAATAAAACTAAAGCCATAAATACTGGATATACAATTTCTAATATTGGGGCTGATAATTGTATTATAGCTCCAACACCGAAATTAGATATTACTGCACTGAATACACAAACAGCAATTACTATTGTTTCATATTTTAATTTTCCATTTGTAGCTTCAGAGAAATACTCACCTGTTGCTGATGTTAGTCCTATTGATGTTGTTAAACACGCTAATGATACTATAACTCCTAATAATACCTTACCAGTATTACCAAGTAATGCGGAAGATATTTCTACCATTAATAAAGCTCTTGGTGTATCTATTCCATATTTATTAGATAAAGTAGCTCCTAAGTATGTAAGCCCTCCATATATTAATGCTAAAGCTATCCCTGCAACTAATCCAGATTTTATTGTTAATTTTACCCTTTCTCCTGGATTATTATATCCCTTACTAGCTATTGCACTTATTATTATTCCAGCAAATACTCCTGAAGCTAATGCATCCATAGTTAAGTATCCTTGAGATACTCCTTCTGCAAATAAGTTTTTATCTATTAACACGTTTGGACTTATATCCCCTATTGGATTGACTATTCCAAGTATTATTAATACTATAAGAGATAATATTAATAATGGAGTTAATACCTTACCTACTATATCTACAACCTTTGTAGGTCTTATTGTTAAAAATAATGTTAAACCAAAGAATATTACAGAAACTATGATTGATGCTATGTTGCCTGATGTTCCAAATATAGGTTGAATACCCATTTCATATGTAGTTGCAGCAGTTCTTGGTATTGCTAAAAGTGGACCTATACAAAGAACTGATGCTGCTCCTATTATTACTGATAATCTCTTTCCACTTCTGATTAATATATTTCCGAACTTTCCGTTCACTTTTGCCGCCGCTATAATAACTAATAATGCCAATCCTACATCTGCTAATGCGAATCCTACAAATGAAGTTAACCAATGTTCACCTGATATAAGACCTAAATATGGTGGAAATAATAAATTTCCAGCTCCAAAGAACATTGAAAATAATGCAAACCCCACTACTAGAGTGTCTACAGTCTTTTTCATATTTATACCCCCTATTCTAAATTTTCTAAATATTTTATAAATTCAATTATTTATTATTATACATATCCATTTTATGGTAGTCAACTTAAAAAAATATAAATTTTTAATTATTTTCTTATTTTTATAAACAAAATATAGTGTTATATGCTATATATTTTTATAAGATATTGATATTATCTAAAGTATAATATTTATTTTAAATAAAAAAATATAACCATAGTTCTAAAGGAGGATAATATATGAAAATTTTTGCACATAGAGGTGCCAGTGGATACTATCCAGAAAACACGTTGCTTTCTTTTAAAAAGGTATTGTCGTTCCCTATTGATGGGATTGAGCTAGATGTTCATAAATCTAAAGATAATGAGTTAGTTGTAATACATGATGAAGATATAAAGCGTACTTTTAAAGGTAAAGGCCTAATTAAAGACTATACTCTTGATGAGTTAAAATCTTTCAAATGCAAAAATACTAAATATGAAGATAATGACCTTTGTAAGATTCCTACTTTAGAAGAGGTTATTAATCTTATAAAAGATTCTGATGTTACTTTAAATATAGAAGCTAAAACTGACTTAATAAACTATCATTTAGAAGAGGATGTTCTTAAATTAATAAAAAAATATAATATAGAAGATAAGGTAATAATATCAAGTTTTAATCATGAGTGTATTAAGGCTTTTCAGGATCTTAACTTTAAATTGAAATATGGGGCTCTTTATTCAAATAAAGAAGACTATCTTCCTGAGGAAAATATAGTTAAGCACGCAAAAAAACTAAATGTTTATAGCATACACATAAGTAAAAGGCTTGTATCAAAAGAAATTGTAGATCTGGCTCATGAAAATAATTTAAAAGTATTCGTATACACAGTAAACCATCCTTATACAATGAATAAAATGATTAAACTTAATGTAGATGGCGTTTTTAGTGATTATCCTGATTTAATGAAAGAAATTTTAGATAAAAAAGTTGACAACACAACTATTTAGTAATAAATTATTTTATAAATAACTTAGCTTTAATTATTTTAATTTAGTCTTTTTTCTAAGTTGTTTATACATAATCTATAATATAAAATTATTGGAGGGGTATTTACCATGGACGTATTAGAAGTTTTTGTAGAAAATTTATGCGGTAAGTTTAATAATGATGAGCAAATTAATGAACAAATATCTAAAGGGAATATAACTCATCCTAAAGCTAAACATATAAATGGGATTTGTAATGATAAAATAAAGAACTTACCTGAGGACTTTAAGGGATACTTTGTTATAGAAGAAAGTTACTATGAACAAGGTAATAGAAAAAATATTCTACCTCACTTATTCTTATTTACATTAAATTCAGATAACAAAGTTGTATTAGAATCTTATGAACTACCTAAAGATGTGTCACAAGAAGATTTCAGAAATGACAATGAAAATTTAATAATGGATTACAATACATTAGTAAAATCTGAAAAATTCAATCCTATGGTTTATAACGAAAATAATAATGTATTTACTGGAGAAAGTACTAGTATGTTTTCACCAGTAACAAAATTTGTATTAAAAGAAAAAATAGAAAACGGAACACTTTATGTAAGTGAAGTATTTTACAAAAATGACAAAAAGACCTTCGGCTTCGAAGATCCCATAATATATAAGAAGATAGATTAATTTATTTTTGTAGTATTAGAGCGCAGGGGAATATATGAAATTTAAGGTCATTTGCAGCATCATTTCGCTGCATGACCTAAATTCATATATCCCCAAGCTCCATCTACATACTAAATTAATCTAGCAAGTTGCTCCTCCTACTAAGTGAAGAGATGCATTTAGTATTTCTTCTTTTCTATCTAATATGTTTCCATTTAATAGTTCATCTTCTATTTTCTCAATTCCTATTCTGTCGATCATATCTCCAAAACGTTCGCCAGTTTTACCCCATTCTCTATATAATAGTATAGTTTTTTCTAATATTTCTTTAGCTTCATCTATAGTGTATATACCTTTTATAGTATTTCCTGGTCTTGATTGTTTGCCCCATTTACCTCCAAGCATTATTTTTACACCTTGTTTTCCACCTTCTATTGCATCAAAGTGGCACTTATCTATACATAGACCACAGTTATTGCATTTTTCTTTGTCTATAACTAATTTTCCATCTATAACTTTAGCTGCTCCAATTTTACAAGTTGTTTCTACTGCACATTTTTTACATCCCGAACACATATCCTCATCATATTCTGGTACATGTTGACCCATTATTCCAAAATCATTTAAACTTGGCTTTATACAGTTATTAGGACATCCACCTATTCCTATTTTAAATTTATGAGGTAGTTTTACATCATAATAAACTTCGTAAAATTCTTTATGAAGCTCTGTTCCTAATTTTTGAGTATCTAAAAGTCCATAAGTGCAGACACTTCCCTTACATGGAACTACTGGTCTTACTCTTGAACCTGTTCCCCCTGACTTAAGATCGTCTTTTGCTAAATGTTTTTTAACATTTTCTATATCTTCAAATTTTATTCCAGGAACTTCTAATGTTAATCTTGTTGTAAGAGATATATCTCCATTTCCATATTTTTTAGCAACTTCACAAATATTTTCAAGTTGTTCTGCACTAAGAGCCCCATTTTTAGTTATTATTCTACATGAAAAATGTTCTCCATCATTGTTTGATAAGAATCCTTGACCTTTTACTGCTTTTCTTTGCTCATCACTTATTTTTATTCCCATTTTATATTTCCCCCATTTCTTTATTTAGTGATAGTCCACCTTCTAATATACTTATATCTTTATATCCATAATACTTCATTCTATTGTATGCTAAGTATGCTCTTTTTCCCCTTTGGCATACTAATAGAATTTTATCATCATACTCTAAACCTTCTATTTTCCCTTCTATTTTTGTTAAGTCTACAAATAAAGCATCTTCTATAGTTGGAGCTTTGTTTACATCAACTACTTTATAGCTATCTTTATTCTCTATAAATTCTTCAAACTTAATTATATTTACATCTTCTTCTATTTTATTTAATAGAACATTGGCTACATGACCAAGTGGCGAAATTGCAGTGGAAAATGGTGGTGCATATGCTAAATCTAAGTCTTGTAAATCACTTACCTTTCCACCGAAATAAATAGCAGTTGCTAATGTGTCAATTTGCTTATCTACACTACCCTTTCCAAAAACTTGTGCTCCTAGTATTTTTTCACTATCTTTATCTGCTATTAATTTTATAAATAATAAACCTGCTCCTGGATAGTAATGAGCCTTATCATCTAGAGGTACTATTACACTTTCAACGTTATACCCTAGTTCCTTTGCATCTTTTTCTGTAAGCCCTGTTCTAGCCGCACTTATATCTAATAATTTAACTATAGATGTTCCTAAAACCCCTTTAAATTTACTTTCTTTTCCCGCTATAGTTCTCGCTACACAACGACCTTCTTTATTAGCTGATGATCCCATTGGAGACCAAGTATTTTTATGTGTCATTATATCTTTTACTGATGCACAATCTCCAACTGCAAATATATTTTCATCATTAGTTCTCATATTATAATCAACGCTTATAGTATTATTACTTTCTAATTTTATACCACATTCTTTAGCAATATTAGTGTTTGGTCTTATTCCTACACTCATTATTACTAAATCTGCTTTTATAGATCTTTTATCAGTTTTTATTTTACTTACTTTTTCTTCTCCAATTATAGAAGTAACTTTTTCATTAGTAAGAACCATAATACCTTTATCTATAAGATTATCTTGTAAATAAAGAGATACTTCTTTATCAAAACCAGGAGGTATGCTTTCACCTGCATCTATTACAGTTGTTCTTATATTGTTTTCTAAAAGATTCTCAGCTATTTCTAATCCTATAAATCCTCCTCCAACTACAACTGCCCTTTTTTTTTCTTCATTTTTTATTGCTTCTCTAATACTAATAGCATCTTCTGGTGTTCTTACATAATAAATTCCTTTTAAGTCTATTCCTTCTAATCTAGGCTTAATTGGTTCTGCTCCAGTTGCTATTACTAATTTATCATAACTATATTCTTTTTCTTCATTAGTAATAGTGTTTACTACTAATACAGTCTTTAATTCTCTATTGATTTTTATTGCTTCTGTGTTTGTAATAACCTTAACTTGAGTTAGTTTTTCAAAAGCTTCTGGAGTATTTACTATAAGACTTTCTTTATTTTCTATAACTCCACCTACATAATAAGGAAGGCCACATCCTGCATATGATATATCCTTACTATTTGTAATTATTGTTACGTTATAATCTCTGTTTTCCCTTTTTAATTTTGCAGCAGCTTTAGTACCAGCAGCTACTCCACCTATAACTAAAATATTCATCCACATCACCTTTTAGATATTTTTTTAACACACTTTACTATAATTGTAGTTTGCCTTTAGTATAATGTAAAATTATAAATATTTATTGATTTATAAATTTTTATTATAGTACTATTTAGATATAGGTTTATAAAATTATTAATGTCCAGGGGGAAAATATGATTGATTTTAGATTAAAAACCTTTATCGATTTGTGCGAAAGTAAAAGCTGTACTAAAACAGCAAAGAATTTATCAATTACTCAACCTGCTGTTAGTCAACATATAAAATACTTAGAATCTAAATATAATTTAAAACTCTTTGATTATATAAATAAGAAGCTAATTTTAACTAAGGAAGGTGTAGACTTCTTAAGTAATATTCAAAAGCTTCAAACTATGTCTCTTAATATTGAACATCATTTAAAAGACTCTAAAAGTAAAAATCTATCTTTAGTTTTTGGCGCAACTAGGACTATTGGAGAGTTCTATTTAACACCATATCTAAAAAACTTCCTTAAGTTATATCCTAATACAAGACTTTCTATGGTTGTTAATAATACAAAATTTTTATTGGAAAATCTAAACAAAGGGAATATTGATTTTGCTATTATAGAAGGACATTTCAATAAAGCTGATTACGAAACTCTTTTATTAAGTAAGGAGAAATTAATCCCAATAGCTTCACCTTCAAATAAACTTACTTCTAAGAAAATTGTAACACTTGATGATTTATGTAAAGAAACATTGATAATTCGTGAAAATGGATCTGGAAGTAGAGAAATTTTTTCTATTTATATTTATGAAAATAATTATTCTTATGAAAACTTCAATCATACTATTGAAATTGGCAATATAAATGTAATTAAAGATTTAGTAAAAGAAAATTTAGGTATATCTATAATGTATGAAAGGGCTGCTAAAGAAGAGCTTTCTAAAAATGAACTAGTTAAGTTAAATGTTGAAAATATGAACTTATTCCATGAGTTTAATTTTATATTTTTAAAAAACTCTATCTTTGCAAATAACTCTATGAAATTTTATAATTACTTAACAACCCTTTAAATATATAATTAATATAAAAATAGGCCAAAGTACATATCTGTACTTTGACCTATTCTTTTATATACTTAATCCACTTCTAAATTGGCTATTATATAAATTTGCATAGAATCCACCAGATTCTAAAAGCTCATCATGAGTTCCTCTTTCAATTATCTCCCCATCTTTTAATGCAAGTATCTTATCTGCATTTCTTATAGTACTTAATCTATGAGCAATTATAAATGTAGTTTTACCTTTCATTAAATTTACCATTGCTTCTTGTATAGCAACTTCTGTTCTAGTATCTATAGAAGATGTTGCCTCATCAAGTATTAATATAGAAGATTTCGAAAGTATAGCTCTAGCTATTGCAAGTAACTGTCTTTGACCTTGAGATAAATTACTTCCATTATCAGATAAAACTGTATCATATCCATCTTCAAGTTGCATTATAAAGTGATGTGCATTTGCAAGTTTTGCTGCCTTTATAATATCTTCATCAGTAGCATTTAAATTTCCATATCTTAAGTTTTCACGAACACTCACTGAGAAAAGATAAGTATCTTGTAATACTACAGCCACAGATTTTCTTAAACTCTCCATACTAAAATTATCAATATTTTTTCCATCTATAGTTATCTTTCCACTATCTATATTATAGAATTTATTTAATAAATTTATTATAGTAGTTTTACCAGATCCAGTTGGACCAACTATTGCTATAGTTTGACCTTTATGAGCAGTTAAGTTTATTTTATTTAATATTTTCTTATCATTATTATAAGAGAAATCTACATCTTTTAACTCAACTTCACCTTGTAAATCATTTACATGTATTACATCTTCTTTATCCTTTTCCGGTTCTTCATCCATAACTTCAAAAACTCTCTCAGCTCCTGCTAAAGCTCCTTGAAGTGAGTTAGATATATTAAGTATTTGATTTATTGGTTGGTTAAAGTTTCTCATATAAAGTATTATTGTAAATACTATCCCAACACTTATATCTACACCTTTTAATATAAATACTCCACCACATACTGCTAATACTAAGTATGTTAGATTATTTATAAAGTTATTTAATGGACCCATACAACCAGAAAGTGCATCTGCAAGTATTGCACTACTCGTTATACTTTTATTTATATTATTAAATTCTTTTTTAACATTTTCTTCCTGACCAAATAATAATACTGCTTTTTGACCAGAAACCATTTCTTCTATATATCCATTTAATCTACCCAAATCATTTTGTTTCTTTATAAATAAAGGTTGAGTATATTTCATTATAGTTCTAGTTCCAAATATTGTTATAGGTATTGTTAATAAACCTATTATTGTTAAACTTGGACTTAACATTAACATTGCTATAAGCATACCTACTATATTTATAACTCCCGATATTAGCTGAGTTATACTTTGAGATAAAGTCATATTTATATTATCAATATCATTTGTTAACCTACTCATTAAATCTCCACTTGAATGAGTATCAAAATATTTTAATGGTAAGTTCTGCATTTTCTCATATAAATCTTTTCTTATTTCTGCTGATGTTTTTTGAGCTATACTTACCATAAGTCTATTTTGAACAAAAGTAGATGCTGTAGCTAATACATACATAGCTATTAGAACCATACATATTTTGTATAACCCACTTATATCACCTACTGCTATATACTTATCTACTATTTCTCCATTTAATTTTGTACCTAATATACTAACTAAAGTAGTTATTATGCAGAATACAAAAATTAAAGCTAGGGATAATTTTTTACTACCTATATATTTTAATAATCTATTTATAGTTTCTTTAGGATTATTTAGTTTTTCATTACTCTTCATCATATTCATACCTGGTCCTCTACCAGGTCTATCAAAGGAAATCGCCTTACTAGCCAACTTTCAGCACCTCCTCACCTAATTGTGAAACTGCTATACTTCTATATATATCATTTCTTCTAATTAACTCTTCATGTGTTCCTATATCTGATATTCTTCCATCATCCATAACTATAATTTTATCTGCATCCATAACTCCAGATATTCTTTGAGCTATTACTAAGACTGTTGAATCTTTCATTCTATTTTTTATAGAATTTTGAAGTTTAGCTTCTGTTGCCATATCTAGTGCACTTGATGAATCATCCATTATAAATATCTTTGGATCCCTTATTAAAGTTCTCGCAATTGATAATCTTTGCTTTTGTCCACCAGATAAGTTCTTTCCTCTTTGCTCTACTTCACTTTTATACGTATTTTCTTTATTCATTATAAATTCATAAGCTTGAGCATCTTTAGCACTACTTTCCATATCTAGTTCATCTGCATTTTCATTTCCAAATCTTAAGTTGCTTTCTATAGTTCCTCCAAATAATATATTTTCTTGAAGAACTATACCTATATTTTCTCTAAGTTGACTTAAGCTTATATCTTTTATATTAACTCCACCTATTAAGATTTCACCTTCTGTCGCATCATAAAGTCTTGGAATCAAATTAACAAAAGAACTTTTACCACAACCTGTAGAACCTATTATTCCTATAGTTTCACCTTGCTTAGCAGTAAAAGATATATTTTCTAATACATTTTCACTATGTTCATTGTATCTAAAGTAAACATTTTTAAATTCTATATCAAAGTTTTCAACCGTAACATTATCATCTTTATCTTTTATACTTGACTCTGTATCAAAAACTTCATTTATTCTAGTAGCTGATGCACTTGCTCTTGAGAAAGTAAGCATTATGTTTATTACCATTACTACTGATCCCATTATTTGAAGTAAATAATTTATAAATGCCATTATCTTACCTATTTCAAGAGAACCTACATTAACCATATTTCCTCCAAACCATAAAACAGCTACTACTGTCAGGTTCATAATTAAAGTAGCTATAGGCCAAAGTATTAAGTTCATATTTTGTGAAGCTATACTTTCATTAGTTAAGTTATTGTTAGCTTCGTTAAATCTTTCTTCCTGAGTCTTCTCTATTGCAAATGCTTTTATAACCTTAACACCTAATATACTCTCACGCATAACAGTATTTATATTATCTATTCTCTGTTGTACTGAAGTAAAAAGAGGTAGTGATTTTTTTACTATTAATAAAATAGAAATTAAAATTATAGGAAGTGCTACTAAGAAAATACTTGATAATTCTTTACTTAATATTACTGCCATTACAAGTCCACCGATTGCTGTAAGAGGTGCTCTTACCATCATTCTAAGGGCCATATTCATCATCATTTGAAGTTGAGTTACATCATTTGTAAGTCTTGTAATTAATGAAGATGTTTTTAATTTATCTAATTCTAAAAACGATAAGGTTTGTATTTTATCAAATAAACCTTCTCTTATTCCTTCTCCTAGTTTCATTGAAGCAACTGCTGCTAAATAAGAACATATAGCTCCTGCAAAAAGTCCAACTATTGCCGCAATAACCATTTTTACTCCTACAGCTAATACGTAATTTAAATCTCCATTGGCTATACCAATATCTATAATTTTTGATAAAAGCGTTGGCTGAAGTAAATCCATAACAACTTCTAAACACATAGCAATAGGTGCTAATATTGCACAAGTTATTGCAGATCCTTTTAAAAATCTTAATAATTTTATCAATGTCAATCTCTCCTTTCGGTTTTGTAAAAGTAATTTTTAACCTTACTTTTCCCTTTCTTTATACTCTAATTTTTTCTTTGCTAAATTTTCATATAATCTATTTAACATTTCAATAGTTTGAGTTTTTTCTTCTTCACTAAACCCATCAAAGCAAATCTCATCTAATTCTAGAAATACTCTTCCAACTTCTTTTTGTGCTTCTATACCTTTTTCAGTGAGAAATACATTAAGTATTCTCTTGTCTTTTGGATTCCTTTCTCTATATATAAGCTCTTCTTTTTCCATTCCAGATAATATACTTGTTATTGTTGCAGGTTCAAGTCTACACATATTTGCTAACTCTCTTTGACTACAACCTGGATTATTTAATAATATATCTAAAATTTTTGGCTTACCTTCTGTTAAATTAACTTCTTTAAATTTGTAATGAGCCATTTTTCTATGTAATCTATTAAGTCTCATTAAGCTCCCATGTAATGTATTACTTCTTATACTGTTTTTCATAATTAGTTTCACCCCATAAATATAATAATCATTAGACATCTAATGATTAGAGGTCTAATGATTATTATATTATCACACCTTTAATTATCTGTAAACAAAATATACCCTTATATTTTATTTTATAATCTAAAATATTTTTATACTTTTTATTTGAATTTCTTTAAAAAATTAAATTTTATTACATTTCTCTTTGTAATAAATTGACATACAGAGATTATTAAAATACTATTCTATATATAATAAAAAATGTAATGCTTTTGTATATGTCACTATTTATAAAAAATATCTTTTAGAAAAATACTAATAGCTTACTTTAATTGTAAAGAGGAGAAGGAATATGAAAAAATTTAATATTTTTAAAATTATGTTTTTGGTAGCACTTAGCTTATCACTGGTATTCATCTTCGCAAATATACATACACCTGAAAAGGAAGTTTTTAATTTAAATTTCACAAATTCTAAAGACAAGTTAAAGATTGTATCAGAAAATACTTTAAGCCTTAAAAATATAACTGATATTAATTTACAACTGGATGTAGATGACGTATCATTTCTAGAAAATGAAAATAGCAATGAAATAAAAATAATAGAAAAATGTACAAGAGATTTATCTAAAGAAGAGCAACTTAAAATCAATGCAGAAAATAATAAAATAAACATTCATAGAAATTCAAACCTAAATATAAACTCTCTTGGAAAATCCTTTAGTAGACAAGTCTTAATTTACTTACCAAGTACTTATAAAAATGACTTAAACCTTAAATTATCTCTAGGAAATATAGATTTTGATTATAATGTAAACTTAAACAAACTTAATTTAAATTTAACCACTGGAAGCGTTAATATAAAAGATTTAAAGTGTAATTCTTTTATACTTGAAGGGCGTACTGGAGATTTTAGTATTGATACTTTAATATGTGAAGAATATGGTATAAGTTTAAATACTGGATCTATAAATGTTTCAGATATATCTGGTAAAGGGTACATAAATAATACTGTTGGAAATATAAAATCTGGTATTAGCAATATGACTGGTGATACAGAGATATCTTCTAGCACTGGGGATATAGAAGTAAATATTTTAAAAGAGTTTGATTTTATAATAAATTCGTCTTGTGATATTGGAGAAATTAAAACTGATTTCAAAGAAAATAGCATTGGAAAAAATCCAAAATATACTCTAACTATTGACTGTGGCATTGGAAATATAAAAATAAATAAAATTTTTTAAATACATATGCATAATTAGAGGTATAATAGTTATAAATAATATTTTTAGAAAGGATTGAATTTCATGAAAGTAACTTTAGACAAAAAAGCTACTATGGCTTTAAAAGATGTACTAAAAGATAAAAGTCCTGAAAGTAAAATAAGAATTTATTTTGCAGGCATTGGTTGAGGTGGGCCATCGTTTGGCCTTGCTCTGGATGAGCAAAAGAGTGATGACAAAGCTTATTCTGTAGATGGTATAAACTTTGTAATGAGTGAGAATGACTATATGCAATATGGAGATATGTTTATAAGAGACACTGGATATGGATTTATGATAGCACCAGAAAATTCAAGTAGTGATGGTGGCTGTGGTGGAGGTTGCTCAGGCTGCGGACATTAAGAAAGGATATTATTAATGATTGCAATAGACGAAAAATCTCTTTTATCAATAAAAAATAAACTTAAAAGTAACAATCAACAAGGAGAAAACATCAGAATTTACTTCTCTGGAGTCGGTGCTGATGGGCCTATATTCGATATAACTACAGATAATAAAAAAAGTGATGACTTAATATACCACATAGATGGTATGACTGTCTTAGTTAATGAGTACGAATATATGCAATATGGAGATTTTAGGATAAACACTGACAACAGTAATCACATTAATATAAAATCAGAAAATATGGAGCTAGGTATGTGTTGTGGGCAAGGGTGCCCTGACTGTCCATATTAAAATTTTATATAAAAAAATAACAGTTTCATAAAGCAATTGGATTCTAATTTAATAATAGATAGGTTGTCAGTACAAAAGTGTAAAACATAATGTTACTGACAACCTATCTATTTATTTAAAACCAAATTATTTGCTTGGAACTGTTATTTCATTATTTATTATTTGTTCTATTTTTTCATTTACGTAATCTAAAGTTTCTTGTGATATATTATTAGTTGTAGGAGCTAAACCTACACTGTTATCTTCTAAACCAAATCTTAAAGTAGAACCTCCTTCAAAGTTCCCATCTATTAAAGATTTTACAGTATTATAAACACCTTCGTTAACTTTTTTCATAGCTGAAGTTAATACATTTTCAGGAGCTAAGCTACTTTGGTCTCTATCAACACCTATAGCATAAAGGTCTTTCTCTTTAGCCATTTCTATAACACCAACACCTGAATCTCCTGCAGCTGAGAATATTATATCTGCTCCGTTAGAATACATTTGTTGAGCTATTGATTTTCCTTTTGCTGCATCTACAAATGAGTTAACATATTGAACTTGAACATCTGCATCTGGATTAGCTTCAGCTACCCCTGCCTTATATCCAACTTCAAACTTCTTTATAACTTCGTTATCCATACCACCAACAAATCCAACTTTATTAGTCTTAGTTTCTTTACCTGCAACTAATCCAACAATATAACCAGCTTGCTCTTCTGTAAATGTTATACAAACAACATTTTCAGGAGTATCTTGTCCATAATCAACATCTACTATAGCAAACTTTTGATCTGGATAGTTCTTAGCAGCATCTAATATAGCTTGTTGCATAGGAAAACCTGTACCTAATATTAAATCAGCTCCACCATCAACTGCTGTTTCTATATTTGTTGCATATTCTGCTTCTTGTTTTGATTCTATATAATTAACTTTAATTCCAAAATCTTTCTCTATTTCTTGTAATCCTTCCCATGAAGATTGGTTAAAACTTTGATCGTTTATTCCACCAACACTAGTTATCATAGTTACTTTTAAATCATCATTATTGCTTTCACTTGAACTTGAACATCCTACTAATGCTAACATTGATAACATTAATGTAGTTCCTAAGCATAATATTTTTTTCATTTATAAATCCTCCTTGTATAATTATTAATATTCTGACTAAAATAAAAATAATTTACATTTTTTCTGCTTTGTTATAATATCAGATAGTCAATACGACATAATATGACAATTGTCATATTATCGAATATTTTTTTAGGAGAATTAAAAAATGTTTAAGGTAATCGATGATAATAAGTTAAATTACTATATAAAAAAATACAATATCAATGATATTTTTAGTAATGATATGAAAAAATATATGGAAATACATCACTTTAAGAAAAATGAGCATATTTGCTCTGCTGGCGAAGAATTGAAATACCTATACTTCTTCATAGATGGTAGAGCTAAAGTATATATAACTGCTCCAAATGGAAAATCATTATTAATTCGATTTTATTCTCCAATACAAATAATAGGGGATACGGAAATACTGAACAATACGAACATTGACTGTAATATACAAGCTGTTGAAGATTGTATTTGTATAGCTATTCTAAGGGAAATAATAGAAGAAATAGCATTAAAAGATCCAAAATTCTTATATTATACTTGTAAACAACTTGCATTTAAACTATCAAGTGCATCACTATCAAGTTCAATAAATATGCTCTATCCACTAGAAAACAGACTTGCAAGTTATATATTAGCAACTTACGCTACAGAATATGATCATGATAATAATTCAGATAATCTAACTCATGTGTCAGAACTTTTAGGAACAAGTTATAGACATTTACTAAGAGTTCTGGATAAGTTCTGTAGTGAAGGAATAATAAGAAAAGATGGTAAAGATATAACTATATTAGATTTAGAAAAACTAGAAGAATTAGCTGGCGACTTATATCAATAATATATTAATAAAATTTAGCTTAATATAATTTTTTTAAACATAAAAAAGAGAATCTAGTAATTTAACTCACATAGATTCTCTTTTTATATTAAAATTTATTTTATTCTATAGCTAATTTATCTTTTATATTTTCAATTCCGTTGAATAAATAAACGGCAAATAATCCACTATATACAACCATAAATGTTGTTATAGCAAATGTAACTAATGTATCTAATATATTTACCAAAATATATCCATCAACAAAAGTACCTGGTGAGCATAAAATCATAATTAAGCCCATTATTATGCTGATAAATAAGTTAAAGATAAATATCTTCCATTTAAATCCTTTACTAAGATCTCTAGTTTTCTCTAAAATTTCTTTTGATGATAACTCTGGATTCTTACATAATACATAATTCACTGGTGCATACTTTAAGCTTATTATTATTCCTGGAATTATAAATAATATAAATCCACCTATAACCTTTAAAATTACTGTTAGATTTGCTTTAACAACTAATCCTAAAGATGCTCTTTCTAGTTTAGTATCAAATAATGACTCATATATACTATGATATAAATAATATGTTATTGTAGAAATAAGTACACCTATTACAAGAACAATAGCTATAAAAATTAATATTGCTATTATTATAATTGGAATTGCATATCCTAATAATCCTGCAAGTAATGTATCATCAGACTCTGATATATCAACGTCTTCATTATAGTACTCATCTTCATAGTATCCATCTTCATAAAATTCATCTTCATAAGCTAAATCTGAATATAAATCTGGAGCAAAACTTTCTTGTATTGTAAGACCACCAGAAAATATTGATATTATAATTCCTATTATCCAGATTTTTTTGTTTGTTTTTTTCAAAGCTAAAAAACTTTTTTCAATTAAGTCAAACAGTTTTATCTTCTTCATCCCATCCTCCTAATTTGTATCTTATATTAAGTATATCAATTCTAAAATCTAAAGTAAATATTTTCCATTTCCCATATCTTTACTATAAATATATACATACATTCCCCAATAATTTGCAATAAAAATTCGCTTCGCTCATGTCGCCAACGACTTCGTCCGTTGCTCAAAATTATTTTTTACGCTCAAAATTAGTGCATTGATATAAGTAGATTTGAGGGTTTATTCACAGTTTTTGAGATGATATAGTTTCCTTAAGCGTAAAAAAAGAGGTCTAAAAACCTCTTTTTTACTTACATATTAAAAGTCTTCTCTACGTGAGCTTTAATTTCTTCAGCAGTTCCCATAGCTAAAACTTCTCCAGCAAATTTCTTCATATCTTCATAACTAACAGAAGTTATTAACTTTCTTGCTGGAAGTATAGATATTGGTGACATAGAGAATTCATCAAGACCAAATCCAAGAAGTATTGGTATCATTCTTTGATCTCCTGCAGATTCTCCACACATTCCTACCCACTTACCTTCAGCGTGAGCATTATCTATAACAGTTTTTATAAGTCTTAGCACTGCTGGGTTAAATTGATTGTAAAGAGAACTTATCTTTTGGTTCATTCTATCAACTGCACAAGTGTATTGTATTAAATCATTTGTTCCTATAGAGAAGAAATCAACATGTTTAGCTAATATATCAGATATAACAGCAGCAGATGGTATTTCTATCATCATACCTACTTCTACATTATCCGCATAAGCTATTCCTTCTGATTTTAACTCTTCTTTAACTTCAGCAACTACTTCTTTAGCTGCTAATAATTCTTCTAAAGAAGATATCATTGGGAACATTATTCTTAAAGTTCCGTGTACACTTGCTCTATATAAAGCTCTTAATTGAGTTTTAAATATATCTTTTCTATCTAAACATATTCTTATAGCTCTGTATCCTAAGAATGGGTTCATTTCAGGTTCCATATCAAAGTATGGTAACTCTTTATCACCACCTATATCTAACGTTCTTATTACTATAGGCTTATTGTCCATTCCTTCTAAAACAGCTTTATAAGCTTCATATTGTTCTTCTTCAGTTGGGAATCCATCTTCTTTGTCCATATATAAAAATTCAGTTCTGTAAAGTCCAACACCTTCAGCATCGTTCTTTATAAGACCTTCAACGTCATTAGGACTACCAATATTTCCAGCTAACTCAACATGTCTTTTATCAGTAGTTTGTGATGGTTTTCCCTTTAACAACTCTAGTGACTTTCTATATTCGTCAAACTCATTTTTTAACTTTGTATACTTATCTATTGTTTCTTCATCAGGATTTAATATTACTTCCCCTGTATCCCCATTAAACACTATGTAATCTCCGTCATTTGCCTTAGTTGTTATATCATTTAAACCAACTACAGCTGCTATTTCAAGAGTTCTGGCCATTATAGCTGTATGAGAAGTTCTTCCCCCTATATCAGTTAAGAAACCTAAAACCTTAGATTTATTCATAGTAGCAGTATCTGAAGGAGTTAAGTCATGAGCAACTAAAATAACTTCTTCTTCTAAAGCTGCTAAATCAACGATTTTTACACCTAATAAATGTCTTATTATTCTATTAGTAACATCTTTTATATCTGCAGCTCTTTCTCTCATATACTCATTATCCATAGATTCAAACATGCCTACGAACATATCCCTTATTTCTTTTAAAGCATAGTCAGCATTAACTTGTTCATCTTTTATTTTAGCTTTAGCTGAGTCTATTAACTCAGGATCTTCTAATACTAATAAATGAGCTTCAAATATTTCTGCTTCATGTTCCCCTAGTTCAAGTAAAGCCTTTTCCTTAACCTTAGTTAATTCTTCTTTTGATACCTCAACAGCTTTATCAAGCCTTGCAACTTCTTCTTCAATATTAGATATAGACACCTTTTGTATCTCTAACTCTCCATGTTCTACAACTAAAACTTTTCCTATAGCAATCCCTGGAGATGCCCCTGTTCCTTTAAACATAGTAATATTCCTCCTAGTACAAGTTGTTATACTCTTATATACATACTCTAATCCATTTAGTTATTTTATTAACAAACATTGTTCTATATATACAATTTGAGTAAATAATGGAAAAGTAATTTATATTAAAGCATTTTTTAGCTAAATACAATATAAATTACATTCCATCACTATCTTACATACCCAAATAAAACTTTAAATAAAAACTTTTTATTCTCCAAATCCACTTTCTATTAATTCAACTAAAGTGTTTACTGCTCTTTCTTCATCTTCTCCATTTGCAGATATTATTAACTCATCACCTTTAGCTAATCCTAAACTCATTATTCCCATTATTGATTTAGCATTTACAGTTTTTCCTTTTGCTATAACTTCTACTGTAGATTTGAATTCAGAAGCTTTCTTAACAAACATTCCTGCTGGTCTAGCGTGTAATCCACTTGCATTTTTTATACTTACTACTTTTTCCATAGTTTAAACCTCCAAAATATTTATAATTAAAGTATTAGTTTTACTTTATTAGTTTAAGTATATTATTTATATATTAACCTTGGTTCTTAAAATCACTTATTATTTGATTTGTTAAAACCTTAGGCAATTTACTCTTTGGTATTGGCGTTATTAAGTGAACTTCGTTAATTTCTTCACTTTCCCTATTCGGTTTATAATTTTTATGTACTACATCTACCAATTTATTAAAATCATATAACTGCCTTCTATTAATACCGTTTTCTTGAAGCTTTTGTTCATACACTGCGTAAAATAAATCTTTATAAGAAAACTCTTTTGGTAAATTAAGAACTTCACCTAATTTAGGTATAATATTTTCTAATAATGTTCTACGTGATACATCTCTTTTTATACCTAGAGAATTACATAAATACTCAATAGTTTCTTTTTTTAAACTTATAAACTTATTAAAGCAATAGTCTTCATCAAATTTATAGTCTAAATTAAAGTAATACTTAACGCCTTCATATCTTTTAAAAACCTTCATAGTATCAAGATAACCTAAAAGCATATTTTTTTCAATATTTTCTTTATCTTTATTTAAAGAACCTCCTAATGGTTCTGAAGGTATTATAGTTGTTATATTAATACCTTTATCTAAAAATTTATTTACGTTCATATTTCCAATAAAGTCATCCATTAGTCTAATTACAACAATATCATTATAACCTTTATCGACTAAAAGCTTAACTGGTATATTATCAGAGAACATTCCATCTAAATAAAGTTTATCATCCATTTTCTCTAAATTAAAAATTGGTAAACTTGCACTAGCTATTAAATAATCTACTAATCTTCCCTCTGGAATATCCTCTATGTATAAATGGTGAGGATTAAACTTTTTATCCCAATGAACTGTAACTATTCCAAAGTCTCTATTAGAAGATCTAATAGCTTCTTCATTTATATTTTTTTCTAACATCTCTCTAAGAGGAGTTATATCGATACCTTGATTTTTTCTTGCTTTATTCATCAACTCTAAAACTATATTAAAGCTTTTCGCAGTAAAATCTAAGTCTTTGTATTTTTCATATGTATCTTCATCTATATTCATAAAACTTGAATAGTCATAATTTCTCCATATATCTTCCATTATTTCTATATCGTTTTGAATTATAAATGCTCCATTTAATGCACCTATAGAAGTACCTGTTACTCCTTGAAATTCAATTCCAAGCTCTCTTAAGGCTTTATATGCTCCTATTTGGTAAGCACCTTTGGTTCCTCCACCTTCTAAAACTAAACCTTTCATAATACCACCTATTTATCCTAGAAAGATATATACTTCCAAAAAATTTAATTATATTTTATCATAAAATTAAATTTAAAAATATATATCTTTCATATTTTTTAGTTTTAATCTAGCAATTTCCTTTTATTTTATAAGGTTTATATTTGAAACTATCTTTACAGATTTTAGAAATATTTTTTTCTCCATTGGTTTTAAAGACATTGCACTCATTAATGATTTTTTCTCATCAACTAAGTAAATTCTTTTATAGCCTGATTTTACAAACGCCATACATGTAGTTCTTATATCTTCGTTATCCTCACACTCGAAAACACTTGGAGTTACTACAAGATTATATTGTGAAAGCTTCATTCCTTTAGTAGAATTTTTATAATTAGCTAAGAACTCTCTAGCATCTTTTTTACTTATATATCCATTCACATTTACATAAACTCTTTTTTCATTTTCAGATACTCTTGATGTTATCATTGATTTGCCCCCTTAAAATGATATTCATTAAATTATATGAATTAAGAAGGCTATTAGTGAATATACTTTATATTTGCAAAGATTCTTTTATTAATTTATTAATTTCTTCTTCTAAAATACTTAACTTAGTCTCTAATTCATCTTCACTATACTTAGTATTTTTATTTTTTAAAATAAATATAATTTTTTTAGATAATTCTTCTATCTTTTTATAATTATTATCTTTAAATATTTTTATTTTCATAACTTTATTAGGATAATAATCGTATATATCTTTTCCCATACATTTTGCTATTATCTTAAAATATTTGTTGTATATATCAGAATTTAATACCCCTACTAAATATTCATTTGAAAACTCATTTTTATATTTTTCTTTTATAAAGAAAGAATATACATCCGCACTACAATATGAGTTATTATGGTCTATAGCAAATCTATTACACTTAGATTTATAAGGATACATTATCTTCTCTTGTTCAAAAAGATATTTTTCTCTTCCCCATTGTAATTCATACCACTTTCTTATATTTTTTTTGCACTCTCTTCTATTTTCAAGCTTCACTCTATAGGGTTCTATATATTTTTTTATTGTATTTTCGTAAATTTTCTCATCATCTATGTCATTAGAATATATCAATCTATATTTAGTATCATCTATTATATATTTTCTAATATTTTTATTTTTTACCCATACTTTTAAAAGATTTTTGGGTGCTGATATTTCATTACTATTTTCTATTATAAAAGCTTTATCACAACCAGTTATTATTCCTTGAAAGCTTGTAGCAATTTCATCTAATTCATACTTACATTTACACTGGATTTTTTTATAAAACTCTCTATCTTGAGGATTTGTAATTAGCCAATCCTCTTCTAATAAATTTTGATTAATATAAAAATTTTCAAAACTTCCCCCATTTATAAAAGAGCTTAAATCTTCTACTTCATTTATTTTAATATTTTCATCTTTTATTTTATAAATATTTATACTATGATTTTCTTTAAAATCCTTATACTTAATTGGTTTTAAAGTTACTATACACCCTGCTATTCCTATATTTTTAAAAATATTAGCTCCTAAAAAGTCAACAATTTCTTCTATATAGGAATTTTCTTTAATGTATTTTCTTAAATTTACTCCTGATGGGCTTTCTAAAAAATATCTTGGGGTAATCATAGATATTGTGCCATCTTTATTAATTAAATCTATTACCCTTTTATAAAAGCAAAAATATAAATCAGACTTATCTCGATAAACTGAACTATACTCTTTTAGTAGATATTTTTTATAATCTTTATCCAAAGACTTATGCCCAACATATGGTGGATTTCCCACTATATAGTCAAACTTAAAATCCCACTCTTTCTTTAATCCATCTTCACAATAAATATTTACACTATATTTAGTTTTATCCTCTTTTTCACTAGAATTCTTGTTACTTAAAGCATTTTTTAATATTTCTAAAGCTTTGTTGTCTATATCAACTCCAAAAATACAATTTTCTACAATATGTTTATGAATATTATCTATACACCAGTATTCATCATTATATTTATCTCTTAAATCATATATTTTCGATTCTATTAAATCATATAATATATCATAGGCTTCTAATAAAAAATTTCCACATCCACATGAAATATCTAAAATTTTAGGACATGGATTCTTAAGTATATCATGCTTTTCTAGAGTTTTTTCCATAATGTACCTAACTATTACCTTAGGTGTATAATAAACTCCATTAGATTTTTTCTTTTCTTCTTCTATTCCTTCTTCATAAATTCTAGATAAATAAAAATTATCTATTTCTAATACCCCTAGATTATTCTTCATATTTTCCTCCAAAATATGATTTGTCTTAAGTTTTACACTTCTATTATATCACATGATTATACCATTTTATTCCATCTCATATTTAGCCATTTAATTGTATCTTCAATATCATAGTCTTCCCCTAAGTTTTTTAAATACTCAAGAGAAGAAACATCATCCATTCCTATATCTTTATTCATTCTTGGATTTAATCTATAGTAATTATCATCTAGTAGTATCTTAGAAAATAACTGGCTCATCTGAGAGTTTCCTTCTAAAGTAATAGGTATTATAGGAAAATCTGGAGATTTATTAATAATCCAATCTATAGCCCCCCAATGAGTTGTGTCTTGCTTTATACTATTGTATAAATAGCCAGTACCAATTGAAAGTAATCTAATATTCTTTAAGTCTTTACCTAATTGTTGATCTAATGAATAAACAATTGTAGATAAGCTAGGATCACTTGCAATTAGGCCTCCATCAACATGACAATTGTAGGTAGGAAAAAAAACGGGTGCTGCACTACTATACATTGCAACATCAACTACCCTAGCATTTTCAGTAGGAGAATTAGGCAAATTATTATAAAATATAGGCTTCCACTCACTAGTTTCATTACCAATATACATACTCGGAATAACAACTAACTTACCTAAATCTTTAAGTCTTAAATTCTTAGGAAAAACACTTTGAAGTACCTCTTTAAGATTTTCATTATCATACTTAGGTCTTAATATTTCATAATAAGATTTATCAAAAATATGCTTAATATTTTTTTCTGAATACATCTCTTTAACCTCTCTAGGGCTGAGCCCATACGCTAATCCCAAAGCTATCAGACTACCTGTAGATGTACCACCAATCATATTAGTTTGCTTAAGAATATCGGGAAACTCATGTTGTATTTTCTCAAAAAGAGTAATACTCAAAAGTCCTCTAAGTCCACCACCATCAAAGTTTATGATATTAAAAGTAGAACTACTCATAAAACTCACCCCTAATAAATATAGCTACTTTAATATATATTACCTACACCTATTTTGTGCACACAAAAGTAAAGTAAAAGGATGCAAATATGTAAAAATGCCAGGCATTTGCAGTATTTTTTAACTGCATACCTGGCATTTTACATGTAGCATCCTAATAAAAATCTCAAACTACTTATTAGAATCAATATAAGATAGTAACCCTTGAGCTATACCTTCAGTAAATTCATTTAAGTAATTATCATCAGTTAATTTCTTTACATCTTCTGGATTAGTTATAAATCCACATTTAATTATAATAGCTGGAATAGTAGCCTCATTTAAAATACCAAACTTACCTATTCCTACTCCTCTATCTTTTACTTCTACGTAAGACGTTATAGAATCCTGAATAACTCTTGCTATATCACCAGTGTGGTATAATTCATCCTCTTTATAATAAGTCTCTATTCCTGTAGCTGGAGCATCTCCTGAATGAGCATTTAATTGTAAAGATATTATAAGGTCAGCTTTTTGTTTTTTTGCATCTTCTGCTCTTTCTTTAAAGCTCATAGTTTTAGAATCATCAGTCCTTGACATAATTACATTAACATCATCATAATTTGATAATTTCGAAGCTAGTTTTTTACCAATACCCAAAGTTATTTCCTTTTCGTATTTCCCTGTTTCTTCACTTTCCATTCCATTGTCTTCTCCACCACGACCTGGATCTATATAAACATTAAACTTACTCATTACTCCTTCATTTTCTGTAGATAAATCAAACTGTTTTTGTACTGGTTTAACCTCAGCATCACTAGTCTTTATAATCTTTGTACTTATACTTTTAACTATATTACTTACTCCACTAGTTGCTTTAAGCGTACCAAATCCAAGTAATACTATCCCTAATGCTAATACACTTAATTTCTTTATATTTACTTTTCCCTTATTAGATCTTTTATTGCTAGAATACTTAGATTTTTTTGTTGTACTTCTTTTATTTACAACTTTATTTGATGTAGTTTTTCTAGATGAATAACTTCTATTTGTTTTTTTCTTATTCAAATATGTTACATTATTTTTACCTTTATTATTTCTATAAGACATGTATTACCATCCTTTTACATTTTGTTTATAATATCCCTATTATTAAGTGTTATTTTAACATTCTCGTATGGTTCCTTCAATAATTTTCTAATTTATTTTATTAATAGTATAAGTAAAATACTACTTATATTGTAACATTTTCTTAACCTTTAATTTAGAATATATAGTAAAATATAATTATGACAAAAGATACGTATTTTGGAGGTAGGTAAATGAAAAAAGTTTTTTTAGTACTATCTTTAGTTCTAACACTAGGATTAGTTGGATGTTCATCTAAAGGTAGTTCTAACGAGTTCAAAAATGTTTCTGCTTCAGAAGTGGAAAAAGCAGTTAATTCTTCAGATGCCTTAGTTGAACAATCAATGAGCTTAGATATTAACGATTTTGAATACTTTAATGATGTTAAAGATTCAATTGAAGAAGGTTTCATAATAAGAGCTGCTATGAATGTTTTCCTAGAAGATGTAATCTTCATAAAAACTTCTGATTCTGAAAATGCAGATAAGGTTTTTGATGCTTTAGAAGGATATAAAAAAGATATGGTTGAAAGACCATTTGGTTCTGGTTATGGAAAAGAAGAAAATGCAACTAGAGCTGCAAACACAATCGTTGAGAAAAAAGGAAACTATGTGTATCTTATAGCTGCTGAAAATGCCGAAGATATACAAAATATTATAATAGATACTATAACAAAATAAGGAGATGATTAAAAATTAATGTTTTTAGTAGTATAGCATTTATTTTTTATTTTTTACCCTTAGTATTAATCTGTTATTACTTATCTCCCTATAGGCTTAAAAATTTAACTTTACTTATATTTAGTCTAATTTTTTATGCTTGGGGAGAGCCCATATATATATTTATAATGATATTCTCTATTTTTTCAGACTATATACATGCAATGATTATAGATAATAATAGAGGTAATATTAAATCTAAATTAGCATTAATTTCTTCAATTGTAGTAAATTTAAGCTTACTTACATTTTTTAAGTACAGTGATTTTTTAATATCAATTTACAATAATATTTCAAATAACAATCTTCCTTTGTTAAACTTAGCCCTTCCTATTGGAATTAGTTTTTATACCTTTCAAACAATGTCTTACTCTATAGACGTTTATAAAAATGAAGCCCCTGTTCAAAAAAATATAATCTCTTTAGCAACATATGTAACTCTATTTCCACAACTAGTAGCTGGACCTATAGTTAGATACTCTGATATTGCTAAAGATTTAAATTATCGTAAACATACTTTTGATAAATTTTATGATGGTACATGTAGATTTATAGTTGGGCTTTCTAAGAAGGTTCTTTTAGCTAATAACTTCGGAATTATTTGGTTTAACATAAAGAGTTTATCCTATGATAGCTTGTCTATGGGAACAGCTTGGCTTGGTATAATTTGTTTTACACTTCAAATATACTTTGATTTTTCAGGATATTCTGATATGGCTATTGGACTTGGAAAATTTTTTGGATTTGAGTTTTTAGAAAACTTTAATTATCCATATGTATCAAAATCAATAACTGAATTTTGGAGAAGATGGCATATTTCATTAGGCATTTGGTTTAGAGATTATATTTATATACCATTAGGTGGCAATAGATGTAATAAATCAAGATTTTTATTTAATATTCTTGTAGTTTGGTTTTTGACTGGACTTTGGCATGGTGCAAGCTTTAACTTTATAATATGGGGACTTTACTTTGGAGTTATATTAATAGTAGAAAAATTATTCTTATTAGAAGTATTAAAATCTATACCTAATATATTTAATCACTTATATGTAATAATTTTAGTATTAATAAGCTTTGTATTATTCGATATAACTGAACTTAATAGTGTATTTGATTACTATAAAACAATGTTTAACTTTAATAATGCACTTTTTGATTCTACTTTTTATTATTATCTAATTCCAAATATAGTTTTATTGATAATAGGAATTTTAGCGTCTACTCCAATTTTCAAAAATATATTTGAAGAATATACTTTATTAAAGTTTATAGTTTTAATGATTGGATTAATACTATCTACTAGTTTTTTAGTAGACTCTACTTTTAATCCATTTTTATATTTTAGATTTTAAGGTTCAGGTGATTTTATGAAAAAAAATAGTATACTTAAATTTTTAACAGTATTTCTTTTCTTAGGATTTATAATTATATTTCCAATAATAAATATAGTTACACCTGATAAAACAATCAGTACATTAGAAAATAAAATACTAACTCAACTTCCGAAAATTTCAATAGATAAAATAAAAACTGGACATTTTATGAAGACATTTGATGAATATACTTCAGACCAATTTCCTTTTAGAGAAAAATTTATATCTATAAAAAATAATTTTAGTTATGTACTTGGAAGCAGAGAATTTAGAAATATATATATAACAAAAAATGACAGGCTTTTAGAAAAATTTATTTTTAATACTAAAAATATAGATAAGAATATTTCCCAGGTAAATAATCTGACAGAAAAATTATACAAAAATTTTAAAATAAAATCTAAGGTTATGATAATCCCTACATCTACTGCATTTTATTATGATGAACTACCATCGTATGCAATAAATGATAGTCAAGAAAAAGCATTATCTTATATAGAAAATAAAATTACATCTTTTTACACACCATACAAGGTGTTAAAAGAAAATAAAGATAAATACATTTACTTTAACAGTGATCATCACTGGACTCAACTAGGTGCAAAATTAGCCTATAATGATCTATACAATAAGAAAAGTAGTACATCTAATAGCTATGATAATTTATTTGAAAACTATGTAGAAGTATCAAAAGATTTTTTTGGAACATATTACTCTAAAGCAATACTATCAAATATAAAAAGTGATACAATATATGCTTATAAAAATTACAACAACTTTAAAATGAACACAGATTTCACAAAAAACTACAACACCTTATATGGAGAAGAAAAATTAAAAGGTAAAAATAAATATCAATACTTCCTTCATGGTGACCCGGCATATGCATTAATAGAAGGAAACCAAAACAAAAAAGAGGAGATCTTAATAATAAAAGACTCCTTCGCACACAACTTCATACCATTTTTAACAGAGGACTATAAAAAAATACATGTAATAGACCCACGCTACTACGGTCTAAACCTAGAAAACTACTTAAAAGAAAATCCAAATATAAAAGAAGCCTTATTTATAAACAACATCCAAACTCTAAATGATGAAATATTTTATAAATAAAACAAATCACTATCAGTTGCAAGAGAGGAGATGTGAGAGTGCATCCCACTCCTTCTAAAGGTTGACCAGGAAGGAGATGTGAAAGTGTAGTATTAATACCCTCTCACTCAAAGCTTCTCAGAGAGCGTGGGAAATGGTAATATTCAGTCCATTTGCAACGCCTTTTGTTGCATGTACTGAATATTACCACTCCCTACTCTCCCACAACCAACTACCATCCATAATATCCAAGAATCTTCACATATCTTCTTTCGCCTTCTTTTAAGCTCAAAGGATAATTTAAAAGATCGGAAGTATGCTGACAAATCAAATAATCAATTAAATACTCCCCTTCTAAAATAACCTCAGTAACAATCATGTTATGATAAGCTTTTCCTTCGTAAACTAACTGTACAATATCTCCAAGCTCTAATTCATTATAATCTGCATCTCTAGCAACAATGCCATAATTTTGGCTATTATTTTTATTATTTCCAACTATATATTTATAAAACGGATCTGCGGCTGTCCATGTAGGAGTTCTTTCTTTATCACTATACCAATACCATTGTTCTAAAACATGACTTCCTGAATGATCAAAAGGAATATTGCCAGCTTTTATGCACTGAGATATAAAATTTGTACAATCTCCACCCCAGTCTTCATAGTCTTTATACTCCTTATTTCTTCCAAGAGCCCATTTTTTAGCATATGCTGCAGCAGCTTCTCTGTCATAAGGTTTAAGTTCCTTCATTTAACATTCCTCCAGTTCAATACAACTTATTATTCTATTCTAAAACTTCTCTTATAAAGTAGTCGCTAAAATAGTCAACACCATCCTCATACATTATTTTAAATTCTAAAATGCTAGATGAATAACTCCCCATTTCATATCCAGAAAGACAAAATACAAGTCCATCTTCTTCAAGATAAAAAGGTTGATCGTCATATATTTCAATACTATAAATCATATTTATTAGGTCAATTGCATCTACATTTGAGCTCTTATCATAATCTTCTAAAAGTGTTCCTATCTGTATCTTGACTATATTTTTTAAAAGCGACTTATAATCTATATCACTATTAAAAATGTCTTTAAGCTTTACTTCTTTTTCTAAATCAATATCATAATTATAAGAGTTTATATAACTTATGTTGTTAATGCCAAGAAATTGACTAAATTCTATTGGAATACTTATTATATTGTTTTTATTAAAAGTAATCATAAATTCAGTCAATATATTCATATATATATCGCTACTTTCTTCATCTAATATTTTTTTTACAACTTCCTTAAAGCATAGTACATCTTCATATATTTTTTTATTTATATAATTTATAAAATTATTTTCTTTATTCAAAAGTCTTATTACTGGATAATTTAAAGAACATATTAAATTAGGTTCTTCTATTTCTAATAATTTTTCTTCAACTACTAACATATGCATTCTCCTTTTTCTATTTGTATATAATACTTAATATGAAAAGGGTAATGCTTTTGTTAAGCAAAGTTATAATCACATAGAAATATTTTCTTCCTTTTCCGACACTTGTTTATTCAACTATATTGAATAAATTGTCATACTTTAATATAATTAGAGATATGCTAAATATAAAACAAGAAAGAAGGGATATTTTTGTCAAAATTAAAAAAGCTAGTTATATTCCTGGCCATTTTAGTTATCGCTCTTCCTGCAAGTGCTTTTGGATATGTTTATTATAAGCTGAATTCTATTCATGATTCTAGCATAAATACTGAAGCCTTAAGCGATATAAAATATGAAGGTAAAAACGGGGTAACAAATATTTTATTAGTTGGAACGGACGGACGCCCTGGAGAAGAAAGTTCAAGATCTGATTCAATGATGATCCTTACAGTAGATGATGTAAATAAAAGCCTTAAACTTACATCATTAGCACGTGATAGCTATGTTGATATTCCTGGGCACGGATACCAAAAGTTAACCCACGCTTATGCTTATGGACAAGCAAATTTATTAATAGAAACTATAGAAGATAATTTCGAAATAGATATTCATAATTATGTTGTTGTTGATTTCTACTCATTCATGGATATTGTAGATTCTTTAGGAGGAGTTACCGTTACAGTCCAAGAATCTGAATTAGAGGAAGTTAATAAATTCATACCAGAGACATATAAATGGGATGATAATCCGGAAAAAGGAGATATACAATATATAGAATCTGCAGGTAAACAGAAGCTAAATGGATATCAAGCATTATCATTCTCTCGTATAAGAAAAAATGATAGCGCAATGGAGAGGGATAGAAGGCAAAGAGAAGTTATCCAAGGACTACTTAGTTCTGTAAAATCATTACCTATTTCTAAATATCCAGGATTGATTGATACAGTTCTACCTTATGTAAAAACTAATATGAAACCTTCTCAAATATTAGGTTTAGGTTCTACAGTATTAAGCCTTGGAAATATAAATATAAAACAAATAGAATTTCCTATAGATGATGATATTCATAGTAAAGGTGGTAAATATGGAGATGCAGGATGGGTACTTAGATTCGAAAAAGATACCTTACCATTGTTACATGACTTTATTTATAATGATATCTTACCTAAAGATAATGATAAGTTTTAATTAAATTAAAACATAATTAATAATATATGATATGGGTGATTTATATAAATTAAAATATCCTAAATAAAAATAGGATGATTTCATTTTATAGAAATCATCCTATTTTTATTTTTTATACTTAAAATTAATTTAATTCATATAATAAGTCATACTTTATTTAATATTGTCTAGTTTACTCAACAATTCTTCTTGCTGTAACATATCTACTAGAGTAATATGATGAATTTATGCTTGTAGTCTTAACTACATCACCTGGTTTTGTAGAGTGTATCATATTACCGCCACCTATGTATATACCAACATGGCTTATACCTTGTCCATTAGTATTAAAGAATACTAAATCTCCAGGTTTTAAATTACTTTTACTTACTGCCCTACCTACTGTAGCTTGAGCTTTTGATGTTCTTGGTAATGTTACTCCTGCTCCATTTTTATAAGCATAATAAGTTAGCCCTGAACAGTCAAATGAATTAGGTCCTTCTGCTCCCCATCCATATGGCTTTCCTAATTGGTCTTTTGCTATATTTATTACACGTTGTATCTTAGAGGAATTTGTTGACTCTGATGATTGTTCATTGCCAGATGCATTGCTAGAGTTTATAACATTTATATAGCTAGAACTTGCCCAACCTATAGTTCCATTTCCTATTTTTACTTTATACCATCCACTAGTTGAGTCCAAAATTTCTACATACTCATTTGAGTATACTTGTGCTATTACTTTATAACTTGTAGATGCTCCACTTCTAATATTTAAAGAACTAACTGGCTTTACTTGACCGACTTTAAAGTTTGTCTTAGAATCCATTTTTCCATTATTATCAAATCTGTACCAAACTCCATTTACCTTAAGTATTTCATTATTAGCCATCTTTCCGCCTGACTTTAACCAATACCAAGAACCTCTATGCTTAACCCATTCATTAGAAGACATTTTTCCATCAGACTCAAGCCAGTACCATTCACCTTTGTCTTTTATCCATTCATCAGTAGACATTTTTCCACTTAATTTTAGCCAGTACCAATATCCTTTATGCTTAACCCATTCTTCACTATACATAGCTCCGCTTTGCTTAAAGCAATACCAATAACCATTCTCTTTTATCCATTCATTTGATGCCATTCTTCCGCTAGATTTTAGCCAGTACCATGTTCCATTAAGGTTTAACCATTCATTTGATGCCATCTTCCCATCAGATTTTAGCCAATACCACGATTCTCCATCTTTTAGCCAACCAGTGGCTTTAGTACCATTTTTATAGTAGTACCAAGTATCTGCCTCTTGAACCCATCCATTTTTTTCTTTATATTCATCTATTCCAATTTGAGCATTATTTTTATTCTCAACAGATTGATCGCTTACAACCTCTTGTTCAACTTCATTTATAGTTACTTCTTCTACTATTCTGCTGAACTCTTCTAAGTTTTCTACCTTATCTATTTCTGGTTCCTTATATATCGTTTGATTTTCATCCAAATTTTCTGTTTGATTTAAGTTTTCTGCACTAACTTTATCAACGTTAGCTATTAAAGATACCGATCCTGCCATAGCAATAGCTGTTACTACTTTAGGAATTTGTTTAGTACAAGTACTTTGCAACTTATATCTCATATATAAATCTCCCTTATTTTATTTCATTTTTATATTTAAGTTAGTAATTTTCATGCATTAATTTATATTTTACCATAATTGAACATTTTTCTCAATTTTTATATATTCTATTTAATATTTATATTATTAATTCTCCATTGGCTGCAAAGCTATAATCTTTACCATCAATATATACTTTTCCTGTCACCATAGCTCCATTTAGTTTAAGATAGTAAATTTTGTCATCTAATTTAAGCCAACCTGTCTTCATTGCTCCACTACTATCCAAGTAGTACCACACATTATTTATCTTTTGCCAGCCTGTCTTCATTGCTCCACTACTATCTAAGTAGTACCACACATTATTTATCTTTTGCCAGCCTGTCTTCATTGCTCCACTACTATCCAAGTAGTACCACACATTATTTATCTTTTGCCAACCTGTCTTCATTGCTCCGCTATTATCTAAGTAGTACCACACATTATTTATATTTTGCCAACCTGTCTTCATTGCTCCGCTACTATCTAAGTAGTACCACATATTATTTATCTTTTGCCAACCTGTCTTCATTGCTCCACTATTATCTAAGTAGTACCACACATTATTTATCTTTTGCCAACCTGTCTTCATTGCTCCACTACTATCCAAGTAGTACCACACATTATTTATCTTTTGCCAGCCTGTCTTCATTGCTCCACTACTATCCAAGTAGTACCACACATTATTTATTTTTTGCCAGCCTGTCTTCATTGCTCCACTACTATCCAAGTAGTACCACACATTATTTACCTTCTGCCAGCCTGTTTTCTTTATTCCAATCTCATCTAATAAATACCATCTGTTATCACTATATTTCCATCCAGGTTTATAAAGTAATTTCATTGCATCTTTTACTACTTGATTTTCTAAAATATCCGAAGTAGTATAATAAATACTTCCTTTTATATTTTCATATTGATCATTTAGCTTTATTTGATCATATATTTCATTTCTAACAATATCTTTATAAATACCTTGACCTATGTATAATTTTGTTTTAGTACCATCAACCTCATTGTTCCACCACTTAACTAGAGTTTTATAATCAGCAGCACTATTGCCAATTTCCCAATATATTTGTGGAACTACATAATCAATCCATCCATTTCTTATCCAAGTTCTAGTATCTGCATAAACAGAATAATAACTTTCATTTCCTCTTGTATCAGATCCTGTTATATCACTTGATTTGTTTTTCCAAACTCCAGATGGGCTAATACCAAACTCGACACTACTATTTATTGATTTTATAGCATTGTATACAGATCTAACCATCTCATTAACATGATTTCTTCTTGCATTTGCTTCATTGCCATCCTTACCTTCACCTGATGATAATGGATATTTTTCTGGATAAAAATAATCATCAAAATGTATAGCATCTACATCATAATTTTTTACTACTTCTTTTATAGTATCTACAATATGATTTTTAACATCTGGATTACTTGGATCGTAATACATCGCACCATTATTATAAATTATCCAATCAGGATTTTGTCTTGCTGGATGCTTTACATCTAAAGCTTGTAAGTTCGTACCTGAAGTTGTAACTCTATACGGATTAAACCAAGCATGAAACTCCATACCTCTTTTATGTGTTTCTTCTATCATGAATTTTAATGGATCATATCCAGGATCTTTTCCTTGGGTCCCCGTAAGAACTCTAGACCACGGATTTATATTAGATTTATACAGTGCATCTCCAGCAGTTCTAACTTGTACAACTACAGTATTTATACCTAAAGATTTTAATTCATCTAATATATTTATAAACTCTTGCTTTTGCTTAGTTACATTTCCATAACTTGATTTACTAGGCCAGTCTTTATTATAAACTGTAGTTATCCAAGCTCCTCTCATTTCATATTTTTCAGCATATACACTTCCTGAAAATATGAAAAAAAATAAAAATATTGAACTTATGGTAATTTTAATTTTTTTCATTTCTTCCCCCACGCTATTAATTATCTTTTTATACATGTAAAGTATATATAATATAGTAATATTTTGTCAAATAACATAAAAAATCCTATTAAAGTAGTATTTTATAACAAACTTTAATAGGATTTTCCATTTTTAAGCTTTCCTATCTTCATAGTCTAAGCTTAATATATATTCATTCACTTTATTTAAATCTTCTAGTGAATCTATTTCAAAACAATCGTCTGAGCTTATCTTTTTTATCCTTATGTCTAACATATCAATATTATCTTTTACTATATCGTCCCAATATAAGTTTTCAAAATCATCACTATTTATTGCTTCTTCTAATCTCTCAACTATTATTTTTCCATCTTGCTCATTCCAGTATGATACTCCACACAGGATATAACCTTTTTCATTTCCTACTCTTATACCATGAACCTTATTTTCAGCATCAAATTCTAGTATCCACTCATCTTTAAATCCCTCTTTGTATCCACTGAAGTAAGTTGATTTATCTATATTTTCATCAATAAAATTGTTATGAAGATAAACATCAGCATCTATAACATAGCTATCTGGTAAATACTCTTTAACTAGACTCATAGTATATATATTGTTGTATATATCATACTTGTCATTATGAACTAATTTAACTCCATACTTATCTTTAAGATATTCAAACTTTTCACTTAAATATCCTGTTACAACTATAATTTCGTTTATCCCTTTTTCTCTTAAAAACTCTATTTGAGTTTCTAACATAGGTTTTTTATTCACTTTAACTAATGACTTTGGCGTATCTAAAGTCAAAGGTCTAAGTCTAGTTCCCATACCTGCTGCTAATAGTATTGCTCTCATTTTATTTCTCCTTTGTTATTAATTTTTAGACACCATAACTGATCCTACTATTATAAGTATACTACATAAAACTAATTTAGGTGTAATGCTACTTCCTAAAAATATCATATCAAATACTATAGCCCATATTGAGTAACTAATATTAAGACCTGTAGCCTTAACTGGTCCTATAGTATCAATTGCCGTATAGTAAAATATATAAGATAAAGTTCCTATTAATGCTACCCCTGCTATCATAATAGTTAAGTTAGAAGTAATTATAACCTTAGTCAGTCCTAATCCTCCAAATAGTGGAACTATTAATATTCCATAAACTATTGCTGATACCAATTGTCTTAATTGTAATGCTTGAGTAGGACTAACTTCATCATCCTTCATACCATATGCACAGATAACACTTTCTAAAGACCATCCAATTACACAAATTAATGCACATCCAAATCCTAGACCAAAGTTTAAAGCCATATCTTGAGTAGGAGTGTATCCAAGTATTATAACAGCTAATATGCTTAATGATAAACCTATCCAACCTTTTATACTTAATTTTTCTTTTAAGAAAATATATGAGAAAAATGCTCCTACAGCTGGATATATAGCTGATATACTAGCAGTATATCCTGAACCTATATAGTTAATAGCTAGTAAATAACCAGCCATTCCTATCGGTCCTCCAAATAAAGCTGCCAAACAAACAAACTTTCCACTTTTAGTTTTAAGTAACTTTATAGTTTCAACAAACTCCTTCTTTGTTATAGAAAATAAAATCATCCATAAACTTGAAAAAGTATCATGTAAGAATGCACCTACTAAAGGAGCTAACATTGCAGCATTAGTAATTCCTATATTCGGAATTTTACTAAGAATTATTCCTAAGATAACTGTGTCTAATCCCCATAATATTCCTGATAGTACTCCGGATGTAATTCCTATTCCATTAACCTTGCTAAGATTTATTGCAGTGTTTTTCATATCCTGATTGCTCCTTATTTTAATTATTTATCTCACATAAATTTTTTCTTGCTCGGTTATATCTATCTATTCCGTAGCTTCCAAAGTCATCTCCCTTAGCTTCTTTTACAATAGTCCATATACTCCATAGGAAATCTTGACATATTTTATATATAAGTATCTTTGTTTTATATTTTTCTTCTATAGATAAAGAGCCAAAGTATTTTTGTAAAAATAATTCTTCTTCATCTTTCGAGAAATCACACTCTAATATATGAGCTGCTAAGTCCCACATTGGATCATTGCTTCCTGAGTATTCCCAGTCTATTAAGTAAATTCTTCCATTATCATCTTTTATAAAGTTTTCTGGAACAGTATCATTGTGACAAGGTCTTTTTTCTACATCATTAGCCTCTAGCATATCTTTTAAGGATATTACTTGATTTCTTACATTTATATAGTCTTCATAATACTCTCCATTAGCTTCTTCTACTAATCTTTCATATTTTTCTATTTCATTAAAAGCATTAAACTCATTTTTAAACTCTATATTTGATGTATGAAGTTTTCTTAATATAGAAGCTGTTAGTTCCATATTATCTTCTCTTTTAGCTGTACTTGAATTTAATGTCTCTGCATTTTCTATAAACTCACTTAGCTTTATTCCAGACTCTTGATTAAAGTATGTAATCTTAGAGTCTATATCAAGAGAGTCTACTAAATGAACATTATTATTTTCATTTTCTCTACTTATCATATCTTGAGTTCCTGTACCAGGCATTCTTAATATATAATATTTACCTTTTATATTGACCTTATAGTTTTTATTAGTCATACCACCTGCTGAAGTTATTTCTATTATGTCCTCAGGATTTATATAAAGTATGTCTACTAAATGATCTCTTATATTATTTATTTTTATTTCTTGCTCTTTTCTTAGCAATCTATTATAAATGTGTTTTGTAAATACTTCATAGTGCTTTTGTGAATCTATTTCTCCCCACACTAAATCATCAATCTTTATATATCCAATATTACATTCTCTACCAATATCCATAAGAGCATATTCGTAGTTTAAGTAAGGATTTTTATTATATTTAAATTGTTCTAACATTTTATTAAATACTTTATATGAAATCTTACTTATACCTATCATTTCACCATCAATTTTATTAAACTGATGAACATCCTTAGACATTTTATAAACGTATCCATCTCTTATCTCTACTAATGCTTCATCTCCAGATCCACTTTCACTTGTTATTACCATACAGTCTCTGTCTTTGCTATCTAATATCTCTTTTATAGCTCTTTCTTCAAAGACCATATCATTTTCTAATAAGATAAAATCATCATCTATAACATCTTTTACTTTAGATAAAGATTCCATTGTTCCAGTCCATTTGTATCTATCATTTGTAACTAGTACGATATTACTTTTATCTTTTGCATACTCTTCATAAAATTCTTTTTTATATCCAACAACTATAACTATTTTCTCTATTCCATGTTGTTCTAATAAGTTAACTTGTCTATCAATTATATTTATATCTCCAATACTTAAAAAACCAACAGGCTTTTCAAATATTTTCTTCTGTCCTGCAGCCAGTATTACCGCTTGTTTTATATTCTTATGACCATCTGAATGTAGCTTTATTTTTTTAGATTGGTCTTCATGTATTTTTTTAGATAAAAAATCTATACCACTTTGTGTTACCACATATATATTTTTTCCATTGTTTTTTTCAATATTTATATAATTTTCTTCTTGTAGTTTTCTTATAATTGAATTGATGTTACCTATTGATAGTCCCGACTCTGAAGCTAAATACCTCTGATTAACATCTCTATGATTATTTATAATATATAAAACCTTATATATATTCTCCACTACCTCACCTCATTTTCATTTTTTGAACATGATATAATCATATATTTTTTGACACCATATGTCAATATATATATGATTATTTACACAAAATAAAATGGCTATCACTAGTGATACACACTAATTAGATAGCCATTTATATATTTATATATTACTTATTTAATTTTAATTTAGACTTAGCCATATCCATAAAATATTTTATTTCTTCAACCTTTAAAACTATAACTAAGACCCCATACACTAAAACTCCTATAAATATAGAAGCCCCTAGAGATGCTATCTTTCCGAATAAAGATACACCTAAAACATATGCTAGTTTACTATAAGCAAAATTAGTTACAATACCCATTATAACTGCAGCTATTATGGATTTTGTACAAGTTATAAATATACTTTTACCGCCAAAACTCCCCACTTTCTTTCTTAGTGCAAAGTAGAAAATAGTTAAACCAATATAGGCAGCAATCGTACTAGCTATAGCAAGTCCTATATATCCCATATATTTAGATAATATAATATTTAAAACTATATTAAAGACTATAGATATAATACCATTCATCATAGGCGTTTTTGTATCATGAAGAGAGTAAAATGCTCTAGACATAACATTTCTTAATGACCATGCTATTATACCTATTATATATACAATAAGTATATTACCAGTAATAATAGTGTCTTCTGGAGTAAATTTACCCCTTTGGAAAAGCACCTCTACAATAGGATAAGCTAATACCATAGTTCCTACACTGATAGGTATAAGGAAAATCACTATACTATTTATAGTTTTTTTCAGCGAAACCTTAAATCCATCTTTATTATCAGAGGCTAAAGATTTTGACATTAAAGGATATACTACAGATAATATAGATGTAACAAATATAGCTGATACAAATCCATAAAGTCTGTTTGCATAGTTAAATGCAGAAACTACACCATCTCCAAATGTAGATGCTAGGGTACCATCAATTAAAGTATTTACTTGTTCAACACCAACACCTATTAATACAGGTAAAACTAACACTATTAAATGTCTAACATTTTCATCTTTTAAATCTACCCTTGGACTATATCTAAACCCTTTTTTATATGCAGACGGAAGCTGAAATAAAGCTTGCGACATTAATGCTAATAACGATCCTATTATAAGAACGTATGTATTAGTCTTCATACTTATAATTATAGATGCTATTATTATAAGGTTATAAGGTATTCCCATAAGTTCAGGCACTTTAAAGTTATCTTTTAGTTGAAGAAATGCTTTTAGTATATTATTCAGCCCTATAAATAACACTGCCCAAAGTATTATTCTAGTAAATTTAATGGTAATATCTAATTTTTCACCTTCAAATCCAATAGCAAATACTTTTACTAATGGTTCTGTGAAAACTATTCCTAAAATTACAATACCTATAGATAATATACTAACTATGTTTATTAAATTATTAATAAAATCATTAGCTTTATTTTCTCCATCTTTTTGGCTCACTTGACTATATATAGGTATTAAGCTAGTTGATATGGCTGCTCCTACAGCGGTAAATAATATTGTAGGTATCTTCATAGCTGTTATATATGCATCAGCATATATTCCTGCACCATAGAAAGCTGCAAATACTTGTTCTCTTATTAATCCTAATACCTTTGATAAAATTGTAAGAGCCATAATCATAACTGTTGTTTTTGCTACTTTTGACATAATAAAGCTCCTTAAAATTTATTTTTTATAAGATTTCTCTAAATCTATATGTATTATGCTATGATGAGATACTCTCTTATCCTCTGGTGGAAGTTGCATATAATCACCATAGTAGTCTGTTAAGAAATCTTCAACTTTTTCTGGAACATAAAATTTATGCCCTTCAAATTCCATTTCTCTAGGTTTACCAAAGTACTCTCTTTTGAAAACAAGTCCACGTCCTGTGTTATCTACACACAAACTGTCATCTTTTTTCCATCTATCATAAACCACATTATTCCATAAGTTTAATATAGTCCTTTTATAAAATAATGGTTTTAATATTTTTTTCACTGGATTTTTATCACAAGTATAAAGCCCACTTCTTGCAAACTCAGTACCACATAAAACCCTTTTATTTACATATTGAACAAATTTATTGTTAGGACATTCATCAATTATAAATATATCTACATATATCCCATGATTTATATTCCAATCTTTAGAAACCTTTTCTACAAAAGATGTATCATTCATTCTAACTTTAGGCATAACTAGCTTATATTCTGGATCTGTTTCTTCTGTTTGTAAAAAGAATTTGGGACTTAATTCTTTTTTACATACTTCAACAAATCTTTCATAATTTTCCCTATCCATAATTATATCTGCATCATCATCCCATGGTATAAATCCCTTATGTCTTACAGCACCTATTGCCGTACCATAAGCTAAATAGTAAACTATGTTATGTTCTCTGCACAGCTTATCTATTTCTACCATAATATCTACTATCTTCAGTTGAACCTGTCTAAGTAATTCATTTTCTTTTTCCATTTTTACTCGCTCCAATATTAAAGTGATTTAATCTTATTATATATTCTAACACAGTTATTATCATCTATAACCCCAAAGCAATCAGATATTCTATCTTTATAGAAATCACTTATTATAAAGTCATTATTAAACATATCTTCAATTGCATTTACCAAATCATCTTCTTTGACAAATATATCGCCAAATCCATCATCTTTATAGCTAAAGTATCCATGCTTATAATGCCCTTCATCAAAATGATAGTATAGCATAGGCTTTTCCATATAACCAAAGTCAAAGAATACACTTGAATAATCTGTTATTAATAATTTTGATTCCTTTAATAAAGTTTGTACATCATAATATTCTTTTTTTGCTATTTTTACAACATCATCATACTTAGTATTAAAATACTGTATATATTGCTGTATCTCATAATGTGGATAGAATATCATTTCATAGTTATTTTCTCTTAATAACTTAGCAATCTTTTCATTGTTAATTAATGAATTGTATCTTTTAAAATACTCAGAGTTATAAAATACACTATCCGGTAAAGTTTTTTCTTTTTTATAAGAAGGGTTAACTATATTACTTCTCCATGTAGGCATTAGTAATATTTGATTCTTAGTTTTGAAATTGCTCAATAAATCAAATCTTGCTAGACCAGTTTTCGCAACTTCATCTTCTCTATATCCATAACTTTCACTATAAGCTATAGATTCATATTCTTTTTGTGTACTTGTAATAAATAAATCTAATTTTGTAGCCTTCTTACCATATATATCACTTAAATCATGATTTATAACACCATGCTGTAAAAGTACAAACTTTGTTTTATTCTTTCTATCTAATATCATCTTGTATAATTTATATGCCCACGGCTCTAAGTGGCCTATATGAGTTGATATTGCATATTTACATTTTAAAAATGCTATTTTATGTTCTAAACTTTTATATTCAATAATATTTCCTAAATATTTCACTTTATTATAATCATTTGTATAGCTGCTATCTATCACGTAGTATGCATCTATTTCAGGATGATTTTCTCTAATATATTTAAAAAATACATATCCATTATCCTTAGCTTCAGTTCCTCTTTCACTTATAAGCCATACACCTTCATATTTTTTTGATAGTGGGCTATACATAGATTTAACTTTAGTAATTATCATATCAAAAAACTGAGGAATCAACCGTAAAACTGTAGATATAACTTTTTTTAATTTCATTAAACTAATCTCCTAATATAAATTCAATATATTATAACTTAAAATTAATGTTTTCCTTTATTCCTTTTATAAATAAAGTCCCAAAATTATCAACTAATTTAGCTTTCTTTATACCAAATACAATAAACATAGGTAACCCTAAGGTATTCCCGAATAATCTCTTAAATAATGGTCCCTTAGCTACAAAAGATTTTTCATCTAAATAGTTATTATCCTTTTTAGGATGATAAGCTATTAATTCAGGGAAGAAGCACATTTTCTTATAACCTTTATTATAAAGATCCATTAAATATATATTTTCTTCTCCAGAGTTATAATTTCTACCAACACCAAATCTCTCATCAAATCCTATTTTATAATCTGGTACATTTTTGATATTTATATAAATATCAAATGATATTTGCTTTAAAGTATGTCTTTTGGAGAAATTTATTTGCTTTTCATTTGGGTATACTTTTGTATACTCATTTCTATCTGGATCCATATGCATAAATGTAGCTACATCTGGATCATATTCTTCTATATATTTTTTTACAGTTTCAAATGCATTAGCTGTATACCAACAATCATCATCTGTAAATGTTAATATATCACCTGTTACATAAGGTAACCCTGCATTTCTAGAAACAGATATTCCTTTCTCATCTATTCTTATATGCTTTACGTCATCTATAGAATAATCCTTTACTATATCTGCTACAACATCATGATTGTCTTGAGTTACTATTATTAGCTCTATATTCTTATATGTTTGACTTTCTATACTTTTAAATAATCTATTCAACTCATTAACTCTTGTTCCAAGTGTCGGTAATAGTAGTGAAAATTTCATTTTATATTTCCTTTCTTACTTTATAAAGTATAATTTATAAATAATGTTTTTTTACTGTAATAAAAGCATAGTTTACAAAACACCAAGATGCTTTTATTACATTTAATTTTTCTATATTTCTTAAAATATTCCACGTCCAAGTAGCTGATTTTATTTTATTTTCAGATACAGATCCTGTTCTTTTCCTATAAGAAGCTAAATTTTCATTTATTCCATATGCATCTATATCTTTTTTTAATATCGATAGCCAAGTAATGAAGTCTTCATGCTTTAACGTAGGCATTTCTATCTTATCTACCTTTTTCTTATCTATCATTACAGTTAGACATCCTATGCAATTGTACTTTAACAACTCATTATAAGTTACTTTACTTGGTATACTTATTATTTTTCCTAATCCTTCTCCATCTTCATTTATGAATTCATATCCAGTGAAAGAAAATGCAATATCTTTAGACTTCATAAATTTAACTTGCTCTTCTAATTTATTTGGTTTCCACAAATCGTCACTATCTAAAAAAGCAATATATCTACCTTTTGCTTTTTCAATACCTTTATTTCTAGAGTTTGCAACACCTTCATTAACTTCTGAATATATAGGAACTATTCTATCATCCATCAAAGCTAACTTTTCCATAATCTCTCTTGATTTATCTGTTGAGCAGTCATCTATAAGAATCATTTCCCAATCTTGATAAGTCTGTTTTAATACGCTATTTACAGTATCTTCTAAAAAAGATTCTGCATTATATACAGGTGTAATTATTGAAACAATATCACTATTTATATTATTCATTTTTCATCTCCTAATTTCTAGTCCTATATACATAATTATTTCTTATTTACAATAATAAATTAAAAAAAACAAAATATCTATTTATTTTAACATACTTTGTATTTATCTTCAAATCATAAAAATAGGGGGTTATCTTTCAAAAAATATTTTGAAAGATAACCCCCCTATTTTAAAATCTTTAAAAATAAACACGTTTATTCTTAAATTTAAGTTTTATTTTATCTTCATCTATTGAGAAAAACATATATGACATCAATGCAATAAGTAAAAATGCTACTGATTTTATAATTCAACCTACTTTCTCATATTGTTTGCTTTTATTTGTCTTACTTTAAATAAAATATAATTCCAAGCCGAAGTTATAGCAACTGCAATAAAGAAAATAATTAAAAAATACTTAAATAAATTTTTAGATATATGTTGAGGATTTTCTTCTTCCTCTGTCTCTGACAATTCTTCAATTATATTACTTTCAAATTCATGATTAGTAAGATTTAGTTTATAAGCATTATCTATATATTCATATAGTGAACTTAAATTACTACTTTTTAATGCTAAATCTGATCTAGTTATTCCTAGGTGATTTTCTATAAGATTTAATGCAATTTCTAAGTACTCTTCTTTTTTCTCTTCCTCTTCAATTTCCTTCATAGCTTTATATTCTAAAGGATTTTTAATTTTGTCTATAGTATCAGCATATGACAAAGTAGGCATTGTAATCATTAGTATAGTTAGAATACTTGCTATTTTAATCAAAATATTTTTTTTCATATTATAAAACCCTCTCTGTTGTTTTTCTAAAATTATTTTATATTGTTAAGTTTCTTCATTTCTTCCCAATTTTTAAATGCATAGTAAAATACTAAGATTAAAGCTGGATTTGTGTTAACATCTAATAATATTGTCTCTGCAAAACTATAAATAAGAATTGATACCATAAATACTATTTCAGCTATTTTTTCTTCTTTTATAAGTTGTCTTATTGATAAAGATACTATTTTTATAAATATAATAAAAATTATTAATCCTCCAACATAAAGTCCAAACACATATCCACTATCTAACGGAATCCTTTCTGAAAATACAATATCTCTAATGTTATTATCATACCCTTGTAGATTTAGCCCATATTTCCAGTGAGTTAAATACATATCCCAGTACTTTGGCCTATCAGATAAAAACTTATTTGTAATCCAGTTGTTTCCAAATAGTAGTGCTAACCCTACACTTCCCAATGTAAATAATTGAGGAATATATTCTAAAAATTTTAAAGATATATTCTTTTTTTCTAAAAACTTTATCATTATGATAAACATAAAAATTAATGCTACTGTTAGTAATCCAGTTCTTGTTTTTGTTTCTGAATAAACTATTAATGGGAATATACACAATATAACTATGCCTAAATCTTTAAATAAATCAAGTTTAAGTTCAGAGTACGCCAATTTTTGTTCACTACTTTTACATTCCTTTGACTTTAGATATAAGTATAAAAATGATGACCATACCATAAAGAATGAAAAAAATGCAGTATTAGGATTTTTAAATCCTAAATCACTTCTTACTCCCATATAACCGATTATAATTAATCCCTTATCTCCTAATATAATCATAGATAAAAAATATGATAAGCTAACTAAAAAGTAGCATTTCATTATTTTTCTAAATTCTACCTGACCTAAAGCCATAGAGAAAATATACGCTATCAAAAATAAAGTGTTTCCTGTAATTAAAAATTGAATAATAAAAATTGAACCTATGAACACTTCAATCTTATATACTTGCTTACTTAATACTTTTATACCTAATAAAATAACTGCACATGCTAATGCCCCTAATAAAAACATCTTAGGCATTGGGCTATGTAATCCTTTTAGGATAATATCTATGTAGTATTTTGATATCAAGAAAAAAACACATAAATACGCTAAAATTTCTTTAAAATAAGCATTTTTACCTATTTTTTTTTCATGTATAATGTCCAAATATTCCACTCCTTTTCGACAATTTTGCTTTAGCTTTAATTTTACCATAATATAATTAAAATATAAACTTATTGAACTAAATATCTGAAAAATAAAATAGTTATCTCTAAATTTATAAAAATCAACTAATTTGAGATAACTATTTTGTTTGATTATTTAATTAATGCTCCTGAACTATCAAAATTATAAGTTTTATTACCTATTTTAACTTTTCCTGTAACCATTTCTCCATTATCTTTTAGATAATATCTTTTGCCATTTAAGTCTAACCATCCTTTTGCCATTACTCCATCAGACTTTAAATAGTACCACTTTCCATCTACTTTTTCCCAACCTACTGCCATTACTCCACTTGATCTTAAGTAGTACCATTTTTCATTTAACTTTATCCAACCTGTTGCCATCTCTCCATCAGACTTTAAATAGTACCACTTTTCATCTACTTTTTCCCAACCTACTGCCATTATTCCACTTGATCTTAGGTAGTACCATTTTTCATTTAATTTTATCCAACCTGTTGCCATCTCTCCATTTGATTTTAAGTAATACCACTTTCCATCTACTTTTATCCAACCTACTGACATTTCTCCATTTGATTTTAAGTGATACCATTTACCATCTAGTTTTATCCAACCTGTTGCCATTACTCCATCTGATTTTAAATAGTACCATTTTCCATCTACTTTTTCCCATCCAGTTTGCATTATTCCATCTTCATTAAAATAATACCAACTGCCATCAAAATATTTTAACCAACCTGTTTGCATAACTCCATTATGGTCATAGTAATATTTATCTCCGTCTTTTTCTTCCCATCTACAAAAATTTTCTTGTATAGTTTTATATATACCTTCTGCAACGGCATTTCCCATTGACTCAATTTTTGCAGGTGTATTTATAGCTTGCACATCCTTTGCATTATCTAGATAAGCATGTTCAACTATTACAGCAGGCATATTCGTCATTCTAATAACACCATAATAATCAACAGTTTCACCTTTGTTATTTACATATGATCTACTCCATACCGGATTATATTTTTTCAAGTTTTGAACTGTATTATCTCTTATACTATTAGCAATATTTGTAGCTAATGTTTTACTTAATCCACCTTTTATAGAGTGAATAACATGAGCTCCATCTCCTCCGCCAGAATCATTATGTAAACTCACAAATAATGCTGCTCCTAGTTCATTTGCTATAGCAGCTCTCTCAGCTAATTCTAACTTATCATTTGATGCAAGATCTGCATCTCTTGTCATTACTACATTTACACCGTATGATTCTAACTTACTTTTTACAGCCTTTGCAATATCAAGATTTACTTCTTTCTCAACTAATTCATTTCCTGAAGCACCTGAATCTATACCACCATGTCCAGGGTCTAAAACAATTGTAAGCGGTTTAGATCTACTTAGGTTTATAGGATATAAACTTCTTATTTCCTTTAGCCTTTCTTGTACTTTCATTTTCATTTCATTTGTGTACTCATCATAAGTTTCTTCATCGTGATCACTATAAGCAAATGACTGATTATAGCTTCCAACTATCATAGGAAGTAATAACAATGATAATAATGCAAATTTCTTCAAAAATCTCCTCATTTTTCCCTCCAATATATATTTTACATGTCAATAAAATCCACGTTTTATCATTTTCTATAAATAAGTATATATAATAGTATCATATATTGTCAATTTATTTAATTAGCGTTCACAATATATAAATAAACAAAAAAAAATGGCATTAAGCCATTTTATCTTGCACCCTCACCAGTTAATACTACTCTTACTGTAGCGAATAGAATCTTTAAGTCCATTAATATATTTCTATTTTTAATATACTCTATATCCCATTTTAACTTTTCTTCAGGACTTATTTCATATCCTCCATTGACTTGAGCCAATCCAGTTAACCCAGGTTTAACAGCTGTCCTTAATAAGAATCCTGGAATTTCTTTATCAAACTCATAAGTTAATTCTGGTCTTTCTGGTCTTGGACCAATTAAACTCATATCACCTTTTAATATATTTACTAATTGTGGTATTTCATCTATTCTTGTTTTTCTAATAAAGTTACCAACTTTAGTTATTCTTGGATCATTCTTTTGAGCCCATTGTGCTCCACCTATTTTTTCAGCATCTACTCTCATAGATCTTAATTTATATATTGAAAATTGCTTTTCATCTTTTCCTAATCTTTCTTGTTTATAAAATATTGGTCCGCCATCCTCTAGTTTAATTAAAAATCCAAATATAATAACTAGAGGTATCCCTATTAAAAGTCCTATAAATGATGAAACTATATCTAATGTTCTTGAGTAGAATCTATATATAAAGCTATCTTTTACATGTATTCTTTCCATAGATTTTATCTCACTATCTTCTAAATCAACAAACTTAGAAACAGCTGTATCCATATATTTTTTCCTCCTTAAAATATCATAGCTATCTATCACTGTCATATTTCTACATTTTATTAAACAATTTATTCTCATTATATTTTACTATATCTGTATTGTATTTGTCTATATTAATAATTTATTTAGATTTTACTTTTTAGATGATTTTTAACACAATTTTAAAGCAAAAAAATGAGTATCTGCACAGATACTCATTTTACTAACTATTAATTTATTAAAAGAAATTAAATAATCAAATTATTTACATTTCTTCTAAATTTTCCATTACTATTGAACTTTCTAATTCATCAGATTGCTCTTGTGATCCTTCTAAATCTTCTATTTTCTCTATTGTTGTACTATCTTCTGTTATTTCAGGATTTTCTGGACTTTCAAGCTTCTCTGGATTTTCAGGCTTCTCTGGATTTTCGACATTAGATTCAGATACTAGCTCTCCATCATTATTAAATGTATACTTAACATTTCCCATTACAAGTTCTCCTACTACTATACTTCCATCTAAATCGCAATAATATTTTTTACCATCAAGTTCTAGCCAGCCAATATATGCACTTCCATCTTGATTTAAGTAGTATTTACTTCCCTCTAAAATCAGCCATCCTGTACTCATCTCGCCATTCTCTTTTAAATGATATTTTTTATTATTGATTTCTTTCCAACCTGTTGCCATTATTCCGTTAGATTCTAAGTAATACCATCTATTATTTAGATTGACCCATCCTGTTACCATATTTCCATTTTCATTTAAGTAATACCAATTTCCATCAACTTGTTTCCAGCCAATAGCCATGCTTCCATTTTCATTTAAGTAGTACCATGTTCCGTTTACTTTTTCCCATCCTGTTGCCATTTCTCCATTTGGTTTTAAGTAATACCATAATCCATTGATTTTTTTCCAATCTGTTGCCATACTTCCATTTTCATTTAAGTAATACCAATTTCCATCAACTTGTTTCCAGCCAATAGCCATGCTTCCATTTTCATTTAAGTAGTACCATGTTCCGTTTACTTTTTCCCATCCTGTTGCCATTTCTCCGTTTGGTTTTAAGTAATACCACGTTTTATTTATTTTCTTCCATCCTGTTACCATACTTCCATCAGAGTTAAGGTAGTACCATGTTCCATTTACTTCCTTCCATCCCGTTGCCATGCTTCCGTCAGCATTAAAGTAATACCATGTGCTATTTACTTTTTCCCATCCTGTTGCCATTGCACCGTTTGATTTTAAGTAATACCATGTTCCCTTAATTTGCTTCCATCCAGTTTGCATTTGTCCACTAGAATTAAAGTAGTACCATTTCCCTCCAATTTGTTTCCATGAGTTTCTTTGGTAGTGCTCTGATTCATTTAAGTAATACCAACTTCCATCTATTGACTTCCACTTAGATACAGCTTTTTCTATGTTTATATTATATTTTGCTGCAATTTGTGAATATGTATCTGAAGTTTCACTGATTAATACTGTAGAACCTGTTGGTACTCTATCGAATAGCCAACGAACGTCTTTATTGTACATTCTTATACAGCCAGCACTAACGTTTCCTCCTATAGAGCTTTCATTGTTAGTTCCGTGTATTCCGTATGTAGTTCCATATGTATTGCCAACATGTAGTCCTAACCAGCGGTCTCCAAGTGGATTTCTAGGATCTCCTCCTGGTATTCCTCCACTATAATATGGTCTATTTGCAATTTTATTAACTATCGTAAATTTACCTGTAGGTGTTTTAGTTCCGTACTTTCCAGTTCCAACTTGGAACTCTTTAACTAAATTATTATCAACATAATATCCCATTGTATTTGTTTTAGAATTTATTATTAAAAGATGTTTACTTGCTGCACTTGCAGATGTAGATACTCCTAATAATAGAATACACATTGACAATGTTATAGTCATAAACTTTCTTATAATTTTCTTCATTACTTCCCCCCTAAATAAAAACAAACATAATAAATCTTATACCTTACATTTTTTCTTTTTAGTACAAAATTTGGTAAAAAATCTTATACATAATCAATTATATATAAAAGTATTTAATTTGTATATATTTAATTTTTCTGATAAATTATATAAATAGATAGTAAAGAAACTATAACTCCTGACATCAGATTTCCTATCAAAACATCTAAAAAGGTACTATTAAAACCATAATGTATATTAATAGTACCTTTTATTTTATATATATTTAATTTTATTTATCGCTATATCCATTTGGATTTTGGCTTTGCCATCTCCAAGAATCTTGACACATATCATCAATTCCATATTCAGCTTTCCATCCTAGCTCTTTTTCTGCTTTGCTAGGATCTGCATAGCACATAGCTATATCTCCAGCTCTTCTTTCTACGATTTTATATGGAATTTCTCTGTTGCTAGCTTTAGAGAAAGCTTTAACTAAATCAAGAACACTGTAACCATTACCAGTTCCTAAGTTATAAGTAACTAATCCTGGATTTTCACTTAGTTTATCTAAAGCCTTAACATGTCCTCTAGCTAAATCTACTACGTGTATATAGTCTCTTACCCCAGTACCGTCGTGAGTTGGATAATCATCTCCAAATACATTCAGTTCTTTTAAACTTCCTATAGCTACCTTTGTTATATATGGCATTAGATTGTTTGGTATTCCATTTGGCTCTTCACCTATTCTACCACTCTTATGAGCTCCAACTGGGTTGAAGTACCTTAGTATTGCAACATCTAAACTTTTATCCGCCTTGCATATATCTCTAAGCATATCTTCTATCATTAATTTTGTTCTACCATAAGGATTTGTTACTGATAAATCAAAATCTTCTAGTATAGGATTTTTTACTGGATCTCCATATACAGTAGCAGAAGAACTAAATACAAACTTTTTAACACCATATTCTCTCATTAAGTCTAATACAACTAATGTACTTGTTAAATTGTTTATATAGTACTCTAAAGGCTTTTCTACAGACTCTCCAACAGCTTTATATGCAGCAAAATGTATCACTGAATCTATTTTATTTTCTTTGAAAACTGCTTCTAATTTTTCTTTATCAGTTATATCTATTTCATAGAATTTAACTTTTTTTCCTGATAACTCTTCTATTCTCTCTATTACTACAGGATTACTATTTGAGAAATCATCTACTATTATAACTTCATGTCCTGCTTCAATTAACTCAATAGTTGTATGACTTCCTATATATCCTGCTCCTCCAGTTACTAATACTGACATAATTATCCTCCCTCTTAAACTTTTACTATTTACTTTTCAACTTTAGTTTTTATAAATTCTAAAAGGTCATCTTTTAAGTTATCTCTCTTTAATGCAAAATCTATTGTAGCTTCTAAGAATCCTAATTTATCACCTACATCATATCTTCTTCCTTCGAAGTTGTAAGCATATATAGCTTCTTGTGTAGCTAAAGTTTTTAATGCATCTGTAAGTTGTATTTCTCCACCTTTTCCAGGAGCTTGAGTTTCAAGTATATTAAATATCTCTGGTGTTATTATATATCTACCTAATATTGCTATATTTGATGGTGCTTCATCAACATTTGGTTTTTCTACCATATCTTTTACTTTATATACTCTGTCTTCTATATGTCTTACATCTAATATACCATACTTATTAGTATCTTCTTTTGCAACTTCTTGAACTCCTAATATAGAAGTTTTATATTCATCATAAGTATTTATTAATTGCTTTAAACAAGGAACTTCTGCATCCACTATATCGTCACCTAATAATACTGCAAATGGTTCATTTCCTATAAAGCTCTTTGCACAATATATAGCATGCCCTAAGCCTTTTGGTTCTTTTTGTCTTATATAATGTATATTAACCATGTTAGATATATCTCTTACCATTTCTAACATTTCTAATTTACCTTTTTGTTCTAATTCTAACTCTAATTCTACAGACTTATCAAAATGATCTTCTATAGACTTTTTATTTCTACCTGTTATTATAAGTATTTCTTCTATTCCCGATTCTATAGCTTCTTCTATTATATATTGTAATGTAGGTTTATCTACAATAGGCAGCATCTCCTTTGGTTGTGATTTCGTTGCTGGTAAAAATCTAGTACCCAATCCAGCTGCAGGTATAATAGCTTTTTTTACTGTCATTAATAAACTCCTCCATTTATCTATATTATTTTATTTTAACTAACATTTTATGCTCTTATTTTTCAGTCTTCCCTAAGAATCATCATGATATAATATAACATAAATTAAATGCTTATTCAATTTTATAGGTATGTATTTTTATATAATGTATAGTTTGTTTAATATAAAATTTTAATATATGAGGCTAATAAAATTATGAAAGGTTTTATTTTATAAAAAATAAAAACACTAGCATAAGCTAGTGTTTTTTTATTAAGCAAATCTATAAGCGGAGTTCTGTATTAAACGATCATCTTTCTAGGCCTATTGTCACCAATAGGCTCAAGCGTCCTACCTACCGGAGGGTACGAGCAGCACCCTATTAACCCTAACTTGGACTTGCTCCGGGTGGGGTTTACACGGCTTGGCTAGTCACCTAGCCAACGGTGAGCTCTTACCTCACCTTTTCATCCTTACCAACTTACGCTGGCGGTTATTTTCTGTTGCACTTTCCTTAGGATCACTCCCACTAGGCGTTACCTAGCACCCTTGCTCTATGGAGCTCCGACTTTCCTCACGTAGCTATTGCTACCCGCGATCGTCTGACTTACTTAATTCAGTTGATGTTCATTATATTATCATAAATTTTTAAAAGTGTCAAAAGTTAATTTTCTTATTTTCTGTAAAAAATTAGATATTATTTTCTAACATAGATTATAACTACATGTAAATTTACTCTAGTACTATTTAATTAAACAAGGGACAAACCTTGATAAATAAAACTAAGGAGGTAGGTATTATGGCTACAGAATTACAAAATAGCTCATCTTTAAAACTTCAATTTGACAAAGGAATTGGTACAAATGGAAAGGCAATAATAGGAAGTAAAACTTTCCCTAACTTAAAGGTAGATGCAATATCTGATGATATATTAGCAGTTGCAAATGCTCTATCAGCTTTACAAAAACATGACTTATATGATGTTTTAAAACTAGACTCTACATCTATATCATAAAATTCGCTTCGCTCATATCGCCAACAACTTCGTCCGTTACTCAAAATACTTATAAAAATAATATTTAAAATATAAGGAGGTATTTATTATGGAGACTGCTAAGAAATTAGTAATGACTTTTAAATCTGAAGGAGATAATGTAGTTAATTTTACAATAGATGACCCTAAAGATAATTTAACTGAAGCTGAAGTTATATCAGCTATGAATTTAATAGTTGAGAAAAATATTTTCTCTCCTGGTGAGCTTGATTTAGTTGAGGCTGTTAAGGCCAAGGTTGTTCAGACTAATACTACTGAATATGACCTTAAGGCATAGGATGTGATATTTATGTATGACAATCTTCCAACTATCATAGCTAATGTTGGTTTTCCCATTGCATTATCAATGTATTTATTAATAAGAATAGAAGGAAAACTACAAGTACTATCTGATAGTATTTATGAATTGTCTAAAACACTTTTAAATATTAAATCTTAAAAACAAGGGATATACCTTAGTCTCTCCCCGACTTAAGTATATCCCTTATTTTTTATAAATTAATCTATATTATTTTTCATAATTATATATAAACTCTTTTAAAGCATTTTTATTATAATCTTTTTCCCACTCAATAATCCATCCTTTTTCTTTGCTTATAATATAGCCTTTTCTATGTCCTTCAAGTGGAAATTCCATTTGGTCAAATTCTTTATCATTAATCTTTACTGCTTTAGTTGCAATACTTATAATCTCCATTGGTGTCATATTCGTTTTTGTATATCTAAATAAAGTATTAGCAATATCTAAAATTTCACTAGTAGATAGACTTGATAACTTTTGATAACATGATTCTAATACTGTTCTTTGTCTATTATCTCTTTGGTATGCACTATCTATATATCTTATTCTACTATAAGATAATGCTTGTTCTCCAGTAAGTGTTTGTAATCCTGATTTAGTTACTCCATTAATTTGACTAACCTCAGCTTCAGTCACATTAATTTCAACTCCACCTATTGCATCTATAATCTTTACAAAAGAACTAAAGCTAACTGCAGCGTATTTATCTATGCTTATACCAAAGTTATTTTTTATAGTTTCAATTAATAAACTTGGACCTCCATAAGCATATGCATGTGTAAGTTTTTCAGTGCTTTTGCCTGGGATATCAACATATGTATCTCTTGCTAAAGAAGTAAGTCTAATATCTTTATTTTTACTATCTATAGTAAGTATTATCATAGAGTCTGATCTATTTCCCTTATCTAGATTTTCACCATCAACCCCTACTAAAAGTATATTTGTTATCCCCTCTGCATTTTCATCATTTGAATCTTCTTCACTTATTCCTTGTTTTATTTCTTTTGCCTCTTCTTTGTCATATATAGAATTTAGTTTAAGGTATAATGCACCAAATCCTATAATAGGTATTGCTATTAATAATACTAACAATCCTATGACTATTTTTTTCAACTTGCTCATAATTTCCTCCCGTAATAATATGTATGTATGTTTTGTCTATCCCTACTTCCTAATTGTAACATATATTATATCTGAAATAAATTTAATTACTTCAAAAGAAAAAGTAGAGAAATTAAAAATAATTCCCCTACTTTTTAGCTTAATTTTAAATATATAATTATCAATTACATTAATTTTTATTATTATAGGTCACTATAAATGCATCAAATCCTAATTTTTTCAATTCTTTGACAGTATCTTCTGCATTAGATTTATCCTTATAGCTTCCTGCTACTACTCTATAATATATATTAGTATCAGTATTATTACTATTGTTATTATTGTTATTGTTATCGTTATTAGTATTATTATTGTTATTGTTATTACTATTAGATGTTAATGCTTTGTATTCTATATTAAAATACTTACATATACCTATCATTGTAGCTTCAACTAAGTCATCTTTATTATTCTTTAGAATTTTTAAGTCTTCCTCATTAGTATAAAATGCATACTCAATTAATATTGATGGTATATTTGTCTTATAAATAACAGTGAAGTCTTCAACTTTCACGCCTCTATCTTTTGCATCTTTATCTATACTTTTTATCTCTTTTACAATTTCATTTTGGATATATTTTGCGGCATTTTTTGAATTTGTACTAGCATTATTAGCTACAAAAGTTTCAGTGCCTCTTGCTGAACTAAAATTGCTAAGGTGAGCATTTGCATGAATTGATATAAATAATGCATTTGGTTTATTTTTACTAGACCAATAAGAGTTTGCTAAATTTGCTCTTTTTGTAAGTCCCATTTCATCTTTGCCTTTTGGTGATGGATTAGTTAGATATACGTCTATATTGTGATCTTCACATCTTTTTTTAAGCTTGTACTGTATTTGGTTGTTAAAATCCCATTCTCTTAAAGATTTGTCTGGGGCTTGTTTACCTTCTACATATTCTGCATGACCACTATCTAATATGACTAAATTTTTCATATTTTCACCTCCTCTATATTATTATAGAAAATTGTCGGTTCATTGGTTACTAATATAAATTATAAATTTATGTTAAGGCAAAAAAAATAATCCTAGCAATTCCCGATTTGCTAGGATTTTATCAAAAGTAACGACTAAGTATTAAATACCTCTCAGCATTTAAAATTATTTCCACCATACTTATTTTTTATACTTTAATATTTGATATTTTTTATATTATTAATTAAAATTTATGATTTTATTATTTATTTGCTCATAATATTAATTTGATTTTAATTATTTTTTAATCTTAAGTCTTAAGTTAACAAGGTATAAGAACTATATTTCCTTTACATATTTAATAGCATTCTTAGAGTGACCATTATAAATCCAATACTCATTCTTATCTTCTGAAATATATGCAATAATTTCTAAAATACTTAAAGTATTTGCTATCTCTCTAGTATGATTTCCTACGTATTTAATTTTACCTAACATATTCCCTTGAGAGTCATTACCATCCATGACTACTTTTATCTGAGTAAGTAAGCTACCATCATTAGCTTTCTCATCTTTAACATTCTCTACAGATATTAAAGAATACTCAGGTTTTTCCTTGCTAAGCTCGTGTTCTACATCTTCATAATATTTTTCTATAATAATACCGTCTTCTTTACTATATGTTATTGTAAAATCAGCATCTTCTACTTTCCCTGAGTTTGCTTTTTCTTCATTATTAAATACATATATTTCACAACTTCCATCTTTTAATTCACTAGTATTCTTTACCTCGTCTACTAATTCAACTATACCATCATCTGAAAGTTCTTCTTTACTATATACAATAGCAGTAACTTTATCTTCTTTTTTATCTGTACTTATTATTGAATATGGATTTGATACTTCTACTTCAGAAACTTCACTTGACCCATTATATTCATCTTCTCCCGAAAATTTTGTAACTCCCTGTGATAGTGTGAAAACAATTACTAATAGCCCAGTAAGAATACATGCTATTGTAACAACTTTATTTTCTACATTTTTTTTCATATATTATCCCTTCTCCTCTTATAAAAAGTTTTAAATTTTTTAAGAAAAATAAAAAAACTATCTATAAAGATAGCTGCCATTAATAATACCGATTAAATTATTTAAACACAATAAAAAACTGTATTTTCTATTAGCAACTCGTTGGCATAATTTTATAACCTTAGCCCCTTTAGCTTTGAGTCACTAGGTTCCCTTAGTTTTGCCCTATTTATTTTTTCTTTACCATTATTTTACTATATTTACCATTTTTTTAAAGATATTTATTGGATATAACTCAAATATACAAAAAAGAAAAAGTGCTATCTCCAATTAATTAGAGATAGCACTTTTTTGCTTTAATATAAAGCATCATGATTATAATATCATCTTATTACCTATATAAAACTAGCGCCAGATAGCATATATAGGTATTTACAAATAATATAAAATAAATAATAGAATCTTTTATATTTTACACTATTTTTAATTAATTTTGTATTATAAATGTTCAACAAATTTTGACATTAGTTTATTAAATTACTACTACTCTAATAGCTTTAAATTATTATACTACTTACTAAATCCATTAGGATTTTTGCTATGCCAATTCCATGCATCTGCAATAATTTTTTCTAAAGAATCAAACTTTGGCTCCCATCCAAGAATACTCTTAGCCTTTTCACTAGAAGCAATTAAAACTGCAGGATCACCAGCTCTTCTAGGCTCTTCCTTAGCAGGTATATCAAAATTAGTCACCTTTCTAGCAACATCAATAACTTCTTTTACAGAATATCCATTACCATTACCTAGGTTAAATATGTCACTATCATTACCTTTTCTTAAATACTCAAGAGCCTTATAATGTGCACTTGCTAAATCCATTACATGTATATAATCTCTTATACAAGTACCATCCTCTGTATTATAATCATTTCCAAATATACTTATATGACTTCTCTTACCTAAAGGAACTTGAAGTATTAAAGGAATTAAATGAGTTTCTGTTTTATGGTCTTCTCCTATACTTCCATCTACGTATGCTCCAGCTGCATTAAAATAACGAAGAGATACATACTTTGTATTGTAAGCTTTATCAAACCACTTCATCATTTTTTCCATAGCAAGCTTAGTTTCTCCATATGTATTAGTTGGGTTAGTTTCATCACTTTCAAGTATTGGAATATTCTTTGGCTCACCATATGTTGCAGCAGTTGATGAGAATACTATTTTGTCTACATTATTTTCTTTCATAACATCTAGTAGACACATCATACCGTAAACATTATTATGATAATATTCATATGGCTTTACCATACTTTCTCCTACTAGTGAATTTGCAGCAAAATGAACTACCGCTTCTATATTATTTTCTTTAAATACCTTGTCTAAACTTTCTTTATCCCTTATATCACAGTTATAAAACTTATCAGTTTGTAATGCTTCTTCATGTCCTGTTAATAAGTTATCTACTATAACTACATCTTCATTCTTTTCTAAAAAATACTTTACTGTATGTGAGCCTATATATCCAGCTCCTCCTATAATTAATATACTCATTCTTACACTCCTATTTATAATATATTGTAAATTAGGCTTATATGCCATTTGTAATATTTCTTTTGATTGTAATTTTGTATCTGGCAGGATTCTTATCCCGAGTCCTGCATTATAGCATATATTATACTTTATTTTTAAAGAGAAATTTGTCTAAATTTGTACAATCGAAGTAATTTTCATAGAAATTTACACCTTTATAGAAATTAAAATAGCCAAAGACCACTTATATAAAGTGACTTTGGCTATTTTTCTTAAATAGAACACTTATTATCAGCATTACTATGCTTTTCTTCAAGCACAGACTTAACCTTCTCCAAAGCAGGAACTAAAGTACACCCTATAATAAAAAATACTATGCTAAAAGTAGGTATACTAAGAGGTGGCATAGGTACTTCAAGAGATTTCGGTCCCATAATAACAGCATATATAGACCCTATCATAAGACCTATAATACAATACATAGTTTCCCCTCTAAACTTTCTAAGTAAAGATCTTACTATTCTTATTGTTGCAAAAATCCCAATTAAAACTCCACACCCAAATATCACTACACCTGGTAAATACTCAAAATTCAACTGCAGTATTTGCTTTATAGCATTAAGTATTGGTGTATAAAGTCCAAATATTAAAAGTATAGTCGACCCTGATATACCAGGTAGTACCATAGCTGATATGGCAATCATTCCTGATATAAAAATATATAATATAAATGCAAAGCTTAAATTATCTAACTTAACAGAAAAACTACTTCCATTACTTGTTATTGGATTAAAATAAGTCATTGCACCTACTATAATTATCCCAATTATTAAAAATACTATATTTCTTTTATTACTTTCTAAAGTTTTCTTTTCTGATTTAACTATCAAAGGAATAGATGCTATTATAAATCCTAAAAATAAAGAATTTATTTCATATATATTCTTTTCAAATATAGATGTTATAAATAGTACCGATAATATAAATCCTATTATCCACCCCAAACCTATTTTAGATAAAAATTTAAATGCTCTTATTCTATCTAATTTAGTACCTGATATTATACTATTTAATGAATTTACAAAATCATCATAAAACCCTAATATAAATGCAATCGTACCTCCAGACACCCCTGGTACACTATCTGCAAGTGCCATACAAAACCCTCTTATAAAGTTTAATATATACAAAAGTCTACCTCCTTTTAAAATTTTGATTATAAATACATATAATTATTCCATACGAACTATTCTATCATAAATACAACTTTATTAACACTTGTTAAACTTGTAAAAATGCTACCTCAATATCAACATTAAGATAGCATTCATCACTCAAATAATCATCTTTATTTATTTTACAATACTTTGTTCATCATTTTAAACTATATTCGTACAACATTTTACGACATTTTGCTTATTTTCACTCACCTTTATCTATAATCCTTCTGATATGCCCCTCACTCATGCGATAAGTCTTAGCCACTGCCTTATAATCTCCATTAAAAGCCTTTCTAATCAATCTATTTCTAACCGCTCTAGTGACACACGACTCTAGTGGAACATAAACCAAGCACCCACCCATGTATCTAACTAGCTTTATAAAAGCATCAAGTCCTATAACTTCTGCAAATTCCCTATATTCCTTTGGTATATCACTTATTTCTTTAATCTTATTTAACATATATATCCCCCTATATCTTCTTTTAGTTCCTGAAAATGTAATCTCTTGCCATTGTAAACAAAATACTTGTACTTCTTTTCTCCATCCCTACATTTAGCAACTATTATCTCAACTAACTTTACCCCTTGTTCGTTAGCTTTTATTATACTTTCCTTGCTTTGCTTTAATTTCCTAGCAGCTCTTTCTAAATCTCCTTCACTAGGTTCATGTATAAATATTACGTTGTTACTATCATGAAATAATGCCTTAGATTCACGCATAGGTCTTTCACCTTTTGGTCTAAAATCTTTCATTTCATCATTAAGCTGGCTAAGCTGTATTACACTCATATCAAAATCCAAAGTAATATTTTTTAAGTCTCTTGAAATACTGGCAACTTCTCTTTCTCTATTGTTCATATTTTTCTCTGGTGACATAAGCTGAACATAATCTACTATAAGTAAATCTGGTCTAATTTGCCTTATACGCTTTCTTATTTGAGATACTGTATTTATCTTGTCATTTATGTATATTAAATTATTCTTATTCATTTCAGATAGGACTTCTACTATTAACTTCCACTCATTTGCATCTATATCATTAGATTTCATTTTATTAGTATTTATACCAGTCTTTTTAGTTAAACTTCTCATTATAATCTGTTCCTTTGACATTTCTCGGGTAATAAAAAGAACTTTTTTATTTTGTTTTATAACATTTAACATTATCTGAAGAGCTAAAGCAGTTTTACCAACTCCTGACTTAGCTGCTATAGTCGTAAGCTCTCCTTTAAATATTCCTCCAATTACTTCATCCAAAAACTTAATTCCAAAATTAATCTTAGGAGTATTATCACCTTCTAGAATATCAAGTACTGATTGACTTATAGAGCAGATATCATCATTATAACTGTCTTCAAAGAATATATCTTTGCTACTATTTTCAAAATTAAAAATAGCTAAATCAAGATCATCTCCACTCATCACCCTACTTAAAATATCTTGGCATCTTGTAACTAATAATTTTCTTGCATACTTTTCCTTCAAAGTGTTTACATATGAGCCTATACTATAAGTTTTACAAATTGATGTAAGATCTACCAAATAAGATAACTTCAAATCTATCTTCTTTGTATCTAGCTTTGCTTTTATATTTACTAAATCTATAGTTTTTCCTTCAGACTTAAGTTCTTTCATAGATTTAAATATAAGCTGATGATACCTATTTGAAAAATGCTCTTCGTCTAACTCATCTAGCTTATCCCTAAGAGTATCATCTAATAATAAACATCCTAAAAAAGACTGTTCAGTTTCTATTGAATAGGTTGCATTACTCATAATGAAACTCCGGATTCCAAGAACTTAAATTATTGTTGTTTTCACTTTCATACTTTAATCTATATTCATTTAAATAAGACTCAAACTTATTACTAAACAAGGTGTTGGGTCTTAGGTAAACCTCCATATGGCTTCCTTTCCATTGTTCACATTTAATATCTATTACCTTATAAAAATCTTCTAAAGTGAATTTTTCTTTTAGTCTGGCGTTTATTAAAGATTTGGTCTTTTGAGTTGTCGGTTTGAATCTTGTGTTGGCTTTTTCATTTAATTTATTTATAACAAGACTATATATATTATTATTTTTAATTAATTCTTTTTTAAATGTTTTATCTACAGTTTCATTTTCAGTATCAGTGTTATCCTTATCTTCCTTCTTAAGTTCATTGATATCACTTGATTTTACATCTTCGTCTACACTTTCATGCACCGTTTCATCTACCGTTTCGTAATTATAGTCAAAAATATACTCATAAATAGATGCTTCGCTAGAGTTTGTACTTTTTTTAATGCATTTTATTATATTGAGGCTTTCAAACTCTTTTATCATTCTATGCACTGTACTCATGCTAAACTTTAAATAATTTGCTGCATTTCTTAAAGTTAATTCAAAATATCCTCTTGGTAAATTGCCATGTAATCTCTGAAGATTTTCTCTTCTTATTAGATAATGATGAAATATTATTTTTTTACTTTCTAGCTCATTAAGCCTTAAAACATGTCCACTAATTGGATAATAGAATTGCATTGTAATCTCTCCCCCAAATTTACATAATTTTATAGAATATATTTTAATTACTTAATATAAATAGTAGTAATACCTATATGCTTTGTCAACATATTTTACAATATTTTTGTAATTTACATATGTAATTTATAAATTTACAAATTACCGATTACAACAGTAATTGTTTTCACTCTAATCTATATGTGATATACTAATATTAAAATCTTTAAAAGTGGGGGGTAAAAATGAAACTTGATATCAAGTACGACCATCCTGGAGAATATTTAAAAGAAAATAGACTAAAAAAAGAGTTATCACTTAGAGGTTTATCTGCACTAGCAAGTGTTAGTCATACAGAAATATCTAAAGTTGAAAGTGGTGAAAGAGAAAATCCAAGTAGCTCAACTTTATTTAAAATTTGCAACGCTCTAGATCTTAACTTTTATGATGTTGCAAATTTATTTAATATAAATCCAGTATATACAAAAGAAAATTCTTTTATAAATGATAAAAAAAATCTAGAACAAATTTTACATTCAGAAGATTTATTGAAAAAATACGAGTCTTTTGCACTATCTAAGATATGTAGCGAGATTTCAGAAGTTTACAGTATAAATCTTACACCAGATAAACTAAAGTCTAAGTATAGATTGAGCGGAAAAAGTTATGTAGAGTATCTATATTTAGGAGATAGGCATCTAACTATTGGAATTGATATCAAGGTTATTTCAGGTAAATTACAACCATATTTATTAAAAAATATAAAAAGCTCTTTTGCTGACTTTTATTTTCATTTTTATAATTGCAGCAAACCCGAAAACATGGCTTATTTTGTATGCTTTGTGTGTGAGGATGAGGATAGCTATGAATATATTGAAGAGATATCTAAGTATGAGTTTTATAAGTTCGGACCGGTACTTGATACTAGATTGTATATGATAAATGATTAAATAAAATGGTATGAGATTTGTATTTCACTTAGCTCATACCATTTTTATGTTCTTCTAGTTGCTTCTCCATAATTCTATACTGCTTTATTACTTACCCTACTACTATTAGAGTAAACTTTAAACAAGTGTTTCCAATAAACAAACATAAATAAAAGTCCTAAAGCAATAGAAGCAAGTCCTATATAAGTAAAGTTTAGTAAATAACCTTGCATTATAGCAACTATCGCATTTCTTAAATGTTCAACTCCTATTGCTATATGTTTGTAAAATCCTGATAAATATCCACTAAGACCTATTAAAAATATAATCATTCCTGCTGATACAAATGAATATCCTATCCAAGCATATCGTCTTGCTCTTCTTTTCTTACTCCAAATAATAAATTGTATCAAACTTAATAATACTATCGCTAATACAATCATAGCGAAGAACTTCACTCCACTAATTAAACTAGATAACTTTGCTATAGCTTTTATACCATTTGAATTTGATAATGCATTTAAATCTATTATTTGTAAACTACTTGATATAATATTTAATATATTAGCCTTGAATTCATCAAGATTTTCACTAAATTCTGTACTTACATACATCTTATTTTCTCTAAGATAAGCATTTATTTTATCATTAATACGTTCTTCATAAATAGTTTTATTAAGTGGTTCTATTTCTCCACTACCACTTTTCATAAACCCTACAGTATAATAAACATAATCACAAAGAACTTCCTCTATTTCTTCTTTTGAGATTACATCATTTAAGGTATCCTCAGATATATTACTTTCCATTAAAAGATATTCAATATTTTCATATATATATGATTCTACTTGTTCATAAATTTTGTCTTTTTCTAATACTTTCATGTATGTTTTCTCATTCAAAATAATTCTATCTAAAAATAAAGAAAAAGATGCAATTAAAATTAAGAACATTGTTGTTAAACTAACTATAAAAGATAAACTATTTTTAAAAATTTTTTTCATTTCCAAGATTACTCCTATCTGCTAATTCACTACACCTACGAACTCTCCTGTAACTACAAATCTATTAGGTGCAGCTCCTATATAATTAAAAGGATAACAAGTATACATTGTAAGTACTTCATAATCTACTGGATCTAATATATTATGTTCATCACTTTTTACAATATTAATCTCTTTTACCTTATACTCAAAAGTTCCCCAATTAGTTTCAACTAAAATTTTATGACCTACCTTTATATTTTCTAAACTCTTAAGAGCGGTATCTCTATGCCCAGAAATAACAAACTTACCACCTTCTCCTGGTAAGGTACTTCCTGCATAATGTCCAAGACCTTTTTTCAAATCATTAGGGCTATCTCCATGAATAATAGGTTTTTCTAGATTAAGTTCTGGTATTTTTATAGTAGCAAATTGTTGACCTAAATCAGGTCTATAAACCTCTTGATTATTTATTGTGAATTTAACAGCACCTACCTCAGTATTAGGTTGTGCAAATATAGTTGAACCCATCATATATGACTCTGCAATTAAGTTCCATCCAGCACTTAGAAATATTAAAGCTCCCGTTACGCTCAAAAACAAAGGGATTACAAAAGTAATCCCTAGTTTCTTTAATAAACGAGAGTTATTTTTCATAAATTCAAAAACTTTGTTTGATTTCATAATAAAACCTCTCTATTAAATTAAGCAAATTGTCTTTTAGAATATGTAAAAACTCCACCAGCTAAAGCTACTAAAGCTGCCCCTAAAAGCATCATATTTCCATATCCTGTAGCAGTTTGGTTTAACTCCCCACCAGTTGGGCTATATTCTCCCTTTTCTGGATTATTAGAGAATTCTACAACAGACTCTAATAAATCAATTATAACTTCCATTTCAAAGTTAGTAACTAAATCCATTACTTGAACAGTAGATAATTGTAATAAAGTACCTCCTTTAGAGTCAGTAACAGATACTACAGTTTTACCTTGACTGTTTTTGCTGAATTGAACATTTAGTCCTAGTACTTTACCAGCACTAATAGCTAAACTTTGTAATTCATTTTTTTGTGATGTTGATAATTGTCTTAAGTCTGATTCATTACCTATAATTGCTTTTGCTTTGTTAACATATGACATAGCATTTTCATATTGTGCATCAGTTATTGTAGTCTTTTGTAGGTACTCAACTATATTTGCAACATAGTTTTTAGGCACTCCAATAGATAATAACTCATTTCTTATATCATTAACTGGATTAGCAAAAGCACTAGTAACTAATGTAAGAACTAATACCATAGATAAAATCATAGATCTAAACATTTTTTTCATAGTATTCACCTCCCCTGTCATGTTTTATTTTGATTCATAATGTATTATACATTATCTTTAATAAATTTTTTGTCGTTTCTTGCAGTAAATTTACATTTTCTATAATATTTTTCTTTTATAGATGGTAAAAAAAACTAGAACAAATTTTACATTCACAAGATTTATTGAAAAAATACGAGTCTTTTGCACTATCTAAGATATGTTTAGGAGATAGGCATCTAACTATTAGAATTGATATCAAGGTTATTTCAGGTAAATTACAACCTTATTTATTAAAAAACATAAAAAGTTCTTTTGCTGACTTTTATTTTCATTTTTATAATTGCAGCAAACTCGAAAACATGGCTTATTTTGTATGCTTTGTGTGAAGATAAGGATAGCTATGAATATATTGAAGAGATATCTAAGTATGAATTTTATAAGTTCAGACCGGCGCTTGATACTAGATTATATATGATAAATGATTAAATAAAAATGGTATGAGATTTGTATTTCACTTAGCTCATACCATTTTTTTATATTCTTTCGTTATATCTTTTAGTAAATAATCATATACTCTGTATAAAAAGGCTCATATATTTTTCTTAGGAGATTAATTATGAAAATTAGTGATTCTACAAAGATTAAATTATTAAGTTTACTTTGTTTAACATTACTTAGTATAATCCTTTTATTTGTATGCTTTAGATTATTTATTCGTATTACAAATATCTTTATATATTTTACTGGTTTGATTACTCTATTTTTATCTACCATATTTATGATTGGCTTTATTATTTTTATAATATTTAAGATATTAACAAATTCTAATCACTTTAAGAGGATTGACTTAAATATAAAAAATGTCTTAGATAAAGCTTTGTCTGTTCAGTTTAAATTTGTATTATTTTTGTCTTTTGTAGATTTAATATTTCTTATGGTGTATTTTAATCACTAAAAATAAAAAAGGCAAGTTTTCACTTGCCCTTTTTTGTTTCTATTCTGCTGTAATAGCTACCTCATCTATATTCTCATCTGATAAATCTTTTAACTCAACCTTACCTTTTAAAAACTCCATAAATTCATCTCTAAGCTCTGGTCTTTTAAGAGCAAAATCAACAGTAGCTTCTAAGAAACCTAGTTTGTCCCCTACATCATATCTTCTACCTTCAAAATTATAAGCATATATAGCTTCTTTAGTAGCTAAAGTTTGAAGAGCATCAGTAAGTTGTATCTCTCCACCTTTTCCTGGTTCTTGATTTTCAAGTATATTGAATATCTCTGGAGTTATTATATATCTTCCTAGTATTGCAATATTTGATGGAGCTTCTTCAACATTTGGCTTTTCAACCATATCCTTTACTTTATATACTCTATCTTCTATATGCTTAACATCAAGTATTCCGTACTTATTAGTATCTTCCTTAGCAACTTCTTGTACTCCAAGTACCGTAGTCTTATACTCATCATAAGTATTTATAAGTTGCTTTAAGCATGGTACCTTTGCATCTACTATATCATCCCCTAGTAAAACTGCAAATGGCTCGTTACCTATAAAGCTCTTTGCACAATGAATTGCATGTCCAAGACCTTTTGGCTCTTTTTGTCTTATGTAATGTATGTTTACCATATTAGATATATCTTGAACCATTTTTAGCATTTCTTTTTTACCTTTTTGCTCAAGCTCAAGCTCTAGTTCTATAGATCTATCAAAATGATCTTCTATAGATTTTTTACTTCTTCCTGTTACTATTAGTATTTCTTCTATACCTGAATTTATTGCTTCTTCTATTATATATTGTAAAGTAGGTTTATCTACTATTGGTAACATTTCTTTTGGTTGTGATTTTGTTGCAGGTAAAAATCTTGTTCCAAGACCTGCTGCTGGTATTATCGCTTTTCTTACTGTTTGTTTCATATTACTCTCCCTTTTTATTTCTATCTTAAATAAATTCAATTATATTATTTAAAATCGAAAAGGTACTACCTTGAGCATAGTACCATATTCTATTAACTTCTATAAAAAAATAACATATATCATTATACTGTATATATCGATTCTTTTCATTAACAAACCCTCATCAAATATCGACATTTTCTACCTTGACAGATAATTCTCTAGGTAAGTAAATCCATATTACACATAGCTTTTTAATAGCTCTATATTTCCGTTTATAGTGTACTGTACTCTATTTGGAATATATATAGTATCTTCCTTTTTTAAATCTAATACCTGATTTTCACTAATTATACTACCACTACCACCTACAACAGTATAAGAATGAAAATCTTCATTTACTACATCTTCATAAATAGAATCTACATTTATTTTTTCAACTGTAAAATAAGGAGTCTTAAGCTTGCTAAAGTTCTCTATCTTTCCACCTTGATTTTTTCCTTCATAATCAATAACTTCTAGAGACTTTTCAATGTGCATCTCCCTATCTCTTCCCCAGTCGTACATTCTATACGTAACATCACTACTTTGTTGGACTTCAACTAACTTAAGTCCACCTTCTATAGCATGTACTGTTCCTACAGGTATGTATATCATATCGCCTGGCTTTACACTAACTCTTTTAAGATGATTTTCTATATCTCCCTCTTCTATAACCTTAGAAAAACTCTCTTTATCATGGCCACTTTTTATACCACAAATAAGAGATGCATCATCTTTTGCATCTAATATATACCAACACTCAGCCTTACCATTATCATTATCATACTTTCTAGCAAACTCATCATCTGGATGAACTTGAACTGATAATGTATCATTAGCCTGAATTACCTTTATAAGAATAGGTAGCTCCCTTCCTATATTTTCTAATAAGGTTTCTTCGCTATTTTCTATAGTGCAGTGACCATTTTTATGAGTTGATAAATTCCAATTCTCATACCCCCATATCTTCTCACTATAGAATGGATTTAGTTTTAATATCTTACTCATATTGATTATATACTCCCCCAATTATGTACTAATTATCTAGTATTAAATTAACAACCCTATCTACATCATTGGTATATGTATTAAGTTTGTTATAATTTACCTTATTTTCTAACTGTTCTTTTATTTCTAAAACATCTATATTATGTAGCTCATCTTCATTTATAGATATTCCAAGATTCCTTTGACTTATATTATCTATACTAAAAGTATCTTCTCTTGCACTTGGCCTTTCTATAAGAACCATACCACTGTGACCTATAACACACTCTGCTATAGTTCCCCAACCAGCTTTAGTAATTACGATATCACTTGCAGCTATATAATTTTGTGTATCTTTTATATCTAAAGGAAGCCTTACAATACTTGCTCCTTCAGTATTATTTATTTCTATACCAGAAGTTGTGAATATAGTTCCTTTAAAGTTTTTTACATCAATACTGCTTAAGTTTGCTGACTTCCCACAAGTTATAAATATACAATCCTTATACTTTAACTTTATCTCTTTAACTTTTACTTCATCTATCTCTCTACATACAAATCCTACATTTTCTATAACATCACAATTTATACTATCTACAGGAAGACACATATCATATTTGATAAATTTATTTACACATAAATAAGTATCTCTAAATGCCGAGATGATATTTTTATCTATATTCAAATATTCATATTGCTCTACCCATGTAAAATTACTTATTAATATTGTATCTAAATTTAATTTTTTCCCTACTAAACATCCTATTGGACTTATATCAGTAATTATTGACTTTACTCTTAGCTTACTAAAAAAATCTACTTCTTCTAAAACAACCTCATCCCATGTGTTTATGAAATTTAATAACTTCTTTTCTAGTAACTTTTTATCAACCTCTAAGCTATCTTTTTTATTCACAAGTCCAACATCAGTGATAATATCTTTATATATAACCCTATCGTTATAATCTTTTAAATAGCTTTTAGCAAAGTCATTTTGAAATTTATCACAAGCTATATATATGTTATATTCAGTGTTTTTTAATATGTTCTCAATTATAGATAAACATCTAGTCATATGACCAAAGCCATGTGAGGATATATAAAAAGCTAAATACATCTTACTTCCCCCATAAATTCATCATAATCTCTTATATAATCATCTTCATTATATTCATGTGATGATAAAATCAATAAAACACAATCAGAAGAATGATTATAAGTAGTTCTCCATATTTTAGGATCTATATATACTCCTTGAGATGGATTTGTTAATTCATATACCTTCTCTTCTTTTCCATCAAAGCATTTTATTTTTACACTACCTGAAATACAAATAATTACTTGTCTAGTTTTACGATATGCATGATTCCCTCTAATCTCATTTGATGGAATATTATAGGTATAAAATATTCTTTTTATTTCAAATGGAATATTATAATTTTCCTCTAAAGGAACAAGTATTCCATTATTATTTTTTTCTTTTAAATCAAATTTATAGCTATTAAACATAGAATACTCCTTAACTAAATATGTATCTTATATACATATTCTATTTTACTTTATTAGATATGAGAAATTTGTCATTTATTGTAGTTTGATATCTATTTTTTTAATTTTATAACTCTTAATCTCTTTTATAATCCTTCTTATATGTCCCTCACTTATACGATAAGTCTTAGCCAATACCTTATAATCATTCCTAAAAGCATTTCTAATCAACCTTTCCCTAACCCAATAGCTTCATTAATCTTAATTAAATCCTCCCTTCTTTTCTCACTACTAATAATCCTCGGTAAATTATTAAAATATCTATGATTAACAATCCCAAAAACAATATTTACATCACTACTAGTAACACTCCTCTTAAAAAGATCATCAATAAGTAAAATTTTACAACTCTTATACTTACTCATCATACTATCATAAACACTAGCATCCATAATATTTTGCTTAAGCTTAATAATAGAGTACCTATATCCCATATAAATTACACCAACTCCATTTTTCATTAATTCATTAGCAATAACCAAAGAAAGGTGAGTCTTTCCCCCACCTACACTTCCCATAAAAATAACACTATTTTTTCAACTATTCCTAATCTTATCAAAATCCTTAACATAATTTCTAGCAACAGTATAAGAATCTATAGTCTGCACATTCCTACTATAATCAAAATTATCAAAAGTCTTTTTAAAAAGCTCCTCACTAATACTACTCTCAGCAAGTATTTTCTTAGCTCTTCTCACTTCCTTACAACTACAAGGAACAGCCTCATCATCTACTAATATATAAGTAGTATCCCTACACTTATTACAATCATACTTAGCTATAAAGTTCTCTTGCTCTTCTAAGTTGCTCTTCACTCGGTTTTGCATAAAGTCTAGCATCCTCTTCTTTATATTGATTGGTAATTTTACCTATTGTAGGTCTTCTATAGTCACAACTTCCATCCCCTTTTTCTTTTATAGCTTCTATAAATAACTTTCTAATTTCATCTTTTTTTATATTCTTTAAAACTTCTTCTATTAAAGAAACATCCTCAACATTTTTAAGCTCTGATTTAATACAATCCATAATAGGCTTTCCACCTACCTTGTCCAAATTGTACTTTCTCCACTTTAAAATTCCTTTTCCCTAATCTTTGTATTATACTTAATAGTCTTATACTCATTTTCAAACTTATCCATAATCTCTATTATTTCATTTTCATCTATTCCTGTAAGAAAAGAAATTTCTTTAGTATGTATCTTATATATACCAATTTGAGTAGTATTAGGATTTGTAAAAAAAGATATAAAAATTTCTCTAAAGCACTATAAGAATCTAATATTTTATCACCCTTATAAAATGAAGAATATACATAACGAAAACGTGCCATACTATCATTCCCCCTATTTAATTTTAAAAAGTCTATTATTGCTTACACGACAGTACTTTTCATAAAGCTCTGGCTCTTCTATTTTAAATAACTTAGTATCAAAACTAATCCTACTAGTTTTCTTCCATGTTATTTTTCTTTCCTTTCTGTTACTTTCTATATTTTCTGATATCATTCTTAGACTTAGCTCTAAAACTTCTCTTAGCTTATCTAATCCTTCTAAATTACTTTTATAGTATTTCACACAACTTCCCCCCTTTTGTTTTTATCTAAGTTTTTAACTTATATCTAAGTTATATGTTTACAAATGTTCATATCTGGTAAAAGTTAAATTTTACAAAAAATAAGTTCTGGATTTTCCACAGATGCTAAATTTATATTCTACTAAGAAGTTTTTATTCGTATTTTTGTTCTTTTTATATCTATATATCCCTTTTCACAAAGACTATATAAGTAATCATATATATCACTTATATTCTCTTCTAAATCATCCACATAAAATGCTTTTACAAAAGGTATTTCTATATTTTTATTATCTTTTAAATTTTTTATCTTTATTCCATAATCCCTATAAAACACATTCTATCAAAATATGCTCTACTACAATTTGATATTTCTTCTATTTTTCTTTTTATTAATCTATCATCATCAATATCCATTATTGCTTTTATAGTTTCGGCTCTTTTTCGATTGGCTATGTACGTAGATAAGCCTCCATCTAATGGATAATACAAACTAAATAACTTTCTAGACCTTCTATACTTATATTTAACTCTATAGTAATTTCCCTAAGTATACTATCCTTTGGTCTGTATAAATTATTTTCTATTATATCTATTAATTTTTTTAATTTTATTAAGGAATTTTTGTCATCTGTAGGTATGTTATTATATTTATTCATATAGTATTGTGATTCCCCCCTATAACTATTTCTTTTTTTTATTTTAATTTTAATTATTCATTTTTATTATTGATTTTGTCCACCCTTCGTTGACGTATCGTGAAAATGTAAAAATTTTAGATATTCTTTTGAAAGTTCATATATTAGTATATCGTTTTCCTTATTTGTGTTTTTAGTCAAATATAATAATATAAATCTCTCTATTTGCATAACTCCAACCTCTTTATTACCACTATATACTCATCTTCAGCTAAGCTTTTATAATGATATTCATTACATATAGTGTTTAAATTACTTTCACAAGTATTACTTTTATCTAAGTTTTCTATATCATAAAGTCTATAATTACTAACCATATTCATATTTTTGACTTGCTCTAAAAGATCTTTTATATCATATCTTTCTTCAAATCCAAATATTCTTCCACCCCTTAAGATATTTTCTTTATTTTGTCTTCTTTTTATGTAAGTAGACAGTGTCTCTGGATATCCATTGTTAGATGAATATAGTTTTTTAAACTTACGATCTAGTTTTGTCCTAGATAAATTATGTTGCTTTAGTATCTCTTTTATTATTTCTGTTGATGATAGTGATAAGTTATTTTCTATAAAGTTTAAATAACTATAAAATTCTGCTACGTCTTCTTGAAATCTCTTCATTTTTTTCATAATATTCTCCCTCTTTGTTTGTTTCCCTTTTGATATTATGCCTTATATATTAGGTGGATAATTCCCATTTTTCGTGAATTTTTACCGTTTTTTGATATTTTCATAAAAAGCTTGTACTTTTTAATACATTTTATTATTTTTAGGCTTGTATTTTTTATTTTGTTTATTATGTTCACTGTTTTTTCATATATTTAAATAAAATATATTTCTTTTTAGGTGATTGTTTATGAGAATTAGTGATTCTACTAAGATTAAGTTGTTGAGTTTAGCAACTTTAATTTTGCTTAGTGTTATTCTTTTGTTTGTTGCTTTTAGGTTGTTTTTCGCTATAGTTAATGTGTTTGTGTATTTTTTTGGTTTAGTCGCTTTACTTTGCTGTACAGTAATTTTTATTGGAGTTATTATTTTTATGATTTATAGGTTTCTTATAAGATTTAAATGTTTTAAGAGAGTAGATTTTAATTGTAATGAGATGCTTGATATGTATCTTTCTATGCTGTTTAAGGTAGTTTTATCTTGTATTGATTTTATATTGTTTGTTGTATATTGTAAATGATAAAAATAAACATAAAAAAGACTAGCAATTACACCCTTGCTAGTCCTGCTTTACAGTAAAATAACTTTTCATCATTCTTATTTAATTATTCACTAGTTTAATTTTTTTCTTATTTTCTCCTAATAAGATTGATCTACTAATTTCATTCTTTGCTATTAAATTTCTAATAAATAAGCAAATCATAATTATAATAACCGATATAATCGGAGTGTATATATAGTTATAAATATATATATTATTAATATTAATAGTTATCTTATCTAAAACCATCATTAAATATGACTGTATTATATAAATTGAAAGTGTATATTTTCCTAGCTTAGAAAATACTTTATTCTTATCTAGTTTATATAACTTATCTCCACTTACAATTACAAGTAGACTACCTATTATTCCTATAACATATCTATATATTACTATAAATATTTTATCAACTATATCAACATTATAAAAACTCATTCCAGTAGTATATATATAATAATCTTTTTTCCATCCTATTATTAAAAATAAAAATAATACTATAGAAACTTTAAATATGTTATTCTTATGTTTAATAAATATATCTCTATAGTTATTATAAAAATAACCAATAAAGAAGTATGGGTACATAAATTTTAAATATTGAATATTCAACTTATCTGGTAAAAGTAATAATATAAAAAATATTGATATATAATAAGTTAATCTATCTAAAAATATTTTTCGCCCTACAATAGCTATAATAGACAGATAAAACAATATAAATAAAAACCAAAACTGGTATGGAATTCCCTTAAAATAATTATACATATCTACAATTATATTACTTTTATTTAAAACTACTTTAGCTATAATTTTAATTAAGCTATATAATGTATACCATGATATAGCTGGTACTATTAATGACTTTATTTTTTTATAAATTAACTCTTTAAAATTATCTTTATTAATACTTTTTTGAAATAAGTAACCACTTATTATCATAAATAAAGGCATATGAAAGCTATAAATCACTTTAAATGTAGAATTAAGAAAGTAATCACTTTCTTTATTCATGCTATATTGAATACTATGTCCCCAAACTACTAAAAATATTGCTAAACCTTTTAAAAAATCTATTTTTTCATTTCTTTTAATATTCATATTTCTCCCTAACAAAAGCTAATTAACTCTTTACTTTTAATCTCTATTAAATAAATATTCAAATATATTATTAATTACACTAATTCTTTTTTTGTAAACTTTAATTCTATCTTATTCTTGACAAAGTTTATAATATAGAATAAGTTTTCATCTTTAATTATAAACATAATACTAATATAAGATAAAATACCTACTGTAACTTGAATAAGTGTACCTACAATAGTTTGATTAACAATTTTTCCTATATTAAATACTACTAAAAACATAATAAAAGCTGATATAAAGTACTTCGGTACAGGTTTAAATAATTGTTTTACATTAACTATATCTCTAACAAAGTATACCATTATAAACATACCTGTAAATTCTGCTATAACAGATGATATTGTTGTACCAAATCCACCTAATTTTTTAATTAATATAAAGTTGAATATTATATTTATAACTGCACCAATTGTAACCGCTATTGTGAATTGCTTGTCTCTTTTTACTGATATTAATATTTGATTTCCAACGATACTAGACCAAGCTAATGTAATCATAAGCCAAGATCCAAAGTAAAACATTGGCTCTATACCTTCAAATCCAGAACCATAGAACCAAGGTATAAAGTTTCTACAAATTCCAATTAATCCAAATGCCATTGGAAATGCTAAAAATGATACAAATGAAAATGATTTATATACATTTTTGGTAAATTCATTAGTTTGTCCATTTCTATATAAGTTAGCCATTTTAGGAATTGTAACTGATGCTAATGTAGTTACTATTGTTATAGCTATTTTTATTATTCGTTGAGAATTATCATACATACCAACTTCAGCTTCATTAACTAAGTTACCTAGCATTACTTTATCTAACATAGTATATATATTTATAGCTATTTGTGGTATAAATAATTTTATAGAAAATGATAAATGCCTAATTAATGCATCTCTCTTTGGAAGTACAAATTTAATATAACTTGGAATATCAAACCACATTATAACTTGTCCTATAAATTGTGTTCCTCCAAGTATTAATGCATATAACCAAACCTGCGATTCATTTTTCACTAATGTAAATACTAAACATGTCCCTATAACTTTTACAACCGTATTTCTTATTGACACCTTTTTAAAATTCTCTAACCCTGTAAATAACCATGAAATATCAAATAATGAACTTAATAATATAAATATTTGTATACTTGATACTACTTTACTTTGTGTATTTATTACATATGTACAAAATAATATATACAAAATAATCGATATTCCCATAGTTATAAACCTTAAAAAATTTAGTTCCCAAAAAGTTTTGCTAAGGTTATTTTCATCATCTTTTATATATGCTACTTCTCTACTACAATACATACTCAATCCTATCATTCCAAATAAAACAAAGTACTGAGCATATGCACTTGTTAAAGAATATTTTCCTAATCCATCAGGACCAAGTATCCTCGATATGTATGGAATTGTAATTATAGGCAAAAGTATTGTTACTAATTGATTCATTAGATTATATAAGTAATTTTTAACTACCATATTATTTTCCTCTCTAATAAGTGTATATATTTTTATATTTATATAAATAAAAGCTAAGTATATTAATTATAACCTAGCTTTCATTTATATCTATTAATCTCTCTTGAATAAATCCCTAGTATATACTTTCTCCTCTACATCATATAAATCTTCTGATAATCTATTAGAAACTATAACATCACACATAGATTTAAATTCATCAAAATCTCCTACAACTCTAGAGTTAAAGAAAGTCTCTTCTTTTAATACCGGTTCATAAACTACAACCTCTATACCTTTAGCCTTTATTCTCTTCATTATACCTTGTACAGAAGATGCTCTAAAGTTATCTGATCCAGTCTTCATAGTTAATCTATTTATCCCAACTACTTTTGGATTTCTCTTTATTATTTGATCTGCTATATGATCTTTTCTAGTTCTATTAGCATCAACTATTGCTCCTATTATATTATTTGGTACATCAGCATAATTTGCTCTTAACTGTTTAGTATCTTTTGGTAAGCAATATCCACCATATCCAAATGAAGGGTTATTGTAGTGAGTTCCGATTCTTGGATCTAGTCCTACCCCTTCTATTATTTGTTTTGTATCTAATCCCCTTACTTCTGCATATGTATCTAATTCATTAAAATATGCTACTCTTAGTGCTAAGTATGTATTTGAGAACAGTTTTACTGCTTCTGCTTCTGTTGAATTAGTAAATAATACTGGTATATCTTCTTTTATTGCACCTTGTACTAGGAGATTTGCGAACCTTTCTGCTCTTTCAGATTGTTCCCCTACTATTATTCTTGAAGGATATAAATTATCGTATAATGCTTTTCCTTCTCTTAAGAATTCTGGTGAGAATATTATATTATCTGTATCGAACATTTCTCTTACTTTTTCTGTGTATCCAACTGGTACTGTTGATTTTATTACCATGGTTGCATTTGGATTTATAGATAATACATTTGCTATAACTGCTTCTACACTTCTTGTATTGAAGTAATTTTTTTCTGGATCATAGTCTGTTGGTGTAGATATTATTACATACTCTGCATCACTATATGCTTTATATGAGTCTGTTGTTGCTACTAAGTTTAATTCTCTCTTTGATAAATATTCTTCTATCTCTTTATCTACTATTGGAGATATTTTGTTATTTATCATATCTACTTTTTCTTGGATTATATCTACTGCTACTACATCATTATATTGTGCTAAAAGTATAGCATTTGATAATCCTACATAACCAGTTCCTGCTATTGCTATCTTCAATCTATTTTCCTCCAACTCTACTTTTTATTTACATTTTTAACTTATAAATTCTACATATAATGAAATTCAAGTCTACTTTTTTTATACTAAAATTACTTTCTTATTACTTTACTCGATAAATATATATGTTTAATCTAGTCATATTTTTTATAAAATAAAATATTTACATCCAGAAAAAAACTTAGGATCTACAATTTAAATTCATCTAATTTTCTAAACATCTTATTTTTTTTGCTGGTATACCTGCATATAGATAATTTGATTCACAGTTCTTTGATACTACTGAACCTGCAGCAATGATGCATCCATCTTCTATTATTACACCCGGCAATATAGTTGCTCTAGCACCTATCCAACATCCATTTCCTACTTTTATATTTTGGGAATAAAAATTTCCTGCTCTTTTACTTTTATCTCCAATTTTATGTGTTGATGTGCAAAACATCACATTATGTGCATAGCACAATTTTCTCCAATTTCAATAAATCTATTACTATCAAAGTAGCAGTATTTATTTACAAAAGTACCTTTACCTATCTTAATATTATTAGCTTGAATATTAACATGAGAGAATACACTTCCATTTATATCAATATTAAATAATCTATAAATCTTTAATCTAATATTAGGCGTTATGAATGGTGTAGATGATAATTTATTAATAATAATGTACCATAACACTTTTTTCATTTTTTCCATATGATAATTATCATCCTTTCTAGATTTTCATTATGTATACATATCTGTATAACTTTCAACCTCAATAACATATATAACAACAAAAAGTAAAGTCATACTTATAATGTATATATTACTAAACCATACTAATTCACATTAAAAATTAAATTTATATACCATCTTTGATATTTTTCCTTAATATCATTTACATATTTTATGTTTATTATCAATCTTATCTAACAATTTTGTTGAGTTTTTAGTTGTTACTTTCCTTAAAAACATCTCATCTAATTTTTTTATAAATTCCCAATCTTCAATTGTAAATACTTTAATTTTATCTTCATATTCAAAATAATGAAGATTTCTCCAATTAACTAAGTATCGTTTATTTTTCTCTGCTCCATTGTTCATCGTATTTTTTTTAAACGGTGAATTTAATACAATAGATTGAAAATATATTTCATCAGGAGGAAATACATACTGCATATACTTATTGAAAGTTTTTGCATCTTTTGAGAATTTTAAAATATACTCAACACAGTTTCCTGTTAATGCCCATTGAGCACTTCCCCAATATAAATCATATCTCTTTTCTCCCTCTATTACATAACCCTTTCTAAACTTGGGTGATAGCTTTGAATTTATCCTATTCATAAATCTTTTAATAATATTTATATTATCAAAAAACCATATTCCTTGACATTTTTGATAAAAATATTTATCACTACTTCCAGTTATCTTACATCCTCGAATAAATTCTGTACTCCTATTTTTAGTAAAAAATTCGATAATCTCATTATTAGACTTTAATGGGTAATCTAGTCCTTGCAATAGTACAAATCTATCATATTTATATTCTTTATATGCCTCATCTAATAAGTTTAATGTTGCTTTTACTGAACTATACCCTCCCCAATGTACATTAACTCTATTTGTAATAAATTTAACTTTACTATTACTTTTTAATAAATCTTTATACTCCTTAATAGAAACTTTGTTATCAACATGTATATATACAAAACCACTGTCTATCTCAGTTAATTTATTTGCTAATCTAGATATATGTATAGGGTCTGTATGACATAAAATTAGATATGCTATTTTCAATATTTTTAATATCCTTTCTAAATTTATTATATAAGTTTAAAGTGTTTTATTTCCCCTTATGCTTTTAAATATAATTCATAATATTTCATTTTAAAGTGTTCTACATCTAATTTACTACGATATTTCTCAGAATTTTCGTACCATTTATGACCATTATCAATCATAATACTTATTTTATTAGATAAATCTTCTACATTCTCAGTTTCAAACGTTAATCCTAGTTCATATCTTTCAATAATCTGCCCTAAACTCCCATGCTTAGGTCCTATAATCGGTTTTCTTAACCACACACCTTCACTTAAAGGACCACTTGCTCCATCAAATATCTTTCTATATGGTAATACTACTATGTCAGTTGCATTTAGTGCAAAATTTAATTCATTATTATCTAAGAATTTAATATATGGTACTACTTTATCATAATATAACTTTGATTTTTCTTCGATAAACTCTTTACTAAAATTTTCAGATTTTCCTGCAATCAAAATTTTAAAGTTTCTATCTACGGATTTAAGAGCCTCTAAGAGTATATCTAATCCTTTATCATATCTAGTTCCACCAATAGCACCAATAACTATTTCATTATTATTTATTCCAAAAAATTTTTTTGCATCTAGTTTACTTATAGATGATACATTTCCTAAATATGGATACTCTATGTGTTCTAAATTTACAATTTGATTACTATTTAATGTATCTTTTAAAATTTCAGTATGTACAACACCATATTTTATCTGTTTAAAAATAAATTTGCGGCTTAAATCTCTAAGAAAACTTCTCCTAATTTGATGGAAAGTTATAATAACCTTAAATTTCCTTAATATTTTTAATCCAAACCCACCAAATTTACATAACACATCACCGTATAAAAAATGAATAATATCTACTCGCTCTCTCTTCGCTAGTTCCAATATTTCTTTAATCCATTTAATATAACCTAACAATGATTGTGGATTATTTTGCATTATTATCTGCTTATTATTAATTTGTTCGCATTTTTCAGGAAGAAAATATATTGATTCATATTTTTTATTTTCACCAAGAGGTTTTGCATAAGAAATATGATGTCCTGTTAATTTTGTGTCAACAAATAGTACTCTCATCTGCTTCTCCTATTTTATTAATCTTAAACTGATTTGAGCTCAATACACTAAGCATTACCCAATTAAACATCGATGGTACATTAGTTATATTGACCATATATGCTTCACCTATTGTTCCTATCATAAAAGCAGTTAGAACACCTCTAAATGCCCACAGTTGACTTAGATTTTCAACTCTCTTTAATCTTTTTATTAGTACTAATATTATACTAATAAATGATATTACACCTATAAGTCCATTCTTATAAAATAGCATTACCCATGCCATTTCCATAGCGCCCCCATTTGCATTTGTTCTATCTAAGTTTGCTGCATTAACCATACCATTTCCTACAAGGAAAGTATCTGGTGTAACCTCCATAGTTTCAAAAATTAATAGTCTTCCTGTAAAAGCATCTTGTTGTAAAGCATACTCCGTAATAAAGAAATATCCTATATATATACTTCCTATTACTAATAAAACATACATTATGATCCTAAATACTTTAGGTTTAGTTGATATATATCTTAAATTCATTATAACAATAGCAACTATAGTAACTATCCAACTAGTTCTACTTTTTGTTGCATATAATAATACAATTAAAGTTAAAAGTACTATTCTATATAAAAATTTATTTCTTCTTTTTTCTATTTTTATTATAAAATTATAGACATATAAGCCTATTATAGAGCTTGATATAATTCCGCCTAAATGATTAGGGTGTGTAAATCCTCCCCAAAGCCTACTTCTAGTATTATAAATACTTGCTAACTGAGATATAACTTCATTAAATGTTAATACTAATCCTATAACAACTCCAAATAAAATTCCACACGATATATACAAAATATGTACTCTCTTATTTATAAATTTATAAGATAATAATGTCCATATTAAAAAAGTTATATAAAAAGTTATAGAAGTTATTTTTCCTGAAATTGATGTATTTTGAAAGGCACATGAACCTGTTAATAAAATTAATAAAATTAGAAAAATTAATAATTCGTTCTTTTGCATTTTATTCCTAAAACAAAAAATAATAATTAATCCATTTAGTAAAATTATACTTACAAACTTTATACTATTTAAGTTTAATGTCATAACAAAAGACATCGTCTGCAGTAAAAAAATTAAAAATATAATCATATTTTCACAAGTTAACTTTTTCATATAATCACCTACATATATATTGACTTTCTAGCAATCTGTTTATATGAAAATTCTTCTTTACCTTTTGTTTGTGCAATTTTTTTCATATTCATATAATATTCTCTATTTTCCATTAGACTTATAACTATTTTATAAATTTCTTCAACAGTGTCTTTATATAAAAATTTAGCATTTCCACCTACATCAATATGATCAGTGCCTTCCCAATACTTGCAGATTAATGGTTTTCCTTGAGCAACAACTTGTTCCCAAAATACAGAGTGTCTACCTGGAAAAACAACTAAGTCTGCTATAGAAAAATATTTATATGAATCTGATGAATTAACCCACCCTATGTATTTTACTTTTTTATTATCACATAAACTCATAAACTTATCTTTTAATGATTCTTCAACTGATCCAAAGACAATTAATTTTACATCCTCTCTTTTGATTCTGTTTATAGCTTCCATTAATAATAGTGTTTGTGTCTTTGCCTCATCTATTTTTCCACCTGTAACAATTAAGAGATCTGTATCCTTAATATTATAATCTTTCCTTAAATTGTTTATTAATCTATCATCTTGTACTTCTTCTACTTTTTCATCATCCGCTCCCATAACTAATAAACTTACTTTCTCTTTAGGTAGCTTGTATAAATCAATTAAAAAATCTACTCGAGCTGGTGTTACACCATAAAACTTATTTGTATAATGCTTAATCTTGTTAGCCATATTTTTCCATACAATGCCGTGTAGTATATTTTTAGAAAACCAATTGGTAGCACTATTTGAATAATCTGAATGATTATCGACAAATACTTTAATATCTTTATCTTTGTTTTTATTTAAATATTTAACAATTATATTAATATCAATAAAAGATACATTATGTATAAATAATATATCTGGTTTTTCATTTGAAATTGATTCATATAAATGTTCATATCTTTTAAATTTATTATTGAAGTTATCTTTACCTTTTATTGAAAGGCGTATTGTCTTTACTCCATCAGAATTTATATAATTAGATTTTTCAAACTTTTCAAGTCTGCCATTTTGTCCCCATATCCATTGAGATGTAATTATTGTAACCTCATGTCCTAATTTTTTGTGATATTTAGGAAGCATATTATCTTGATAGTTCCACCCATCTGTTACTGGCCCACATAAACATATGTGTACTATTTTCATAATTCCTATCTCCTTAACTTAACGTATTAAATATATTTTTATATCCATTACTTTTAACTTTATCATTTTGATTTTTACAAACATACTTTAATGCATTATTAGTAATATCATTAAATTCATTTTTATTCATTTTTACATAATAATTTATTGAGTTTATAAACCCTTCAGTATAATTTAATGAGTGAGAATATCCTACTCTATGATATTCTAAATTATCCCATGGAGTCTGATCAGATAATATAACAGGACATCCTGCTGATAAGGCTTCTTGAATTACATGTCCATAATTTTCACCTAACGTTGGGAATAAAAATACATGATGTCTTTTTAGTTCTTCTACAACATTTTCAGAATCAACATTACCTTTCCAACTCCATTTTATATTATCTGGAAGTTTATTAAGCTCTATCAAACATTCATCCCAATATTCTTGAACATGAATTGGACCATAAATAGTAAATTCTATATCACTTTTAACATTTTGTAATATTTGAATTGCTCCTTTTAAGTTCTTTTTTGGTGCAATTCTAGATATCCATACAACCTTTAATTTTCCTACTTCTTTCTCTTTTATAATAGGAGTCTCATCTACTTTCCTTGGCAAATCCTCTGCTATAAAAAAATTATTTTTACATTTAATTTGTTGCTTTATTTCATCAATTTCCATTTGTGATGTTGCCGACCAATATATCTTGCTAAACATACCAGTTAAATTAAATATTGTCGTAAATATCTTCTTTTTTGCATATTTAAGTCTAAACTCCATAGGTGAGAACAATCCCATAGCAGCTACTACAACTGGTACTTTAATAATATTAAATCTTTTTAATATTAAAGTATTAATTGCATAATCATTAAAACATCCACAACAATAAACTAAGTCTACCTCTTTCGATAATCTTTTAATTAATGATAGTTTAAATCCTTTCGGTGGTACATAGTATACATTTGCATTTCCTACTACATTCCAATCATTAACCTTTATATTTTTATATGGTTCAGTATCACCATGATCTCTATCGCAAGTAAGAATTTTAAAGTTATATTCTTCACCTAAATAATCCACTAAATTCTTAATAGAACGAACAGGACCACCATCTTTATATCCAGGTAAATAACGTCCCATAATAATTAATATATTTTTTTTATTATCTGCCATACTAACTGTCCTTTCAGTATAACTTTATATTCAGTTTTTATTTTAAGTCTCCTTGACCTTCCATTTTTATATCAAACTTCTCACATTCATATATCTTTGCATCAACTAAAAATCTATACCAATATGCTTGTAAAAAGTGATATATTCTACCTTCTTGACCATCTAAAAATCCTAATCTTACATAATATCTATATATAAAATATAAATGTGATCTAAAAAATAAAGGTAATTTATAATATCCATTATTCTTTATAAATCTCTTTCTTGCAGCCTGACCTTTATTAGAATCATCATTTATCAACTCATCACTTTCATATTCATTTAAAACCTTTTGTTGATAATCTAAAACTTCTCTATTAGAATACCAATTATGCTTATGTGTCCACCATTCTAGATTTTTATTATTATTATCTATAATGTCATACTTAAAAGTAACAGTATCACCTTGTGATAAAATCATATGCTCATCCATAAGCTTTTGCTCGCAAGAACCGTATCCAGTTCTAAATATTCTAAGTAATAATTCTGGATACTTACCTCCATGCTTTATCCATCTTCCCATAAAGTAAACTCTTCTTTTTAGAACTATTCCTTTTACATGTTCTTCTATTAAATGTAACTTCTCTTTTATTTCTTCAACTAACTCAGGAGTAACCTCTTCATCAGCATCCATTCTCATAGTCCACTTAGTACTTATATTTGTATTAGCTAATCCCCAATTCATTTGGTCCGCATGACTAACAAACTTATTTTCATAAAAATCTAAATTCACACTTTGACTTAACGCTTCACATAAAGCTTTAGTTCCATCCGTACTGTAACTATCAACTATAACAAATCTTTTTACTATTCCTTTAAATGATTCTATACATTTCCTTAAGTTGTTTTCTTCATTCTTAGTCAGTATAACTACTGTTAAATCTACCACTATCAATTCCTCCTATAGTGTCTTTATAACTCTTGCAGGATTTCCAACTATAACTACACCTCCGGGAAACTCACCACAAACAACACTACCAGCTCCAATAACAGAACCATCACCAATTTTACTTCCTTTTAATATAAGTGCATTACAACCAATAAAACAATCCTTCCCTATAACAACCTCTCTAGTTCCTATAGCTTCCTTGTCATCTATATTTCTAGCTTCAATCTCTATTGGATGAAAGTCATTGTCAAATATCTTAACATTCCCACCAATTAAAGTATTATCGCCTATACTTATCCCTTTTCTAGCATATATAGTAGCTCCAGAAATCCCTACATTGTTACCGATCTCAATTTTCGCATCTTCTGTTCTAGTAACAATTATAGTCCTTTGACTCAATCCAACTAAATTAGAGAGAAAACTACTCTTAATAGTGCAGTTTTCTCCTATATTTAATTGAGAGCCTTTTTTCTTAAATATTACTGGAACTCCATATAGATTTAAGTTCTTACCGAACTCAACCTTATTAAGCTTCATAAATAATTTAAAATAATTACTCTTAAACATGTCGACCTCTTATTTATAATTTTCTAAGAACCAAGTATAAGCTAACTTAATTCCTTCATTTAAACTAATCTTGTGCTTCCATCCTAATCCATGTAACTTATCAACAGTAGTTAACTTTCTAGGAGTACCATCAGGCATATCAGTATTAAATACTAACTCACCATCAAATTCAACAACTTCTTTTACAGTCTCCGCTAATTCCTTTATAGAAACCTCTTCACCAGTGCCTATATTTACATGTTGCTCACCATCATAGTTTTCCATTAAGAATACACAAGCATCAGCCATATCATCAACATATAAAAACTCTCTAAGTGGAGTACCAGTTCCCCAAACTTCAACAACATCACTGTTATTAACCTTAGCTTCATGGAATTTTCTTATAAGCGCTGGTAACACATGAGAATTCTTTAAATTAAAATTATCATTAGGTCCATATAAATTAGTAGGCATACAGCTTATAAAATTATCTCCATACTGTCTTTTAAAAAACTTACACATTTCAAGTCCAGCTATCTTAGCCACAGCATAAGCCTCATTAGTTTCTTCTAAAGCTCCTGTTAAAAGATATTCTTCTTTTATTGGTTGAGGAGCCATCTTAGGGTATATACAAGTACTACCTAAAAATAATAATTTCTTAACCCCAAAATCATGAGCAGCCTTTATAACGTTATTTTGAATCATTAAATTATCATATATAAAATCAGCAGGATAAGTATTATTAGCATTAATCCCACCAACCTTAGCAGCAGCTAAAAACACATAATCAGGTCTTTCAGTTTCAAAGAAACTTCTAACAGCTTCTTGGTTAGTCAAATCTAACTCTTTATGAGTTCTACATATAATATTTTTATATCCCTTATCTTGTAAATTTCTAACTATAGCCGAACCAACTAAACCTCTATGTCCAGCAACATATATCTTAGAATCTAAATTCATTTTTCATCTCTCCATTCTATACTAAATTTATAAAACTAAATTATTACAGATACACCAGCTCAGTGCTGAAAAATATAAATTTTACCGACATTTGCAGACATGAATTTAGTCTGCATGGAGGTAAATTTATATTTCATCACAAGCGGTTTGTTATCCTGTAATCTTAGTTTTCAAATTTAGACTTATATCCGCCTCCGCTTTTAAGTTCTTCTAAATCTGATTGAACCATTTCTTTAACTAAATCCATAAATGAATACTTAGGCTCCCATCCAAGTTCCGTTCTAGCCTTAGTACTATCTCCCCATAATAATTCAACCTCAGCAGGTCTAAAGTATCTTGGATCAACCTCAACTAAAACTTTTCCGCTCTTCTTATCTATACCTTTTTCATCAACACCAGTTCCTTGCCATTCTATTTCATATCCTAACTCAGCGAAAGCAAGCTCGACAAATTCTCTAACTGTATGAGTTTCATTCATTGATAATACATAATCTTGTGGCTTATCTTGTTGTAATATTCTCCACATACCTTCTACATAATCTTTAGCATGTCCCCAGTCTCTTTTTGCATCTAAGTTTCCTAAGTATAACTTATCTTGCATTCCTAAGTGTATAGCAGCAGCTGCTCTAGTTATCTTTCTAGTAACGAAAGTTTCCCCTCTTCTTGGAGATTCATGGTTGAATAATATTCCATTGCAAGCGAATATATCATATGATTCTCTGTAGTTTACAGTTATCCAATAAGAGTATAATTTAGCAACTCCGTATGGACTCTTTGGATAGAATGGAGTTTTTTCACTTTGTGGTGCAGTGTCTGGAAGTCCTCCGAATAATTCACTTGTAGATGCTTGATAGAATTTAGTCTTAACTCCAGTTTCTCTTATTGCATCTAATATTCTAAGTGTACTTACCCCTGTTGCTTCAGCTGTATATTCTGGTGAACTAAAAGATACTCCAACATGAGATTGTGCTGCTAAATTATATATTTCATCTGGTTGTATTTTTTCTATTAATCTATTTAAGTTACTTGAATCTGTTATATCTCCATAGTGTAAGAATAAGCTTACATCTCCTTCATGTGGATCTTGATATAAATGATCTATTCTCTTTGTATTGAAAGTACTAGCTCTTCTTATTATCCCATGTACTTCATATCCCTTTTCTAATAATAGTTCTGCTAAGTAAGAACCATCTTGTCCTGTTATCCCTGTTATAAGTGCTACTTTTTTCTTTTGCATTTTTATTTCTCCTCCAAATTGTATATCTATATAGCTTGTTTAATTTCTTCTATTTTTTCTTTTCCATTTTTAGAATCTATTGCTAGAATAGTATTTTTGTATTTATTTATTGATACATCTTTAGTTAAGTTTTTCTCTAAGTAAGTTCTTCCATTTACCCCTAGAGATTTTATTACTTCTTTATTTTCTAAAATATAATTTATTTTTCTATATATTTCTTCATAGTTCCCAGGCTCTATACATACCCCACAGTTACATTCTTCAACTATAAGTCTAGCTTCTGATCCTTCATCTAGTACCCCAAGCACTGGTTTCCCTGATGCCATTACTCCGTAAAGTTTACTTGGTACTGACACTCCTTTTATTCCTTTTGCATTAACTACCCAATGAATATCTGCTGCATTTAATGAATATATTAAATCAGCTTTATCTTGGTAAGGTATAAAAGTCACATTTTTTAATTTATTTTCATTTACATAAGACTCTATTTTTCCTTTAACTGTTCCATTTCCAACAAAGGCAAATACTACATCTTTTCTATTTTTAAACTTTCCTATAACCTTGATTATATTTTCTAAATCATAGTAAAGCCCTATATTTCCAGAGTACATTATTATAAATTTATCTTGTAAGTTGTACTTTTCTTTGAAAGCTACAATCTTAGGATGATTTTGCTCTAATGGTTGTATTTCTTTTTCGTTAGTCCAGTTATTTATAAAAGTATTTTTAGGTACTTTTTTATTGTTAAATCTATTTCTTAAAGTCTCTTGCATATCTCTTCCTACTACTATTACTTCATCAGATTGTTTACAGCTAAATTTATCAACTGCCATTACTGTGTTTAGTAGTAATTTATTTTTTGAGTATCCTACTGCCATTGTTTGCTCTGGATTGAAGTCTTGGATATTGTATATAAGCTTTCCACCTTTGAACCACTTACCTAATACTCCAAGTACTCCACCTAGTATTGGTGGTTGAGATATTGTATATATATAATCTTGTTTTTCAATTTTCATTGTTGCTATTAAAGAATTAAAGAAATAAGCAACTAAATTCTTTATTCTACTTATCTTATTACTTTTCTGAAATTCTGGTACTCTTACTCTTATTACCTTAATTCCTTTGTATTCTTCTTTGTATATTCTTTGCGTTTTGTACTTTTCATCTATAGTTCCACTATAACTAGGAACAACACAGATTACCGTTATATCAAAAGTATCACTCATACCTTCTGATAATTCTGTTAGTATCTGTCCAGTGGAGGCTACATCTGGATAAAAGTAATGTGCATATATTAATAGTTTATTTTTCATACTTCCTCCACTATATCTATATAATCTTCTTTAATTCCTTTACATTAGCTACATTAGACTTACGTCCAACTAATATTTTCCCATCATGCTCTATAACATATATATCACTTAAACCTTCAACAACTACACTCTGACTAGAAGATATAACTAAGTTATTCTCACCTTCAACTGCTTTAGTATCCCCTACTAAAACATTTCCAGCTTCGTCCTTATCTCTATATCTATCTAGCGCTTCCCAGCTTCCAACATCATCCCAACCAAAGTTACTTGGAATAACATGTATATCGCTAGACTTTTCAAGTACAGCATAGTCTATTGAAATAGCTTCCGTATTCTTATAATTACTATTTATAGTTTCTTGAAGTTTTTCTTCTTCTACAGTCTCTATAATTTCTAATGCACTATATGTATTTGGCGAGTATTTCTTGATTTGATTAAGTATGTTATTTACATTCCATAAGAACATACCACCATTCCATAAGTAGTTACCTTCATTTAAATACATCTCTGCTTTTTCCTTGTTAGGCTTCTCAACAAAAGTATCTACTTTTATAACCTTATGGTTATTAACTTTAACTTCATTATCACTGTACCTTATATATCCGTATCCAGTTTCAGGTCTTGTAGGTTCCATACCTAGAGTTATTATAGATTCATAGTTTTTATTTACAAACTCATCTGCACTATTTACAACTTTTCTAAACTCATCTTCATCCTTTATAAGATGGTCCGATGGTAAAACTACCATAGTTGCATCATTGTAATATCTGTTTATAACAAATGCAGATAGTGCTATACATGGAGCTGTATTTCTTCCTTCCGGTTCAACTATTATATTTTTCTCTGGCAATTCTGGTAATTGCTCTTTTACTAAATCTACATACATCTCCCCTGTAGATACAAATATTCTCTCTACTGGTATAATAGGTTTTATTCTATCTACAGTCATCTGTATCATAGTTTTATCCCCTATTAAGTTTAAAAACTGTTTTGGTTTTTCTTCTGTTGAAAGAGGCCAGAATCTAGTCCCTTTTCCTCCAGCCATTATTAAAGCACATAACATTTCTATTCACCCCCATATATATTCAATTGTCTTTTCCTATAATGATGTTATTTCTTTTATCATTTGTTGTAATTTATTATCAACTTCGCTTTTTTCTTCCCCATTACATCCAAAGTAGAATTTTATCTTTGGCTCTGTTCCAGATGGTCTAACGGCTATCCAGCTACCATCTTCTAATATAAATTTAAGAACATCTGACTTAGGTAAATCATCTATACCAGTTTTATAGTCATTTATTTTTTCTACCTTTATATTAGCTATCTTTTCTATATTAGAATTTCTAAAATTAGCCATCATAGACTTTATTTTTTCCATTCCGTCTATACCTTTTAAAGTCATTGATACTAATTCTTCTTTGTAATATCCATACTTTTTATAAACTTCTTCTAGTCCTTCGTATAAAGTCATTCCTTTATCATAATAGAAAGCAGCCATTTCAGATATAAGTAGTGCTGATACTACTCCATCCTTATCTCTTGCATGAGTACCTATAAGGTATCCATAACTTTCTTCATATCCCATGATAAAGGTTCTATCTTGGTTTATCTCAAACTCATTTATTTTCTCACCTATAAATTTAAACCCTGTTAGAGTATCTAAACAATCAACTCCAAAACTTTTAGCTATAACTGCACCTAATTCAGATGTTACTATTGTCTTAACTATAGTTGGATTTGTCATAGATTTTAGTTCTTCTTGTTTTTGAGTAAGTACATAATCAACTAATAATGAACCTACTTGGTTTCCATTAAGAACTACGTATTCACCATCAGTATTTTTTACTACTACTCCAACTCTATCACAGTCCGGATCAGTTCCTATTATTAAGTCTGCTCCATTTTCCTTAGCCATTTGTATAGCTAAGGAAAATACTGCTTTTTCTTCTGGATTTGGATATTTTACTGTAGAAAATTTGCTATCTGGCATTTCTTGTTCTTTTACTACTTGTACATTTTCAAATCCAACTTCTTTTAAAGCTCTTCTTATTGGTAAGTTTCCTGTACCATGTATAGGAGTGAAGATTATCTTCATTTCTTTACAAACTTTGTTTATTATATCTTGTCTTATAACTTGCTTTTTCACTGCCTCTACAAATGCAGTGTCCACACTTTCATCTAACATAACTATTAGTTTATTATCTTCAGTTGTAGTAGGTATTGAAGAATAATCTTCTATTTTATTAACTTCATTTATTATCTCTTCAGCTATATCAAGACAAACTTGTCCACCATCAGTCCAGTATACTTTGTATCCATTGTACTCAGGAGGATTATGACTAGCTGTGATAACAACACCTGCTACACATCCTAAATGTCTAACTGCAAATGAAAGCTGTGGAGTAGTTCTTAAATCATCAAATATATAAGCCTTTATTCCACATGCTGCTAACGTTTTAGCAGTTTCTAAACAAAACTCTCTAGACATATGTCTACTGTCATGTGCTATCACTACACCTTTTGATTTGCCTTCTTCTTTACATTTATTTAATATGTAGTTCGCAAGCCCAAAAGTTGCTCTTCTTACTGTATATATATTAATTCTATTTGTACCAGTTCCTATAACTCCTCTAAGTCCACCAGTGCCAAATTCTAGATTTTTATAAAATCTATCTTTTATTTCTTTATTATCATTTTTTATAAGTTCTAATTCTTCTTTTGTTTTTTTATCAAAATAGCTGTTATTAACCCATAATTTATATCTATCTAAGTAATTCATATATTCCCTTCCTAACTTGCAGTTTTATCCCCAAATAAAACAAATACAGTTTTAAATATTAACTTTATATCTATCCAAAGATTTCTCTCTTCTATATATTTAATATCTAGCTCAACCCATTCATCAAATCCAATTTCATTTCTTCCACCTACTTGCCAATAGCATGTAAGCCCTGGTTTTACTAATAATCTTTGCATTTGATAATCTGTATATTGATCAACTTCTCTAGGAATAGGTGGTCTAGGACCTACTATACTCATATCCCCTTTTAAAATATTAATTAGCTGTGGTAGTTCATCAATACTAGTTTTTCGTATAAATCTACCTATCTTAGTAATCCTTGGGTCATTTTTTATTTTAAATACTGGTCCTGTTTGTTCGTTTTGTTCTTGTAATTGTTCTAATAACTCCTCTGCATTGTGAACCATGCTTCTAAACTTGTACATATTAAAAATTTTTCCATTTAGTCCGTTTCTTTCTTGCGAAAAGAATATCTTTCCTTTTGGGTCCTCTAATTTAATTAGTATTGCTACTATTAAAAACACTGGTGATAAAATTATTAGTCCGCATAAAGAGCCTACAATATCAATGACTCTTTTTAAAAATAAATATAACTTGTTTTCCCTTAGATTAACAGGATGTAAAACCCCACCATAAGTACCCAATTCTCTTTCCAAACTTATCCCTCCAAATAAAACTCTTTCTATCTCTTTTTAAATAATCCACGCTTTTCTTTTCTTCTTGAATCTTCACTCCCATAGTAATAGTTGTAATAACCATAAGTGTTCTTATCAACTTCAAACTTATTAAGTATTGCACCTAAAATATTAGCATTAACACTTTCTAATCTTTCCTTTGATAACTTAACTGCATCAATCTCAGCTTCATTACATCCTACTAGTAATATAGTTCCATCTGCATATTGAGTTAATATATTGGCATCAGTAACTACCCCTATAGGTGGAGAATCTATAAATATATAATCATAGTATCCTTTTACCACATCCATAAAGTTTTTCATCTTCTTAGATTGAAGTATTTCTGCTGGGTTAGGTGGCATCTTTCCAACTTTTAATATATCTAGCCCCTTTACTTTAGTTTTTTCTATACATTTATCTACGTCTTTACTTCCTGTAAGGATGTCTGTAAGCCCATTTAAGTTACTTACACCAAACATTTTATGTACACTAGGATTTCTTAAATCGCAATCCATCACTAATACTCTCTTATTTTCAAGCCTTGCAAAAGTTGCTGCTAAGTTTGAGATTACTGTACTCTTACCTTCATTTGCTTGAGTACTAGTTATTAGTATAGTTTTTATATTTTTATCTACATTCGAGAACTGTATATTTGTTCTTATTAATCTATATGCTTCTGCTATATGAGATTTAGGGTTATTGTAACTGTATAATTTCATATGACACCTCCTATGCTATGTCTTCTTCTATAGGTATTACTCCTAATACCGGTATGTCTAAATGTCTTGTTATATCTTCTGGTTTTGTCATTTTTGTGTCTATATAGTGCATGAAGAACACTAGGAATAAACCTATCATAACTCCTAAAACTGTAGCTGTTGCTACGTTCATAACCTTATTAGGCTTTATTGGTGCTTGTGGAAGTATTGCCTTGTCTATTACTTCTGCTCCATTTGCCTTTGTTATTCTTTTTACTTCTTTTGTAAATACCTTTGGTATAGCATTTGCTATATCCATAGCTTTTCTAGCATTAGTATCTTGTACTTTTATGCTTATTATTTGTGTATCGCCTACTGGACTTACACTTATTTTTGATACTAACTGGTCATAAGTCATGTCTAGTCCTAAGCTATCAATAACTTCATCAAGTACAGTTCTAGATTTTATTATTTCTCCATATGTAACTGCTAACTTTTGACTGACAGTATACTCATCCCCTGTCATACTTTTGTCTTCTGAAGCTTCACTTCTATTTACTATTAATGTAGTTTTTGTCTCGTATACTGGACTAAGTACAAAAAAGCTTACTAATGCACTTGATATCATAGCTATTAAAGTTATTAGTATTATGATTTTTGATTTTTTCTTTATAATGCCAAAATACTCTTTTAGGTCTATAGTTTCTTCCATATTTATTCCTCCATATGTTTCTTTCCGAATTTTATGTATTTTTTACAGTTTATAGTTCATATAATTTTTTTACATAATAAAAAGCCCATTTTCCTTATCAATCACCTCAATGATTTGTTTTCTTAAGGTCTATAAGCTTATGTTTCGTTTATAAACTATATAAAACTACATAAAACTACTTTACTCGTTATTATAGTAGCACTATTGTATTTAATTTTAAACATATTCGACAAAACAAGACATGGTTTGTCGGAAATTTTTTCCATTTAATGGAATCCAAATTTATTGACAAAATAAAAGACCACCTTTATTTGTGGTCCTTTATTTTCATTATTCATTTTTATAAATAAAATTATTTAACAGATCTATATTAGTCTCTTCATCCCATAATACTACCCATCCAGCTTCTTTTAACTTTACTTCTTCCTTATAAACAGGGAATTCCATAGTCTCTACATTATCAGTTCCTATTCTTAAAGTCTTATATCCCAAAAGTATAACATCCATAGGTTTTAAATTAGTCTTAACTCCAGACATCATTATATCTAAAGATCCAATGTAAGCTCTTAGTCCTGTGTGCTGTAATTTATTAAGGGTAGATTTTATAACCATTCTTTGCCTTGAGTCTCTTGCATCTGTACTATCTTGATATCTCATTCTACTAAAGGCCAAAGCTTGATACCCATTTAAGTTGAATGTGCCAGCTTTGTCTATAAATTGTATATCTCCTTTATCTTCTTTGCCATAGAGTTCGTAACATACTTTTGTTAGCTTATGCAGTGACTCTAAGTCATTATCTGTAATCTCTACTTCTACCCCACCAAGTAAATCAATTATTTCCATAAAAGAGCTAAAGCTAACTGTTGCATACCTATCAATGTCTATTCCAAAGTTCTCTTTTATAGTTTGTAATAATAGATCTGGTCCTCCATAGGCATATGCATGTGTTAATTTTTCTTTTCCACGATCTTTAATATACACATAGGTATCCCTTCCAAGTGAAGTTAGCTTTATTTTTCTGCTACTTTCATCAATTGTCATTATTATCATTGCATCAGAACGATTACCTTTTTCTAGATTATTCCCATCTACACCTATTAGTAATATATTTTTTATAGGCTTTGATTCTAGTTCTTGTGCATATAAGATACTATTATAAGTAGTAGTAATAAATATAGCTGCAATTAAACTTATAACACTAATTCTTAAAATGTACTTCATAGTTAGTCTGTTCATTTTATCACCATGATTTCTTTTAGATTATAATTAGTTCTTGTTATAAGTTTTCCCAAAGATAAAAGAGTATATTTATTTTTTTATATAATAATAAATACTTATTAAGATTGTTCCTATAGCTCCACCTGTAGTATCAACAATTACATCTCTAAATTCTCCACTTCGTCCTGGTATAAAAAGTTGATGCATTTCATCACTACAAGCATATAAAAATACTAAACTTAAAGTTATTATTATACTTTTTAGTATAACTTTCGAGTTTCTATTATCTTTTCTTGATATAATATAAATAAATGTAAGTATAGCTAGTACAAAGTATAAAAACATATGAGCCGATTTTCTTATTATAAATTCACCTATTGATGAAGTTAATATTGAATCTAACATACTTCCTATTATAGGTGTATTTAGTATCATTGTTATAAATTCTCCAGATTGATTAGCTGATACTGATGATGGTTGATGAGATAGATAAAATATAAATCCCATCCATATTAATATTAAAAATATTTTTGTGCTTATTTTATTTACGTTCTCTTTCATAATATTATCTCCTAAATACCTCTTTTTTGATTTAATATTAAAAATTATATTATCTTTAAATTTTAACACTAATTAGATTATAGAGGTATTTATTTTTAATAATTTGTTTATAATTTAATTACCTTTGAAATATGTAATTCATGAAAGGATTTAGTTACTATGTTTAAATTTATTCGAAATATATTATTTATTTTTATAATTACTATATCAATTATAACTGGTGGCGTTATGTACTTAAATCATCGTACTCAATCTAATTTAAATAATAAGTTCTCTACTGTTTCTAATGAAAACTTAAAGAAATCATCAAATAATGATCTGGAAAATACTTCGACAGAAATTTCCAAGGAAATATCAAATATATTATCAAATGAAGATAATTATGGTATTGCGATAAAATGTGATGATATGCAAGCCTTAGCTTATTTAGATAAAAATACTAAGAAATTTTCTATGGTTAATTTAAATAGCTCCAAGGAGTATGATGCTTTATATGATAAGGCTGATAAATACATAAATTTTGATAGTAAAATTGATTATAGTATAGATGAGCTATCTAGTATGAAAGATGAGTTCATGTCTGCTGATTTATCAAATAAGTATAAGATGATTAAGGAAATTTTAAGTAATACTGATAACAATATAAGTGAAAGTGATCTTATATCGATTTATTTTCAATTTATAAATTAGAAATTATCTTACTTCTATTACTTATCTAAATTATTAAAAATTCGATTTGCCATATAATTTGCTAAAACTTAAAAAGGTTGTATCAAAGTATACTTTGATACAACCTTTTTTTAGCTTTAACAAAACTAATTTTTATTTAGAACTTTTTAGTTCTTGCTCTTGAGCTTGAGATTCTTTTTTTCTAGCTACGATGTCTTTTAACATCTTTTTATTTAATTTTCTTTTATTCCTTTTTTGTATTCTACTAGCCATAAGTATAACCTCCTATTGTTTTTTTCTTTCGGACAATTATATTAGGACAGATCTTATTATGTAATTAATTAAATCGTAGTAGTTTATGTTATAAAAGTCAACAATTAAATATCCTAAAAAATCTCCTTTGTTTTATTATTTACTACTTTGCATTTATTTATATCTTAAATATGGAATTTAATATAATCTCCTAAAATGTAAAAAGAGCCTTGAATATTCAAGACTCTTTTTTATTATACGTTTATTTCTTTAAATCCTTCTCCAAGTACTTCATGTACATCGCTTACTATTATAAAGGCTTTACTGTCTACTCTTTTTATAAGTTTCTTTAGATGAACTTCTTGTTTCTTTTGAACTACTACTAATAATATATTCTTATCTCTGTTAGTATATCCACCTCTAGCATCAAGTACAGTAACCCCTCTTTTTATATCGTTGAATATAGCTTCTCTTAGTTTTTCTTCTTCATCAGTTATTATCATAAATGCTTTAGAATGATCAACACCAGATATAATAACATCTACCATTTTAATTACAACAAATAAAGCTATTGCTGAGTATAATCCTGTTTCTATATTTCTATTAGCTATACCTGCAGATAAAACAACCATTCCATCTATAAATGTTAGACATTTCGATAATGGTATACTTGGGAATATTCTATTTATCATTAAGGCTATAAGATCCGTTCCACCTGTAGAACCATCTACACTAAATACTATTCCTATACCTGCCCCTAAAAATATTGCCCCTGATATTGCAGCTAGTAATGGGTCTTCTGTTGCTGATATATTTGATAGGGAAGATGTTAATTTTATCATTAGTGATAAAGTTACTGTCCCTATTAATGTTTTTATAGAATCTTTTTTACCCAGTATTTTTACTGAGCATATTACAAGTGGTATACACATTACAATCATTACTGTTGAAACTGATAGTCCTGTTAGTTTGCTTATAACTACTGATAGACCACTAAGCCCTCCTGGTGCTATTGTATGAGGAGTTAAGAACATATTAATTCCTATACTTAGTGATAAACATCCTATTATTAGTCCTATTGCTTCTATTATTATTCCTCTTGTCTTTTCTTTCATATATTGCCTTACCTCCATAATTCCTATTATACCAATTTACTACATTATTCTCTATTTATATTATATGGAAATCTAACTTAATTTCAATAAAATGTGACTTTAATATCTATTTGAATATATAATTTTTATTACACTTAAGATAAAATATAGTAAGGAGGTGACATTTTGAAGAAATTTATAAATATATGTATTAATTTTATATTAATTTGTGTATTATTATTCTCTGGTTATAAAATTTTTACGAAGTTACAAGAATACAGAAAAGCTGATACAGTCTACAATGATATAAGAGATAAAGCTAATGAAACTGATGATAAGTCCATAGAGTTATCAAAGATTAACCCTGATTATAGAGCTTGGATTAAAGTTGAAAATACTAATATAGATTATCCAGTAGTTCAATCTGAAGATAATGAGTATTATCTTACTCACGATTTTAATAAAAATTACCTTGCTTCAGGTAGTATTTTTATGGATTATAGAAATGATTTTGAAAATGATAAAAGTATATTAATATATGGGCATCATATGAGAAATAAAACTATGTTTGGAGAGGTTCTTAATTTTAAAAAAGAAGAATTTTTCAAGGAAAATAATTTAATTACTATTGAATATAAAGGTAAAACTTATACATATGAAGTTTTCTCTACTTTTGTAGCTGATTTATCCAAAGATAATTTAAAGGTTAGTTTTGATGATGATGAAGATTATCAAGATTATATTGATTATTTAAAAGATAGATCTTTGTTCGATTCAGATATTGAAGTTAATAGTAATGATAAAATAATTACTTTATATACTTGTAGTTATGAATTTGAAGGTGCTCGTACCTTAGCTCATGCTAAGTTGATTTCAGTAAAATAAAATAAGATGAGCCTTGTGTGCTCATCTTTTTATTTTGAGCAACGGACGAAGTCGTTGGCGACATGAGCAAAGCGAATTTTTTATTCTATAAAATTTTTATATTATAAACTAAAAAAGACTAAGATAATATCTTAGTCTTTTAATTGGAGCTGGTGATAGGAATCGAACCTACAACCTGCTGATTACAAGTCAGCTGCTCTACCGTTGAGCCACACCAGCAAGTATTTTTTTGAAATAATACTTGTTAGTACTTTCAAAACTACATATCATTTAGATTCATCATTTAAATTGTGGTCAAGTCCTCGACCTATTAGTATCGATAAGCTAAATACATTACTGCACTTACACCTTCGACCTATCAACCAGGTAGTCTTCCTGGGGTCTTACCCTTACGGTGGGAAATCTTATCTTGAAGTCGGCTTCGCGCTTAGATGCTTTCAGCGCTTATCCATTCCGCACTTAGCTACCCAGCTATGCCCTTGGCAGAACAACTGGTACACCAGAGGTGCGTCCATCCCGGTCCTCTCGTACTAAGGACAGGTCTCCTCAAATTTCCTACGCCTGCGACGGATAGGGACCGAACTGTCTCACGACGTTCTGAACCCAGCTCGCGTACCACTTTAATGGGCGAACAGCCCAACCCTTGGGACCTACTACAGCCCCAGGATGTGATGAGCCGACATCGAGGTGCCAAACCTCCCCGTCGATGTGGACTCTTGGGGGAGATAAGCCTGTTATCCCCAGGGTAGCTTTTATCCGTTGAGCGATGGCCCTTCCATGCGGAACCACCGGATCACTAAGTCCGACTTTCGTCCTTGCTCGACCTGTATGTCTTGCAATCAAGCTCTCTTGTGCCTTTACACTCTACGTACGATTTCCGACCGTACTGAGAGAACCTTTGAGCGCCTCCGTTACTTTTTGGGAGGCGACCGCCCCAGTCAAACTGCCCACCTGACAGTGTCCCAAGACCAGATTCATGGCCTATGGTTAGAGTCCCAGTACTACAAGGGTGGTATCCCAAGGGTGACTCCACGCAAACTGGCGTTCACGCTTCATAGTCTCCCACCTATCCTGTACATGTAGTACCAAGACCCAATGTCAAGCTACAGTAAAGCTCCATGGGGTCTTTCCGTCCTGTCGCAGGTAACCGGCATCTTCACCGGTATTACAATTTCACCCAGTCTGTTGTTGAGACAGTGCCCAAATCGTTACGCCTTTCGTGCGGGTCGGAACTTACCCGACAAGGAATTTCGCTACCTTAGGACCGTTATAGTTACGGCCGCCGTTTACTGGGGCTTAAGTTCACTGCTTCGATTGCTCTAACAGATCCCCTTAACCTTCCAGCACCGGGCAGGCGTCAGCTCCTATACATCGTCTTGCGACTTAGCAGAAACCTGTGTTTTTGGTAAACAGTCGCTTGGGCCTATTCTCTGCGGCCTGCAAATGCAGGCACCCCTTCTCCCGAAGTTACGGGGTCATTTTGCCGAGTTCCTTAACAACAGTTCTCTGGCTGGCCTTAGGATACTCTCCTCACCCACCTGTGTCGGTTTGCGGTACAGGCACCTTTAACCTCGATAGAGACTTTTCTCGACAGTGTGAAATCAGCTACTTCGCTACTAAATTTCGCTCCGCATCACATCCTAGCATTATTCCTACGGATTTGCCTATAGGAACTGCCTCAATGCTTGCCCGTACATAACCAACAGTACGGTTAGCTTATCCTACTGTGTCATCCCATCTCTCAAACGGTTATTGGTGGTACAGGAATATCAACCTGTTGTCCATCACCTACGCCTTTCGGCCTCGGCTTAGGTCCTGACTAACCCAGGGCGGACGAACCTTCCCCTGGAAACCTTGGGTTTACGGCCTGTGGGATTCTCACCCACATCTCGCTACTCATGCCAACATTCTCACTCGTATACTGTCCACATGTCCTTACGGTCATGCTTCAACCTGCATACGAAGCTCCCCTACCCATCATAATGATGCCGTAGCTTCGGTAGTACGTTTTAGCCCCGGAAATTTTCGGCGCAGGATCACTCGACCAGTGAGCTATTACGCACTCTTTAAATGAGTGGCTGCTTCTAAGCCAACATCCTGGTTGTCTGTGCAATCCCACATCCTTTACCACTTAACGTACATTTAGGGACCTTAGCTGACGATCTGGGCTGTTGCCCTCTTGACTATGAATCTTATCACCCACAGTCTGACTCCCAAGTATAAGAATACGGCATTCGGAGTTTGATAGTCTTCGGTAAGTGCAATACCCCCTAGGACATTCAGTGCTCTACCTCCGCTTCTCTCAACCTTGAGGCTAGCCCTAAAGCTATTTCGGGGAGAACCAGCTATCTCCGGGCTCGATTGGAATTTCACCGCTATCCACAAGTCATCCCCGAGCTTTTCAACGCTCGTGGGTTCGGTCCTCCACGAAATTTTACTTTCGCTTCAACCTGCTCATGGATAGGTCGCCCGGTTTCGGGTCTACGCCAAGTAACTTAAATCGCCCATTTAAGACTCGCTTTCGCTACGGCTCCACACCTTAAGTGCTTAACCTTGCTACTTAACGTAACTCGTTGGCCCGTTCTACAAAAAGTACGCGGTCACACAAGAAATGTGCTCCCACAGCTTGTAAGTACAGGGTTTCAGGTTCTATTTCACTCCCCTCCCGGGGTTCTTTTCACCTTTCCCTCACGGTACTATGCGCTATCGGTCACTAGGTAGTATTTAGGCTTGGAGGATGGTCCCTCCTGCTTCCCACAGGGTTTCACGTGTCCCGTGGTACTCTGGATCATGTCTAAAGTCTTCTCGTTTCAGCTACAGGGCTATTACCTTTTATAGCGGAGCTTTCCAACTCTCTTCACTTACGATACCTCTTCGTTAATGACATGTCCGCAACCCCAACGAAGTAAACTTCATTGGTTTGGCCTGTTCCGCGTTCGCTCGCCGCTACTTACGGAATCGATTTTTCTTTCTCTTCCTCCAGGTACTTAGATGTTTCAGTTCCCCGGGTTCCCCTCGCTAAGCTATGTATTCACTTAACGATACTTAGACATTACTCTAAGTGAGTTTCCTCATTCGGAAATCTTCGGATCAAAGTTTACGTGCAACTCCCCGAAGCTTATCGCAGCTTATCACGTCCTTCATCGGCTCCTAGTGCCAAGGCATCCGCCCTGCACCCTTAATAACTTGACCAGTTATTAAAATGCTTCGCCAATGTCTTTACCTTCATATTCATTCAGGTAAATCCCATTGCTCAAAGTTTGTAATTTTAAAGACTTTTCTTGTCTATTTATAATTAAATGATGTCATATCACTAAATGTTATGCAGTTTTCAAAGTGCTAACGCACGTCGCCAACGGTCACTCCCATTTGGTCGTGCTGCGTTGCTTAAAGTACAAACCATTTGGCTACGCCATATATGAGGTTTTAATTCATTGCTTTTCTCGCCCACCCCACTTTGTTTTGATAAAACTAGCGAAGAGTATACGATAATGGCAATGTTATTTGTCATTTGTAAGCCGCTTTTTTTGGCTTACTTGACAATAACATGCCATATCGAAGCCTCGAAGCGGGATTTACAGAACAAACCCTCAAAATTAAACAGTAGGTAATTCTCCTTAGAAAGGAGGTGATCCAGCCGCACCTTCCGATACGGCTACCTTGTTACGACTTCACCCCAGTTATTGGTTTCACCTTCGACGGCCGCTTCCAAAAGGTTAGCTAACCGGCTTCGGGCGCCCCCAACTCCCATGGTGTGACGGGCGGTGTGTACAAGACCCGGGAACGCATTCACCGCAGCATTCTGATCTGCGATTACTAGTAACTCCAGCTTCATGTAGGCGAGTTTCAGCCTACAATCCGAACTGAGAATGGCTTTAAGGGATTAGCTCCGCCTCACGACTTGGCTGCCCTCTGTACCACCCATTGTAGCACGTGTGTAGCCCTAAGCATAAGGGGCATGATGATTTGACGTCATCCCCACCTTCCTCCAGGTTATCCCTGGCAGTCCCTCTAGAGTGCCCAACTTAATGCTGGCAACTAAAGGCAAGGGTTGCGCTCGTTGCGGGACTTAACCCAACATCTCACGACACGAGCTGACGACAACCATGCACCACCTGTCACTTCTGTCCCCGAAGGGAAATCTCCGATTAGGGAGAGGTCAAAAGGATGTCAAGCTTAGGTAAGGTTCTTCGCGTTGCTTCGAATTAAACCACATGCTCCGCTACTTGTGCGGGTCCCCGTCAATTCCTTTGAGTTTCACTCTTGCGAGCGTACTTCCCAGGCGGAGTACTTAATGCGTTAGCTGCGCCACCGAAGGGGGTAACCTCCGACAGCTAGTACTCATCGTTTACGGCGTGGACTACCAGGGTATCTAATCCTGTTTGCTCCCCACGCTTTCGTGCCTCAGTGTCAGTTACAGTCCAGAGAGCCGCCTTCGCAACTGGTGTTCCTCCTAATATCTACGCATTTCACCGCTACACTAGGAATTCCACTCTCCTCTCCTGCACTCAAGTTTCCCAGTTTCAAAGGCTTACTACGGTTGAGCCGTAGCCTTTCACCTCTGACTTAAGAAACCACCTACGCACCCTTTACGCCCAGTAATTCCGGATAACGCTAGCCCCCTACGTATTACCGCGGCTGCTGGCACGTAGTTAGCCGGGGCTTCCTCCTCAAGTACCGTCATTATCTTCCTTGAGGACAGAGCTTTACGACCCGAAGGCCTTCATCGCTCACGCGGCGTTGCTGCATCAGGCTTTCGCCCATTGTGCAATATTCCCCACTGCTGCCTCCCGTAGGAGTTTGGACCGTGTCTCAGTTCCAATGTGGCCGATCACCCTCTCAGGTCGGCTACTGATCGTCGCCTTGGTAAGCCGTTACCTTACCAACTAGCTAATCAGACGCGGGTCCATCCTATACCGCCGGAGCTTTGATAAGAAATCCATGCGAATCTCTTATATCATCTCGTATTAGCGTACCTTTCGGTACGTTATCCGTGTGTATAGGGCAGGTTACCCACGCGTTACTCACCCGTCCGCCGCTCACCCCGAAGGGTTCGCTCGACTTGCATGTGTTAGGCACGCCGCCAGCGTTCATCCTGAGCCAGGATCAAACTCTCAAATAAAATTCGCTTTCGCTCATTTCGCCAACGTCTATTTTCTCCGAAAATATCCCGTTGCTCAAAATTTGTCCTTTGCTCAGACTAATCATTATCTGAATATCTGGCTTGGTTGTTTGTGTTTAATTCTTATATAAAGAATTTAAATTATATAAATTAACCTACTGTTTAATTTTCAAAGTTCATTTTGTCCTTTTCTTTCGGACAAGTATTACTATATCATCTATAAAAAATAATAGCAATACTTTTTTTCATTTTTTTATTATTTTTTTCATTTTTAGATATAATTATGATTCCTTATCTCAAGGTATTATACTATCATATATATAGGTATTTTTTTAATTAAACTTTTTTTAACTTTGTTTTAAAAGTTTCAGGTATTGTTAATATTTTTTAGTAACATAAATATTATGTGTAAGGAGATTTTAAATTATGCAAAAAAAAATAATTTATTTATTATTATTTTCAACACTAATGATTTACTTAACGGGTTGCACCCTTTTCAATAAAACTGAAGATATATCTTCTAACCAAAACGAACAACAACACATAGACAATAACAAAACAAATACTGAAGCTACTAAAAATTCCTCTGATGCTAATTTAAATAATGATAGTAATATCACTAACCAAGATAATATTCATGTTAATTCATCTGAGTCTAGCAATACTATAAATACATTAGATGAAGAAAGCATTAGTTGGTTCTATATCCCAAATGACTCTCATACCACTCCTAATATAAACCCAAAGCTAACTTATGATTTATCAACCTATGATGCTATTTATAATGGTAAAACAACTTCTCAAGTAATTCCTAATGAAGATACCTCAGAAAGTACTAAAACATTATATTTAACTTTTGATGAAGGATATGAAAACGGATATACAACAAAAATATTGGATATATTAAAAGAAAAAAATGTAAAAGCTGTTTTCTTTGTTACCTCATCTTATATAAAAAGTAACCCTGACCTTATAAAGCGAATGGTATCTGAAGGCCATGTAGTTGGTAATCATAGTAAAACTCATCTTTCTATGCCTACTTTAACTTCTGATACTGAAAAATTTAATGAAGAATTATCTGATGTAGAATCACTATATGAAAATCTTACTGGTCTTAAAATGGCAAAGATATTTAGACCTCCTATGGGCAATTACTCTGAAAAAAGCCTTTCAATGACACAAAATTTAGGATATAAAACAGTATTTTGGAGTTTTGCATACGAAGATTGGGATCCTGAAAAACAACCTGAGGCAAGTTATTCTAAAAATAAAATTTTAAACAATCTTCATGATGGCTCTATATTGCTTTTACATGCTGTTTCCAAAACTAATACTGAAATTTTAGGAGATGTTATAGACTCTGCTAGAGCAAATGGCTATGAATTCCAACTAGTAGAATAACAGTTTATCTTTTTTTAATATAATTATAAAAATAATAATAATAATATAAAAATAATAATAATAATATTTTTTTTTACAAAATTTTTTTTATATAATTGTTAAAATCCAATTTCTGGTATAAATTAGATATTAATACCATAAGTTATATTATGCGAATTTTTATTTAGGGAGGATATTATGGAATTAAAAGGAAGTAAAACTGAAAAGAATTTATTAGCTGCTTTTGCAGGTGAGTCTGAAGCAAGATGTAAATATACATATTATGCTTCAAAAGCAAAAAAAGAGGGTTATAATCAAATAGCAGCAATATTCGAAGAAACTGCTAATAACGAAAAAGAACATGCTAAAATATGGTTCAAACTTCTTCATGATGGAATTCCATCTACTGAAGAAAATTTAAAAGATGCAGCATATGGTGAAAACTATGAGTGGACAGATATGTATGCTACTTTTGCTAAAGAAGCAGAAGAAGAAGGATTCACTAAAATAGCATACCTTTTCAAGGCTGTTGGAGAAATAGAAAAAGAACATGAAGAAAGATATCGTACTCTTCTTAAAAATTTAGAAGAAGAAGCTATCTTTGAAAAAGAAGATACAGTTGCTTGGCATTGCCAAAACTGCGGACATATACATCATGGAAAAAATGCACCTAAGGTTTGCCCTGTATGTGCTCACCCACAAGCATATTTCCAAGTTAGAGCTGAAAACTATAAATAAAATTTAAATATATAAAAAAACCGCCAGTATAAATTTTATACACTTGGCGGTTTTTTTTAATGTTGTGTTAAGTATTTAATTAAATTACTTTATTATTCCATTAACTATGTTATCAGCCATTATTTGATATGCTTGACTTCCTTTAGATATGAATTTATCCATATCTATTTGATCTAAGAAACATCCTTCTACTAATATAGCTGGCATATTTGTATTTTTTAATACATATAAGTGGCTTCCATCCTTAACCCCTCTATTTTTAAAGTTAAATGAATTTGCTAAATTGTTTACTACATTAGTTGCTAAAGATTTAGACCCAGATTTTGTTGAGTAATATACCTCTGTTCCATTAGCTCCTTCAACACCACTATTAAAGTGTATAGATACAAACTTATCAACTTCATTTGCATTAGCTGCTGCAGCTCTTAATTTTAATTCATTACTTTGGCTATGACTTCCATTAGGCTTAGTTTCTACAACGTTATATCCTAAGCTTCTTAATTTATAAACTACCTTTTTTCCTACTTCTCTTATTAGATAGTCTTCATCATATATTCCATTTATTGCACCTCTAAGAACTGGTCTTGCTACGTTATGTCCTAAGTCTACAGCGATAGTTTCTTTTACCATATGATCTACTTCATCAGCAACTACAAGTCTTATTTCTATATCTGCTATAGACTTATCAACTTGTATCTCTCCTGATATATCTCCATCTTTAACCCAGTTTTGCCATCCTTGATTCTCAACCTTTACTCTATAGAATATATGATAATTTGATGGTGCATTCTTTAATTTTATTTTTACACCTTCTATATCTGAATTAGAGTTTGATACTGTTGCTCCATTTGAAGCAGTTTTCCAACTTCCATTTCCATATGTACTATATTCTATATCAAAGTTTTCATTTGACTTTATTGATAATGATTTTAAACCATTAGATATATTTTTTTCCATAGTTAATAAATCTTGATACTTATCATATTCAGAATTCATAACTTCTTTATTCACAGGAGCATCTACATATGATGGTGTTGATGTCGGAGTTGGCAGAGGCTTTTGAGCTGTACTTGAATTATCACCTATTTTTATATAAGTTGCACTTGCCCATCCTATAGTTCCATTAGATAATTTTATTTTATACCATCCATCTTGACTTCCTAATATTGTGACATTAGTATTTTTTGTTATTTGAGTTACAACATTGTGACTTGTTCCTGGTCCACTTCTTACATTAAGTACATCTGTTGTTACATATCCTATTTCAGTAGATTCTTCTTCTCCATCTTCAGTATCTTCAGTATTTCCGTTATTATTGTTATTATTATTGTTATTATTGTTGTTATTGTTATTTCCGCTATCTGGATCTATTTCTGGTTTCGTTTCTGTTGATCCTCCAGTTGAGCTAGAAGTTATTTTTATATAATCTCCACTTACCCATCCTGTCTTTCCACCAGATAATTGTATTTTATGCCATCCTTTGCTTGTCTCTAATATTGTTACAGTTTGGCCTTTTTTAACTGTTCCTATCTTTGAATAAGATGTTCCTGCTCCACTTCTTACATTTAGTACATCTGTTGTTACTGTTCCTATTTTCTTACTATTTGATGTTGAGTCAGATGTACTTCCTGATGAACTTCCTGAGTTTGACCCTGATGAGCTAGAGCTAGAAGTTATTTTTATATAATCATCTATTACCCATCCTGTCTTTCCACCAGATAATTGTATCTTATGCCATCCATTACTTGTTTGAAGGATTGTTACAGTTTGACCTTTTTTAACTGTTCCTATTTTTGAGTAAGATGTTCCTGCTCCACTTCTTACATTTAATACATCCGTTGTTACTGTTCCTGTTTTCTTACTACTTGATGTTGAGTCAGATGAACTTCCTGATGAACTTCCTGAGTTTGATCCTGATGAACTAGAGCTAGAAGTTATCTTTATATAATCATCTATTACCCATCCTGTTTTACTTCCTGATAATTGTATTTTATGCCATCCATTACTTGTTTGAAGTATTGTTACAGTTTGTCCTTTTTTAACTGTACCTATCTTTGAATAAGATGTTCCTGCTCCACTTCTTACGTTTAATACATCTGTTGTTACTGTTCCTGTTTTCTTACTACTTGATGTACTACCTGAGCTTGATGAACTTCCTGATGAACTACTCGAATTGCTTTCTGAAAGATATTCTTTACTTGAGTATCCAACTTTATTGTTATATTTTATTTTTGCCCATTTCCCTTCATATGAAATAACCTCTACTTTTGTATTCTTCTTTATAGTAGTTATTATTTTGTTGCTCGTGCTTGGCCCTGTTCTAAAGTTTAAGTTTGCTGTAGTTACTGCATACTTAGTAGCTGCATCAACTATATTTGTAAATGCCATAGCTGCTGTTAAAATACCAGCACCTAGTAAAGCTCTTAATCTTTGATTCTTCATAATTCCTCCTATTTTCCCATTTTTTATAAAAATATTATATATTCATTATAGAAAAATAGGAGGTTTTTATCAATATTAATTGAAACTTAGTGTTTTTTTCTAAATTTTATGAATTAAATAATAAGTATCGCCACTAAGGTTGTTGCTACAAATCCAATCATTATAGGTTTAAAGTTTCTCTTTGCTAAGTCTACTGGATTAACCCCACAGATTGCTGCAGCTGATATTAATCCCCAAGGAACTAAACATCCTCCACCAACCCAAATACCTGCGATTTGCCCTAATGCACAAAGTGCTCCAACACTTGCATTTATAGCAGTTCCAAATACAGCTGCAAGAGAACCAGCTAATGATATTCCAGAGAACCCAGATCCATCAAGACCTGTTATTGCTCCAACTACAGTTTGAATACTTGCTACAGCAAATTTATTAAGTGGTACAGTTTGAGATAGAGCTATACCCATATCAGATATTAAACCTTGAGATCCTGTTGGTAAAACTTCACCTAATACACTTGTAAGTGGCCCAACTTCACCCATATAGAAGAATGCTGCTATAGGAATTATTGCTCCAAAAATTTTAATTCCAAAAACGAATCCATCTATAATATTTTTACAAACAGAGTCTAAGCAGTCTTTTTTATGGTTCATAGCATTTATTATTATTATTAAAATAAGGGATGTTCCTCCTAATAACGCTGAAGCATCTCCGCCTTTTAGATTAAAAGCATACATAGCTACTATATCTAACATAAATCCTACCAAAACTAGAAGTGTAGCTATCTTCGCTTTCTTATTAAAAGTTTTTACCTTCACATGTTTAATTTGACTTAATTCTTTTTTAAATACTCCATTTTTTAAATCTTTTCTTAGATAATAAAATGCTGCTCCTATTGTGACTATAGCCATTACCCAATACAAAGGCATACCTTCACTAATAACCTCTGCTGCTTCAATACCTGCTGCACCTCCTGTTATTGCTGGTGCACCTTGAACAACGAAGTCAGTTGATAAAGCTAACCCATGACCAAATAAGTTAAGAGCCATAGCTACTCCTATTGCTGGTAATCCTGCATTCATAGCAACAGGTAAAAATATTGCCCCAACTAATGCTACTGCTGGAGTTGGCCAAAAGAACCATGATAGTAAGCACATAACTATACCGACTACAAAGAATGCTGTTGTTGAGTTTTTTATAACCTTAGAAAAAGGTTTTATCATGTAGTAAATAGCATCATTATCCTCTAGGGCTTTTGATAATGCCACCATTACAGATATTATGATGATTATTGAACCTAATTCATTTAATGAAACAATTAATGCATTGAATATAGCATTTGTAGATTGAGTTATACTCTGAGTATAAAATAAACCCAAACAAAATATTCCTAATATACATGGTACAATCACGTCTTTTTTCATTATCATTATTACCAAGATAGCAAGCATGAAGAATAAATAGATGTAATGAGCTCCTGTTAAAACCATATGCTAAGTCCCCTTTACTTTTAAGATACTAATATTATATGGACTAAGCCTTTCTGTTGTTACTTAAATATATAAATCAAATTTTATATGTTTTTTGTCATTAAAAATCCATAAAAGTGAAAACTATATTAAAATATGATTTTTATTACTTTGTTTATAATTAAATTTTCAATTAAAATACGTATTTTTATTAAATATTTGGTATAATTTTCTTTGCCATATAAGAAATATTGGAGGTGCGAAATGTTTCAAGTAGAAGAACCTGAATATAAAAAAAGTATACTTAGGCTTGCTTTATTTATCGGAGAACTTATGTTATCAAATGGAGCTGAAACTTATAGAGTTGAGGATACAATAAAAAGAGTTTGTAAATCTAGAGGTTTTAACCATATAAACGTGTTTACTTCTCCAACAGTAGTGATTATATCAGATGATAGATTTGATGGTTATAGTTTTATGAAGACTATTAAGCGTAGAGCAATAAATTTAGGAAGAATAGCTCTTATAAACGACTTTTCTCGAGACTTTGTAAAAAATCCAGAAATAACAGTTCAAGAATCTATGGCTAGATTAAAAGAAATAGCTGCATTTGTAGCTTATCCAACTTGGATTAACTACATGTTTACTGGAATAGGGTCTGCATCATTTGCTTATTTAGTAGGAGGAAACTCTGTATTTGATTTTATACTTACATTTTTAGTTTCTATAGTTGCTCAAATTGTTTATGATCAGCTAATAAAAATTAGTTATATACCAAGCTTTTGTTGTTTAGTTTCATCACTTTTAATGGCTGCATCTGGAATTATGCTTACTGAACTTGGCCTTTTAACAACTCCTAAAATGCTTATAGTTGGTTCTATAATGCCTTTACTGCCTGGGGTTCCATTTATTAAAGGTGTTCGTGATTTAATTGCAGGTGATCTTATGTCAGGAGTTGTTAGATTCTTTGATGCGACTATTATATTTATATCTATAGCTGCTGGAGTGGGATTTGTACTTGAATTTTGGTTTAGGATAGGAGGTGCATTATAGTGATTGATTTACCAATTTACTTAAATTTTACCTTTGCTTTTTTAGCAACTGTAGGATTTGCTGTATATTTTAGTGCACCTAGAGTATCTTTAATTCCATCTGGAATAATAGGTGGATTAGGATGGTTATTATATATATTTTTATTTAAGTGGAATGATAATGCCGCAGTATCAACTTTCTTTGCAGCAGGATTTGTTGCATTCCTAGGTGAAGTTTTAGCTAGAAAATTAAAAAATCCTGCTACAGTATTTACTATACCGGGAATACTTCCTTTAGCTCCTGGGGTTGGAATTTATAATACTATGCTTTATATGGTTCAAAAAGAATTTGAACTTGGATTTTCTAAAGGTGTAGACACATTTTCTATAGCTGCAGCAATTGCTCTTGGAATACTTGTAGTAACTTCAATTGTTAATACTTATAATATTCTTAACAAGAGAAGAATTTTAAGAAAACTAAATACTTTAAATGCACCTTTTCATAATAAAAGAGATCAGTAAATTAAAATACCTATCTATAAAGATAATTCCTTTTAGATAGGTATTTTTTTCGTTGCTCTATTATATTTTTTATTACTTTTCTTGTCCTATTTTCTCTAATTCCTTTTCTAAAGCTTCTTTTAATTTTGCTCCTTTTTCTGCAGTTATTACTTTATTATTAACCATGTCATTTATGTCTTCACTAATTCTTTCTTTCATTTCAGATTTTCTTTTTTCCTTATGGTAAGTTTCTATATTTTTAACATCAGTTTCAGTTAAAACACCAGACTCTTGAAGAGTTTTTAAAGTACTTCTAAATCCTCCCTTACCTCTTTTAGGTTCAGCCTGAGCTACACTTTCTTCATTTACTTCACTTACAGTATCAGCCTCTACTGTATTAGAAACTATATTGGAATTACTTGCTAGTGCAGTATTTCTTCCAAAACCTTCCCTAACTATTCCTATACCAAGGACTACAAGAGCAACTAATGATACTACTAAAATTTTACCTTTACTATACATATGTTTATATGCCTCCTTTAAAATTTATTTTCTACTCTTATAGTCCCCCTTAACCTTAATTTAAGCTTAATTTTTTATAAATTTTTATTAATTTCAATTTTATGTTATATAATACTTCTATTGTAAAAAAAGTATCTATGCAAGGTATTATTAATTACCACATAGATACTTTTATTTTTATTATTCTATAATTTTAGTTATTACAGGAATAAATTTTCTACTGTCTCTAAACTTGCTATCATTTTTTTTCAATATAACATAAGAAAGTAACATTAGCATTATGCCTATAATACCACTTATAAGCTCTACAATTATACCTTGAGTACTTATAATCATGTCTAGCATAAAGTAACTTACTATAGTTCCTACTAATAAAAATATTAGAGGAACTGCATAAGCAAGAGCTGTTGCTTTTAATACATTCATATTCTCCATATTAACTTCAACATGGTCTCCTGGTTTTGCTCCTATAGAGTTATCAACTTCAACTAGTATTTCTTTACTTTCTGACGATAATGTTTGGCATTTCCCACATGATGCACAAGCTGAGTGTCTTTGCATTTTTAATTTTGCAGTCTTATTATCTACAATCTCAATTATATACCCCTGTTGGTTCATAACCATCCCCCTTATTTTGTAAACTTATTTATAGTATCCATAAGTTCTTTTATTGTATCTTCTGAAATCTCTATATCGTCATTTTTTAAACTATTTGTAACACAGCCTTTTATATGATTTTCTAATAATATTGATCCAACCTTATTTATGGCTGATCTTATTGCTGATATTTGCACTAATATGTCTACACAATATCTTTCTTCTTCAACCATTTTTTGAATACCCTTAACTTGTCCTTCTATTCTTTTTAACCTTTTTATAAGAGCTTCTCTATCATTAGTTTCTGATAATTTTTTTGTCATTATAATACACTCCTTATTAAGTGATATAATTTATTATACCATATTTTTTATATAAACAAAAAATCTTAAAGTAATATATTACTTTAAGATTCTTGAGTTTTAGATTCTAGCATTTTTATAAATGAATCAACTAATTCTGGGTCAAATGCCCTTCCAGATTCTGCTTTTATATAATTTTTTGCTTCTTCTATAATCATATCATTTATATATTGATTTTTAAATATCATAGAATCATAGCTATCAATTATAGCTAATATTCTAGATAGATATGGTATCTCTTCTCCTTTTAACCCCTCTGGGTATCCTCTTCCATCGTATCTTTCATGGTGATATTTTACCATTGGTATAAATGGTTTTAGACATTCTATTTCACTTATAATTTCTTCACCATATACACAATGATCCTTAAATACTTCAAATTCTTTATCATTTAGATTTTCTTTTTTATTTAATATTTCTTTTGATATATTAAACTTACCTATATCATGTAAGTATGCTCCGATCTGTAAGTCTAACTGTTCTTCATGTGATAAATTCAAATAACGTCCAAAATCTCTAGCTGTAGTAGCAACTCTTTCAACATGACCATAAGTATATTTATCTTTTTCATTTATCATCTTTATAAATATTTTTATATTATTTAATATATCTTTATCTAAATTTTTGTTCTTATATAATTCATCCAATAACATTTGGTAACGTTCAACTCTATTTCTATTAAACGCCTTTGCTTTGTATAACGCTTGATCTGCGGTATTTATAAGTTCGTATTTACTACTTGCTATAGTTGGATAAGTAGAAACTCCTATAGACATAGTCAAGTTTTTATTAGGCTGAAATTCTTGACCTTCAAATTTAGTTTCTTCAATACGTTTTCTTATTCTTTCTCCAACATCTATAGCTTGCTCTATGCTAGTATCTGGAAGAATAACTGCAAACTCTTCCCCTCCATATCTAGCTAGTACATCTCTATTTCTAATGCATGACTTAAGTAAATCAGCAACTTCCATTAGTAATAGATCTCCAGCCGGATGTCCATGTGTATCATTATAATGTTTAAAGTAATCAATATCCATAAATAATAACGAAACTTCTCGATTATTCTCATCAGCACTTTTTATTATATTACTTAAAGAGTCTTGGAAATATCTATGATTATATATACCTGTTAATTCATCCATATTTGCCACTATTTTTAACTCTTTAAAATACTGTCTCTCTATGTCAACATACATACCTAGTACAATCGAGATTATAAGTAATACTGCTGTTAATACTAAATCTCTCTCAAAGTAAAATGCAGAACCAGTTATTATAGAATCATTAAATAATAAATCTATTACAAGTATTATAATCGAGTAACATATAGATATACCTATACTATATCTTTGACCAAATTGTATAGCTCCTATTATTGTTGCTAAAATACTAAGTATTTTGTAGTCACTTTTACTCCAACCTGTACTTCCAATAACTAGTATAAAAATTATAGTTAATGCGAAACTTTCAAAATAGTCTTTTTTCGAATATTTATCATAAACTCTGTCTTTAGTATAATTAGCTGACCAAGATAAATAATAATTCATCATTATCGCTATTATTCCAGTAGTTATTGCAATTGTCATTATATTATCTTTTATACTAAATTGCGTTGTTGCTAATTTAGATAATAAAGATATTAGCGCTAATATGATGTACATTATCTTCAAAAGTATTACTAATTTAAATACATTTTCATACCTTTTATTATCATATTCTTGTCTTTTATTTTGTTCTTGTATTCTTTTTGATTTTTCCATGCATTATCACCTAAATCTATTATAACATTTTAGTCAATAAAAGCCATAAGGAAATAAGCACCTTATGGCCTTTACTTTATATTACTCTTCTCTTAAAGATTTAGGCATTTCTGGTTCAAAGAATATTAATGAGCAGTATGTAGCTGCACCAGATGCTAAATTTGAAATAAAATCAAATAAAAAGTTCATTATTCTACCTCCCCTTAAAAATTTTATATAAATATAAAAATATTTATTAGCTAATTAATTTTAACAAAATCAAAGATTTTTTCAAAAAAGTTAATTAATAAATCTCCTGATTTTGTTATTGCAATTGTTTGTATAACAATTCCCATTACAATTGAAAATGAAGCAAGCTTCATCCAATATATTTGCTTAAAACTATAAACAGTACATAATACTATTATTATAATTGTATATAAAAACATCATTTGAAATGCTTTTTTTCTTAATTTTATTCTTGTACTTTCTTTTTTTAATGGTTTATTTTTAGATGGCACAGGACATTTTTTATAAAAAATAACTGCGCTTACAATCATTATTATAACTTCAAATAAAACCATATTTATATAATCAAAATTTATAGCAATGTATTTGCTTATAAATGATGCTATTACTGATAAAATTAAACCTGATATTACACATCTATTTGGCGAACTAGAATGAACTCCGCCAGAATATCTTTTTAATAATGATGCTGATATAGATATTATCATTATCTCAGTAAAAATTCCCAAAACTATTCCTACTAGAAAAGTTAATACTATTGCAATAGATGTATGTATTAAGAAAAATAATCCATAATTTAAAACGGCTATTTCTTCTTCATTTTTATCAAGCTTATTACCTAGTCTCTTCGCAAGGTTTAAAGAAATTTGCTCTACTCCCAATATTACATTCTCCTTTTAAAAACTTTTCATCATTTTTTTCTTCATAGATTTTATCATCAATACTACTAATAATAATATACCTAAAGATGGTAAAGTAGATAAAGCTCCTTGCACTGTTTGATAGTCAGTTAATATTTTAGTATCTATCATAAGTACATTTTTTGCTATTAGATAATAAATACCTTCGCTAAGTGCTAATGCAATCCATATATTACATGGCGCTATTAATACCTCAGTAAAACTTTTTCCTGATATTTTAAAAAGTATACAACCAAGTATAGACATAGATAATAAGCTATGAACACCAAATGTTATTGGAAGAGTTCTTATTAAAATAACTCCTACTCCATGTAAAATTCCATATTTCATAATCTTTTTTAAATCTACCTTTAGATCTAATAATATAAAACTAGATAACATTAAAACTATACTTTCTGGTATTACTCTTAAGATTGCATATACTAATGAAGTTTTTAACATTTCTACACTTCCTTTTTAAATTTTCCTACTATATTATAACACTTTTTCCTAAATTTGTAATAGTTTGTTACACTTTTATATAGTTTTTTGTAAATAATTCAAATATAAACATAAAAAAATATATATATTTATATTATCTACTAATATATAAAATACTTCTTATCCTTATAATTTAATTTGTTTGCAAAAAATAAGCGATACAAATAATACAACGTATTTGTATCGCTTGATTTTATATTTTTATTTAAACAAAATATTTTCCTACTATATTATCTAAATTTTCTTTTTTAGTAACTAAAAATTCATTATAAGTTAGGCCTAATCTATCTATTTCAACGGCTAAATCATATAGACACTTAGGAATATCTTCTCTACATATATCACCAAGTATTTTACCAAATTCAGTATCTCCATTACCAATCTTACCACCTATATGAAGTTCAAACACTTCCTTAGATACATCATTAACTCTTTTTTTCTTTCCAGCAAATCCAAGAGCTCCAATCTGATGAGTACCACAAGAGTTATTACATCCTGAAATATGTATTGCTGGTAAAATATCTTTATCAAAGTTCATTTCTTTGAAGTAGTCAAGTGTCTCATGTAACAAAGATTGACTTTCTGCTATACCTATTTGACAAGTAGGAACACCTATACATGAAGTACTTTGTTCTAATTTAGTTTCTCCACCTAATTTTTCAGTAACTTCTAATAAAACTTTAGCTTCATTGCCATCTAAATTTCTTATATACATACTTTCATCCATAGCAAGTCTTATATCTATGTCTTTTGAATTTTGTATACTTTCTATGATAATTTTTAGTGTATCTAATTTAAGAATACCTCCAATTGGATGGAAATTTACTGTGTATAATCCTTCTTGTTTTTGTTCTATTAATCTATTATGATTTAGTTCTATCTTAGTTCCAACTTTATTGATTTTACTTTCTTCTACAACTAAATCTAAATCTTCCTTTTCCATAACCTCTGCTAAGTGCTTTTTATAACACTCAATTACAGCTTCTTCACCCATTCTAGCTGTTATATATCTAGTACGAGCTTTATTTTTATTTTCATAATCTCCTTCAGCCATAAATAAGTTTGTCATAGCTTCTACATGATAAAGTACATCCTTTGCTTCTATTAACTGATCGTATGAAATTGCCTTTGCAGCATTTCTACCTAATCCCCCAGTTATATAAACCTTAAAGTAATCTTTACCATCTTTTTTTACTGCTATAAAACCTAAATCTGCTATTTTAGCATTTCCACAGTCTTTTTCATTATTTGAAAAAGATACTTTTAATTTTCTAGGTAATTTATAAGTAGTAATTTTACTCATAAAATGATTATTTACAGCTTGTGCATATGGCGTTACATCAAATTCCTCTTCTTTTTCAACTCCTGATAATGGTGATATTGAAACATTTCTTGGAAAGTTTCCTCCTCCACCTCTTGTATATATACCATTATTTAAGGCTTCTATCATTACATCACAAACCTCATCTATGCTTAATCCATGTAATTGTATAGCTTGACGAGTTGTTGTATGTATACTATCTAAATTCTTTTCTTTAGCTAGTTTATAAACAAATTTTAATTGTTCAACATTCATTATTCCTGATGGTATTCTAAGTCTTATCATGAACTCTTTTCCACCACGATGAGCATAAACACCCATTCCACCAGAAACTCCCTTGAACTCTGCAGTTGATATTTCTTTATTTTCAAATTTGTGTCCAAAATCTCTAAAGTCAGATATTTCATTTAGTAATATATTTTTTAAATTATCCATAATGCACTCCTTTTGTCTAGTATATTTTTGTCTATTTTGTATTTTGTATAATATTATATCATATAAATTTCCATTTTTATGAAATGCACTATAGGATTATATATTTAATCTTTTAATGCTTACCATTATATTTTTATATAATTATTCCTTAGATAATGTCATGAAAACCAGATTAGCTTTGTATAAAATTATATTTTATACAAAGCTAATCTATTGTTAAATTATCCCTTATAATCCAAATTATCAAACTTGTGTATGTTATAAATAATGGACTACTTATATATATTATATATTTTAGTAGAGACTTATATTTAATTGTAACTAACATAAAGATAAAAATTATAATTGTTAACATTATAATTTTTAATTTTCTACATTTAAAATTATCTTCGTTTAAATAATTCTTATTATACAAATGAGATATCATATTAATTCCTATAATACTGGCTCCAGAGTAAAACAATATTAGATATTTATAAAATTCTAAATCTATTATTTCTGATAATAATATTACTACTAAAAATAGAAATGCTGATTTTATTAGATATAAACAAAAACTTTCTTTGCTCTTTATTCCAATTAATATTTTTAAGGAAATTTGACAAGTTAAAAATATTATTGATTGAATTATTCTATTTTCAAATAAGCCTATAATCAATATTATAGCTATATATCCAAGAGCTTCTTTTAAAATTTGCTCATCTTTTATATAAATATTTTGTTTTTTTGCACAAAAAAAAGACATTATTTTTTGAGAGAACATTTTAACCTTCATACCTCCTAGTTCTTTTTCTAATAAAGTAACATCTTTTTTTTTAATAAACAATATTTTGTGCACACTGGTCATTAACTATGTAAAATTGGACATTTTTTATACATATTCTATGATAAATTTTATATTTTTACATATAATTATATTTTACATTTCTTTTATAATTTTATTAACTTTGCTATTTTCAATTTTAAATATTCTCATTATCATTTAAATGATTAATAAAAATCATATTATACATAAAAAAAGGGCCTTTAGAGTGTACGTTATGTTGCTAAATAGCGAAGGCGTAAAAAAAAATAAATTTACTATCCCATTTGCAACACAATTTGATGCATGGGTAGTAAATTTATTTTTCACGACGAGCGCTAGCCACCTAACAAACCCTAAGTTGGCCCTTATTTTTTACTCATGTATATTAACTTCTATACTTAATTCTTCTAATTGAGCATTATCTGCTACTGCTGGAGCATTAGTCATAGGACAAACAGCACTTTGATTTTTAGGGAATGCTATAACATCTTTGATGTTAGTAGTTCCTGTAAGTATCATAGTAAGTCTATCAAGACCGAATGCTATACCTGCATGAGGAGGAGTTCCATATTTGAATGCATCTAATAAGAATCCAAATTTTTCTGTAGATTCTTCTTCATCCATTCCTAGTGCAGCGAACATTTTCTTTTGAACATCAGAATTGAATATTCTAACACTTCCTCCACCTACTTCGTAACCGTTGATTACTATATCGTAAGCTTTAGCTCTTAGAGATGCTTTATCATCTCCATCTAATTTATCTATATCTTCATCCATTGGCGATGTAAATGGATGGTGTTTAGCTATGAATCTTCCTGTTTCTTCATCTTCTTCGAATAATGGGAATTCAGTTACCCATAACATATTGTAAACATTGTTATCTAATAAGTCTAATCTTCTAGCAACTTCTAATCTAACTTGTCCTAAAGCATCGAATACTACACTATCCTTATCAGCTACGAATAGTAATAAGTCTCCTTCTTTAGCATTCATTCTATCAAGTATTTTAGTTAATTCTTCTTCTGAGAAGAACTTAGCTATTGGAGAAGTAACTTCTCTATTAGCTCCAACCTTCATCCAAGCAAGACCTTTAGCCTTATATGTTTTAGCATGGTCTTCTAATTTACCAATTTGTTTCTTAGTAAATTCTTCAGCCTTACCTTCAACATTTATACCTCTAACACTCATTCCTGGCTTAGTAGCATTAGCGAATACTCCAAATCCACAGTTTGCAACTATGTCAGATATGTTAGTTAATTCGTATCCAAATCTAGTATCTGGCTTATCAGAACCGTATCTTTCCATAGCTTCTGCATAAGTCATAACTGGAAGTGGTAACTGTACATCTACATCTAATATTTCTTTGAATATTACTTGTATCATTTTTTCCATTATAGCCATAACATCTTCTTGCTCAACAAATGACATTTCACAGTCTATTTGAGTGAACTCAGGTTGTCTATCAGCTCTTAAGTCTTCATCTCTAAAGCACTTAACTATTTGGAAATATCTATCCATACCACTTACCATTAATAATTGTTTGAATAATTGTGGTGATTGTGGCAATGCATAGAATTTACCTTGGTTAACTCTACTTGGTACTAAGTAGTCTCTAGCACCTTCTGGAGTTGGCTTTATTAAGAAAGGAGTTTCTATTTCAAAGAAGTTATTTGAACTTAAGTAGTTTCTAACTATATTAGCTATTTTACTTCTAGTCATTAATTTTTGTTGCATAGAAGGCTTTCTTAAGTCTAAGTATCTGTATTTTAATCTTAATTCTTCAGAAACATTATCATCATCTTTTATGTAGATTGGAGGAGTTTCTGACTTGTTTAATACTTTTAATTCAGTTGCAACTATTTCTATATCTCCAGTTGGTAAGTTAGGGTTCTTAGAAGATCTTTCACTTACCTTTCCTGTTACTGCTATAACATATTCTGAGCCTAATTTTTCAGCTTTAGCAAAAGCTTCAGCATTAACATCAGTATCGAATATTATTTGGCATAAACCACTTCTATCTCTTAAGTCTACGAATACTAATCCACCTAAGTTTCTCTTCTTTTGTACCCATCCCATAAGTACAACTTCTTCACCTATGTTTGTAGCTCTTAAGTCTCCACAATAGTGAGTTCTCTTTAATCCGTTTAAAGTTTCCATGAGGCCTCCTTTAATTCTTGATATAAGGGGTTTTGAAATTTTGTTTAGTTAGGGCTTCGGTAGTGTGAGTCGCAACTTGACCCATGCAAGGAAAAAACATCCTTGCAAATGGGTGCTGCGTTTGCGATTTCACACCTCACTCGCCTTAGTACTAAAATAACATTCAATAAACCCTAAGTTATATTCTCGTATTTTACGTCGGTAGTATTTTTAGGGTAGCTAGATTTTTTAGCTAGTCCTTATTATATTACTTTCGTTATTACACTTTTTTATTTTTGTTATGTTATATTTTCGTTGTTATGGTTGTTATTTATTTACTTTATTTAGTATAAGGTTTATTTTCAATTTATTCAATTATAATCTGTTTTTTAATTCTCCTACTAATTCACTTAATTTAACTGTAGTTTGCTCTGATGTTTGCATATTTTTAAGTGTTGCACTGTCATTGTTAAGTTCATCATCACCTATTACTATTGTGAATTTAGCATTTATTTTATCTGAGTATTTAAATTGTGCTTTTACACTTCTGTCTAAGTGGTCACTATCTGCACTTATGTGGTTGTATCTTAAGTCTTTTAATAACTTGAAGCTCTTAGTTTTAGCTTCTTCACCTATTGTTACTATATATATATCTGTTGATTGTGGATTTTCTATTTCTATGTTGTTGTTTTCCATAGTTAATAATAATCTTTCAACACCTAAACCAAATCCTATACCGCTACTTCCTTTTGGTCCACCTAGTTGTTCTACTAATCCGTCGTATCTTCCTCCACCACAAACTGTACTTTGAGATCCTATATCATTAGATATTATTTCGAAAGCAGTTTTCTTGTAGTAGTCAAGACCTCTAACTATAGTTTTATCAACTACAAAGTTAACGTCCATTTCTCTTAAGTAACTTTGTAATTTTTCAAAGTGATCCTTACAATCATCACATATATGATCAATCATGAAAGGTATATCTTGTAAATTTTCCTTACAAGTTGGATTTTTACAATCTATAACTCTCATAGGATTTTTATCTTTTCTTTCTAAACAAGTAGCACATAATACATCTGATTTTGCATCTAAGTAAGATTTTAATAATTCATTGTATTTTGCTCTACAAGTTGGACATCCAACAGAGTTTATACTTACTGCTAAGTCTTTAAGTCCTACTTCGTTGAAGAATTGTATAGCTAAAGCTATAACTTCTGCATCTAAAGATGGATTATCACTTCCTACTGCTTCAACACCAAATTGATGGAATTGTCTTTGTCTTCCAGCTTGTGGTCTTTCATATCTGAAGCAAGGTGTTATATAAAACATCTTAGTTGGCTGAGCATCTGAGTATAATTTATTCTCTATAAATGCTCTTATTACACCAGCAGTTCCTTCTGGCTTTAAAGTTATGTCTCTTTCACCCTTATCTTGGAATGAGTACATTTCTTTTTGAACTATATCAGTAGTGTCTCCAACACTTCTTTTGAATAATTCTGTATGTTCGAATATAGGAGTTCTCATTTCCTCATATCCATATAATCCACATACTTCTCTAAATTTGTTTTCTACATAATTCCACTTATATGAATCTTTTGGAGTTATGTCTTTTGTTCCTCTAGGTGCTTTAGTTAGCATTCTTTAAGACCTCCTCTTTTTTTCTCTGTATCATTTCTTCTACTCTATCTATGTATTGTTCAACGTTCTTCACGTTTTCTACTCTTTCAATTCTGTCCTCGTCAACATATACAAACTTAGATATAGAACCAGCCCCTAGTGCATAGTTGCTTTGCTTCTCTTCCATTATTTGCATGTTGTAGATACATTCATATCCTTCTTTAGCATAACCTATATTTTCTAGGTTACCAAGCATTTGCTTTTGACGATACATATAATATGGATTAAGATTCATTTCTTTTGCATATTGCATTGATAAGTCAATCATCTTAACCATTTCTTCATATTGTGTAAGAACATACTCGTCCATATTTTCTTTTAGCTTAGATGCTCTTTTTATAGCTAAAGTATGAACAGTTAAACTTTCAGGCTGAAGTTTTTTAATTTCTTCTAGAGTATTTCTTACCATATCAACATTTTCACCTTCAAGACCTAAGATTAAATCCATATTTATGTTATCAAATCCTATTTCTCTTGCTAAGTTAAATGCTTCTTTTATTTCATTTACACTATGACCTCTACCTATTTTATCTAAAGTTTCTTGATTCATAGTTTGAGGATTTATACTAATTCTAGTAACGTTATTTCTCTTTAAGCATTCTAAAATTTCTCTATTTATAGTATCTGGTCTACCAGCTTCTACTGTAAATTCTTTTATCTTACTTAAATCTAATTCTTTATATAAAGCCTTTATTAGAATGTCCATCTCCTTTGCATCAAGAGTAGTAGGAGTTCCTCCACCTATATATAAAGTTTCTATTTCTTTATTAGTTTCTTCTAATAATTTAGCTAATCCCTTTATCTCAATAATTAATTTATCAAGATATTCTCTCTTTAAATGTCCAAACTGCTTTAAAGGGTTTGCTGGGAATGAACAATAATAACATCTCGTTGGACAAAACGGAATGCTAACATATAGAGAAATTTTATTTTTATCTATCGGATAAATAAACTTTCTTTCTCTCTTTGCAATATTAAGTGCTAAATCTATTTTTTCATCACTAATTAGATAATTAGTCTTTAAGTTTTCTCTTATATCTTCATCACTAAGATTTTTATCAAGTAAAGTGTGAACTATCTTAACAGGTCTTATACCAGTAAGTATTCCCCAAGGAACATAAGAGTTAAATTTCTTCATTAAGACATTATACATGCTCCTTTTAATAGTTTCCTTTGTTACTTTCTTGACTTCTTGTTCAGACAATCCTTCAATACTTCTGTAATCAAGAGAATCATAAATCACCTGATAATTTTCTAAATAAACCGTCTTAGAAAATATCTTATTATTATAATAAACAACGCTATTTTCTAAAGTCATACCAACATCTTTTCTATGTACAAAGTTAAACTTAGTAGTAAATAACTTAATAAGCTCAGCAACTTCGTACTTAAAATCATGACCCTTTAAAATCACATTTAACATAGTTCTTGCTCCTTCAATTCAACTGTCTCTCACGTCCAATAAAACTACCTCATATAAGGATTAGTCAATTTCTCGATTCTAATTGTAGAACTTGGTCCATGTCCTGGATAAATTATTATATCCTCATCTTGATTAGCCAATCTATTAAGAGACTTAGTCATTTGCTTATGATCTCCACCGTAGAAATCAGTTCTTCCTATACTTCCTGCAAATAAAGTATCTCCAGTAAACATATAAGATCCTACTTTTATACACATTCCACCTGGTGTATGACCTGGTGTATGAATAAATGTAAGTCTTAAATCTCCTATTTCTAATCTATCTTTATCCTTAACGTATATGTCTGCATCAAATTCTTGTGGTCCACATGGGAATCTAATACTTAAGTTTTTCTTTCTATCCACTAAAAGTTCTTTTTCATTTTCATGAGCTACTATCTTAGCATTAGTTTTTGCTTTTAAATCCTTAACACTACCTATATGATCGGCATGACCATGAGTTAGTATAATATACTCAACTGTAAGATTTTTATTTTTTACTACTGATAATATATCTATTAAATCTGCTCCTGGATCAATTATTGCACACTTATTAGTTTTCTCATCGCCTAATAAGTATGTATTTTCACCCATAAATCTATCTTCAATTATTTCTATTATCATCTTCAAATCCCCCTAGAAAGTTTTACTTGAATCTAACAACATAGTTACTGGTCCATCATTAGTTAAGTCAACCATCATATGAGATCTGAACTTTCCAGTTCCTACTTTTATACCTTGAGCTCTTGCTTTAGCTACATATTCTTCATATAGCTCATTAGCTGCTTCTGGTTTTGCTGCTGTAGAAAAACTAGGTCTTCTTCCCTTTCTGCAGTCACCATATAAAGTAAATTGAGAAACTACTAATAATTCTCCACCTACATCTTTTAAAGATAAGTTCATTTTACCTTCTTCATCTTCAAAAATTCTTAGATTCAAAGTTTTATCTATCATATAATCAACATCTTCAGATGTATCATCATGAGTAACACCTAATAAAACAAGTAGACCTTGACCTATTTGACCTGTTATCTCGTTATCTACAGTTACCTTAGATGAAGATACTTTTTGCACTACTGCTCTCATATAGCTTCCTCCTAATTGTTAACTCTATATATTTCCTCAACACCTGGAATTGCTTTTATTTTTCTCATTAGTTCATTCAATTCATCTATATTATTAACTTCTATTAATAGGTTTATATTAACAACATCATTCTTGCCTTTTCTAGCATTGATTCCATTTAGTCCTACTTTATCAACAGCCACAGTATGAGTTATATCATTTATTATACCCTTTCTATCAGCTGCCTTAATTTGAACCTCACCTTCAAATTTGCCTTTATCAGAATTAGCCCATGCTACTTCTACTAATCTATTTTTGAATGCTTTCCCTTCTTGTTGAGCATTTAAACAATCTTTTCTATGAATTGCAACTCCTCTTCCTTTAGTTATATATCCTATAATTTCGTCTCCTGGAAGTGGATTACAACACTTAGCAAATCTAATTAATATATTATCTAACCCTTTTACAATTATTCCTTGACAGTTATTTTTCTTTCTTTTCTTTTTATACTCAGCATCACTTAAGTTATGCTTTTTAAATTCTTCTTCTTCCGATTTAGAATTATCCTTTTGTGCTTTCTTAACTTCTTTTATATAATAATCTCTTAATTTTGGAACAACTTGAGATACCATTATTCCACCATAACCAATAGTAGCAATTAAATCTTCTACACTTGGTTGGTTAAATTTTTTAGCAATTTGTAGCATATATTTTTCAAGTGCTGGTTCTCTTAGTGGTAATCCATACTTCTTGTACTCTTTTTCTAAAATCTCAGTACCTCTTTCAATATTTTCTTCTCTTCTTTCCTTTTTAAACCATTGTCTAATTCTACTCTTTGCATTTGGAGTTTTAACAATGTTTAACCAGTCTCTACTTGGACCATTAGAATTCGAAGAAGTTAATATTTCAACTATGTTTCCATTTTGAAGTTTATAATCTATTGGAACTATTCTTCCATCTATCTTAGCACCTACACATTTGTTCCCTACATTTGTATGAACTCTATATGCAAAATCTATTGGTGTAGCACCTGCAGGCATCTCTATTACATCTCCTTTAGGAGTGAATACATAAACCTGACTATTAAATACATCTTCTTTTAAAGCATCTAAGAACTCATGTGGATCTTTTAGGTCTTTTTCCCATTCCATCATTTGTCTTAGCCATTGAAGTTTTTCTTCTACTTTATCTTCTCTTAGATTTGTTTTTCCTTCTTTATATTTCCAGTGGGCAGCAATACCGTACTCTGCTATAGTATGCATTTCCATCGTTCTGATTTGAATTTCTACAGGTTCTCCATTAGGACCTATAACAGTTGTATGCAGAGATTGATACAAGTTAGGCTTAGGCATTGCTATATAATCCTTAAATCTGCCCGGCATTGGCTTCCATAAAGTATGAACCATTCCAAGTACAGCATAACAATCTTTTACAGTATCAACTATTATTCTAACTGCTGTTAAATCAAAAATTTCTTCAAAATCCTTATTCTTGTTATTCATTTTTCTATATATACTATAGAAATGCTTTGGTCTTCCATAAACATCACAGTGTATATTTACTTCTTCAAATTTTTCATTAAGTAATTCTACTATTTGCTCTATATAAGCTTCTCTTTGACTTCTCTTAATTGCCACCTTGTCAACTAAATCATAATAACCATCTGGATCTATATATCTTAATGCTAAATCTTCTAACTCCCACTTAATTTTAGATATCCCTAATCTATGAGCTATTCCTCCATAGATTTCTAAAGTTTCCTTAGCTTTTGATTTAGCTTTTTCTGGAGACATATACTTTAATGTTCTCATATTGTGTAATCTATCAGCTAATTTTATAAGTATAACCCTTATATCTTTAGCCATAGCTAAAAACATTTTTCTTAAGTTTTCTGCTTGTGTTTCTTCTTTTGATTGATATTTTATTTGACCTAGTTTTGTTACTCCATCAACTAAATCTGCAACTTCTTTACTAAATTCTTTTTCTATATCTTCATAAGTATATTCAGTATCTTCTACTACATCATGTAAAAGTCCCGCTGTTATAGTTTCTATATCTAACTCCATTGATGCCAAAATATTCGCTACTGCTATTGGATGTATAAAGTAAGGTTCCCCTGATTTTCTAAATTGCCCTTCATGAGCTTTTTTTCCAAAGTAATAAGCTTTTTCCACTAACTCCACATTTGCAGTTGGAGCATATCCTTTTATCTTTTCTACTAATTCTTGCAGTTGTTTATCGTGCATAATACCACCTATTTTAAGTATGAAATTTAATATATATGAAAATAGTTGGTGATATACCAACTATTGTTAACATCTTAGTATTTTATTAGAGAGTTTATATGGTATTTAGATAAAATTTCTCTACCATTTAAGTCTTCTAATTCTATTAAGAACTGCATTGATACTACTTCTCCACCTAGCTTTTCTATAAGCTTAGCTGCAGCTCCCATAGTTCCACCAGTAGCTAATAAGTCATCTACTATTGCTACTCTTTGTCCTGGCTTTATAGCATCTTTATGTATCTCTAATATGTCTTTACCATATTCTAATCCGTATTCGTAACTTTCAACTTCTGAAGGTAATTTTCCTGGTTTTCTTACAGGAACAAATCCTACTCCTAATCCATAAGCAACTGGTGTCCCCATTAAGAATCCCCTTGCTTCTGGTCCTACTATTACATCTACATTTTTATCTTTTAAATCTTCTATTATTGCATCTATAGAATATTTAAATGCTTCTCCATCTTTTAATAAAGTTGTTATATCTTTAAAACTTATACCTGGAATTGGAAAATCGTCGATTTCTCTTACTACTTTTTTTAAATCCATTTTGGAATACCTCCTAATAGCTCTTTGAATATTCGTCTTTTAAATCCTTTAGATTTTTAAGTATTATACTCTCATCTAGATTTAATTTTTTGTTTGGCTTTTCTAATAAGCTTATAGACATTGTATTATTATCGTAATCTAAATTAAAATCTAATAATGACAATTCTTTAAAAACATTTAATATTGTAAATACTTTTATAGGCATTATATTAAATGTCTTTTTTATGTCTAGCATATCTAGTTCAAAAATTTTATTTACTAGAGCTAATTTATATACTACTATAAACTCATCTCTCTCTGGAATGATGTTATTTATAATGTTCTTCAAATATAATTGGTCTGTTTCATTATAATATTTAATAATATTACAATCTTTATTTTTACTTTCACTTAGATACGAATATTCTTTAGTATTATATAAATAATCATAAAGAACAATATTATTATATCTTTTTACATCTATTTTATCAATATTTGGTGAAAATATAAGTTGTAGTTTAGCTATATTTATAGTATTTTCTCGGTAATTGATATCAAAGTCTTCTTCTAGCAATGATAAATCTGAGATAGCTCTATAAAAACCATTTACTGTATTAGTTATTACTAATGTATCATCCACCAAATAGTCAAATATATTTATATCTTTGCTGCCTTCTATAGTATATTTCCCATTTATATTTGTGCTTATTAGGTTTTTACCATCAGAATTAATAGTATACAAGTTATTCTCATTATTGGGAACTATTTTTGAAAATAATTTTAAAGAAATTTTATCCTTCATGGCATTTTTCGGATGAGACATTCTCATATCTTTAAGTAAAAACTGAACAGTTCTATTACCCATATAATTATTTTCATCTAATTGAAATAATATATCAACTTTATCTCCAGGCTTAAAGTTTTCCTTCAAGTGAGCCATATTAAATCCTATACACTCATAAGTATTTTCGTTATATACATTAAGCTTTAAGTGTTGCTTATTTTTACCCAAAGTAAATATATCATCTAAAACTAAATTTCTCATTATAAATCTAGGACTTGGATTACTAAGACCAAAAGGCTCTAATTTATGAAGCTCATCTACTAAATCTAAACTAACCTTATCTTCAGCTAATTCAAACTCTACATTAATATTTTCTATCATGTCTTCAGAAGTAAGATTATAATCTGCTATCTTATTAACTTCATCCCTTAGTATATCTACCTTATCTGCATCTAATCCTAAACCTGCAGCTTGGTCATGTCCTCCAAATTTATTTAATAAATGTTTACATTTCATAAGAGCATCAAAAATACTAAATCCTTTTATAGATCTTGCTGAACCAGTTGCCTCACCATTTTCTATAGTAAGAAGTATAGTAGGTTTATAATACTTTTCTGTAAGCTTTGATGCAACTATACCAATTATACCATGTTGCCAGCCTTCATTTGCAATTACTAGAACCTTATCATTTTCGTATCTTTCATTTGATTTTATAATTTCTTCAGCTTCATGATACATCTTAGCTTCTATCATTTGTCTTTCATTGTTCTTTTCTTCTAGCATTCTAGCTATTTCACTGGCTTCGTACTGACTCTTAGTTGTAAATAACTGTACTCCTAAGTAAGAATGTCCTAATCTTCCAGAAGCATTTATTCTAGGTCCTATAGCAAAACCTATATGTGATGATCCTATTTTTTCAGTGTCTACACCACATACTTTGATAAGCTCTCTTAATCCTAGATTTTTCCCTTCTTTCATAAGTTTTAAACCATTTTTTACTATTATTCTATTCTCATCTACTAATGGAACAATATCACAAATTGTAGCCAATGTAGCTATTTCTAAATAATCGTACATACTAGTTTTAAATACTTCTTCTGGAGTTAAAGCTTGTATTAACTTAAAGGCAACTCCACATCCACAAAGCATATCAAATGGATAGTTACAATCTTCTTGTTTTGGATTTATAACTGCATATGCATTTGGTATTTCGCTTTGGCATTCATGGTGATCTGTTATTATAACATCTATTCCTAATTCATTTGCTAATTCAACTTCTTTTACAGAAGTAATTCCACAGTCCACACTTATAATTAAGTTACATCCTTGTTCATGAATTTTTCTTATAGCATCTTCATTTATCCCGTATCCTTCTTCTAATCTATTTGGTATATAATAGCTAACAGGATAGTTAATAGAATCAAAATATAAATAAAGTATTGATGTCGAAGATACCCCATCAACGTCATAATCTCCATATATGTATATACTTTCATTATTTTCTATTGCTTTTTGTATTCTTTCTACAGCTTTCTTCATATCCTTCATTAAAAATGGATCTCTCAAATAATCTAAAGAAGGGTTCATGAATATTTCCGCACTTTTTTCGTCTTCAATCCCTCTATTTTTTAATATTTGACTAATTTCCGGAGAAATATTTATTTTTTCACTTAATTCACTTTTATTAACTTTTCCTTTGTGTTTTAATGTCCATTTTTTATTAAATATCAAACTTAATCACCTCTACTTTCGTCTATATTTAGCTTTAAATATCGTTATTACAAGAGTAAGCCCCAATACAAATGATACTAAAAATCCTGCTAAAGCAAGATATCTTATCCATACACTTTGTTCTATATTTGGCGAAGCAATAATTAGAGATGAACCAACTACTAATGAAGCTAGTACTAAACTTAACGATATATTAGTAGTTAAGTCACTTAATTGTTCTTCTAATTTTGGAGCTTTTATGTCATCTATATGAATTTTTATATTATTTTTTTCTATATTTTTAAGTATAACCCTCAATTGTTTCGGTATAGTTTTTAAATCTAAATATATATCTTCTATGGAATCCTTCGAGCTATCAAATAATGCCTTAGGATTCAATCTATTATTATAATAATATCTTATAAACTCCTGTCCTATAGAGTAAACTGTAAAATTAGGGTTTAGTTCTCTAGCTGTTCCTTCTAGAGTTATTACTGTCTTTGCTAAAGTTGTAAGTTCTGTTGGCATAGCAATATTATACTTTCTAAAGAACATGAAAATTTCATTTAATATATCAGATAAACTTATTTTATCTAAAGGAACATCATAGTAATAGTGAAGCAAATATAATAAATCTAATTTAAGAGCATCTTTATCTACTGTTGTTTTTGTTATACCCATATCTTCTAATAAAAAAATAATTTTATCAGCATTTTTCTGCACAGCTGCTAAAACTATATTATTTAATGAGCTAAAAGTCTTTTTATCAACAATTCCTATCATACCAAAGTCAATATATGATATACAATTACTATTTAATACAAAAATATTTCCCGGGTGAGGATCTGCATGAAAAAATCCACATTCAAAAACTTGCTTAAATAGTGCCTTTACTCCAATCTTACTTATATTATCAGTGTCCCATCCAAATTTTTTTATTTTACTTATATCACTAAGCTTTACACCAATTATTTTTTCCATTACTAAAACTTTTTTGGTAGTATACTCACTATAGATCTTTGGTATATAAACTTCTTCACTATCCTTAAAAATCTCATAGAATTTCATGGCATTTATAGCTTCAAAATTATAATCAAGTTCTCTTAATAATTGAACTTTAAACTCTTCTAATATTTTTTCGAAGTTAGTTTCATTCTCTTTAACTATATCATTCAAAATACTAGCTCCACTTTGAAGTATTTCTAAATCCGCCTTTATAGTTCTTTCTATGTTAGGTCTTTGTATTTTTATAATTACATCCTCTCCAGAATATAATTTTGCCTCATACACTTGACCAATAGACGCTGCTGCAATAGGAACTTCATTAAACTCTTTAAATACATCTTCTATATTTAACTTAGTTTCACTAACAAAAATTTCCTTAGCAATATCTGTACTAAACTCTTCTACATTATCTCTAAGTTTACTAAGTTCATCTATAATATCCTGATCAAAAATATCATTTCTAGTACTCAAAATTTGACCAAGTTTAACATATGTAGGACCAAGCTCTTCAAAAGCCTTTCTAATTCTTTCCCCCGTAGTCATATACTGCAACTCTTCATTTGGTTTAGTTATAGGAATTTTATACGCTACATGATCCATATTCAACTTTTCAACAGCAAAACCAAATCCATATTTTATAAGTATATGTAATATTTCCTTATATCGTTTAATGTTCTTATAATTAATCTTCACATTATCACTCCTAATATTGCCCGTACTATATCTATCTATCTATCTATTTAATTAATTAATTAATTAATTATTTATTTATCTATTTATATTATACATTACTTATATACTAGAATAGATAATAATAAACCTTATTTATTCAATAGTTTCTATTATTACCATAATTTAATAAATTTTACAATTATATATGACTAATTGAATGATATATAATTATAAAATTTATTAAACTTAAGATATTCCATTGATAATATAAGCTTTCTTTATTAAACAATTTCTCATAAATTCTATTAGCTAATAGACATAAAAATAAAGTTTAGCTGCAAAACTTAGAAAAAGAAGATTTAGCTAATCCTCAGGGCTAAATGGAAATATTTATTTTATAGCCATTTGCAGCATCATTTCGCTGCATGGATAGAAAATAAATATTCCAAAAAGCCCGGTATTAGTCAAATCTCCCCTAAGCAAGCCACTAAACTTTATTTATGTTTATTAGCATTTTCAACATAATTTAATGCTGATTTTGTTATACTTTCTTTTTCTTCATCTGAAAGCTCTCTAATAACTTTCGCAGGAGAACCCATTGCAAGCACTCCAGAAGGAATTTTTTTACCTGGAGGAACTAAACTACCTGCACCAAGTAAGGTAAACTCCCCTATCTCGGCTCCATCTAATACTATAGCTCCCATACCTATTAAAGTATTATCTCCAATTTTGCATCCATGCACTAAGGCTTTATGACCTACTGTTACATTGTTTCCAATAGTAGTAGGCTCATCCCATCCAGTATGTACTACAGATCCATCTTGAATATTTGTGTTTTCACCTATTACTATAGGTTGTTCATCACCTCTAATAACTACGTTATACCATATACTTGCATTCTTTTTTATTTTTACTTCGCCTATTATATCAGCACTCTCTGCTACGAATACAGACTCATCAATGCTTGGGTCAATTCCATTGAAACTTTTTATCATGGGTTATTACTTCCCTTCTAACATTTTTTTCGCTTGTATCATTATAGAACATTCAGTACGTTTCTTTTGCATTTCACATCCAAGGTCATATGGCTTCATTATATCACCATTGAAGTTCATAGCATTTGCATGACATCCACCTGAACAGTAGAACTTATTCCAGCAGTTCATACATTCTTCTTTGCTATAAACGTGAGCATCTCTAAACTTGTTAGTTATATCTAAAGGAAGAACAACTTCTTCATCCATTATATTAGCTAACTTATACTCTTCATTTCCAACAAATTGGTGACAAGGATATATATCTCCTCCTGGAGTTATAGCTAAGTATTCATTACCTGCTCCACATCCAGTTATTCTCTTTATTACACAAGGACCTTGATTTAAGTCTATTATAAAGTGGAAGAATTTAAAGTCATCACCTTTAACTTGCATATCAGCATATTTAACAGCTAACTTTTCATATTCTTCAAATACCTTTGGTAAATCCTCTTCTCTTAATGCAAATGGATTAGACTCATCATCAACAACAGGCTCTATTGACGTTAATTTAAATCCTTGCTCTGCAAAGTACATAACATCCTCTGCAAAATCTAAGTTTTCTCTTGTAAATGTTCCTCTTATATAATAGTATTTATCTTTTGGTCTTTCATCTACAAGTTTCTTAAACTTAGGTAATATTATGTCATGACTTCCTTTATCATTTAAAGTTGGTCTCATATTATCATTTACAGATTTTCTTCCATCTAAACTTAAAACTGCATTATGCATATTTTCATTTATATATTTAATCTTTTCATCATCTAATAAAATACCGTTAGTAGTTATAGTAAATCTTATATTCTTACCATGTTCCTTTTCTACACTTCTTCCATACTCAACTAATTGTTTAACTACATCAAAGTTCATTAAAGGCTCTCCACCAAAGAAGTCTATTTCTAAGTTTCTTCTATTTCCAGAGTTAGCTATTAAATAATCTATAGCTTTTTTACCAACTTCAAAACTCATTAATTCTTTAGTTCCACCGAAATCACCTTGAGCAGCAAAGCAGTATTTACATTTTAAGTTACAATCATGAGCAACGTGTAAACACATAGCTTTAACAACTTTTTTTCTATCTATAAAGCTAGGATGAGTACTATAAACCTCTTCAGTATAAAGAAGACCTTCTTCTTCTAAATTAGCTATTTCATCACAAGCCTCTAAAACTTGCTCAGCACTATACTCATTCTTTAAAACTTCAACTATCTCTTCCTTAGACTTTTCTTTATAAAAATCTAAAACTCTGTAAGCCACATCATCTAAAACATGAACGGCTCCACCATTTACATCAAGAACGATATTATAACCATTCATTGAAAACTTATGTATCATACTCATTACAAAACTCCTCCTAAAAAATTCGCTTTTGCTTTTCCAATTTATATGTAAAAATATCACACTCAATTGTCAAAACTCGCTAATCTATACAATCAACACATTTTTCACTCATTGGCATCTAACACCAATACCTATTATATATCTTATATAAAATCTAATCAATATCATTACTCTATAACGAAAAAAGAGTTATCTCAAAATGATAAATACCACCGAGACAACTCCTATAAATTCACATCCACGACCATTCGTGGCCTACGATCAAATACAAAATTTAACTATCTTTCGCACTCTTGGTTAGCTACTGTACAAGAAGTTTTACAAGCAGATTGACAAGATGTTTGACATTCTCCACATCCACCTTTAGCAGCACTATTCTTTAATGTAGCTTGAGATAAAGTTTTTATATGTTTCTTTTCCATCTTAAATTACCTCCTTATTTATGAATCTTCATTGATTATAACATAATTTGTTCCTTTTGTGGAACTTATTTGAAGTTAACACCTATAACTCCACCAATTCCACCAGATAATGTTGTCAAGAAAACTTTATATAGCATGTCAGTTTCAAAATTAAACTTTTCTTGAGCTAAGTAAACTATTGCTATAAGACATACTATGTACAATAAACCAACTATTAACCCATATATAAGCCCTTTTTCTTTTATGTGTTTTGATGCATAAAATCCACCAAAAGCTGCTGATATAGTTGTTATAAATGCAGTAACCATATGAATGCTGTTTCCTGATACTGTTGTAAATGTTAGTATCAAGTTATAGATAAGTAAAACTGCCAATGTAATTATATAAGAGTAACCTAACCCTTTTAAAACATAATTCGTTTTATCCATAGCAAAACCTCCCCTCGAAGAATATATATTCAAGGGAAGGTTTAAAAATTACTATTTATTAAGCTTGTACTTCTTTTGATTCAACAGTTCCTATAGCCCACTTTTCAAATGGTACCTTAGTTCTGTTAGGTCCGATTTCTAATATTACAGAATCTTCTTCAACTTTAGCTACGTTAGCTATTATTCCACCTATAGTAGTTACTTTATCTCCTACTTTTAAACTATTTCTCATTTCTTTTAAAGCATTCTCTTTTTTCTTTTGAGGTCTTATAAATAAGAAGTAGAATACAGCGAATATTGCTGCATACATTAATATCACAGTTATCCAGCTTTGCATTTTGATACATCTCCTTTTATATTAAATTTTTAATATAATAAACATTATATATTAAAACAATTATATTTCATAGCCATATTTTTCAAAAAACTCAGCTCTGAAGTCTAATAATCTATCTTCTCTTATGGCTTGTCTTATTTGTTCCATTAACTTTAATAAGAAGTGTAAGTTATGTGTTGTTATAAGTCTAGATGCTAATATTTCGTTAGCCTTAACTAAGTGTCTTATATAAGCTCTAGTATAGTTTTTACAACAATAACAATCACACTCTGGATCAAGTGGTGTAAAATCTTTAGCATACTTAGCATTTCTAACAACAACTTTACCTTGGCTAGTCATTGCTGTACCATTTCTAGCTATACGAGTTGGAAGTACACAGTCAAACATATCTACTCCTCTTATAACACCTTCAACTAAATCATCTGGTGAACCAACTCCCATTAAGTATCTTGGCTTATCTACAGGCATTAATGGTGTAGTATATTCTAATACTTCATACATTAAATGCTTTGGCTCTCCAACACTAAGTCCACCTATAGCATATCCTGGTAAGTCAACAGCTAATACTTCTCTTGCTGATTGCTCTCTTAAATCTTTATACATACCACCTTGGATTATTCCAAATAATGCTTGGTTTTCTGTATTCTTATGTGCTTCTTTACATCTGTGTAACCATCTAGTTGTTCTTTCTAATGATTTTTTTACATAGTCTCTATCTGCTGGGTATGGAGCACATTCATCAAATGCCATCATTATATCTGAACCTAGTGCATTTTGTATCTCCATAGCTTTTTCTGGACTTATAAAATGCTTTGAACCATCTAAGTGAGATCTAAAATGAACTCCCTCTTCAGTTATTTTTCTAAGTGGTCCTAAACTGAATACTTGGAATCCTCCACTATCTGTAAGTATTGGCTTATCCCAATTCATAAACTTATGAAGTCCACCAGCTTCTTTTATTAATTCGTGTCCTGGTCTCATATATAAATGATAAGTATTACTTAATATTATTTGAGATCCTATTTCTTTTAATTCTTCTGGTGTCATTGACTTAACTGTTGCTTGAGTTCCAACAGGCATAAATATTGGTGTTTCTATTACACCGTGTGGAGTGTGTAATCTTCCAAGTCTAGCTCCACTTTGTTTACAAGTTTTAATAAGTTCGTATCTTATTGCGCTCATTTCTTCTCTCCTTAATTTAGTCTTAGAAGAAGTCCATTATAGCTTTTGAGTTTCATCAAGATCATTATTTTCTTTAAATTCTTTTCTTTCAAGCTCTTTTTCTGTGTTGTTTTTAGCTTGCTCTTTTAACATTTTTTCTCTACAAGCTTCACATTCTTCACAGGTCTGTCCTTCTTCGCAATCTTCATAATGTATACTGGTCACATTCATTGTGCTATTGTCATCCGTAAGTAGGTATTTTCTAATAGCAAATAATCCTGCTATTGATATTATACCTAAAAGTAAATCTGCCATTCCAGCTGTTTTCGGAAGTAAAAGTAATTTTCTTGCTATTGCGTATAAAAGTACTTCCAGTAAAGCACCTGGTAAATGAAGGGATAACATTACTACTAATTCTACCCCTATTACTAATAATAATATTTGCCCTAATAAACTATTTAATTGAGAATACTCAACAGGATTTTGAAAATCAACAATGTAAGCATCCCATATCATCCTTAGTACATCTATAGTACCTAGAAATACTGCAAGCAGTACAACCATTGCTAAAATAGATTCAAATACATATGCAATTCTTAGCGATAAGTTATTCTTATCTATACTATTTTTCATTTTATCCCCCTATTTTATAATCATTGCATCTCCAAAACTGAAAAATCTATATTTCTCCTTAACTGCAACGTTATATGCATTTAATACATTCTCTTTTCCAGCTAATGCACTGACTAACATTATTAGTGTAGATTCTGGTAAGTGGAAATTTGTTATAAGCTTATCTACTACTTTAAATTCATATCCTGGGTATATGAATATATTTGTCCAACCACTACCTTCTTTAACTCTATTATCTTCAGTTGCAACGGATTCTATTGTTCTTGAACTAGTAGTTCCTACACAAATAACATTATTGCCATTTTCTTTGGCTTTATTAATTTTATCTGCTGCTTCTTTACTTACAACATAATATTCAGAATGCATCTCATGCTCTAATACATCATCTACCTTAACTGGTCTAAATGTACCCAAACCAACATGTAAGGTAACAAAAGCAATATCAACACCCTTATCTTTTATTTGCTGTAATAGTTCTTCTGTAAAATGAAGACCTGCTGTAGGAGCTGCTGCAGAACCATTATGCTTAGAATAAACAGTTTGGTATCTTTCTCTCTCTTCTAATCTTTCAGTTATATATGGTGGAAGAGGCATATTACCTAATTCATCTAAAATTTCTTCAAAAATCCCTTCATAATGGAATTTTATTATTCTAGAACCTTCCGGTCCCATACCAACTACTTCACCTATTAATTTGCCATTTCCAAAAGAAAACTTAGTTCCTATCTTAGCTCTCTTTCCTGGCTTAACTAAAGATTCCCATGTATCATTTTCATCTCTTTTTAATAATAAAAATTCTATTTTTCCTCCAGTATCAACCTTTTCACCTATAAGTCTAGCTGGTATAACTCTAGTATCATTTAATACTAAACAGTCACCTGGATTTAAATAGTCTATTACATTTTTAAATATCTTATGTTCAATATTTCCGCTTTCTTTATCTAAAACCATTAATCTAGAACTAGATCTATCAAGTATTGGTACTTGAGCAATTAATTCTTCTGGTAAATCGAAATAAAAGTCACTTGTCTTCAATGTTAATAAACTTCCTTTCAAAATTATACTATTTATCTTACAATTACTATTTATAATATCAAAGAATTAGATTTTTTTCTATTAAAATTACTTCTTTGGCATTTCTAAATTAAGATGTTCATAGGCTAGAGGCATTGCAATTCTTCCTCTTGGACCTCTATTTATAAATCCTAATTGAAGTAAGTATGGTTCATACACATCTTCAATAGTATTTCTGTCTTCACCAATAGATGCTGCTAATGTATCTAACCCTACTGGTCCACCTTTAAACTTTTCAATTATTGTTCTAAGTAATTTTTCATCTACGTAATCAAGGCCTAAACTATCTACACCTAAAAGTTCTAATGCTTTATGAGCAACCTCATCAGTTATATTTCCATCTGCTCTAACTTGGGCATAATCTCTAACTCTTTTTAATAATCTATTGGCTATTCTTGGTGTACCTCTAGAACGTCTAGCAATTTCAGTAGCTCCACCTATTTGAATTTCTGCTCCCAAAATTTCTGCTGATCTCATAACTATTTTAGCCAATTCATCTACTGTATAATAGTCAAGCTTACATATAACACCAAATCTATCTCTTAATGGATTTGTAAGCATACCTGCTCTAGTTGTTGCTCCTATTAGAGTAAACTTAGGTAAATCTAATCTTATACTTCTTGCAGACGGGCCTTTACCTATAATTATATCTAAGCAATAATCTTCCATAGCAGGATATAAAACTTCTTCTACACTTCTGTTAATTCTGTGTATTTCATCTATAAATAACACATCATTTTCATTTAAATTTGTAAGTATAGCTGCTAAGTCTCCTGCTCTTTCTATAGCTGGACCTGATGTAATCCTTAAACTAACTCCCATCTCATTAGCAATTATACTTGATAAAGTAGTTTTACCTAGTCCTGGAGGACCATATAAAAGTACATGGTCTAAAGGCTCATTTCTACTTTTTGCTGCTTCTATAAATATGGAAAGTTGCTCCTTTGCTTTTTCCTGTCCTAAATAATCTGATAGAGACTTGGGTCTTAAACTATTTTCTATATCAACATCTTCATTTTGCATTGTAGATGTAATTATCCTATCTTCATCTTCAAAATCAAACATTACTTTTCCCCTTCCTTTATCTTAAACTTTGGCTCATTAAATATGATAAAGATTTTTTTATTATATCTTCAGTATTTAAACCAGTTTTTTTACATTTATCAACAGCTTCTTTTGCTTCCGATGTTGAGTATCCTAGCGCTACTAAGGCATCTACTGCTTCGTCTTGAGATACTGATATTGGAGTTTGAGTTAATAATGTAGGCTCAAATTCTATATTTTGCTTATCAATTTTGTCCTTTAACTCTAGTATTATTCTTTCTGCTGTTTTCTTTCCTACACCTGGGGCTTTAGACATTTTAGTAATATCTTCACTTATGATATAAGCACCTAACTGTTTTGGTGATGCAAAGGATAATATTCCAAGTCCAACTTTTGGACCTATTTTCGATACAGATGTTAATAGTTCAAACATATGTAGTTCTTCTTTAGTCGAAAATCCACACAAGCTCATATCATCTTCTCTTACAATTAGTTTTGTATATATTTTAGCCATATTTCCTAATTGTAAATCCTTTAGTGTATTTGATGATACATTTATTCTATATCCTATATTATTGTTGTCTATTACTATATGGTCTAAGTAAAGTTCTTCTATCGTTCCTTTTATATAACTATACATATTTACTTCCCCCTATATTTTTCAGTGTCTTTTCTAGTCTATTTGAGTGAGCATGACATATTGCTACTGCTAGTGCATCAGCTACGTCATCTGGCTTTGGTACTACTTTTAAGTTTAAAAATGATGTTACCATCTGCTGAACTTGAGCTTTTTGTGCTCTTCCATAACCTACTACTCCTTGCTTTACTTGAAGTGGAGTATATTCATACACAGGCTTTCCATTATGAGCACATGCAAGCATAGTAACTCCTCTCGCTTGAGCTACTGTTATAGCTGTCTTAACATTTTTGTTGAAGAATAACTCTTCTATTCCAACTTCATCTATATTATATTTTTTTATAAGAAGGTTAATCCCTTTATATACAAGTTCTAATCGCTTTAACATATCCATGCCTGCAGGAGTTGTAACTGCACCATAATCTATAACTCTAAACTTATTATTTTTATATTCTATTATTCCATAACCAACTATTGCTATTCCTGGATCTATACCTAAAATTATCATTATAAAATGGATGCCTCCTAATATTCATCATTAAAAATCTATATAATATTAAAACTTATGTTCTTATTTATTATATCATAACTTATATTTTATAACTAATATCTTAGGTAATTCATACTTATAATTGCTATTTCTCTATATAAATAAAATAAGGAACAACTTAAGGCTAAAGATATATTCCAAAGAGAAAATTTTAAATATAAATTCATATACCTTTATATTTCATAAGATAATTTTATATCTATAATTTTCTCCATGGTTATCTTTTTACTTCTAAGTGGTTCCTTATTTTAACTATCCATATCTTCTAACTTACTATATGCCTCATCTTTAGAGCTCACAATAATGCCTTGTTGTAATTCATCTTGTACAGTTCTTGGTAAGGAATCAACTTCTATTTGAGTTTCTTCTACTATACTTTTCTTACCTGTACTATCATATTTATAGATTCCTACATATCCACTATTAATCTCAACTGAATATTTATTAGCTTTAGTTGCATCTACTGAAGAAACATCTTCAGTTTCAGTTAAAACTATTTCATATTTGTTTATACTTTCTACTTCTCTATTTGGATATTTATCATTAAAATATGCTATTATCTCATCTTCTGATTTATCTAACAATTCATCAGGAACTGTGCCAATCATTATTGGAGATGATTTAGTATCGCTATTATCTGAATAAATTGTCTGTAACCATATTTCACAATTTTCATTTAATCCAAAAGCTTCTGTTGTTTTCTCATTCTTATTCGATACTTTACTTGCCATTTTATTTTGTTCCTTAGTATCATTGTCTCTTAACTTCGTGCCTATGTAAATTCCACTACTTAATACCAATATACATACTAAAACTAATGTTGGTATCTTCCAATGAAATGATTTTTTTTCTTCAAACATTTTTATGACCTCCTTTTTATTAAAGATTCTATCCATCTAATACCTTTTTATACATTTGAGGAAAAATAAGTAAATTTGCATAAATATTTTTGTCTCCTTTTCTCTTAAATATTCATATTATAAGGTATCATCTATGTATTTTATTTATATAAAGGAGGTGTTTTTTTGGATACGTCATTTACAAGGTTAATTTATGACAAAATTGAGTTCATTGAATTTAGGCAAAACATACTATTCCTAAAACAACCTCAGCATAAAGCGTCTATTTTTTTTGAATTGCATTTAGATGACTTTTTAAGAATTAGAGACTTTACTAAGAATTTTTCAAAAAGAGTTGTTTTAGGTAATGAGAAACTAACAATTTATGATTATGAAAAAGAGCTTTTTAATATTTGGACTCCTATAAAATCTTATCCATCATCTTCAACATTAGTAGCAAAAGCTTTAATGTCTGAAGATGTATTTAATCAATTATTTCAGTCAAATAACTAAAGAGCTAAATCCTTCTCTTAGTTTAATTAAAAACCATTCTATATTTTCCATGCTAAAAAATATAGAATGGTTATTTCATTTTATTTGATATATTTTTTTATAAATTGGCAATACTTCTTAATGATTAATATATTATTAGGAGGTAATACAATGGCAAAAATAGGATGTAATGTAATTAACTGTTCACATAATGACAGTGGTATATGTTATGCAAATAAAATATCAGTAACTGGTAAGAAAGCTCGTACTAGCAATCATACTTGCTGTAGTTCATTCTTAGATGAATCTACATATAGTACACTAACTAATAATACAAATAATGACGGGCCGTGTAATATGGTTTCTTGCAATGTAAAAACTTGTAATTACAACGCTGGAAATATATGTGCTCTTAACGATATTGCTGTAACATCAAATGTAGGTAGAGCAAATCTATACTCAGAAACATATTGCTCTAGTTTTAAATGCAAATAAATTTAACTACATATATAATTGCATTATTAATTAAATGGCGTTACTTATTTTCTATATAAAAAATAAATAATATCATTTTAAGATAAAATGGCTAACTTCTATTAATAAGAGGTTAGCCATTTTATCTACAGCATAAATTACTTATTAGTAACCTTATATTTAACTTCTCTTTTATTTTCTCTATCTTCAAATTTAAAAACTTCTAATAATAAATCAATATAGAATAACATTTCAATTAAACTTTGCTTATTTTTAAATCAAACCTAATAAGCAAATGCTTATATGTTTTAACACTTGATTATATGCTTTTTAGATGATAGGATATAAATTATAGTTAGTATTAAATTTTATATAAACATAGAAAGGGATTTTAAATGACTAATATATTTGATTTAAAAAGCAAAGAGAATAAGGTCAGAGTATTATTCTATACATTAGGTCTTAGTATAATGGGTCTTGGAATTGCACTAAGTGCCATATCTAACTTTGGAGTTGGACCTTGGGATGCTGTAAATATCGGATTAAGCTATCATATTAACTTATCAGTAGGTACATGTATGAATATAGTAGCTATTTTGAATTTAATAGTAGGTGGTATATTAAATAAAGAATTTCCTAAAATAACACCTATGATAACATCTATTATATTAGGCGGTTTTATAGATTTAGGTCTTTTCGTATTTAGTGATATTAATGTATCTACACCTTTAATGCAGTTTATATTATTTATGATTTCACTTCCAATTATAAGCTTAGGTGTTGCAATTTATTTAGTTTCTAAATTACCTAATACACCATTAGATTATTTTATGCTTGCTATAAAAACTAAGTTTAATTTATCTCTTATGTCTGGTAAAATTGTATCAGAATGTAGCGGATTTATTATAGGTTTTCTTTTAGGCGGTCCAGTTGGTCTTGGAAGTTTAATAATCATATTCACTATAGGACCAATAATGCAATTCTTATATCCTTATAGTGAGTATTTCTTTAATAAACTAATTAATAAGGGCGATATAACTTTATCTAAAAACTAAATATATTTTCAAAGGAATAGCTAAAAGTTTCAAGCTATTCCTTTTTATTGTTTTTATACTAAATAAAGTCTGTAGTTTACAAAATTGTAAGGATTTATACAATAGACCATTTTATGTGTAAAGTATATAATATATATAGTGAGGATTCGACAAATTTATCGAGAGGGGGAAATGATATGAGACAAAAAAATATCTTTAACAACAAAAAAAGAAAAACTAATAATAAAAATAAGATTATTTCAGTTAGTCTTGCTTGTGTAATTGTATTTGCTGGCGTTAAAGTAGTTTCTGCAACTACTAGCTTCTTTAAAGAACAACAAGCAATAAAACAAGAAGAAAAACGTAAAGAAGAAGAAGCTAAAGCTTTAGCTGAAAAAAAGCGTAAAGAAGAAGAAGAAAAGAAAAAATATATGGTTGGCGTAAAAAATGATGCTAAAAAATATACATACGATGCAACTAAGGTTGCTAAAAAATTAGCTTCATATGATTATTCTAACAATGGTGAAAAAGTTGTATTCTTAACTTTCGATGATGGAACTTCTACTACTGTTACTCCTGAAGTATTAAGAATACTAGAAGAAAATGATGTACATGCTACTTTCTTTGTAACTGGTCAAAATATTGAAAGAGGTGGAGAAAAAGCAAAAGAATTGCTAAAAGAGGAGTTAAATAGGGGACATGCTATAGCTAATCACTCTTGGTCACATGATTATAAATATCTTTATCCAGGTAGAACTCTAAATTTAGATAACTTCCTTGCTGACTTTAAGAAAACAGATGATTTATTAAAGGAAACTCTTGGAAAGTACTTCTCAACTAGAGTAATAAGATGTCCAGGTGGACATATGTCTTGGAAGGGTATGGATGCTTTAGATAGCTATTTAGACGAAAATAAAATGGCTTCAATAGATTGGAATGCATTAAATAAAGATGCTGAAGGTTCAAGAAAAAATGCAGATCAATTAGTTCAAGAAGCTATAAAAACATCTGAAGGTAAAGAAATGGTAGTATTATTAATGCATGATACTTACGGAAAAGAAGAAACTGCTAAAGCACTACCTGAAATAATAAAATACTTTAAAGACAACGGATATGAATTTAAAACTTTATCTTAATGTATAAAAATACCTTCAAGCTGTAAAATACATTTACATAGCTTGAAGGTATTTTTATACAATCCATGTAGAGCTTAATAATAGGTAATTGTTCTAAATTTAAATGCAGCATATTCATCTATTTCTTGTACATCAGCTACCAATCTATTATCACTCTCTCTTACTCTTACTCTTAAGTAGCTTCCATTTGGTGCAAGTAGCGCATATTCTACACCATCAACCTTTTCTAATGTGAATACACTTGCCCCTTCATTATTAGTATCTACAACTAAGAATCCATTTTTATCGATTCTTAAAAATCTTCCCCCATGTATTCTTAGCATAATATTATTATCTTCTAATAAGATTAGCATAAATATTTTTCCAGTACTTTGATTTCCTGTAGCATAAAAAAAATCATCAAATCCTATTTCTACAAAATTATTATTGTATACAGATTTTATTTGAACTACATATGCATTATATACAGTATTTTTATAATTTTGGATATTCATATCCTCAGATTGCTGATTATTAATATTATCTTCCATCATATTCGGCATCACGTCATTTCTATACTTTTTCATACTACCCCCTCTAATACAATTAAACTTTATATTATTTTATGATAATTAAGATATAGTTGTTACTAATTATAATTTGGTATTAATTAAAGGTAATAAAATACCTCATTGTCAGAGAAAAATCTAACAATGAGGTATTTTATATTTTATTCAAATTTATATTAAATCATTATTTTTAATCTATGTTTTTATTTAGAATCACGCATTGCTTCTAATTTAAGATTATTTTCATTAACTACTTTTTTACTTAGAGGATAAGCAAACATTAATATTAATCCAACAACTATGTAACAAGCACCTGGGAATAAAGTTGCTAATGAATAAATTCCATCTGTTGTAGCTGTTGTCTGAGTCGCTGCCGCTGAGTTATACCCTATAAATGTTAAGGCAAATCCTCCAAGACCTCCAGCTAAAGCTTGTCCTACTTTTCTAGAGAAAGAATAAACTCCATATATTGTTCCATCATCTCTTTTTCCAGTAAGTATTTCATTATAGTCTATTATGTCAGTTATATTTGCCCATATAAGCATATTAAATACAGTAGTAAACAATGTTGCTAAAGTATACATTCCTACATATATCCATGGGTTTGTTATTTTAGCTACATAACATCCTATATATATTATACCTCCAATAATCATAGATATCATAGATACTTCTTTTTTACCAAATTTATCTGATACTTTTACTATAACTGCTGCAAGTGTTAAGTTTATTGGTAAACCAAGCATATTTAATACAGATAATGAGTTTACATCTTTAAAGTAATCAGCAAATAAGTAATTATTTATAGTTTGTGTCATTAACGAACTAAGAAGTAATACTATTGCTGCTCCTATTATTGCTAGTAAAGCTTTATTTTTTGCTATTATTCCAAGATTTTTAACTATAGAAACCTTTTCCTTTTTATCATCATTTACAAATTTAACACGTTCTGTAGTAAGTTTAAAACATAATATATAACATATAAATGCACATATTGAGAATATTCCAGCAATCATAGTAAATTTTTCTGGACTTACAAGTTGATTTCCATTAGCATCTGCATAATATATAACTTGAGGTGCTATAGTTCCTATAATAACACTAGCAAAACTTCCACCTAAACTTCTCCAAGTTGAAAGTGATGCTCTCTCTTTTGGATCATTAGTAATAGCTGATGCCATTGAACCATAAGGTATATTTATTGCTGTATAAAAAACAGATCCCCATAATAGATAAGTAACGAACATTATAATTGTCTTCACAGTCATGGAAGCGTTTGCCAAACTAGACTGATACATTAAGAAACTCATGATAGACACTGGTCCTGCCATTCTTTTTATCCATGGTTTAAATTTACCATCTTTTGTAGGCTTGGCTTTATCTGCTATAACTCCCATTGTTATATCTGAACAAGCATCTACACATCTTGCTACTAAAAATAATACACCCACTAAAGATGTACTAACACCCCATACTTTTGTATAGAATATCATTAAGAACATACTTGCAAAAATAAACGAGAAATCGTTTCCTAAATCCCCAAGTAAATAACCTGCTTTGTCTCTTAGACCAAAAGGTCTTACATTTTCAGACTCTAAATTTTTTAACCCTTTTGAACTCATATCTTTCCTCCTATTTTTTTAAATCCCAATTTGATTAATTATTTTTTATGACTCCTGTGTTATTTTAATAACAATATAATTCTAGCATACTTGTATATCTACTGTAATAATTATATTTATTTTTTTTATTAAATTTTTTTTAATTATATCATTAAATTAATATCGTATAATTTCGTCATTTTTTATATTTTTTTTCGTTTTTGTAACAGCAATAAATTTCATATAATATATATATTCCATCAAATTTTCATAATATTTTCCCATACCATTATATTATGATATATAAAAAAGACACCTCTAGTTATTCAATATAGATTTATCTATACATCATAACTAAAGGTGTTTTTATTTATCTTAACATTCTAAATATATTTCATTATATTTTTCATAATAATTATAGTTTTCACAATTATTTCAAATTTATATTAAATCATTATTTTTTAATCTATATTTTTATTTAGAACTACGCATTGCTTCTAATTTAAGATTATTTTCATTAACTACTTTTTTACTTAAAGGATAAGCAAACATTAATATTAATCCAACAACTATATAACAAACACCTGGGAATAAAGTTGCTAATGCATAAATTCCATCTGTTGTAGCTGTTGTCTGAGTCGCTGCCATTGAGTTATATCCTATAAATGTTAAGGCAAATCCTCCAAGTCCTCCAGCTAAAGCTTGTCCTAATTTTCTAGAGAAAGAATAAACTCCATATATTGTTCCATCATCTCTTTTTCCAGTAAGTATCTCATTATAATCTATTATGTCAGTTATTTTAGCCCATATAAGCATATTAAATACATTCATGAACAATGTTGTTAAAGTATATATTGCTACATATACCCATGGATTTGTTATTTTAGCTATATAACATCCTATAAATATTGCTCCTGTGATAAGCATAGATATCATAGATACTTCTTTTTTACCAAATTTGCCTGCTATTTTTACTATTACTGCTGCAAGCATTAAGTTTACTGGTAAACCAACCATACTTAAAGTAGATAATGCGTTTATATTTTTAAAGTAGTCAGCAAATAAATAAGCGTTTATAGTTTGTGTCATTAACGAACTAAGAAGTAGTACTATTGCAGCTCCTATTATTGCTAATAAAGCTTTATTTTTTACTATTATTCCAAGATTTTTTACTATGGAAACCTTTTCCTTTTTGTCATCATTTTCAAACTTAACACGCTCTGTTGTAAGTTTAAAACATAACATATAACATATAAATGCGCATATTGAGAATATTCCAGCAATCATAGTGAATTTTTCTGGATTTACTAGTTGATTTCCATTAGCATCTGCATAATATATAACTTGAGGTGCTATAGTTCCTATAATAACCCCTGCGAAACTTGCCCCTAAACTTCTCCAAGTTGAAAGAGATGCTCTCTCCTTTGGATCATTAGTAATAGCTGATGCCATTGAACCATAAGGTATATTTATTGCTGTATAACAAATAGATCCCCATAATATATAAGTAGCGAACATTACAATTACTTTTACAGTCATGGAAGCGTTTGCCAGACTGTGTTGATACATTAAGAAACTTATAAGAGCTACTGGTCCTGACATTCTTTTTATCCAAGGTTTAAATTTACCATCTTTTGTAGGCTTTGATTTATCTGCTATAACTCCCATTGTTATATCTGAACAACCATCTACAAATCTTGCTACTAAAAATAACACACCAACTAAAGATGCACTAACACCCCATACTTTTGTATAGAATATCATTAAGAACATACTTGCAAAAATAAATGTGAAATCGTTTCCTAAGTCCCCAAGTAAATAACCTGCTTTGTCTCTTAACCCAAAAGGTCTTACATTTTCAAATTCTAAATTTTTTGATGTGTTTGAAATCATATCTTTCCCCCTATTTTTTAAATTCAAATTTGATAAACTATTTTTTATAACTTCTATGTTATTTTAGTAACAATATAATTCTAGCATACTTGTATATGTATATGGAATCATTATATTTATTTTTTTTATTAAATTTTTTTTAATTATATTATTAAATTAATATCGTACATTTTCGTCAATTACTGTATATTTTTTCGTTTTAATTACAACAATAAATTCCATATAATATATATATTCCGTCAATTTTTTATAACTTTTTTACCTATAAATATATTCTCTATAAACAAAAACACCTCTAATTAATCAATATAGATTCTCTATACATCATAATTAAAGGTGTTTTTATTTATCTTAAAACTCTAAATGTATTTCATTACATTTTCATATAAAATATAAGATGTTTGTCATAACAATCGTAACTTTTTATATTTACAAAACATAAAAATTATAACCATTGGTACAACTTAACTTTGAATGACTATTCGTTTATTTCCCAGTTATGGTAAACATTTTGAACATCGTCATCATCTTCTAACATATCAACTAATTTGTTCATCATCTTTAATTGAGTTTCATCTGTTAATTCTGTAGTAGTTTGAGGTATTAACTTAACATCTGCAGATATAAATTCATATCCTTTGGCTGCTAATTCATCTCTTACTGCTGCAAAATCTTCCGGGGCAGTTACAACTTCATATCCATCTTCTTCAACTATAAAGTCTTCAGCTCCAGCTTCTAAAGCAACTTCCATTAATTCATCTTCAGAAACTTCATCGTTAGCTTCTATTAGTATTTGTCCTTTGTTATCGAACATGAATGATACACATCCACTTGTACCTAAGTTACCACCGTTCTTATCGAAGTAGTATCTAACATTACCAGCAGTTCTATTTTTGTTATCAGTTAAAGCTTCAACTATAACTGCAACTCCACCTGGCCCGTATCCTTCATAAACTATAGTTTCATAGTTTTCGTTAGCTCCACCGCCTGCACCTTTTGCGATAGCTCTTTCTAAGTTATCATTAGGCATGTTGTCAGCTTTAGCTTTTTCTATAGCAGTTTTTAACGCTGCATTGTATTCTGGATCTGGTCCACCTTCTTTAGCTGCAACAGCTATTGCTCTAGCATGTTTAGTAAATATTTTCGCTCTCTTAGCGTCTTGCTTACCTTTTCTATTAATTATGTTTCCTATACGTCCCATAATTTCACTCCTTAAATGTAATTTACTTTATAAATTTTATCACAAATAACTATTTTCGTAAATTAGAACTTAGGTGGTGCCGGTGCCACAGCCCTTTTATGAGCACTTATTCTATGTAACCTTTCAATTATTTCTAAGTCTTTTTGTGGAACCTCATCTAATCTACCTTCTACCACTGCATCTATCATCTTGTATGTCGTTCCCATTTCTTGTTCATCAGTTTGACCTTCCCAAAGTCCTGCTGATGGTGCTTTATTTATTATATCTTCATGAACACCTAATACTTTAGCCCATTCATATACTTCTGCCTTTGTTATGTTAGCTATTGGTATTAAGTCAACTCCACCATCTCCATACTTTGTAAAGTATCCAGTATAAACTTCTGCTGCGTTATCAGTTCCAACTACTAAATAGTTTAAATTATTAGCTACAGTATATATTGTACTCATTCTAACTCTTGCTCTTAAGTTTGCATCTGATATAGTTTTATTGTTCTCATTATATACATCTATACTTTGTAATTGTCCAATTACCTTATCTAATATACCAACTTGTTGTTCTGTTAAATCTAATTCTATATGCTTTATTTGACATCCATTTATAACTTTTAAAGCATCCTCTTTATCTTGAGGATTACTATTTATCTCCATTATTACCCCTATAGAATTATCTGGGAAAGCTTTCTTTATAAGATAAGCAACTACTGCTGAATCTATTCCTCCTGAAACCCCTACTGCTAATCCCTTACAATTAGTTTCCTTTACTTTTTCTCTAAGCCATTCAACGGTTTTATCTATTTTTATCTCTATGTCTGTTTTTAAACTAGCTTCCATTTGACTTTTCCTCCCTATATTTTCATATGATTTAATTATATCACAGAAATTTTAATGTTTTACCATTATATAGCATTCTATGTAGTCGTCTCATTATTTTTATAGTATTTTTTAAATAAACTTTATATCTCTAAGTTTTCCCATTCTTACATAAATAAATTTAACTTTTATGTACAAACTAATCTCTAAGGACGGTGATAATTATAAAAAATAAATACTTTAATTTCAATATAAAAAATACTATTATTGGTCTATTTACTGGCTTTATAAATGGAGTATTTGGCTCTGGAGGAGGTACCCTTTTAGTACCTATACTAAATAATATTTTAAAGGTTGAAGAACATAAGTCCCACGCTACAGCCCTTGCAATAATAATTTTTCTATCAGCTACAAGCTCTGTTATATATATATCAAGAGGTACTTATGATGTTAAGTTAACTATTCAAGCTGCTATAGGTAGTATAATTGGAGGAATTATTGGTGCAAAATTACTATGCAAGGTCACTGGGAGATTCCTTAGAATCTCATTTGGTGTTATTATGATTATTGCAGCCTTAAGGATGGTGTTTTAATGTTAATAGGAATAATCGGTTTTTTTGCAGGAATAATTGGTGGTATGGGCATGGGTGGTGGAACAATTTTAATACCAACTTTAATACTTTTTGCATCTATAGATCCTAAAATAGCTCAAAGTGTTAATTTAATCTCCTCTATACCAATGACTATATTTGCTCTTATAATACATATAAAAAATAAAAATGTAGAGTTCAAATTAGTTGCTCCTATAGCTATATTTGGAGTAATTGCAGCCATATTTGGTTCATTTTTAGCTAATTACTTAAGCTCAGAAATTTTAAGAAAAGTATTTGGTATTTTCTTGCTTTCGGTTGGTTCTTATGAAGTTTATAAAGGATATAAATCACCAAAAAAAGGATGCCAAAAGTAAAATCTAATTATTCTTAAAATAAAAGGTGTGTTAAGTTAATTTTAAATAATTACTTAATACACCTTACTATTTTATTTTATTTGTTCTAATTTTTTTACTATCTCTTTATATCGTTCTTCATGTTTTATAAAGTTATATCTTTCATCTTCTATTAATAATCTCTTTAAACTTAAAAGAAAATAGTCTTTGGAGTGCACTCCCTCAAACAACTCTATTCCATCAAATAATAGATGCTCTTTTAAATCATATCCATTAATTAAATAACTTACATTATTTAATATGACTTCAATATAGTCTAATGTTTTTTCTATGTTATTTTCCTTAGCATAAATATCTGCATACATCATATTTATACTAACATCATATAGTTCTTCTACATCAAAAGTCTTTGCTACTTTTATCTTTAAATCTAAAATCTCCTTTACCTTAAGATAATCATCATCTTTATATGCTAAAGTAATATAACTATCTAAACATGTCATTATATTACTTATTCTCTTATAAGTTAAATTTCTTAAAGTAGTTTTTGCTTTTTCATATTTATTTTGATTAATATATAGTCCAATTAATAAATCATCTCTATCCATGTTTACCTTAGGTAAACTTAATAAAGCTTCTTCTGCTTTATCATACTGATTCTTCATAGTATATAAAGTACTTAAAACATATTTTGAAGTTTCACTTATTTCCTGCTCTTCACTATTTGATGATATTTCAAGTAAGTTTATAGCTTTATCCACCATAATTTCAGATTCTTCTTCATTCTTAGCACTAGGTAATGACATCATGTATAAAGACCCAGTTCTAAACTTTAAAAACATGCTATTTGGATACTTTCTTATATAACTTTCACATAGCTTCATTCCATTTTCTGCACTATCTTTTTCAAACACCCTTGCACATTCTTTCATCAACTTTATTACTTCTTCATTGGATATTTTCATTTCATAATTTAAAAGCTTATCTATAGTAGTATTAAAATATCTAGCAATAGAAGGTAGTATTGTTATATCTGGATAGGAACTTTTACTTTCCCATTTTGATACAGCTGCTACTGATACTCCTACTGCATTTGCTAGATTCTCTTGTGTTACTCCCTTTTCTTTTCTCAATTTATATATAACTTCTCCAATAGATAATTCCATAATATTCTCCTTATAACTCTTCGTATTTTATAAGATCTTATATGTTTATTATATAAGCATATACAAAGCCTTACAATGGAGCCATAGTTAAGTAATAGTTTATTATTTTTTACTATTGGTTAATAATATTTAGCTATAAAAATTATATTTTCTTGATTTAAGAAACTCTAGTAAAACACTTGATATAACTTTCTATAAAATAAAAAAATGACCTTACTATAGGTCATCTTATAATATAATTTGTCCATTTTGCTCTGATAAGTAAAATTCTTCTCCTAATTCTATCCCTGCTGTGGCACTAGTTATATCAACCATCCTTGAAGTCAAAGTTTCAACATCCTCTAATTTTGAATATACTATAATTTCAACATTATCTGCATAAACTGTATCTTTTATAAAATATCCAAGGTTCATTATTTCATTTTGAACTTTACCTAATTGGTTATAATCGATTTTAATTTTAACTTCTTTGTACATTACTTTTTCTATTATCTTAGCTGCTTCAAGACCTATTTTAGCTCCTTTTGTATAAGCTCTAACAAGCCCACCTGCTCCTAATTTTATTCCACCAAAGTATCTAGTAACTACAACTACTACATCTCTTAAATCTTCTTTTTTTATTACTTCTAGTGTGGGAATTCCAGCTGTTCCTTGTGGCTCTCCATCATCACTATATCTTTGTATGTTCATAGTTGGACCTACTGTATAAGCCCATACATTATGTGTTGCGTCTTTATGCTTTTTCTTTATTTCATTTACAAATTCAACTGCTTCTTCTTCTGTTTTTATTGGCTTTGCATAACCTATAAATGTTGATTTCTCTATTATGATTTCATCACTTCCAAAATCATGCAATGTCTTATAACTACTCATAAATTCCTCCTATGTATATTCAGTTTATAAATACCAAATAATTATTTAAAATAAACATAAGTATGGTATTAATTTCTTATCTAGCTACCTAAAAAAGAAAGGGCTTTCACCCTTTCCCTTCATTTATTTTTATTTATAGTTTAATGCAACATTACTATTGTCACAACTACTTTTCTTTATCTCTTTATATTTTTTATATGATATCTCAACCAATGATTTTTCTTTGTTATGTGTTAGTAATTCCAGAGCTTCTTTAACTTTATAAAATCCACCATCTTTAAATTCGTCTCTTCTTATGTAGTCTGTATTTTTAGCTTCCATAACATACCATGATATTGCATTACAAACTTCTTGTTGCCTACTTCTTGAAAAGAATTCATACATAGTATCTCCTGCAACAGCCATAGTAATAGCATCTATTCCTGTTTCATCTTTCACTCTATTAATAGCACTTTCTTGAGCTAGTTCATCATCATGAATTTTTCCTTTAGGAAGTGTCCACTCACCTCTATCATTTTTTAATAAAAGTACCTTATTAGCATAGAATACAACTCCACCAGCACAATGTCTTACTATCATTTTTAAACCCCTCCTAGTTAATTTAACTATTTTTTGGTTCTATCTTTGATAGTTTAAAATTCGCAGTTAATAAATTTAATTATTACCTCCTCCTTCTAAATTATCAATAGCTTCATCATAGGCCCTTAATACATAGTCTTTTTCAAATTGCTTTTTATTCTTCAATTGTCTTAGCATTTTTAAACTTGTTTCATTTCCTATTTTTGACAGTGCCTTTGCACAGTATTGTCTTGTCTGTGCGTTTGTATCATATAGCCCTCTTTGTAGAACTTCTCTACTTTTAGGTGATTCAATTTTTCTTAGTGCTGAATAAGTTATTCTTCTTACATCTGAGTGTCTATGGCTAGTTAGAGGATGAAGTAACCTTAAAAATCTATCATCTTTAAGTTCCCCTGTAGCCCATATGAGAATCATCAGATCTTCAGCATTTCTTTCAATGAGTATTCTTTTATATAGTCTTCTCTTAAAGTCTATCATACTATCTTCTTGTAAATTATTCATAAAAGCAAGCCTTTTATCTTTATTAAGCTCTAGAAATCTATCTAAAACATCTTTAGATGATTCTAATTCATCTTTAAGCATTGCTTTTATTTCTAATTTAGCTTTTATTAGTTGATCGTTAACTTCTGTAGTTGAAATATTTCTAATTTTACTAATTTGAGATACTGTTTTTGATTCTTTATAAAGAAGATAGGTTATAAAATGATCTTCTAATTGGTCTATATTATCCCAACTTATATTCATATTATTACCTACTTTTCTAATATATACTCTTTATACATATTATAATCTTCTTCTTCTAAATTTACATCAACTGTTATTCCAACTTCCCCATATTCAAAGTTTTCTACGTTATATTTATCTTTAATTCTACTAAATATATGTCCTTTATCATAAGGTAATAGAAGGGTTACAGGATATGTATTATTCATTAATGCTTCTTCTATCATATATAATAATTTTTCCATATTTATTCCTTTTTTAGCAGAAATATATACTACATCATCTGTATTTTTAGGATATATATCTAAATCAAGTCTATCTATCTTGTTATAAACAAGAATTGTAGGTTTATCATCAGCTTTTAACTCCTTAAGTACAGATTCTGTTGTTTTCTTTTGTAATTCATAACTACTATTAGTAGCATCAATTACATGTAAAATTAAGTCTGCATATTGGACTTCTTCTAAAGTCGCCTTAAAAGCTTCTACTAAATCATGAGGAAGTTTACTAACAAATCCAACAGTATCTACAACTAAAAACTCTTTTTTATTAGGAAGTAATGCCTTTCTTAAAGTAACATCTAATGTTGCAAATAGCATATCTTTTGCCATAACTTCTTTTTGGGCATCATAGTCTTTGTGTGTCTTTATTAATTCGTTTAATAAAGTAGATTTTCCTGCATTTGTATAACCAACAAGAGCAACAATTGGCATATTAGATTTCATACGCTGTACTCTTTGAGTTTCTCTGTTCTTTTTAACCTCTTTAAGCTCTCTTCTTATGTCTGCTGCCTTATTTAAAATATGTCTTTTATCTACTTCTAATTTTTGTTCCCCTGGTCCTCTTGTACCTATACCAGCACCAGTTCTACTCATTTCTCCACCCATACCATAAAGTCTAGGCAATCTGTATTTTAACTGAGCAAGCTCAACTTGAAGTTTACCTTCTTTGCTTAAAGCTCTTTGTGCAAATATATCTAGTATTAATGTAGTTCTATCAATAACTTTAATACCTACTATCTCCTCTATATTTCTTATATGAGCACCTGATAGTTCATCATTAAAGATTACCATTGTTGCACCTAATGACTCACAGTATGCTCTAAGTTCTTCAACCTTACCTTTTCCTATATAATAAGCTGCATCTCTAGATTGTCTATTTTGAGTTATACTACCTACAACTTCTGCACCAGCAGCCTTTGTTAGCTCTTTTAACTCTTCCATTGATTCATCTATGTCTATATCATCTATTCTTCTTGCTGTAGACGTTATATTTAGCCCAACAAGTAATGCTCTTTCTTTTTTATCTTCCATATAAACACCTCTTTAATCTGTGATTGTGAAATAAATTTCTTTATTATTATACCATTGTTACTATTTTTTAGTATATTATTCTAAAACTTTAGTATAATTATGTTATGGTGAATTATGAGAAATTATATATATTATTATAGATATTTAAAATATGGAGGTAATTTAATGAGTGAAAATTATAAGTTTTTTAATCATAAAGAATGCGAATATTTTCCTTGCCATAAGACAAAGAAACCAGAAGAGTTTAATTGCTTATTCTGCTATTGTCCCTTATATGCTTTAGGTGAAGACTGTGGAGGTAACTATAGTTATAATGAAAGTGGATTTAAAGATTGTAGTAAATGTTTGTTACCTCACAATCCTAAAAATTATGATTATATCATGAGTAGATATAAAGATATTATGAAAATAGCAGCTAAAAAAGATTAGTATCAATTATATCAGGTAGTGTATTTACTACCTGATATTTTTTAATTTACTCATAACTAATTACTTTTATATTTTAAAATTTTATCAGTTTAGTTTTTATTAGTTAATTATATTCATCTACTTTTAATAGTATGTTCTTATTGTTTATGTATATTTAATTTTTTTGATTTTAAATATTTATATAAAAGATGTAGTATTATGCTGCTTAATAATACTAAAACTACAATCATTAATCCTGCATGAAAGAAAAACTCTTGTGGTAATATATTTATTACAGGATCTTTTAAAGGATCGAATATCCAGTAATCATTATCAAACATTATTTCATGGAATATCACAAATGTCTTATCAAAATTTATTAACATTGGTATAGCTACTAAAATAGGAAGTAGTATTACCAACTTTGATGTTAAATTTAAAAATTCTATATCCTTACTTTTTAGGTTTATTACTATTCCTATTATAGTTATTACTAATGATATCATTAATAACTTTCCAACCATTTGAACTATTTCCTTTACTTCTTCAAAATGAATCTTTCCCTCTATAGATGATTTTATTGTAGGTAAATTAAATTCCCCAGATATTTTATTTAGATTATAATCAATCATATAGTCATAATTTTCTTTTATTTCATCTTCAGATAAATTATTGCTACTAGCTATTTCTAAATATCCTATATCAAAATAGTATAGTTCTTTAAATCCGACTGTTAATCTAATACTTCCACCTATTATAAATAAGCTAAAAAATATACAAAATATAAAGTTTATAATTTTTTTCATTTCAATTTTCATATTTAATTACCACTTACCTGTACAAACAAATTTTTCCGCTTTATCTTGCGCTCTATTTACTATTTCCTCACTATATCCCATAAATCCTAAAAGCTTTATAGCATTTCTACTTTGTGCCCTACCTTCATATAACTTGTAATCAAATTTAATATCATTATCAGTTATATTTTCTTCAAAATGATAATTATAAAATTTATCTTCTAATATATATGTAAGTTCTATATCATGTGTTGCTGCAAAACATATACAATTACTTTCACTTAAACTATTTAAAACTTCACTAGACGAAGCAATACGTTCTATAGTATTAGTTCCTCTTAAAATTTCATCCACAAAGCATAAGCATGGTATATCCTCATCAATGCTATCTAGAATTCTCTTCAAAGATTTTATTTCTACAATATAGTAACTCTCTTTACTTAAAACATCATCTTTTAATGCCATTGATGTATATACTTTAAAATAAGAAGATGAATATTCTTTTGCACATACAGTAAAAATACTTTGTGCTAAGATTGCATTTATCGCTACTGATTTTATAAAAGTAGATTTACCAGAGGCATTTGATCCTGTTATTAAAGCACTTTTATCAAAAAAGCCTGAGTTAGCTATAGGATTATCTATAAGCGGATGATACAATTCTCTAAACTCTACATGTATGTGTTGATTTTTACTTTTATCTAAGTTTGGCTTTTCAAAATAGTTTAAACTTTCTCTAAATGATGCAACACCTATTAAAGCATCTATAATTCCTACATATTCGAATACATTTATTAAATGATTTTTATTTTTAATTATGTTTTTCTTGACCTTTTCATAAGTAATAAGCTCAGATAAAAATAGCATACTTGTGTATTCACTTAAAACATTCAACTCAGAAACCAATGAATTTGGATCAGATCCAACACTCTTTTTTCTTATTCTTCTTAACTTCTTTAAGTCTTCAGTAATATCAAAAAGATTATCATCTATCTCTTTTATATTTAATTTTTTTATTTTTTTAGCAGTATTAATAACCTTTATTAAATATGTAAACCCTTCTGTATTATAATTCTTTTTCTTATCATACAAACTAATACAAACATTTAATAGTGCAGTTCCTATCATAATTAAAACAAAAAATGGCTCAAAGAATATTAGTATCAAACTTATTAAAGGTAATATTGATAAAATTCTGTATTTCATTAATTTATTTTTACCATCATAGTCTTCATTGAATAAACAGTTCGAAGTATAAAGTTCTCTACTATATCCTAATTTTCCTAAAATGTACTGAACATTAAATCTCTCTTTTGGATGTTCTTCAAAATAAATTATTATATTTTCTCTTTTTCTTAATTTATCCTCATCATTTAAACTTCGCCTTAGCATATCGTAAAGTAACTCTCTACCAGCAGTACTTTGAGTATTATTTATTTTTTTAAATATATCATCCATACTTAGATCATTCCACGTTATATCATCAACAATATTTGCTCCATCATCAATTTTATTAATTATTTTATTTTCAAAGTAGCTAGCTACACTATTCATCTTAAAATCAACTTCACTTATATCAATAGGTTGTCCATATTCTTCAACAATTTTTACCTTCAACTTTTTTAATCTATTCATTGTATTCCAAGACGAAATTAAAATTCCTATTAAGAATACACAACATATTCCAATAAGAATTTCCATTACTTGATTCATCATATTTCCCCCTTTTTACTATCCTTACATTACATTGTACTGTATTTTTAATATATTTTCATATTTTATCTCTATTTAAATTTTTTATATTTGATAATGAATTTCATTTGCATTTTATTTTGAAATATGTTATATTTATTTTAGGCTAAAGATTACTTCCATTATTTTGGATTAAAATTATACATTTTATATTATTTTATTAGTGGTTTTGTATAATATCTGCAAGATAAAATATTCTCCGTTATAATTTCATAACGTATCCATTACGTAAATTTAAAATTCAAAGCTAATAAAAATATATACTATTGTATATCTAGCCATAAAATACTTTACACAGCTTAAACTTGTGTAAATTACACAACTTCTTCAAAAGGTCACGATTTATTCGTGGCCTCTTCTTTTGATAATGAATTTCATTTGCATTAATTTTATTTTTATGATATACTAATTTTGGCTTAAAAATTATCGCGGCAATTTAATTTTTAAGGAGATGATAATTATGGCAAAAATGATGGGACCAAGATTTAAACAATGTAGAAGATTAGGACTAAATGTATGTGGACATCCAAAAGCAATGGATAGAGCAACAAAAGGTACTTCTAGAGCTGATAAAAAGCTTTCACCTTATGGTACTCAGTTACTTGAAAAACAAAGATTAAAAGCTTATTACGGGGTGTTAGAAAAACAATTTTCTAATTATGTAAAAAAAGCTACAAAATCAAGTGAATCTACTGGTACAGCACTAGTTCAAATGCTTGAATGTAGATTAGATAATTTAGTTTATAGACTTGGTTTAGCAAGCTCTATAAGACAAGCTCGTCAAATGGTTGTTCATGGACATATTTTAGTAAATGGTCAAAAAGTTGATATACCTTCTTATGGTGTTTCTGTAGGACAAGTTATATCTCTTAGAGCTAAGTCTCAAAATAATGCAATGTTTAAAGAAAACTTCTCAAGTAATGCCCTTAGCCAATATCCTTATTTAGAAAAGGATATAAATTCTTTCTCAGGAACTTTAACTAAGATTCCAGAAAGAAATGAAGTTCCAATTGAGATAAATGATATCTTAGTTGTTGAATATTATTCAAAATTATAAAATTTATATTTAAAAGTATTTTTTGAATATCTATAATGTACTCTGAGTTTGGTAAAATATTGAATATATTATTTATTAACTATAAATTGTTACTTATTATAAATTCAATATTTTACCTTAAACTCAAGTAATTATATATTAAATAAAATACTATATATTTCACTAATTATAATATCTAGCCTATTATTCCTATATGCTCCAAAAGTATTTTCACACCCATAAAGATTAAAATTATTCCACCTACAAGTTCAGCTTTTGACTTGTATTTTACACCAAATACATTACCAATTTTAACACCAACCATAGATAAAACAAATGTTATAATTCCTATAAATGAAACTGCTGGTACTATATCAACTTGTAAAAAAGCTAATGTTATACCAACTGCTAAAGCATCTATACTTGTAGCAACTGCTAATATACTCATATTTTTAAAACTTAACATTTCATTTTCGTCTTCGATTTTATTATCTTCATCATCATCTTTACTCATAGCCTCTTGTATCATCTTTATGCCAAGGAATCCTAAAAGTATAAATGCAATCCAATGATCAACACTCATTATATAATCTTTGAACTGTAACCCTAAGAAGTACCCTATTAAAGGCATTCCTGCCTGAAATCCACCAAAATAAATACCTACTATACCAGCATTCTTTAAGGTGATTTTTCTCATAGATAATCCCTTGCAAACAGAAACTGCAAAAGCATCCATAGATAGCCCAACGGCTAATACAAATAATTCAAATAAACTCATTTACTATGTCTCCTTCTTAAAATAATATTTATAATTTCAAAATTAAAATTTGATTCATTCATACAACTAATAAATTTGCATATTTAGACGTAAAAAAAGACCTATCTACAGACATAGTATTCCCTATATCTGTAGATAAGTCTCATTATTCAAAATAAAGCCAGATGGAAAATTCCATCAGTATGTTGACCTTACTACACACAAAATCATTATAAATAAAATGTGTGCCAACTACTCCCTTATCTATCGATATTATATTAACTTAAAATCTCACTATATGTCAATAACTAAGAAAATGTTCCACTATCTATACAATTTTAGTAGTAAAATCTTCTATATTCCATACATCATCTACTATATCCATATAGAACTCAGGCTCATGTGATACAAGTACTACAGTTCCTTTAAATTCTCTTATAGCTTTCTTTAATTCATCTTTAGCTTCCACATCTAAGTGGTTAGTAGGTTCGTCAAGTACTAATAAGTTTATATCTTTTAGCATTATCTTACATAATCTAACTTTAGCTGCTTCTCCACCACTTAATACTCTTATTTGACTTGTTATGTGCTCATTTGATAAACCACATTTAGCAAGTGCTTGTCTAACTTCAAAGTTTGAAAGTCCTGGGAATTCTGCCCATACCTCATCCATTGGAGTGTTATAGTTATCTTTTGAACTTTCTTGTTCAAAATATCCAACTTCTAAATAATCTCCTAATTCAACTTCTCCATCAAAAGGCTTTATTATTCCAAGTAAAGTCTTTAATAATGTAGACTTACCTATACCGTTCATACCTTTTAATGCAACCTTTTTATTTCTTTCTAATTGGAAGTTAAGTGGCTTAGTTAAAGGTTCATTGTATCCTAATACTAAATCCTTAGTTTCAAATATTATTCTACTTGCTGCTCTAGCTTCCTTAAATTCAAATGTAGGCTTTATCTTTTCTTTTGGTCTTTCTAGGATTTCCATCTTATCAAGTATCTTTTGTCTACTGTTTGCCATACCACGAGTAGCAACTCTTGCTTTATTTCTAGCAACGAAATCTTCAAGTTTCTTTCTTTCTTCAACTTGTCTTTCGTAAGCACTTTCTTCTTGACGTTTCTTTATTTCATTTAATCTTACGAATTCATCGTAATTCCCTTTATATCTGTTTAACTCACCGTTTTCTAAATGATATATTACATTACATGTATTGTTTATAAATGGTATATCATGAGATACTAATATAAAACTATTCTCATATTCTTGTAAGTATCTAGTTAACCATATTATATGCTCTTCATCTAAGTAGTTAGTAGGCTCGTCTAGTATTAATATTGTAGGATTTTCAAGTAATAATTTTGTTAGAAGTACCTTTGTTCTTTGACCACCACTTAAGTCAGTTACATCTCTATCTAATCCTATATCACCAAGACCTAATCCATTAGCAACTTCTTGTATTTTTGCATCTATCATGTAGAAACCACTATTTTCAAGTATTGTTTGTATTTCTGCTGTACCTTCAAGAAGCTTCGCCATTTGATCATCATCAGCTTCTCCCATTTGGTCGTACATACTTATCATTTCTTGCTCTAAATCAAACATTGGTTTGAATGCATCTCTTAATATATCTCTTATAGAGTTTCCTTTTGCAAGTACTGAATGTTGATCTAAATATCCAACTGTAGCTCTTGAAGACCACTTTATATTACCTGCATCTGGCATTAATTTTTTTGTTATTATATTTAAAAAGCTTGATTTCCCTTCTCCATTTGCACCAACTAAAGCAATATGTTCACCCTTTTTTAATCTAAAAGAAACATTCTCTAGTATAGTTCTTGCTCCGAAACCATGACTTACATTCTCTACGACTAGCATATTCCACCTCTTCATTAATTGTAATTTTCATCTTATATTATAATATATTCTTTCTTATCTTAAATCAAGTATAGGAAATATTCATAGCAAAATTTACTACTATATTTATTTTTTTCTTATATTAAGAATACTCCATTATTTTTGACATACTGATTAATAATGAAATGATTTCAAAATAAAATAATAAATTCTTAATTTTTGTTTTGAATTTAATATATTTGGTATGAATATAATGTTAATATTTTATCAAAAAATATTTAGTCTAAAAGTTATTTAATAAAAAATTTATTTTGTTTAAACATGTATATTGCTAAGTAATTTTATAAATTTAGTAATTCTAGTGTTATAAACATTATCTATGGGGGTATGTTAATATGAAAATTGTTGTAGTTGGCTGTACACACGCTGGTACTGCTAGTGTTGTAAACATGAAGGAGCTTTATCCTGATAGTCAAATAACTATATATGAAAAAAATGATAATATATCATTTTTATCTTGCGGTATAGCTCTTAGTGTTAGCAATATAGTTACTGAGCCAGAAAAATTATTCTATAATTCACCGGAAAACTTAGCTTCACAAGGAATAATTACTAATATGAAACATGAAGTTTTAGACATAAACTTCGATAGTAAAACATTATTAGTTAAAAACTTAACTACAGACGATGTTTTTGAAGACAATTATGATAAACTAGTTTTAACCTTAGGATCATGGCCTATTGTTCCTAAATTTGAAGGTGGCAATTTAGAAAATATAGTTCTTTGTAAAAACTATGATCATGCCAAAACTATAATACAAAAATCTGAAGAAGCTAAAAATATTGTTGTTATAGGTGCTGGATATATAGGTGTTGAACTGGCAGAAGCTTTCGAATTAAAAAATAAAAATGTAACTCTTATAGACTCTCAAGATAGGATAATGGCTAAATATTTAGATAAAGATTTTACAGATGTGGCTGAAGCTGAATTTACTAAAAGAGGAGTTAAATTAGCTCTTGGTCAAACAGTTCAAAAATTCGAAGGTGATAAAAAAGTTTCTAAGGTAATTACTGATAAAAATGAATATGAGGCTGATTTAGTAGTATTATGTATAGGCTTTGCACCAAATACTAACTTGATAAAAGGTAAATTAGATACTCTTCCTAATGGTGCTATTATAATAGATGAATATATGAGAACTAGCAAAGAAGATGTTTTTGCAGCAGGAGATTGCTGTGTTGTTAGATTTAATCCTGCTAATGAAAATAGATATATACCATTAGCAACTAATGCAGTTAGAATGGGAACTTTAGTTGCTAGAAACTTAGTTAAACCAACTTTAAAATATATGGGTACTCAAGGTACTTCAGGAATAAAAATTTATGATTTATCAATAGCTTCAACTGGGCTTACAGAAGAAGTTGCTAGAAGTACTACATCTTTAAATGTTGCTTCAGTTACTGCTATTGATAATTATAGACCTGAATTTATGCCTACTTTTGAAGAAGCTAAACTTAAATTAGTTTATGATAAAGATACTAGAAAGATTATTGGAGGTCAAATTATATCTAAGATTGATTTAACTCAATATATGAATACTCTATCTGTTGTTATTCAAAATGAAATGACTATTGAAGAACTTGCTATAACTGATTTTTTCTTCCAACCTCACTTTAATAAACCATGGAGCTTGTTAAATACTGTGGCTCTTATGGCATTATAGAAGTTACTTAATAATTCTAGTTTTTGCTCTTAGAATATCATGTAAAATAAAAAACTCCTAATATTTAGTAATTGATTTTTGCTAATATTAGGAGTTTTTTATTTTTACCATATTGTTCAACTTTCTATTTTATTAACTTTAAATTTATATAATTTTAGTAATAATTATTAAATACACTATTATATAACATCAACATGCATCCTGCAGATGTTCTTTGAGCTATTGTTATTGCTTTTACTGCTGTTAAGTAAAATCTTGTTGTCAAATTGTCAATATCCCTATACATATAATCTAAGTCTAGCCCTAGGCTTGCATTATAGTCTACATATTGACCTATAGATTGAAGGACTATTGGACTTTCTTCACTTGCAAATCGCTTCATTTTTTTATAATTTGCCTTAACATATAGCTCAAATTGTCTATGATTATCTAGTAATTTTCCTTTTGCATGTTGAGGTATTGTTAGGTCTTGAACTATGTGGCAAGCTGCGCCAAAGTAAAACATTGCTCTTTCATAGTATCCTAAGCTTAAGTATTTAATTGCTCTATTATAGTAACTTTTAGTTACTGTCATTGCATTATCATCATATCCAAACTTACCCTTTTGTAGTTTAGGATTATAAAAATGGTGATAACACTTGAAGTCTTGATCAGCCCATACTAAACCTTTATTAATTTGTGGCATATAGATTTTAAAGAAGTTATATTCATTTTCATATCCATTAACTTTTAGTATATTTAATGCTTTCTCTTGTATAAATAAATGAACTTCACAGTCTGTTTTCACTATATTCCTTTTTATTGGAGCCACAATTCTAAAAGTATTAGACAAGGCTGCTGCATAGACATTTTCTAATGCATCTTTCATTCATATCACCTAATGTCATCTAGTTTTGAAATATTCCTCTACTCCATCTGCTATACTTTGCATTAGCTTTCTTTGATAATCAGGATTTGACATCATTTGATCTTCATTATAATTACTCATAAATCCCATTTCTACTAAAACTACAGGAACTTTAGACCAGTTAAATCCTGTCAAATCCCCCCTTTGGAATACTCCATTTATTTGTATACCTGAATTCTTCATACTTCCCTTTATAAGCTCGGCACATTTATTACTCTCCTCATATATTGAAGCTGTATATCTTCCACCTTCTTCTGGAATTAATATTGATGCACCTGTTTTTGAAGAATTGTCTAAGCTATCAGCGTGAATTCTAACTACTAAGTCTGCATTTTTATTATTAGCAAATATAGCCCTCTCACTGTTACTTATATTTACATCGTGACTTTCTCGAGTCATAATCACACTGTAACCTTTATCTTCTAGTATATGCTTTAAAATTTTAGATGCTTCTAAATTTAAAACATATTCTGGTTTTTTTGTAGCAACACCTGCTGTTCCCGAAGACACTCTTGCTTTTTTATAACTTGATCCTGGTGCCACTGGTTCTGGATTTGAATCGCCCTTTGATTGATGCCCTGGATCTATACATATTAAAAACTTAGAATTATCCTTTGATAAATTATTCTTTTCTTCATTATTTTCCTTTGTTGAATTGTTCGTATTAGAGTTTGACTTTTCATCTTTTAAGTCTTTATTCATTCCGTTTATTATCAAACCTGTTGTTTTATAAAAGCTAGTTAGTGGATCTGATGTACCAATAAGTATTATTCCCATAGCTATTATAGCCATTATAATTACTCTATACTTTTTCATTCTACTTCTCCTTCCTTATGTAATTAAATTTTATATTAAGCTATCTATGTGATTTTATTATCCCCAGTTTTTTAACTTTTATTTTTTCATAGTTTTTTATTCCAATTCATAATCATATATATTTATATACACCAAGATTAGGAGGTGATGCTAAATATATGTCTAAAAAAATAAAAAAAAAGATTAAAAAAAGAAGTTCAACAAATTTAAATAATAGTATAAAAAATATCCCAAATAGTGAGGCTGTTACTATTACTAATGCTTATAATAAACAGTCTGATGCCTTATCAAGTTCTAATAATAATCAAAGTCAACCTAAGTCAAAATTATGTTGTTTTGGATATGTAGATTATATAGTTTTAGCATCAACCTTAGCTGTAGCCTTAGGAGAAGAATTATCATTAAATGATTTAAATATCTTATCTACTTTTTTTGCTGTATTATCAGACGAACTTGCTCTTATTAGTTCTGTAGAAAGTTGTAATACTAATGAATATGATGATATTTTTGTACCACCGGTACCTGATTTGGCTATGACTAGCTTGAATAAAAGCTCTAAAAATAGAACTCGCATTAAAAAAGTAATTAAAAGGAAAGTTAAAAAGAAATAAAAACACTTATTTCAAAAATTTGTAGTATTTTTATTTCTTTTTTATTTTAATATATTGAATTATCAACAATTATAATTATTCTTTGTTTTTTTTTGAAAAGTACGGTTTTATTGAATCTCTTTTCCAAGGATTAAAAAATAATTACTGTAAACTATAATATTAAAGCACCGTTAATCATCAAAGTTTAAATTCAGAAAGAAGGTGTTTTATGAATTTACCAAATTTAAAGATTAAGTCAAAATTTATAATTTTTTCATGTTTGTTATTTTGCTTATATTTTTTCTCAAATAGTTTTATTTATGCACAGAACAACGAAAAAACGGATACTGATTACCTAGTTCCAATGGGTAATGTTCTACAAATTGATGCAGAGCTAAAAACTATTATTGTGAGAAATGAGGTTGATGGTTGCCCCCTACAAGTCGGTGATTCAGTTTTAAAAATAGATAATAAAACTATAAGTAATTATGGTGAGTTTTCATCTATTTTATATTCTTTACCAAATGGTAGCAACGTTTCTATCTTAGTTAATAGAAATGGAAATAACCTAAACTTAATTTCTAGTAAAGAAATTTTAGAAAAAATTAATTTTAACAACTTAATATCAGGTTTTGCAACATTAACTTATATTGACTGCGATAATAATGAATTTGGTGCAGTTGGACATCCTATTAATATAGGTAATTCTAGAAAAATACCTATAAAAAACGGAGCCATTTCAACTACAACTGATATTACTATACAAAAATCAATTAAAGGTAATGTTGGTGCTATAAATGCTAGACGTGAATATAGTATAGGTCAATTTACAACAAATAATAATTATGGAATTAAAGGTACTATAAATAATTTAGATGTTTCTAATCTAAAAAAATATAAAGTTGCTTCTCTTAGTGAAGTAAAACTTGGAAAAGCTCAAATAATATTACAAAATGAATCTAATGTTTGTCAAAAATATAATATAGAAATAATTGCTATTGAAAATCAAAGATCTCCTAGTCCTAAAACTTTTAAAATTAAAATTACCGATAAAGATTTATTATCTAGAACTGGAGGAATTGTTCAAGGTATGAGTGGAACTCCTATTGTTCAAGGAGATAAAATAATTGGTGCTATATCTCATGCAGTTGAAAATGACCCATCTCTTGGATATGGTGTATTTATTGGTTGGATGAGAAATAATTAAAGTAACTATATTTATATACAATAAAAATAAAAGGATGTTTCTATATAAGAAATATCCTTTTATTTTTTATTAAGTTTTTATTTGTTAGTATTGTTATTTATATTTGGAATTATACTTTGGACTCCTGATTCTGGTATATTAACATAACTTTCTGGTACATCTCCTACTATTATAGTTTCACAAACTGGTATTTGAACATTTACCTCTTGTGTTGATGTTGTTAAAGGAATTACAACTCTTACCTTTGTGCTAGCTTCAATATATATAATATGTCTAGTTTGATTTATACCAGATGATTCAAACTTAGTTTTAAAGTCTATAGAAACTGTTCCTATTGGTTCTATAGATACCTTAAGCTGTGGCCCATATTTTGCTAATATAGGGCTTCCTAAAGCAGTTCCTATTGGTATGTATGAACTTGTGGATTTAACCTTTTTTAACTCATCTTGAATCTCTAAAGCTACATCAGATGCTATACTATTCATCAGTACAGTATTAGCTTGAATCATAGTTATTTTCCCATTAGAATCTAATTGAACATTCATTAAATCTTTATAATTTATTTGTCCTTTAACTACTTCTGCTACAGATTTGTTAATTGATTTATTTGCAAGTTCTAGTGCTTTTGTTTCTGCTAATACTTTTATAGTTGGTCTTAATGTTCTATCTATGTATATAAAGCTTCCAACTAAAAACGATATTAAAAACAGTATTAGAAATACTATGGAAGTCTTTTTAAAATCATTCATATTATCCAAATTATCACCCCCATAATATTTTATGTTTAGTTATTGAATTCTTGCCTATAACATAAATTTTATAATATTAGCTAAAAATAATAATATAATTAATAAGTATATAGATAATTTATAGCTTAATTAATATAATATACTTAAACGCATTATTTTGTCTGAAAGTTACACTATGTTCATTTTTATCTATAATTTACAAAAATGATAATATATGTGATATAATATTGCATTAAGTAAGGAGGTTTAACTTATGAGCAATGGCAATAATGAAGATCAAAATAAAATAAGAAGAAAAAAGGTTAGTTCCTCTAATAACACTGCTAAACCTAGTAATAATTCTACTAAAAGTAATAGTAGAGCTAAATCTAGAAATACTAATAAAAAAGATAAATTTAGATTTTTTAGATTAACTGGTATATTCATTTTAGCAGTTTTAGTTGTTGGTGCTGCCCTTGGGACAGGATTAGTATTTTCATCTTTAAAAGATGTTCAACCTGTTACAAAAGCACTATTAGATGAAAAAACTTATCAAACAACAAAAATTTATTATGCTAATGGAGATTTATTATCTAATGCTCCTAGTACTAATAAAAAAGAACCTGTTGATCTTGAGGATATATCTGATCATCTAAAAAATGCTGTAGTAGCTATAGAAGATGAGCGTTTTTATGATCATAATGGTGTAGATATTAAAGGTCTAGCTAGATCTGTAGTTAAAACACTGCTAGGAAAAACTCAAGGTGGTAGTACAATACCAATGCAGGTTTCAAAAATGCTACTTACTTCTACAGAACAAACTTTACCTCGTAAGGTAAAAGATATTTATTATGCTTATGAAATGAGTAAAACTTTATCTAAGGATGAAATATTAGAAGCTTATTTAAATAACTTCTTCGTAGGTAGAGGTCTTATTGGAGCAGAAGCTGGAGCTAGAGGATACTTCGATAAACCTGCTAAAAAGTTAGAGTTACATGAAGCTGCTTTACTTGCAGGTTCTACAAAAAATCCAGTTGCATATGCAATTTATAATCGTGAAAAATTAGATGGTAGTGAAACTAAAGAAGAATTAGAGAATACATTATTATTCTATACAAATACTACTGATGATAGTTGGGATGATCCAACTGATGTAGAATTAAATATGGTAGATAAGTTATATTATGATTGGAAACTTATAGGCAAAGATACTTATGATCAGCTTAAAAGTGGTACATTAATAGTTAGAAAGGCCGTTAATAACCCTAAGGCTAAACAAAGACAAGAAGTTGTTTTAGCTAAAATGTTAGAACTTGGTTATATAACTCAAGAAGAACATGATGAAGCTGTTGCGGCAGAAATTGTAATAAAATTACCTAAAACAGAAGATACTGTAGTATCATCTGTTCAAGATCTTATAGAGTCTGAAGTTATTGATGCCTTAATGGAACAAGGTCATACTTTTGAAGAAGCTGATAACTTATTCCGTAATGGTGGATTACATATACAAACTACTATAGATTCTAATATGCAAGATATATTAGAAGATGAATATGATGATAATGATAACTTTCCTGGTAACAGAGAAGGTGCTGATGGAATACTTCAACCTCAATCTGCTATGGTTATCTTAGATTATAAAACAGGTCAAATTAAAGCATTAGTTGGTGGTAGACATATAAAAGGAAGAAAAACTCTTAATAGAGCTACAACTCCTCAACAACCTGGTTCTACAATAAAACCACTATCGGTTTATACACCGGCTATAGATACATTAAAAATAACTCAAGCAGATTCTTTATCTGATGCTAGAGGAGGATACCAATTCTCTCAAAATAATAGTTGGAATCCAGCCACTACAACAGCAGGAAGTGGCTACATGACACTACGTAAGGCACTTGCTTATTCTTCAAATACAATAGCCATAAAAACAGCAGAAATGCTTGGTGATACATATGAAGAATGTGTTGATATCATGCTTGATTACTTAAAGAATTTTGGTATAACATCTTTAAAAGATAGTAAAACTGGAGATATAAATGAAGGAGATAGACGTTTCCCTGCCTTAACACTAGGTGGTATGACATATGGTGTTTCTCCTTTAGAAATGGCTTCTGCTTATGGTACACTTGCAAATAATGGTGTATATATCGAGCCTACAATTTTTACAACTATAACAACTTATGATGGTGACTTATTAGTAAAATCTACACCTGAAGAACATAAGGTTGTAAGTCCTGAAGTTGCTTATGTTGTAACTGATATGCTAAAATCAGTTGTTACTGAAGGTATAGGTGGTTCAGCTTCTATAGGTGGTAATATAGAAGTAGCTGGTAAAACAGGTACTACTAATGGTAAGTTAGATGCATGGTTTGTTGGATATACTCCATACTATGTAGCTGCAACTTATATTGGTGATGATGCAGGTAAAAAAGATCCAAATACTCAAAAAACAATTCCTCGTCAAGGAGTTGTTGGAAGTAGTGGATCTGCTGCAAAGTTATGGTCTAAGGTTATGAAGCAAGTTCATGCTAATTTACTAGCCGCAAAGTTTACAGCACCTGATAATGTATACTTTGCTAAGATTAACTTAATAGATGGAGGTACATCTTCAAGTGGAGTTAGTGCAGCATTTATAAATGGTACTGCTCCTAGGAGAGTAAGCTCACAGCAAACTACTCAAACTCCAAAAGAAGAGGAAAAAGAAGAAGAAGAAAATAACGATCAAAATGCTGGAGATGGTGGAGAACCTCCAACTAATGATACCGATGAAGGTACAGTTACACCTCCAGTTAATGATAATGAAGGTGGTACAACTACCCCTCCAACTGATAATAGCGGTGGCGGTACAACTACTCCTCCAGCTGATAATAGTGGTGGAGGTACAACTACTCCTCCAACTGATCAACCAGTAGAAGAGCCAACTGAGTAAACAGTTAAAAATAAATTTTATTAACAAATAAAACTAAGCGATGAACAAATTGTTCATCGCTTTTTTAATATATCTATTATTTAATTACAAAATATTAAAAATCAAGGCTTTGCTTTTGGGTTGAATATTACAGACATAATATATCCAAAGAGTATTGCTGCAGCTATACCACCTGCACCAGCTACTGTTCCACCAGTAAAAATTCCTAAAAATCCATCTTCTTTAATTCCCTTCATAACACCTTTTGCTAGAGTATATCCAAATCCCATAATTGGTACTGTTGCTCCTGATCCTCCAAAATCAACTATTTTTTCATAAATTCCTAAGAATGTTAATATAACACCAGTTGTTACATAAGTAACCATAACATATGGAGTTTGCATTTTAAAATAGTCCATCATTATTTGAGCAATTAAACATATTAGCCCACCAACTAAAAATACTTTTAAGTAATCTACTAACAAAATATCCACCTCCTATTCATTTACTATTACAACTGCATTAGCTATACAAGGTATTGTTTGTTTCTGTAGTGTACTATTAGGTGATAACATTGCCCCAGTTGCTACTAGCATGACTTTATTAAATTCCTTTTTCTTTAACTTATCATATATATATCCTGAAAATACTGAGGCTGCACATCCGCATCCACTACCACCACAGTGAACATCTTGTGCTTTTAAATCAAATATTTCTAAGCCGCAGTCTGTATATACTTTAGATATATCTAGATTTTTTTCTTTTAACAAGTCTAAGATTATTGTTTTTCCAACAACACCTAAATCTCCTGTTGCTATTAAATCAAAGCTATTTGGATCATCATTAGTATCATTAAAATATGCCAATATTGTATCTACTGCTGCTGGTGCCATTGCAGCTCCCATATTATTTCCATCTTTAATTCCCTTATCTACTATTTTACCTATAGTTACATATTTTACTTTAGGTCCATTTCCATATTTTGATATTAGTACACATCCAGCTCCTGTTACTGTCCATTGAGCTGTCATAGGTTTTTGATTTCCTAATTCCAGCGGAAATCTAAATTGTCTTTCTGCTGTACAGTAATGACTACAAGTTCCAGCTAATACATTTTGAGCATATCCACCATCTATTAGCATTGATCCTAAACACATACTTTGTGACATTGTAGAACATGCTCCATATACTCCTATAAAAGGAATATCTAAATCTCTAGCTGCAAAGGAAAATGGCCATATCTGATTTATTAAATCTCCACCAATAAGGTAATCAATTTCTTTCATTCCTTTATCAGATTTTTTTACAGCTAAATCAATTGTATCTTTCATCATTTTACATTCAGCTAATTCCCATGTTTTTTCGCCATGTAAATCATCATCTAACACTTTATCAAAATAGTCTCTTAGTGGACCTTTACCTTCCTTTGGTCCAACTATTGAGGCTGCACTGATAATTGTGGGCATATGTTGTAATTTTACAGTTCTTTTTCCAACTTTTTTATTATTCATTGCTACACATCCTTACATGAAAAATTTAACTAAATAATATATAAGTCCAAATAATATTGATGAACCTATTCCATAAACTAATACAGGCCCTGCCACCTTAAACATATTTGCACCTACACCTAAAACATATCCTTCTCTTTTAAACTCCATTGCAGGTGATACTATAGAATTTGCAAATCCTGTAATAGGAATAATAGAACCTGCTCCTGCTCTTTTTCCTATAAGGTCATAAACACCAAGACCTGTTAATAAAGATCCTATAAATATTAATGTTATTGAGGTTGCAGTTGATGCAGCTAATTTGTCTAAGCTCATAATCTTCATATAAAAATCATTTATTCCTTGTCCTATCATACAAATTAGACCACCTATTATAAATGCTAATATATAATTTTTTACATAGGTAGGCTTAGGACTTACTTGATCCACATACTTGCTATAATCATCTTTTTTTCCCATGTTAATGCCTCCTTAAATTATCACCCATCCTAATAGAGAACCTACTACTTTTCCTATTATTAGGGATATTACTATATACTTTAGATAAATATTAGGTATTTTTAACCTCCTTGATACAACAGGTATGTAATATAAAACCTCTGTAAGACCAGAACTTAAAAAACCTAAAAACACTCCATAAGCTAAACCAGCTACTATTGTCAAAACACTTCCTCCACTGATTCCGAAATTATGAAGTGAAAGTATACTTCCTAAAAACGTACCTATTACAAGTAAATCTTCATACAGATCTACAAACTCTTTTGTATTTGTCACATGAGACATTCTAGGCACTATTCCTATTAAAATTAATACTGATACTACTCCAGCTCCAACAATTACTCCTGATGATATGCCATAAATTATTAAAAATAGTCTCACATTACTGTCCTTTTCCTCTTAATTGATTTTCTATCTCCTTGTTTAAAGAACTCATTTTTAATTCCATTGGACTAGGCTCATATTTTGAATAGTTTGGTATAAATTTATTGAAAAATATAGCTACTCCTATACCTATACCTATGGAGTATGGAATCTGGAAGTAAGGTAAATATACTTTTGCATTCTTAGTAAGTATCTGAACCATCTTGTATTGAGATGCTCCCATGTTTACATCAGCATGAAAATTCATTATACCCATAACTGATCCCATTAAAATCACTATACATACTAAGACTACTCTTATATATTTTGTTCTATCTTTTTTATTTTTATCAAAAAAAATAATGACATCATCAGGTTTAAGAAAGTTAATACTAGATTTAGGTAGTTTATTATTTATTTGTTCTATTACTTCCCCTATATGAATTACATCATATATTAAATCATTATTTTCATATGTTCTAAGACATATATCATCTAATGCAACTTCTATTTCTTTAGGGTAAACAGCATAAATATCATTTAGGTATATCTTTTTAATATTTACGTTGAAAGGCTTTATTTTTTTAGGTATTAAGTAAATATCTTCCACAATTGCTTACCTCCCTCTATTTCTATTATTTGTTATAAAAAAAAAAATAAACCTTTAATTTATGTAGTTACTTAATTAGTATTACAATTAACGTACATAACTATTAAAAGTTTATTTTTTATAATATATTTAAATTTTATTTATAATCTTTTATATTAACTAATATAAGATTTTAATTTAGATAATACTTTCTTTTCTATTCTAGAAACTTGTACCTGAGATATATTAAGTATATCTCCAATCTCGCTTTGAGTTTTATCTTCAAAGTATCTAAGTACAATTATTTGTCTTTCTCTCTTTTCTAGTTTATTTAATATTTGTTTTAATAAAAGATTATCAATTACTTTCTCTTCTTCACTTTCACCTTTTAAACTTATTTTATCAATTAAACAAATTGGCGAACCTTCTTCTTCATGAATTACGCCATGAAGATATTCTACAGAGAAATTTGCCTCCATTGCCATTACTAAATCTTCTTTTTCTATATCTAATTCATGTGCTATTTCATCTATAGTTGGCTCTCTTCCTAACTTTTTCGTTAATATTTCTGTTTGTGACTTAGCTTTTATAGCTGTTTGTTTTAACGACCTAGAAACCTTAACCATACCATCATCCCTAAGATATCTTTTTATCTCTCCCAATATCATTGGAACAGCATAAGTCGAAAACTTAACATTAAACTTAGAATCAAACTTATATATAGATTTAATTAATCCAATAGATCCTAATTGGAATAAATCATCTCTTTCATACCCTATATTAGAAAATTTACTTATAACACTTCTAACTAAACCTAAGTTATTTTTTATCAAAATTTCCTTGGCTTCTTCGTCATTTTCCTTTTGAACTTTTTCTATTAATTCAAGTGTCTCTTCGTGGCTGAGTAATTTCTTTTTATCTTCTTTATTTGCAGTTATCCCCATAATAAAACCTCTATTCTCTTTGGATTTTATTTAGGTAAGTTTATATTTTTTTGCATAATTACTTTTGTCCCTTTGTTTTTAATAGAACTTACCTTTACATCATCCATAAAGCTTTCCATAACAGAAAATCCCATTCCTGATCTCTCAAGCTCTGGCTTTGACGTATATAACGGTTGCATAGCCAAGTCTACATCTTCTATTCCATTTCCTTCATCTTCTACTATTATTTCTATATTATTGCCTTCTAACTTACATTTTAAATATACAAACTTTGATTCATCTTCATCGTAACCATGGATAATAGCATTAGTCACTGCTTCCGATACTGCTGTTTTTATATCTGCTATCTCGTCTAATGTAGGATCTAATTTTGCTGCAAAGGATGCTGCTATAACCCTTGCTAAACTTTCATTTTCAGATTTGGCAGAAAACTTCACTTCCATAATATTACTCATTAATTTTTCCCCCTTACAAAGAACTTAATGCTTCTTCATATGTACTATATACATTTATTATTTTGTTCATCCCAGATAAGTCAAAGACTTTTTTTACCCTTGAATTTATATTTATTACTGACACTTTTCCTTTTTCACTGGAGATTTTTTTATATCTGCCTATTATTACACCAATTCCTGAAGAATCCATAAAATTAATATTCTCAAAATCAAAAATTATATTTTTTACTGGCTTTGTCATTAATATATCATCAAGTTCTTCCCTAATAGGTCTTGATACATGATGATCTAATTCTGTCATTTCAAACTTAACTAGTAAGTTTTTGTTATTCAATGAGTATCTTACCATTGTTTTTCCCCCTACTTTAAATTACATTAATTAAAACTACTAACCTGTAATCTATTCTATTAGGGTATTTTTTTATCCTTCAATGAATTTTAACTAGTTTTGTTTTATTATGTCTACAAAGGTTTCGTTATAAGTTATTTGACCACCAATATCTGATACACCACTACTTGCAACAAAGTTAGGATTGCCATGCTTTTTCCACCATCCAACATACATCTGAATGACATTATCTTTTACACTATCATCTATCTTTATTTGTACATTAATTTTTCCATTTTCAGATTGAAGGCATACAATCTCATCATCCGCTATATTTCTAATTATTGCCATTCTGTTATTTATATATGCAGTAGATATTCCTTTTTTATCCATATAATGTTGACTAAATAGAGAATCCTTATGATGTGTTGTTATTAACCTAAGTTTATTACCTTTTATGCTCTTTGGTGATTTATATTTTGGTATAGGCGTTAACCCTAAATCTTTTAGCTCCTCTGAATATAGCTCAAATTTTCCAGATTTGGTTTTAAATTTTTTATCTTCCCAGGGAATACTTTTATGTATTGTAATATAATCATTTTTTATTCTCTCTAATGAAATTGTTTTATCCACTAATTTTAATGGTTCTATGACTTTATTTAAGTACTCTTCTTTTGATACCTGTGGATAATTATTTAATTTCATAACTTTAGCTAATTCTCTAAAGAAATAATACTCATCCATAAGTATGTTTCTTGGCTCTACAGCTCTTTCATTATAGGTTATATAAGGATTAAGCATAGAACTAAAAAGTAAATCATCACTTTCTAAAGTCGTCGAACTTGGTATAAATAAATCACATTTACTAGCTGTATCAGTCATAAACATGTCAAAGCATACCTTAAAATCAATACTTTCAAAAGATTTTTCTAATTTATTTAAGTTTGGTAGCTGGTTTAGTAAATTACTTTTTACTATAACTGCCATCTTAATAGAAACGTTATTCACATTATCTACTGTATTTTTGTGTGAATTGTCAATAAATTCGCCCAACTTATGCACATTAAACTCACGTCCTTGTGAATAAGTTTTACTGTTATATGGATCTGTATTTAATAAATCTGGATAAACTTTATTAGCGTAATTAACACCACCACCTGAATATCCAATTTGTCCAGTTATAGCTCCTAATGCATCTATTGCTCTAATTGTATTTCCACCATTAGTATATTTTTGCATTCCATAACCTAACCAAATCGAACTATATTTTTCGCAATAAAGTTTAGATAACTCTTTAATTATGCTTATTTCAATACCACATTCATTTGATAAATAGTCTAAATCTAAAGTATCTAAGTAATATTTATATTCTTTAAAACCTATTACATTAGAATTTATATAATCTACATCTTGCATATTATTTTCTATAATAATTTTAGCCATTGCCATTGCAAGAGCCCCGTCTGTTCCTGGATTAATCTGAACATAGTAATCTGCTATATTTGCTGTAGCAGTTTTTATAGGATCTATTACTATTATACGAGTTCCTTTTTTCTTAGCTTGTTGTATCATTTGCATTGTATGTATAGTTGTGTAAGCTGGATTCCTACCCCATATAAATATATTCTTGCTATTCTTCATATCTTCTAAAGAATGCCCTCTAACATCTCCAAAATCGTATTTTTGTGCTTTGATACCTGCACTCCAACAAGGTCCCCCTTTTTGAGTACTTACTCCTCCATAAAAGTTAAAAAATATTTCTCCTATGGATTTTAATAATGATCCATTTCCATATTGTTCATAGTATAAAACTGATTTTGAAGAATATTTATCCCTATAATAGATAAGCTTCTTAGCCATTATATCTATGGCTTCTTCAAAAGTAATTTCTTCCCATTTTCCATTTACCTTTAATAATGGCTTATAAATCCTCTCTGGATGATATAATCTATCTAAATGAGCTCTCCCTTTGCTACAAATAAATCCTTTTGTAAAAGGATGCTCCTTATCTCCTTCAATTTTAACAACTTTACCATCTTCTACATGAACCTTTAGTCTACAAGCATCAAAACAATCTAAAGTACAACCTTGACTAATAACCTTCATCTGCTATCCTCCTACTTTAATATTTATATCTAAGTATATAGATAAAATAAAGGAGCGTAAATATAATTTTCATTATATCTACAGCATATTTCAGCCGTATGATATGAAAATTAACATTTACGCTCCATTCTAAATAAAACTAATTAAAACAATATTATTTATTTCTTTTTCTTATTTGCTTTTTCTATATTAACTTTATTTCCTTTTATTTTTGTATCTTTAACACTTTCTAATACTTTCTTAACATTTTGCTTAGGTACTTCAACGAAAGTATATTTGTCATATATATCTATAGTTCCTATTAACTTACCAGATATTCCAGCTTCACCAGCTATAGCACCTAATATATCTTTTGCTTGAACTCTTTGGTTTCTACCAACGTTTATAAATAATCTAACCATTCCATCTTTAGCACCAGTATCTGATCCTTTTCTGTTGCGATCTCTTTTATCTCTATTTCTTGATGGTTCTTCTATTATTTCTTCCTTTTCCTCATGACCTAATGCTAACTTCACTAATGCTGCAGCTACATCTATAACTTCAACATCAGATTCATTACAGAATCCTTCTAACCATTGTAATTGCTTAGTTAAATTACCTTCATCCATTATTCCTTTAACTTCCTTGAAGAAAGCACTGACTTTCTTTTCTTCAACGTCAGCTACTGATGGTATACTATGTTTCACTAATTTAGCCTTAGTATATCTTTCTATATCTCTCATTTTTCTCATTTCTTTTCCAAATACGAAACTGAAAGATACTCCTGTTCTACCTGCACGACCAGTTCTACCTATTCTGTGAACATAGTATTCTTCATCTTGTGGTAAGTCATAGTTAAATACTGCTTCAACATCATCTACATCTATACCTCTTGCTGCAACATCTGTAGCAACTAATATATCTATAGTACCTTGTCTAAACTTATCCATTACTATATCTCTTTGAGTTTGCTTTAAATCTCCGTGTAAAGCATCTGCAAAGTAACCTCTAGCTTGTAATTCACTTACTAGCTCATCAGCACCTCTTTTTGTATTAGTAAATACTACTGACAACTTAGGGTTGTATACATCTATTAATCTACATAATACTTCTAACTTATTAGCATTTCTTGTTTCTATATAGTATTGTGATATATTTGGTACAGTTATCTCTTTTCTTACTATCTTTATGTGTTCTGGGTTATTTTGATACTTTTTAGTTAAATCTAATATCCCTTTTGGCATAGTTGCTGAGAAGAATGTAGTTTGTCTATCTTCTGGAGTTTTATTTAATATCATTTCTATATCTTCTCTGAATCCCATGTCTAACATTTCATCTGCTTCATCTAATATAAGCATTTTTACATTGTCCATTTTTAATGTTTTTCTATTTATGTGGTCAATTACACGTCCTGGAGTTCCTATTATTATTTGTACTCCGCCTTTTAGTGATTTTATTTGTCTATCTATTGGTTGTCCACCATAAACTGGTAATGATTTTATTCCGTGCATATATTTAGATAATTTTTTTATTTCTTTAGAAACCTGAATAGCAAGTTCTCTAGTAGGACAAAGTACTACTGCTTGTAAACTTTTATTTTCTGGGTCTATTGTTTCTAATATAGGTATACTGAACGCAGCTGTTTTTCCCGTCCCAGTTTGCGCTTGTCCTATAACATCTTTCCCAGATAATATTACAGGTATTGATTGTGCTTGTATTGGTGATGGTTCCTCAAACCCCATGTCCGCTATTGCCCTTTTTATGTTCTCGCTAATTGGTAAATCTTCAAATTTAGTTATATTCATATATTATTTCCTTTCCGTAATCAATTAATCTTAACCTATCCATTATATCTTTATTTTGATTAATATGCAATTAATATTTTACCACTTAGTATTTATTATGTACAATTTGAGGAACCTTATAATTTAAATATGTATTTATTATTTTATTATTTTAAACCATATACATAAAATATAATGTAGATATATATGTTCCATAAATTAATAAAAGCATCAATCCTTGAAATCTATATATTTTGTTGCTTTTTATTGTTGGTAATATAAGAATTAAAACTAATGCTATCATAAATAGATAATCAATACTTGAATTTTGAGATAAAATAGGTATATCATTTGGTATTGACGATAAAGCTATTACAGAAGTTATATTTAGTATATTTGCACCTAATATATTTCCTACCGATATAGCATGATGTTTTTTCTTAATAGCAGTCAAAGATGAGACTAACTCTGGCAAAGATGTTCCTAATGCAATTATTGTAAGGCTTATAATTCCTTCTGGTATACCTATCATTTTAGCAATATCTGATCCACTTTCTACAAGCACCTTTGATCCTATTACCATCATTATTAATCCTAGAAAAAATAAAATCATAGTATTTAATAACTCTTTTGATTTAAGTCCTGTATATTCATTCACCTCTTGGCTACTATTAGATTTTATAGATTTTCCATTTGTAATACTCTTGTAATTTGTATACATAAATATAGATAATATTATTAAAAGAACTATTGTATCTGATCCATTTATAGATCCATCTAACCCACATACCATTAAGCTTATAATTGAGATTAATAATATTGTAGATTTTGATATGAACATTTTCCTATCAACTTTAAATGGACTTATAAATGCAACTAAACCTAATATTAATCCCGTGTTACATATTATTGATCCTACTGCATTTCCTAGGCTCATAGTTGTTTGATCATTTAAAGATGCACACATTGATACCGTAAGTTCTGGCAGAGTTGTTGCAAAACTTACTATTGTAGCACCTAAAATCAACTCTGATATATGCGTTTTCTTACCTATTTCAACTGTGCAATTTATAAATATATCTGCTCCTTTAGTTATCAATACAAATCCTACTAAAAATAAAATTATTGTTATTAGCACTTAATCCCCTCCCCTCATATTTAATAATTATTCACATTTGTCCTACATATGCATATTAATCTTCATATCATAATTTATTTTCTTATATTTTTATTAAAACTTCATGTTTAAACTCATTTTTAAGGGGAATATATATAACATAAAAATACACAATACAAATAGATAATTAATGATATACGTTTATATTAAATATAAATACAAAATTACTTATAAATTTTGTATACAAAATACCGATTTTATGGTATTATCTAATTGTTAAAAAAAAATCTAGCTAGATATAAATTTATATAATAAAACTTATTTTTATTTTAGGTTCTAAATTATACCTGACTTAAACAAGGAGGATTTCACTATGACAATGAATGCATGGGAAGGCTTTAAAACTGGTAGATGGACTAAAGAAATAGATGTTAGAGGGTTCATCCAAGATAACTACACTCCATATGAAGGAGATGACTCTTTCTTAGCTGGTGCTACAGAGAACACTAAAAAACTTTGGGCAGAAGTTATGGAATTATTCAAAAAAGAAAGAGAAAATGGCGGTACTTTAGACGTTGATACTAAAACTGTTTCTGGAATAGATGCTTACGCTCCAGGATATATAAATAAAGATTTAGAAACAATCGTTGGTTTACAAACAGATGCTCCACTTAAGAGAGCTGTTATGCCATACGGTGGTATAAGAATGGTTGAGTCTTCTTGTAAGGCTTATGGATACGAGTGTGATCCAGAAATAAGTGAAATATTCACTAAATACAGAAAAACTCATAACCAAGGTGTATTCGATGCTTACACTTCTGAAATGAGAGCTGCTAGAAGATCTGGTATAATAACAGGACTTCCAGATGCTTACGGAAGAGGTAGAATAATAGGAGACTACAGAAGAGTTGCTCTTTACGGTGTTGATAGATTAATAGAAGATAAAATAGCTCAAAAAGATTCTTTAGAAGTTTCTTGCATGGACGAGAACACTATAAGATTAAGAGAAGAAATATCTGAGCAAATAAGAGCTTTAGAAGCTTTAAAAAGAATGGCTGAATCTTATGGATTTGATATATCTAAGCCAGCAACTAACTCAAGAGAAGCTGTACAATGGTTATACTTCGCTTACTTAGCTGCTATAAAAGATCAAAACGGAGCTGCTATGTCTATAGGTAGAACTTCTACTTTCTTAGATATATACTTCGAAAGAGATTTAGCTAACGGAACTATAACTGAAGAAGAAGTTCAAGAATTAATGGACCACTTCGTTATGAAGTTAAGAATGGTTAAATTCTTAAGAACTCCTGACTACAATGATTTATTCTCTGGAGACCCAACTTGGGTAACTGAATCAATCGGTGGTATGGGTGTTGATGGTAGACCATTAGTAACTAAAAACTCATTCAGAGTTTTAAATACTCTTTATACTCTTGGACCATCTCCAGAACCAAACTTAACAGTATTATGGTCAACTAAGTTCCCTCAAGGATTCAAAGATTTCTGTTCTAAAGTATCTATAGATACAAGTTCAGTTCAATATGAAAATGACGACTTAATGAGACCTTACTGGGGAGATGACTACGGTATAGCTTGTTGTGTATCTGCAATGAGAATAGGTAAGCAAATGCAGTTCTTCGGAGCTAGAGTTAACTTAGCTAAGACATTATTATACGCAATAAACGGTGGAGTTGATGAGAAGTCTCTTGTTCAAGTTGGACCAAGATTCGAACCAATAACTTCTGAATACTTAGACTACGATGAAGTAATGGCTAGATTCGAACCATTCACTGATTGGTTAGCTAACCTTTACGTAAATACATTAAACGTAATCCACTACATGCATGATAAGTATTCTTATGAAGCATTAGAAATGGCTTTACATGATAGAGATGTATTCAGAACTATGGCTTGTGGTATAGCTGGACTTTCAGTTTGTGCTGACTCTTTATCAGCTATAAAATACGCTAAAGTTAAAACTATAAGAAACGAGCAAGGAATAGCTGTTGACTTCGAAATAGAAGGAGACTATCCAAAGTACGGAAACAACGATGATAGAGCTGATGAAATAGCTGTATACTTAGTTGAATCTATGATGAACAAAATAAGAAAGAACAAGACTTACAGAGATTCTGTTCATACTCAATCTGTTCTTACTATAACTTCAAACGTTGTTTATGGTAAGAAAACTGGTAACACTCCTGACGGAAGAAGAGCTGGTGAACCATTTGCTCCAGGAGCTAACCCAATGCACGGAAGAGATACTAACGGAGCTTTAGCTTCATTAGCATCAGTTGCTAAATTACCATACGAGCATTCTCAAGATGGTATATCTAATACTTTCTCTATAGTACCAGGTGCTTTAGGAAAAGATATGAGCGAAAGAATAACTAACTTATCAGCAATGATGGACGGATACTTCGGAGATGGAGCTCATCACTTAAACGTTAACGTATTTGATAGAGCTACTTTAGAAGATGCTATGGAACATCCAGAAGAATATCCACAATTAACAATAAGAGTTTCAGGATACGCTGTTAACTTCATAAAATTAACAAGAGAACAACAATTAGACGTTATAAACAGAACATTCCACGGAAAAATGGCTTAATTTATAACAGATAATTAACTATACTAATTTTTAAAATTAAATATTACATTCATCCAAGCTAATATTTAAATCTTACGTCTTAAAGAGTGCAGGCTCATCCACCTGCACTCTTTTTTTACGTTCAGGTAAGCTATAAACAAATTCTAAGACATTATATATCTTATATAAAACTTGTTTTAATTGCCTTTTCATGGGTATATAAGTAATATAATACAAGATAAATAAATTTAATATAAATTATAGACTTCGTCTAAAAAATGTCATATAATTTAATTGTAATAAACTTTGTATACAATATATTTTAACCAAAGATACAAATTATATTACACTTAAATCTAAAATTATAATTACTAAATTATAATATTTTTAAGATAAAATATATACTTATGAGGTGGATAAGATGATAAAAGGAAGAGTTCATTCAATAGAAACATTTGGAACAGTAGACGGACCAGGAATAAGATTTATACTATTTATGCAAGGATGTCCATTAAGATGTAAATACTGTCATAACAGAGATACTTGGGACCCAAAATGCGGAACTGAATATACAACAGACCAAATAATATCACAAGCACTTAAATATTCTTCATATATGAGAGCATCTGGTGGTGGTATAACAGCATCTGGTGGAGAAGCTACTTTACAACCAGAATTCTTAGCAGAACTATTTGCTAAGGCTAAAAAGAACAATATCCATACATGCTTAGACACTTCAGGTTTTGTAAATATAGATACTATAGCTCCAGTTTTAGAAAATACTGATTTAGTTCTTCTTGATATAAAGCATATGAATGAAGAAAAATCTAAAGAATTAACTGGTGTTGGAATTGAAAAAACATTAAAGTTTGCTAAGCATTTAAGTGATAGAAATATACCAGTTTGGATAAGACATGTTTTAGTACCTGGATATACTGATGACAAAGAAAACTTAGAAATGTTAGCTGAATTTGTTAGTACTTTAAATAATGTAGAAAGATTTGAGATATTACCATATCATACTATGGGAGTTCATAAATGGGAAAATATGGGCCTAAACTATGAACTTAAAGATGTAGAGGATGGTACTCAAGAAGATATAGATAGAGCAATAGATATAATGTCTAAATATGAAGTAGAAATATTTAATAAGAGATCTGCTTAAATATTACATTTGTAAATTACAATATAAATTTATAAAATAAAAGTCATTCCATTTAACAAAATATTGTTAATAGAATGACTTTTATTTTATTTAATATCCAATTAGTATATCTTTAGATTTTTGTGATTTAATACTTAGATAGAAATTCGCTATCGTAGCTTCATAATAAGGTATTACATATAATCCTGCCAATCCTAATGTTAGCCCAGTCAATATTCCCCACAATATAAAACTTAACATTAAAACAAAATAATCTATTTTTTTGCCTTCCATTAGTCTTTTACTCTCTTTTAAACACTCTATTATCCCTATTGCTGGATTTTCAGCCAAAATGTAATACACTTGTGATAACATAAATGTAAATATAATTCCTGGTATTATTAATAAAATATATCCTATAATTATTATAACATCACTTAAGATTGCTACTCCGATTACTTTTAATATATTATTAAACCCTGAGAATAAATCTTGAAATTTACTATCTTCCCCTTTTGTTAATTTTAAGAAATATATAGTCTTACCTAATACTAATGGTATTGTAATTAGTGATATAACTATTGATAATACGCCTATATACATACGATCACTATAATAAGTTAATACCCATTCTAATGCTCCACATATTGCTATTAATACAAAAACTAATGCTATAGATACTCCCCAATTCCCTTTTAATGATTTTTTAGCTTCTAACTTCATATCTTTTCGTGTATTCATATGACCCCCTCCATTTATTGAGTATTATATGAATATTTTAGAAGATTTGTTACATGAAATATATTTACATTTATATATTTTACCTATAGCTATAATTTTAAGTATGAACCAAACTTTAACTAATATAATTTTCTACAATAAAAATAGGTAAGCTTATATTAATACAAACTTACCTACACTATTTATTACTTTTTTAATATTAGAATTCTATATCTTCAACTTCTATATTATCTATAGCATCTTTTATTAATTTTTCTACATCTAATTTAGATTCTGATTTTTCTATTCTCTCTAATCTTGGTTTTGTTACTGGCTTTTTAGGAGCAAATACACTACAACAATCTTCTTCTGGTAATATAGATGTTTCAAATGTACCTATTTTTTGTGCTATATCTATTATTTCTGTTTTATCCATAGCTATAAGAGGTCTAAATACCGGCATAGAAACAGATGCATTTGTACAAGTAAGTCCTTGTATTGTTTGAGATGCAACTTGTCCTATACTTTCTCCTGTAACTAAAGCATCACATCTTCTACTTAGTGCAACTTCCTCAGCTATTCTCATCATGAATCTTCTTGATATTATAGTCATCTCTTCATCATTACAATTCATACCTATAGCTTTTTGTATTTCTAATATATTTACTTTATGAAGTCTAAGTCTTCCACAATACTTAGATAATATTCTTGCCAAATCTCTAACCTTCTCTTGCGATTTTTCACTTGTGAATGGATATGTGTGGAAATGTATTGCTTCTATTTCCATACCTCTTTTTGCTACCATCCATGATGCTACTGGAGAATCTATACCTCCTGATAATAAAGACATAGCTCTTCCATTTGTCCCAAGTGGTAACCCTCCATAACCTGGTACTGTATCGCTATAAACCATTACATGATTTTGTCTATACTCACATATTATCTTAGTTTCTGGATTTCTTATGTCTACACCAATTCTATCGTGAACCTTAGATACTAAATATCCAGCTATATCTATACTCATTTCTTGAGAAGTAAATTTAAAATCTTTATCTCCTCTTTTTGATTCTACTTTAAATGTTTTTGCACCAGCTTCTATTTTTTCTTCTAATACTTTAAGCGCTAACTCTTTTAATTTATCATAGTCTTTTTCAGCTCTTATAGCTGGGCAAACTCCAACTATACCAAATACTTTTCTCACTTCTTCTGCTACTTCTTCATAGTCATAATCTTCTAGATTAACGTATATTCTTCCATATTCTTTATACACGTCAAATTTTCCTAGTGGCTTAAGCATATTCTTAACATTTTTAACCAGTTTATTTTCAAATATGTATCTGTTTTTTCCTTTTACACCTATTTCTCCGTACTTAACTATTAGTATATTGTACAAATCCGTCACCTCTTAGTTATATATTTTATGTCTAACCTACTTTTATAAGTTATCTTCTTCTTATTATCATTCTTAAATCATTTACTGAGTCTTTTAATATTTTTACAACTTCTAGAATTTCTTCTTTTGTGTTTAAATCCGATAAACTAAATCTTATAGCACCTTCTATTTCATTTTGATTAAGTCCAATTGCATTTAATACATGGCTTCCCTTTTTCTTAGAAGAACATGCAGAGCCTGTTGATACATAAATTCCTTTTTGCTCTAAATAATGAAGTAATACTTCTCCTCTTACATCCTTAAATGAAACGTTTAGTATATGGCAAACTCCATCTTCAGGAGAATTTAATTTTATATCTTCTATATTATTTACAATTTCTTCTTTTAAAAGATTTTTTAACTCTGATATCTTATCAATAGTCTTATTTAAGTCTTTGTTAATGACTTTTACAGCTTCTCCTAGACCATAAATACCTGGAACATTTTCTGTCCCTGATCTTATACCTATTTCTTGTCCACCACCTGTAATTAACGGCTTTAATCTATTATTTTCTTTTATATACATAAAACCAATCCCTTTTGGCCCATGTAATTTATGTCCACTAACACTCATAAAATCTATATTATATCTTGAAGGTTTAAAGTTGATTTTAGCATAAGATTGTACTGCATCTACATGTAAATATATTTTGTCTTTTAATGACTTTAAATATTTTCCTATATCTTCTATTGGTTGTATACTCCCTATTTCATTATTTACATGCATTATTGTGATTAAAATAGTACTCGGTTTTATAGCATTTTTTAATTCTTCTATGTTTATTTTACCATCTCTATCAACTTTTAAATACGTAACTTCAAATCCATCTTGTTCTAAATCATTTAATGTTTGTAAAACCGATGGATGCTCTATCTCTGTTGATATTATATGGTTTTTTCTTTTTTTATATAAATTAGCAACACCCCTTATTATAGCGTTATTAGATTCCGTTCCACCTGATGTGAAGTATATCTCCTTATCCTTTGCGCCTAGAGTTCTTGCAATATCTTGCCTTATTAATTTTATATTTTTCTCTACTTCAATACCTTTTCTATGTAATGAAGATGGATTTGCATAATCAGTAGTAAGGGCATAAACCATTTTATCTACAACTTCAGGATATGGCTTAGTTGTAGCACTGTTATCTAAATATATTTCCATATACTACACCAACTTTCTTTCATTAATATATTTTGTTGTTTATTTTTAGTTTTGACATTTATTTAAATTAATTACTAAATATGTGTAAAAAATAAGCTTTAAACTTATTTTTTGAATTTCTCCATATCTTTTTATTATACCATTAAAATTCTAGTTTTTTAATATATTTCTTGACTTATATATTTGTCGAAAAGTTTTTAATTTTTTTTGTAAAACTGTTGATTTTATTGTCGAATATTGATATTATTAATACATGGTTATCCCCCTGATAACCTTAGTAAAATCTCTATTCCCAATACCCCTTTTAAATGAATACTTTTATATTCATTTGACACCTACTTCTGATCGGAAAATTGAAGTAGGTTTATTTTTTTGCTTTTTTAGAAAAATAATAGTTTTAAATATATTTAACATAAATTTAATATAAATTTTGTGTTTTTCACAAAAAAACATTGACTTTATTGTCGAATATTGTTATTATTAATACATGGTTATCCCCCTGATAACCTTAATTAAAATCTCTATTCCCAATACCCCTTTTGAACGGATATACTTTATATCCATTGTTTAAGATGATAACGGAAATCATCTTAAACAGAAAAAAGAGCTTCCCCAGCTCTTTTTTTTATTTTTTTAATTATTACCAAAATATTAATTTTGTCGTAAGATAGATTACTTTAGATATTTTTGATATAATTTATATTTAGTAAGAAATTATGAATATTATAAACTAAGAGGTGGCTTTTATGACTAATAAAAAGAAAGTTGGTATAGTTTTCACTGGTGGAACTATATCTATGACAGTTGATGAAAAAGTTGGAGCAGCGATACCTACTTTGTCTGGGGAACAAATAATGTCAATGGTTACTAACATAGATAAGGTGGCTAATGTCGAGGTATTTAATTTTGATGAAATTCCTGGTCCTCACGTTACACCTGAGAGAATGATGGAACTAAAACATTATGTAAATGACTTATTAAAAAGAGATGATATTGCTGGTGTTGTAATAACACATGGTACTGACAGTTTAGAAGAAACTGCTTATTTCTTAGATTTAACTATAGATAATCCAAAGCCTGTAATAGTTACAGGTGCTATGAGAAGTAGCTCTGAGCTTGGATATGATGGTCCGAGCAACTTATCTGCAGCAGTTTGTACTGCTATATCAGATAGTGCACGTGGTAAAGGAGTTCTTATAGTTTTAAATAATGAAGTTATTGCTGCATCTGAAGCTACTAAAACAGATACTTTAGCACTAAATACGTTCCAATCTGTAACTGGAGGACCTTTGGGTGTTATAGACTGTAATGAGCTTCTTATATATAAGCATATAACTAAAAGAACTATTATTGATACAGATATAATTGAACCTAAGGTAGCATTATTTAAAGCTGCAGTAGGTATGGATGATACTTTTATAAAATTAGCTGTCGATAACGGATACAAAGGTATTGTAATTGAAGCTATGGGTAGAGGTAATCTTCCTCCAAGAATGTATGAAGGTGTTAAATACGCTAGAGAAAATAATATACCTGTGGTTATAGTTTCTAGATGTAACTCAGGAAGAGTTTTTGATACTTATGGATACTTAGGTTCTGGTAGAGACCTAAGAAATTTAGAGTGTATCTTTGGTGGAGACTTACCAGGTCATAAAGCTCGTTTAAAGTTAATATTAGCATTAGGAAAAACTAATAATCTTAATGAAATAAAAGATTTCTTCGAAGAAGGAATTTACTATTAAATATTAATATATAATATTAAAAGGTAGTATATCAAATTTATTTTACATTTTTTGATATACTACCTTTTTAAATATTTCTAATTATATATGAATAACATTATTTAAAATACAAACTCTATAATTTAAAATTCTAGTTCCATCATCAAACTTAACTCTTATAGAATCACCATCTTTAGCTACAATAACACCTTCTTTAAATCTTTTATGGTATATTGTATCTCCAACATTTATTTTATCCATTTCCTCCTTAGTTGGTGCCTTTATATCATCGATAAATGTAGATACTGATACCTTTTTACCATATTTATTTTGTGGAGAACTTATGCATAATTTATCTTCAGCCCTTGTAATTGCTACATACATTAGTCTTCTCTCTTCTTCAATTTGCTCACTTTTCTTTTCATCATCATCTAATTCATATGATTTTTCATGTGGTATAGTTCCTTCATTAGCACCTATTATATACACATTCTTAAACTCTAATCCCTTTGCACTATGCATAGTAGTAAATATTACGCCATCACTTTGTTCTTTATTTTTATTCCCTACAACTTCTGATTTTACTCTATCTATATGCTCTAAATATTCTTTTATAGTTTTAAAATTTGTTGCAGAGCTTTCAAGCTCATTTAATATTTCTATTAATCCATTAGTCTTTATTTTTCTATTTGCACAATAATCCAATATATATATGTCATATTCTAAACTTGTTCTAATATAAGAAATAGCATTTTGAGGATTTAACGTTTTTAGATAACTTAAATCTATATCTAAATCATTTATAGTCTTTACTTGCTTTGGATGTAAATTACATTTTGTTATTAAAGCATTTATAAAGTCACTTTCATCTTTTATGCTATTTATACTATCTTTAGATATATATCTAAAAGGCTTATTTATAATTCTTACCCAGTCTTTATTAGAACTAGGGTTTATAGATAGTCTCAAATAAGCAAGTATATCTTGTGCCGCCCAGTGGTCATATATAGTTACAATAGAATCTTTAACTATAAAAGGTATTCTCATATCCATAAATACATCTACTAAAGCTCTGGATTGTATATTAGTTCTATATATAACCGCAAAATCACTATACTCTACAAATTCTTTTTTTATTTCTTCTAAGATTTCCTTTCCTATAATAACAGCCTCTTCTTCTGAATCCTTTGGAGCTATATATGTAATATTCCCGCCATTTCCTTGACTACATTTTATTACTTTTTCATATCTATTTGAGTTTTTTTCAATTAGCCTATTTGCAATATCTATAATTTCACTTTTAGATCTATAATTTATATCTAAAAGAACTTTCTTCGTTCCATGAAAGTACTCTTCAAACTCTAATAAAAAATCTGGTCTAGCCCCTCTAAATCCATAAATACTTTGATCTTCATCACCAACTACGAAAATATTATTTAGTGGGTTAGAAATTAGTTTTAGTACTTCAAACTGTACTTTATTTATATCTTGAAACTCATCTACTAAAATATATCTATACACGTTTCTAACAGTTTCTAATGCTTTGGAATTATTTTTTAATAAGAAATATGTTCTAAGTAACATATCATCAAAATCTATTTTTTTAATTTGTTGTTTATGCTCCTCGTACAAATTATACGCTTTTATAAATTCATCCTTACTTACTACCTCTGAGTTAAAGTCACTTTTATCCATTAATTCATTTTTTACAAATGAAACTTCATTTATAAATTGACCTATAACTTCATCATCTTCCCCATTTTCTACATTTAAACTTTTTAAAATACCTTTAATAGCCAATCTCTTAGACTTTTCATCTAATATACTATCTAAACTATACTTTTCAAAATGCCTTAAGATTCTAAAAAATACTGAGTGAAATGTTCCATATGTAACCTTATTCATTCTTACATCTTTACTTAATGCTATTGCTCTATTTTTCATTTCCATAGAAGAAGCCTTTGTAAAACTTATTGCCAATATACTACTTGGTCTTATATTTTCATTCACAACCATATTTGCTATTCTATGTGTAATAACTCTAGTCTTCCCTGAACCAGGCCCTGCAAGAACCATACAAGGACCATTTATATGAGTTACTGCAATCTTTTGATTTTCATTTAATTTATCTATATTTATCATAATTACCACCTTGAAGTATTATTTAATTACTTTATAATGTTTATATAATATTTTATAATATACCAAACTATTATAATATAGAATCTAGAAAAGGAGAAACTTTATGGAGATAATTAAGCATATATGTGATGATTTTATAGATATTCCACCTAACCATTTTGTATTTGATATAGAAACTACTGGTCTTAGCCCTAAATTTTGCAAAGTAATACTAATCGGAATAGCTTATAATAAAAATAATAAAACCATAATAAAACAATATTTTGCTTCAAATGAAGATGAAGAAAAAGAATTACTTCTAGCATTTATAAAAGATATTGTTATGTTTGATAAACATATTACTTTTAATGGTTTTACATTCGATATTCCTTTTTTAAATTCTAGATTTCAAAAACATAGTATAGATTTTTCTTTTAATAAAAATGATGATATTGACATACTACGAATTGTTAAACCTTACAAAGAAAAACTATCTCTTTTGGATTGTAAACTTAAAACTATAGAAAAATACCTTGGAATAGATAGAAATGATACTATTTCTGGAAAAGAAAGCGTTGAATTATATAATGAATTTGTTATTACTCAAGATGAAGGATTAAAATCTAAAATATTACTTCATAATTATGAAGACATTTTTTATCTCTCTCAAATGATAAAAATACAAGATATTCTATATGAGAAATTAAATCCTTTAAGTATAGTTACTAAAAATCAAGAAGTAAAGTTAGTTCCTATCTCTCATAAAATATCTAAATCAAACTTAAAAATGAAATACGATATATTCTCAGGTAATATAAATAATATAAATATTTATAAAGATAATTATTCAATAATATTGGAAAATAATCAACTACATATAGATATTCTTCTACAAAAAGGTGTTGACTCTAATCAAAACCATATATTATTTTATAAGTTATCAACTATTATACCAATTAAGTTTAATTCAAATTTACTAGAAAATAATATTATTAGTTTGTGCAATTTTCTTGTAAAAAAAGAATTATCTTCATTATAGGAATCATTCTCAAAATACCTATAAATATAATAATTTAAAGGTATTTTGAGATATTTAACTTAAAATACAGGTATAACAACGCCTTTGTATTTTGATTTTATTAACTCTCTACATTCATCAGAAGTAAGGACTTCTTCTAAAACTTTTATCTTTTCACTATCCTTATCTTCAGTTCTGAATGCTAATAAGTTTGCATATTCATCATTTACTGGAGCTGTATAAATTCCATTATCTTCTGCATTAAGACCTGCAGGAACAGCGTATGTAGTATCTATAAATCCAGCTGTAACATCTTCTAGAGATGGTGCTATTTGAGCTACATCTAACTCAATAAACTCTAATCCAATAGGATTTTCTACAATATCTTTAACACCTACTACATCACCTTCTTTTAAAGTTATAAGTCCTAAATCTTGAAGATACTTAAGACATTTTGATCCTGCTGATGGATTGTTACTTATCGCTATCTTATCTCCCTTTTTAAACTCATCAATAGATTTTATTTTATTAGAATATAAAACTGCTGGACATACATAAAGCTTTGTGCCTGCCATTATATCATAACCTTTAGTCTTAACAGCTTCTTTTAAATATGGTTCATGTTGAAATAAATTAGCATCTATTTCACCATTATTTAAAGCCTCATTAGGCATAATATAATCATTGAAATTTACAATTTCTAGTTTATATCCTTTTTCTTCTATCATAGGTTCTAATTCCTTTAACAACTCTCCACCTGGAACTAGAGTCGCTCCTACTTTTATAACCTTATCCTCATTTGATTTTCCATCTGTTGAAGAGCATCCTACTACTGATAATAATAGTAGAGAGCTTAACATTAAGCTTAGTATTTTTTTTAGTTTCATAATTCTCCCCCTTAAATTAATATAAAATAAAAGCCTGAGTATAAACTCAGGCTTTTTTCCCTAATCTATACTTATCTTTCAGTAACGTACTGCAGGATTTAGCACCTTGTATATAAATAATATACTGGTTGCTGGGTTTCACAGGGCCTGTCCCTCCACCTCTCTTGATAAGAAAATATTTTATTTCTTTATATTATCATTAAATTTCAAAATTGTAAATATTTTTCACAATTTTTATAATTTTCACTAATTATTTAGATTTATAAAAATAAATGAAGTATTTTTCATTACTTCATCATCTCAAAGTAATTTTATCTAATCAATATTTCAATTTTAGCTAGAGATTTAGTTTCTCCATCTTTACTAACTCTTGTCATTTCATGAATTTCATAAAATTCCCCTATTACATCTATTTTATTATTGTTTATATACTCTAATACTTTATTATAATACTTTTTATTGTCATAAAAATTATCATCAAAATAAAAAGTTATATAGTCGCCTTCTGGCAAAACCACAACAGGTTCTTCATCTTCTGATAAAGTACAGTCTAGCCCTATCATAGTCTTTGTATGTATAACATTATTATTTTCTACTAATTCTTTAAGCGAAGTTTCAAATGCAATTTTCGAATTAAAATTATTATATTCTTTTTCTATTTCTAAAAGAGATTTTCTTAGCTGCATTTCAAACTCTTCAGTATATCTATGTGTGTAATTATATTTTTTCATAATTCTTTTAGGATTATGTTTTATGAATGGTTCATTTATACCAACATGTAAAGCTTCTTCTATACTTCCTTCAAGATTTTCTATACTATTTTTTATGCTATTTAATTCTATAATTTTTTTATCAATTATTTCTTTTTGATTCTTAATAATATTTAAAATTGAATCTAGAGAAGTATAATCATTTATGATTTCTTTTATTTCCTCTAAAGATAAACCTATTGCCTTACACTGTTTTATTAAGTAAATTTTTATAAAGCTTTTTGTAGAATAGTATCTATATCCAGTATTCTCATTTATATACTCTGGCTTAAGTATACCGAATCTATCATAATGCCTAAGAGTTTCCACTGATATATTATGTAATTTTGACATTTCTCCAATCGAAAAATATTTTTTCATATTTTACATCTCCTTAATCACAAAAGAGGGAATGATACTATTTTAGCACCATTCCCCTCATTTTATCTATACGACTTCTAGATTTTCTAATGAATTAACTTTTTCTGTAGACTTTAATGTATTTGATTTTAAACTAGTTATTAAACTTATTGCAGTAAATGTTATAGTTTCTGCAAATAAAGTACCACCCCATACTCCATTTACTCCAAATATTTTAGAAAGCATTATAAGTCCTATTGGTAAGAAAACTATTGATCTAAATAAACAAATTAAATTTGAGTACTTAGGCATTTCTATTGCTTGATAATAAGTTATTGTATTTAAGTTAAGACCTACAAAATAATAACTTAATGCTGCAAACTTAATTCCTGTATATGTCAATTCTAGTATTTCCTTATCTGAAGTAAATATTTGTATTATACTTCTTCCAAGTACAAAACAAATTACTACTGCTAACGTTGTAAATAATGTTGATGATATACATGTTATTTTGTAAAAACTTAACATTTTACTACTATCTTTTCTACCATAATTATAACTTATAAGAGGTTGTGCTCCTAATGTTAAACCAAATAGCACCATGTATATATTTGTACCTATATAGTTTATTATACTATATGCAGATACTCCCATTTCTCCTATATTCTTAGTTATTATTACATTATGAAGTAATACTATGACAGAGAAACTTGCTTGTGCAAAGAAAGATGGAAATCCTATTTTTAAAAACTCTTTTATACTTTCTAATTGTAGCTTTACCTTTCCAAAACTTAAGTATCCCTTCTTCTTTATAAAGTGAGGTAATAATATAGTAACTGTTACTATTTGACCTAGACCTGTAGCTATTGCTGCACCTTTGATTCCTAGTCCAAATTTAAATATAAATACATAGTCTAATATTATATTAGTTATTGCACCTGATATTATTGATACCATTGCTAACTTTGGCTTTTGATCATTTCTTACAAAACTATTTAATACTATACCTATTAAATTTGGTATAGAAAATAATGCATAAAATCTTAGATAATCTACAGCTAATCCTTCTAGATTTTCTGTTGCACCTAATAATTTTACTATTTGATCTGTAAATATAACACAAACTATACTTATAAATATACTTAGTAGCAAAAGAAATTTACATACTTGTCTAAATATATTTACAGCTTTATCAATTTCTTTAGATCCAATATTTTTTGAAACTAAAGATCCTCCACCTACAGCCATCATATTTGCCATACCTACTAATATTACTGTAAATGGTAAAACTATATTAACTGCAGCAAGTGCTGCATCTCCAACACCTTGTCCTACGAATATTCCATCTATAATTGTATATAATGCCGATATAAACATAGAAATTGCTGATGGAATAGCGTATTTTAAAAATTCATTTATCATATTCAACACCTCCCGTATTACTCTTACACATTATAAACTCTTGTGTAACACGAGAGTCAATATATTATTTTTCATATTGTCTAAAAATTAAGCAATTACCTTTTAATTATTTCCGGTCTTTTTTATACGTCAATTTATTACATTAAAATTATAATATTTTAATTTTATTTTTCTACTCTAAAATTAACTTCATATCATTAATCTCTATATTATTTTCATCAAAGAATTTAAAACTTAAAACTTCATCAAAATTCTCCCTATAAAGTTTTGAAATTTCCTCATGTTCTACTTCTAAATACTCAGGGTACACAGCTAAAAAGTAATCATTCTTACTTAATTCTACCTTGTATTCATTTCCCATTAGATTTATTACCATACTAGTAGCATTGTTATTTTTACCATAAACCATTACAGTTACTGATTCCTCACTCATATTACTGTTAAACTTACTCATAACATTAAATGTATATCCAACATCATCCTTAAGTGAAACTCCTCCGTTATAATTATTTATGTACCTTGACTTAGAATATCTAACTAATCTTTCTACATTTAAGTACTCATTATTTTTAACTAGAAATAGTTTTTCATCTTCAAAATCTACACTCTTAATTAATTCACCTATATCATAATTGAAGGCAGACTTTATAAGTTCGTCATCTGATAATTTATCTGATGCCGTTTGAGAATATATTTCTTTAACATATATACTTACTGTTAAAATCGATATTGCTAATATAATCTTCCCACTTTTTATAAATACCGACTCTGTACTATAGTCTCTTATATTGCCTATTAATTCTTTTACCTTTGTATTTTCAATTATCTTTTCAAATAATCTAAATATTAATAGGCCTAGTATAGCTCCAGTAGTATTATATATAATATCGTCTATATCACATACATTATTTCCTATAAATAGCTGTGTAAGTTCTATACATAAAGTAGAAACAAATCCAAGTACAAATACTTTAGATGCTTTGTTATACTTTTCAAATAATAATGGTATAAAAAATCCCAATGGTATAAATACCAATATATTTCCAAATATATTTATTAGCGGTATTCTAATAGGCGTATGACCATCAGTTAAAGTTGCAATTGTTTCCTTGAAAGGAATAACATTTATTATTCCAAAAATTCCTTTATGAATATACTGATAATTTTTTAAAGGATTTGTAAATATGATAGAATTTTTAAAAATAGTTAAGCTAATCATAACTAAAAAATAGAATAAAAATAAAAATAATACTACTTCTCTTAGCATATTAGATGTTCTATTTTTTTTATATAAAAATACTCTGTATACTACCCATAAAACTAACGTCAATAAAAAAACTATACTAAAATTTGCTGAAATCATTATATCTCCCCCTTAAAATTGCAATTAATTTTATTATATATTTTCTCTATTTATTTACAATAAAAAAGAAGTTACAATCTACACTACTTGGTAATATATTATTTTGATTACGGGAATAAAAAAAAGACTATCGAAAATCGATAGTCTTTACTGGCGGAGAAGGAGGGATTCGAACCCTCGCACCGGTTTACCCAGCCTAATCCCTTAGCAGGGGATCCTCTTGAGCCACTTGAGTACTTCTCCTTAATATAATTTAATTATATATTAATTTTAAAAATTAGTCAATATTTTTTTCAATTTTATTCCATATTAAATATTAACCTAAGTATTTACTTTAAATTGTTAATATGTTCTAATTTATCATAATTAACCATATTTTTTACACTATGAGCATCTGAACCTGGTACAACAGGTATTTTATATTTTTTTACTAAATTTAACAATTCTCCGCTTATATAGGCTTCTTTACAATATTCTTTTAATAATCCTGATAGATTATAATCTAATTCATATCCCTTCTCTTTTATAAGCATTAAAAGTTCTTCTAATACAATATTATTTTCATAGTTATAAGGATATATTTTATTAAACTTTCTCACTAAATTTAAATGACCAATTCTATTTGGCTTATATTTTCCCAAATCTGCATGTAATGCTTTTTTCAATGTTTTATAATATTTGTAATATACATTACCAACTCCACCTAGTAAATTAACTATCTCTCCAAACTCGTCCTTATTATAATCCATTATTTTATAATCACCATGAATATTTAATATATGAACAGACAATATAGAATCATCAAAATATTTTCCATAGACATCTAAAATTTCTTTTGTCTCTTTTTCATACCCTTCCAAATAATCCACTTCTACACCTAAATTTATTTTTATCTTGTCTTTATATTTAGTTTTTAAACTATTAACATCCTTCATATATTTATGTAAACTTTCTATGTCCATAACACTATCATTATTAGGCGATGGATCTTTAAAATTTTCTGGAAAAGGTAAATGCTCTGTAAATGTTATTTCATCCAAACCAATTTCTATGGCTCTTTTTATATAATCTTCCATATTATCGTTACTACCATGAGGACAGTATTGAGTATGTATGTGACCATCTTTCATAACTTTACCTCCCTTTTCATAATATAAATGCACTATAAAGGAAAATATATAATAGTTTTGACATGGTTAATACTATTATGATTACAGTTAATATTTAGCAAAAAACCATAAAGTTAACAATGGTCATACTTTACCTATGTCAAATCTTTATGGTTTAATTATATACTTTTTAAATTTTTATACATGGACATGCTTATGTTATCCATTATATGCATGTCCATGTTCATGAGTATGCCTATTATCATGTACGCAATCTTCATACCCATAACTTCCGCACAATTCTCCCCATCATATCACTTAACTTATCTATATGTGTATCATGATGTAATATTAATCTATTCGCTCGAAATATATTTCCCCCCGTATATCTCTACAAAATTCAATTTATCTTCATATCCCTTATATTTATTATTACATATAATTATAAATAATGTAAATAAATTATTATAGCTTTAATCTTTTATTTTTATACATTTTTCGACTTAAAAACCCATTTTTTTAAGTTTATAAAAAAATTCTAGCCATTTTGTTGACTAGAATTTTTTATACGTAAATTTATTACATAAACTTTTTAGCTTCTACTAGCATTTCATTAGCTTTTTGTAAATATTCTATAGCCTTTTCTATGCTGTCTGCAGTATCATGTTTTCCCATTGCTCTAGCTTTTTCAACCCACTCTCTAAAGCCTTCTTCATGAGATTCATTGTGATTTACCCAATGAACTAATAATATCTTAAGTGTTTTTTCATCTTTATTTTCCACAGAATTACTATGACTATGAGTATGTGGATGATGGTGATCATGTCCTCCTAATTCTCCATGGTCATGATCATCCGCATGATGGAATCTTACTATATCCTTACTAAACATATTATTCTTCCCCCTAGCTATTTTATATTAAATTCTCTTTTTATAACTTTTATAGTATCTTTTATTAGTAATGCCAATGGTTTATTCTCTAATCCAACTATCTCTATATTTTCTGGCATAATAGGTAATAATATTTTTAAAGCTTCACTATCTGCTACAGCTTCGCTAATTTTGCATGTAACTTCTCCCATCATAGAGTTAGGAATCGTAACTGAAATTGGTGCAACTATTATATTTGCACGTTTGGATGAAACTATAACTGCATTTTCACCTGTTGCTCCCTTGTTGGCATGAGCCTTCATCATAGCACTTGTGGCTATTGAGTTGGTTCCTAGTGCATATATCTCGATGTGTGTAGGTAGTTCCTCTCTTAGTGAAGATACTATTTGAGCTCCTATTCCTCCACCCATTCCATCTATTACTGCTATAATCATTTTAAATTTCCCCTATTAAATTTTATTGTTCTGATAGTATTATTTTATGGTCCATTAATCTAATTTCTTTTATAACTCCATCTATTATTTTTTGTTCACCTAATAAATCTGTTAAATATACTTTACCTTCGTATGGATCTACATTAACTACATTATCCATAACTTTCTCTAATTCATTATTTTTTAAGATAAATGCTGCTGATTCACACATATTAATCCCCTCCATATATTTGAAAATAAAAAGAAGATTTCCTTAGGTATTACAATACACCAAAGAAATCTTCATGATTCCACTTTTAATATAGTATTCTTTATTTAAAGTATAGCACCATAAATAATTTAAAGTCAATTCAATTTGGATTATCTTGGCATTTTTATTTAATCACCTTATAGAACTATCTATTATAATTATATCACTATATCTTTTAATATTCTTTATTTATTCAATTATTTTAATTTATTTAAATATTAAGAACAGCTTTTATTGATGGGAAATCCTCTATATTTGTATGAGGAATAAAACAAGCTGATACAAATTCATCCATATATCCAGGGTATACACTTAGTTCTACATAAGTCATTTGATTTGCAATTTCTTCTAACTTATTTTTTGCTGATCTACTTATTAATGCTAAGTAAGATCCTACTAAAGAGCTATTTCCTATATATTGGAACTTATCTCTATCAACATCTGGTAGTAATCCTATTGTTATAGCATTTTCTATATTTAAGCTATTTCCAATTCCACCTGCTATATATACTTTATCTAATACTGTAAAGTCCATACCTAAGCTTTGCAATAAAACTGATGCTCCAGAATATATTGCACCTTTTGCTCTTATAAAATTATCTATATCAACCTCGTTTACAGTAATATCATTTTCTAAGTTATACTCATCTTTAAATGCTAAGATATACTCTCCAATTCCATGTTCATCAAATCTAATTCTATTACAATCTAAATCTTTTTGTATTTTACCTCTTCTATCTATAATCCCATTAAGAATCATTTGGCATATTAAATCAATTATACCTGATCCGCAAATACCTACAGGATCACAATCACCTATAATACCTAGTGTAGGTACTAAAGTCTCTGGGTTGATTGTAACTTTCTCTATAGCTCCAAATGAAGCTCTCATACCACATCTTATTCCTCCACCTTCAAAAGCTGGTCCTGCAGAACAAGCACAACTCATCATAAAGTCCTTATTTCCAAATACTATTTCACCATTTGTTCCTAAATCTATAAATAATACATTTTCTTCACTAGCCCATATTCCTGCTGATAAAACCCCAGCAGTTATATCTCCTCCTACATAGCTGGCTACATTTGGCGCTAAATAAACAGATGCACTAGGATTTACATCTAACTCTATATCTTCTCCCACTAATTTTGGAGACTTCATAAATGGTGGTATATATGGCTCTCTTCTTAAGTAATCAGTATATACTCCTAAGAATAAACTTGCCATTGTAGTATTAGCAGATACTACTACGCTAATAATATTATCTTTACTTATATTATTTTTTTCATAGATTGATTGTAGGAGTGGATTTATTGTCTCATGAATTATAGCTCTATGTAATACTTCTAAACCATCTTTCTTGCTTGCAAATACAATTCTATTGATTACATCAGCTCCATACTTAATTTGAGCATTTCCTGAAGATGCTTTATCTATAAGTTTTTGATTTATTAAATCAACTAAACAAACTACTACTGATGTTGTTCCTATATCTATTGCAACACCGTATAAAGATTGTCCTGTATCTCCTGATTCAATATCAATTATAGTTAATTTATTTTTCTTTTGAATATATGTTAACGTAACCCTAAAATTATTTTTTCTCATTAGTTTAGGGATTTTTCTTAGAACATCTAGCCTAAAATCTACTTCATTATACCCTAAATTATTTCTAACATATCTTTGTATTCTATCCACATCACTTATATTATCATCTAACGTTGGTTCGCTTAATTCTATATATTTTTTTCTGATATTTGTACAAAATTTTAACCCATTAGTATCTGCTATTTTTTTTGCTCTATTAAATATAGCCTCATCTTTTTCTTTTCCTACACCCTCTATCTTCATCCCATGCATAGAAGAAGATAGCTTTGAAGGTACCTCTATCTCTATATCAGAAACAACTCTTGAATTACAAGCTAAAATATAGCCTTGCTTTATTTCATCTTGGCTTATATGTCTAGTTTTTTCAGTATCAACTTTACCACTTAAAAGTTTTACTTTACATTTTCCACAAGATACGTTCCCATTACATGGTGCATCTATAAATATATCTGCAGCTCTGGCAACATCTAATAATAAATCCCCTTCTTTACAATAAACTTCTTTTTCATGCGACTTAAAAAGTACCTTTACCATACTCTATTCCCCCCAATATAGTTCTATTATAATTTTAGCATATATTAATCTTTAATATGTTATAAAAACAAAGTAATATAGTCATATTAGACGCAATCATCTATTATCTTTTCAATATAAAAAAGAGGAATCGCTGCAGTCGAATTCCCCTTTTCTATTTAACAAATTATTCTATTTTACTCTCATATTCTTCAGGGCTTAATAAGCTTTCTAATTCATCAGCATCTGATAATTTTACTTTTACTATCCAAGCATCATATGGATCTTCATTTATATATTCAGGTTCATCTTCTAGCCTTTCATTTATTTCTACAACTTCACCTGATATAGGAGCTATTAAATCTGAAGCCACCTTTGAAGATTCAACAACACCAAAGTCTTCACCTTGTGTTAATTCATCTTCTACCTCTGGCATCTCAACGAATAATACTTCCCCTAATTGGTCTTGAGCAAAATCAGTTATTCCTACTAATGCATAATCTCCTTCAACTCTTACCCAAGTGTGTTTATCGCTATATCTTAATTCTGGTATAACTTTCATTTTATCCTCCTATATAAGTAATATTACATTACAGATTCCATTTGTAATGCTGGATGGCCTTTTTCCTCTAAGAAAGCAAGCACACCTTCTGAATCATTTGCTATAGTTTCGTCACAAACCATATCTGTAAAGTTTTCTATTCCAGTCATTTCCTTAACTGTAGCATTTAATTTATCAGCTACATAATCTTTTAACTCTTTAGGCATCCAAACTATTCTCTCTGGTCCACCCTCAGCATAAGCGAACTTTTTAGATGATATAAAGTGTCTTCCGTGTCCCATGAATCCTGGAGTTTGAACGCCACCACCAGTCATAGAAGCAAGCTCACCAAAAGTCATACCAACTGGAGTAATACCTGGGAACTCTCTATTTACTATAACAAATCCATTTGCTTCTGGCATTATACCACATATACATTCGAAACATCCACATGAAGTCATAGGGTCTTCAAGTATAGAATATAATGTAACACTTTCAACAGCACCCTGAGATATTTGGCTAACTGTTTCATTTACAGAATTCCATACTCCAGTTCTATCGTCTAAACATTCACCTTTAACTATTGGTTGGCAAGGTCCTGTTGGGTCTAATTCTTTAGTAGCTTTAGCATCTAACCAGCTAACAGCTCCACAAAGACCAAGTCTTTCAGGAGTAACAACACAAACGTGAGCTGGTGCAAATGATTGACATAAATTACAAGAATAGAATGTATCAACACTTTCGTCTACTAATGAAGCTAATCTTTCATCTCTAGCATCGTATCTAGAAGTGGCTTCAGATTTTTTAGCTGATACTTGCTCTGGATCAGTTATTATAGTTATTTCACACTTATCAACAACTGATTCAAACTCATCTCTCATTTTAGCGTATAGAACTTCTCCTATATGCTGTAATCTAAATCCTTTGTCATAAGCATCTTTAGATATTCTTACCCAAGACATATCTCTTTGACCAACGTGCATTACACCTTCTATATAGTTTAAGAAGTAGTGGAAACGTCTTTCAAGAACTGGTTCAAAGTCATTTTGCATTTGCTTACCAGCTATTTTAACTATTACAGCAAGTGGTAATCTTATTAATCCATTTACTGGCTCTACTTCATCTATATTTGGTCCTATTATTTCTATTTTATGGTCTTCAACTTCAGAAGCTTCTTTATGTATAACAAGCTCCCAAGCTTCAGTTTTATTTCCACCAAATTCAGCTATCATATCACCTTTTCTAATTCTCTCGCCTTCAAAAGCTGCAGCGAATGATACTGGTATAGGTATTTCAGTTATTTTTATTTTTATATTTCTAGCTTCTAGAGAAGTAGCTACAAATTTATCATAATCTTTTTGAGTTAATAAGTTCATTGGTACTTCAAGAACTGTTTGGTCTGTTATAACTGGGAATCCTAAAGCTATAGCTCCAGCTCCAGCAGATACAACTAACTCGCTAAGTGGCCCAAATGCATTAACAAATGCAGGAACTCTCTTAGAAGTATATTCTAATAATCCTGGAAGATCTCCTGGAGTTAAATTACCAAATATTAATGCAACTCTTATTGCAACAGATACAACATGGATAACAGAAGTTACATCATATCCTAAAGGTATAACTCTTAAATCAACTCCCATTTTTACGTCAGCTTCTATAACTTGATCTATAACTTTGCCAACTAAGAAAGTTAATAATCCTTTAGATTGATAATCTTTAACTATTTTAGCTGCAATATCAGAACTTGGGCATTCACCTAAAACAACTGCAACTCCTGGTATATCTCCTGTAACTAGTGGTACACCAAGAGATCTTATTATTGGGTCGTTTACATGACCTGCACAAGGAGCTGAATATGGTTCTTCCATAGTAGCATATTTTATAGCTTCTATAACCTCAGCAGCTAAAGCTGTAGCTAAACCAGAATTTAAAGCATGCTCTAATAAATGCGTTCTATTTATTAAAGACTCAACTACTGATAAAGCACCTTCTAAATCTCCAAGAGTATTCATTTTTTTACCTGTTGCTGCATATATACAAGGTAATGAATATGCAGTATCAGGGAATGCTACTGGGTGATCTTTTCCATGCTGAGTTATGGCATCAGCTAACATACCTTTAGCAGCACCTAAAGCTTGTTCTGAACCTGTAAATATAATATTATATAAATTCACTCTACTTCCCCCTTTTATAGCCTCAACACATTTTGTTGAGGCTTTTATAATTTAAGTTTGCATTCTAAACGTTGTATTCAAATGCACCTTCATTTAATTCTAAGTAAGAATCTGCATATAAAGAAGCTCCATTTATTATGTCACAAGATTTTATAGTTTGCATTAATAACTCATCACATGGGTTTACTATAGCAGAGCTAAATCCATTAGCTATAGCCATAGCTAAGAAATTACTGTCTAATATAGGTCTTATATGTTTTGGACAACCATTAGATACATTTGATAATCCTCCTGTCGTTGGAAGACCCATTTCAGTCATCATTCTTATAGCTTCTAATACCTCAACTTGCTTTTCTTGCATTCCCTTTATAACTAAACATAGTGGGTCAAATAACATATCTGAAGGGTCTATTCCTAACATTAGCCCTTTTTCTAACATCTCTTGGCAGTAAGCCATACGTTCATCATTATCTTTAGGTATACCATCTTTAGAACATAAAGCTATAACTTTAGCATCATATTCAGCTGCTAAATCTATTAAATCTAATCTTCCACCAGCGTCTGCAGAATTCACTATTGGCTTAGCATGTTCTCTATTGTAAACTTTAAGACCTGCTTCTATTGCCTTTCTATTAGCAGTATCTAAAGCTAATGGAACATTATTAAGTTCAGATTGAAGCATTTTAACTCCCCATGTCATTATTTCTTCTCCATCTCTTTCAGCTGGACCTATATTGAAGTCTATATAATGAGCTCCTGCATCTAATTGCGCTTTAGCTCTTCTTAATATTGGCTCAGGATCTCTTTCCGCTAATGCTTTTCTTATTTCTGGCGATATACAATGTATTCTTTCACCTATAATCATAAATTTTTCCATGTGTAAATTATCCCCCTTATGGATTAAAATTAATTTATTTTTAATTAATTACCTTAAGCTTTTGCTAATTCTTCGGATTTTTTAGCTTGATACTCTTTTAAGAACTTAGGTATTTCCATAGATTCTTCTGTTCCTATTATTATGTTCCAATCTGGTAAGTTTTCTTCTAAGTCACCTTTTATAACAGCAACTTTACCTGGTATTATTAAATCTCTATTGTTAGTTTTTTCAGCTATACCACATTCTTTAATGAATGATGCTATAGAGTTTCCACCAAATTTACCAGCAGCCCATGAAGTAAGAACTGAGTATCCACCTGCATCAGGTATTACCAGCCAGCATGGTACTTTAGATCTTTCTATATCTCCAGATACTATGAAATAAGTTAATGCAAAGTCAACAGTAACTACTACTGGTGAGTTTTCATCTGGGTTATTTATTGGGTATATCTTAGGTTCAACTCTCATTGGTCTTTGTGGGTCAGTATAGATATTTTGTCTTAATGCAAATAATGGTAGTGCTTTAGCATAATCTATATCGTCTAATACTATTATTGATCCGTATTTTACTGTAAATACAGAAGATAACGCTACTTCCATCATTGGATCATTATTAGATAATTGGTTTGCAAATATTATTGATGGGTATCCAAATGTTCTATCTTGTTCTTTTAATGCTATTCTTCTAACTTGAACTGCATTAGTATAAGTATCTTTTATAGTTTCTCCAGTTACATCTAATATTAATTCTTTGTAACCAGCACCTTGTATAGCTTCCACTGTAGAATATAATTCTTCTAGGCTATTAGCTTTAACTCCTAGAGCTAAGTTACCTCCTTTAACAACATTTATCATATCATTAAAGTTATCTTTATTTGCTCCATATACTATTGGATTTGTTCCTTCTAATAACTGTACAGCTTCTTTAGCAACTGCAACATCTTCACAGTCTATTATATAAGCTATTTTTAATTCACTTGCTTTTAATTTATTTATTAATGATACGTAAGCATCTTTGTTTCCATTATATTTAACTAATGCAAACTCAACTTTCATTTCTTCGCCTATTCTTACGTAGTCAACTAACTTCATATTTTCGATTTTAGCATCAACTGCCTCTTCGCTCATGCAATCACAGAATTGAACGGCAAATCTATTTCTGCTTACTAGAGTTTTTTCATGTCTAAATAATACAGTTTCTCCACCTAGTGTATATTCTGCTTCACCAGCACCAACTTTTAATGATTTCATTAAAGGTGCAGTTGCTTCTGACAATTTTGCTATTGCATCATCTGACATATGTGGACACTTATCAACTTCTACTGCTCCTGAAGCAACTTTCATAGAGAATGCCATACAAGTTGGAAAACCACAGTCTTTACAATTTTTCTTTGGTGTTAATTTAAATATATCTAAAGCTTTTAATGCCATTTTTATATCCCCCTAACCTTACAAATAAATTAAGCTAACTCGCTAATTAAATTTTTTATAGTTTTTATTGATTCTGGATGGCGAAGTATTACTGCATTTGCTCCACCAACTAAGGCACTTGCTGCAGTAGAAACTTCCATAGCTATTGTTCTTTGTTCTGGACAACCCCAAGTTGGTTCATCTTCAACAGGAGCTATAGATTCTTTTACATGACCTACTTCAAATCCTACTGGAGTTATTATTGGCATTTGTAAAGATTTATCATTTTGACCAAATGCTGCAAGTCTTATTCTATCCATAGTAGATGCAACATACTCATATCCATAACCAACAGCTGAACATCCTATGTTCATAACTATATTTTCTGATTTAACACCTAATTGAGTTAATAATACGTTCATTTGTTTTGCTAAATTTATATCAACTGAAGATTCAGCTCCTACCTTATGATTATATGCCATACCAGCTGAAGCACCTACTGTTTTGTAGTTGTCTTCTACAGCTGACATAAATAAGCAGTTATAACCGTCTACTGCTTGAGCTAAAACTTCAAATAATTTTCCATCTTTTTCATGATTACCTGTACCAGCTATGACTAACGGTAATCTTATAGCTTCAACCACAGCTTTAGCAACCTCTGCACATTCTTCTGGAGTTTTATCCAATCCATTTGGATCGGCTCCATCAAATTTTAAACATATAAAGTCTGCTTCTGTATTTTCTTCAACATATTTAGCCCATTCAACAGGACAGTTAGCCACATCTTTATACATCTCTTTGTATGAATCAAGCCAGCTTTCTGGATATATATCAGATATTTGTATACCTACTACTTGCTTATTTCCAGTTTCTCCATCAAATCCATAAAACGGCAAAACATTTTCTCCACCTAATCTTATTGCTTTATCTCCTATTCCTATTTCCACTTCAGATATTCTACCAGAATATTTTTGAACAGACATTTTAAATGCCATAATAAATTCCCCCTTAAGCCTATTTTAATTCTAATTTTGCTATTATATCTTTAATAGCTTGTTTAGCTTGTGAATCTTCAGGCAAGTCTACTAATGGTTTACCTGTAGAATCATATTCATATATTAATTCATCTAAAGGTACTACTCCAATAAGATCTAACTTATGTTTTTCTATTTCCTCTTTTACACCTTCATGCAAGATTCCATCTGGAACTTTATTTACTATAAGTTTTACCTCTCCTACACTTAACTCTAGCTCTTTAGCTAAATCTCTTATTCTAGCAACGGCTTGTATGCTACGTCTTGAGCAATCACTTACTAGAAGTAGAGTGTCTACATGTCTAGTAGTTTTCCTGCTTAAGTGTTCCATACCGGCTTCATTGTCTATAACTACATATTTATAATGATTAGAAATTTTTTGAACTTGTTCTCTTAATATACCATTGACAAAACAATAACAACCTTCTCCTTCAGAACGCCCCATTACAAGTAAGTCATAACCTTCACCTTCTTCAATTATAGAATTTAGTCTATATTGTAAGAATTGTGCTTTTGTCATACCTCCAGGAAATGAATTGCCTAATTTCTCTCTTTGATTTACTTCTTCTCTGATTTGCCCAATTGATGATTCTACGTCTATGCCTAATACTTCATTTATATTTGCATTGGCATCTGCATCCACTACCAATACTGGTGACTTTTTATCTTTTATTAAAGAATTAACTAAAAGCCCCGTTAGACTTGTTTTCCCTGTTCCACCTTTTCCTGCAACTGCTATATTGTATCCCATATTAAGACTTCCCCCTTGTCTTTATCAAAACAGATCTTAAAGTTAACTTATTTTCTTTGCTCTGCTTTATTTTAAGCTTTAACTAATTTTGGAGCTGCATGAACACATTCACCATGTACATCATGAAGAGCTTCCATTAATCCTTCTGATAAACTTGGATGTGCATGTATTACATCTCCTACTTGTTCTACTGTTAGGCCTAGGCCAACTGCTAAGGATAATTCAGTTAATAAATCCGTCGCATGAGGTCCTACTATAGAAGCTCCTATAATCTTGTCATCATTATCAGCAAGAACTTTTATAAATCCTTGTATATGACCTATAGCTTGAGCTTTACCTAATGCTCTAAAATCAAATTGACCTACCTTATATTCTTCATTTGCAGCTTGAAGTTGTTTTTCAGTTTTACCAACACCAGCAACTTCAGGTTCAGTATATACACATCTTGGTACTGCTGTATAATTTACTGTTTTTTTGCCTCCTAAAGCATTAATAGCTGCTACTTCCCCTTCTTTGGAAGCAACATGTGCAAGCATTGCAGTATCAATTATATCCCCTATTGCATATATACCTTCTACACTAGTTTCTAGGTATTCATTAACTTTTACTTTCCCTCTTCCAACTAACTCTATTCCTATTTCTTCTATTCCTGAGTTTGCAAGATTTGGCTTTCTACCAACTGCAACTAAACAAGTATCAGCAGTAACTGACTTCCCATTTGACAGTGTTGCTACTACTTTGTTATCTACTACCTCGCAAGTTTGTACCCCTACACCTGCTAACACTTTAATTTTATCTTTTTTAAACTGCCTCTGCAACTGTTTAGCTACATCTTTATCTTCACTTCCTAAAATATGTTCACCCATTTCAACTATAGTAACTTTAGTACCTAAATTTTGGAAGAATTGGCCTATTTCAGATCCTATAACCCCTCCTCCAACTATTAACATAGACTCTGGAAGTTCTTCTAATCCTAGTACTTCATCACTAGTTATCACATATTTCCCATCATACGGAAACATAGATGGTACTACTGGAACTGAACCATTTGCTAATATTATCTTATCCGCTTTTATAGTTTCTTTTGACCCATCTTCCATAGCTACTTCTATAGTATTTTTATCTATTAACTTTCCAAATCCATTAACTAACTGAATTCCTCTTTTATCAAATAAGAATTCTATACCTGATATAAGTTGATCTACAATTTTATTTTTTCTTTCCATTATAGATTTAAAGTTTGGCTTAACTTCACCATCTATTTCTATTCCAAAGCTTTTAGCTTCTTTTATATTCATTAACATTGAAGAAGATGCAAGTAATGCTTTAGTTGGTATACAACCAACATTTAAGCATGTTCCTCCAACTATCTTCTTTTCTATAACTACAACTTCATCAGCACCATGCATAGCTGCTTTTATAGCTGCTACGTATCCTCCTGGCCCTCCTCCAATTACTGCTATTTTCATACGTTCTCCTCCTTAATCTTATAGACCTGCAGCATCTAGTATTAAAGGAACATTTTCTTCTGCTCCGATAGCCATTATGTGAACACCATCACATAAATTTTCCTCTTTTATTTGTCTTATGAATTCACCAGCCATCTTAATACCTTCTTGAACATAGTTACCTTTTCCAGCTGCTTTTAATCTTTCTATTTGATCATCTGGGACGAATATACCAGGAACATTAGCAGTCATAAATTTAGCCATACCTGGAGATTTTAATGGAACTATACCAGCTAGAATTTTGCAATCCATATCTTTAGTAAGCTCTCTAAATTTTCTTAAATGATCTATATCATAGACTGCTTGAGTTTGGAAGAATCTAGCTCCAGCATTTATTTTCTTTTGCATTTTTAATAACTGCACTTCTATTGGAGCATACTCAGGAGTAACAGAAGCTCCTAGATAGAAGTTCGTTTTACCTTTCAATTCTAAACCGACACTATCTACTCCACTATTTAATGTAGTCGCTGTACTTAATATACTTACAGAATCTAAGTCGAATACACCTTTAGCTTGTGGATGGTCTCCAACACAAGTATGGTCACCAGTTAATGCTAATAAATTTTCTATTCCAAATATTCCTGCAGAAAGCATTTCACCTTCTATAGCAATTCTATTTCTATCTCTACCAGTCATTTGTATTACTGGCTCAAGTCCTATATCTTTTAACATTTTACATGTAGCAAGAGAAGTAGCTCTCATAACAGCTGATTGGAAGTCTGTTACGTTAGTAGCATGAACTCTACCAACACATTTCTTTGCACATTCTAAAAGGTGAGAAAGATCTGTACCTTTTGGAGGTGCCATTTCAGCAGTAATTGCAAATTCGCCTTTTTCTAAAACTTCTTGTAACAAGCTCATTTATAAAATCCCCCTTTTTAACCTTTAAAAGTTATTAAGCTTCAGCATTAACAGCTTTTTGTGCTTTTTTCTTTAGATCTAAGCTTCTTGGATTATTTTGTTTTGAATAATCTTTTGGTGGCCTAACCACTGTTAAGTTATCTAATTGATCTAACTCCTTAAGTCTTTCATATATCTTAATCCATGCACAATCATTCTCATGACTTATTTCGCATTTTCCATCTTTAGCTCCACCACATGCTCCATTTATTAAGCCTTTAGCACACATAGTTATTGGACATATACCACCAGTCCATCCTAATTCACATTCTCCACAAGCCTTACAAGCTTCTTTATATTGTCCTACTCTTTCAACTTCTCCTATGAATAATGTATTATTTGCTGGATAGACAGGCATACTCTTAGTATTTTTAACTATAGTTTGTGTTCCGTCTCCACAAGCTAAAGATAATATAGCATCAGCCTCTTTTAATTCTTCTCTTACAGATTTTAAATCTTTTTTACATTGTAAAAGGTTACAACAAGGATCTATAACTTTATACCCTAATACAGTTTTTCCATGAGCTTCTAACTCTTCTTTCATAGCTTGTAATTCTGGCTCACCTCCAGTTTTACAAGTAGCAGCACATTGATTACATCCTACTAATACTATTTTTTCTGAACCTTCTAGAAATCCTAATACTTCTTCTATTGGTTTTTTATCAGAAATTACCATTCTCTTATTCCCCCCTAAAAGTATATCTATTTATTATTTTGGGCCTTACAAGCTTTTATTACATGTTTTGCTAGTACAGATGTAGTTACAGAACCTACTCCCGCAGGAACTGGAGTTATCATAGATGCTTTTTCTACTACCGAATCAGTATCAACATCTCCACATATTCCTCCACCTTCCGGTTTAGCATTTATACCAACATCAATTACTACTGCACCTTCTTTTATATATTCAGGAGTTATCATTCTAGCTCTACCTACAGCAGCAACTAATATATCTGCTTTTGAAGTTACTTCTGCTAAGTTTTTAGTTCTAGAATGACATATATTAACTGTAGCATTTTCTGCTAATAAAAGCATTGATACTGGCTTTCCGACAACCATAGATCTTCCAAGTACAGCCACATTAGCTCCATTTAAGTTGACATTATAATGTTTTAATATTTCAACAACTGCAGTAGGAGTACATGGTGGGAATCCTGTTTTATCACCTTCCATTATCTTCGCAGTATTTAATGGGTTAAAACAGTCAACATCTTTTTCTGGCGCTATAATATGTTTTATAACGTCTTCATCTATACCTTTTGGTAATGGTCTAAATGTTAATATTCCATTAACCTTTGGATCATTGTTTAATTTTTGTAAGACCTCTATGTACTTATCTTGAGTTACTCCTTCTTCTAATTCTACTACATCAGTTTCAATACCTATAGATTCACATTTTTTAAGAGCGCCTCTTTCATAAGCTAAGTCATTAGCTTTAGCTCCAACTCTCAATATAGCTAATTTTGGTATTATCCCTTCTTTACTTAACTCATTAACTTCTTTTATTAAGCTTTCACTCATTGCATCTGCTACTGGTTTCCCCTTAATTATTTCTCCTTTAGCTACTGATACTTCCATTTATAAGACCCCCTTAATATTATTTATTATTTTCCTAAAGAAACTTCTACTTTCTTAAAGACTTCATCACATACTTGAACTCCACCCTCTACAAGCTCTTTCATCTCAGCATTAACTCTATCTACATATTCTTGATCTTTTATAGAATTAACATTTATAACAACATTTAATTCAGCTCCAAGAATAGCTGCTCTTAAACATTGAACACCTACTCCTATATCACTTATGGCAAGCCTAGATCCTTTATCTACAAGTTCTTGGTGTAATTTTATAGCCTTATAACAGACCCTTACTATGTTGATAGGTACTTCACAAGCAACCTTTAAAGCTTTTTGCATTGTTTCTTCTTTTATATGTTTTTCTTCTTCAGTTGAAGTAGGAAGTCCATAAGCTTGAGAAAGTGGATAGAATCCCTCTGCATCTTTGTCTATCATTTCTAGTAATTCTCTTTCTAATTTGCCTGCTTTTGCTAATATTTCCTTCACACTTTCTTCATACTCTGCATACTTCTTTTTGCCTATAGTTAAATTACATACCATACTTCCTAAAGCCATTCCTATAGCACCAACTAAAGCAGCAGCTCCTCCTCCTCCAGGAACAGGTGATTTAGAAGCAAGCACATCTACAAACTCTACACAAGTTTTTTCCGAAATATTCATCGAATTTCCCCCTAATTCTACAAAAACATCTATTTTAACTGAGGTAGTACGTACAAGCCATACTACCCCAACTTATTTTCTTATAAATACTAGAATAATCCAGATATTATTCCATTTTCATCGACATCTATTCTTTCTGCAGCTGGAACTTTTGGAAGCCCTGGCATCTTCATTATTTCTCCAGTTAAAGCAACTATAAATCCAGCCCCAGCTGAAACTGTTAATTGTCTAACTGTTATTCTAAATCCTGTTGGTCTACCTAATTTATTTTGATCATCAGTTAAAGAATATTGAGTTTTAGCCATACATATAGGCATTTTTCCAAATCCTAAGCTTTCTAATCTAGCTAATTCTTTTTTAGCTTGTGGTGTAAAATCTACACCATCAGCTCCATATATCTTAGTAGCTATTGCGTTTATTTTTTCTTCTATACTTAAATCATCTTCATAACAGAATTGGAAATCATTTGGTTCACTAGTTAATCTAATAACTTCTTTAGCTAGTTCTATTCCACCTTCTCCACCTTTTGCCCAAACTTGAGATAAAGCAACGTTAACACCTAACTCTTTACATTTTTCTCTTACTAAGTTAACTTCTGCTTCTGTATCTGTTGGGAATTCATTTATAGCAACTACTGCTGGTAGTTTATATACTTGAGTTATATTTTCAACATGTTTTAGTAAGTTTGGAAGTCCTGCTTCAAGAGCTTCTAAGTTTTCTTTATTTAACTCTTCTTTTGGAACTCCACCATTATATTTTAATGCTCTAACTGTAGCAACTATTATAACTGCATCTGGCTTTAAGTCTGCCATTCTACATTTTATATCTAAGAATTTTTCAGCACCTAGATCAGCACCAAAACCTCCCTCAGTTACTACATAATCTGCAAAATGCATAGCCATTCTAGTAGCTATAACAGAGTTACATCCATGAGCTATATTAGCAAATGGACCACCATGAACAAATGCAGGCGTTCCTTCTAGTGTTTGAACTAAATTTGGTTTTAAAGCGTCTTTTAATAAAGCTGCCATAGCACCATTAGCCTTTAATTGCTCTGCAGTTATAGGTTCTCCTTGATAGTTATATCCAACTATTATTCTTCCAAGCCTTGCTTTTAAATCAACTATATCACTTGCTAAACAGAAAGCAGCCATTACTTCAGAAGCAACAGTTATATCAAATCCATCTTGTCTAGATACTCCGTCAGCTCTAGAGCCTAAACCATCAACAATATTTCTAAGTTGTCTGTCATTCATGTCAACACATCTTCTCCAAGTTATACTTCTTGAATCTATTCCTAATTCATTTCCTTGATGTATATGGTTATCTAACATTGCAGCCAATAAATTATTTGCAGCACCTATAGCATGGAAATCTCCCGTAAAATGTAAGTTTATATCTTCCATAGGAACAACTTGTGCATATCCTCCACCTGCTGCTCCTCCTTTAACACCAAATACAGGTCCTAGAGATGGTTCTCTTAAAGCTACTAATACATTTTCACCTAATTTAGCTAATCCATCTGCAACACCTATTGTTGTTGTAGTTTTTCCTTCACCTGCTGGAGTTGGGTTTATAGCTGTAGTTAATATTAGCTTAGCTTTTTTACCTCCATTATCTTTTTTTAGTAAATTGTAGTCAATTTTAGCTTTATACTTACCATATAGTTCAATATCATTCTCTGTAAGTCCTAATTTCTTTGCTATCTCTCTAATGTCTTGAGGTTGTGCTTCTTGTGCAATTTCAATATCAGATTTGAATCCCATAACTGAATCCTCCCAAAAATTATAGTTTTATATTTACACACTATGTGAGTGTTTCTAGGCTTAATTGCTTCTTATTTTCTTTTATTTTAATTAATCTATCTCTTATAATCTTAATTTCATCCTTGGTTTTCATGCTAACATCGTATGGAGATTGATTAGATCTATCTGAATTTATAACATCTTGATTATAGTATATAAATCCTAATGATTCTCCATCTTCTAAATTACTCTTTATAAAATCTTCATCTTCTTTATTTCTAATTTTATTACCTACAACATAAACTTGCTTAACACCAATATCATTTCCTAATTTCTTTACTTTCCTATAAGTTTGTAAGCTTCTTTCTCCAGGTTCTACTACAACTATGAAAGCATCTACACCTTGGGCTGTTCCTCTTCCTAAATGTTCTATTCCAGCCTCCATATCCATAACAACCACATCTTTATTTTGTAATATTAGGTGACTACAAAGCCTTTTTAGTAATACATGCTCAGGACAAACACATCCAGATCCTCCTGAATCAACAGTCCCTAATGTAAGTAATTTCACACCATTATACTCTTGACAATATTTTTCTGGAATATCGTCTACTTTAGGATTTAATTTGAACATTTTATTGAATGTTCCTGTTTCTGCTGCAGTTCTATCAGAAACTAATTTTTTCATTTCTGATATTGGCACTATATTATCGTAAACCTCTCTAGGAAATCCTAGTGCTAAAGCTAAATTTGCATCTGGATCAGCATCTACAGCAACAACTCTATATCCGTCTTCAGCAAACATTCTAGAAAGCATTGAAGAAAAAGTTGTTTTACCTACCCCACCTTTACCTGTTACTGCTATTTTCATATTCTACCACCCTTTGTCTAATTCTTTTAAACCTTACTATTATTTATAAAATTTGCTAGGTAAGATATAATTTTTATATCTTACCTAATATCTATTAAAATAGTTTGCATAAAAATAATATATAATCAAGCTTATTCATAAACTTATTAGCATAACTACCTTTTCAAAGTAGCACGCTTATATTTGATTTAAACTTATTTACTTGTACTTTAAGCTTCTGCTCCTTGAAGAATTTGTTCCTCAATTTTAGCCTCAAAGTGAACACGTTTATTTTCTATACCTTCAATTATTTTTTTAGCTAATTTAACTGGATCTTCTTCAACTATAAATTTAGCTCCAACCATTTTTTCCATTTCTTTAGTTAATATTTCAACTGCTCTAGATGATCCACCAACTGGAGGCATTATACCTAAGTAAACATCTATACCAGTTGCTACAACATAAGTTCCTATTGCTACCGCCTTTTCTGACATCCATTCAGGAGCCACCCCTGCTACTGGAAGGTCTGCTGTATCAAGTCCTAAGTATTTAGCAGTTTCACCAACAACTTCTAATATACGGCTACAGTCAACACAAGAGCCTAAATGAAGAACTGGAGGTATATCAGCTAGTTCACAGACTGTGGCTAACCCTTTTCCAGCTAATTTTTTCGCATCTTTATTTAATAACCCAAATTTACCAGCCGCAGATGCACCGCATCCTGTAGTAACAACTATTATGTCATTTTTAATTAATTCTTTCATAACTGTTGTATGAGCTAAGTTAGAAACACCCTTAGCATTGTTGCATCCAACGACAGCTACTGCTCCTCTTAAAACTCCAGATTTTAAACAGTCTGCTAATGGTTTAATTGTTCCTGCTGGGTCTATTTGAGAATTTACAACTCTATCTAATTGCCCTATTATAGCTTCTGTACTGAATCCTACTACAGAGCTTGATTTATGTTCTGGGATTAAAACTTTTGATTTATCTCTATTTGGGAAGTTCAATACAGCAGATTTAACTATCTCTTTTGCTATATTAAACGCATCTTCTTCTTTGAATTCCATATATATAGATCCTGTTATCTTTGCTTTTGGAGATGTAGTTATGAATTTTGTATGATAACAGTCTGCAACTTTTGCTAATGCAGGGAATATACATTGTACATCAACTATCATAGCTTCTACAGCACCTGTAACTAAAGCTAACTCTTGTTGATGAAAATCCCCGGCAGTTTTAACACCATGTCTCATAGTAACCTCATTACCAGTACAACACATACCTGCTAGGTTTATACCATCAGCTCCAACTGATTTAGCTAATTCTACTAATTCTGGATCTTCAGATGCTAAAACTATCATTTCTGATAATGAAGGTTCATGACCATGTAATATTATATTTACTTTATTTTCTTCTAAAACACCTAAATTTGCCTCTGATTCTCTAACAGTTGGTGTTCCAAATAGTATATCACTAAATTGTGTACCTATCATCGATCCAACCCAACCATCTGCTAATGCAGTTCTCATTGACATATTTATTAAACTATCTATATCAGCTGTACATCCTATATGAGTCGAATGCATTATTGTAGCTATTTCTCTATCTATAGCCCTTGGTTCTATCCCAAGATTTTTCCATATTTCTTGTCTTTGTTTAGGAGCTCTTTTTAAAAATCTCGCTACACCATGTGGCTTACCGAATTCCATTAAAGCAATATCAGCTACGTCATGAGCTATGTCGTATATATCTCTACCTTCAGTTTCAACATCCCACTCCTTAGCTAAAGCTACTAATTTACCCTCATCTTTTATAGTGTAGTTACCATCTCTTGAACTTAAAGCCATTGTATGAGCTATATCTCTTGCATGATCAGAGTGAGCTGCTGTTCCACCAGCAACCATTCTTGCAAAGTTTCTACCAACTATAACATGCTCATCCGCTCCACATATCCCCCTCGGAGTTTTCGGACTAATTCTACAAGGTCCCATACCACAGTTTCTACAGCAAGTACCTTGTAAACCAAATCCACATTGATTTTTAAAGCCTATTTTTCTGTCATACATTGTTTCTACGCCATCTTTTTCAGCCTTGTCTAATAATATTTGACTGTTTAAGTCAATAGTCATTGCTTTTTTATCCATATCTCTATCCCCTTTTTGATTTTAATTTTTAAAATCCCCCTAGGTGATATATTAAGTGGTCTAAATAAAAAAACCTTACTTTAATTATATACTAATTTTCATTTGGTTTGGCGAAAATAAATAAATTTTTAACAAATTCTTTATTTTAGAAAATATTTACTACTTTTAAACTTTATTATATCTTTTTAATTAGATTTATCTATTTTAAATTTGTAAAATATATTGATTAAATGATTTGATTATTGATTAATTAGTACTTTTAGATATCAAAGCTCCATAAATTATTGAATATAGCTTTGATTGTGATGAGTCAGCACGTGATGTTAAAACTATAGGAGTCTTTGCCCCCATTACAATACCTGCTGATTTAGATTTTGACATATATGTAAGTGACTTACCAAGCGCATTACCTACTTCTATAAATGGTACTACTATAATATCTGCATCTCCTGCTACATTTCCATTAAAGCCCTTTATTTCACTTGAATGCTTAGACACGGCTAAATCAAAAGCCATAGGACCTTCTACTATTACATCCTCTCCAAATTTTCCATTTTGAGAAGCCTCTTGTAATTTTCTAGCGTCTATTGTAGCTGGCATCTTAGAATTTACCTTTTCTACAGCTGCTAAACATGCTATCTTAATTTCATCTATACCTAGTACCCTTGCTGCTTGTATAGAATTTTTTATAATATCTTCTTTTTGTTCATAGGTTGGCTTTATATTCATACCTGCATCTGTAATAAGGAGTAGTTTATGATAATTTTCTATTTCATAAATCATAACATGGCTAAGTAGTCTATCTTGTTTCAATCCAAACTCTTTATTTAAAACCGCTTTTAGGAACACAGAAGTATCCAGCAATCCTTTCATAATAAAATCTGCTTTATTCTCATTAACTAACCTTACTGCTATTTCTGCACATTTTGAAATATCATTTTCTTGTATTATCTCTATTCCCTCTAAATTAAAATTTATAGTTTTCGATATTGACCTTATACTTTCAACATTACCAATCAATATAGGATGTATTATATTCATATCTACAGCTTCCTTTATAGAAATTAGTACTTCTTCATTATGAGCTGCAGCTACAGATAGAACTACCTTTGGGCCTATTTGTAAATGATTAATCATTTCATCCAATTTCTTAATCAAATTATCACCTCCCTATATAATCTTAGCATGAAAAATGTATTTTGTATTATATTATTTTCATTTTCTATTTCTCAATTTGATAGCTTTATAAGTTATTCTTTCTACATATGAATTACATAATCCATATCTTGTAGCAGACCCAATATTAATAGAAATGTTTCTTATCGATTCATAACCTTTGTTAACAGCTTCAATGATATATTCTTTTGTTATATTATTTTTATTATGATCATTTTTATATTTTAAAGTTTATCTCTAATTTTTTTTTATAATAAATGCTCTTTCAAATAATCTATTTTTACTTCGATGACTATATACTTATATAAATTTATTTTTATTGTTTATTCAATTTATTTAATTTTATTTGATAAATAATTATCAATTTATTTTCTTAAATCAATAAAGAGAATACTAAAATACACTTGTATTTAAGTATTCTCTTTATCTAAAGTTCAAATTTATCTATAATTATCTAATTCTCTTAAGCATGCTATTGTTATTTCATCTTCTGGATCTAATTCATATGCTCTTTCTATATAATAAATAGCATCATCTAGTTCACCATTATTTAAATAAGCCATACCTAAGTTACATAGTATTTCTGGATCTTCTTTTATTTTTGCAGCTGTACTAAAATGTTCTATAGCCTTTTCTAAGTTAAAAACTGCAGCTTCACAAAGACCTAATTCAACCATAGTATCAACTTGATGAGGCTTTAAAATCAATATTCTTTCAAAATAAGACTTAGCTTCTTCTATCTCGTTCATATTTTTATATGCAAGTCCTATCATAAATAATAAATTCCACCAATCAGAATGCTCTGACTCTAAAGGTAATAATTTTTCTAAAGCTTCTTCACTTCTACCTTGGAATACTAGTGTATATCCTTCTTCATATTGAACTTTAAAATCCATTTTACCTATATTATCTTGAACTTCTGATACTAAATCATCTTCTAGCCCTAATTTTAATGATTCCTCCCATATAACTTTAGCTTTTATATATTGACCTTGGTTATAATAATGATATCCTAAATGATAATATGCATGTGAAAAACTCTCATCTAAAGATATTACTTTTTCTAGCTTATCTAAAGCCTCAAGTAAGAAATTGTTCATTCCTTCATTATCAGAGTCCTTTTGATACTGCTGAGCTAATTCCTGACAAACTATTGCATAATGATACATTCCATCTATATCATCTGGAAACATTGTTATAAGTGATTTTAAATATATTAAAGAATCTGTCGACTCTCCTATTTCAAAATATTTTCTAGACATATATCCCATATAAGCTCTTAAATCTAAATTAATATTTGATTCCAATGCCTTAAGAAATTTTTTATATTCATCGTTATATTTAAAGTTACTATCAATACCCATGATATATATCATAGCATCAGCTATAGACATTGAGTTTATTCCATCTTGAGCGGTATTCTCTTTTATCCCTTTAACAAGTACTTCATTTTTTATAGGAACATCAAGACCATTACTTGGCAATGTATAACCTTTTAATTTAAAGTCTCCATCATTTTTTATTGTTATGAAAGCTAATTCATCTGCTTTTTTTAATAAATATTTTTCTATTCTAAACTTCATCTTAACCTCCTATATTGTTACACTATATGATTTTGACTTTTCAAAAATCTTTTTATCATCATATACAAATAAAACTACATTTTCATATCTATCAAGTTTCTTATGTATATCATCTTTTAGTTCTACAACATTATAATTAAATGGTTCAAAATGAACATGTTTAATCATAAATTTAGCTGGAACATTCTCAAATTTCGGTAAATAATTTCTTACATTTTCTTCCTCTTGTAAGAATATATGACATCTATTTTTAAAGTCTTCCATTTCTCTCTTATTAAAGAATTGCGGTAAATTTGATGTCTTCCCTAGTGATATATAATCATATTTAAGTATATCATTAAATAGTTCATTATTTATATTTATTTTTTCATTATAAAAATCTAATAAAATTTTATATAATTGATTCTTGCCTTGGGCCATATCAAAATATCCCTTAATATCAAAATATGTAGCAAAATCTTCAAAAAACTTAAATGGACTTTCACTATAGAAATTCTTTATTATATACTTCATAGATAAAACAAAGTTTTTTGAATTATAATACTTTTCTAGAATTTCTTCTATATCTTTTAACTTTAATATTTGATCATAACTTATATAATCGTTATATAAAATCTCATATGGAGCATAATCTTTATATCTATATCCATGTTCTTTAGCAGTATTTCTTACACCTGTACCCTTTATCATCTTTAAGAATCCTAGTTGTAAATGTTCTATCCCTAAGTTAAATACATCATTAAATGAGTTTTCAAAACTAGCATAATCTTCATATGGTAGTCCTGCAATTAGGTCTAAATGTTGATGTATGTTTCTATAAGATGCAACTCTTTGTACAACATATGATAGCCTTTTGAAGTCATCTCTTCTTCCTACTGCATCTAAAGTTTTTTGATTAGTTGATTGGACACCTATCTCAAATTGGAATAAACCTTCCTTACAGTCCTTTAAAAAGTCTAACGTATCTTCATCTAGAAGATGTGCTGTAACTTCAAAATGATATGTAGTATAGTCATTATCATGTTCCATAAGAAACTTCATTATTTCTTGAGCAAACTCTTTATTTGCGTTAAATGTTCTATCTATAAATTTAATTTGAGAAACTCTTGCATCAATTAATTTCTTTAGATCTTTTTTTACTCTATCTATGCTAAAATATCTTAACCCTTTTAATGTTGAAGATAAACAGTATTGACAATTAAAAGGACAACCTCTTGATGTTTCATAATAAACGATTCTATTTTCATATTCTTTTGGATCTAAATTCTCATAAGGGCTCGGAATTTCATCTAAATTTTGTAATAATGCTTTAGGTCTATTAGTTATTATCTCGTCATTATTTCTATATACTATACCTTCTACATCCTCTATTTTTCTTTGACCTAAAAAGTATTCAACTAAGTCTTTAAATACTAATTCTCCTTCTCCACATAGTATATAATCTATAAAAGGATACTTCTTCATAGCATCAGCACTATCATAACTTACTTCCGGTCCTCCTAGTGCTATTTTTACGTTAGGTTTTACCTTCTTTAAGTTCTCACAAATCTTAGCTGTATCATATACATTCCATATATAAGTAGAGAAAAGTACTATATCGTAATCGTTTCTATATATATCTTTTAGTATGTAGTCTAAATCATTATTTATAGTATACTCTCTTATATCTACTGGAGTTAATTCTTTTACAAATTCTTTAAGATATCTAATAGCTAAGTTTGTATGTATAAACTTAGAATTTAATGTGGTTAATAATATCTTCAAATATTTCACCTCTTTATTAATATTGTCTATATTTTATTATGTATTTAAGTTAAAATAATTTATATAAACTATCAAAATTCTACTTTTAAAAAGGATTTTTATTATATTTTGTAGAATGTTAGTTTGTTAATTACTATATTTTAAGAAAGGAAGTTTATCATGGAATTAATTGACCAAGTATCTATCAATTCATTATCAAAAAGAGATTTATTACTTATAATAAAAGCATTAGAGTTTACTAATGAAAATACAAATCTTAATGATTTTATTGAACTTAGAAATAGTATAGTAAAAGAATTATGCTTCTTAACTAATACTACAGAAGAATCTTTTATAAACTATCTAGAAACTAATAATTAAATTTAAGATTTTCTAAATTTTAATACATAGATTCCAGATTTTGATTTAATTTTTATACTAAGTATATTTTCGCTAAATTCTTTTGAAATTACTTTTATTTGATTAAATATAGGGTCTGTATAAATCTCTCCCTCAACCAACTTAATTAAAGCTCTAGGGTCTGATTTACTATTATAGATTTTTTTATTTATTCTATATAGTCTTAATTTAGTGACATATTCAGACATTGATGTAATAAAATCTATATTCTCTATATTTAGGTTGATCTCATCTCCTAAAATAGATAATATAGATTTTTTTATACTACTAATACCATCATTATTAACATATCTATCTTCAATATAAATATCATATAATATATTTAATATTGTTGGAATTACTTTGTTATCATCATAATCTTCACATTTTCCATCTATAAACTTGTCTATAATTTGTAAAGTATTAATCCTACTCATTTGAAATTTAATCATTTGAGGTTTATCTAAATCTATAGTTAATCCTATTATTCTATCTTTTATTCCTTGTAATAAATCTTCATAACTAATATTTTTATTTTCTATTAAACTATGTATAATGCTATTGTACACAACTGAACCCAATATAAAGTCAAATATCTTATCTTCTTTTTTAAAATACTTAGCATATTTTTGAATTAAAGAAATAGCTTCATCTTGAGATCTATCAATATTTGTATTCGCAAGTACTACAGGAAGTATTAAGTTTAAAATAGAATTATATGAAGGTATCTCTCCATAAAACCTATAATATATTAACTCATCCTTTAAACGATTACTATCTACAAATACAAATCTATTCTTTCCATCATCAACTAAACACTTAGTATTTACAATAATCAAATCTTTAAGATTCTTATCATCTATATCAAAAGCTGACATATAACTTTTCTTAATTACATTATCTTTCATTAATATTACACTCCTTGTAATACTGTCTAATAACTATTTTTATCAACAATTATTTATAATATACCTATTCATAATGCTATTAAATAAACCTTTAGTATACTCTTCAACTATTGCTGGTATATATTTTAGGTTTTATAACGTAGCGAAGGGCTGATATAAATATTTTCAATGCCATTTGCAACATTTTTTAGCTGCATGCCTTAAAAGTATTATATCAGCCCAAACGCCCTTTGTTATAATCTATATCCTAAAACTTCTAATTACATTCTTTCTGGTGCTTGCATTCCTAATAATTTAAGTCCATTTTCTAAAGTTTGTCTAGTTGCTGCAACTAAAGCAAGTCTAGCTTTTCTAACATTAACATCATCTACTAATATTGGATTATCATGATAGAACTTATTAAACGCTTGAGCTAAATCTAGAACAAATCTAGTTACTATATGTGGCTCATTTCTGTTCATAGCAGATACTATGCTCTTGTTAAATGAAGCAATAGTCTTTAATACTTCAACACTATCTTCATTAGTTAATAAGCTATAATCTATATCTGAAGTAACTTCTTCGTTAGCTTTTCTTAAAACTGCACAACATCTAGCGTGTGTGTATTGAACATATGGTCCAGTTTCTCCTTCAAAGCTTAACGTTCTTTCCCATGAGAAAGTATAGTCTTTTATTCTACTGTTAGATAACTCTTGGAACACTACTGCTCCTACCCCAACTTGCTTAGCTATTTCATCAACATTTTTAGCATTTGGGTTTTTAGATAACATAGTTTCCTTTGTCTTTTCTATAGCTTGTCTTAAAACATCTTCTAAGAATACTACTCTACCTTTTCTTGTAGACATTGTTCCTTCTTCTAATGCTACCATTCCAAATTGAACGTGAATTAAATCTTTAGCCCACTCATAACCTACAAGTTCTAAAACTTTAAATAATTGTTGGAAATGTAATGCTTGTTGAGAACCAACTACATATATACACTTATCAAAATCATAAGTATTTTTTCTATATACAGCAGCAGCTAAATCTCTTGTCATATATAAAGTAGATCCATCATTCTTAGTTATAAGAGCTGGTGGCATATTATACTCTTCTAACTCAACAACATTTGTACCTTTAGATTCTTTTAGTAATCCTTTTTCTTTTATAGTTTCTATTACAGAATCCATCTTATCAGAGTAGAAGCTTTCTCCATTATAAGAATCAAACTCTATATCTAATAAGTCATAAACCCTAGCAAATTCTTTTAAACTTTCATCTCTGAACCATTGCCATAATTCTTTAGCTTCTGGATCTCCGTTCTCTAGCTTAGTAAACCAAGCTCTAGCTTCATCTTCCATTTCTGGTTTTTCTTCTGCCTCATCATGGAATCTTATATATAACTTTAATAATTCTGGTATTGGATTTGCCTCTACCGCATCTTTATCTCCCCATAACTTAAATGCTACTATAAGCTTTCCGAACTGAGTTCCATAGTCACCTAAGTGGTTTATTCTTACAGTATCATATCCTTGTGAATCATATATTTTATATAAGGCATTACCTATAACAGTAGTTCTTATATGTCCTATATGGAATGGTTTTGCTATATTAGGAGATGAAAAATCTATTACTACAGTTTTACCTTCACCTAATTTTGATTTTCCGTATGCATCCTTTTGAGTTAATACATCATTTATAACATTTGTAGCTAACTGAGATTTGTTAACAAAGAAGTTTACATATCCGCCCATTGGCATAACCTTTGCTATATCACCTTTAGCTTCTATATTTTCTGCTAAATCAGCCGCTATCATATTAGGAGCTTTTCTAAATACTTTTGCCAATTTAAAACATGGAAATGCATAATCACCCATATCTTTATTTGGTGGTATTTCTATAAGTCCTAATATTTCTTCTAAAGATAATTCTTCAATTTTCTCTTTAAGTAAATTTCCTATTGCTACCTTGAAATCTTGCATGTCGTTGCTCCTCTCTCTTTCTCTTATCTTATTATGGTAAATCAAATTTCGAGTTTTTTCAAGATGTTTACCTATTATAGTTCTTTTTCACTAAGTACCTTTATATTATTTTTTCTTAATAATGATGTTGTAACTCCCTCACCAGGAATTTTTCTCCCGCTAAAACTACCATCATATATGTATGTCGAACCACAAGAAGGACTTCCATCCTTCATTATGGCTTTTTTGCAGTTATATAATTGAGCAATTTTCAATGTTTCATTAGCTCCTTTTAAAAAGTTTTCAGTAACGTCTTTTCCTTTATTGCTCATAAGTTTGTATTCTTTAATATCTTTTTCTTTAGATAAAACAATTTCTGAAGGATCTCTAGGTGTACTTAGTCCTCCTAACTGTTCTGGGCATACAATCACAAATTCTTTTCCTTTTAAATATTCTCTAACTTTAGAGTTTTCATTATTAGAATTGTTATATTTACAATTTATGCCTAATAAGCATGCTGATACTAATATCATAATATTGACCTCTTTAATTTATTTTAGAACTGCTATAGTTACACCTGCTCCACCTTCACCATACTGACCTGGTCTTTGAGATTTAACATGTTTATTTTTCTTAAGAACTTCTTGTAATCCTGATTTAAGTACCCCTGTACCTATACCATGTATTATTGTAACATATTCTAAACCTGCTACACAGGCATCATCTAAATATTTATCTACTTCCATTATTGCTTCTTCTAATGTCATACCACGAAGATCAATTTCACTTTTAACTCTTCCTGATTTTGATTTTATTATATTTCTAGTTCCTTTTGTTACAGTAGTTTTAGCTTCTGATTTTGCTTTTTGTAATGATTTAAATGGTAAAGTCATTTTCATTATACCAATTTGAACCACAGCTTCTTTTTTCTTCTCATCTACCGATATTACGCTACCATTTTGATTTAAAGTTATTACTTTAACCTCATCTCCAGGCTTTAAGTTTTTAATTTCTTTACTTGCTACCTTAGGAACAATCATACTCTCAACTGTTGGCTGTAGTGCCCCCATAGAGTTTGTTAGCTCTTTTCTAAGAGCTTCAATCTTACGATTTTTTTCTTTAGAAGCCATTTCAGCTTCCATAGCTCTAAGCTCTTTAATTATATTATCAACTTCTTCTTTAGCACCTCTAGTTATTCTAAATGCTTCAGATTTAGCTTGTTCTATCATCTTTTCTCTTTGATTTATAATCTTTTCTAATCTTTCATCATACTCTTGCTTAATTTTCTCAATTTCAGACTTTAATCTTTCAGCTTCTTCTCTTTCTTCTATTGCTTTAAGTCTACTTTTTTCAGCCTCTTGAAGAACATCCTCTAACTCTATATTGCTATCATCTATAAAATCTCTAGCTCTTGATATTATGTAGTCACTTAAGCCTAATTTTTTAGATATCTCAAAGGCATTTGATTTTCCAGGTATACCCATAAGTAATCTATATGTAGGACTTAGTGTTTCTACATCAAACTCGACAGCCGCATTTTCTACTCCATCTTTTGTTAATGCATAGTTTTTAAGCTCTGTGTAGTGAGTTGTAGCTATACAAGTTGCTCCTGCCATCTTTACATCTTCAAGTATTGAAACAGCTAAAGCAGCACCCTCCATTGGGTCAGTTCCAGCTCCTAATTCATCAAATATAACTAATGAATTTTCTGTTATCTCCTTCAATATTGATACTATATTTGTCATATGAGATGAGAATGTAGATAAACTTTGCTCTATACTTTGTTCATCACCAATATCAGCAAATACATTATCAAATACACACATACTACTTCCATAGTTAGCTGGTATATGAAGTCCACTTTGAGTCATTAAAGCAAATAATCCTACTGTTTTTATAGTTACAGTTTTACCACCTGTATTCGGACCTGTTATAAGTAATGTATGGAATTCTCTTCCTAGATATATATCATTAGATACAACAGTATCTGCATCTAAAAGTGGATGTCTTCCAGCCTTTATATTTATAAACTTGTCTTCATTTAATTGCGGCTCAACTGCCTTCATTGATATAGATAGTTTACCCTTCGCAAAAGCAAAGTCTAGCTTACCTAATATCTCTTGATTAGCAATTAATTCTTGACTTATCTCTCCTACTAAAGCTGATAATTCCGATAAGATTCTTTCTATTTCTTCTTGTTCTTGTAATCTTAATTGTCTCAGTTCATTATTCATATCAACTATACTCATAGGCTCTATAAATAGTGTAGCTCCTGATGATGACTGGTCATGAATAATTCCAGAAACATAAGATCTATATTCAGCTTTAACAGGCACAACAAATCTATCTCCTCTAACAGAAATGATTGCATCTTGTAGATATTTTTGATATGTAGTTGATGTAATGATAGAGTTAAGCTTAGATCTTATTGATTGATTTTTTTGAACTATCCTTCTTCTAATACTTCTAAGCTCTGTTGATGCATTATCAGATATCTCTAATTCACTGATTATTGCATTATATATTTTATCTTCTACATCCCTATATGCGTATAATGAATTAGATAATCCTTGGATTATTGGATAATTAAATTCTTCTTCATCACTACCACATAAGTTGTTTTTTAAAGTTCTTGCAACTCTTAATGTATCAGCTATCTTGATTAAGCTGCCTGGATCTAATGATGCTCCAATCTCAGCCCTTTTAGCTTTATCTTCTATATCATGTATACCATTTAAGGCTATTCCTCCTCTTTTTAAAAGGATTCCTTGAGCTTGGCTAGTTTCTTCTAACATATACTTAACTTCTTCATATTCTGAACTAGGAGTTAAGTCATTTATATATTTTAAACCTAAAGAAGATGAAACTTTCGTCTTTAATATATCAACAATCTTGTTAAATTCTAAAACTCTTAGTGATTTACTGTTCATACTTCCTCCTTTATTCGCATTTTATTATATTGTTTATTTTATGTATATTTGTATTATACTATTTATATAGCTATTTATATATTATACATAAACATGTATTATTTGTAGCGTATTTTTTTAATTATTAACCTAAAATCAATGTTTTAAAACAAATTTATATTAAAGGAGATTCTACTAATGAAAAGAGTTTTACAAGATTTAAAACCTCAATCAGTATTTAAATATTTTGAAGAAATATCTCAAATACCTAGAGGCTCTGGTAATGAAAAGGAAATAAGTAATTATTTAAAAAAATTTGGTGAAGATTTAGGTCTAGAGACAATACAAGATGAATATTTAAATATTATAATAAGAAAACCTGCAACTAAAGGTTATGAAAATGCTCCTTGTGTTATGATTCAAGGACATATGGATATGGTTTGCGAAAAAAATAAAGATACAGATCACGATTTTACAAAAGATCCTTTAAAACTAAGAGTTGAAGATGGAATGATATATGCTACAGGTACTACTTTAGGTGCTGACAATGGTATAGCTGTTGCTATGGGTATGGCTATACTTTCGGATAATAGCATAGAACATCCTGAAATAGAATTTTTAGTTACTGTGGATGAAGAAGCTGGTATGAGTGGTGCTATGAACTTAGATGGTTCTCAATTAAAAGCTAAATACATATTAAACTTAGATTCTGAGGAAGAAGGATATATATTAGTAAGCTGTGCTGGAGGTGCTACTGCTAAATCTACTTTACCAATAGAATATACAAATATCTCTGGTGATAAAGTTGGTTTAGCTATAGATATAAAAGGACTTCTTGGTGGTCACTCTGGGATGGATATAATAAAACAAAGAGGTAACTCTAATAAGTTACTAGGTAGATTATTAAACTTATTAAGTATCGACTATGATTTAGCTAAAGTTAGTGGAGGTTCAAAAAATAATGCTATACCTCGTGAGTCAGAGTGTATAATAGCTGTTAATAAAAACTCAGTTGATGAAGTCAAAAAACAAATTTCTGATATAGAAAAAATATTTAAAAATGAACTTAAAACTTCTGATCCAGGACTTGTTATTGAAGTTTCTGAGGCTCATGTAGAAAAAGTATTTACTCCAGAATTTAAAGATAAAGTCATTAAAATGTATAATTTAATGCCTAATGGGGTTCAAACTATGAGTATGGATATAGAAGGTCTTGTAGAAAGTTCTACTAACTTAGGTGTTGTTGTTAATAGCGATAATGATATATTATTTGAAAGTGCTGTTAGAAGTTCTGTTAGTACTTTAAAAGATGATATTTTAAATAGAATGGATCTATTAACACAATCTTTAAAAGGAGATTTCAAAGTTGAGAGTTCCTATCCTGCTTGGGAATATGCTAAAGGTTCTAAACTTGAAGAAATATGTATTGAAGCTTATGAAAAATTAACTGGTAAAAAGCCTACTATAATGGCTTTACATGCTGGTCTTGAATGTGGATTATTATTAAGCAAAATGAACGGAGCTGAAGCTATATCATTCGGTCCAGATATGTTTGATGTTCATACTCCTAATGAGCATCTTGATGTAAAATCTACTGAAAATACTTGGGATTATTTATTAACAATTTTAAAATCAATTCATTAATAGCTTAAGCTAATATACTTCTATATAATAAAGAGGTATGAATGTAAACCTTTAAAATGCAGTAATATCTACTGTATTTGTTAATAAGTTTACTATCATACCTTTTCTCTTATTTTAAATATGTTAGTAAGTTAATTAAATAATTTCTTATTTTATAAGTATGAAGTTATTCTTCACTTAACTCACCTGTATATTTGTTTATTTTGTGGATACCTATATTAATTATATGGTTTCCATCTTCGTCTAACTCTAGTTCTTCTGTTGATAACTCTTCATCAGTGTGAGTATGTTCTTCTTGACTACCTAAATTTACCTTAACTTCAACTGAGTAATAATCGCCATCATCTTTTACATCGTCTTCAGTATTCACTACATTCTCACCAAATTCTGATTTTAATACTTTTAATACACTAGATTTTGAAATTGGATTTAAATCTTCAGCCTTTTTTTCTGTAAAATCTATGCTGCCTTTATCTTTTGAGTCTAAATTTTTTAATATTATCGTTGAAATTAATGCTATTACTAATATTGTTATTAATATTAAAATTTTTTTCATACCTTTATTCTACACCTTTATAATAATGCGCTGATGTCGTTCCTTTCTCGTCTAAATAATTATATAGTTTAGCAGCTTTAGAACCTAATCTATAATTATTATTTATAACTTCTATATGGGCCTCTATTATGTCTTTGACCATTTTTCCATCTTCATGTGTAAAGTCTAACCTAAATACATCTATGCCAGATTTTCTTATTTCCTCTAAATTGTCTAACATGCAAGTTACATTTGAATTATATATTGTGCTTCTACAGAATATATCTTGAGATATTCTAAACATATCTCCTTTGAAACTTTTTAAAGCATATATACTCTGATTACATTTAGCTGCTCTTTTATCTTTCTTACAATCACGAACTAATACTCCCATAGGACAGTATTCCGTAACCATCATAGTTGCATATCCATATACTACACCTTCTATTTCCATATCTGTGTACTGTAAAGTTTCTTTTATTTCTTGTAAATTAAGCTCTTGTGAGATACATAGTGATTTTACTCCCTCATTTTTAAAATGATTTATAGTTTCACTATTAAATGCATTTAAGAAATAATCTATACTTATACTTTTTCCTTTGAAATAATCCATACCACCTAAAGTACCTACTTGCACATCTTTTATATTTAACTTATTAGCCTTTTCTAAACTTTTATATTCTCTATTTCTTATTATTCTCGGTGATGAGTATATAACTTTTTTATCGTATTTTAATCCCATTTCTAATGCTTTTTCTAATGTGATTATATCTTCATAATAAATTGCATCTATATCACATTCTAATGCAACCTGTAATTGATCTAAATTTTTTACTTTAACTCTTATCTTTTCTTCTCGATTCTTTTTAAACTTAGTAGGATTATAAGATACCTTACTCGATTTATAGTTTCTATTTTTTACTTTTACTCTTTCTTCATTTAATAACTCTATACAATCTCTTCTCATTTGATTAAGAATGCTTATTGGTAAACTTACGCCTTCATCAAGTATTATTGATATTTTATTTAATTCATATGGTGTGTTTCCTAGCTTTTGAATCTGTGATTCAACTTTTTCTTTACTTAAAGCTACTTTTAATGCTTCTTCAACTATCTTATCACCTTCTACTGACGCCTTATTTCCTTTTGTATCTCTTAATGTCAATAAGGGTTTTTGTCCTAATTTTATAATTAATTCTGCATCTATATAGCTTTTCACTAGTTCCTTATCCTGTTGGAACGTACTCTGAACTCTGTCCATAAGTTCACTATCTGATGTTTTAAATACTACTTGATGCCTTCTAGCTTCTCCTACGAAATCTAACTCTATAATATCTCCTTTATGAGCTATTGTAGTTATTTCTCCATTTTTTATAATTCTTCCGATAGTACCACCACCTAAGTTTATACCATCGCCCTTTTTAAGAGTATTTTCTAATTTTATTTTTAGTCTTTTAGCTTTTTTATTAAAGTCTAAAACTTTACCTACGTATAAGCCTTGATTATTTGGAATTTCAGAATTCATTACATCCTTTCCTACTTCCCCTAGTATAAGACCCTTCGTAAACTTTCTATTAAAAATAGTGTATAAATCACTTATAGTTTCATCAGAAACATTTACCTCATGTTTTTTAAGATAATTGTCTATAGTTTTTCTGTAACTATCTATTACCGTTGCAACGTATTCTGGTCTTTTCATTCTTCCTTCTATTTTTAGTGAATGAACACCCGCATCAATTATTCTATCTATTTCTTCAATTGTATTTAAATCTCTTGGGCTTAATAAATAATCTCCGTTGCTATTTATTATTTCTCCTGTATGTATATCAATAAGTTCGTATTTTTGTCTGCATGGCTGAGCACATCTACCTCTGTTTCCTGATCTATTTCCTATCATACTACTCATTAAACATTGACCAGAGTAACATACACATAATGCACCATGTACAAATACTTCTATATCTACATTAGTATTGTCACATATTTCTTTTATTTCATTTACATTTAGCTCTCTTGCTAATACAACTCTATCAAATCCAGCATTTTCAAGATACTTAACGTCTTCTAATGAATGTGCTACCATTTGAGTACTCGCATGAAGTTCAAAGTCTGGTAATAATTTTTTTATTAACTTAGCTATACCTATATCTTGAAGTATTATAGCATCAACATCTATATCATATAAAAATTTTGCATATTCTACAAAGCTTTCTATTTCATCTTGCTTAATTAAAGTATTTGCTGTTACAAAAACTTGTACATCTCTAATATGCGCATATTTAACAGCTTCTTTCAATTCATCTCTATCAAAGTTATTAGCCGATGCTCTTGCACTAAAATCTTTGCCTCCTAGATATACTGCATTTGCTCCATTTTGAACTGCTGCTTTTAATGCTTCAAAAGAACCGACAGGTGCTAGTAATTCTATGTCTTTCATTTTTTTATCTCCCTTCAAGGAATTTTTATAATATATAGTATACTCTATTATCTTATATTTTAAGTATTTAGTCCAATCAATTTATATACCCATTTAAGTCGATATTTAAAAACATAAAAAATTCGCTTTGCTCATGTCGCCAACGGCCCTGCCCGTTGCTCAAAATCTTTTTTATGCTCACTAAATCGACTAATACTACTTAACTTTAGTAATTATACACGTTATTTATATAATATAATTTCCTTAAGCATAAAAAAGGATGTATCTTAAATGATTTAATCATTTAAGATACATCCCCCTTAGTATTCTTATCTCATTGCTCTTAAATACTTAAGCTCATTTTCTAATTCAGTATATTTCAACTGTAATTTATAAGCTTTATTTTGGAACTCTGAAGATAAACTTTCCGCAATCTTAGCTCTTTCTTCAGCATCTTTTAGTAACTCTTCTAAATCAGTTATCTTTGATTTATAATCTTCTACCTCAGACTGTGATCCTACTGATGACATACTCAAGTTATTTATTTCAGCTTCTTTATTTTCCAACTCTTTAATTTTGTTTTCAAGTGATTTGCTTAATTCTTCGATTTTAGAATTTGCATCAGATATTTCTTTATCTCTGCTATCTAGTTGAAGCTGTAATTTTTTTATTTCTAATTTAAGACCTTCATCAGTATGATCTATTTTTTTTCTTAGTTCATCATTCTCTTTAGCTAAATCACTGCTATAATTATCGCATTCAAATAACTGATCCGTAATATTAATAGCAGTTACTATTCCAGCCATAACTGTACTTAATTTAGGATTACTCTCTATAACTTTTGTCATTTCTTGATCAACATAATTTGCTACTTTAATCATTTCATGAGCAGGCTTATCTCCTACCATAGGATATTCTACGCCCTGAATTTTTACTGTTACCTTGTTCACACTAATCCCCCCTACACAGATGAATTAGTTTGATCTTAAGTTTGCATTTAATTTTTCTGATAATTCTCTTAATATAACGTCATGCACTTTAGCAACATCTTCATCTGTTAATGTTTTTTCTTTACTTCTATAAGTTATAGAATACGCTATAGACTTATGTCCTTCCTCTATTTGTGCACCTTTATATACGTCAAATAATTTATACTCTTCTACAAGTCCAGCTCCATTAGCTTTTATTATATCCTCTATATCTTTTACATATATATCATCTTTAACTATTAAAGCTATATCTCTTGATGTAGATGGGAATTTTGGTAATGGATTATAAACTATATTTGTGCTAGAATTTTCAAATATTACATCAAGGTCTAATTCAGCTATATAAACTCTTTGACCTAGGCTATAATTTTCTATTACATTTGGATGTAATTCTCCAAATGTACCTACGTATATACCATTATACTCTATTTTAGCACATCTTCCTGGATGGAATGTTGAGTTATTTTTTTCTGGTATTATTTCATAATTTTCAAATCCAACATTTTTAGCTATAGTTTCAATTACTCCTTTTAATGCAAAGAAATCTGTTTCTTTTCCATACATACCTATACATACATGGTTATGTTCCTTAGGTAATCCATTTTGTGGAGTAAATGTATGTCCACATTCAAATGCCCATGCTCTATCTACTTTACGAGATATATTTGTGTATAAAACATCAAGCATACTTGGCATCATTGTAGTTCTCATTACTGACGTTTCTTCACCTAATGGATTTATAAGAGTTACAAAGTTTCTCTTTTTATCATCATATGGAAGTTGTATTTTATCTACACCTCTTGGACTTACAAATGAATAAGTTAATATTTCATTTAATCCTATAGAAGTAGCAGTATTTTTTACATTATCCATGAATTTTTGCTTTGCTGTTTTAACTCCTGCAGTGGCATTACCTTCTAATTGAGCTGATGGTATATTTTCAAATCCATAGATTCTAGCTATTTCTTCAAATACATCTGCTTCTTGTTCCATGTCTAATCTAAAGCTTGGAACTTCTATTTCTAATTTATCGCTAGAAACTAAGTTACACTTAAATTCTAATGATTCTAATATTCCTACAAATTGATCCATAGGAATTTCTACACCTAATAGTTTATTTATTCTTTGTGGATTAACAACCAATGTTTTAACTTCCGGCTTAGTTGGATATATATCAACTATCCCTTTATCAACAGTTCCACACCCTAGTATTTCTATTAATTGCGCTGCTCTATTTACAGCTTCTTCTGCAAGATTTGTATCTATTCCTTTTTCATATCTTGATGATGCCTCAGTTCTAAGGCCTAATTTTTTAGAAGTTGCTCTTATATTTTCTGATTTAAAGCTTGCTCCTTCTAATAAAACTTCTGTAGTATTATCATCTATTTCAGAATTAAGTCCACCCATAACACCTGCAAGGGCTAAAGACTTTTCACCATCTGTTATAACTAACATATCTTTATCTAAAGTTCTCTCAATGTTATCTAAAGTAGTGAATTTTTCTCCATCTACTGCATTTTTAACAACTATTTTACCAGTAGTTAATTTACTTAAATCAAATGCATGTAGTGGCTGACCAAGTTCTAGCATTACGTAGTTAGTTATATCTACTATATTATTTATTGGTCTAACACCAGCTTCTATAAGCTTTCTTTGCATCCAGTATGGAGATTGTCCTATTTTTACATTTTTAACTGTTCTTGCGCAGTATCTTCTACAAAGATCTTCATCTTCTATTTTTATATCAAAATTTATATCTTGACCTTCTTCTTTTACATTTATTTCAGGGTATTTTAACTTAGAGTTTATAGTAACTGCTGCTTCTCTAGCTATACCTATCATAGATCTACAGTCTGGTCTATTTGATGTTAATTCAAACTCTATTAAAGCATCATTGATTCCCATTACTTCTTTTACATCTTTTCCTAATTCATAAGAATCTTCATGATCTAATATATATATTCCATTTTTCTTATGTTCAGCTACGAAGTGCTCATCTATTCCTAATTCTTCAGCTGAACACATCATCCCTTCTGAAAGTTCTCCTCTTAATTTACCTTTTTTAATTTTTATTCCTCCAGGTAATTTAGCTCCTATTCTAGCAACTGGTATATAGTCTCCTACAGATACATTTTTTGCTCCAGTTACTACTTGGATAACTTCACTTCCTACATCAACTTTAGTTACAACTAATTTATCAGCATTTGGATGCTGAGTTATTTCTAGTATTTTTCCAACAACAACATTTTCTAACTCTTCTCCATAGAAATCTACTTTTTCTACTTTAGTTCCTGTCATAGTCATTCTATCAGCGAACTCTTTAGTGTCCATATCTATATCAACATAGTCTCTAAGCCATTTTAAAGATACTAACATATTACTTACCTCCTAATTAGAATTGGTTTAAAAATCTCATATCATTTTCGAATAATAATCTTATATCATCTATTTCATATTTAAGCATAGCTATTCTTTCTACACCCATACCAAATGCAAATCCACTGTAAACTTCAGGATCTATTCCACAGTTTCTAAGCACATTTGGATGAACCATACCAGCACCTAATATTTCTATCCATCCTTCTTGTTTACACATTGCACAACCTTCTCCACCACACTTAAAGCATGTAACGTCTACCTCTGCACTTGGCTCTGTGAATGGGAAGTTATGAGGTCTAAACTTAGTCTTAGTTTCCTCTCCGAATAATTTCTTAACGAAATTATCTAATGTTCCTTTAAGTTGTGCCATTGTAACATCTTTACCAACAACTAATCCTTCTATTTGATGGAACATTGGTGAATGTGTAGCATCTGGAGAGTCAAATCTAAAACATCTACCTGGAGATATTACTTTTATAGGTAGCTCTTGACTCTTCATAGTTCTAACTTGAACTGGAGATGTTTGAGTTCTAAGTAATAATTCACTATTTATGTAGAAAGTATCACTCATATCTCTTGATGGATGGTCCTTTGGAGCATTTAATGCATCAAAGTTATTTTCGATTGTTTCAACTTCTGGACCTTCTGCTATTGAAAATCCTAATCCCATGAATATTTCTGATACTTCATCTATTACTTTACTTATAGGATGTTTCTTACCTACTGTAAATACTTTTCCAGGCATAGTAACATCTATAACTTCACTAGCTAATTGCTTTTCTTTTTCTATAGCCTTTATTTCTTCTTTTTTAGTATTTATACCACCTTCAATTGCTTCTCTTACTACGTTAGCAACCTTACCTACTACTGGTCTTTCTTCTGCTGATAATTTACCCATTTCTTTCATGATAGCAGTTAATTGACCTTTTTTTCCAGAGTATTTCACTCTTAAGCTTTCTAATTCTTCTATAGTAGAAGCATCTTTTATTTCATCTAAAGCGATATCTTTCAGATTAAGTAATTTTTCTTGCACTATTATCACCCTTTCACTATTTTCTTATTTAAATATAAAAAACCTTTCATCCCTGTCTAGGGACGAAAGGTTATAATTTCGCGGTACCACCCTAGTAGCTTAGAAATTAAAATTTCTAAACCACCTCGTATAAACTTAACGCGTTTTAACGTCAAAACCTACTATTAATTCAGCTTTAATACTCCAGAGGGAACTTCTTTTAAATTCTTAGAAGGTACTTCCAGCCTAGATACCTATCTCTATGCTAAGTTAATTTAAAATACTTTTCTCTTTCATAGTATTTCAATTATATTTTATTGTTGTATCGATACAATATTATAGCATAATAATATGTATCCTTACAATATTCTATACTAAAGATTTCTTTATTTCATACATTAATATTGCTGAGCTTATTGCTGCATTTAAAGATTCGGCATTACCATATATAGGTATCTTGACTAAAGTATCTGACTCTTTTATTAATTCATCATTTACTCCATTAGCTTCATTTCCTATTACTAAGGCTACTTTATCTTTGTAATTTACTTCATTATAATAATTCTCTGTATTCAAGAAGCTAGATACTATCTCAAAATTATTATTTTTTAAAACTCTAAGTGTATCTTCTTGAGTAGCGTGTATTATATTCATATCAAATATAGATCCCATGGTAGAGCGTATAACTTTTGGATTGTATATATCCACACAACCTTTTAGGTTTATTATAGCATCTACTCCAGCTGCATCTGCTGTTCTAATTATAGTTCCCATATTACCTGGATCTTGAATTCTATCTAGAATTAATACAAACTTATGTGAGTTTTTTATATTATTATCTATATCTCTGTTTTTAAAACCTACTACTGCTAAAATCCCCTGAGTATTTTCTGTATCAATTAACTCTCCAAATATTTTATTTGTAGTTTTGTATATCTTTATATTTTTATTATTAAGTATATTTATAAAATCTAAATGTTCTTTTTTCTTTTCAAAATCTTCATTAATGAACACATAATCTAAGTCTACATTACATTCTATAGCCAAAGTTAGAATTCTATATCCTTCAATAATAAATTTATTTTCTTTATTTCTATTTTTTGTTTTTAATAATGACTTTGTATATTTTACTTTTTCATTATCTTTACTACTTATCATAGTTATCATTATTATTATTTTCTCCTAATTAAATCTTTATTTTCTGAAGCAATTGAACTTATACTACTATTTTGACCAATTACAACTAAAATACTACCTGCATTCAACTCTTCTTGTGGAGAAGGTGTAACATTGATTTTCTTTCCAGATTTTATAGCAAGTACTGTTATTTCATATTTAGCTCTTAAATCCAATTCTATTAAAGTTTTACCTACCCATTTGTTAGGAGTTACGATCTCTACTATTGAATATTCTGGATCTAGTTCAATATGATCTAATATATTATCTGATACTAGATTATGTGCAACCCTTACTCCCATATCTCTCTCTGGGAACACTACTCTGTCTGCACCTATCTTGTAAAGAACCTTCGCTTGTAATTCATCCTTTGCCTTACATACTATATGAGGTACACCCATCTCCTTAGCTATAAGAGTACCCATTATAGATGCTCTTATATCTGATCCTATTGCAACTATAGCAACATCAAAGTTTCCTAATCCTAAAGATCTTAAAGCAGCTTCATCTGTAACATCTACAATTGCAGCATGAGTAACTTTATCTGATATATTTTGTATTATTTCTTCATTTTTATCTATAGCCATAACTTGATGGCCTAATAGATGCATTGTAGTAGCTACTGATGCACCAAATCTTCCACAACCAATAACTATATATTGTTTCATAATATTACCTCTCAATATCTATAATTTATCCTACTATTATTTTTCCTTCAGGGTATCTAACAGGAGGTTTTTTTCTAGCTCCTTTTGAAAGCAATGCAATAAATATAGTTAAGGATCCAACCCTTCCTATAAACATAGCTATCATTACCACAATTTTACCCATAGCTGTTAAATTCGGGCTACCTCCTATACTTGAACCTACTGTAGCTATTGCTGATACTATCTCAAATCCACATTCAACTAAAGTAAATCCTGGATCAGTTAATGATAAGGCTAAAGTTCCTAATACTACAAGAGATACAGCTATAAAAAATATACCTACAGCTTTTGTTATAGTAGATGAACTTATTCTTCTTTCAAACACTTCTATATCTGATTTCCCTGATATAAAGCACTTAACAGTTATCAATAAAGTTGCTAATGTAGTTGTTTTTATACCACTACCGGTTGATGCTGGAGAAGCACCTATAAACATAAGTATCATCATTATAAATAAACTACTTTCATGTAATAAAGGTAAGTCTATTGTATTAAAACCAGCTGTTCTTGCAGCAACTGATTGGAATAATGCTGCTAAGAATTTACCCGGCATACTTAATGTTCCTAATGTATTTTTATTATTAAATTCTACTATAAATATAAGTGTTGTTCCTATCACTATAAGAATACCACTTGTAATTATTACAATTTTCGAGTGCATATTTAATTTTGAAAACTTTTTAGCATTGATCACATCTAGCATTACAGGGAATCCTATACCACCTAATATTATAAGCATCGATATTGTAATAACAATCATAAAATTATCTACATATGATATTAATGATGTAAATGGTCCACTTACAGACCCCATTAAATCAAATCCTGCATTACAAAAGGCTGATATTGCATGGAATATACTATACCATACTCCTCTTCCCAATCCAAATTGTGGGATAAAAGTAAATGATAATAAAATCGCTCCAATTCCCTCTATTAAAAATGTTATTAAAATCACATATCTAGTAAGCTTAACTAATCCAGATAAATCTTTTTGATTTAAAGATTCTTGGATTAATAATCTTTCTCTTAAGTTAATTTTCTTTTTTGTTAATAAAGCAAACATTGTTGCTATGGTCATAAACCCTAGTCCACCGACTTGTATTAGCGTTATAATTATTATTTGCCCCAAATGATTCCAATATGTAGCTGTATCTACTACAACTAATCCTGTAACACATACAGCAGATGTAGCTGTAAATAATGCATTTATAAAACCTACACTCTCTCCACTTTGAGTCACTATAGGTAAATTTAATATAATAGCTCCAAGCAATATTACAGCTGCAAATCCAATTACCATGATCTGAGCTGGATGCATACTATTTATGTAGCTCATAATCTTTTTTAATAAAGATTTCAATTTACTAGACCTCCTTATATACACGGTATTATATATATTTTTTCATTATATTCCAAATTTTAGCATAAATCAATAATAGGAGGATTTTATTAATATCTAAATTCCTTATATACTATTATACACATTTATTTATAATATTCTCTGCCTAAATAGATAAATTTATGTTAAATATATGTTATATCTAAATTCATAATAATATATAAAAAAACGGTAAACTATTAAAGTTTACCGCTTTTTTTATTAAATTAAGCTAATTTTGACTTAGCAACTTCTACTAATTTAGCAAATCCTTGAGGATCTTGTATAGCCATTTCAGATAACATCTTTCTGTTAACTTCAACACCTGCTAATTTTAATCCGTTCATGAATCTTGAATAAGATAATCCGTGCATTCTAGTTGCAGCGTTTATTCTTTGTATCCAAAGTTTTCTGAAGTCTCTCTTCTTTAACTTTCTACCTATATATGCGTTCTTTAATGCTTTCATTACGAAAGTATTTGCTGGTCTATATAATTTGCTTCTAGATCCTATGAATCCTTTTGCAAGTTTTAATACTTTTTTATGCTTTTTACGAGCGTTCATAGCTTTTTTAACTCTTGCCATCGTTGTGACCTCCTTTAATAATCTTACGTTAATCTATTTTTTGTCTTTTTGTTTTTAATCTTAGTATGGTAATAATTGTGCTATTCTTCTAGCATCGCCTTCGCTAACTATTGCAGACTTTCTTAAGTTCATCTTAGTCTTAGCATTTTTCTTAGTTAGTATATGTCTTTTGAAAGCTTTAGCTCTCTTTAACTTTCCAGTTCCAGTCTTCTTGAATCTTTTAGCAGCACCTCTATGAGTTTTCATTTTTGGCATGATAAATTCCTCCTCTCAGTTAATTATCTATTTTTTTGGATCTATAATTACAACCATATTATTACCCTCAAATGCAGGGGCTTTTGTTGGTTCTCCAAACTCTTTTACTATATCTATAAACTTAAGCATTACTTCTTTACCAATATCTTTATGTCCTAATTCTCTACCTCTGAATCTAAGTTCAACTTTAACCTTATCTCCTTTTTTAAGGAACTTTATAGCATTATTTGCTTTAGTTTGTAAGTCATTAGATTCTATACCTGGTCTAAGTCTTATTTCTTTAACTGTTATTGTCTTTTGGTTTTTTCTTGCTTCTTTTTCTTTTCTTGCTTGTTCGTATTTGTACTTTCCGTAATCCATTATTTTACAAACTGGTGGATTAGCATTCGGTGATATTTTAACTAAATCTAAGTTCTTATTGCTTGCTAATGCCTGAGCTTCCTTAGTTGACATTACACCAAGTTGCTCTCCAGTTTCTGAGATAACTCTTATTTCCTTATCTCTTATTTGATCATTTATTGATAATTCTTTGCTAATGGTGGGACACCTCCAAAATTTTATATATATTAAAAAAAGCGAATGATATAAATCATCCGCTAATATAAGTCATAATAATCTAACCTCTATTAATATTATATATAACTTGAGGTTTTAACTTATATTTACCTTACGAACTTACGCTGCAAGGTGAGAAGCGGACTTCTTCTTGTTTTCTTAACTACTCTATACAATATACTATATATATTTTAGTATGTCAAGAATTTATTTTAATTTTTATTTTATAATTATTATAACTTATAATATTCTATTAGTATTATTTTTAATTTATCAAGTAATTATTATACAATTTGTGGCTATACTTAAAAATATAACTTAAATAAATCATTTATGGAAAAATTTATATAATAAATTTTAGTAATATTGGAAAATATAAAGTAAATTAATAATTTTTATGATCTGAGGTGTATGGCTATGAAAATGTTAAATAATTTTTTAAAAAAATTTAATAATCCTGTTCCAGTATTTGCTCAAACAAAACTAGAAAAGGAAACCCAAAACGAAGATACAAGTAGTACAAAACCTAAGACTACATTTATAGATGTAGCTGGACTAGATGAAGTGAAAGAGGAGCTCTTTGAAATAGTAGATTTTATGAAGTTTCCAGATAAATATCAAAAAATGGGTGCTAAAATTCCTAAAGGAGTTTTATTTTACGGCCCTCCTGGTACTGGTAAAACACTTCTTGCATCTGCCGTAGCCGGAGAAACTAATTCCTCATTTTTTAATGTAACAGGTTCTGAATTTGTAGAAAAGTATGTAGGTGTTGGTGCTAAACGTGTTAGGACCTTATTTGAAAAAGCACGTAAAGAAGCACCTAGTATTATTTTCATTGACGAAATAGATGCTATAGGAGCAAAAAGACATTTAGAGAGTAATAATGAAAAAGATCAAACACTAAATCAACTTTTAGTTGAAATGGACGGTTTTAATAAAGATTCTAACGTTATAATAATTGGTGCAACAAATAGATTAGATTTATTAGATGAAGCACTACTTAGACCTGGAAGATTTGATAGACATATTCATATTGGATCTCCTAACTTTCATACAAGATATGAAATACTAAAAGTTCACACTAATAATAAACCATTAGATCCTGCTGTAGATTTAGAACTTTTAGCTAAAAAAACTCATGGCTTCAATGGTGCCCACTTATCTAATATAGCTAATGAAGCTGCTATTTTCGCAGTAAGAGATAATAGTCCAATTATAACAGCAGTTCATTTTGATAAAGCGTTAGAGAGAGTTATAGCAGGATTAGAATCAAAAAACTCAACACTAATAGAAAAAGAGAAGAATATTGTTTCTTATCATGAAGCTGGACACGCTCTAGTTAGTAACATATTAGGTATTTGTCCTATACAAAAAATTTCTATAGTTCCTAGAGGAGAGGCCTTAGGTTATGTACTTCAACTTCCTGATGAAGATAGATATATCTATACTAAAGATGAATTAATAGGTAAGATAAAAATTCTTTTAGCTGGAAAAGCATCCGAAGAAATAATATTCAACCATCAATCTACCGGTGCTAAAGATGATTTAAAAAAAGTTACAGATATAGCTAACCAGATGGTTTGTGAATATGGTATGAGTAAATTAGGATTTATGACGATTGACGGAAATGTTAAAACATTTTTATCTGAACAAGTTCAAAAAGAAGCGAATGAAATTGTTCAAAACTGCTATAAGGATACTTTAAAATTATTAAAAAATAATATAAATGATCTACATATAGTTTCAAAATATTTATTTGACAAGGAAACTATGACACATGAAGAACTAAAATCACTAATAACGAAAGAAATGGTTAACTAAATAAAAAATCACTAATCTATAATAATTATTACAGGTTAGTGATTTTTTTATTAAAAACTATTTATTATAAATTATTAATTAATCAATAATTAAAATTGCTCTACATTTGTTCTATTATTTACTTCATCTAATATAGTAGATAAGAATTCATCTAAAGATACAGACCCCATCTCACCTTTATCTCTAGATCTTACAGATACAGTATTTTCAGCTTCCTCTTTTTCACCTACTATTATCATGTATGGTATTTTTTGAAGTTGAGCTTCCCTTATTTTAAATCCTGTTTTTTCTGCCCTATCATCTATTTCAACTCTTATGCCTTTTTCAAATAAAGCTTTTTTAACTTCGTTAGCATAATTGTTGTATTTATCTGATATAGGTAATATTCTAACTTGAGTTGGAGCTAACCAAACTGGGAATTTACCAGCATAATGCTCTATTAATATTCCTATGAATCTTTCTATACTTCCGAAAGCAACCCTGTGTATCATTACTGGTCTATGCTTTTCACCGTCTTGACCTACATAAGTAATATCAAATCTTTGTGGTAATTGCATATCTAATTGTATAGTACCGCATTGCCATGTTCTACCTAAACAATCTCTTAAATGGAAGTCTATCTTAGGACCGTAGAATGCTCCATCTCCTTCATTTAATATATAAGGAAGATTTAATTCTTCTAAAGCTTCTCTTAATCCATTTTCAGCTGCTTCCCATTCTTTGTCACTTCCTATAGAATTCTCTGGTCTAGTTGATAATTCTAGGTGATATTCAAATCCAAAAGTTTTGTAAACTCTATCTATTAAATCTACAACACCTTTTATTTGCTCTTTTATTTGTTCTGGTAACATGAATATATGAGCATCATCTTGAGTGAAAGCTCTAACTCTCATAAGTCCATGTAATGCACCTGATAACTCATGTCTATGAACTCTACCAAGTTCTGCAACCTTCATAGGGAATTCTTTGTATGAATGTGGCTTAAAGTTATAGTATATTAATGAACCTGGGCAGTTCATTGGTTTTATAGCAAATTGTTGCTCATCTATATCTACAGTATACATGTTTTCTTTGTAGTTAAACCAGTGTCCTGAAGTTTCCCATAATTTTTGGTTTAATATTATTGGAGTTTCTATCTCTTGATATCCATCCTCTCTGTGTATTTCTCTCCAGAACTTTAATAATTCATTTTTTAGTTCCATACCTTTTGGTAAGAATAATGGGAATCCTGGACCTTCTTCTGGTATAAAGAATAAATCTAATTCTTTACCTAATTTTCTATGGTCCCTTTTTTTAGCTTCTTCTAACATGTGTAGGTATTCTTCTAAATCCTTGTTCTTCTCGAAAGATATACCATATATTCTTTGAAGCATTTTGTTCTTTTCATCTCCACGCCAATAAGCCCCTGCAACACTTAATAGTTTAACAGCCTTAACCTTTTTTGTTGAAGTTAAGTGTGGTCCTCTACATAAATCTGTAAAATCACCTTGCTTGTAGAAAGATATTACTTCTCCTTCTGGTAATTCTGATATAAGTTCTTCTTTATATAATTCTCCATTTTCCTTTGCCCAAGCTAAAGCTTCTTCTCTTGATAATTCATATCTTTCAACAGCTATATCTTCCTTAGCTATCTTCTTCATTTCTTTTTCTAACTTTTCTAAGTCTTCGTTAGTTAGTCTATGCTCTAGGTCTACATCATAATAGAATCCATTTTCTACAGTTGGTCCTATTGCAAATTTAGCTTCTGGATATAATCTCTTTATAGCTTGAGCTAATATATGAGCTGATGTATGTCTGAATACATCTTTACCTTCTTCATCTTCAAATTTGAATAAATTTAATTCGCAATCTTCTTTCACCATGTAGTCAAGTCCTACAACTTTACCATTTACTGAAGCTGCTAATACTACTCTAGCTAGACCTTCACTAATAGATTTAGCTATATCCATAACAGACAGTTCATTTTCGAATTCTTTTATAGATCCATCTTTTAAAGTTACTTTTATCATAACTAATGCCTCCTATATATTTTTGTATTAAAAAACTCGCCCCAATAAAAATATTGGGACGAGTATTAATTCGTGGTTCCACCCAAGTTGACTTATATAAAACTATAAGTCCTCTTGTTGACTATAAGGTTGTCATCCGAACACTTTCACATAAAATTTATGCTAATAAGTCCTGCTCCAAGGTAGTTTTCAAATATCTATATTTAGATGGGCTTACAGCCGATGACCCTTCCTCTCTGTAAATTAGTTTTATTTTACTCTTCCTTTTCTACGCAAATATCTTAAGTTATTATCACTATTATATCAGATAGTAAATTTTGTATCAACTATAATATTTTATATAAATATTACGATAATACCTTGTATTATTCCTATAAGAAAACCTAACACTAATCCTAATATTTCTATGTGTTTTAGTTCCTTTTTAGCAACTTTAATAATTAAATTTTCTAATTCATATAAATCTAATTCATTAATTTTATTTTCTACTATTTCTTGTATATTTATACGTTCTTTAGCTTTGTTTATTATATCATTGCTTAATTCATCAATTGCGCTCCTTATTTCTATATCTACTGTATCCATTATATAACCTTCAAGCATGCTTCGGATTGGAAATGGTACAAAAGACATTTTTTCTTGAGCTATATTTTTAATTTTTCCTTTTATGTACTCAGTAACTTTTTCTTTATCACTTTCAGTCATTATACTTTCAAGTATGTCATCCATAGATAAGAATTCATCTTGTATTATTTCACCTATATTTTTAGCTATTTCATTTCTTCTTTTAGGTATTAGACCTACTATTTCTAAATTTAAGATTGGTATTTTTATTGGTTCAATAGGTCTAAATATTAATTTTATAGCTAGTACATTAGTTACGTATCCTATTATACCACCAATACTTGCTAATAATACTATTTTGAATATACTGCTCATATAAATCTCCTCATATTATTTCATAATTATATATTTTGACATATACAATTATAAAACTAATCTATAGATTAAAAAAGTACTTTTTACTAGCAATACATTCTAATTCACTATTTAATTTGTAAAAATACTACTAATTCTATCCTCAAATATTGATTTAATAGTTTCTATAACTAATTTAGAAGAATCATTATTTAACGAATCCATAATTTGTATTTTTTTAGGACAAAGAGATAATAATGTGCTTATAAGAAAATCTTCATAGTTCAAATTTTCTTTTAATACCATATTTATAATTTCTTCATCATCAATATTATCAATTTTATTCCCTTCTCCATCATACATTACAAAAGATCCATTTTGTAATATATGAACTACTAACAAGTCAATTTTAGCTTCTTGCATATCTATAAAGTACTTTAATACATTTATGAACTCTTTCTGATCTCTATCTAACAGATATTCTTCTAATGCTGTATCAGCTATTGAAGATAAATACATAGCAGTTTCTTTTAATCTAAAGGTTAAAAAACCATCTATATTTATTGAGTCTTCATTATATAAGTGAGTATATAATTTTTTCATTATTGTATCTCTAATTAGGTTTTCTGTTCTTTCAAAAACTGCTAGTGAATATGTATAAATAATTTCACTTTCTTTTCTATATGAGGAACTAAATTTTTTCTCTACATACTCTTTTAAATATTTTTGTTTTATTATGTTTATTACTAGACTGGTTAGTTTATTTATTATATCCTCTAGGTTTAACTCATCTTCAATATCTAAATCAACCACTACATCTACTAAGTCTCTATTAAAACTTATATTCTTCAACCTTTTTATTTCTAAAAATTCTTGGGCATCAATCCTATGATGTTGTGAAAAACTTATATGAATTTCTTTATTTGTCAAAATCATCGCCCCTTTCTTGCCATATAAAAGAGGATCGTCTAATAATAAAATTCTTATCTTATAATTATTATTTCTATAAATATATTTTTTAAACTCTATTTCAAATAGTTTTAAATTTTTTTATCAGAATATATTATAAGAATTTATTTTAAGTTTTATCCCTTAATCCATCCCTTAAAGTACGTAAATATTAGCAATAAATCTTAAAAATAAAAAAACAGGAATAAATATAAGATATTTATTCCTGTTTAACTATTTTCTATTTCTAATAAATAATATTATTATCTTTCACCTTTTTTATATGGATTTCCAAGAGCTGAAGGAGCTTTAGAACTCTTAACAAATAAAACTAAGACTATTAATGTCACTACATACGGTATCATTGATAGTAAGTTTTCATTTATACTAAATGGTAACTCTGGATTTCCAAAGAAAACTGTTAAAGAAGTAGAGAAACCAAATAGTAAACAAGCTACCATAGCCCATTGTGGTCTCCATTTACTAAATATAACTGCTGCCATTGCAATATATCCATGACCAGATATTAGTGTTGGTCTAAATGATGAAACAACTGCTAAACTCATAGATGCTCCACCAAGTCCTGCTAATATACCTGATATTATAACTGCTGCATATCTTACACGAGTTACATTTATACCTAAAGTATCTGCCGCACCTGGATGCTCTCCAACTGCTGTTACTCTAAGACCAAACTTAGTCTTATATAATACATACCATACTACAAAAACTAGTATGAATGCTAAATATACTGTAGCATATGAGTTAAATATAGTATCTAGTATACTTCCTGATTCAAATAAACCATTTAGAGGTCTTGGTATTTTATTTTCCATTGGTATTGTTGGAGTCATTGTTGCCCCATCAAACATTATTTTAGATACGAATAATGCTACACCTGGTGCAAGTAAGTTTATAGCAACCCCTGATATTGTGTGGTCTGCATTAAAACTAACTGTTGCTATTGCATGAATTAAAGCAAATAGTCCACCAGCAAGTCCTCCTATAATAAATGCTAACCATGGATTTCCTAAAAGATATCCTGCAGCTGCTCCTGCAAATGCACCCATAACCATCATACCTTCTAGACCTATGTTTACTATACCTGATTTTTCAGAGAACACTCCTCCTAATGCTGTAAATATAAGGGGTGTAGAGTACATTAAAGTTGTACTAATAATTAAAGCTATTTGTTCCATTATGCATTACCCCCTTTACTTCTTTTTTCTTTCATTTTTTCATATAACATTTTTAATACGCTACTTAAAGCTATAAAGTAAACTATCGAACCAACAACTATGTTTACTACCTCAGAAGGAGCTCCGATTGCTTGCATCTTAGTTCCTCCATATTTGAACGCTCCGAATAATAATCCTGAGAATATAACTCCAATTGGGTTACTATTAGCTATTAATGCTACTGCTATACCATCAAAACCATATCCTTCTTGAGCTGCTAATACTGTTATATTATGAGATACCCCCATAACTTGTATTGCACCAGCAAGTCCTGCTATTAAACCTGCTATAGCCATAGATTGTAATATAGATCTATTTACATTTATTCCACCATATTCAGCTCCGAACTTGTTGTGTCCAACTCCTCTTAATTCGAATCCTAGAGTTGTTTTAAATAGTATAAATGCTATTATTAATACTACTATTATAGATATAACTATACCCCAGTTTACAGAAGTAGCTGGTCCAACTAATCCTTTTAACCAATCTATTCCTATACTTGCACTTTCATGTATACTAACTGATGCTTCACTATTTGGTTGCGCTAACCAAGTAGTTCTTATCATATAATTACTTAAATAAAATGCAATCCAGTTTAACATTATTGTTGCTATAACTTCATTTATTCCATACTTAGATTTTAACCATCCTGCAATTCCACCCCAAACAGCACCAGCTAAAGCTGCTATTAAAAGAGTAAGAGGTATATGTATAATTGCAGGCAATTCTATTCCAGCTCCAACTAATGTTGCAAATAGAGCACCTATTATAAACTGCCCTTCAGCACCTATATTGAATAGACCTGTTTTATATGCAAAGGCTATAGAAAGACCCGTTAATATAAGTGGTGTAGATCTTATTATAGTCCATGCTATAAATTTAGGCTTACCAATTACACCTGTTATCATAGCTGAATATGCTTCTATTGGATTAAATCCAGCTATTAATAATGCTATTGCACCTACTACTAAACCTAATAATATCGACACTAGTGAGAAAATAATCGTATTATTGGCAGCAGATCTTTTTTTCTTATCTTTTTTATTGTTCATCTTCTGCACCTCCTGCCATCATAAATCCTAATGTATTTTCATCTGCATTCTTACCATCAACTATACCTACTATTTTACCTTCGTAAATTACAGCTATTCTATCAGATACATTCATAACTTCATCTAATTCAAGTGATACTAAAAGAACCGCATTTCCTTCATCTCTTTGTTTTACAAGAGAACTATGAACGAATTCTATTGCACCAACATCTAGACCTCTTGTTGGTTGTGTTGCTATTAATAATTGAGGTTCTTTTGTTGCAGCTCTAGAAACTTCTATATTATCAACTTCTCTACCTATTATGATCTTTTGTTGGTTACCTCCAGATAAAGCTCTTGCTTTTACTGTATGATCAGTAGGTCTTACGTCAAATCTTCTTACTATCTCTTCTGCATGCTTTTCTATTGCATCCATATTTAAGATTCCATTTTTAGAGAATCTAGGATCTTTATAGTTTTGTAAAACTGTGTTTTCTGCTATTGTAAAGTCAAGTATTAAACCTCTTTTTTGTCTATCTTCAGGTATATTCTTTATACCTTTTTTAAACATTTCTATCGGTTTATTATTTAAAACTTCATGTCCATTTATTTTTATACTTCCAGATTCAGCCTTTCTAAGACCTGTAAGAGCTTCAACTAATTCAGATTGTCCATTTCCATCTATACCAGCTATACCTAGTATTTCACCTGCTCTAACATCTAATGTTAAACCATCTACAGCTGCTATTTTTCTGTTATCTCTTACTAATAAATCTTTTATTGATAAAACAACATCTCCTAATTTAGGCTCTTTTTTATCAACTTTAAAGTTAACTTCTCTACCAACCATCATTGCTGCTAGATCATCTTCACTTGCTTCTTCAACTTTAACTGTATCTATATATTTACCTCTTCTTATTATAGTACAGTAATCAGCTGCAGCTTTTATTTCTTTTAACTTATGAGTTATTATAATTACTGACTTTCCTTCTTTAGTTAAGTTTCTTATAATTTGCATAAGTTCATTTATTTCTTGTGGAGTAAGAACTGCAGTAGGTTCATCAAGTATTAATATTTCAGCTCCTCTATATAAAGCTTTTAATATCTCAACTCTTTGCTGCATACCAACTGTTATATCTTCAACCTTTGCATTAGGATCAACATATAATCCATATTTCTCAGATAACGCTTTAACATCTTCAATAGCTTTTTTCATATTAACTGCACCTAAACCTTTAACTGGTTCAGTTCCAAGTATTATATTTTGAGCCACTGTAAATGGTTGTACTAACATGAAATGTTGATGTACCATACCTATTCCATTCTCTATAGCTACATTAGGGTTATCTATATTTACTAATTTTCCGTTTATATGTATTTCTCCAGATGTTGGATGATATAAACCATATAGTATGTTCATCAATGTAGATTTTCCTGCTCCATTTTCTCCTAAAAGAGCATGTACTTCTCCTTTATGTACAGTCAAATCTATATTGTCATTAGCTACAAAATTTCCGAACTTTTTAGTTATCTTTTTCATTTCAACAACTTTTTGACTGTAATCGATATTACTTTTATTCATCGCTCTTCGTTACCCTCCTTATTTACTAATCAAGCACTATTTATTATACTAAAATATAGTTCATATAACAAACTATTTTCGACATTTTTTTATATTTTATTTAATTTATATATATCATTAATAATTATTCACCTAATTATCGCCTCTCTTTTAGTAATTATAGTATACTATTTACATTTTTAATAAATCCTATTGCATATACTTATATATTATCCATAAAGTGCCTAATCTATTTATTTCAATAAACTAAATTTAAATATAAGATCAAAAAGGTATTAAATCTCAATAATAATGTATAAAAACTTCCTTTTAAAATTAAATTTTATAAATAGTAATAAAATTTATATAATAAAAGGAAGTTTTATTCATTCTATTTATTCTCAGGATATGCTTTTTCAAATTCAGCTTTATTAGCTGGAACTTTTATATCCCCTGATTTTATTTTTTCTGATTGATCATTTACATATGTTAATACTTCTTCTGGCACATTATCTTTAGTTGTAGGTGCTATACCTACACCTCCTGTTGATAAAGTATTAACTATAGTTTTTCCACCTTCATATTTTCCATCTATAAGTGTTTTTGATATATCAAATACTGCTACATCTATATTTTTCATAGCTGATGTTATTACATTTTTTGGTGCTAATGAGTTTTGGTCTTGGTCAACACCTATTGCCATTTTATTATTTTCTTTAGCTGCTTCTATAGCTCCTGTTCCACAAGCCCCTGCTGCAGTAAATATTACATCTACACCATCAGAATGCATTTGATTTGCTATTGATTTTCCTAATGCTGCATCAGTATAGCTATTAGTATATTGAGTTGATATTTTTGCATCTGGGTTAGAATCTAATACTCCTGCTTTAAATCCATACTCAAATTTACTTATAACTTCACTTTCCATTCCACCTATAAATCCAACTTTTCCTGTTTTAGTCATTCTACCTGCAATTAAACCTGTTAAGTATGAAGAAACATTATCTTCAAATATTAAAGAATCTACGTTTGGTGCATCTACAACTTCATCTACTATTGCAAATTTATTATCAGGATAATTTTTAGCTGCTTCTTGTATTGCAGGCTTTAGTTTATATCCTACACCAAGAATTAAGTCAACACCTTCGTCTACAAAAGTTTCTACATTTGGAGTGTAATCAGCATCCTGCTTAGATTCCAAGTATTTAACATCTACCTTGTCTCCATATTCATCTTTAACCTTCTGAAGACCTTTCCATGCAGATTGATTAAAAGATTCATCGTTTACTCCACCTGTATCAGTTACCATTCCTATTTTGAATACATGTTTTGTTTCATTGCCTCCAGAAGAGATTTCATTGCTTTTATTACTACATCCAACTATCATAGACGCTGATAGCATTATTGATGTAGCAATAGCTAAAGTTTTTTTAAGTTTCATACTTTTGCCTCCTAAACACATTCATTATATATAGTTTTAGGTTTCTCATTTTATTTTTTTTTTATCCATGTATTTTATCAATAAAAAAACTATCCTATTAATTAGGATAGTTTTTTTATAAAATTATTTAATTATTTTTTATCTGGGAAAGCAGCTTCGAATTCTTCCTTAGTAGCTGGAACCTTTATTTCTCCGCTCTTTATTTTTTCAGCCATTTCGTTAACATAGTTTAATACGTCAGGTTGTACATTCTTATCACTAGTTGGAGCTATACCAACACCACCTGTTTCTAATGTATTAACTATAATTTGTCCACCTTTATAGTTACCTTCTATCATAGACTTACCTAAGTTAAATACTGCAACATCTATATTTTTCATAGCTGATGTTAACATATTGTCTGGAGCTAAGTTGTATTGATCTGAATCAACACCTATAGCTTTTTTATTGTTTTCTTTAGCAGCTTCTATAGCTCCTGTTCCACAAGCTCCTGCAGCTGTGAATATTACATCTACACCATTATTGTGCATTTGATTTGCTATTGATTTTCCTAAAGCAGCATCTGTATAACTATTTGTATATTGAGAAGATACTTCAATATCCTCTTTAGCAGTATAAGCACCTGCTTTAAATCCATATTCAAATTTAGCTATAACTTCACTTTCCATTCCACCTATGAAAGCAACTTTTCCAGTTTCAGACATTCTTGCAGCAACTAAACCTGCTAAGTAAGATGATACATTATCTTCGAAAGTTAATGAGTTAACGTTATCCGCTTCAACTACTGAGTCTATTATAGCAAATTGTTGATCTGGGTAGTTCTTTGCAGCTTCTTTTATAGCTGGCTCTAATTTATATCCAACACCTATTACTAGGTCATATTCTTCATCCATATATGTTTCTACATTTGGAACATAGTCAGCATCTTGTTTTGATTCTAAGTATTTAACTTCTACTTTATCTCCATATTCTTTCTTTAAGTCTTGAAGACCTTTCCATGCTGATTGGTTGAATGATTCATCATTTACTCCACCTGTATCTGTTATCATTCCTATTTTATAAACCTTATCCTCTGATTTTTCAGCTGTGTCACCTTCACTTGAACCACATCCTACTAATAATCCAGCAGTCATAACTGTAGTTAAGCCTAGAGCTAATAACTTTTTAAGTTTCATGTTTTCCCTCCAAAATCATTTCATATATAATAATTAATTTAATTTTATTTTACACTATTTTTATCTTTTTCGCTATACTTTTATATATATTTTTATTTTTTTTGCGGTAAAATGTCACATTTATGATTTTAGTAATCGATTTAGTATGTATTTAATCTATATTTAAATATACTAATATATACTTTTAATTATTTTTTAAACTTTTTTATAGTAAAATGAATATATCGATATGTCTATATTTAATAAATTACCTATATCTGTTAATTTAATATAA